>NZ_CP014545.1:832500-2086010 GCF_001586275.1 Sphingorhabdus sp. M41 | reverse complement strand
GTAGGGCCGGGTCCAGATGATCGCTTCTCCGCCTGCGCGGTTCATGCAAAACAGTTTTGGGTTCATTGCCCATGTCAAAGCCCAGAAAGGCCAGTACCAGCTGAAAACCCAGGATGATCGGCAGGGTCGCGATCATGACCGTACCGGTCGACGCGGTATCGCCCATGCTCATCGAGAGATACCAGTTATAGGTGCCAAACAGGACGCCGAAGAGCAGAAACAACATGCCGATTGCAAGCTGCGCGGAGGCGAGACTGAAATCGCGCATGAAATAGCTGTAAAGCACCCGCTTTGTCGTCTCGCGGATGTTGGAGGTGAAAAACTGTCCGACAACGTCGCGTATTTTGAGGTTGCTCTCTTCCTCCTCATATTTGGCCTCCATCGGGACGTCGCTTACAACAGCCCGGATATTGCCAAGATTGATGAGCATGTCGGATTCGAAAAAATATCGCTCGGAAATATTGCGAAGCTCGAGGCGCGACAAGGCCGTCCGATGAATGGCAGTAAAACCGTTGGTCGGATCGAAAATGCTCCAATATCCGCTCGAAATTTTCGTCATGAACGACAAGGCAGCATTGCCGAACAACCGCATGCGCGGCATTTGCCGCACATAGTAGATGGAATAAAACCGGTTACCTTTGGTGTAATCCGCTCGCCCTGTTACAATCGGATGGATCAGCTCGGAAATAAGGGACGGGTCCATCTGACCATCACCGTCAACTTTGACCACGATATCAGCGCCATCGCCGAGCGCCGCCTGATATCCTGTCATCACCGCGCCACCCACGCCTTTATTCTCTTCGTGGATTGATACTTTGACCCTCGGATCACGATTTTCTGTCAGTACAAGATCACCGCTCTGGTCAGGGCATTTATCATCGATGACGTAGATCGCGGCAATTTCGGGTCCGATAGCCGCCAAAACGGACAATATATGTTCGCGCACGCGGAAGCAGGGGATGACTACCGCAATTTTCGGTTTTATCGTCGCACGTTCGATGTTCATTATGCACCACTGGAAAAGTGTTTTGCTAGTGAAGAAAGATTAAATTCTGCTAAACCATTGCGCCATCGTTCAGATCTACCTGACCTATTCGATAGAAGTTGGATGTTCGTGCGCTGCACCACTGAAACCGCAGCTTCCGCTTTCGGCCCGGCATTGAAATGATCACAGGTTGTTTCAGTAAACGACTGCCTGCGACCTGGTTGTCTTCGCACAAAATGAGCAAAAGTCAGGACCCGCTTTCGACAGGAAGCGCATATCCATCCCGAAGCGACCCAGCGAGAAGAACATGCCAACCGGAAATTCGCAGGGCGAAACCACACCGCTTGACTTAATCTCAAAAACACCTATGTTGCATCGCAGCAAGGGCGGCAATATCGATTGACCGTCTGGCGGAAGTTCTGCGTGAGAGGTGACAAGATCATCTCGAACCTATCGCCTTCATTGCTTCTTTCTTTCCGGCAGCCTGATCACGCGGGTCGTCTTAACAGACGGCGAACACGCGTATAGCTTCCATGCTGTGCGCTGGACACTTGCTGCTATTACAAGGTATAAAAAATTGACTAAATTTTCTGATTTCGCATTGGCGGAACCTATTCAAAAACGCGTGGCCGAAGGCGGCTACACCACTCCATCCCCGATCCAGCAGCAAGCCATCCCCCCTGCGCTTGAAGGCAAGGACATTCTTGGCATCGCGCAAACCGGTACCGGCAAGACGGCAGCCTTCTCGCTGCCTTCGCTTCATCATCTGCTGAACGACAAACGCCGTGCCGGACGTTATGAGTGCCGGATGCTGGTACTGGCTCCGACCCGTGAACTGGCGCGTCAGATTGCCGACAGCATGACCGGCTATTCCAAAGGTCTCGGCCTGTTCATCACCTCTGCCTTCGGCGGCGTGCCGATCAACCGGCAGAAGCGCATTCTCGAGCGCGGTGTCGACGTACTGGTGGCAACCCCGGGTCGTCTGCTCGATCTGATCGACCAGCGCTACCTGACTCTGTCCAAGGTCGAAATCCTGGTGCTCGATGAAGCCGACCAGATGCTCGATCTCGGGTTCATTGTTCCGCTCAAGAAAATCGTTCCGATGCTGCCTAAACAGCGTCAGAGCCTGTTCTTCTCGGCGACCATGCCCAAGACCATCTCGCAGCTGGCCGACCAGTTCCTGACCAATCCGGTCCAGGTTTCGGTTGCGCCGCAGTCGACGACGGCCGAGCGGGTTGACCAGAAGGTCACCTATATCAACCAGGACGACAAGCAGCGTCTGCTGAAGGATTTCATCAACAAGGAAAATCCTGATCACATGCTGGTATTTACCCAGACCAAACATGGTGCCGACAAGGTTGTGAAAAATCTGATGGCGGTGGGCATCCACTCCGCTGCCATCCACGGCAACAAGAGCCAGCCACAGCGCGAACGCGCTCTGGGTGACTTCAAGAAGGGCAAGATCAACATTCTTGTTGCCACCGATATTGCGGCGCGCGGTATCGATGTCGACGGCATTACCCATGTCATCAACTTCGACATGCCGAATGTGTCGGAACAATATGTCCACCGGATCGGCCGGACAGCACGGGCAGGGGCGAGCGGTATCTCCTACTCGCTGGTGGCACCGGATGAGCGTCAGTTCCTCCGCGATGTCGTGAAACTGACCGGCGTGAAACCGGACGTTATCGCATTGCCAGAAGGTTATGACGAGCCGCCGCGCGAGGAAGTTGCTTCGCGCATCTATGGCCAGAAGCCCAAGAAATATGGCGCGACGCCAACCCGCAGCGGACCGCCCAAGAACAAGCATAGCGCTCGCAAGGGTCGCCCTGGCGGCGGCGGTTCCGGACGCGGTGGGCCGGGTTCTAGCGCAGGTGCCGGAGCCAAGAGCGACGGACCGAAGCACTGGAATAATGGTGCGAAGTCATTCAAACGTCGTCAGGCGCGCAACGCCGACGCCTAGGCTAATCTGAAATCAGCGCCTTGCTTTCGGCAAGGGCGCTGATTTCCTCATCACCCATATCCAACCAATCCCGAAGCGCGGCGACATTATGTTCGCCGCGTTTTGCGGTTCTGGCATTGCTGTCGATGCCGCTTTTCGATTTCGAGAAACGATAGGGCGACTGGATGGTGCGCCGCGCATTGCCGGCATCGTCGGTGATGTCGACTACCACGTCAAGCGCCTTAACGCTGGGCTGTTCATAGACCGCCGGTCCAAAGGGATGAACTTCGCCCCAGGCGAGGTTGAGCCGGTCGAGCGTCCCGGTCAGTGCGTCGAAACTCTCATGATCCAGCATATGCTGCTCCATGGCTTCCCGTCGCATCCGCACCTTGGTCTCTATATCCGCGCCCGCTGGCGTCGGGTCGACCAGTCCGTCGCGCGTCGAGAACATCACCCATATCCATTTCATGTCGCCGGTGATCAGGATCCGCCGCCCTTCAGGCGCGTCCCAGACGCTATTCTCTTCCGGTTTCGGCCAATCATCGTCGAGCGCCCAATAGGCATAGTCGTCGACCGAATGGAGCACGCTGATCATCGCCAGATCAATATGCTGACCTTCGCCGCTCTGGTCCCTGACGCGCAGCGCCGACAATATGGCGATGACCCCGTGCAGCGAACTATAGCTGTCGGCCACGGCCAGCTGGATATCCACGGGCTTTGCCTCGCCGATTTCTGCCTGTCGCGCGATCAGCCCGGACTGGGCATGCAGCACCGGGGCATAAGCGGCCTTTTTGCGATCAGGTCCGGTCTGGCCATAGCCGGAGATCGACAGCATGATCAGCCGCGGATTGACCCTGGACAAATCTTCCCAGCCGATGCCGAACTTGTCCATGACACCGGGGCGGAAATTCTCGGTGACGATATCGGCTTCGGCGGCCAGTTTCAGGATCAGATCGCGTGCACCAGGGGCTTTCAGATCGACGCAGATGTTGCGCTTGCCGATATTTTGCTGGAGATAATAGCCGCTGACCCCTTCGCCCGGATTGCCGAGCTTGCGGGTGACATCCCCTTCCGGCGGTTCGACCTTGAGCACATCGGCACCAAGGTCGGAGAGCATGCGCGTGGCATAAGGCCCGGCGACGACGCGTGAAAAATCGAGGACTTTCAGTCCTGCTAGAGGAAAATCTGCCATTATTGCCTGACGTCAGAATTTCATCTGCTGTTTCAGCGTTTTTTGCGTCGCGTCGCCATAAGGCGGCAGGAAGCCCGCGATTTTGGCAATATTGATCTTCGGCTGACGGAACACTGCCTTGGCATGGCTGAACTCCTTGAAGCCATCGTGACCGGTATAGGCGCCCATGCCGGAAGGACCGATTCCACCGAACGGCAGATCATGCTGAGCGATATGGAAGATCACGTCATTCACTGTCACGCCACCGGATATCGTCTTGTCGAGTATCTTGCGCTTGTCGCTTTCCGCCTCGCCGAAATAATATAGTCCCAGCGGCCGGTCATGATCATTCACATAGTCAATCACTTCGTCGAGATGGCGATAGGATTTAACCGGCAATACGGGGCCGAAAATCTCTTCCTGCATCACCCGCATGTCGTCGCTGACATTCTGCAGCACAGTCAGCGGCATCTTGTTGCTGTTGGTGTTGGAGAAATCCTCATTGCCTGGATTGACGATCGTCTGTTTTGCGCCTTTTTGTACCGCATCGTCGATCAGGCTCTGCAAACGCTCCTTGTGCCGGGCATTGATCACCGAAGTATAGTCGTCATTGGCGATTAACGTCGGATATTGCTCGGCAACATTGGATTTAATGCCTTCGACGATCGCCTCTTCCTTGTCCTGCGGGACCAGCAGGTAATCGGGCGCGAGGCAGATCTGGCCGGCATTCATCATCTTGCCCAGGGCAATCCGCTGCGTTGTCCGTTGGATGTCGGCATCAGGACCGATGATCGTTGGCGATTTACCACCCAGCTCCAGCGTGACCGGTGTCAGATTCTGTGCCGCTGCGGCCATGACATGTTTCGCGATGCTGCCACCACCGGTAAAGATCAGATGATCCCACGGAATTTCCGAAAAGGCCTTGCCGGTTTCCGGCCCGCCGGTAATCACCAGCATCTCTTCCGGCGCGAAATAGTCGGCGACCAGTTTCTTGCACAATTCTCCGGTCTCCGGCGTGAATTCGGAAAATTTTATGATCACGCGATTGCCGGCACCCAAGGCACCGATTGCCGGATCAAAGGCGAGGTTGATCGGGAAATTCCAGGGTGCAATGACCCCGACCACGCCTTTCGGTTGATATTCCACCTGGCCGCTGGCGCCGAGCAGGCCGAGAGGAAAATCGGTCTTGCGCTTTTCGGGGCGCATCCATTTTTTCAGATTTTTCTTGTGATCCTTGGCATGGCCGACGATCGACATCAGATCGGTCATCGCGGTTTGCACCGAGCTGCGATGACCAAAGTCGTTGGAAACCGCTTCGCACAGAGCATCCTGGTGATCGATAATCATTTGCGCTGTCCGGCTGATCCGGTCGATGCGGGTCTGATAGCTCACTGGCAATTCGGCATGAAACGCATCGCGCTGGGCCTGAAAAAGCTTCATGATCTCGTCTTTGCTGACTTCGCCTGCTGCTGCTTCCAATGCTTCCATATCTGCTCTCCAAAGGGCAGGGCATTGCCGCCCTGTCAAAACCAATTTCAATTGATCACTTAAACGGTTTTTTGATGTCTTGTCGAGGGAGAAGAGGCTATTTCCCAAAGGCCGCAATTGCTTCGGCGATCGCAACCAGCTGTTTGGCCTGTTTGAGATGTAGCAGCTCGGTCATTTTGCCATCGACGACGATTACGCCCTTGCCGGCGTTAACCGGGTCGTTGAATGCCGCGATTATCGCCTCGGCTTCCGCGATTGCGTCCGCATGGGGAGCAAAAACCCAGTTGGCGGTTTCAATCTGTGCCGGATGGATCAAGGACTTGCCGTCAAAGCCCAGCTTCTTTGCTTCCAGACATTCTGCTTCCAGGCCAATGGGGTCACTGAAATCATTATACACGCTGTCGATAATATTGAGGCCATATGCGCGGGCGGCAATAACCGCCTGGGTCATGACGGGGCCGAATACGGAGCGATCCTGTTCGGCGTGCATCTCTTTTGCCAGATCATTGAACCCCATGACAAAAGTGGTCAGCCTGTGTTCTGCGCCAAGCGCCGCGATTTCCTTCAGATTGAGAATGGCCAGCGGCATTTCGATCATGGCCCATAGCCGCGTGTTCAGGTGCGGGTCATAGGCGTCCATGAGATCGCTGATCTGCACGATATCGTCTGCGGACAATATTTTGGGTACCAGCACAGCGTCGGCCTTACTGCGGCAGGCTTGTTGCAGGTCTTGCGCAAACCAGGGCGTATCCGTGGCGTTGATCCGCACGATCAGCTCGCGGTTGCCATATTCACCAGACTGCAGAGCGGCGCAAGCCTGCTCGCGCGCTTCCTCCTTGGCATCCGGCGCCACGGCATCTTCCAGATCGAAGATTATCGTGTCGGCAGCGAGGGTCTTTGCCTTTGCCAGCGCGCGCGGGTTGGATGCAGGCATGTAGAGACAGGATCGGCGGGGTCGGAATGTCGGAGCGTTCATGGCAGTTGCATATCAAATATTACCCGCAAGGGAACCCGTTAAAATACTCTTGAATATGGTGAGGCGAGGGGCTGCCCGGGGAAGAGCTTCGGAGGCAAGCTGTTCCCGCCGTTTTTACGTTTTGTTAACCATGATCTGTGCAAGGATCAGGTGGGTCTGGACTATTAGGCCGGAAAAACGCTGGGGGACGACATAGCAATGGACTGGCGGAAGGCTAGAAAACCGGGCCGCACGCGCTATGCGGGAGTGCACGAATGGCTGGTGTCGAACTGGCTTGTACTGCTGTTCTCTGTTCCGATTATCCATATCCTGTTTCTGACGTCTTTTGACGGCGAATTTTCCGATTGGCAATTGGCCGCAAGGCTGTTTTTCCTGCCAACCCTGTTTTTGGAAATCGGCATTTTTATTCTGGCGGTGGCGACGGGTTTGAACCTGTCGGCATCTCTAGCGTCCCTGAAGCTGCCGGTGCAAATTCTCCTGTTCGCCTGGCTCGGCGTTTTGGTCGCGCCGCTATTCTATCCGGACGCCGTTTTCGAGCTTGCAACAAGAGGGGCGCTGTTCTGGGTCGTCCATGTACTGTTTTTTGCAGCGGTTGCCCACCTGATGTCTGTGACGCGGCCCCGTTCCGACCGCATATCATCCTTGATCACTATTTTGCCGCTCGCAGCCAGCGTGGCAGGTTTGGCAATATTGGGATTTTTATTTCTTACAGGGGTGGATAGCGACTTTAACTGGAACGATGGCCTGCCGGGCTTCGTCAACCTGCGTCACACGGGCTATATTTTTGGCCCTGCAATAGCGCTCGGTCTCGGGCATCTGGCCGCATGGCCGAACAAAGCGCCGAGAGTGCATATGTTGCTGCTTTTTATCAACACTGCTGTCATGCTCTGGTTGGGCTCTCGAGGGCCGGTTCTCGGAATCATGTTCGGCTTTGCCGTCTGCTTTCCATTTTTTCCGCCAATGCGCAAAGCGTTGTTCTTGACCAGATCAGCAATGATGATCGGATCGGGCGCATTGGTGTCGGTCATTCTACCTATTCCAGACAATTCAGCCTTTGGCGCGATACAACGCTTTTGGGCATCTGGTACTGGCGGTCAAGTCACCTCCGGCCGGACCGATTTGTGGTGGGAGAGCATTCAGCTCCTTTCTGACAAACCGCTATTCGGCTTTGGCGCGCATCAATATCAATTCGTCAGCGACCATGCGATCGGTATGTTTAAACATCCCCATCAAAGCATTTTGCAATTTCTCTTCGACTGGGGATTGGTGGGCGGCGGTATATTTCTATGCTTGTTTGGCATGTTGCTATGCAAGGCGTTTGTCAGAAGCGAATGTAATCCTGCAACGAAGCTCGTTTCCGCCCTGATGGTTTCCACTTTGATTGGCTTTTCGTTTGTCGACGGGGTCTTCTTCTACCCGGTTACCATCGCGATCACCCTAGTGTTTCTTTTGTGGCCAATTACAGAGGATAACAGCAACGGGTAGGGCAAAGCGGAAAAGGACTAGCCCTAGCTCGTTAGTTTCAATCCATTAAGCGCTTCCCCATTATCCGGCTGGTCCGGCCAGATCCCACGTGTATCATAGACAATCTTGCCCGTGCGTTCGTCGAGCGGAATCGATTTGAACATGTCGTGATCGGTCAGGGTGATCATGATCGGGCAGTTTTCCAGGGCCTGGTCGATGTCGATCAGCTCGGCACCGGTGCCATCAAAGGCTGCCGGTAACTCGCTGGCATAGGGTTCGACAATCTTCACCCGGCCGCCATAGCGCCGCGCCAGTTGGGCGGCGATTTTCAGGGCAGGGCTTTCGCGGAAATCATCGATATTGGCTTTGAACGCCAGACCGAAGCAGGCGATCGAAACGCCCGGCAGTTCGTCGATCAGCAGCGAAGCCTGTTCCAGTACATGACCGGTCTTGCCGTCATTCACTTCCCGGGCGATGCGGATCAGCGGTGACTGTTCGGGCGCACTGTGGATGATGAACCATGGGTCGACCGCGATACAATGGCCGCCGACACCGGGGCCGGGCTGCAGTATATTGACGCGCGGATGACGGTTGGCAAGGCGGATGACCTCCCAGACGTCAAGATCCATATGATCGGCGATGATCGAAAGCTCATTGGCAAAGGCGATGTTGACGTCGCGATAGCTGTTCTCGACCAATTTGGTCATTTCGGCGGCGCGCGCAGAGGTTGTCACCAGTTCGCCGCGCACAAAACGGCGGTAAAAGCCGAGCGCCTTGCGCGCGCATCGCGGCGTGATACCGCCGATGCTGCGGTCATTCTGGATCAGCTCCTCAAGAATTTTCCCCGGCAGCACCCGTTCCGGGCAATAAGCGATGGCAATATCGGGAATATCACTGGTCAGTCCCGGAATTTTCAGGTCCGGGCGCAATTTGGCGATCAAGTCCCGCATTTTTTCGGTGGTGCCGACAGGGCAGGTCGATTCCAGGATGACGCTATCACCCGCCCTTAGCACCGCGGCGATATTGGTTGCTGCTTCCATCACATAGCTGGTGTCGGGAATATGATTGTCACCAAACGGCGTCGGCACCGCGATGACGAAGACATCCGACGGTTCGACCAACAGCGAAGCGCGGAGTGTTCCGCGCGAGACAACCCCTTGCACCAGTCCGTCAAGATCCACTTCCTCGATATGGATATGGCCCGAATTGATGGTTTCCACGACCTGTTCATTGACGTCGATACCAAGTACCGGGCAACCCGAACGAGCGATAACGGCAGCGGTCGGCAGGCCGATATAGCCCAGACCCATGACGCAGACGCTTGGTTTTTCTTCCGATAACATGTGAGAAGCCACTCCGCAGTGCGCCAATCCGGCGCGGTTTTCCTGCCGGTTAACTAACCAATCATTGTAAATATTTAGGTAATATGCCGACTTGCCCGGAAATATTCAGGCGGTGAGGCTGTTTTCGATGATGTCGGCAATTTGCGTGCTGGCCGTGCCGTCGCCAAAGGGATTATGCGCGCGTGCCATGGCAAGATAATGTGCATCATCATCCAGAAGCCTTCCGGCTTCCGTCAAGATCACGTCTTTGTCCGTTCCGACCAGTTTTGCGGTGCCGGCTTTAACCCCTTCGGGTCGTTCCGTCGTGTCCCGCATCACCAGCACCGGCTTGCCAAGCGCCGGTGCCTCCTCCTGCACGCCGCCGCTATCGGTCATCATGAAATGGCAATGGTTGAGCAGGCTGACGAAATTGGGATAGTCTAGCGGTTCAATCATCGCGACATTGTCGAGATCGCCCAAGGCATTTTGCATGATCGCTCTTACTTTGGGGTTGAGATGAACAGGGAAAATCAGCGCAACATCATCGCGCTCGGCGATGGTCCGGAGCGCGCTGGCAATATTGGTCAGTCCGTCACCCAGATTTTCCCTCCTGTGGCTGGTGACTCCGATGATCCTGCGGTCGCCAAATTTCTCATATAATCCGGCAAGTTTCCTGTCCAAACTGTTTGGATCATTAAATTTATCAACAGTTGTAAGAAGAGCGTCGATCACTGTATTGCCGGTAATATAAATTTGCTCCGCCGGAATATTCTCCTTTTTGAGCGCGTCGGCAGAAGTCTGCGTCGGGGCAAAATGCTGATCGGCAATGGTGCCGATGATCTTGCGATTCACCTCTTCCGGCCAGGGGTGATAGATATTGTTGCTGCGCAGCCCGGCTTCGACATGGCTGACCGGAATCTGGCGATAATAGGCTGCCAGCGCGCCGCACATGGCGGTGGCCGTATCTCCTTGTACCACGACCCGTTGCGGCCTCGTTTCGTCCAGTATCGTGCCGATGCCGGAAAGCAGCCTGCCGGTAAGATCGTCAAGGCTCTGGTTGGCCTTCATCAGGTCAAGATCGAAATCCGGCCGGATATCGGCAATATCCAGAACCTGATCGAGCATTTCCCTGTGCTGGGCGGTTACGCAGGTCAGTGTCTCGAGAGTGTTCCGCTCTGACAGGGCCTGAACGACCGGAAAAAGCTTGATGGCTTCCGGTCTCGTGCCAAAAATGGTCAACACTCTGGGCTTATTTGATGTCTGCGTGGTCATTCCGGTGGCTTAAACTTTTTTGGCTAAAATTTTCATAATAATATCTGTGGAAAAAGCGTTGACCCTGACAATTTGCTAGCCCAATCGGACGCCTATGGATTGGTTCGAAATCAAAAACTGGCTGGAACTGTCAACGGGACTGGACCGCGATTCCCTGCATATCTATGCGGGTGTTGGAGTTCAACTGACGATAGCATTGCTTTGCCGCCGTTCGCTTGCCAGCCCGATCCCTTGGTTGTTCGTTGCGGTGGTAGCGTTGGTCAACGAATATTATGACTATTCCTTTGTTCCAGAGAATGTGTCCGGGACTACGGGCTATTATGATGAAGGGATCAGAGATGTCTGGAACACTCTGCTGCTACCTTCCTTATTCTTGATCATTGCGCGATTTTGGCCGCTCTGGCTCACTGGCAAGAGTGAGAAGGACATCAAGGCGAACAATTCAAAAAACTGAAATCTAGTCTTCTGTTTCCAGTTCCTGCATCATCGATTTGACATTTTGCGAAAGCCCGCGGGGGAGTACCAGAACTTTATTCTCATGAGTGACGATGATCAAATTGTCTACGCCGAGCACTGCTATCTCAAGCTCGCGGCTATGGATCAGGTTATTATTTGAACCTATTGCTTCGGCCTTGCCGAATATGACATTTGAATCCTGATCCTTGTCACAGATTTCGAACAGAGAGTCCCAGCTACCCAGGTCTGACCAGCCAGGGTTGACTGGTGTAACCGCTATTTTTTCTGCTTTTTCCATTATCGCATAGTCAATCGAGTCAGAGGGCGCCGATGCAAATGCGTCCGGATCGGGATAACAAAGCCCGTCTCGTGTCTGCTCGCTGTCCATGGCGGCTCTGCAGGCGACAAGCATATCCGGTGAATATCTGTCCATAGCTTCCAGATAGGCATCGGCCCGGAACAGGAATATTCCAGCATTCCAGTGATAGCCGCCATCAGCGAGCATTTTTTCGGCGTTTTGCCGAGTTGGTTTCTCAATGAATTTATTTGCCGACAGACTTCTCGCGCTTCCCACGATAGCGTCGCCCTGTTGAATATATCCATATCCTGTTGCAGCTTCTGTGGGTTCGATCCCGAATGTCACCAACCAGCGGGATTGGGCAACTGACAATGATTCCTGCACAGCTTTTTGGAATGCTCTGACATTTTTGATAATGTGATCGCTTGGCATCACCAGCAACAAATCTGTAGGGTTGTCCGCAGCCAGTGCAGCAAGTGCAATAGCCGGGGCCGTATTGCGGGGACATGGTTCCAAAATGATCGTGCTGGCCGTCGATCCAACTTCTTGCATCTGTTCCCGCATGATTTCGCTATGGCTCGCAGAGCCGACAATGATCGGCTTTCGATAAACCCTCTCGTCGCCGCACCGCTGAAGCGTCAGTTGAAACATGCTTAGAGGACCAAAGAGGTCGAGAAATTGTTTCGGCTTTTCAGGTGTCGAAAGCGGCCAAAGCCTTTTTCCGGAACCACCGGACAGGATGACGGGAGTGATCTTCGTTGTTTGCGCCATGGTCAATTTCTCACGTCATCGTGAAAGCGATGAGGGCCCTTTCATTTCTGGAAAGATCAATATCGGCAAGTCGCGCGCAAATTCCACATTCTCCTGCCTTGATCAACTTTCCTCGAACGGTAACTGACCCTTCCAACGGGATGATTTGCCATTCCTGGCTCGCGGTCTTTGACAGTATCTCATCATCTGTGCCGACTATCTGAACCATGCCAAATGGTGCGCCGACAGAGAGATTTGCCGACTTGTCTGCTGGAATCTCATCCCGGTATTTCATATCATAAGGCTTTAGCTTGGCCACCGCGATCGCTTCTTCGAGATGCAGCTCGCGCGGACGGCCATAGTCGTAAATCCGATAAGTGATATCGACATTTCGCTGGACTTCGATAAGCGAGATGCCGGGGCCAATGGCGTGGATTGTGCCAGCAGGTACATGAAAGAAATCACCCTTCTTGACGGGCTTCCAATCAATAAGTTGCTCAATTTCTCCCAATATCGCAGCTGTTTTCAGCTTCGTCGCACTGACGGTTTTTTTCAGACCGAGACCCAAAACGGCATCAGGCTTTGCATCGAGGACAAGCCAGGATTCTTCCTTGCCATGAGGGAACCCAATTCTGCGCGCCTGTCGATCATTGGGATGCACTTGGATCGACAGTTTTTCACTGGTGAAAAGATATTTGACCATGAGCTGAGGTGAAATGCCTTTCGGCGCTTCGAACCAGATTTCGCCGATTTTCCTTCCGTTTGCCGCACTGTAAATTTCGGGCAAGGATTCCTGGCCCCACGGCTTTTCGACGAATTTCTTCTTAAGCTTCATGATCAGGAATCAAGGTTCACTGGTTTCGCCCGATGCTAGTGTATATCAAGCCTGTTTGCGCCACTTCCGACGGGTTGTAAATGTTCCGCAAATCGACCAGCACGCTACCCTTCATGACTTGGCACAGCTTTTTCAAGTCGAGAGCCCGGAAGGCATCCCATTCGGTGACAATCACGACTGCATCTGCATCCTTTGCCGCGTTGTAGCTGCTATCTGCCATCTTCACGTCCGGCATTATCGCCTTTGCAAGCTCCATACCCTCTGGATCATAAGCCGTCACTTCCGCTCCGCCGTCGATCAACGTCTGTGCTATCGCAATGGAGGGCGCATCTCGCATGTCGTCGGTATTGGGTTTGAAGGTAAGGCCAAGCATAGCTACTTTTTTCCCGCGAACATCTCCGTCGAGAGCGTGAATGACCTTGCGACCCATGGCCCGCTTGCGCTGATCATTCACTTGTACCACGGCTTCCACGATGCGAACCGGACTGTCATTGTCCTGTGCCGTTTTCATCAATGCCAGCGTGTCTTTGGGAAAACAGCTACCGCCATATCCAGGGCCGGCATGAAGAAATTTTGATCCAATCCGATTGTCCAGGCCGATTCCGCGGGCGACTTCCTGCACATCTGCTCCGACTTTTTCGCAAAGATCTGCGATTTCGTTGATGAACGTGATCTTGGTCGCAAGAAATGCATTTGCGGCATATTTGGTCAATTCTGCAGTACGTCGCCCGGTAAACAATATCGGTGATTCATTGAGAAAAAGCGGACGATAAATCTCGCTCATTACATCTTTTGCCCAATCATCCTCAGTTCCTATGACGATACGGTCGGGACGTTTGAAGTCGCGAATTGCTGCGCCTTCACGCAGGAATTCAGGATTGGAAACGATGGAGAACCGGTCTCGTGGCTGCTTCTTCTCGATTATATGCTCGACTTCGTCGCCGGTTCCCACCGGAACCGTCGATTTTGTTACGATCACGGTTGCTTTGGTGATGGAATCAGCAATTTCTTCGCTAGCTGCATAAACATAGCTCAGATCCGCATGGCCGTCGCCTCTCCGAGAGGGTGTTCCGACCGCAATAAAAATTGCATCACAGTCCTTTACGGACGCGGCCAAATCGGTAGAAAAAGACAAGCGTTCTGCATCAACATTGCGTTTTACCAAATCAGCGAGCCCGGGTTCATATATCGGCATGATATTCTCATTAAGATCCGATATTTTCTTCTCGTCCTTGTCGACGCAAACCACATCATGGCCGAAATCAGCGAAGCAGGCGCCCGAAACCAGGCCAACATAGCCCGAACCTATCATTGCAAGCTTCATTCAAATCCCTCGAATATTAGATGTTTCAATACGCAGAATCTCGGGGCTTTTGGCCCGTTGGCCCTCACAGGTCAAGTTTGCATCACTTCGACCTGATTCATATGTCTTGTGCCCCCGCATAGCCAGGCAGTGAGTCTATGATGTGGTCATTTGATTTTCACATTACCAGATCATGAGTAAGGCTTGTAAAATAACTAATTTTAAAGTGCTTGGCTAAATTGATTCTGATCGGTAAATATCCCATTCGGCGTCGCAGCTTATAGTTCCGAAAGCCAGCTTTGAGAGCCAAATGATTGAAAATATCACAACCGTTATCACGTCTTTGCTAGAAAAAATTGCACAGCTAGCGCGCTGGCAAAAAAAGACGATCGTGTTGTTGCTCGACATAATCTTGTGCATCCAGTCAATCTGGATAGCCTACTCGCTTCGCATCGGCGTCTGGGTTTTGTGGGATATTGCCGTTCAGAAAATCGTGCTGGTGTGCCTCTTGTTAATGGTCCCGGTTTTCATTCTGAGTGGCGTGTATAACGCAATTTTTCGCTATGCCGGCACCGGAATGATGAAAACATTGGTCCGTGCTTTCGCAATATATTCCGTAATCATCGGATCTGTCTTTGCCGTAATAGGGGTGGATGGAGTCCCGCGAACAATCGGGCTCATTCAACCGGTAGTATTCTTCATTCTGGTTGGTTTTGCCAGGGTAACCGCACGATATTTGATGATCGATATTCTCGGCAGGAACAGGTTTGCTGGCGACGTCAAAAATGTCTTGATCTATGGCGCGGGCAGTGCCGGACAGCAATTGGCCTCGTCGATGCGGTCTGAACCGGCCATGCGATTATGCGGTTATGTTGATGATGACCGAAGGCTGGACGGCCAACGATTGGACGGCAACAAAGTTTTCTGGAGCGGGCACCTTCCTGATCTGATCGAAAAACGGAATATAACGGATATTCTTCTGGCCTTGCCGAGGATCAACCGGAAAAAACGCCGCAAGATTGTTGACCGGATCCGTGAGTTCAAGGTGCACGTTCAGACATTGCCGAATATCCAGGAAATTATCGCAGGCAAGATTGCATTCAGCGATATTCGTGAGCTGGAAATTGAAGATTTGCTTGGACGAGAGCCGGTTTTGCCGAACGAACTGCTGTTTGGCAGGACGATTGTCGGCAAGACGGTGTTGGTTACGGGTGCTGGCGGATCTATCGGCGGTGAACTCTGCCGGCAGATTGCAAAGTCGGGAGCCCGTCGTCTGATCTTATTGGATCTGTCAGAATTTTCTCTTTATGTAATTGAAAAAGAGCTTCAAAATTTCGTTGCTAATCGAGAGGGGCTGAGGCTGGAATTGATTCCGATTTTGGGCTCGGTCGTCGATGCAGGCAGGCTGGACGAAATATTCTCCCGATGGAAACCGGATACTGTTTTTCATGCGGCAGCCTATAAGCATGTGCCTCTGGTAGAAGCCAACCCGATCGAGGGTATCAGAAACAATATATTGGGAACGCAAACACTGGCAGCAGCAGCTGAGGCGGCGCAGGTTAAAGACTTCATCCTGATCAGTACCGACAAAGCGGTTCGACCGACCAATGTAATGGGTGCTACCAAACGGGCTGCCGAACAGGTGATCCAGAATTTCGCAGACACTGCCAGCGCGACCAGGTTTTCGATGGTTCGATTTGGCAACGTCCTTGGTTCGAGCGGGTCCGTGGTACCCCTGTTCCGCAAGCAAATCGAGCAGGGCGGTCCAATCACCCTGACAGACCGCAAGGTCACCCGTTATTTCATGACCATACCCGAAGCGGCGCAACTGGTCATTCAGGCTGCAGGCATGGCAAAAGGCGGTGAAGTATTCGTTCTTGATATGGGCAAATCGGTGAAAATTCTGGACCTCGCAGAGACGATGGTTCGACTGTCAGGCCTGACTGTCAGGGATGACGCCAATCCTGACGGCGATATCGAAATCCTGGAAGTCGGACTGCGTGCGGGCGAAAAACTCTATGAAGAATTGATTATCGGTAATGATCCACAATCGACATTACACGAACGGATCATGAAGGCCCATGAATCTTATATTGGTTCAGAGGCACTAAATGAGTTGATCGCCAGCCTTATGAACTGTCGTGACCCGGATGCGGCCGTCTCGATGCTCAAATCTCTGGTACCGGAATTTGAGCATGGCAGAGATAATGAACCGATGGAGAAAGCGTCCTGAATGCAGGGTTTTTAGTGATCGGCAAAATCTCGTGTCAGAGATCCAAGAGCCCAAATGGCACAATTCGATTTTCGATATCATGTCCGATTTGCGCCCGGCCTAAATAGGCGATGTGATTGCTTTCTGCCCATCGCTTGGTGATCGCCTCTGGGGTTTCGCCAAATGGTCGGTCATTGTCAGGAATATCACCGACATTGCCCAATTTGATTCCTGAAAGTCCGTGCGAAGCAAGATTGCTGCACAGGTGAAACATGGCCCGATCAAAGGCGTAGAGATATTCGGATATCTCTTCGACAATGAGAATATGATCCCGCAGATCTGGTATCAGCTTTGTCCCCGTCATCATGGCGAGGGTCATTAAATTGAAAGCCGCATGTTTCTTGCCGTCGGCAAGGCTTGGTTCCAGCACTGTTCTCTGCCTGTGCACAATCCAGTCCAGAGCTCTGCGAACTGCATGTTCGCCCTCTGGCCTGCCAATATCCGACGGCATCGGACCATGTGCGATTTTTCCGATGCCTGCTCGGTAGAGTGCGCCGAGCAAATTTCCGGCATCACTATATCCCAAATAGATTTTGCTTTTGGCGACGCTTTCCAATTGTCCGATTGCCGCTTCCGCCATGCGTGCAGCGCCATAGCCCCCGCGCGCGAACCAGATGGCGTCAATGGTCGGATCGTTGGCCAAAGCGACAAAACTGTCGATACGTTGTCTGTCGGTGCCCGCGAAATGGCCGTCCTGGAAAAAGCATTGCTCGTCAAAGATCAGTTCGGCCTGGGGATATGCCTCGGCTGCTAGCGCGTCGACGCGATCTGCAGCTTCCCGTGTGAAAGGGGTCGACGGCGCACAAATACCAATGCGGACTGGTGAAGAGATGGAAATTGTTCCTTGCGCCATTGCCAAATAGTTGGAGAAGCAATAGCGCGAAAAAATGACAGAAGACAAATCCTATTATTTTTGCGGTATCGGGGGTTCCGGTATGTTGCCGCTGG
Organism: Sphingorhabdus sp. M41; assembly: GCF_001586275.1. Lineage (NCBI taxonomy): Bacteria > Pseudomonadati > Pseudomonadota > Alphaproteobacteria > Sphingomonadales > Sphingorhabdaceae > Sphingorhabdus > Sphingorhabdus sp. M41. The sequence continues at coordinate 2,068,528 of NZ_CP014545.1, read as the reverse complement.
CTATGATCGTCAAAGCGGCTGGTGCCCAAGTGGCTGGGTCGGACCGGGCATTGGACCAGGGACGATTGGCCGATAAGTTTCAGTGGTTGCAGAACCATGGCATCAAACTGTTTCAGCAGGATGGCAGCGGCTTGACCGATGGTAGCCAGATATTGATTGCTTCCGCCGCGATTGAAGAGACCGTTCCCGATGTCGCGCGTGCCGTTGCGCTGGGATGCAAGCGAATGACTCGCGCGGAACTCTTGGCAGACCATTTCAACGCCGCACCGCGCAGTATTGCTGTGGGAGGAACCAGCGGCAAATCGACCGTCACCGGGATGATCGGGTGGATACTGACCCAAGCTAACCGTGATCCCACGATCATGAACGGCGCCGTGATGAAAAATTTCGTTGCTGATGATGCGCCCTTTGCCAGTTCGCGTGTCGGCACTGGGGGATTGATGGTGAGTGAAGTGGACGAAAGCGATGGTTCAATCGCTTTGTTCGATCCGGAAATAGCAGTGCTCAACAATGTCAGTCTGGATCACAAGAGCCTGGAAGAGCTGAGAATATTGTTCGGAGATTTCGTCGGCAAGGCGCAGCATGTGATCTGGAACCATGATGACGAAGAGTCGCGGGGGCTTGTTGCTGCGCGCAGACTGTCAAAAACCTGCAGCTTTGGATTTTCTGAAGGTGCGGATTACCGGGCTCTGGCCGTCGAGGAAGAATCTCTCGGTAGCAATTTTCTGATCCGCTCAGCCGGGTCGGATTATCGGGTTTCCCTGCAAGTGCCAGGCAGGCATAATATTGCCAATGCATTGGCAGCTATTGCAGCCTCCTGTGCAATAGGTGTGAGCGTCGAGACCGCGATATCCGCAATGGGATCGTTTCAGGGGCTGGCCCGTCGCTTTGATATAGTGGGTACGGTCAATGATATTACAGTGATCGATGATTTCGGTCACAATCCCGATAAGATAGCCGCCACACTCAAGACGCTCAAGGCTTTCCCCGGCCGGGTAATAGCCTTTTTTCAACCCCACGGTTTCGGGCCCATTCAGAAAATGGGTGCAGAACTTGCCGCCGTTTTTCTGGAGAACCTCTCCGACGACGACCGAGTCATCCTGTGTGATCCGGTTTATTTTGGCGGTACGGTTGATCGGTCGCTTGGCAGCGATTCCATTGTCGATGCGATCAGCGCTGCCGGTGGTAACGCGGAACATATTGCGGACCGGCGGGAATGTGGCGACAGGATGGTGGAATTGGCAGAGCCGGGTGACCGAATCGTCATAATGGGTGCGCGCGATGATACGCTGCACATCTTCGCCCAAAATATTCTGGCAGGGATCGCAGGAGATCAATCCAAATCACGGCCACAAGGATAGTCAGGCTTTCAATCAAATAGATCTGCTTTGATCAGCGCCAAAATCAAGCTTGGGATCTTTCACCCAACCTGACGCTATTTTCTGCGCTTGGCAGGAATGTAGTTGATATAACTCGGGCTGTTGCCGTCGATATGCCGCTAATGGGCTTTGCGAAATGCTGTGAATATAGTATATCTGGCTCTACCGTGAGTCACGAGGGCATTAAACTGCAAATTCGGCCTGCGGAGCAGCTTAATCGTGTTTCGACAGCATGATAAATGGCAAGGATTTTATTAACTACTATGTAGAAACAGTTAATCCTCCCGATCCACTCCCTGAAGCGTTTGATAAAAGCCCTTTAAATACAGCAACTTAAAATTATGGAACCGTAACATACTGTAACATTAGCCGTGTCTAACTGCCTTTTGTCGTCATGTTGCGCCACAAATGATGGGCAAGTGGGGCAATAGGGCTTTTGCCTGTGGTAACCCAATTAAGCGCCACAGTTGTCCCGGCATTGGTGCGATATTCTGGTCGATATCGTGCCGATCTGTTCCTGAGGGAGCGGGTAGACATTCTACCTGCTCCCTCTACGGACAGATGCCTGAGAGCCTCCCTCTTGCAAATTAGTGGTGGGATGCGTCATGCAATTAGTTGGTACAATATTGTGGAAAGTGCGGCCCGAGCATCTTCGGCCCTATTTCTGTTCCAGCTTCGTGCCTCTCGCCATTCTTTCTGCCATGATCATCATCATATCGCCGGCGCTGGGCTCTGAGGCATTTGCAAGCGATCCTGCCACGCCGATGACAAACGCTAGGGCTACTGCGGTTGCAAGTGCGCAGATACTCAGACCATTCACAACAAATTCCACTATATCGGCCGGACCCAAGGCCGATAATTTCGCCACCACGGTTTTGCGCCGCACGTCGTTTCGCAGTTGCGAAACGCTTCTGGGTTCCGACGCCAATTCAGCCGCTGGAGCCACTTGCGAACTCCGCCTGATCGAAGTGCAATGAGCGGACGAATAAGAGGAACGGACATGCAGCGAATGAAGGCAAAATTTATGGTCCTTAATTTTGAATCAGAATTACAGTAAACAGGTTACAACAGGAAAAGATCATGCAGACACCCAATGTGAAAGACGAGGCTCTGATGGTTCATGATGACCGCCAAGTCCGCCGTGCAACCTCACGGTCGGGTGCCCTGTCGTGGATTATTGCATCCATGCTTATTGCGGTTCCGCTGCCAGCTTTTGCGGAAGCCGATACCAATGAGAATATTGCCATTGCGTTATCGAGTAACATTGTTGGAAGCCCTTTGGGGCAGGGTGTTGCGCCTTCAGCGGTGCCTGGAGCCATGATCGATTTTCTGGTTACCGTGACCGGCCCGATGGAAGGGGGCGCTCCTGCCGCTTCCTTTGCGATCACTGATAGAGTGCCCGAGCATCTTTCCCTCTACGTGGGTGACCTGGGCCAAGCCGGCACCGGCCCGGCCGCGTTCAAGGATAACGACAGTGGCCTGGAATTCAGTTTTGACGGTCTTTCTAATGCTCAGGATTCTATAGAGTTTTCCAGCGATGGCGGCAAAACATTCGCCTATGTTCCCGTGGCTGATATCGAAGGTTTTGACGAAAATGTCACCCATATCAAGCTCCGCCCACGTGGCGATCTGCTGCCCACGATCGGCAAGTCCGAACGGTTTACCCTCCGTTACCGAATGAAGGTCAAGTAAATGACAAATATGATCGAATCTGGTATTAGCTCGGATGCAGCGTCGGATAATATTCTGGCTGATGAAGACCGCAGAAAACAGGACCGGCATATCGCCATGCTTCGGCTTGCCAAGATCAAGACAGAATCCGGAGAAGGCTGGGGATTCATCAAAAATCTCTCGGCCACCGGCATGATGGTCGAGGTACATCCTGATTTTGAACTGAGTGACGGCATCTCTGCCCTGTTAACAGAGGACCAGGAACTGGCCGGCACCGTGCGGTGGCGGAAAAAGGCGCTGGCCGGTATCGAGTTTACCACTCCGATTGATATCGCTGAGGTGCTTGCCAAGCCCAATGAGGCAAAACACGGTCGGATTTCTCGTCTGCCACGGATCGAGATGAAGCATCCGATCAATCTTTACCAGGGATCGCGGTTAATTCATGGGGATATCTGTGACATCTCGCCCGCCGGTATCTGCGTGAGCACCGATTTTACGTTTGAGATCGGCAAGAACTTGCGGCTTTCCGTGCCCGAACTGCTGGATATTACCGGTACCGTGCGGTGGCAATCTGGCCAAAGGGTCGGGATTGTGTTCTCCAAGCGACTTCCACTGGATGATCTGATGGTCTGGCTGTCCACTTTCTATCGGGCAGCCCGTATCGACACCGGCGTGCTCGAGGTTCTCCACAAGGGTTCCGACACGGGCGGCGCGGTCGAAGCGACTGCTGATTGCCTTCCGTTTCAGGTTATCGGACATGACGATCTTGGCAAAGAGATATTGATCGATACAATGTATTCTGCGACCGAGGCACTGACCCAGTTTAAAGCCACATCTAAGTTTTTCTACCGGGTGAGCATTAGAAATGCAGACAATGTCGAGCTATCGATCGGCACTATAGTTCTGCAGGCTTTTGATGAAGAGCGTGCGGCGGCCAAGGCGCAGTCAAGCTGAGGGCGTTGCGGGTCAAAAAACGGTAAAGCCTGATATTTTCAAGGCTATGCTGCAGACCGGTTTAAATAATGCGCGACCGTTCGTGTAACCTGCGCAGAGATTTTTGCAGCACTTTCCGGAAATGTGCGGAGCATGTCGGTCCTCAACTGCATGCCCGTTGATGCCACGCGCGAGTGAACAAGACTTGCTTCTTTCTCGAGACCCAAATGATGGAACACGATCATCGCAGTGAGCAAGGCCAGTGGACTGCTTTGCGAAAATTTTGCGAGCTTGCGCGCCAGTGCAAGGGCTTCTTCATTCTTGCCTAACTGAAAGGCGGTGTAGGCTTGGGTGGACTCCGCCTCGAACCGCATCGGGCAATTTGGATTAAGTTTTACAGCAAGCCGGGCCGCCTCATAGGATGCGGAAAAATCTCCATTCAACATGAGAATCACAGCTTGTGAATGATAGGCCTCTGCGTAGTTGGGGCACAATGCGATCGCCTTGGCATAATGATCCAGCGCGCTGTCCATGTTTCCGCTGAATCTTTCTGCGCGGCCTTTCACAAGATGGGCGAAGGGATCAAGCGGATCGCATATCAACGCCTGCTCGCCCAATATTTGCATGTTATAAATAGCGGTGCTCTCGTTCCCGCCGCGTGCAAGATGGTATAGGCCCAAACCATGGATGTAGGCGGCGCCGGCATGGGCGCGGGAGAATGCCGGGGCTTTCGTCCGTGCAACTTCAAAATGACTGAGTGCATGCTTGAGGTCCATCCGGACGCCGGCCACGGCCGAGATCCCTAGGTGGTAGGATTCCCAAGCAGTCAGCTGATCGGGTGCTGTCAGTTTCGCAAGCGCTGCTTCCGTGTCACTGATCGATATGTCTATCGCACTGATAATGTCGCGCACCATTTGCGCTCGCACGTCATGGATTCTTGACAGCGGGGCATCATAGCGCTCCGCCCATACGACGCGATGGTGTCTGGTTTCGGTCAACTCCACCCCGACCAGCATCTGACCGGCAACGAGCTCAACCCAGCCGGTCAGAACATAATCCACACCAAGCTCTTCTCTCATTTTGGCCAGGTCGGGGAGATTGGCATCAAAGCGGAAGCTAGAAGCGCGAGCGATCACGAACAGCCATCTCAATTGGGACAACGCCGTTGTGATGTCGGCTGGTAGCGCCTCGGGCAAGGCGGAGTGCTTGGCCATTTCACCTATTTTGCAGAGGGGCAGCACTGCAATGACTGGTGGTTTGCCAGCGCGCTTGGCCTGCTCGTCCTCCGCTGTTGGAAGGGGGGCTGAACGATCTGATAGTGCCGGTGACACGACTGTTTCGACACGAGCTGCAAAACGAAATCCCCGGCCATAAACTGTTTCGATAACCCGCTGGTGCTGACCGTCATCTCCTAAAATGCGGCGAAGGGCTTTGATCTGACTGGATAGGGCGCTGTCCGAAATGGTTCTGGCGGCCCACAATTGTCGCAACATATCCTGCTTCGGCAGCAAATTCCCCTGATTCTGCACGAGCATCAACAATATGGCGAGCGCCTGTGGTTGAATGACCACTTTCTCACCATTTTGGAACAGCTCAAATCTCTCGGGATCCAATTCGAAATTTAAAAAGCGATATTTCATGTCACTACTTTTGACTCTATTCCCCCTGATCGAATCCAGATTCTATCCAGATTTGATCGTTTGAATGTTTCGCCACCCCCGGCTATGTTACAATAAGTTACACAGGTTTTGCGGGAGCCGTGATGAACCCGTGAAATACCGTGAAATACCGTGAATCGTAGAATGATGCAGGGAAGGACAATAATCAACCTATGGATGATGCCGCCGCACTGCAACTATGTCTGGAACGCGATCGGTTATTGAGCGATCCTGAATTTGCTCGTTCGCCGAGCATGTGCAAGCTATTGCGTTTTTTGGTAGATTATAAGCTGTCTGGGAATAGCGTCCCGCTAAAAAGTTATACGATCGCTACAGATGCGCTCGGCCGCGATGCGAATTTCGATAGCCAGACCGACAGCTATCCGCGTGTCCAAATGGGACGCCTGCGCCGTATGCTCGACAATTTCTATCTGCGGAAGGGTGGCGAGAACCGGCTGTTGATAGCGCCGAACAAATATGAAATCATCCTGCAGCCCATTGCGGTTTCCTCCGAGGATGGGGAAAATCTGATCGGACGGTCTACGGTTTCGGATGCGTCGGAGGAGATGGTTTCAAAAGCTCCCGAGTTGGAATCACGCCCATTGCATGAAAAGCACTCGGCAGATCACAATCGCTCGCACCGGCGTTTTGTCAGTATTCTAGGCGTCTGTATCCTGCTCGTGTTGATCGGCATATTGGCATATCTGCTCTGGCCGGCTCAGGAAGTCGACGAGATTGCCTATCCGAGAGTTGCCCTTGATATGCCGGAGCGCGTTTCGGGAACACGCCCATCCGAGCTATCTGAATCCATAGAAAATCAGTTGGTCCGTGGATTGAACGGATTTGGCGGGATAAGGATATTTGATGCAAAAGCCGGCAAGGAGCAAAAATCCGGCTATGTGATCCGACTGCGCTATTTGGAAGCATCCGCAGACGATATCGAGTTGCGCCTGCTGGATGGGGCCAACGGCGAGATATTGTGGTCCAAGGAACTGAATACGGCCAATGAAGAGGCGTTCGGGTTGGCTCTAGATAAGGCGATCGTTGCTCTGGCGGGGCAATATGGAGAAATCGCCCAGGCAGAAATATCCAAGGCCGAGAATAATTATTCGGCTGGATATGCCTGTCTGCTGCAATTCGATTTGTACGTCCGCTACAGAGAAGCCGGGAAACTGGAGCCGCTGCGATCATGTTTGAGAAAGTCGATGAGGCTTTTTCCCAATGACGCGCATCTTATGAGTGTAGTGGCCTTAGCACGAAATATGTCGGAAAACTCTGGCGACAGGTCCGCTGTCAAAGGGTTGGGAATGATGCTCGCTCGGCAGGCGGAAGCACTAGATCACAATAGTGCTGCTGCCAATTTTGCCGTGTCTCAGTCCGCCTTTTTTGCCGGAGATTGCGAAACTGGTCTGGCGTGGGGAAAAAAGGCAGTGGAGTTGAACCCTTTGAATTCCCGGATATCCGGATATCTCGGCCTCTACATGATCGCCTGCGATATTCCTGACGGCGAGAAATATGCGGCCCAGGCATTGGAACTCGATCCCAATGCGGATTTGGCGATCGCGGCGGCCGTAGCCTTTCAAATGCTGAAGCGAGGTGAAGCGCAAGCGGCCCGGGAATTGTCATCGGAATATATGGCTTCGTCGCTGAGAGACGAACCGGCGCTTGAACTGACCTATATTCTGTCATCAGCCATGTTAAATGACCGGCAAGAGGCGCGACGAGCGTGGAAATCCTTGGCCCTGCGCTATGGCCTCTCTGAAAAAAGTCCGCCGCGGGAAGTGCTTGGGCAATGGATAGACAGTCCATCCCTGATCGATGACATCATGACGGTTTTTGATCGCTCCGGATTGTTTGGAAACTAGTTCCTGGCTTCCGCGTTTCCGCAACCCGGACGTTGGCTTAGCTGACGGGTGACGAGGCTCGGTGCCGATCGCCGCTGGGCGATCTCAACCAGATCCGGCATCGATTCAATATACCATCTAAATTTTTCGCTCTCACAACCACCGTTGCAATTTTATCGCGCTCAAAAATATATCGGAAACAGGCTATCGATTTATTAAACTTGCTGTGGCACAAAAACGGTTAATATTGCCGCAGGATACCATATCTTGGCGAACAGCAGGGGTGGGATAGCAAGTATGTTATCAGCTTATTTTTTTTATTTTCTACTAGTTGTCTTTATCTTTATCTTGGCGATTGCATATTTGATTATTCGTATGCGACAACTACAAACGAATTTGCAGGCCGCCGAACTGGAACTTGAACGCTGTCAGCTGACGCTTGAGATTTCAGAAGATGTCGGACGTTTCGGATCTTGGCATATGGATGCGAGAACAAATATCGTAAAATGGTCAGACTATGTCTTTGACATGCACGAACGCCGCCATTCACTTGGTCATCCTCCCCTGGAAAATGCGATCCATTATTACCATCCAGACGATCGCCCCATGGTTCAAGCTGCGGTTGCCCGTGCTTTGGATGAAGGCGCAGATTTTGAATTTCGCGCTCGGATCCTCACCGAAAACGGCAATGAACTTCCCGTCCTCGCCCGTGGCACTTGCCAAATCGGTGGAGATGGAAAAGTCCTGGGTATTTTTGGCTGCTTTGTAGATTTGAGCACACCCGAGGAAAGAAAATCCGCATGATGCCGGACAATTAATCGCGACTTTCCCGCAACCATATTGTAGGTAAGGGGTTGATAGGAGCGGAACTACGCTCTTTCTTTTGATTGTCTGGATAGGGCAGGCCACCGTATCAGATGGAGGGACCTTGCCGATATTGACCGAAGCGGAAAAGCTTCAGCTTTGTTTGGAGCGCGACCGACTGCTGTGCAGTTCTGAATTTGCACGCTCCCCGACGATGAGCAAGCTTTTACGGTATTTGGTCGACCATAAATTGCAGGAAGAAAATACCCCGCTGACGGCTTATAGCGTTGCAGTCGATGCGCTTGGTCGCGATGATAGTTTTGATACCCAGATTGACAGTTATCCTCGGGTTCAAATCGGCCGTTTGCGTCGCATGCTCGACCATTTCTACTTGCGCGAGAAAAGCGAGAGCCGGCTCTTCATCCCGTATCATCATTATGAAATCATTCTGGGGCCCAACGAGAGCGACCGCGAAGGCGAGAATGTTGCGATTGATTCCGAGCAGTTAGGCGGTGAGCCTGTCGTTTCATCAATCAAAACCGAACCGCCGAACAGGGGACATGCCGGCACCAGTCGCATGCCGACGGTCAGCCGCAGTCATGTTCTGATGATTCTTGCAGCAATAGCGTTTCTCGCCATAGCCGTGACTTATTTCCTGCAAAAGACCGATAGCGTGACGGCAACCAAAATCGCTTATCCAGCCGTGGTCGTGAAAACGACGGAAGGCATTATCGATTCATCTTCCCGGGCCAAGCTCGAGATGATCCATAGCCATTTGGTCGGAGCGCTGGAGAAGTTCGATCAAGTGCGGATTTTTGATGAAGACGCTGACCCGACGCAATCTTCGCGATCTTCGCAATATTTGCTAGAAACCTCGAACTTGAACGATGCGGCCAATCGCATCCAGCTTCGCCTCGTCAACAGCGCTACCAGAGAGGTGATCTGGTCGAGCAGAATTGAAACGATGGACAGCCAAAAACGGGACGCTGATCTCGATCGAGCGGTGATTGCCATTGCGGGTCCCTACGGCAAAATTGCCCAGCATGAACTGTCCAAATATCGTGTTGATTTTACGCCCGGCTATCCGTGTCTGCTCCAGTTTCACCAATATATGCGTTACCAGGACTCGGCGCTTCTGGAACCCGTCTTGCAATGTATGGACGCCTCTGCACAACAATATCCCAACGACTCATATTTGATGAGCATGGTGGCCGTCGCCAAAAATCTTTCCGAGCGGTTCGGATTGCCGGATGAAATCGAGGGGTACGGCAAGGATTTTGCGCTGCGAGCGGCGAAACTCGATAATGATAGCGCATCCGCAACATTTGCGGTGGCGCAGAGCGCCTTTCTGGAAGGTGATTGTCGCAAGGGCGTTGCCTGGGGTGAACGCGCTGTCAGTCTCAATCCGCTGAATTCCAGGATAATGGGCTATCTGGGAATGTACATGCTGGCCTGCAACATGCCGGAAGGTGAAGCCTATTCCACAAGGGCTCTGAAAATGGATGCCAATGCGGATCAGGTGGTTGCAGCGACAGTGGCCCTGCAAAAACTGCGCCGCGGAGACGCAAAGGGTGCGCAGGAACTTTCTTCAAAATATATGGATTCCGTGCCAGGCGCTGCGCCTGGGCTCGAAATCAGCTATATCCTGTCCTCGGCGATGCTGGGCCAGAAAGAGGAAGCACGCAAAGCCTGGCGGCTTTTGGCGAAACGTTCCGGTTTTCCGGAAACAGCAGATCCGGCCGACGTGTTAGGCAGATGGATTGCCAACCCGAACCTTGTTCGCGAACTCGAGTCAGATTTTAGAAAGGCGAAGCTTTTCTAGCGGGCCGGATGAAGAGTTTTGCGTATCGCCGAGCATTAGTGAGAATTTTCTGATGCGAAGGCAGCGCGATTTGGGCCGGATCATCAAATGCTTTCCAGCGCCCGTTTGAGCGCCTCCAGCATTTTTTCACGATCCCGATTGGTTGTTTGTTCGGACAATTTTTCTTCAACCTCTTCGCGTAATGCCGCAAGTTTGGATATCCAGTCACGCGAAGCGGTCAGGTCGTCTGCGTCAGGGCGGCCAGCAGACAGCCGGGTCGCAGGTTTGGCTGGCTGCAATTCCCAAGTTTCGCCAAGCGCCGGGATGATCGTCGTCGGCAAATCCGGAGCGGCATCCAGAGTCTCTGCGAACCCCCTGAGGGCGCTCTGCTCTCCATGAACGAGGAAGATCGATCCGCTGATTGGTGTGCGATCCTTTATCCATTCCACCAGACCGCTACGATCAGCATGGTTCGAATAACCATCAAGTGTGGCGACCTGCGCTTTCACGATCACATCATTCCCGGAAATGCGGACGCGTTTTGCTCCATCCCGGAGCACCGCCCCCAGGGTTCCGGCGACCTGAAAGCCGGACAGCAGCAGCCGCGACTGCCTTCGCGGCAGATTGCGGATCAAATGATGCCTGATCCGACCACCCGTGCACATGCCTGATCCCGCAATGATGACAACCCCGCTCATCCGGTTGAGCTTCTTGGATTCGGCCGTATTCTGGATGAACCGAATATTGGTCCGCTTCAGCATGTCCGTTCCGCTATCGCGATAGCGCATCACTGCCATGGTAACTTTCTGTGCCAATGGTGAATCCAGAAATACATTGATCGGGGGGAGGCGCTTGGATTCAAACAGCGCGTCGAAATCCTCGAGTATCGCCTGCGTGCGTTCCAGCGCGAAAGCCGGGATCAGCACATTGCCCCCAGCTGCCATCACTTCCTCGACATGACGCGCCAGTGTCTCGCGCCGTTCGCTGACCAGCACGAGTTCGCGATCCCGGTCGCCATAGGTGGACTCGCAAATCACATGGTCATAGCCGCCGAGTTCCGAAGCGGTGCAATTGATCGCGCGGCCAGCGCCAATATCGCCCGAAAACAGCAGGCGCTGACCGGCAATATTGATTTCTATTGATGCTGATCCGACAATATGTCGCGCATCCCAGAAGCGAAAGGACACGCCATTGTCGAGATAATTTTCTTCGCAATAGGTGACGGTGCGGACGTTCTTGTGCAGTTTCGCAATATCCTTGCTGTCATAAAGGGGAGTGAAAGGTGGCAATCCGGCCCGGTCTGCCCGCCGGTTTCTGCGCTCGACATCCGCAGCCTGTAATTTGGCCGCATCCTGCAAAAGCGGTTTGATGATGTCGGCACTGGGCGCGGTGCAATAGGTTTTTGCCTTGCAGCCGCTGGCATAAAGATAGGCCAGCCTGCCGCTATGATCGAGATGGGCGTGGGTCAGCAGTACCGCGTCGATTTTTCTCGGATCGAAAGGAAGCTGTTCATGGTTCAGCGCTTCGAGCGAACGCGTACCCTGAAACATGCCGCAGTCGACCAATATTGTCTGGCCGGCACCTTTGACTTCAAAGCAGGAACCCGTGACAGTCCCTGCCGCACCGTGAAATTTTATTGTTACTCCACTCATCCAAACTTCCTCTCGGAAAATATGTTTCCAAGATTAGTGCGCGACAACCAGTGGTACCGGGCAATCCTGGAACAGGTTGCGCGTTACGCCGCCGAACAAAAACTCGCGGGCCCGGCTGTGGCCATAAGCGCCCATCACCATGTAGCTGGCGTTCAGGGCATCGACGGTAGAAAGCAGGACTGCCTGTACCGATGATTTATCCGCCGCAAGATCGTGAATCTCCGACTTGATCCCATGTCTCGATAGATATTCTGACGCTTCCAGAGGAGGAAGGTCGTGATCCTTTTCTTCCTCGACGACGACGATACGGATGTCGCTGGCCAGCTTCAGGAGCGGCACTGCCGCACGGAGGGCATTTCCCGCTTCAAAACTGCCGTTCCAGGCGACCACTGCTGGTCCAGCGGCCTCGAATTTCTTGACGCTGTCCGGCTGGACGACGATGGGAACATTGGTGTTGAAAATCACGTCCCCCAAAATGCCGAGAGGCTGGCTATTGTCTTTCACACCGCTGCAGGAACTTAGCACCATCACATCGGTCAATGCCGAACTGCGCGACAGCCCTCTGGCGGGCTCCGCATTTACCTCCCGATAATCCCACGGCACGTCTTCAGCCGCCAGCCGTTTCTCGATTTCCGCCTTCAATGCCAAATCGGCTTCACGTGCATATTTGCTGATGTCATACATGACCGACATGCCAGTGACGCCGTCAAACGCCATTTGCGGCTTGTAGGGATTGGGACGCAGACAATGGAGATGCCCCTCCAGCGCCCGCGTGAGATCCAGTGCTGCCTGATAGCGGGCGTCGAGGCCGGAATCATCGTTCACATAAAGTAGCACGGATTTCATATTGTTTCTCCCATTCTGATATTCTTTTCCGCAAAGGCCATCCGGAAATCCACTTGTCCGCCTGAAACTCTTCGCTGCATCAATACTGTCAGAAATGCAGGAAACGGGACCGGCAAGCCATCCGTAGTGTTACCTAGCAGCGGTATGAAATTCCTTGCCGAGGTATAAATGGCGTACCAGCTTGTTCTCCAGCATGGCCTCCGGCGTGCCATCAAACACGATCCGTCCTTCGTGAAGAACATAGACCCGGTCGAGAATGTCGACCATCTCGCGCACATTCTGATCGGTGATCAATATGCCGACATCATGACTTTCCAGATTGGCTATCATCGCCTTGATATCCCTGACCGACATCGGATCAATTCCGGCAAATGGTTCGTCGAACAACATGATGCTGGGATTGGCAGCCATCGCCCGGGCTATTTCGCAACGGCGTCTTTCGCCGCCCGACAAGGCACGCGCCGAGACTTTGCGAACATATTCGATATGAAATTCCGCAAGCAGGGCATCAAGCTTCCGCTCTCGCTCAACCGGATCCGGTTCGAACAGTTCCAGTACGGTCATGATATTCTGTTCAACGGTCAGCCCGCGAAAAATGGAAGATTCCTGGGGCAGATATCCGAGGCCGCGAAGCGAGCGCCGGTCGAGCGACAATCCGGTTATGTCGTCACCATCGAGAAAAATATGACCAGAATTTACCCGCAGCAATCCGAGTATCGAATAGAAAGTCACGGTTTTGCCTGCTCCGTCACGGCCGAGCAAGCCGACAACCTCGGAAGGCCTGACATCGATTGAAACGTCGCTCAAGACCGTTTTTTTGCCAAATTTCTTGTTGATCGAGACAACCGAGAGTCCAGTGCTTTCCAGCGGTGCTGCTTCTGCGAGATGTGGCCAGGTTGGTAGAATGATATGCTTCAATGGTTCCCATTGCCCCGCTTGAAAAAAGATTATGATAATGGGGCGGGGTGCGCGACAATATTAGGGTGTTTACGTATATGTCGATCGAGCCGGTGTGCAACGATCACCATCGACTGGCGATGCCGAATATGAGGCAAAAATACTATAGACCGTTGGCGAGTTCGTCCCTGAATTTCGGATGCGCGAGCCCAATTAATGCTTCCGCTCGCTGGTTGAGCGATTTGCCTTTCAGATCTGCCCAGCCATATTCCGTCACCACGATATGCGTATCGTTGCGCGGGGTTGTGACCGGTCCGTCCAACCTGGGGACAATGCGCGAAACCGTGCCGTTGCGGGCCGTAGACTGGCAGGCGATGATCGACTTGCCCCCCTTGGAAGCATTGGCACCGCGGACAAAGTCGAGTTGACCGCCCGAGCCGCTATATTGTCGCCCCATCAGATGTTCCGAATTGCATGCGCCGCCGAGATCGATCTGCAGCGTCGCATTGACCGACACGACATTTCTGTTCTTCGCGATGTGCCGGGGATCGTTGACAATATCCACCGGGGCGCTGTGCATGGCCGGATTGTCGTCGAGAAAATCGTAAAATGGCCGATCACCCATGGCGAAGGTAAACACGCTGCGGCCGCGATAGGTGGTCTTGGCCTGGTTGGTAACCGCACCGCACTGGATGAGGCCGGCGAGGGCAGGGGTCATCAATTCGGTATGAATGCCCAGATCCCGCCGGTCGTGCAGCAGGGCGCAGACCGCGCCGGGAAGCGCGCCAATACCCATTTGCAGGCAGGCCCGGTCATCGATCATGTCTGCGATCGTGGCTGCAACCATCGAATCCACGGACGATATGGTGGGCGCAAGAACTTCGGCCAGCGGCACGCTGTTTTCCACGATCGCATCGACTTCCGAAATATGCAGAAGCGAAGCACCGAACACTCGCGGCATATTCGGATTTACCTCGACCACCAGCATTTTCGCGTTGCGGGCCGCGGCGGTGGAATAATCATTGCTGGTGCCAAAGGTGAACCAGCCATGTTTGTCCATCGGCGATACAGTGGTTACGAAAAGGTCGAGCGAAACCTCTTTTTCAAACAGCCTGGGGGAATCGCTGAAGGCGACGGGAACAAATTCGATCAGGCTTTTCTCCTCAGGCTGCTGCGCGCTCAGCAATTTGCGTTCGATCGAGCTGAGAAACATGCAGCGCGGACGAATGCGGCCGAGCAGGTCGGGCCGCAACACCGTTTCACCGGCATGATCCATCGAATGGAAATACCACAGCTTCAGATCGTCGACATTACCCTGTTCTGCCATGTTCGCCAGCGCGCCGAGCAATGCTGGTGGCTCCGCGGTCGCCATGCCCATCGCGATATGCGCGCCTGACTTCAATCCTTGCACGGCCTGGTCGGCGGTCATGATCCGGGAGCGATAATCGTCGATATGGGTCATTGCCAACGCCTTGGTGACTGGAAAAGGTTCAATGGTTGAGCCGGACACAGACCGGACAAAGCGCGCCGGAGTCAATAAGCAGCATTACGTATCTCGTCGTGAAGCCGCCGAATAGGGGGGCGATCATCGGTTGGGCAAATGGCCAACGTCCGCTCAACTGCGGTCTGAATACGGTGGTTTACGGATGGCAAATGGTGCCCCGGGCCGACTATTCTTGCGAAAGCAAATCCAGTTTTCCCAAACTCCCCGAAAGGAAGTCCGATGTCCGAAACAAAATCATCCTCCCTGCAGCCTGCACCGGCTGAACCAATCCGCCCGGACCATGCGGTTGTAGTGAGCAACAGCATTCCGCTGACTACGCGCAGCGGTTTCGAATTTCACGTCCGACCAGTCGAACCATCGGACAAGCAGGCCTTGGCAGAATTTTTCACTCATGTTTCGAAAGATGATTTGCGATTTCGCTTCCTGTCCGCGGTCCCGGAAGTGCAGGGGGCCTTGCTCGACGATCTCGTGAACGTCGATCATGATCACAAGGAAGACTATCTGGCCTTCGACATTGATGACAGGACCATCATTGCCAGCGCGATGCTGGGGGCCAGTGCCGACAAGACCGAAGCAGAAGTCGCTCTCGTGGTGCGCAGCGATTACAAGCATCGCGGGATGAGCTGGACTTTCCTGAAATATGTGATCGAACAGGCACGCAAGAGTGGCATCCGGAAGCTGCAGTCGATCGAGGCCCGCCAGAATCATGCGGCGATCGAACTGGAAAAGGAAATGGGCTTTTCCGCTCGAAGCTATCCGGGAGATTCCACGCTCATGCTGCTCGAATTCGATCTTATGGCTGATCCTCCCGCAGCCTGACCCGGGTTCTGTCCTCAATCTTTTCGCTCGGGTGGAGAATGACCTCTTCACCCGCCTTCAGGCCGCTCAAAATCTGCGCGTGTTCATCATTCATCCGGCCAATTTTTACCGGAACCAGAGCGGCCTTGCCATCGCTTTTGACGAAGACCGACCACTGGCCCTTGTCCCTGAACAGGGCGCTGATCGGGGCCTGCAGCACATCTTTGCCTTCCCATTCCACCACCTTGACGATGACCCGATAGCCATGGCCCAGGCGCTGACGAGCGGCGATCGGGTCGGTGAAATCTATGATGACATTCACCCGCTGTTCTTCCACGCCCAGCGCCGAAATCTTGGTGAAGCCGAACGGTTCGATCCGTTGCACCTTGCCGGTGAGCGGTTTGTCGCCACCCCAATTTTCGATCAGCACCCGGCTGCCCGGTTTGATTTTTACCGCATCGCTGGAGAGCAGGTCGCTGACAATTTCGATGTCGCCTGGATTGCCAATTTCGACAACCGGCGTACCGGCGCTGATCGGTGTTTCGCTTTCATGGGTCAGCCGCAGCACCGATCCGCTTTCCGGGGAATAGACCGACAGGATTTCATTGCCACCGCTGCTGGCGGACGGAGCCATTAATCTTGCCTTCGCCGCCCGCAATTCGAACCGCGCTGATTCCGCTGCCCCCCGCGCTTCGGTCAATCGGGCGGCGCTGCTGTCGCGAGCGGCGCGGGCTGCATCCTGCGCTGTCTTGGTCGCAAAGCCGCGAGCGAAAAGCGCATCGATGCGCTCGAAATTGGCCGCTGCCAGCTTGCGGTCCGCTTCCGTCTGGGCAATTCGGGCGGCCGAGGATTGTACAGCGGCTTCGAGCGACTTTATCTGCGCCCGCACTTCCGCCTCGCTCCGCGCGTTGAGGAAATCCGGCTGGGCCGGCATGATCCGCGCGACCACCGTTTTTCCTGCGATGACCGGATCTCCGGCATCCAGATTGACTCGCATCAACCGGCCATTGATCGGTGCCGATATGACAAACATGTCGCGGACCCGGGTTTCCCCTTCGTCATTGATGGTCACCAGCATGGGCCCCTTGGTGACCGCCGCGACATCCACGTCAACCGGCGGCGAGCGCATGGCGAAAAAAACCGCCACCGCCAGAACGACGATGATCAGCCCGATCAATATTCGCGGGCCTAGTCGGTTCAGATGTTTGGTCGCCATCGCCTTACTCCCTGGTTTTCAATACATTGACGAGATTGAGCCGGTCCAGCCGGGAACGGACAAAAAAGGCCGAGACCGCAGCGGTGAGAAGCACGACCAATATCGCGAAGGCGACGGTTGCGGCGGACAGGCCGAAGGGGATGATGAACAGGTCACCGCCGATGGACTCGGTAAGATTTTTGGACAGCAGATAGCCGAACAGAATCCCGAGCGGCAGGCCGGCGATTACCAGCAGCGCCAATTCCCCGAGCAATATATAGGATACTTCCGAGCGGCGATAGCCCAGCACTCGGAGTGACACGAGATCACGCGCCCGTTCGGCGAGATTGATCCGGGCATTATTATAAACGACCCCGAAAACGATCAGCGCCGAAAATGCCGTGTTGAAGAGCTGAACAATGCCCATGGTTTCTCCGATCGATTCCTCAATCCCGCGCAAAGCCGCGCTGCGACCAGAAAATCCGGCGACGACCGGCATTTCCTTCAACCGCTGATATACCGCATCAATCTGAGCCGGATCGACACTGATAAAGGCACCGGATGACAAGGGCGCTTCGCCCAGCAAGGGTCCGACCAGGTCAAAATCGACATAGGCCGGGTTGGCCACGGGGCTGCGCAATATCCGCGCGACCGGCAAGGTAAAGGCAGGGCGCCTGCCATTGGTCACCTGGATATGCAGCGGATCGCCAGGCTGTAGATCCAGTTCGTTCGACAGTCCGTAAGAAATCATTACGCCGCGCACGGGCGGATCTACAATGCCATCATCCATATCGACCAGCCGGTTCAGGTCGCCCCCGGAATTCATGCCGGTCAGGCTTTCCGATTTTGATCGGGTGCCGGAGGTCAATTTGACGGGGACATAGCGAACCGGCTCGACCCGCAGGACACCGGGTATCCGCTGCAGTTCGAATATGGCGCGCTGGTCGCGCGGCTCGGCGAACAGGATATTCATGTCCGACCGGTTGGCCTGATTGAACAACTGATCGATCATCAGGCCGACATTGTCCGTCGACCCGGCGGAGGTGATATAGAGCCCCAGCGCGGCCCCGACCCCGAGCGATCCGAGCATCGCGCGCAGGGGGCGGCGAACGATGCCCCGCAGGATGATCCTCGAGGGTTCGTCGAGTTTTTTCAGCTTGGCGATAAGCCTTGCGACACCGCCTGAATAATTGGGCGGGACCGGGGGGCGCATGGCTTCGGCAGCGGTCAGTTTGCTGATCCGCCGGACGGTATTGGCTGCGCCAAGCATCACCACCGCTATGGCGATGAGGCACGACGCCAGGATGATGTCGGTCCCGGCACGATAGGTCAGGGCGGGAAAAACGAAAAATTCCTGGTAGAGACCGGCCACACCGCGGCCCATCCAGCTGCCGAAAATCAATCCCAGCACCAGCCCGGGGAAGGACAAGACCAACGCCAGCTTGGTGTAATGCCAGACGATCTTCCGGTTGCGATAGCCAAAGGCGGTGAGCAGCCCGATAATCTCCCGTTCGGATTCCACCAGTCTGGTCAACACGATATTGATCAGGAAAGCCGCCACCGCGAGAAAAATAGGTGGCAATATGGCGGTCATCGACTGCAATTGCTGGAGCTCGTTCGACAGGAAACGGTCCGACAGCTGTTCCGATCGGGGGATCGCACCGGTTCCGCCATAAGGCTCCAGCAGAATGTCGAGCCGGTCAATCACGTTGCGTGGATTGGCGCCGCGCTCCAGCCGGATGAGGGTTTCATTATAGGCGTTGGTGGAATTGAGAGCGGCGGCAAGATGTTCCTCGCCCATCCACAATATGCCGAAACGGCGATTGTCCGGAAAAATCTGTCCCGGGCCGAGCGCATAGACATATTCCGGAGACAATGCCGTGCCGACCACCCGCAGCCGCTGTTTCTTGCCGTAGAGTACCGCTTCGATATAGTCTCCCGGAGCGACACGCGCCGCCTCGGAAAATTTTTCGCTGGCGAGCACTTCTTCCGGGCGGGCCGGATCGGGCATCCGGCCACTCCGCAAGACCAGAGCATTGACTCGTGGCATTCCGGACGGCGGCAGAGAGTGGACCTTTGCAGTAATCGGTTCGGAAATCCCGGGGGCATCCAGCGTTGCACCCGTTGTCAACCGTCCCTCGACTATGCTGACGCCCTCGATTGCTCGGATGTCATCCACCAGGCTGACCGGAAAGCGTTTCGCCGATCCGACAATATCGGCAAAGCGATAGCGGTCATAATAAGTGTCGCGGCTCGCCTCGAGCGACCGGATCATGCCCACGGACATGACGACCATGCCGATGCCCGCCGCGATCACCAGTGCAATCGCCATTGCCTGCGTGCGCAGTCGCCAGATGTCGCGCAACAATTTGCGGTCGAGTGCGCCCAGCCATGCCGGTAACGCTACCATTTGAGTTCTGCCGGTGCGACACGGTCCGGATTTGCGCGATCCTCGACCAGCGTACCGTCGGCAAAGCGCAGCAACCGGTCAGCCATATCGGCAATAACGACATTATGGGTGATCAGCAGCGTCGTCGTGCCCAGTTCCCGATTGACCAGATCCAGCGCCTCCAGCACTTTTACGCCCGTCTGGCTGTCGAGCGCGCCGGTGGGTTCGTCGCACAGCATCACCTTGGGCCGCTTGGCGATGGCGCGGGCAATAGCCACCCGCTGCTGCTCGCCGCCCGACAATTGGGACGGGAAATGGTCGAGACGATTGCCCAGACCGACCATTTCCAGCGCTTCCTGCGGTGTCATCGGATTCTCAGCGATTTCAGTGATCAGCGCGACATTTTCCCGCGCTGTCAGGGATGCTACGAGATTGTAGAACTGGAACACGAAGCTGACCGAATTGCGCCGATATTCGGTCAGCTGGGATGGTCCCAATGCCGTGAGTTCCGTGCCTTCAAAAAACACCTGACCGGCAGTAGCATCATCGAGTCCGCCGATGATGTTGAGAAAGGTGGATTTTCCGGATCCGCTGGCGCCGAGCAGCACAACCATTGCTGATTTCGGCAGTTCCAGATCGACGCCGCGCAGCGCATGGACCGCCGACGGGCCTTCACCGTAAACTTTTGTCAGCCCCCGAATAGAATAGAGGGCGTCGCTGTCATGATCAGATTGCTGGACGGTGGGCGAGGGGTCCATCAGGCTTCATGTTTGGCAAGCATTTTTGCGAGCGGTTCGGCTTCGTCCGATCCAAAGTCTTTCGGAATTTCGGCAAGCAATTGCGCGCTCGTTTGCGCGTTCAGATGCTTCCGGATAACGCCCAGTGCACGGGGCGCGGCGACCAGCACGACGCCCGCTTTCGTCTCCGCCACGATTTTCTCGATTCTCTGGGCGACGTCAGTCACGAAACGGTCCTCTTCCTGCTGCTGGAAATCGGTCAGTTCATGCGCTCCGCGGCGTGGAGACTTGCTTTGAAAGCTCCGTCCCGGTTTGTCGGTCCCGATCTCCGATGTACGCAGCGACGGGTTTTTATGCTCTTCGACCAGTTCCAGTACCGGTGCAAAGGCTTCTCCGACATTTTTGAACATCGCCATGCGGGAACCGTCAACCGCGATTATCTTGCTATCCTTGCGCACCAGCATTTCATTCTCCCATCAGGTTGTTTGTCTGCTGACTTACTAGGATGAGAAGATTTTATGGACGATAGGTATTGTTACGGACTCTGCGATTGCAACGAGTCAGGACAGCCATATGCATGAGCTTGAGCCCATGAATTTTCTGCGGTGTCTCGTGTAAGTTGGTCAGCCTGAGCTATTTGAATCCGCTATGATTCCGATATTCACCGCCGCAGAGTGATTGTTGTGGTCGACTATAGCTTGTCGGCATAGAGCAGGCGGCCGGGGCCCAGACGTTCCAATATGACCGGCAGATCGCTTTCGGAAAAGGCAAAACAGCCCTGGCTGCGGCCCAATTTCCCGTGAGATGTCACCATTTCCGGCTCTGCATACCAGGCGCCGTGGATCACGATCGCGCGCGGCTCGGCCATGTTGTTGCTGGGGTCGAGGCCCTTCAGACGCCGGGAAGTGCCATGCTTGCCGACATAAGTCTCGGTGGTCATATAGCTGCCGCCGGAAGAGGCTTCGGATCCCGGCACATTGGAAAATTCCTGCAGCCAGCCGGTATGCCGGAGATCGGAACCCTTGCCATGGGCAACCAGAAACGATTGGGTCGTTCCGTTCGTCAGGTCGACTATATGGAAACGCTCCTTGGCGGAATGCAGCGAATAGTCTGCAATTCCGATTCTGTCTTTGTGCAGCAAGGATGATTCATGGGTCGCCATGGCTGCCTTGGCTCGGTCAATCAAAGTGAGAGGACCTGCCGGTGGCGTGATCTTTGGTCGTGCCGGTAAAGGCGCAGCGATCTTGCTGGCAGCCTGTGACCGGGAGCCAAGACCATAAGCGACGCCGGTAATACCCAACAGACCTGCGGTGATAAAATTTCTTCTTTTCATCGTTCGTCCATAGCATGTTTTTCCTGTACACAGGATTAAGTAGCAATACTTATTGCCCGACCTCCCGATAGCCGGAAGAGAGACAGAATGAGAATATTGATAGCAATTTTGGGCGGATTTCTGCTCTCCACCTCTGCCGCAGCGCAACCGGAAGGCCAGGCAGACTTTCGCACAGAGAGCCATTTGATCTGGACCGAAGCGCAAATCCAACAATTGCAACAACTAGTGGATGCGCGCGCCTCCGAGGGGCTGGAAAACTGTAGCATCAGCGACTTCAGCCAGCCCAATTCCGCCAGCGATCCCTATCGGCGATCACGGCTCGCCTCGGTCGCTGCGGATGAATTGATGCGGGCCTATCTCGAGGGATGCTCGCCAGCGTCAGCGCGGGCGAAATGGCATATCAGCAGCGATGATCGCTACATCGATACGCAGCAATTGCTGCTCAAGGCTCTGGTTCGCAATGACCTCACTGGCTATTTCGATGCGCTCCGACCACGCAACCCACACTATCAGGCGCTACGTGCTGCTTATCGCACAGAAACTGATGCGGAAAAACGGGCAACATTAGCGGTAAATATGGAACGTTGGCGCTGGATGCGACTGGCCATGGGGGTAAAATATTTGCTGGTGAATGCCGCCAGCTTCGAGGTGACTCTGTGGGAAGATGACACGAAAATCAAAAGCTGGCCGGTTATCGTAGGCAAGACCAAGTCTCCCACGCCGATTTTTGAAGCCACGGTCAGTGGCGTGGTCCTCAACCCCTGGTGGGAAATCCCGACTTCAATCGTCGCGGAAGGCATTGGTTCCATGGTGCGCAATAACCCGGCGGCGGCGCGGCGGAAGGGCTATGTCGTCCAAAATGGCCGCTATCGCCAGCGTCCCGGTCCCGGCAATGCGCTCGGGCAGATGAAGCTGGTGATGCCGAACCCCTATAGTGTCTACCTGCATGACACGCCGAACAAGAATCTGTTTGCCGAAACGGTACGCACCTTCAGCCACGGTTGTATCCGGGTCGGCGGCGCGATCGATCTGGACAAGACATTGCTCGAGGGATCGGTGACCGCAGAGCAGATTGACGAAATATTGGCCAGCCGGAAAACCACGAAATTGTCGCTCAGCAAGCCGATCCCGATCTATGTTGCCTATTTTACGGCAGAGGGGGCGGATGACGGTACGATCCGCTATTACCCCGACGTCTATAAACGGGATCATCTGGAACTGGCGCAGCAGGATGAGCCCCGTACTGACTGTGCCGCCTAGACGCTTCTGATGGCCGGCCCGGAACATAATGTTTCTGAAAGGCCGGAATTCCGGCCGACAACTTCCACGATCATATTGATTGCCGGAGTTATCGTCGCGTTGGTAGTTTGTTATTTTATCGCCGCGCCCTTCGTGCCCGCCATCGTCTGGTCGGTCACGCTCACATTGCTTTTCATGCCACTTCAGGTCCGTCTCGAGACAATGGTCCGGTCGCCCAGTCTCGCGGCCTGTCTGGTCGTTGCCTTCGCGGCGCTGGTGGTAGTCGTTCCGGCGGTGACCATATCCGGGTTGTTGCTGAACGAAGCGATGCGCGGTGCGGCCCACATGGCAAATATTGCCCATCCTGAAACCTGGGCGCGCATGGCCGCAGATGACAAGCTGCTAGCGCCGCTGATGGATCAGCTTGGCGGCTGGCTCGACCTCTCCCGTCTGCTGGACAGCGTGGCCGGATCACTTTCCATATGGAGCGGCAATTTTGTCCAGGGTTCGATCAAGGGCTTGATCACGATGCTCGTCACATTTTTCTTCTTCTTCTATTTTCTGCGCGACCGGGAAAAGGTGATGGCGCGGCTGATGGAAATGCTTCCTTTCTCAGCTTCCGAATTCGCGATATTGACGGGCCGGATATCCGATACTGTTTTTGCGTCGGTCTATGGCACGTTGGTGGTCGCTACCATTCAGGGTGCACTCGGTGGCCTGATGTTCTGGTGGCTCGACCTGCCTTCGCCATTCTTCTGGGGCTTCATCATGGGCCTGCTGGCCATCGTTCCCTTTCTGGGCGCGTTTGTGATCTGGGTCCCGGCCGCGATCATTCTGGCGGTTGGCGGCGATCCGGTCTCAGCGTTGATATTGGCGGCATGGGGCACGATTGTCGTCGGGCTGATCGACAATATCATCTACCCGATATTGGTTGGTGGCCGACTTCGTCTGCATTCCGCTGTATCATTTGTTGCAATATTGGGCGGGCTGGCCCTGTTCGGGCCATCCGGGATCGTCCTCGGCCCGGTTGTCTTTGCCGTGTCGCAAAGTCTGTTGCAGATCGCGCGTCAGCGAATGACGGGTGCTGGACAGATCATAGAACCGTAACCATGCCGAAACATTATCAGATGTCGGATATTGATTCCGGAGCCAAAGCGGCAACCATCCATCCCGATAATGGCCGCGCATGTTCACTTTTGGTCTGCGCCGATATTCTCAATCTGCCGGCTATGTCGGCGTGCCGGTAATCGGGTTGATTACCGACCCAGAGCCTGCTCGATCATATAGGAATCTCCGTTGGTCACCTTGAAGGCAATGGTCCCCTTGGCGTCGGCGACGCTGCCCAGATTCCATGCTCGAGCCACGGCTAAGGCATCATCGTAATCATAGGCGGTGTCTTCCCAGTTACAGCGGTTATACGCCGCGCGACTTTCCGCCAGAATAAGCGGGATATCTTCGCCAATGCCGTTTAAAATCTTGTTCCCGATGATTGCTTTGCCTTGCGTGACATCCTGATTCCAGAGCATGCCAACCATTTTTGCATCGCAATAATTATATCCCGACCAGGCGTAGGCATCAAATGTCTGATCAAAAGAATATTCCGCAAAGGCGGGCGTTTCAAGCGCGATGGTGGATAGGGCTGTTGTAATAAACAATCCGGCTGCAAATCGTTTCGAGCGCATATTCTTTTTAGATTTCAGCAATTTAAATCCCCCATATTAGATGAATACTGTCTATCATGAGAAGGATGTGATTACCAATTTATTTCGGGCTGCGATTTGCCGCTGCCAATGGCTCGATGTTGATTTCGAGCCAGGCGCCTGGTTGATCAACATAGCCAATGTGTCGGGTAATGATTCCGATTGCGATGCTGTGACACAGCACCACGCCAGCAATGCTTCAAACAGGCTGGTAGCCTGAAGGATTTGCGTGGCGTCCAATGTGGACGGCAACACTCTGACTTCGAACGTGTGTTTCAGCTTGTTCTCATTTGCGATATTGAGCAGATTATA
The DNA here is from genome assembly GCF_001586275.1 of Sphingorhabdus sp. M41. NCBI lineage: Bacteria > Pseudomonadati > Pseudomonadota > Alphaproteobacteria > Sphingomonadales > Sphingorhabdaceae > Sphingorhabdus > Sphingorhabdus sp. M41. Next base: position 2,043,836 of record NZ_CP014545.1, on the reverse strand, counting down.
ATCACAATATTTAGACAGAGCGAGGCCCGCCATTGCCTCTCGTGCTTCCGGCCAGCCCAGCGTTTGAAATTTTTCGCTGGCTGTCAGTTTCACGAGCGAATTCGGCCAGGCCCCCAACCGGACGCAGTCTGTATTCACGCCGACCAGTTGCTTCAGTTCCGCACCAAATTTCGCGAACAGGGAGACCAGCTTTGCAATAACGGGCGCGGACAAAAGGGGAGTGGCATCGAAATGCACATGAGTGGCACCTTCCACGGGAACAGCGAACTTTTGGGCAACGGCTTCATCAAGCAATTGTGAGAGCTTTTCCTGGTGGCCCGCCATGATGGGCGCGGTGACAATTTCGCAAGGCCTTTCGCGTTCGCCAGGCAAGGGCGCGCAAATGGCCACGGACGCGCCGCGATCATCCATCACCCGGGACATCCCGGATTCATGAGGTAACAGCTCGGTGCCGAAAAGGTCAGCCAGCGGCTCAAGCACTTTATCGCTCGAAGAGGCTGCCTCGCAATGCCGGACAACCAATCGCAAGAGGCGCGCATCGTCAGCAATGATACGATACCAGCACGGCTTTGGCGCCTGGCGTTTGTTAAAGTCTGCCTGAAGCGTCAGGTCGTCGACAAAACTGGCAATTTTTTGACCATCGGTATCGAGCCAATGAAAACCCAATGTCAGATTTTCGAAAGTGGGTTGTCCGGGAACCTTGCTTGGTTCCGATTGCGGATGAAAAAACCGTTGTACGCTTCCGCTGTGTTTTTGCGCTAGAGCGCGGGCAAGATCTTCTCGGGATTTCCCGACGGGAGCGGTCAGTTCAATTTCGAAACCGGTTTTCCAGTTCAGCTCAATGACCATGTCAAATTATGCCTGAGACGCTGGCTCGATTGCGATGAAAGCACTGTAATGTAGAGAAAACCAATAGACCTGTGCCCGCATCAATGATCAAGCTTGGTTGATCGGCTTGCATTTGCCTAACAGCAAATGGGCTGTGCAGGAATAATATTCTCCCCGCTTTGGCGTGGGCAATCGTTTTGACAAGGCAATGGGACAATGCGCTCCGATCTACAAGGATTTGAGGCTGAACTGCAGATCAAGTCTAGCGACAGTTTTTTCATCCATGGGTCACTGGGATTTATCATCAACGGTGGGCTGAAGCCTGGGGCCGGTTCCAATATCGGTTCCGATACCCTCGACGGTGCTGACGGCCTCATAATTTATCTGATTGTTTCGATATTTTAGAAAAGTGGTGCCGCTTGGAGCAATCCAAGCCAAGGCGGACTCGTTACTGCCATAGAAAGTGACATATATTCCTGTCTGGCAGCTTCACCAGCTCTTTGATTTATAGATGGAAAAGAGTGGTGGTGAGCCCTGCTGGGTTCGAACCAGCGACCTACTGATTAAAAGTCAGTTGCTCTACCGACTGAGCTAAGGGCCCCCTCAACAGGCAGGTGCAGCGCACAAAGCCTTCGGGAAGCGCTTCCCTAGGGACGCTTTCTTTCATGGTCAAGCGGCTTTGGCGCTTTTTCCGGACGTTTCTTGGGTCGCCGGTTGCGGGCGTCCAGCTGGGCGATGGTCCGGCCGGTCAGCGGATCGCGCCAGTCGCCGGCAATTTCGGCTGCCGGAGCGAGGACAAAGCTGCGTTCGCGCATCATCGGATGGGGAATGGTGAGGGCCGGTTCGGCGCTGGCAAAGGCACCACCGCTCCACAATATGATGTCCAGATCGAGCACCCGGCGCGACCAGGCCTGACCCCGGCGACGACCGAATTCTGATTCGATGCGCTTGAGCGTGGCCAGCAGGGCAGGCGGTGGCAATGCGGTTTGGATGATCGCCACGCCATTGGCATATCTGCGCTGGGACGGCCCGACCGGCCGCGAAGTGATAGGACCGGATGAATCGGCGATCATCAGGCCCGCCCGGTCCATCCGCTGCAGCGCCGCGGCAAGGATATTGCGCGGCGTTCCGAAATGCTGGTGGCGCTGGTTCGAACCCAGGGCGATCAGGTAGAACATATGCGGCAATCTGGCTCCTGTGCGATGCGGAGAGGCGGGGATGGAACAAATGGTTCCAAGCGGATCAATCGGCTGCTACCATGCAATCCACGGCAAGGAAATCAAGGAGAAGCTTCGTGCGTCAGCATCATCTCACTCTATCGGGCATGGTCCTTTTGTCCCTCATGGCTGCCGGGTGCAGTCAGAAAGACGTTTCCCCGGGCGAAGTAAGCGGCAATGTTGCTCGCGCAGCATTGATCGGAGCGGATCAGGCGGAATATGGCGAAGTGATTGTCGCGCAGGGCGAAAAAGGCCTGCTGGTCAATATCAAGGCCCAGGGCATGTCTCCGGGCCCGCATGGCGTGCATATTCACGAGATCGGAAAATGCGAGGGGCCGGATTTCAAATCCGCAGGTGGCCACTGGAACCCCGCTGCCAAGCAACATGGCTTCGACAATCCGCAAGGCGCGCATGCCGGCGATTTCTTCAATCTCGACATTGGCGCTGATGGTACCGGCGCGCTGGAGGCTACGGTTCCCGGAGCGACGCTCAGCGGCGGGGATAATGCGCTGCTTGATGCCGATGGCGCGGCATTTGTGGTGCATGAAGGTCCGGATGATCTGAAGACCGATCCGTCGGGAGAAAGCGGCGGCCGTCTGGCTTGCGGCGTGTTTGTTGGCGGTCGCTGACCTGATCAAGTTGTGTTGTAATTATTAGAGTAATTTTATGAGCCAGTCCGTCCTGTTTGTCTGTCTCGGCAATATCTGCCGTTCCCCGCTGGCCGAAGCTGCCTTGCGACAGGAATGTGCTGAGGTCGGTCTGAATGTGGTTATCGATTCTGCCGGCACCGGCGATTGGCATGTCCAGCAACCCCCGGACGAGCGAGCACTAGCGGTTGCTGCGCGCAATGGCGTGGATATCGCACATTTGCGCGCGCGGCAGGTAACCGCGTCGGACTTTCACGATTTCGATCATATTATTGCGCTGGATAATCAGAATTTGCGCGATTTGCTGGCTCTGCGCCCGACAAGGCCGCGATCGAAATTGTCGCTGTTATTTGACCATGTCGAGGGCAGGGCAGGAGAAGATGTCGCCGATCCCTATTATGGCGGCGAAGAAGGTTTCGATCAGACCTGGGCGGAGGTCACCGAGGCGGCGCGAACGATCCGGAAATGGCTCGAGGCTGGTTGAGGCACAACCAATGCCGCCTATTTATGGCTCAAACGCTGCCAGCCGCGCGTTTCCGGCCAGAAGTGCCGCCATCGACAGATGCAAAAGATAGTTGGTGATGAAAATATTCTTTCCATAACTTGGCGGTCCGATAGATTTTATCTATGAAATCCAGTGCCATTATTTTGGCAAGCCCAACCGGTTTCCCTTGAAAAACATGCGCTATTACCCGATATTGAAACCTATAGAGCCTGTTTGTCGGCTCGCTAATTTGAGGAGTAGCATAATATGGCTTGGCAAGATCCAAGAACAACCTTCGGGCAGCCCCCAGTGGGCACCGCATCACAGACGCAGGTCGCGTTTGACGCTGGTCTGCGCGCCTATATGCTCAAAGTCTATAATTACATGGCGAGCGGTGTTCTGCTCACCGGCGTTGTCGCGATGCTATTTGCCAGTTCCGGCCTGGCACAGGATATCATGTTCGGCGGCGGACCGCTGAAATGGCTAATCATCCTTTCGCCACTCGCGATCGTATTTGCAATGAGCTACGGGCAGAATAGATTTTCCACCTTCACGATTCAGGCTATGTTCTGGGGCTTCGCCGCTTTGATGGGCATGTCCATGTCGACCATCTTCCTGGTCTATACGGGCGCTTCGATCGCGCAGACCTTCTTCGCCACCGCAGCTGCCTTTCTCGGCCTTAGCCTCTATGGTTATACGACCAAGAAAGACCTGTCCGCCTGGGGCAGCTTCCTGATCATGGGTGTGATTGGCTTGCTAGTCGCGATGGTGATCAACATTTTTCTGCAGTCGACGATGATGCAGCTCGTTATCAGCGCGATTGGCGTACTGATCTTCGCTGGCCTCACGGCTTACGACACGCAGCGGATCAAGAGCATGTATGCTTATGTTGCGGGAACCGACATGGTCGGCAAAACCGTGGTCCTGAGCGCGCTCAGCCTGTATCTGGACTTTATCAACATGTTCCAGTTCCTGCTCTATTTCATGGGCAATCAGGACTAGGCCAGTCTCAACGCAGATTATCGAAAAAGCCCGGCAGGAAACTGTCGGGCTTTTTCTTTTGGCAGTTCGTCGAGATTTGATCGCAAATGCTGGACAAGCGTCAGCGTGAATCATAAGGAAACGACTGTTGTTCTGGGAGAGTGTTATGATGCCGCGTTTGAATGATTTGCGTCTTCTTTTGGTCGCTGGTGGCTTGGCCATGCTAGCCGCCTGTCAAACGGCGCCGCCGCCACCGCCGCCTGCTCCGGTCGTGCAGCCGCAATATACACCGCGCGCGCCGACACCGCCCTTTGGCGCCAGCAATCTGACGATCGTGCCCTCGTTGCGAATTGACGGCATGCGGGATACCATCAACCGGGATCTCGGGCCGCTCGAGACATTATGGCACGTACGGGCCGCGTTGAACGTGGCCGCGCTCAGCTGCACCGGACCGCTCTACGAGCGCCTGGTTGACGATTATAACGCGTTTATCAGCAACAATAGTGCATCGCTGCGCAACGCGAACAATGCGATTATCCGGAAGTTTCAGCGCGAAACCGGTGCCGGCTACAAGACCGAGCATGACCGTCATCAGACGCAACTGTATAATTACTGGTCCTTCTCGCCGCTGCGCCGGCCTTTTTGTGATCAGGCGGTTCAGGTAAGCCAGCGCGCAATCGTGACCAAGTCAGCAGATCTCAATGCATTTGCAGAGCAGGCTTTGTCGGAAATGGAAAAGCCGTTTACCGATTTCTACCTCGCTTACGAGGAATATGAGCGCGACCTTCAGGCGTGGCAGGTTCAATATGGCCAGCCAGCCGCCGACGTCACCCGGCCAGCCACCGAACTTGGGCAGCCGGTCCTCGACTCTGAACAGCCAGCACCCGGCGAATAAATTGCCTTATCGCGGTTGAGAAAAGGCCGGAGGGGATGACCCTCTGGCCTTTTTACATTTCCGGATCCGAGGCCTAGCCGTTCTCGGCGATCAGCGCGTCATCAATTGCTTTTGCAGCTTTATAGGCGTCGCGCTCGATCAGCCGCTTGGCGTAAGCGACAAAGCTATCCCGCTTGGGCAGGGTGCCAAATTGCGTGCCCCACACCAGCTGCGCGCCGAAATAGACATCGGCCATGGTAAAGCGCGAACCGCAGACATAGTCATCCGTCTGGAGCTTGCCATCCAGCACATCGACAACCCGGTCATAATTGCCATAACCGGCCATCATTTCCTTGTCCTGAGCGACTTCAAAACCGAGCGACCGGTTGGTTATCGCCGCCTCGACCGGACCCGCTGCAAAGAATAGCCAACGATAATAATCCGCCCGTTCCGTCGCTGTTGGCGCGAGCCCCGCATCCGGAAAGGCTTCCGCCAGATAGGCGCAGATCGCCGCGCCTTCGGTCACGATCCGGCCGTCATGATCAATCGCCGGCACCTTGCCCATCGGATTGACCTTCAGATAGGCGTCAGCCTTCATCGACGTGCCATATTCGAGCAATATCTGCTCATAGTCTGTACCCGCTTCGTGCAGCGCCCAGCGTGCGATCTGGCCGCGCGACATCGGGTTGGTGTAGAATTTCAGCGTCATCTCATTCTCCTTCTTCTTTTGAACTGGCGATCTGCGCTCTGTATTTTTCTCGCTGCTGACGCGAGAATTCCTCGAGCGATCTTTTGGGATCCGATTGGTAGATTTTGCCGGTTGGCACCAGTTGGGAAATGCGATCGAGCCGGAACGCCCGGAAGTCATCCCGCAATTCGCACCACCCCACCAATGTCCAGACCTTGCCCCAGAACCACAGGCCCAGCGGCTGGACGGCTCGCTGTGTCGTGCGGCCATCTTCGTCGCTATAATCCAGCGTCACTATCTCCCGGGCATCGATAGCTTGTTCGCAGTCGTCGATCAGCTCTGCCGATTGTCCCGCCAGTCCGATACGCGGTGAGAATATTTTCGTGTCGCCGACCCGGCTGCGCTCGGCTTCCGGCAAAACCGTCTCGATTTTGACCAGCGCCTCTTCCGCTGCGGCAATCATCGCCGTACCACCCCAGGCCCGGACCATGCGCGCGCCGGTGACCAGAGCGACGATTTCATCGCGGGTAAACATCAAGGGCGGCAAGTCGAAGCCGCTGCGCATGATATAGCCGATGCCGGCTTCCCCCTCGATAGGGACACCGGTGGACTGCAGGTCGGCTATATCGCGATAGATTGTGCGTTCCGAGACCTCCAGTCGCTCTGCCAATATTGCCGCCGTAACCAGCCTGCCACCGCGCAGATATTGGACAATCTGGAACAGGCGGTCGGCTCTGCGCATCAGTTGCTGTGCCAGACAATGCCGGGACTGTTGCCTTCATTGTCCTTGGGGAGACTGGTCGCGACAACAGCTTCATGAAATTTCTTCACGCGTTTCAGGCCGAACGCGGCAATTTCCACCCAAAGCACTCGATCACGGATCAATTCGGTCATTCGCTTGCTCCTTCTCTTGGGTCGGACAATTACCCGATATCATAACCCTGCTGACAGCATCATGTCAGGAGTGTTTCGGCAGGTGCATAATTACGGCCTGCTTGTCTCTCTGCCCCGGTTTGATTAGACCCGGCACAGGCGTTCACGTCAAACGGAGGGTCTTGGTGATCAAGCATTTTTTTCTGATCTCGAAAAAACCGGGAATATCCGCACAAGAATTTCGCGCCTATTACGAGGCGCATCATGTGCCGCTGATCAAGCGGCTGCTGCCGATGTTTGCGCATTATCAGCGCCACTATGTTGACCGGTCGGAAAGCCGGATTGATGCCGTCCAGGCCGATCCCGGTTTTGATGTGATCACCGAAATCCATTTCGCCACACAGGCCGACTATGATGCGTTTCTGGCGACCGTTTCTGATCCCGCCGTGCTTGCTGAAATCCGCGCCGACGAAGCCCATTTCCTGATCAGCGATGCCACCCGGTCCTTACGGATGGATAGCAGCGGCTAGGTCGTTTTGGTGGATCCGCTTGGTCGAGCGGAAACAGCAAAAAAACGGCGTGGGATCAACCACGCCGTTTTTGCTATCTTCTTGGCTCTCCGCCGATTGCCGAAGCGAATTACTTCGCCTTGCTGTCGGCCGTTTTCTTTGCCGTCGACTTCTTTTTCTTCGCCTTGGGCGCCGCTGCGGTGACTTCGAAGGTCAGGGCATTGTCCTTCAGATGGACCTTGACTTCGCCGCCATTTTTCAGCTTGCCGAACAACAGTTCCTCGGCGAGCGGCTGCTTGATCTTCTCCTGGATCAGACGACCCATCGGACGGGCACCGTAAAGCTTGTCATAGCCGCGCTCGGTGAGCCATGCCTGCGCATCCTCGTCGAGCGTGATATGGACATTCTGGTCGGCCAGCTGCAGCTCGAGTTCGAGAATGAATTTTTCGACCACGCGCGCCACCACTTCCGTGGGCAGATAAGCAAAGGGAACGATCGCATCCAGACGGTTGCGGAATTCCGGGGTGAACATTTTCTTCACCGCTTCCTCGCCCGCATCTTCCTTGGACATATTGCCAAAGCCAATGCCTTCTCTCGCCATATCGGACGCGCCGGCATTGGTCGTCATGATCAGCACGACATTGCGGAAATCGACGGTCTTGCCATGGTGATCGGTCAGCTTGCCGTTATCCATCACTTGCAACAATATGTTGAACAGGTCGGGATGGGCCTTTTCGATCTCGTCGAGCAGCAACACGCAATGCGGGTTCTGGTCGATGGCATCGGTCAGCAGACCACCCTGATCATAGCCGACATAGCCCGGAGGCGCGCCGATCAGGCGGGAAACGCTGTGGCGCTCCATATATTCGGACATGTCAAAGCGCTTGAGCGGAATGCCCATGATCGATGCCAGTTGCTTGGCAACCTCGGTCTTGCCAACGCCGGTCGGGCCGCTGAACAGATAGTTGCCAATCGGCTTTTCCGGTTCGCGCAGGCCGGCACGCGACAGCTTGATCGCGCTGGACAGTTTCTGGATCGCCTCGTCCTGGCCAAAGACCACGCGCTTGAGGTCCTTCTCCAGATTCTCGAGCGTTTTCTTGTCGTCCTTGGACACGGATTTGGGCGGGATGCGCGCCATCGTCGCGATCACGGCTTCGATATCCTTGGTCGTGATCATCTTCTTGCGGCGCGAAGGCGGCAACAGCATCTGCATCGCACCGACTTCGTCAATCACGTCGATTGCCTTGTCCGGCAGCTTGCGGTCGTTGATATAGCGGGTCGACAATTCGACCGCCGATTTCAGCGCGTCTGGCGAATAGCGGACCTTGTGATGGTCCTCGAATGCACCGCGCAGACCGGCAAGGATCTTGATTGTATCCTCGACCGACGGCTCGTTGATGTCGATTTTCTGGAAGCGCCGCAGCAACGCACGGTCCTTCTCGAAATGGTTGCGGAATTCCTTATAAGTGGTTGATCCGATGCAACGAATGACGCCACCGGAAAGGGCCGGCTTAAGAAGGTTCGAAGCATCCATCGCGCCGCCGCTGGTTGCGCCGGCACCGATAACGGTGTGAATTTCGTCGATGAACAGGATCGCGTCGGGCATTTTCTCAAGCTCGGAAACAACCTGCTTCAGCCGCTCTTCAAAATCACCGCGATAGCGGGTCCCGGCGAGCAGCGAGCCCATGTCGAGCGAATAGATCACGGCTGGAAGCAGCACTTCCGGCACATTGCCTTGTACGATCCGCAGCGCCAGACCTTCGGCTATCGCCGTTTTACCGACGCCGGGCTCGCCCACATAAAGCGGATTATTCTTCGACCGCCGGCATAAAATCTGGACCGTCCGGTCGACTTCAGCCTGCCGTCCGATCAATGGATCGATCCGGCCTTCTGCGGCTTTCACGTTCAGATTGACCGTAAACTGGTCGAGCGCCGTTTCTTTCTTGTTCTTTTCTTTCTTGTCCTGGTCGCCTTCGATGCCGGACAGTTCCGCAGGTTCGGCTGTCTGGCCGCCCTTGCCAACACCGTGGCTGATGAAGCTGACAGCGTCGAGACGGCTCATGTCCTGCTGCTGCAGGAAATAGACAGCATAGCTTTCGCGCTCGGAAAACAGGGCGACCAATACATTGGCACCGGTAACTTCATCCTTGCCGGATGATTGGACGTGGAGGATCGCGCGCTGGACAACGCGCTGGAATCCGGAAGTGGGGGAGGGGTCGATCGCTTTCTCGACCTTCAGCGAATCCAGTTCGCTGTCGAGATAGAGAACAACGGCGTCTTCCAGTTCACTCAGATCGACACCGCAGGCGTTCATCACTTGTGAAGCGTCGCCATCGTCGATCAAGGCGAGAAGAAGATGCTCGAGCGTCGCATATTCATGGCTGCGGTCAGAAGCGTTTTTCAGCGCCTGATGCAGGGTTTTCTCGAGCGATTCCGCGAATGATGGCATTTATTTTACTCCAAGTTTCGGACGGTGTTGCCGTCCCGGTTGCCGAAGCGGATGCACTCCATCCGGTTTCGGGCTTTAACCAATTGCTTGATCTCTAGATCGTAAGCCGGGCCTTAAACGTCAAGGGCACTGCTCCTTCAGAACTACAAGCATCGAGCCAAAGCTGCCAATTTTTCGTCTCTCATCTCCTATACGGTCCAAAATGGAACGGTTGAAGCCAACTATTATGAAACGAGGTTAACAAATGCTTTAACGAAAGCCAGCATTTATCAGCTTTTGAACAGATTTTCCGCGCTTGCCCGATGGCTGACCGCGAAGTTTTTCTTAGCTTCACAGCGGCTTATTTCCGATTTCAGCAAGGAAATCCGCTTGTCCAGCTCATCAACCGACAATGGATCCAGATCTTGTTTGATCAATAAAGCCACGGGATCCTTGCTATTGCGCGGTAGATTTTCGTCATCATCCATGAATCGACATGCCTCCTTCAGCCTAATGTTGACCGCCCGTGCTTTGCTGTCAATAAGGGCCGGAAATAAGGGAGGTCGCAAATTTCCTGGGGAGCATTCAATGGCCGTATCTGAACTGTTGCAAAAAGAAATGACTGCTATCGCGATCAGCGAGCCGGGCGGACCGGAAGTATTGAAATCGGTAACCGTCGCGGTTCCGCAGCCGGGCTCGGGCGAGGTGCTGATCCGGGTGGCCGCTGCTGGCGTGAACCGGCCGGATGTTGTCCAGCGCATGGGCCTTTATCCGGTGCCGCCGGGGGCTTCGCCGCTGCCCGGTCTGGAAGTGTCGGGAACCGTTGTCGCGCTGGGCGAAGGCGTCGGGCCGGAATGGATCGGCCGCAAGATTTGCGCGCTGACCAATGGCGGCGGCTATGCCGAATTTTGCGTTGCGCCGGTCGGACAATGTCTCGATGTGCCGGACAGTCTGACCATGGCTGAAGCGGCGGCGCTGCCGGAAACTTTGTTCACCGTATGGGGCAATTTGTTCAACCGGGCCTTTGCCCGTGAAGGCGAAGCGGTGCTGGTCCACGGCGGCACCAGCGGCATCGGTACCATGGCGATCATGCTTGGCAAGCTGTTCGGCCTGAAGGTCATTGTGACCTGCGGCAGTGATCAGAAATGTACCGCCGCCAAGCAGGTTGGTGCCGATCATGCGATCAACTACAAGACCGAGGATTTCGTCGAGCAGATCAAGAAGATCACCGACGGCAAGGGCGTGAATATCGTGCTCGATATGGTTGCCGGCGATTATGTCGCACGCAACCTGCAATGCCTGAAAGAAGACGGTCGCCATGTGACAATTGCAGTGCAGGGCGGGATGCAGGCGACGATCAACATGGCCCATGTCATGATGAAACGACTGATCCTGACCGGCTCGACGCTTCGCCCCCAGTCGGCCGAGCGCAAGGCGCTGATAGCCGATGAGTTGCACCGTCTGGTCTGGCCGGAGGTTGAAGCAGGCAAATTGAAGCCGGTGATGGACGAAAGCTTTCCGCTCGCCGATGCCGCCAAGGCCCATGCCCATATGGAAGCCGGGGATCATATCGGCAAGATCGTGCTGACGGTCGAATAGCGCTGATGAGCGGTGAAATAGATTTTCACGGCGCAAAAGTAGCCTTTTTTATCGATGACCATATTCTGGTCTATCGCCGCGACAACAAGCCGGGCATTCCCTTTCCCGACCTGCTCGATCTGCCGGGCGGAGGTCGCGAAAATGGCGAAAGCGGAGCAGAATGCGTTGCCCGCGAAACATGGGAAGAATTCGGAATACGCATCGCGACAGAGGAATTTGAACATGTGCAGACCTACCCGAATTGGCGTGGGTCAGGCGCAGTAGCCCTGTTCTTTATCTGCCGATCATCATCCGATATTCTGGACCAGATCGTCTTCGGCGACGAGGGGCAGGACTGGCAAACCATGCCGGTTGCTGAATTTCTGGCCAGCAATGATGCCGTTCCGCACTTGCAATTGCGGCTGCAGGAATATCTGAAAACCTAGGATTTCCGTCATTAAAGCTTCATAAAATGGGAATCCCGCTGTAACAATCAGCGCGTAAGACCATTCCGATGGATAGTTTCCATGGGAGTTTTTATGGCCAAGCATTTTCCCCCCTTTTCCAAAGCCGATATTCCGTTGCTCGACGTCGATCGCTATGAAGCGCGGCTCAAGCGGAAGCCACGGGTACATGCGCGGGACCGCACCCGATACCGGACGATCTGGATCTCAGACATCCATCTTGGCACACGCGGCTGCAACGCCGACCTGCTGATCGACTTTCTCGACCATGTCGATAGCGATACGCTCTATCTGGTGGGCGATATCATCGATGGCTGGCGGTTGAAGAAGAAGTTTTTCTGGCCGGACGGTCATAATGATATCATCTGGCGGATATTGAAACGGGCACGGCGCGGCACGCGGATCGTCTATATTCCGGGCAATCACGACGAGATGTTCCGCCAGTTCACCGGGTTGAATTTCGGTGGCGTGGAAATCCGGCGTTCGGCGATCCACGAGACCGCCGATGGTCGCCGTCTGCTGGTGCTGCACGGTGATGAATTCGACACGGTGATGCTCGCCCATCGCTGGCTGGCGGTCATCGGTGACGCTGCCTATGTGACCTTGATGCGGGTCAACTGGCTGGTCAACAAGATCCGTAACTGGCTGGATCTGCCTTATTGGTCATTGTCCAAAATGGCCAAGCACAAGGTCAAGAACGCGGTTGAGTTTATCGGTCGCTATGAAGAAACCGTGGCCAAGGCAGCGGAAAGTCGCGGCGTTGATGGCGTGGTTTGCGGCCATATACACACTGCCGAACATCGGGTGATCAAGGGTATCGAATATTATAATGACGGCGACTGGGTCGAAGGCTGCACCGCCTTGGTCGAATGCGACGACGGCAATATGCAGATTCTCCACTGGGCTGACGAGATCAAGGCGCGCCAGCTGCGGGAGGAACAGCCAGCCAAGTTGATATCGGTCGACGGCGGCATGGATCAAGCGGCATGAGGATCGCGCTGGTGACGGATGCCTGGCATCCGCAAGTCAATGGCGTGGTGCGAACGTTGGACACGGTTGTCCGACTGTTACGCGAAAGGGGACACCAAATACTGGTTATCTCACCGGATCAATATCGTTCCGTTCCAGCGCCGAGCTATCCTGAAATTCGCTTGGCCTTCACCCGGGCGCGCACGGTTGGCAGGCAAATCGAGCAATTTGGGGCCGACGCGGTGCATCTGGCGACAGAAGGCCCGCTCTGTGTCCAGGCGCGCCGGTGGTGTCGGCGAAATCGACGCCCTTTTACAACCGCTTATCATACACAGTTTCCAGAATATCTTGCTAAACGGACCAAATTGTCACCGCGGGTTTTCTGGCCCTATATCCGCTGGTTTCATCAGAGATCGGAAGCGATCATGGCGTCGACGGAAAGCATCCGCCACCAGTTGCGCAGCGAAAGACTGACCCATGTTCACCATTGGAGCCGGGGGGTTGATCTCGACAATTTTCGCGCCGATGCTCCGTCTCCCGCCATCTACGGGCAACTCCAGCGACCGATTCAGCTCTATGTCGGGCGCGTGGCAGTCGAAAAGAATATCGAGGCCTTTCTGAACAGCGATCAGCCTGGTTCGAAAGTCGTCGTCGGCGATGGGCCCGCGCTGGCGCGCTTGCAGGCGCATCATCCCGATGTCCATTTTGCAGGCAGAAAATCAGGCCAGGAACTGGCGGGCTATTATGCCGGCGCGGACATATTCATATTTCCCAGCAAGACCGACACTTTCGGCCTGGTGATCATTGAAGCGCTCGCCTGCGGTACGCCGGTGGCGGCCTATCCGGTGACCGGTCCGGTCGACATTCTCACCGGGACCAGCGGTGCGATGGACGCTGATCTGAACATTGCGATCCAGCGCGCGCTAAAGCTCGATTCCGCCGATTGCATCGCGCAGGGAGAAAAATATAGTTGGGACGCAAGCGCCACCCAGTTCCTGAACGGACTGGTGTCACAGGATCTGCATCCGAACTGCCATATGTCGCGCCGGATCCTCGCAAAGGCTATATTTGCGCGGGTTTAGCCAAATATCTTGCCGACTCTCTCCAGATATCCTACATAAGCTTCCAACAGGCCGTCTCCGCAAGGGGGCGGCCCTTTATTTTTACAGTGTCGCTGGCCCAAAACCGCCAGCTATCAGAAGGATGCCATCATGGCCGAACAAGCAACCCCTCTAATGCAGCATGCAACTGCCAGCTGGCTGGTGGACAATACGGCGCTCAGTTTTGAACAGATTGCAGAATTTTGCGGGATTCATATTCTCGAAGTCAACGCGATGGCGGATGATCTTGCGAGTTCCAAATATACTGGTCGCGATCCCGTTCAGGCGCACGAACTGACGCATGAGGAAATCGAGAAAGCCGAGAAAGATCCGGATTACCGGATGGTCATCCAGAAAGGCCCGGACCAGATACGCCGGACCAAGGGACCTCGCTATACGCCGGTTTCCAAACGCCAGGACAAGCCCGACGGCATTGCATGGCTATTGCGCAATCACCCGGAAATTTCCGATGCCCAGGTTGGCAAGCTGATCGGCACCACCCGGACCACCATCAGTGCCATTCGCGATCGCGAGCACTGGAATATCGCCAATATCGCGCCCAAAGATCCCGTGACCCTTGGCCTTTGTTCGCAGCGCGAACTTGACGCAGTTGTTGCCAAGGCCGCGAAAAAAGCGGGTATCGAACCGGAAATGGCAGATGACACCAAGCTCGGTGGCGACAAGGAAGCGCTGATTGCCGAACTGCATGAAGAACGCGCCCAGGCAGCCCGCGATGCAGAAGCGGCATTGTCCGGTGAAAGCGACGAAGAAGCCGCACCGGTCGAGCATACCGCAGAAACGCTCTTCAAGGATCGCTAGGCGACAGGCTTTCTGTCTGAACTGTCACTATAGCGGAACAAGGTGATTGCCAGCGCGAGAGCGCTGGCTTTTTCCGTTTATGCAGCGAGACTCGATGTCTCCAGCCCTATCAAAAACCGGATTTAACTATCCGATTAAACTGGCTTGCGCTTCTGCTGGCCATGGGTCTATGACCGGTCCATGGATGCTCCCACAAAACCACCCGCTTATGATGCCATGCTTGCCGATCACGGTTTCGATCCGATTGAATCGGACGGCCTGACCTATCCGCTCGGCGATTATGAACCGAAATTCGGCGAATATTTCGAACTGATGCCCGGTATCGGATGGACCCGGACACCGGTGCCCGGTCCGCTGGGCCATATCAACAATTGGGTGCTGACCGATCATCACGCTGATGGCAGCACCGGATTCGCAATCGCCGATACCGGATTGTTCATGCCCGAGGTCATCGATGCCTGGAAGCATCTGTTTGATACGGGCGCTCTGCAGGGGCAGCGGGCGACGAAGATCATAGTCACCCATTATCACCCCGATCATGTCGGCTGTGCCGGTTGGCTGGCCAAGCGGTTCAAGGTGCCTTTGCACATGAACCGGACGGAATGGCTGCTGACCCGCATGCTGCTCGCCGACAAGCGCGACGGTGTGCCGGAAGAGGCGCTCGATGAATGGCGTTTCTGCGGCTGGGACCAGCATCTGATCGACGAATTTGCCGAAAAGGGCTGGGGCCGTTTCGCCCGCGCGGTTTCCGACCTGCCGATAGGCCATGTCCGGATGGAAGAGGGAAGCCGGCTGCGGACCGGTGACCATGAATGGCGGGTGATGATCGGCAATGGCCACACACCCGAACATGCCTGCCTGATCGACGACACGGCCAAGGTGATGATCTCCGGCGACCAGATCCTGCCGCGGATCACGTCCAATATCTCCACCATGTTAAGCGAGCCGACCGCCGATCCGCTGGGCGAATGGCTGGCGAGCATCGACCGGTTCCGCGCCGAACTGGATAATGATCTGCTCGTTCTCCCCGCCCATGGCCGTCCCTTCCTCGGCGCGCATCAGCGGCTCGATGCGCTGGCCGAACGGCATAACGAGGCACTCGACGATCTCGAGCAGGGCCTGCGCGAAAGCCCCAAGCGGGTCGTCGACAGCTTCCCCTATTTGTTCCGCCGCCCGATCACACCGGACGTCATCGGCATGGCCAGCGGCGAGGCGATGGCAACGCTCCGCCATCTGCAATATACCGGGCGCGCGCAGCTTGAGATCAAGGATGGTACGGCCTGGTACAGCGCCGCCTGATAAGCGCGAACTACGATATTGAACCGGCCAACGTGCGTCAGCGCATGATGGTTTTTGCATCCGCTGGCGGGTTCACCTCGCCGCTGCTGCAGTGCAGGGCATAGCCGCGCAGGAATATGGCGAGCGCGACCAGCGAAATGATTCCCGCCAGGCCGAAGGGGGCTCCGGGCAGATAATGGACAGTTCCCGCGACGGTAAAGGCCGCGAAAACGGCGGCGAATAATGGCGGACCGATGACCGAGGCAATGCTCTGCAGGCTTGCCACCGCACCCTGCAGTTCACCTTGCGTTTCATCCGATACGGCATTGCTCATCAGGCCATTGATCGACGGTTGGAACAGTCCCTGTAGCGCGCCGACAGGAATGGCGATGAAGATCAGCCAAGCGTGCCCCGAACCGGCAAGGACGTAGAAGAGGCAGCTGACTGCCATGGAGATCGCTCCGAGTAGAGCCGAGTTGCGTTCGCCAACGCGCGGCACCAGCACGCGAATGAGCAGCCCCTGAACAATCGCGGCGCCGAGCCCGACGGCCGCAAAGGACAGTCCCACCCGTAATTCGCTCCAGCCAAAGGCTTCGATAAGATAAAATGCAAAGATGATCGGGAAAACGACATGCGCCGTCATCCACACGGTCAGCGCCGCGGCATACCAGAACACAATCTTGTTCTGGCCATTGAGCGCTTTCAGGGCCACGATTGCATTGGCGCGAGCCAGCTTGAACGGCCGCCGTTTTTCCGCTGGCAGGCTTTCCCTGAGCATGAAGAAGCCGAAGACCAGATTGAGCGCAGCGAGCGCACTGGCCCCGAAAAAGGGCAGGCGGGTGCCATATTCACCCAATATGCCGCCGACCGCCGGACCAATGATGAAGCCCAGCCCAAAGGCTGCGCCGATCAGGCCGAAATTCTGCGCCCGTTTTTCCGGGGAAGAAATATCGGCAATATAGGCATAGGCCGTGCTGAAACTTGCTCCCATGATCCCGGCGATGATCCGTGCGGCAAACAGCCATAACAGGGATGAGGCAAAGCCCATCAGCATATAGGCGATCGCATAGCCTCCCAGCGCCCCCAGCAGTACCGGTCGCCGGCCAAATCGATCGGACAGATTGCCGATGATCGGGCCAAAGATAAATTGCATCGCGGCATAGGCAAAGGCTAGCCAGCCGGCATAGACCGCCGCCCCTGAAATTGTGTCGCCGGTGATGCTTGTGATCAGTTTCGGCAAGACCGGCATGATGATACCAAAGCCGAGCATGTCGATCAGAACGACAAGAAATACGAAGACCAGCGATGACTTGGCTGCGGGGGTGGAAACGGATTCGGCCATGGGGCGTTGCCCTACACGCTCGGCAAAAGGAAAGGGAACCAAATATCGCGCAATTTTCATTGTCAGTTAACGCTGCTTCACTTACACGAATGTCAATGACTGACACACCAACTGACCAGCCACCGATCTGGAAATCGCATTACAACCATCCCACCCAGTGGGACCAGTTCTACCCGCCCCTGTCGATGCCCGGAATGTTCTTCCGCTCGGCCGGACGGCGCGGGGACGCGAATCTGCTCGATTTCATGGGCCGCAAATATAGCTATGCCGAAGTGGCCGCCGGCGTGGTTCGTGTGGCCAAGGGGCTTCAGGATATGGGCATCGGGAAAGGGGACCGGATCGGCCTCTATCTGCCCAATGTGCCGCATTATGTCAGCGCTTATTATGGCGCGATGGCGATCGGTGCGACGGTCGTCAATTTCTCACCGCTCTACACGGTCGATGAGCTGAATCATCAGGTGGAAGATAGCGGCACCAGAATCCTGTTCACATTGTCCGCCACCGCGCTGTTTCCGACCGCCTATCAGGTGCTCGAAGAATCTAGTCTCGAACGGCTGATTGTCGGAAGCGTTGCCGGAGCGCTGCCCGCTGGGAAAGCCCTGTTCTATTCGCTGTTCCGCCGCAAGGAGAATAGCCCGCAACCGGACGATGACCGGATCACTCCTTTTTCGGAGCTGATCAACAATGATGGCAATTACAAGGCCCCCAATATCCGGCCGGACAAGGATATTGCATTGCTGCAATATACCGGCGGCACCACCGGCACGCCAAAAGGCGCAATGTGCAGCCACCAGAATTTGACCGCCAATGCGCGGCAGATCAATGGCATCGACCCGTTTATCGATGATGTCGACCGGCTGATGGGTGTGCTGCCTTTCTTCCACGTCTTTGCCAATAGCGCCGTGCTCAATCGCACGGTCGAGCGGGGCGGGGAGATTGTGATGCTGCCGCGCTTTGATGCGAAGCAGACATTGAAAGCCATCAGCCGGACCAAGATTACCGCCATGCCCGGAGTGCCAACCATGTATCAGGCATTGCTCGACCATCCCGATATCGACAAGACCGATTTCTCATCCCTCAAGGTCTGTGTCTCGGGTGGTGCGCCCTTGCCGATGGAGCTCAAGAAGAAATTCGAGGCGAAGACCGGTGCCAAGCTGGTCGAGGGCTATGGCCTGACCGAAAGCTGCGGCGTGGTCAGCGCCAATCCCTATGAAGGCCTCAACAAGCCCGGGACCATCGGTCAGCCGATGCCGGGGACCTGGGTCAAGCTGGTTGACAAGGCCGATCCGACAAAGCCCGTTCCCGAAGGCGAACCGGGAGAATTGATATTCTCCGGTCCACAGGTGATGCAAGGTTACTGGAATCTGCCGCAGGAAGACGAACAGGTGTTTGTCGATGGTTTCCTGCGTACCGGGGATGTCGCGACGATCGACGAGGATGGTTATATCAAGATTGTCGACCGGCTGAAGGACATGATAGCGGTTGGCGGTTTCAAGGTCTTCCCGAGCCAGGTCGAGGAAGTGCTCTACAAGCATGAAGCGGTCAAGGAAGCGCTGGTGATCGGTGTTCCCGACGCCTATCGGGGAGAGAGCCCCAAGGCCTATGTCTCGCTGGAACCGGGAATGGCCATTTCCGGTGAAGAACTGAAAAATTGGCTTAACCCGCAGCTCGGCAAGCATGAGCGGGTCGTGGATGTCGTGATCCGTGACAGTCTGCCCAAAACAATGATCGGCAAGCTGGATCGCAAGGCATTACGGGAGGACGAACTGGGTTAGCACCGACAGGGCAAGCGGCTTTTATCTATTGGTAGAGCGCAATTTCTCGCCCCGTTTGGAGTGGAAGACTTGTGCTTTGGAAGCATAATCTTTCACCGCATAAAGCTGTTGATCTGCGGCCTCAAGCAAGCTGTTGGCTGTCTTGCCGTCCTGCGGCCAAGAGGCAGTCCCGATGCTCGCCTGGACCCGAATGACATGGTCCTGAACAATACAGGGCGGGACCAGCGCCGTCAGAATATGGTCGGCACAGGCGGAACTGGATATGGTTGAATCCGGGGAAAATAAAATGGCGAATTCATCGCCACCCATGCGCGCGACGATACCATTTTTCCCGCACGCCCGCTGGAGCCGGTTGGCTACATCTATCAGTAATTGATCACCGACAGCATGACCGAATTGGTCATTGATCGGCTTGAATCCATCAAGATCCAACAGGGCTACGGTAAATTCGCGCTCGTGATCTTCCTCTGCGATCTGACGCTCGAGATGTTCGGCCAATACCCGGCGGTTGAACAGGCCGGTGAGCGGATCGGTATGGGCCAGTTCACTCATATCATGTTGCAGGACCAGCAAATGGATGAACTGGTCGTTCTGCTGCGTGATCAGGCGGAACAGAAATGTCGAAACCATGACCAGGCTGGCTGCAGCTGACCAGGCAACCGGGTCACCGGACAATAGCAGGATGATTGTGATCGGGACTATGCCGATGATGATATTGAGTATCGCCGCCAGCCGGATCGTGGCCAGGGTATAGATGGTCGTGAGCGATCCCATGGCGAGGGTGAAGGGATAGAACAGCCGCATATCGTCAGGTGCATTGACCCAACTGAGCACGCACCAGGCGCTGACGAGGACGCAGATGGTTGCCGAGAAAAATGTCGCTTCGGCGATGAATTTGCGCGCCCGGTCCGGACTGCCCGAAGCGTTGCGGTCCTTGATCAGCGAAACAAAGCCGACCAGGCAAAAGCTGCCCATCGCCAGCGGCATGCCATAGCGTAACCAAGGATCGGCACCAGCGCTGGAGGCATAGAGAACGAAGGGGATGGTCAGAAACATCGCCAGAAACAAAGCGCGCGACTGGCTTTGCAGGCGCGTCGCGCTCAAAATGGCAAATTCGTCCCGGACCACCTCCGGAACCGCTGGGATAAGCCGCTGTAGATATTGTCGGATGGCTGACTGCATGGCGCGTTGCTAGCGACTATTTGTAAAGGTCTCGTTAAGCCTAGTATCCGTTCGTATCATGCAGTTCGCAAGGGGCCTGCAGCGGGCTCGTGATACATTGGTTTACTTCGAATTAACCGACAATGTTTAGCATGATCTACTCTGAAACCCAGCTCAGGAGCCATCATGTCATTTGAAAACGCCAGTCCGATTGTCCCGTCGCAAAACAGCGCGGCAGAGGCTGTGAAGCGAGGCGCGGTTCATCCGAGTCTGCCGCAAAATGACAGCCAGGCGCAGCGCGCGCAGCGCCGGGCTCAGATCAACCAAACCTCTACAATATATCAATGGACCACAGACGTTGCGACCTTGCCCGGCGTACCGCTGGCTACGCAAGTGCCCTCCGATGATCAGCCCTCGATCCAATGGTGGTTCGAAGTACTCCAGGTGGGCATCGCGATATTGAACAACGTCAAGGCTGTCCTGCTGCAGCCGATATTCAAGGCGCTCAGCCAGGCAGGACAGAAAATTATCACCGATGCACTGGCGGAGGCCGAGGAGCTTGCGTCGAAAGTGGAAGCGTTGCGCGAAAAACATCGCGTGGAAATTGCCGGCCCCGGTCTCGAGAGCGCTATCGAGCAGGCGGTACACGGCGCCGATATCGAAGCCCTGATAGCCTATGACAGCGTCCTTCGCGACATAATAACCGTGATAATCGACGTCCTTAAGGCCGAAGAAGTGGCGAATACGCGTTCGATCGAGGCCTATCGCGATCTGTATCAGACCCTCCCGGTCCCCGGAATCGCCTATACATTCCAGGATGATGACGAATTTGCCCGGCTACGGGTGGCGGGACCCAATCCGATGTTGCTGCAAGGCATTGACCAGATTCCCGACAAGTTTCCGGTGACGGCGGCGCAATATGCATCCGTCATGGGCGGGGACAGTCTCGCCAGGGCGCTTGCCGAAGGCCGGGTATTTCTGTGCGATTACACGGACCTGGAGGTGCTTGTTGCGGGCGTCTGGCAAGGACATGCCAAATTTGTCTACCGTCCGATGGCTTTGTTCGCCGTCCCGCCGGGTGGATCTTCGCTCCGGCCGGTTGCGATCCAGTGCGGGCAGGAGAATGGTCAATATCCGGTGATGACCCCCTCGGACGCCGCGTCGGACAAATGGGGCTGGGAAATGGCGAAATTTGTCGTCCAGGTCGCCGACTGCAATTATCACGAACTGTTCGTCCATCTTGCCGGCACCCATCTGGTCAGCGAAGCCATTGCCGTTGCGACCCGCCGCAATCTCGCCGATGTCCATCCGCTCTGGTCATTGCTGGTGCCGCATTTTGAAGGAACATTGTTCATCAACAATCTGGCGGTGGAAACATTGATCAACAAGGGTGGTCCGATCGACGCTTTCTTTGGCGGCACGATCGAGTCCAGTCAGGCCGCTGCGGTCCAGGCGCGCCTGTCTTTCGATTTTTACAAGAAAATGACGCCGGTTGATTTTGCCGAGCGAAACGTCGCCGATACTGCCAGCTTGCCGGACTATCCCTATCGCGAAGACGCTCTGCTCGTCTGGTCTGCAATCCACGACTGGGCCGCACAATATATCGATATCTATTATGCCGATGACGATGCCGTGACCGGAGATACCGAACTGGCTTTATGGCGCGCATCCATTGCATCGGAAGGCCATATTGTCGGGTTCAGGCCGATAACCACACGTGCCCAGCTGGTCGACGTCTGCACGATGATCATCTTTACCGCCAGCGCCCAGCATGCTGCGGTCAATTTCCCGCAACGCACGATGATGACTTTTGCCCCGGCTGTTACCGGAGCGGGCTGGACAGCTGCGCCCACCGAACAGAAGGATCACAGCAAGGCGGAATGGCTGGAATATATGCCGCCTATGTCTTTGGGATTGCTGCAATTATCGTCACTGGAACTGCTCGGTTCGGTCTATTATCGCCCGCTCGGCGATTATCGTACTAACCGCTTTCCATATAAAAACTGGTTTCAGGACCCCGCTATCATCGGCGATGAAGGACCGTTGGCGCGCTTTAAGGCTGGATTGAGAGCGGTCGAATCGAGGATCATCGCGCGCAATCAACGCCGGATGCATCCCTATGTCTATCTGCAGCCGAGCCAGATCCCGACCAGCACCAATATCTAGCGGCGGCAGTTTCCAACAGACCTGCGCAGTCCCGGATCAGTCCGGGCTGCGTGCTGCCAAAATGCGCTTATTCCGCTTCTCCACGGCCTGAAATGCCTTGAAAACGCCGAGATTCGGATCAGTTTTGCCGTTTTTGCCCAGATTTTCCAACTGTTCGTAAAACCAGTAGATAACGGCGAAGCTGGCCATTGCCTTGACGATCTGAAACCGCATCAGAAAGCCCAGCCAACCAGGGAGAAGGTGAAGCCTGTCCTCGAACCGCGGTAATGCTTCCAACCCTTCCAATAAACGCTTCGGCGCATCAGTCATTACGCACATCGGACGCCCCAGACCGATCAGATCGGCGGCACCACTGGCGAGCGCGGTTTCCATCGCCGCCCGGGTCCGAAAGCCGCCGGTCACCATCAGTGGCACCTTGACCGCATCCTGCATCGCTTTTGCGAAATCGACGAAATAGGCCTCTCGTGCCTTAGTCGACGGCGCGACATTCTGCTCCTCTTTTTCTTCTATCCCGTCCGCGCCCATCAGCGCGGGCTGTTCATAGGTGCCGCCGGAGATTTCCACCAGATCGACACTGGCGTCTTCCAGCCATTTTAGCACCTGCAGACTGT
The DNA here is from genome assembly GCF_001586275.1 of Sphingorhabdus sp. M41. Classification (NCBI taxonomy): domain Bacteria; kingdom Pseudomonadati; phylum Pseudomonadota; class Alphaproteobacteria; order Sphingomonadales; family Sphingorhabdaceae; genus Sphingorhabdus; species Sphingorhabdus sp. M41. Next base: position 2,021,044 of record NZ_CP014545.1, on the reverse strand, counting down.
CCTCGAAATTAAACCCGCCTTTCTGGAAATCGGCGCTGTTCAGCTTGACCGAAATCGGGAAATCGGGACCGACTGCTGCGCGCGTCTTTGCCACCACCGCAAGCAGGAAGCGGGCCCGGTTCTCCAGACTGCCGCCATATTCGTCGGTGCGCTGATTGGACCGCGGGCTGAGAAAACTGCTCAGCAGATAACCGTGAGCGGCATGAACCTGGGCGCCGGTGAAACCGGCTTCCTGACAGGTTTTGGCTGCCAGTGCGAAGCGGTCGACCAGTTCTTCAATCTCTCCCGTTGTCAGAGCAACCGGTTCGCCAAATTGTCCGCCGGGCAGGCCGAGTTTGACGGCCGACGGCGCCTTGGGATGTTTGTTGACATTGCTTTGCGTCTGTCGACCGGCATGGCTGATCTGGGCCCAGAAATGATTGCCGTTCCGCGTTGCCGCCTGCGCCCAGCTTTTCAGTGCTGTCATCATGGCGTCGTCCGCAACGCGATCGATGATGACATTGCCGGGGCGCTCCAGATGGTTGCGATCGATCAGGATATTGCCGCTGAGCAACATTCCCGCACCGCCGTCCGACCAGAGCCCGTAAAGCCGTTCCAGTTCCGCTGTCGGTACGCCATCCGGCGTTGCCATGCCTTCTGTCATTGCGGCCTTTGCGAGACGGTTGGGCAATGTGGCTCCGCAAGGAAGCGTCAGTGGGTTGGGAAGGGAGACGGTCATGGAAATAGCCTTGGAATGTAAATTTCAATGGAAAACTGATTCTGTCGCATGGAGCAATTTTTGGCAAGCAGAACTGGCCAATTGTGTCATAAAATGCCGGATAATCTGTCTATTTGGCTTTTCCGATAAATAGGCTATAGTGTTCATTACAGATCGCACGGGGGCAAACTTCCGGTGATCATTGGAGATGATATTCTGAGGGGAATAGAAATGGTCGCAGCAGCGTCTCGAAAATCGGTTAGCAAGCATCAAGCGCGTCAGGACGTGCAAACTATTGGTGTCCGCTGGGACAAGAAAATGAGCAACAATTGCGCGGCTGCGTTGCTTGTATACACATTGGCGCAAATTTTCATCGTGCTGCGCTTCATCGAAACCAAGGGCATGTCGATCGCCCCCTATTTCGGGCTGATCCTGCTGGTTGCCGTGATCATTCCCTTTTGTCGCAATTTTGAGAAACGCTGGGCCAATATGAGCAACAGCGGCCTTTCCGAACAAAGTCTAGCGGCAAAATTCCGCGCCGATCAGGTCATTCTGTGGTTACTGGCTCTGGGACTGCCTGTCCTCTTCGTTGCCGTGATCAAAGCCATTGCGTCGATACTCTGAAAATCGTTTCCCAAACGGACTATTGTTTCGCCATCATTTAGCAGCAGATCGTTGACCTTGCCGGGCACCGCACCTATGTCCGGCCCATGCTGAAACCTTCCGAAGCGCAGGACCGCGCCGACTCTCTCATTTCTCAAGCCAAAAAAGCCGGCGCCGATGCTGCCGACGCCATCTATGTGTGCGACGCCGCAACACAGGTGCAGATGCGCCTTGGCAATCTCGAAGATGTCGAGCGTTCGGAAGGCGAAGAAATTGGCCTCAGGGTTTTTGTCGGCAGGCGCTCGGCAACCGTGTCTTCCTCCGACATGGATCCGCAAATCCTGTCGTCTTTGGTCGGACGCGCACTGGATATGGCCAAAGAGGCGCCGGAAGACCAATATGCCGGTCTCGCGCCCGAAGAATTGCTGCTGAAAACGGAACCCCACGCAATCGAGGGTGATGACGGACAGGACCCGGACCCAGAATTGTTGCGCGAACTTGCGTTGAAAGCGGAAGACGCTGCCCGGGCAGTGACGGGCGTTACCAACAGCGAAGGCGGCGGAGCCAGTGCCGGTCGCAGCATCGTTGCGCTGGCGACGAGCCACGGGTTTTCCGGAGCCTATTCCACCAGCGGTTACAGCCTGTCAGCGAGCGTCATTGCCGGAGAAGGCGACGGAATGGAACGCGACTATGCCTATGACAGCGTCCGTTTTCTGGAAGATCTCGACGATCCGGAAAAAATTGGCCGGGAAGCCGGAGAACGGGCGGTCTCGCGGCTCAACCCGGTGCGATTTGACTCGGGCGCCATGCCGGTCGTCTACGATCCTCGCGTCGGCAATAGCCTGCTCGGCCATTTTGTCAGTGCAATTGCGGGGGCCAGCATCGCGCGCAAGACCAGCTTTCTGCTCGATGCGCTTGATACACAGATATTCGACAGTGCCCTGACCGTCATCGACTGTCCGCACCGCAAGCGCGGTCTCCGGTCGAAAGCATTTGACGGCGAAGGGCTGCCCACGGCGAAAACCAAGTTGATCGACAATGGTCGCCTGACCCAATGGATCATGGAGAGCGCATCGGCGCGCCAGCTGGGCCTGCAACCCACCGGACATGCTTCGCGCGGCGTTGGCGGAGCACCGGGTGTCAGCGTCACCAATCTGCATATGAGCAACGGTTCGGTCAGCAAGGCGGAACTGATCAGGGATATCAAGCACGGCGTCTATATCACCGAATTGATCGGCATGGGTGTCAACCCGGTCACCGGCGATTACAGCCGCGGTGCGGGCGGTTTCCTCATTACCGATGGCGAGATCGGACCGCCGGTCTCGGAAATCACCATTGCCGGCAATTTGAAAGATATGTTCAAGAGCCTGATCGCGGCTGATGATCTGGAATATATCTACAGCGTCAATGTCCCGACTTTGCGCACAGACAGTATGACGGTGGCGGGCGGCTGAACAAAACCGTAGGTTGCGAGCCTGTCGAACCACGCCTATCGGACTGGAATGGCCCTTCGACAAGCTCAGGGCTAACGGAGAAACTCGTGGCTGACATGGATTTTGAACGAGTCATCGCAATCGCTCAGGAGGCCGGGGAGCTGGCCATGCGCGACTGGAAACTGGGCCGGAAAGCCGACAAGACCTGGATCAAATCACCGGGACAGATTGTCAGCGACGCCGATTTGGCGGTCGATCGCTTTTTGCGCAGCGAACTGGAAAAGCTGGTGCCAACCGCCGGCTGGCTCTCCGAAGAAACCCATATCGATCATAGCGGTGCCGGTGATGAGCTGACCTGGGTGGTCGACCCGATTGACGGTACCAAGGATTTTGTCGCCGGCAAGACCGGATGGTGCATCTCGGTGGCGCTGGTGCATGGCGATGACCCGGTTTTCGGCGTGCTCGTCGCTCCGGCCATGGAGGAAACCTGGGTTGGCAAAGCGGGTAGTCACAGTGAAGTCAACGGCAGGGCGCTCACCGCCAGCCGCCGCCAGCAATATGAGGGATGCCGGATCCCGGCTGAAATCCTGCCCCCGGACATCCATCTGACAGCCGTGCCAAAGCCGAACAGTATCGCGCTAAGAATGGCGATGGTTGCGGATGATCGGGCCGATGTTGTCGCTTCCACTCGCTGGGGCCATGAATGGGATATCGCGGCGGCCCATGTCATTGCCGCCGAAGCCGGCGCCAGCGTCACCAATGCGCTCGGTGAAACGCTGGTCTATAACGGCACCCACGGCAAGGCGCTCGGCGTATTGTGCTGCTCGCAAAATCTATATCAAGAGGCCGTGCAGCGGATCGGCAAATATGTCACCGAAAACGGCGCCAGCCACTAAGCGGGACGGATCGCCCGCGGTCTTGTCCAGAGCCCCTGACGGTCGGTCCGGCCCGATTTGATCAGTGCCTGACCAAAGGCTTTCACTATCCAGCCCAGTTTTTTGCCCTTGCCTGTGTAAATTCGCCGATCAAGCGAAGCGCCGTCGCTCTTTTTGATTTCCCGCGCAATATCGCCATAAATGCCGGCTGCTGCCAGCACCGCCCAGCGCGACCGGAAAGGCAGGCTTGATGCGCCCACACGCGCAGAAATTTCATATTCTCCGGCGAGATCACAAAGCCGGTTGATCAGCAGGATCAATGCGTCCCGGCGGGCGGGATCCATGATATGATCGGGGTCAATGCGCGCTTCGGCCAGCCAGGTTTTCGGTAAATAGCATCTGCCCGCCTGGGCATCCTCGGCGACATCGCGTGCAATATTCGCCAGCTGGAAGGCCAGCCCCAGATCACAGGCGCGATCGAGTATCTCCTGATCTCTTGCCGAAACGCCCATAACCACGGCCATCATGCAGCCGACCGCGCCCGCGACATGATAGCAATATTGAAACAGATCCGCTTCACTTTCCGGTCGCCAGCCATGGGCATCCAGCGCAAATCCGTCGATCATGTCATCGGCGAAATATTTTGGAATATGGCATTCTTGCGCGACGACTCCGAAAGCATCAAACGGGGGATTGCCGGTCTGCTCGCCGCCATGCGCGCGCGCAGTCATCATCCGCATCGCTGCAATGGTTTTCTCCGGATTGTGTACCGTCGACATACCATGACCATGATCCTGACCGTCAGCAAGATCATCGCAAGCGCGGCACCAGTAATAAAGCAGCCAGGCTCGCTCGCGGGTCTGCTTCGCAAAGAGCTTTGACGCCCGGGCGAAGGATTTTGACCCGCGTTCTATGCTGGTCCTGGCGTGAATGACGAGATTGGTACGATTCATGGGATTATACCGTTCGTGCTGAGCTTGTCGAAATGCGCTTCTCGGCCAGATGGTTCGGTTTGACGGGCTTATCCCTCACGCCAGATCCTCCAGCATCAGTTCGGCGGTTGCCTTGGCGCTGCCGACTACGCCCGGGATTCCGGCCCCGGGATGAGTGCCGGCACCGACAAAATAGAGATTGTCGATCACATCGTCGCGATTATGCACCCGGAACCACGCGCTTTGTGTGAGCAGCGGCTCGAGGCTGAATGCGCTGCCGAGATGGGCATTGAGATCACTGCCGAAATCCTGTGGCGTATAGTGAAAACTGGTGACGATACGGTCATGAATGTCGGGGATCAGCCGATGGCCGATCTCATCCAATATGCGCTTCTTGTAAATCGGGCCCATGACTTCCCAGTCGATCGGCAGCTTGCCCTGATGCGGCACCGGCGCGAGCACGTAGAAGGTGCTATGACCTTCGGGGGCCATTGCCGGATCGGTGACCGTCGGGTGATGGAGATAGAGCGAGAAGTCGCTGGGCAGCACGCCATTGTCATAGATATCCGCGAGCAGGCCTTTGTAGCGCGGTCCGAACAGGATCATATGATGCGGGATGCCCGGCCAGCTTCCCTTCACGCCAAAATGGACGACGAAGAGCGATGGCGAATATTTCTTCTTCTTCAGCTTCTCGGTAACGGTCGCGCTGCGATGTTTGTGACCAAGCAGGTCGCGATAGCTGTGCATGACATCGGCGTTGGTGGCGACCGCGTCAAAGCGTTCGCTCCAGCCTGATTTGCAGGTGACGCCCGATGCCCGATCGCCGATCGTATCGATCCTGGTCACCGGATCGTTGAGCCGGATCACCCCGCCAATCCGTTCGAAATGCTTGACCATCGCCGAGACCAGCATATTGGTTCCGCCCTTGGCAAACCAGACACCGCCAAGCCGCTCCAGCTTGTGGATCAGGCCGTAAATCGCGCTGGTCTTCATCGGATTGCCGCCGACCAGCAGCGATTGAAAGGACAGAAACTCGCGCAATTTTTCGTTTTTCACAAAGCCGGACACTTTGGAATAGACCGAACGATAGGCTTCATATTTCATCAGGGCAGGGGCCGCCTTGATCATCGATTTGAAATCGAGAAACGCCTTGGTGCCGAGCTTGACATAGCCCTCCTCGTAAAGCCCGCCGCTATATTCGAGGAATTTCTTGTAACCCTCGACATCATCAGGCTCGATCGCCGCGATATTGGCGTAAAGCTCCTGCGGATCGTTGACATAATCGAAATTCGTACCGTCCGGCCAGTTCAGCCGGTAGAATGGCGATACCGGCATCAGTTCGATATCCTTGGCCATGTCATTTCCGGTCAATTCCCACAGCTGCGACAGGCAATCCGGGTCGGTGATAACGGTCGGGCCGCCGTCGAAGATAAAGCCTTCTTTCTCCCAATAATAAGCCCGCCCGCCCGGCTTGTCGCGGCCTTCCAATATAGTCGTCTGAATGCCGGCGGATTGCAGCCGGATCGCGAGCGCCAGGCCGCCAAAGCCGGAACCGACCACGGCCGCTTTCTTGAACAATTCACTCTGGGATTTTGCAACTTCATTCATCGAATAATCAGACTCATCTATATTTTAACAAGAGCGGGATTGCGCGGAAAATCGGAATGGGAGGCCTGCCGCTCAGCAGGCTGGCCTGATCCATGATGGTCGATTTGCCGGCATAGAAACGGGCAAGCAATTGTTCGTCCTTGGCATATGTATGTTCCAGTGTCTTGTAACGTTTCTCGGGGTCAGCACCCAGAAACAGGAAGGCGCAGAGCAGACGGTAAAATTTGCCCTTTTTCCAGTGTTGCCGCGCCAGATCGTGCAGTATTCTGTCTAATTTCTGCTGGTTGATTTCAGACATATCGGCAATCAGCACCGCGGTCCTGACCGCCATCGGCAGCGAATAGCTGGTGATCGGCTGGATCAGCGCCGCTCTTGCTCCCGCTCGGGCATCGACGCCTGCATTGGCCTGCCAGAACGCCTCAAAGTCGCCACCGTAAATGACCGGAAGTTGGCCTTTTTCTGCGCTAAGGACCGCATCGATGTCCCATCCTTGCGCGCCTGCATAGTCGGCGATCCGGGCATGAGAGGTTGTGCTGTCGAGGTCCGGAGTATCAGAATAATAAGTGTCTTCGACAAAAACCTCGGTGTCGCTGAATGGCAGACAGTAGATGAAGCGATAGCCGTCAATTTGCTCGACGGTGGCATCCATGATGATAGGGCGATCAAGCCCATGCGGTTTTGCCAGCTTCAGCATCTGACCGCAAAATTTCTGCCAGCCGGTTTCCAGTGCCGAAATATCTCCGCCGCCGCGGACATCCAGCACCGCTTGCGCCTTCAATATCGTGCCATTCGCCAGCTGAACCCGGCCATTTTCAACTGTCTCGGCTTTTTGTCCGTTAACCAGCGACTTCGAAGGCACCCGCTTGCGTAACTCGCGGTCGAGATTTTTGGACTCGATCGAATAATAGCCGTTGCCGAGACGACGGCTATATTTCGGGAAATGCACGTCATAGCTGTCCCACTGGCGGGAGATCAGCGGATCGACGAGCCAGCGATGCTCCGGTTCGACGTCGCTTTCAAAAAAAGACCAGATATGGTTGCCGCCGAAATTATTCTCGGCTTCGATCAGGACAATATCGAGATCGGGCCGCAATTTTGCGAGAGCCAGCGCCACCAGCCCGCCGGCCAGACCACCACCGGCGATTGCCAAATCATACGGCTTTGATCGGGTGGCGTTCATCGACATCACCTTGTCTTAGCCGATGGCGAAGGCAGGGGAAAGCCTGTCTGAAAGCAGGTAGCTGATTGAAGCTTTAGACCTTGCTCCCCGATGATTGGCGTCATATTCCCTGCCGATGGAATATGCTCTTCCTGTTCTGATTTCCGCGATCGCCATGACGCTGATCGTTGGCGGACGCTATCTGCTCAGCAGCGGCTTTTTTGCCTGGCTGACCCAGCGCGTCCACCCCGGTCAATATGACAAGCTGAAGCTCCAGATGGGGCGCGAAATCCGCTGGTCTCTGCTATCCGCCGCGATTTACGGCATTCCCGCCGGGATTGTCGCATGGGGCTGGCAGAATGCAGGCTGGACCAAGATTTATACCGATCCAGGCACATATTCCTATTGGTATCTGCCCCTGTCTTTCTTCCTCTATCTATTCCTGCACGACACATGGTTCTACTGGACGCACCGGCTGTTTCATCGGCCACAATGGTTCAAGCTTGCCCATGCGGTGCACCACGAAAGTCGTCCTCCAACCGCATGGGCGGCGATGAGTTTCCATCCGGTCGAGGCGATTAGCGGCGCTGTCGTTATTCCGGCTCTGGTAATCGCGATACCGATTCATGTCGGCGTTTTAGGACTGGTATTGTTGACCATGACCGTTATGGGCGTCTCCAATCACATGGGATGGGAGATGTTCCCGCGCTGGCTTGTTCAGGGCAGGTTAGGAGCTTGGCTCATAACCGCGACCCATCATGAAAAACACCATGACGCTTATAGAGGTAATTATGGCTTATATTTTCGCTTTTGGGACAAGATCTGCGGCACCGACATCGGGCTTGCCGATCTTGGGCGCAGTTTCGGCGCTGCTGCTGGCAGCAAGCGCATCCGCGAGTGAAGCGCCGATAGCGATTGCGCCGGCGGTTTCAGCCTCGATTGGTCTCGACATAACCGGTTTGCGTTCGGAAAAGGGCAATGTGCTGGTCTGCTTGAGCGCAAATCCGGACTATTTCCCGGACTGCAGCAAGGATAAAAAAGCCCGCAAGCTGAAGGTTTCGGCAACCGACGCCGGCAATATTCAGATTCCCGGGGTGAAACCAGGCACTTACGCCGTGGCGCTGGTTCATGACGAAAATTCCAACGGAAAAATGGACCTCAGGCTGTTCCTGCCGCGCGAAGGGTTTGGCTTTTCCCGCAACCCCAAAATCGGCATGGGCCCGCCCAAATTCAAATCGGCGCAGTTTACCGTGGGAGCCGATGACGCGCATTATGCGGTGCGCATGAAATATATCCTGTAATCCGGCAGAAATTAACCGTTCACTAGTATTCTGACGGCATTCTGTCGCGACAGGCTAGGAGTAATGGCAAGTGTATCAGTCCAGGTTTTCGGTTTTTGACCAGAATGACAGTTTCGACAAATCGCGATTGTCAGAAATTCTGGGAGCATTTTCCTATGCGCTGGACCTGACCGAAGGGCAGACCGCTGGTCATAGTATTCGGGCTTGCTGGATTGGTACCCAGATAGCGATGGCGCTGGGGATGAAAGGCGAGGCCTTGCGCGATGTCTATTATGCGGTGCTGCTCAAGGATCTCGGCTGTAGCAGCAATGCCGCCCGGGTCAGCGAGTTGTTTGTCGGCGACGATCGCAAGCTCAAGCGTGACTTCAAGCTGCTTGGCCCGCGGCCTGAAGATCTTGGCGAATATATTGCCACCGCCGTCGGCGCAGACGCTGAGGCCGATGTACGCGAACAGGCGCTTGGCAATATTGCCGAAAATGGCGGCGCCATATTGACCGAGATGATGGCGACCCGTTGTGAGCGCGGTGCCGATATCGCCCGGCAATTGCGCTTTTCCGAAGATGTTGCTCAGGCCATTTTGCATCTCGATGAACATTGGGACGGCAGCGGCTTGCCGCTGGGCGTGGCCGGGACCGATATTCATCTCGGCGGCCGGATAGCGCTTTTGGCGCAGGTCGCCGATGTATTTTACAGCGCAAGAGGCAAGGACGCTGCGCTTGCAGAAATTCGTAATCGGTCGGGAAGCTGGCTCGATCCGCAGCTATGCGCGCTATTCGAGAAATTGTCAGATGCCAGTGGTTTCTGGGAAGAACTGGCGCTCGACGATCTGCCCGAACAATTATGGGCGCTTGAACCGGCAGCGCAATATATCACCGTAGACGAGAATTATCTCGACGACATCAGCCTGGCCTTTGGCCGGGTCATCGATGCCAAAAGCCCGTTTACCGCCGGCCACAGCGAACGCGTCGGGGTGATCGCTGACAAGATTGCCGAAAAACTGGGTATGGATGATCGACGCCGCCGGGCGCTGCGCCGCGCCGCAACCCTGCATGATGTCGGGAAATTGGGCGTCAGCAGCGCTATCCTGGAAAAACCGGGCAAGCTGGATGCTGAGGAGTGGCAAGCCATGCAGGGCCATGCACAGCACACCACCAATATCCTGGGCCAGATTGGCGTGATGAGCGACATGGCGATGATCGCCGGTTCGCATCACGAGCGACTGGATGGCAAGGGATATCCGCTCGGTCTGGACGAACGCAGCATTGGGTTGGAATCTCGCATCATCACCGTGGCCGATATTTATGACGCACTTACTGCGGACCGGCCCTATCGGTCGGCGATGTCGTCCGAAAAAGCGATGGAAATTTTGCAAGGCGAAGTGGGCTCGGCGGTCGACCAGCGCTGTTTTGCAGCCCTGCAGGCGGTGCTTGAACAGGGCTTGCCGGAATAACTGCGCTTTACCATAAATAGAATGGAGCCCTATACTAGGGATGGAACTGTTGAGCCGTCCGCGCGTACAACCGTTACGCAACCAGTGGGGAACCAATCTTGAAAAATTCGAACATATTTCGCAGTGCCGCCTTGTTTTCGATCGGTCTTGGTCTGTCTTCTCCGCTTCTGGCGCAGGAAGACCCGGCCCTTATGCCAGCCGAAAAGTCTGTCTTTGATGGCGACTATCTGACCGCAGGCATCGGGGTGGCGGTTGGTTCCAGCTATGAGGGATCAGACGATTACACCATCTCCCCGTTACCGGTTGTTCTGGGCAGCATCGGCGGTATCGACTTCCAGCCGCGTGGTCCGGGCATTGCGCTCGATTTCATTCCTGATCGCGAAGGAGCGAAAGTTGACTTCATTCTCGGTCCGGTCGTCCGGGCGCGCTTTGATCGGCAGAATTCGATCAAGGACCCTGTGGTGAGTGCGCTCGGCAAACTCGATTTCGCTGTCGAAGTGGGCCCGTTCGCAGGCGTGCAGGTCAATCGGGTACTCAACCCCTATGACTCGCTGACGGCTCAGGTCGACGTGCGCTGGGATATCGCGGGCGCGCATGACGGCATGGTAGTCTTCCCCAGCCTGACCTATTTCACCCCGCTCAGCCCCAGCGTCGTCACCAGCCTCTCGATCAACGCCGAATATGTTGACGACAATTATGCCGATTATTATTTCAGCATCACTCCCGCCGGATCGGCCGCCAGCGGACTGCCGGCTTTCACTGCAGACAGCGGCTGGAAAAATGTTGGGGCGACCATGCTCACGGCAATTGATCTTGACGGCGACGTCACCAATGGCGGTTTCAGCATGATTTTGCTCGGCAGCTATTCCCGGATGCTCGGTGATCCTAAAAAATCCCCGGTCACATCGATCCGCGGCAGCGCCAACCAGTTATTCGGTGCAATTGGCGTGGGTTATACTTTTTAAGCACTTCCGAAAGGCCGTGGTGCGCGATGTCAGGGCTAATCACGTCCGGCAGACTTCACTGGACCTGCCGAGGCATTCGCCATAGACTTCGGTTTTTCGGGGCGTTTGCAAGAGACTGCTGGTCTGGATGTCCGGACATGCTCTAGTTCCGTCACGACAGAAGGAGAGATATTATGGGCAATGAAGGCAATATCACCGGCTGGATCACCTTCTTCATCGGTCTCTATGCCGTTGCGGCTGGCGTAGGCGAATTTCGGCGGCCTGGTTTCTGGGCGAAAATGCTGCAGGAATTCCGCGACAGCATGGCCCTGCAATTTCTGACCGGCATCGTCACTCTGGCTGTCGGAGCGACTATCTATCTCGTCAATCCCTGGAATCCCGGCGACCTGCTTTCGATATTGATAAGCGTGCTTGGCGCATGGATATTCATTGAAGGCGCGCTGATCCTGGCGGTCGGCGACTGGTTCTTGAATGTCGCCAGCAAAATGATGAGCGCGGCCAACCGTCTCTGGGCTGGCGTCTCGATTGCCGTCGGGCTCCTCGCAATTTTTGCCGCTCTCGTGCGGCTGCAAATGCCCTGACTGATCTGGGCTTTCGCAGCCGGCTCAGGCCGGTTCCATCACCTTGAAATAATGTCGCAGCGCGGCAGCAACTTCCTGCCGAGCGCCATTGGCCGTCGGGATCGCTCCTACCGCAGTGAAGGACGTATGGATCTGGCCGGGATAGGTGATGTTGCGTGCCTGTGTCCCGGCTGCAGCCAGCGCATCGGCATAGGCCTTGCCCTGATCGCGTAGCGGGTCAAATTCTCCGGTGATGATCAAGGCGGGCGGCAGATGGGAAAGATCTGCGGCGAGCAACGGCGAGGCTTTCGGATCGGCGCGCTCGGAAGGATCGGCATAATGATCCCAGAACCAGTCCATCAGCGCTTTGGTCAGCACAAAGCCTTCGCCATTGTCGGTCATCGACGGACTGTCATCGCCGGCATCGACCACCGGGGTGATCAGGACCTGGCCCTTGATATCCGGACCGCCTGCATCGCGCGCCAGCTGGCAGACCACGGCAGCAATATTGCCGCCCGCGCTCCAGCCGCAAACCGCCAGTTCACCCGCGATACCGCCGAGCGTCTCGATATTTTCGGCGGCCCATCGGACCGCGGCAAAACCGTCATCGGCCGCAGCGGGGAAGGGCGCTTCCGGGGCGTGGCGGTAATTGGCGGAAATGACGATGCTATTGGCGTTTACGCACAGGTCGCGGCAGAAAGCGTCATCGGATGTGTGATCGCCCAGGACCCAGCCGCCGCCGTGAAAATAGACGGTGACCGGATGCGGGCCGGGGCTGTCCGGTCGGTACAGGCGATAGTCGAGCAGGCCATCGGCGCCGGGAAACTGGCCGTCGACCACTTCGCCGACTGCCGGACCCGGAGGGTTTCCGGCATTCATCGCCAGTGAAGTTGCGCGCGCCATTTCCGGTGACATGCTTTCAAACGGCGGCAATTCCATCTCGTCCAGCATCTCGAGCAGAGCAACCACGTCGGGCTGCTGGCGCCGCACGAGACCATCCTTGCAGCGCGAACCGCCCGGACCATCGAAGCGGAAACCCAGATAATCCTGGGCCGCAACATCATTGCAGACCCGGCGATAGGCGGCGACACCGCCGACATAGGGCAGGCAAACGCGCGGTTTTCCGGGCACATTGGCGCCCATATACCAAGACTTGGCCTGCGGAAAGAGCGTCATGTCGCTGGTCGCCGTGCCATATTCAACCCAGCCGGTTTCCGCCATCGGGGTGGCATCAATGACAGTGAGATCCTCTTTCTCCATATAAGCGAGGCAATCGGCGATCCATTCGACATGCTGCTCGATCGACAGCACCATGTTCGACAGGACCGACGGGCTGCCGGGACCGGTAATCATGAAGAAATTGGGAAAGCCCGAAACCGTCAGTCCGAGATAATTGACCGGACCGTCGGCCCATTTTTCTTTCAGGGTCTGACCATCGCGACCGCGGATATCGATCGCCAGCAGCGCGCCGGTCATCGCATCAAATCCGGTGGCGAAGACGATTGCGTCAAAGTCGAAATTCTGATCCCGTGTGGTGACCCCGGTTTCGCTGATCGACAGGATCGGATCTTTCTTGATATCGACAATATGCACATTGGGCTTGTTGAATGTCTGGTAATAATTGGTGTCGAGACAGGCGCGCTTGGTGCAGATCGGAAATTCCGTCGGCGTCAATATGTCCGCGACATTGCTGTCTTCGATGACCGAGCGGATATTGCTGCGGACAAATTCCGCCAGCGTGTCATTGGCCTGCTCGTCGAGTAATATATCGGCAAATTCGGAACCGAGATGCGGTATCGCCCCGGTGTTCCAAAGCTTTTCATAGCGCTGCTGCCGTTCTTCGTCCGACACTGTCAGCGCGAAGTCCATCGCCTCCTTGCCCGGCACGCCAACCTTGGTCCAGCGGGCCTCTTCCCGGTAATCCTGATAGCGTTTCTTCACCGCCAGCTTCTCCGGCGCAATCGGTCCGTTGCCAGCCGGCAGCGAATAATTGGCGGTGCGCTGGAAGACGGTGGTGCTGTCGGCCTGTTCGGCAATCAGCGGGATCGACTGGATGCCCGATGATCCGGTGCCGATGACACCGACCCGCTTGCCGGAAAAGTCGACGCCTTCATGCGGCCAGCTGTGGGTGCGGTAAATCTCGCCGGCGAAATTTTCGATCCCTTCGATATCGATATCCTTCGGCTGGGAAAGGCAGCCTGTGGCCATGATGAAAAAGCGGCTGCTGACGGTCTCGCCGGTCTCGGTGGTCACTGTCCAGCTTGAGGCATCCTCATCCCAGACCGCTGTTTCGACCCGAGCCTCGAATGTGATGTCGCGGCGAAGGTCAAAGCGTTCGGCGACATGCTGGGCGTAGCGGAGGATTTCCGGCTGCGTCGCATATTTCTCGCTCCACTCCCATTCCTGCTCCAGTTCGGGATCGAAGCTGAACGAATAGTCGATGCTCTCGATATCGCAGCGGGCGCCCGGATAGCGGTTCCAGTACCAGGTGCCGCCGACATCATCGCCCGCTTCGAAGGCATGGGCGGAAAGCCCCATCTGCCGGAATTTGTGCAATAGATAGAGGCCGGCAAAGCCCGCGCCAACAACGACAATATCGAATTTCCTGCCTGCTGCTTCAACCATATTCCGCTCCATTTCATGCCTCTTTGGGCTTTGGCCGCAGGTTAGCAGATTGCTGCCGGCGACTCCACTATGTTTAATCGCTTGATTAAATCATCGCCGCGCATACGGCAAGGCGAGAATTGGCATGACATCCGTTCGCCGAGCCTCTAACATTCACCCATCCCCGGGGAGTCGCCATCCCATCAAATTTTGATGGGACTCGTAAATGCGTCTGAGAGGCAGGTGTAACGCCCTGCGACCCGCTGAACCTGATCCCGCCCCTCATGCATGAGGGCTTACGGGCGGAGGGAGGGAGCGGTTTTCACAAATCCCGCCCTCGTTCCGAAATGACAAAGGAACGAATGAACATGGCTGACCTTCCCGCAAAAACCGAAATTGGCGTGACCACCGGCCCGATCAGTGGCTCGAAGAAAGTCCATGTCGCGGCGCACAGCGGCTCCGGCATCCGCGTCGCGATGCGCGAAATCCATCTCGAGGGCGGCGAACCGCCGATCCGTGTCTATGACACCAGCGGGCCTTACACCGATCCGCAGGCCCTGATCGACATCAAGACCGGCCTCAACGAATTGCGTAGCCCGTGGATCAAGGCGCGCGGCGATGTCGAGCAAGTCACCCAGCGCGAGGTCAAGCCGGAAGATAATGGCCAGCTCGGCCCCGACCGCTCCGGCGGAGTCGCGCCTTTCCCCAATGTCCGCCGCAAGGTGCTGCGCGCCAAGCCAGGCGCGAACGTTTCCCAGATGCATTATGCGCGTCAGGGCATCATCACCCCGGAAATGGAATATGTCGCCGAGCGCGAAAATCTCGGGCGCGAGCGGCTCAAGGAATATAAGCGCGATGGCGAAAGCTTTGGCGCCTCGATCCCCGACTATGTCACGCCGGAATTCGTCCGCGACGAAATCGCACGGGGCAGGGCGATCATCCCCAATAATATCAACCACCCGGAAAGCGAACCGATGGCGATCGGGCGCAATTTCCTCGTCAAGATCAACGCCAATATCGGCAACAGCGCGGTTGCATCCGATGTCGCAAATGAAGTCGACAAGATGGTCTGGTCGATCCGCTGGGGCGCCGACACGGTCATGGATCTCTCCACCGGCCGCAACATCCACGACACCCGCGAGTGGATCATCCGCAACAGCCCCGTGCCGATTGGCACCGTGCCGATCTATCAGGCGCTGGAAAAAGTCGGCGGCGTCGCCGAGGACCTGACCTGGGAAATCTTCCGCGATACGTTGATCGAGCAAGCCGAGCAGGGCGTCGACTATTTCACCATCCACGCCGGCGTCCGTCTGCCTTATGTGCCGATGGCGGCCAAGCGCGTCACCGGCATCGTTTCGCGCGGCGGATCGATCATGGCGAAATGGTGCCTCGCGCATCACAAAGAAAGCTTCCTCTACGAACATTTCGACGACATCACCGAGATCATGAAGGCCTATGACATCGCCTACAGCCTCGGCGACGGCCTGCGCCCCGGCTCGATCGCCGACGCCAATGACGAGGCGCAATTCTCCGAACTCTACACGCTCGGCGAGCTGACCCACCGCGCGTGGAAGTCCGACGTCCAGGTGATGATCGAGGGCCCCGGCCATGTGCCGATGCACAAGATCAAGGAGAATATGGAAAAGCAGCTCGAAGTCTGCGGCGAGGCGCCTTTCTATACGCTCGGCCCCCTTACCACCGACATCGCGCCGGGCTATGACCATATCACCAGCGGCATCGGCGCCGCCCAGATCGGCTGGTATGGCACCGCCATGCTCTGCTATGTCACGCCCAAGGAACATCTCGGCTTGCCCGACCGCGACGACGTCAAGGTCGGCGTGATCACCTACAAGCTCGCCGCCCACGCCGCCGACCTCGCCAAGGGCCACCCGGCCGCCCAGGTCCGCGACGACGCGCTTTCAAAAGCCCGCTTCGAGTTCCGCTGGCGCGACCAGTTCAACCTCAGCCTCGACCCCGAAACCGCGATGCAATATCACGACCAGACGCTGCCCGCCGAAGGCGCCAAGACTGCGCATTTCTGCTCGATGTGCGGGCCGAAATTCTGCAGCATGAAAATCTCGCAAGAGGTGCGCGACTTCGCCAGCAAACAGAACCAGAGCGCCGAAGGCTTTATCGCCTCGGAGAAACTGGGTGCCGATACGGCGGCTGCCAGCAAGGCGGCAGCGGAAGAAGGCATGCGCGAGATGGCGAAGGTCTATAAGGACAAGGGGGACCGGTTGTATTTGCCCGAGGATGAGGTGAGCGAACCGGCGGAGTGACAGTTTATCCCATCTAAATTGGCAGAACTCGTTGATCCGTATCTCTACAACGGGAGGCCTTGGAGGTTTTATGGCAGGCCAAAACGAATATGAATCTCGCTTGTCCACATATGGAAAAATTGGCGTATCAGTTTCTCTGATAATCGCGCTTTTCTTTTCGGGATATTTCATATCGGAATGGGAACATATCAAGGCGATGACGCCCAATGAGTTTGGAGACCTTCTGGCTGGAATATTGGGGCCGCTGGCTTTGCTTTGGTTGGTGCTTGGTTTTTTCCAACAAGGAGAAGAGCTGCGCCAGAGCGTCAGGGCATTAGAGTTGCAGAGTGAAGAATTAAGAAATTCTGTCACACAGCAGGCTGCGTTAGTCGAAGTTACAAGAGAACAAGCTCAAGCTGAATTGGCAGCTCTTCATGAAGAGCGTCAAGCGCGCCGCGCAGCGACCTCACCGCGATTCACAATCCATGCAAATGGCGGAAGTCGTTCTGGTCAGATATTGAAGCAGAGTATTGCGTTGCACAATGTAGGAGCAATGGCTTCAGACGTTCAGGTTACTATAAAGACTGACGATTTAGTTCATTTTGAACGATTTTTTTCAGTCTTAGAAGAAGGGAGTCGTCAAAATTTTTCGTTAGATTACCAGATTGATGATCGACCTGAGCAAATGACTGTTAGCATAACATCGAGAAATAGGTTCGGTGAAGAAGTTGCACAGATAATCAGACTTAACGCCGACCAAGAGAACTTATTAAGTTTTAGTAGCGTGGATATAACTGCGTAATTTAAGATTACGGTGACGGTGCACTTGATCCTTCGGCCAGCGATCCGATAACGGTGGCAGTGCACATAATCCCAACCCATCTTGAAATTAAAGTGAAGGTGCACTTTTAGCAGAATCCAGACCTTCGCTCCACACAGCCAATAAGCCCCAACACGCAACCTTTCCCCCGCCTCCGGCGTAACCCCTACATGAAGCAAACCCTCACCCTGATCCCGCTAGCCCTCCTGGCGGCCTGTTCATCGCAGTCCTCCTCCGAACCGGCGGCGGACGAGACTGTTTCCGTGACACCCGCAACGGCGGTGGCTCCGAAGCCAACAGCCCCCGCACCCGATCCGGCGCCATCGGCTAACACCCTGACGCTCACCGGTCTCGGCGACCTCCGCATTGGCGAGAAGATCCCCGCCGGCAGCAGCTGGGGCGTGCACGGGCCGGTGGTGTCGGACAGCTGCCTGGTCCTGACCTCGCCCGACTATCCCGACGCCTATGCGATTGTCGAAGCCGGCAAGCTGCGCCGCATTTCGATCAGCAAGGGCTCGCAGGTCAAGCTGGCCGAGGGCATTGGCCCCGGGGCGAGCGAAGCCGCAGTCAAAAAGCTTTTTCCCTTTCCCGCCACGCCGCATAAATATGTTGATGCGCCGGCCAAATATCTGACCGCGCCCAATGCCGCCAGCGGCGATTCCGCGCTGCGGTTTGAAATTGCCAGCGATGGCACAGTCAGCCAGATCCACGTCGGCACGATGCCGGTGCTCGGCTATGTCGAGGCCTGTTCCTAGCGACGCTCCCACGATGCTGGACCGGTCAGCCGGAATGGCAGCGACCATGCATATTGCTGCGCGCCCCGGCCATGCCGGTCTCAGTCAAACGAAAAGCCCGCAGCCTCCGCTTCGGCGATGATTTCCGCGCCGGTCTTCATTACCGTCTTCTGGGCGAAATCATAATAATCCGGCTTCTCGTCGACAAATATCTGTTCGCTCATCGTCGCGCCGCCAAGATCGTCGAACAGACCGGCGGGGAAGCTGTAATTGTCGGCGGGGGTGAAGCGGTAGAAGAGGTTGCTCCCGCATTGGCTGCAGAAACCGCGTTCCGCCCAGTCGGACGAGGCATAGCGGGTGACATGGTCCTCGCCCTCGATCTCCACGTCCGGGCCGCATTGCACGCCGAGGAAGGCGCTGCCGCCCCAGCGCCGGCACATCGCGCAATGGCAGGCCTCGACATGGGGGCGCACCGGTCTGGCCTTGATCGTCACTGCGCCGCACAGACAATGGCCGGTGAGGGGGGCGGCTCCCTGATCCTCTGATGACGGTTTTTCGGTCATGGTCTTTCCTCCCTTGAGTGACCCGGTGATCGAATCCGCTCCTAGCAGAATCCGTCGTCAATTGCATCAGCTGCGACCCGGCTTCAGACCGAATCTCCTGCAATCAAGATAGAAAAAAGCCGCCCCGCGAGGGACGGCTTTCCTGGGTGGCGCTGCTGGCAGAGGAGGGAGAGGGAGAGCGAGCAGCGCCAGGTTCGGGGAGGGGTAGAGGCTAGACCTTGTCGCCCAAAGCGCCCTTGACGGAGCCCTTGACTTGCTGGGTCTTGCCCTTGACTTCCTGCGCCGCGCCTTCGGCACGGGTGTCGGGATCATTGCTTTTCTGCTTGGCCTTGCCAACGGCTTCGTTCACATTGCCTTTTACTTTGTCTACGAGTTCGCCCATTTTCACGGTCCTTCTGTTTGGCCGGTTGTCCGGCCCTTGGGGGATGCATGCGTTGTTGCCTGCACAGTCTATCTATGCACGAACCGCCCGATCGTTCCCGTCGCCACAGCATTCCGGCGCTGAATAAAAACGGACTGGCGCTAAGCGCGGCCGGATCGGGAAAAAATGGAAATGGGGCGCTTGCCGGCTACCCATATCCTGGCAAAAGCAAGTCTGGAGCAAGCCGGGCGGGGTGATAAAAGCTACCGGCAAGGCAGGCCGAAACAGGGAGAGATGGAAATGACCACAGAGAAAGAACGCAAACCCAAATATCGCGTCGAATTTGTCGAGCGCACCGGCCTCAAGACCCTAGAGCAAGGTCGCGGCCATGCCCATCTGCTGATGCCGCTGGCGGGCAACGAGAATCATGTCGGCGTGCTCTATATGGGCGCTTTCACTGTGCTGGCCGAAGCGGTGGCGGCGCTGCCCGGCATCTCGCTGCTCGATGTCGAGCGCCATTTCCCGATCCTCAAGGATATATATGTCGACTTCCACAAGCCCGCCGCGAGCGATGTCACCGCCGAATTTCGGTTGCCGGAGGAGGAGATCGCCCGCCTGCTCGCCGATCTCGAGCGCAAGGGCAGCGCCGGCTATATCGCCGAATTCCCGATGCACGACGCCGACGGCACCCATGTCGCCACCGGACGGGTAACGGTAAAGCTGCTGTCGCACGGCTGGAAGAAATAGGCGGCCGGGCTGTCGGGTCGCCAAACCGGCGGCGAAGGGCGTTAACCAGCCCAGCCATCAACCTCGACAAGCGGCCCGCCACCCCAGCGCCGGCACATCCGGCAATGACAGGCATCGACATGGCTGGCGGCTTGTGTGGCGGTGATGGTGATCGCGCCGCAAAGGCAGTGGCCCTGGCGGTGGGTTGGTTGGGGGGTGGTCATTGTGGGGCCTCCGATTGGTATGAATAGCCGAAAGCTAGCGTAATTCGGTTGTTCCTGTCGACAGTTAACAAACCATTCCGAATGCAAATATTGTAATCAATATTCGATAGGTTACACTCTTTGTTCTTTATGTAGCTTTCCATAGAATGCTTAACTGTCTCTATAATTGGTAGCATTAAGGTATGACGAAGCTATATTGCCCAATGTTTAGAAAAATTGGAATCCGTTTTGAAACATTACGATGAAGAATGCCCTAAACCCGAATTGGTGATTGGCATTGCTGGGCCTGCAGGAACAGATCTGGCTGAACTGTCAAATTGCCTTGAAGGCCTAATGAAACCATACGGCTACAATTGTTTTCAGATCAGGGTTAGTCAGCTAATTACCGCTGTGTGCGATGATGAAGTTCGATTAAAAATCGATGATGCGAAGTTCGGAGACAAAGTCCGGTATCTGATGAATGCGGCAGATCATATACGGCGGGATGTGAATAGCGGCGCCGCGACAGTCCCGCTTATACTGTCACGGATACGACATCTCCGCCAAGAATTTCTCTTAAAAGAGGGTTGTTCAATCGACTTTGAAGATATTGAATTGTACAATCGCTGCTACATCATAAATAGCCTAAAACATCCAGATGAAGTTAAATTACTTCGCAAGATTTATGGGTCGAAATTTATAATGGTTTCCGCATTTTCTGGCTATCAAAGTCGGATCAAAAATTTGATTCAACAAATTCAAAAATCCCACCAAACGACCGATAAGAAGGCTTTTCATTTAGAAGCAAAAAAACTGATATCATTGGATCAGAAAAAACCAGGTTCGAAGATTGGGCAAAACCTTTCCAGTACTTTCCATTTAGCTGACTATTTTGTTTCGACCGAGGGAAAATATGAGCCTAAACTGAAAAAGTTTCTCCAGTTGCTTTTTGGACACCCCTATATAACCCCGACAAGAGATGAAATGCACATGTTCGAGGCTCAGGCTGTCGCATTTCGTTCTTCTGATTTGTCTCGTCAAATCGGAGCAGTAATTGTCGACCGAGATGATTATGTTGTTGCAAGAGGGTGCAACGATGTTCCTAGTCCTAAGGGAGGTGTGTTCTGGGAGGGTGATGACGATAACTGTGACAATAGAGATTTTCAGAAAGGGCGCGATTTTAACGCTGTAAAAAAACTTGATGTAATTAAGGGGTTCCTGGAATTTCTTGACACCAACGTGGGTTTTTCATCTGAGTTCGAAGGCAATATAGACGCGCTGGTAAATGATTTGGTTTTCGGAAAATTTGAAGGAAAGTTCAAGGATTTAAGAATTTCCAATCTTATTGAATTTGGTCGTGTAGTCCATGCGGAGATGCATGCAATTGTCGAAGCTGCGAGGAGAGGTGTTTCTATTGATGGCGGCACGGTATTCACGACCACTTTCCCTTGTCACATGTGCGGGCGCCATATTATCGCAGCAAATATTAGTCGTGTGGTGTATATTGAACCATATCCCAAAAGCATGACCCGTGAACTTTATGATCACGAAGTGATTATAGATGATGAATCAGGAGAGTCGGATGTGTTGGATCAAGCTGTCAAGTTTGAACCTTTCACAGGCGTTGCGCCAAGATTCTTTGAAAATGTCTTTTCTGCACCGAAAAGAAAAAACAAAGAAGGATACGTTTTGGATTGGTCTGAGCATAGCGTTCTTCCTCGTTGCGCGGGGTTGTCTAATGCTCATCTACCTAAAGAAGCTATTATGGCTGCTCAAATCATCAAAATCACTAAAATTTCTGATCCAAAGGTACTGGATAATGTCTAAGAAAATTGACGAACTATTCGAAGAAATGTCTAAGCAATTTAAACGAGATTTTATCTATGTTGCGCGGATGAAGCAAAATCCCCGAGCGGCCATCATAAGAGAGCTTCAACAAATTTGGAAATTTTCCGATTAACAACAACTGTGATCGTTTGTTTCAGGGCGAGGCGGTTGGTTGATTTATCAAAGGTGAGGCTGGCAGTCGACAGGCCTAGCGCCCCGTAGGATAAATCGCATCGCATGGTCCAAGATATGTCCCACCCCCTCACAACCCCAACTCCCGCGCAATCATCGCATCACTAAAATAAGCCCGCTCGCAAACAATCCGGTCCGTCCCCGGCGCAAACTCGAAACTCGCGGCCATCCGCACCCGAAAGGCTTTGCCGGTCGGCTCGATCACCCGCTCGCCGATGGTCAGCGGGCCGAGATGGGTGCCGGTCAGCCAGAATTCGACCAGCACGACATGCGCGCCCGCCGCGCCGATCGCGATCACTTCATTGGCCTGGTCGGGAAAGGGCGTGCGCGACATCGCGAAATAGGCGCGCACCGCTTCTTCGCCGTCGAACACGGTGCCATTGCCGTATAATTCATAGCGCGGATGCTCAAACGTATCGATCACCGCATCCCATTCATGGGTGATCTCCAGCGCCATATGATCGCGCACGATCTTGAGGCGTGATTGTTCGAGGTCGGTCATATTTTCGCTCTCCCTTTTTTGTTGGCGGGAGTGTCGCGCAGCGGGGTGGGGAATGCAATCGGGTTTGTAGGGGTGGGGGCGGAGCACTCGTCATCCTGAACTTGTTTACCTTCGGTGGCCTTCGGCTCAGGACCTCCATCGATTGCGCGCCTGCCTTGCGGGGTCCTGAACCAAGTTCAGGATGACGATGGAGGGGGTGATGTGCTATAAACCGTC
Source organism: Sphingorhabdus sp. M41 (assembly GCF_001586275.1). Classification (NCBI taxonomy): domain Bacteria; kingdom Pseudomonadati; phylum Pseudomonadota; class Alphaproteobacteria; order Sphingomonadales; family Sphingorhabdaceae; genus Sphingorhabdus; species Sphingorhabdus sp. M41. The sequence goes on along the minus strand of NZ_CP014545.1, from coordinate 1,998,455 downwards.
ATTGCGAGGACCGCAGGTCCGCGGCAATCCAGAGCCGCGCGCGCCGCTCTGGATTGCTTCGGGGCTTTGCCCATCGCAATGACGAAGGGGGACGCACATTCGTCATCCTGAGCCAAGGACCAATGTGGCCAACTTTTGCCGGGACTTCGAGCACCAATTCCAGCCCCTCCTCTTCAGAGGAGGGGATTCAGGGGTGGTGGCGATGCGCAAGCATCGCTCGCGTCAGCGAACATGGGAGTGCGGCGGTTGATATCTCTGATTGTTGGGAATTGCGCTTTGCCGCGAGAAACCACCCCAACCCAGTTTCAGGTGAAAAGACCCCCGGTCGCTTCAGATCAGTCCGGGGGACTGATCGACCTGAAACTTTTGAAAAGGAGGGGCTTAACCCACCCAAAAAACCGCTTTCCTACACCGCTCCCGATATGGCTTAATCCCCGCCATGCCCCGCGATCAATCAACCTCCCGCCCCGACCCGCGCAGCGCCGACGTTCAAAGCCGCCGCATCTCCCGCATCCCCGCTTTCACCCCCGTCCCGCTACGCCCGCGCGCCCAAGGCTGGTCACCCGTGCGGCAGGCAGAATTTATCGGCCTGCTGGCGCAGACCCGCTGCGTCAAGAAGGCGGCGATGCTGGTCGGGATGAGCCGGGAGAGCGCTTATCGGCTGCGCCGCAAGCCCGGCGCTGAGGAATTTGCCGCGGCCTGGGACGCGATAGTTGGTATCCCGGGTACGCCACGCGCAAAGGTCACACTAGAAACGCTGTTCCAGCGGATCAGGCAGGGCAGCTACCGCCCGATCTTGCGCGGCGGCCGCTATGTCGGGACGATCCGGAAACCCGACAATCCTGCGCTTTTGGCGCTGCTCGGGCGGCTCGACCGGCTGCTGCCGCCGGAGGAGGACCCGGGCGAGAGGAGCAAAGATTACAGAAAATAAAAGCCCGCCTCTGTGTAAAGTTTGGCCGCGATTTGCCAACGCGGCGCAAGAGGCGTATTCATCGCCGCACTCGCGGGTCGCTACGGGAGAGAAATCATGATTGGACGCTATAGCTTTTTGCAGGTCGCGCTGGTTTTGTTCGGGGCGATATTCTGCCTCGTCTATCCGCTGGCTCTGGTCTGGCCGTCGGGCTGGATGTGGCACGAAGGACCGCCGGTCGCCTCGCATTATTATATGATGATCGTCGGGGTCTACGCGACATTGGGCATATTCCTGATCCGCGCCGCGTCCAATCCTGCGGCCAATCGATCGCTGATCTGGTTCACCATCTGGTCGAGCCTGGTCCACGCCCTGATCATGGCGGTGCAGGCAATCCAAAACCCCGAACATATGGGCCATATGCTCGGCGACGTTCCGGCATTGTTGCTGGTTGCGGTGGTGCTCGGGCTGCTGCTGCCAAGGGCTGACCCTGACATGCAGGCGATGTAGCTCACAGGAAAACAGCAGGAGAAAGCCCCTTGCAGGACGTGATTACCGCAACCCTCTGGTTCGCCGCGCTATCGGTCGGCATCATGGCGGGCGTCTATTTCACCTTCTCCGCCTTTGTCATGCAATCGCTGGACGCGGCGGGGCGGCCGGCCGGCATGGCGGCGATGCAGTCGATCAACCGGATCATCCTGAAATCGCTGTTCCTGCCTTTATTCTTCGCCAGCAGTCTCGCCTGTCTGCTGCTCGCGGTCTTTGGCGTGATGCAGTGGGGCAACGCGGGTGCCTGGCAGATGGTGACCGGTGGCTTTGTCTATCTGGCCGGCATGCTGGCGGTGACCGCAGCGGCCAATGTCCCGCTCAACAATGCGCTCGAGGCGACCGACGCGGCAGGTCCGGACGCCGAAGCGATGTGGCGCCGCTATATGCAGCGCTGGCTGCCGTGGAACCATGTGCGGACGGTCAGCTGCACCGTGTCGCTGGCCCTGCTGATCGGGGCGATTGCCGCGCGATGAGCCTTGTCATCCGCCCGGAACGGCCCGCCGATCGGCAAGCGATCCACGATATCACCCGGCGCGCCTTTGCGCCGATGGACTATGCCGGTGGCAATGAGCAGGATCTGATCGACCGGTTTCGGGACGCCGGCGCGCTGGCCATCTCGCTGGTCGCCGAGCTTGACGATGCGGTCGTCGGGCAGGTGACTTTTACGGAGGCATTTGCCGCCGACGGTTCGCCCGGCTGGTATACGCTGGGGCCGGTCGCGGTGGAGCCGGAATTGCAGGGGCAGCATATCGGCAGCAAGCTGATCGAGGCCGGGATAGAGATGCTGCGCCAGCGCAATGCCGCGGGCTGCGTGCTGACCGGTGATCCCGCCTATTACAGCCGCTTCGGTTTCCGCCCGTTTCCCGACCTCTGCCCGGATGGCGAGCCTGCCGCTTATTACCAGATATTGCCCTTGCGGGTAGCGGTACCGCAGGCGGTGGTCGCCTTTCATCCGCTGTTCTACGGTCCATCCTGAGATGGCGGGGCACCATTTTCCGCGATGCTCAGCCGCCGGGCGACCAATCTGCCGCCGCCAGTTCGAAGCCGGAAAATTCGAAGGCTGGCGAGACGATGCAGCTGACCAGAGTCCAGCCCCGGTCCGCATGGGCCGCTTGCCAGTGGCCGGTCGGGATCAGATGCTGCGGCGCCTGTCCCGCGATGATATCGGGACCCAGGCTGACGTCCGCCACCGGCCCGCTGTCATCCGCCGCGCTGCGCAGGGTGAGCGGGCTGCCGGCGTGCCAGAGCCACAGCTCGGTCGCGTCCACCCGGTGCCAGTGGGATTTCTGTGCCGCCTCGAGCAGGAAATAGATGGCGGTTGCGCTCGCCCGCTCGGTCTCCGCCGCCGGCGCGCGCCAGGTCTCGCGATACCAGCCGCCCTCTGGATGGGGCAGCAGGCCGAGCCGTTCGATGATCGCCCGCGCTTCGCTCACGTCCGCACCGGCACTTCGCTGTTGCGGTCCACGGTCGCGACCTTGGCGACCAGCCCGTCCGCCTGCCGCTGCCAAGCGGCGCTCGCGCCGTCGGGCCAGTCGGCACCGGCGCGGGTCGCCATGGTCTCGATCACCAGCGCAAACCAGGCCGCATAGTCATGCGGGGTGAAGTCGGCATAATTGTGATGCAGGTCGATGAAATTGGTCACCGCATGATCGACCCACCATTCGCTAGCCGCCAGCCCGAGCATCGCCTCCAGCGTCTCCCGCGTCATCCGCTCGCGCGCCGCTTCGGGGTTGAGAAAGACCGGGGCATAATGCGGGTGACCGGCGATAAACCGGTTGAACAATTCGGCAGCCATGCCGTCATAGCGATCGCCGAGCGTTACGAGACTGTCTTCCATCACGGCGTGATCGGTCTGATGCGCGGCCATGTCAGAAAGACCCCGGCACTTCGCGTTGAGCCGGGGTTGGCCGGTCCGGCATCAGCAGCTCGCGAGCTTGGGAAAGCGGAGCGCGTTGAGCGGAGGAGCGTGTCGTGGCACTGCTTGTCGCGCCCTCGAGCGCGCCGCTGATCGGGGTGCAGGCGGCGCCGGACAGAAAGCCGAGAGCGCGCGCTGTCGAGGCTTCGCCAGGATCGCCGAGCGGCAGGCTGATATCGTCCGCCGCCTGGCAGCTGTTCGCCAGCGAACCGGCCAGGCCGCCAAAATAATCGGCATTGCCGTCGGCATTCTCGGTGGCAAAGGCGACGATCCGCAGCCGGTCGTCGCAGGCGCTGAGGTCCAGCCCGATCTGTCCGACCGGCTTGCCATAGGTGTTGCTGCCGACCAGCGCCATATTGGCGTCTAGATAGGGGATCATCGCGTTGATCACCAGCTCGCTGGCCGAGGCCGAGGCACCGGTGGTGATGAAGGCGATCCGCGTCGGTGCGACCGCTTGCTCCTCGAACCGGAAGTTGCGGGTATCGTTATTGGCCGACTTGCTGGCGCGGAAGCGGGTGACCGACTGGACATCGCTGGCAAAACGGTCGCGGCCGAGCAGATCGGCGAACAGCTCGGCGGTCCGCACCAGGCCGCCGCCATTATAGCGCAGGTCGATGACCAGCTCGGTCACACCGGCGTTGCGGAACTGCAGAAACGCATCGCGCAATTGCGGCTCGGCGCTGTCGATGAAGCTCCGCAGATTGACATAGCCGGTCCGGGTCCCCGCATTGTCGATGATCTGCACGCCATAGCGTGGCGAGACTGGCTGGAGCGCATAAGCGGCCTTGCTCACGGTGGTCGTCGTCTCAACGCCCGCTGCGTCGCGAAAGCGCAGCACGCGGCTGGTCCCGGCGATCGACGGGCCGAGCGCGCTGCTGACCGCGCTGGCACCACCCTGCGCGAAGAGCGACGTGACGGTCTGGAGATTGCTGCTGCTAGTTCCGATCGCAAGCAATTCCGCACCACGATCGATACCGGCGGCCAGCGCTGGCGCGCCTTCGAATGCGTCGAGAACGAACACCCGCGAGGCGCTGCTGTCATAGCTCAGCCTTATGCCAAAGCCCGCTGTAGCGCCCGAGTTGAGGAAGGCATTCTCCTCGGCGATCGAGGTGATATAGGTAAAATAGCGGTCCCGTCCCTGACTGCGTGCAGTGGCGGTAAGAGCATCGATATAATCCTGCACCGATCCATAAGGCGCCGGGCTCAGGCTGGCTGGCAGTGTCTCCGCGAACAGATACCATTGGTTGATCTGGTCAAATGCCCAGTTTTGACGGCCTTGCAATGAACAGGTGGTGCTGACCGGCGTGGGCGTTGGCGTCGGGGCTGCCCCGCCACCGGTTGGCAGGCTCACAGGGCTGCTACTGCCGCCGCCACCGCCACAGGACGAGAGCATCGCTGCCAGTGCCAATATCGAAGCGGATTTCCGCAATGTCATCCTGTCCCCTATACAAGATTGGACCGGTTACAAATCCAATATTTGAAACCCAATCTCAAAACCCTGATAGCGTTCGGGTCAATTGTCCACCCAGAAAAAATCCGCCGGCATCGCTGCCGACGGATAGTTTTTCCTCCCCAGGAAAACTGTTAAATCAGGTGCCCCGCAAAGGGGGCTGGGGGCACCCGAACTCTGGCTGTTTAGCCGAACTGGTTCATCGTATTGTGCGCACCACCAGCTTTCAGCGCTGCTTCACCGGCGAAATATTCCTTGTGATCATCGCCAATGTCGCTGCCCGACATGTTCTGGTGCTTCACGCAAGCAATACCTTCGCGGATTTCTTTGCGCTGCACGCCGAGGACATAGCCCAGCATACCAGCGTCGCCGAAATATTCCTTGGCCAGATTGTCGGTCGACAATGCTGCAGTATGATAAGTCGGCAGGGTGATCAGGTGATGGAAGATACCGGCGCGCTTAGATCCATCGGCCTGGAAGGTGCGGATGCGCTTGTCAGCCGCTTCACCCAGTTCGGTGTCATCATATTTCGCGTCCATCAGGCCGTCACGATCATATTCGGAAACGTCGAGCCCTTCCGCAGCCATCGCATCATAGACCTGCTGACGGAAGTTCAGCGTCCAGTTGAACGAAGGAGAGTTGTTGTAAACCAGCTTCGCATTCGGAACGACTTCACGCACCCGGTCCATCATGCCGGCAATCTGCTCAACGTGCGGTTTCTCGGTTTCGATCCACAGCAGGTCGGCTCCGTTCTGGAGCGAGGTGATGCTGTCGAGAACGCAACGGTCCTCGCCGGTACTAGGACGGAACTGGAACAGGTTGGAAGGCAGGCGCTTCGGACGCAGCAGCTTGCCGTCGCGGTTGATGATGACGTCGCCATTTTTCGCGGTCGCCGGATCGATTTCTTCGCAATCGAGGAAGCTGTTATACTGGTCGCCGAGATCGCCCGGTTCATTGGAAACCGCGATCTGCTTGGTCAGGCCAGCGCCGAGCGAATCGGTGCGGGTGACGATGATACCGTCGGTTACGCCCAGTTCGAGGAAGGCATAGCGGCAGGCACGGATCTTCGCGAGAAAATCTTCATGCGGCACGGTAACCTTGCCGTCCTGGTGACCGCATTGCTTTTCGTCGGAAACCTGGTTTTCGATCTGCAGGGCGCAGGCGCCGGCTTCGATCATTTTCTTGGCGAGCAGGTAGGTGGCTTCGGCATTACCGAAACCGGCGTCGATATCGGCAATGATCGGAACAACATGAGTCTGGAAATTCTCGACCTTGTCCATCGCCGCTTTCTCTGCGGCACTGTCGCCGGCTTCGCGCGCCGCATCAATGTCGCGGAACAACAGGTTCAGCTCACGGGCGTCAGCCTGGCGGAGGAAAGTGTAGAGCTCTTCGATCAGCGCCGGTACCGAAGTTTTTTCGTGCATCGACTGGTCGGGCAGGGGACCGAACTCGCTGCGCAGCGCAGCCACCATCCAGCCGGACAGATACAGGTAACGTCGTTTGGTGTCGCCGAAATGTTTCTTGATCGAAATCATCTTCTGCTGCGCGATGAAACCGTGCCAGCAACCCAGCGACTGGGTATATTTGGAGCTGTCGGCATCATATGCAGCCATATCCTCGCGCATGATCGCGGCGGTATATTTGGCAATATCGAGGCCGGTCTTGAAGCGGTTCTGCAATTGCATGCGGGCAACGGACTCAGCGTCAATGCCGGTCCATGTGCCGTTCTGGCTGTTAATCAGACTGTCGGCTGAGCTTTTGAAATCTTGATAAGACATGATATTCTTCCTTAAACTGGGGAGGCGGTTATCCGATATGCTGTAAAATTATTTGCAGCGTCTGAAAGGATGTTTGGTCGGGTTTAAGGGTTCACGCCAGTGTTTTTTGTCAATTAATGAGTCGTAATGTCTGAGAACTGGGAATATATCTTGTTAAAGTGTAAATAAATTTACAGCAGGTTGTTTGCGCTGGTCTCATGGTTGGAAAGATATCGCCCAGTCGTCGCCAAGTGCTTTTGGCGCAGCGACTGGCTTGAAGGCAATGGCAGCGGTTAACCGTTCTCGTGCCATCGAGAAGGTCAGCTGCCGTCAGGACGCTGGCCCGGCAGATCGATCAGCAGCCGGAATGCAGCAACCGTTGCGTCAAAATCGCTTTGCTCGTTACGAAGCTCTGTGACCGAGCCGATGCCGTTTATCACAAACGCCATAAGCAATTCGACCGAGATGTTGACATTCGTAACATCGGGCAACTCGCCAGCAACAACGGCGTCGCCAAGAATCGCCTGGAATATCTTTGTTAGACCCAGCCTGGCTTCCAATATTCGGTGGAATATATCGGGATTTCGCAGCAGTTGCGTTTGCGCTGCATTGCCGATGCCCTGGAAAAATCCATGCGTCCGGTAAATTTCAGAAGCTGATTTCAGAATTGCATTCAGCCTGCTGCGCCAATCACCTTCAAAATCTGCGGCCTTGTTAAAAGCGACTGCGATCTGTTCATAAACATCGACTACCGCGGCAATGAACAAGGCGTCCTTGGACTCGAAATGATTATAGACGGCCGCAGCGGTCATGCCAGATGCTTCCGCAACATCGGACAGCTTCACATATTTATAGCCGTGGCGAGCGAAGAGATGTGAGGCATTGACGATCAGCTTGGCGCGGCTCTGATCGCCGGATATGCCTTCCGGCCTGCCACGCTGTCGCAGAGTTTTAGCGCTGGCCTTCATCGTTTTTCAAAGCCGAGATGCATTTCCGCGATCGGCAGAAAGGCGAGGCTGCACTCGTGAACCGGATCGGGCAGGTCCTTGGCCAGCCTGATGTTCTTGAGGCGCCGGGTGATGTCGCCAATGGCCGTCGTCATCTGCCGGCGATCCAGTTTCGCGCCAACGCAGAAATGCGCGCCGGAATCGAATGCCAAATGTGCCCCGGCATTGCTCCGCTCCATGTCAAATCTGTGCGGGCATATAAATTCTCGGTATCCCCGGTTGGCCGCGCCATAGCGTATGATCACATAGGATCCCTCGGGGATCATCGTGCCGTCCAGTTCCACATCCCGCCGGGTTACCCGAAACAGGCCCTGAACCGGACTTTCCCAGCGCGAGGTTTTCTCGACAAATTTTTTGATCTTGCCGGGCTTCTCGAACAGAATCTGATGAAGTTCCGGCCTTCTTACCAGCAGCCAGATCGCATGGGCAACGGCACTTTGCGTGGTCTCAAAGCCGCCGGTGATGAACTGATGCATCAGGTTCTGCCGCTCGTGCATGGTCAATGGCTCCATATCATCGCCATGCGCGTGCACCAACGCAGAAATAAGGTCATCCTTCGGATTTCGACCGTCTTAGTCCAAACATGTCCGCAAAATGCTGTGCTTCCACTTCTATATTGGCGACAGTCAGGAGTTCCTCCTCATCGGTCACGAACCGGATGCTGCGATAGCAAGGCTCGGGGCAAGCCTTTGCCGGACAAATGACGCCGACAAAGGCGCTGGACAGTTCGATTGCACCGGAAACCATTATCGTCCGCTCAACCTGATTTTGTCCCTGCTTTTGCTCTGCTGTTGCCAGTATTGTGTTGAGGTCGGGGATTACGACAGCGCGGCGACTGAAACTCCGCCTGCGGATGCCCGGAAACAAATGCCGCTCGCTCCTCGCTATTTACCGTGGCAGTGCGAATGCCACCAAATTGTCTCCGAGCTTCGTGTCCAAATTCGAGGCTCCGCCGGCGGCAATGACGACATATTGTCGCCCTTTCCAGACATAGCTCATCGGCGTTGCTTGGCCGCCAGCGGGTAGGCGGCCTTTCCACAATTCCTTGCCGGTCGCCGCTTCGAAGGCGCGCAGATAATGATCCGATGTGGCGCCGATAAACACCAGCCCTCCTGCAGTCACTATCGGGCCGCCAAGCGCGGGTGTGCCCAGTTTTGACGCGAAGCCTCCGGGGGCAAGATCTTCGGTTGTCCCCAATATCTGTCGCCAGACGATCTTCCCGCTATCCAGATCAATCCCGGCCAGCACCCCCCATGGCGGCGGCGTGCAGGGCAGGCCGAGCGGAGAGACAATCACCGCGCGGGTCATGCCGTAAGGTGCACCCTCCATCGGTGCGAATTCGTCATCATCGTTGATCTTGTTCGCTTTGCCGCCATCCTTCACATTGGGCTGTAGCCGCGTATATTGGCCGATATTGTTCATGTTGATCACCAGCAAATTGCGCCGGGGGTCAAAGGCGGCGCTGCCCCAATTGGCCCCGCCGCCGGTGAAAGGCAGCGATAATGTACCCTGGATGGTTGGCGGCGTGAAAAGCCCTTCTGCGCGAAGATTCTCCAATTGTGCCTTGCAAGCCAACCTGTCCCAAAGCGTGAGCCCGAAGGCATCGCTTGGGTCCACCCTGTCGGGAACGATATTGGGCGTTCCGACAGGAAAGGGTTGGGTTGGTGAGATGGTTTCTCCTTTTTCAGCCTGTTGCGGAACAGCCCGCTCCTCGACCGGCAAAAAGGGCTCTCCCGTATCCCGGTCGAGCACGAATACCAGGCCCGTCTTGGTTACCTGCGCCACCACGTCATGGGCCTTGCCATTGCGCCAGACCTGATAAAGACCCGGTTGGGCGGGGAGGTCGTAGTCCCAGATATCGTGATGAACCGTCTGGAAATGCCAGGCGACGGTACCGGTTTCCGCATTCAGCGCGACAACACTATTGGCATAGAGATTATCCCCCGGCCGGTTGCCGCCATAATAGTCCGGACTGGGGCTGGATGTTGGGATGATGACAAGCTTGCGTGCCTCATCGATCGAAATGGTCGACCACACATTGCTGTGGCCACCGCGTATATCTGGCGAACCGGACAGCGGATCAAAGGTCCATTTTGTTTCCCCGGTACGCACGTCAAAAGCGAAAACAGTGCCTTTGGGCGCATCGGTTCGCAGATTGTCGCCAATCGAAGTGCCGGTTACAACCGTGTCGCCAATGATTGCCGGCGCGGATGTGATCTGGAATTCGCCTGGCCAGCGGAGCGATATCGAAGGTTGAATTCGCCGGGTGCCGCCAGTGCCGAAATCTTCGCATGGCTTTCCGGTTTTGGCATCCAGTGCGATGAGCCGCGCATCAACCGTTCCGGTAAACAGGCGCGCAGAACACTGGGAGCCTTTGTTAGCTCTTTCGTCTTTCCAGTATGAGACGCCGCGACAAGTATATTGGTTGGCCGGATCGCTGTCGGTGGGTACGTCGGGATCATAACGCCACTTTTCCTCGCCCGTCCCCGGATCAACGGCGATCACCTCGTTGAACTGGGTGCAAAATACCAGCGATTCCTCCACCAATATCGGAGTGGTCTGCAGAGCGCTGCTTTGCCGAGCTTCATCGCTCTTGCCATCAAATGCACCGCTTTTATGGGTCCATGCTATAGTCAACCGATCGACGTTAGCGGTGTTGATTTGGCTAGCTGCCACATAGCGATTACCCCCTTTGTCGCCGCCATATTCTGTCCAACTTGCTCCAACATTGCCGACATCCTTGCGGACGATCAGGGCATTGCCTTCAATCGTCAGATCATCAGTGAGACCAAGCGCAGACCACATAGCCGAGCCTCCCAGAACACTGATCCCGCAAAACAGGATCATGAGGATGAAGGCGATACGGAGGGGAGACAGCTTCATATTCCAACAATAGCACAGATACGAACTGTTTGAACGGGGGAAGCGTGGTTGCAAAATATTCGTCGTGCGCAAAATGGCCTCTGCCCGCTTTCCTGATAGAGCAGATTTGATGCTTATGTAAGCTATGGGCCAACAGCCGACGAGAGAAACTTCCAGAAAAACAACGGAAATCGTGACAGACTTCGCAGGCGTTCACAAATCGGGAAAAGTGCCTCTATCGTTTTGTTTGCAAAGCCGAACACATCATCGGATGCTAGGCAGGAAAATTTGTCCGAGAGACGTGGGACAGGCTCTTAACTGAAAGCAGAACGTTACGTAAATATTAACATCTACCGAGTACGGGTATGGCAACTATGTTGGATGAACATATCGACAACCAGCGATCGCGACCGCAAAGACACGCGCGACTTGTTAAACTGCAATTGTTTAACGACCGCATTGGGAATTGTACGGCAACCATCAGAAATATCACCGAAAAGGGCGCCGGAATCAAGACTGAAACTCAGTTGATAACCGGGGAGAGCCTTATAATCACCATCGGTGGTTTCGAACCGATTAACACAGTTGTCCGCTGGTACAAATTGGGCAGTGCGGGCCTGGAGTTTGAAACGCCATTCGATATTAAACTGCTTCAGTTTAACAAATCACACGAAGCTGAAGGAATATATAAGTGCAAAGATGGGTATCAGGTTTTTGACAGATTTAAGCCGCATTCCGACTTCCGTCGTCCCGGAATGCGCAGTCGCCGCTAAAATTTATCTACCAAAGCCAAGTCGATCTCAGGCGTATTCAGCTATGCTCGACGCACCCGTCTGCAGAGCTTCCGTTCTACGATAACATTAGCCCAGCAGAATTGCATGGTTCGCGCACCGGTCTCAAGTAGCCAGCCAAGTCAGTTGGCCTACCTGCCATGACCGAAAAATTCCAAAAAGAATCCGCTATTTTTGACCAACGGGACTTCGACTCCCTCCGATCTGGATGTCCTGCGATGGGATCGGTACGGCCACGACCCCGATGCCTGTGAGTGAGGATTATTCATCAAAGGCTTTGGCATGGCTGAGATCGTTCATGAGTACAGGTCCAATCACAGCGGCCAGATCAGCGGAATGATGAGGATCGAGGTGATGGCAATAAGGACAGTCAGCGGCAGGCCATAGCGGGCGAAATCGAGGAAGCGATACCCGCCCGCACCATAGACCAGAGTATTGGTCTGATAGCCGATTGGCGTCAGGAAACTGGCGCTGGCGGCAAACATCACCGCAATCACAAACGGCCGCGGATCAACGCCAAGCGAAATCGCGAGTTGGATAGCAATCGGGGTGACCACGATGGCGACGGCATTGTTGGTAACCAGTTCAGTCAGCATAAGGCTCAACAGATAGATGGCCGCGAGAGCAAAAACCGGAGGGATACCAGACAGCCAGGGAGTCGCCGCCGCGACCAACATCTCGACGAGACCGGCATTTTCCAGCGCAGTGCCGATAGCAAGCATCGCCACAATCAAACCGATGATCCGCCAGTCAACCGAGGCGAAGGCTTCGTCCGGTTCGATGCAGCGGGTCACCAAAACCGCGGCCATTCCAAGCACTGCAAGTCCGGCAATCGGCATGACGTCGAAAGAAGCCGCAAGGACGACAGCGAGGATTACTGCGATAGCGATAGGCGCTTTATGTTTACGGAAACCGCGGGTCTTGGGCTCGCTGACGTTCATCAGATTTTCGCCCGCGACCAGACGACGGATATTTTTTTGTGCGCCCTCGAGCAGCAAAGTGTCGCCGACCTGCAGGGTGGCACTCTCATATTGCTCGGTCAGATTGCTGCCCTTTCGGTGCATCGCAATCGGGTGGACTCCATAGCGCTGCGGCAAAGCGGCATCTTTCAGGCTTTGACCGATCAGATGGGCATCCGGCAGCAGCAATATCTCGGCCAGCATCGACCTGTGTGATGACATCGGAACAAACTGTTGCTTGTCGTCGCTTTTTGTCAGCGGTAGTTTACCACGCTCGCGAATGGTCATTACATCTGCTTCATTGGTGTGCAGAACCAGAACATCGCCTTCCCGGATCACGCATTCCGCCATCGATTGCCGGATCGAGACATCATCCCGGATGACATCCACCAGCCGCCGTTCGCCACTCCGGAAAAGATCAACTTGGCCGGCTATCTGACCGACATAAGGCGAGGTGCCGACGATGAAGACTGACATCGTGTAGCGCTTCGCCTGGCCGTCTTCGAGTAGAGAGGACATTGTGTCGCGATCCGGCAGATAGCGACGGGTCAGTGCAAGATAGGTGACACCGACCAGCGCGACCACGATACCGGCGGGAGCGATCTCGAATATCGAAAAGCCGGTCAGGCCGCTCTTCTGTGCAACACCGTCGACCAATATGTTGGTGGAAGTGCCAATCAGGGTGCAGGTGCCGCCCAATATTGCGGCAAAGGATATCGGCATCAGGATCTTGGAGGGGCGCTCACCGAGTTCTTTGGCCAGCGTGATACCGATCGGGATCATCATCATCACCAGCGGCGTATTATTGGTAAAGCCCGACAAGGCCGCGATTGCAACCAGCAGCAAGCCGGTGGCCAGAACCGGTGATGACTTGGCCAGTCCGGTGACCTTGAGCGCAAAGGCTTCCAGTGTGCCGGTCCTGACCAAAGCGCCGGAAATGATGAACATCGCGGCAATGGTCAGCGGCGCAGGGTTGCTCATTGCCGCCAGTATATCGTCGGTTGAGATGAGGCCGAGAACCAGCAACAGGCCTGCCGCGCCTATGGCGGTAACCTCCGGTGGCCGAATTTCGGTCGCAAAAGCGATCAACAGCAACAGGAGTATGAAACCGACAAGAGCGGGAGCATAAGGCGCAAGAACAGGAAGCATGAACAGGTCCGATCAATGGGGCGCGCTGGATAGTGAAATTTCCAATAAATCGGAGTGCGAACCGACGCTAGACAGAAAGCGCTGAGCCGCACAAATTATTGTTTGGCTATCGCAAGTTTTGGTTCATGGGCGTTTTCGTTTCGTGCCTGTTTTGCACATGATTCTGTCGGTTAACATCGGAACAAATAATGGATCAGCAGCTAGTAATAATTTGCGGTTTGACCTTTTCTATCCATCTGATCGGTGCACTGGCCTATTCGGCCCGCATTGCGGGAGTGCGAACCGGGCGGATTGCGGTATCCTTCGCGCTGTTCAATATTCTGGTTCTGGTGTCGCGACTGTCCAACAGCTTCCTCGGGCCATTTCTCGCAAAGCGGATCGAAAATGGCCTGGCCAATGGCACAGGTGAGGGGCTGCTCACTGATTTCCGTCTGGTTCTGCTGGCGGCAACCGCTGCGACCATCGTCGGAGCCTTGCTGATTCCGACCGTGCAACGCTGGTTCAGCAGCGCGATTTTGCAGTTTCACGAGCATCGCTCAATGCCGCGGCTGATCTGGCACGCCTTGACAAAGGGCGGGATCGGCTACGTCGGAAGAACCGTCACCGCGCCCAAGGTCGTGCATATCACCGACCTGCGCAAGCCGCGCGGCGTATCGATGACGATCATCTTCCTGAACATAGTTGCCCAAGCGTTGCTGACGGTTGGTGTCGTTGGATCACTATATGCTGGTTACCTCAATCCCGAATATCGGGTTACGGCATCACAGCTTTCTGCCGTGATCAACGGATTTGCGACGATCCTGTTGTTTGTTGTCATCGATCCACAATTGTCAGTGATGACCGATGATGTGGTCAGCGGCCGAGTCAGTCAGCCGATGTTCCGGCGGACCATCACCTGGTTGTCGCTGAGTCGAGTCGGCGGTACATTGGTGGCTCAGGCACTGTTGCTGCCGTCTGCGCTGCTTGTTGCTTATATCGCCGGGGTTGTCTGAAGAGTTAAACATCCCATTTGCCTGTTGCAGCTAGCTCAGCGCTGGAATGATCCATACCATCGACATCACCACAACAGCGAGCAACAGCGACGCCGCCAGCACAATGCGGACATTATGCGGTCCGCGCGGCTTGTTGCTAGCCTCGCGCTCGGTTACTTCTATTCGATCGCCGTGCTTTTCCATGTCGTGCTCCTTTGCCGTTGTCAAAATAGCGACAACAATCATAACATAAATACCCGCTTAAGGGCAGGTTTACGAATTTTTGGGCTGGAACGGCCAGTTGATGACACCGCCGGCTATCAACGCCCACCAGATAAAGACCGGCTGAAAGGCAAGGCGAGGGCCGTGATAGAGCCAGCTTGCAGTCTCTCCGCCGATTGCGATATTGTTGATCGCGTGGTTGATATTGGCCGGATAGACACAGAGTGCATAGAGCGCGAGGCCGATCCCCGCAGCATGGCGTACTCCGGGTGCGATTTTAGGTGGGACCATCAAGCCGATGGCTCCGGCAAATTCGGCTACGCCAGTGAACAGGATGACAAACTCTGCGAACGGCACCCAGTCGGGCGTGATCGCTAGAAACCCCGAGGGTGAGCGGATATGGGCAATCCCGGCGATCAGATAGAAAATGGCCAGGAGCCAGCGGAAAACGCGGCGCGTAAAGCTTTCCGGTATATTCATCTACCGCTTCTCATGCGAGCGATGACGGTAACGAAGAATGCGGTCGACCAGCCGAGCAGAATAAAACCATTGAGACCCTCAATCGCCGCGATCATTTCCCAGTGGGTTGCCAGCCCTTCGCTATTATAACCGGTGGTGGAATATGTAATGGTTGAGAAATAGATCGCCTGGTCAAATGTCGGTAACGCATCCAGCACGCGATAAATCACCGCATAGGAGAATATCTCGATGCCGTGCAGCAGGAACAGGCCCATCACCAGGCCGAGCGTGACGGCAATGCCGCGAACGGACATTGGGTGGATATCTTCTGCTGCTTCTTCACGTGCTTCGATCCGTAGCCATCGGCCGAGCAAAAATATGCCGACCCCGTGAGTGAGCACTGTGAGCAGGATCATCCCGGCGCCGATGAGCAGTTCGGTGAGCATTGTTTCCTAGTCGCCCCAGGGCGCAGGTGGCGGTGTCACCGGCCTGGACAGATCAAATTCGACCCGGAAGTGGCGCCCGTCCGATGTTTCCGGACGCCGCAATTCATAGCTGAATTGGGCGTCGGATTGACCCGGCGGACTGATTTCGACGGCCCAGACATTGGTCACCGACTGATCGAGGCCATTGGCCTTGAAGGAAGCAATAGATTCTGCATCTGCCGGGAATTCCTGCCGGTCTGCCGTGCCGTCGCTTTCGGTATCGCCGCCATAATTAGTGACGCTGTCCAGGCTGCCATCCTCGTGACGATGCCGGTGCTTCAGGCGCAGCCCATTGTCCGTGCGGGTGACGATCCATGTGCGCGAACGGTCCCATTTGTCGCTACCCTCGGCAATATGGAAGGGGATCTGGATCTCGTGAAGATCGCAGGATGCCGCGTGCATGATCATCGGCTTGCCCGCCATATCTGCGTCGGCTTCCTGTTCGGATACCAATATGCCCGCATAAGCCTTGCCGCAGAGCAGGCTCAGCCGTTCAAAAAACAAATCCTGCTGGGATGGTTCCGGCGTCGGACCGGCAGGTGAATCGCATGCCGCGAGCGGGAAACAGAGAAAAAGCGTGGCCGCGCAGGTCAATATAGGTTGTTTCATCGGTGCTATTGCTACACAATTTCCGCGCGCCATGAAACCGTCGAAATTCATCTGTTTGCTTATTGACGAATAGGCTGCTATAGGCCTGTCAGCTAATAAATCGCGTTACGAAGAAATCTAGGTTTCGCAACCCCTAAGGTCGCATACTCTTTTTCCCATTTCTCGAAGTTGGCCAATCCCGTCCGGTTCTGCATTTTGCATGATCGGGCATAATTAAGTTATGAATAGGAATAAGACTATGCCTACAGGCACCGTAAAATTTTTCAACACCGACAAGGGCTATGGTTTCATCGCTCCTGAAGATGGTGGCGATGACAGCTTCGTGCACATTACAGCAGTTCAGGCTGCCGGAATGCAGTCGCTCGAAAAAGAACAGCGTCTCACATATGATGTTGAAACCGGAAATAACGGCAAGAAAGCCGCAGTAAACCTGCAGCAGGCTTAAGCCTAAAGCCGAATACGGGAAAGGGCGGGAGTGCTTGGCACTCCTGCCCTTTTTTTGTCCTGAATCTGGCTTCAGCCTAGCCCCAGTCGAAGGACAGGCTGCCGCGATTATATAGTCCGGCGAGCAACTCCACCACGGCGTCCGACATTTGCCATTCCGGGTTGATGACAAATTGCTCCTGGGCGCACAGCATTGCGGCCAGCGCGGCCGTTTCCTCCACGCAAGGAAAGCATTCGCCGTCGACGAACAGCAGCAGCTTGTCTCCATCCTCCCGGACAAAGGAAAAGCGGCTGGCAGGGTTGCGGAGCAGAGGATGATTCTCGGCCATCAGCGCGCGCAGGTGCTCTGTCTCGATCGGGTCCTCAGGACGCCAATCGGTGTCGGGATATCTCGGCGTGCTGCTATATTTGCCAAACCATCGTGCGAAAGCCGCGCGGTCGGCCAGTTTCTCGGTAATCATGGCGTGAAGCCGGTCGATGGCGGCCCCGGGTATCTCTCCGGGATTTTGCTGAACCGACAGATCGGGATCGCAGTAACGGTCGTCATCGGTCATCTCGGGCAGCAGGTCGTCGCACCAGTTGCCGATCAGTTCCTTGCGCGAGGGCGAACGAAAACCGATACTATAGGTCATGCAATCCGTGCCGACTGCAACACCATTATGGGCGATGCCCGGCGGAATATAGAGCATGTCCCCGGGGTTCAATATCCATTCTTCCGCGACGTCAAATTCGGAGAGCA
This sequence comes from Sphingorhabdus sp. M41, assembly GCF_001586275.1. Classification (NCBI taxonomy): domain Bacteria; kingdom Pseudomonadati; phylum Pseudomonadota; class Alphaproteobacteria; order Sphingomonadales; family Sphingorhabdaceae; genus Sphingorhabdus; species Sphingorhabdus sp. M41. The sequence goes on along the minus strand of NZ_CP014545.1, from coordinate 1,981,177 downwards.
GCAGCAAGTCCTCGTGCGAGCGCAGGGCCGTCTGATCGTCGCACTTGCCGCCGATCTGCCACCGGCGCTGGCCTAGGCCCTGGACCAGGAATACATCATAATGGTCGAAATGCGGGCCCACTCCGCCGCCATCGCTGGCAAAACTGACCATTACGTCATCTATCCGCCAGTTGGGGATGAAACGGAACGGTTCGATCAGCGCAGCCACATCCGGAATATGCTGATCAACTGCCTGCACGAGCAAGGTCCATGGGGACTTGCCCAACTCACCGAAGCGCGTTTCGGGCAGCGGACCGTGTTCGGCGTTCCAGTCTTCGCTCGATTGCGTGATCAGCCGGGATTCCACATGGTCTTCGCAGGCAAGGCCAGCCAGTTCATCAGGTGACAGCGGGTTTTGCCACGACTGCCAGGGATTTCTGATCAGCAGCGGGCGTTTCTGCCAGTAATCGCGCAGAAAAGCGGCGGTATCGAAATTGTTCAATTGCATCGGCATGCGCTACACAATTTCGTGCGGGAACGGTAGTGATAGCGGCAAGGATTATGCGGCAGGCGCGTATCTTTGCCGGCACGGCTTTGCTGCGTTGCTCAATCTGCTCCCTGCTGCCAAAGGGGGACATGACAAAACTCATCCTCTTCAACAAGCCCTTTGGCGTGCTGCCGCAATTCACCGATCGGGGAAGCGAGACAAAGCGTCCGACGCTTTCGAACTTTATCGACGTTCCCGGCGTCTATCCTGCTGGCAGATTAGACCGGGACAGCGAAGGGCTGATGATGCTCACCGACGATGGCAAAATGCAGGCGCGGATTGCGGATCCGAAATATAAAACGCCGAAAACCTATCTTGTTCAGGTCGAAGGCGATGTTGCAGAAGAAAGCCTCGGCATGTTGCGGCAGGGTGTCGAATTGAAAGACGGGTTGACCAGACCCGCGGAAGTCGAGCGGATCGCCGATCCGGACCTTTGGCTCCGCGATCCGCCGATCCGGGTGCGCAAGAGCGTGCCAGATTGCTGGCTCAAGCTGACGATAAGCGAGGGCAGAAATCGGCAGGTTCGCCGGATGACTGCCGCTGTCGGCCATCCTACCCTGCGGCTGGTGCGCTGGAGCATCGGCGACTGGTCGCTTGAGGGATTGCAGCCGGGCGAATGGCGCGCCGACGAATAGGCCATTTGCGCCTGGCCGCTTTTTCGATACAAAAGCCTATCGGCAGAGGGAAAAAACTTTGAAAAAGACGATCCGTATCATTCTGCTGCTACTGGTCCTGCTGGCGGCAGCCTTTTTCATTTTCCGGACGCCCGACACCGACCGCACCGAGATGATCGCCAAATATGGCAATGAATCCTCGCGATTTCTCGACGACGGTCATGGTACCAAAATCCATTATCGCGACGAGGGCAACAAGGATGGGCCGGTGCTGCTCCTCATACACGGATCGAACAGTATGCTCCAGACCTGGGAACCGCTGGTGGCACTGCTCGGCGAAAAATATCGCCTGATTTCCTTGGATCTCTATGGAAATGGTCTGACCGGCCCCAATCCAACCGGTGCCTATGATGCCGCAACCAATATCGCAGCGGCTGTCAAGGTGCTGGATGCGGCTGGCGTCGACAAGGCCTATTGGGTCGGCAACAGCATGGGCGGCTGGCTGACGTGGCGCGCCGGCTTGTCGGAGTCCGAGCGTATGTCGGGTCTGGTCTTGATCGATGCTTCCGGCGCGCAGGTCGCGCAAAAAACCCGCCCCTATCTTGGCGCCAGGCTGGCGCAATCATGGATCGGACAAATGCTGCTGCCCGAAATCACCCCCCGCTTTCTGGTCAAGTCATCGCTGGAGGAAAGCTTCGGACAGCCGGAGCGGCTGACCGAGGAACAGGTCGACCGCTATTGGGAATTGCTGCGTTTTCCCGGCAATCGCAGAGCCTCCGTGGATCGAGCAAAGACGGACCGCGAACTGGAAAAATGGGCGGAAGTCAAAAATCTGAATATGCCGGTGCTGCTGCTGTGGGGAGAGCAAGACACGGTCATCCCGCTATCCCACGGGCGGGCATTTGAGGCTGCGATTCAGGGAAGCAAGCTGATCATCTATGCGGATGCCGGCCATATTCCGATGGAGGAAACCCCGGAACAGGTCGCGCGGGATATCGACTCTTGGATTGAGAATGTTGATGCAGAGGCCACTGCACCGAAATAGAGTCCCTGTGGACGTTGATTGCCGCGACCGGTTTGCCGCATTGTCGCCTCAGGAGTTGATGTCCGGCAGGCTCCAGTCGATCGGGGCCAGTCCATTCTGCTTTAGAAAGGCATTGGCCTTGCTGAAATGCCGACATCCGAAAAATCCGTTATAAGCCGACAGCGGCGAGGGGTGAGGGGCTTTTAGCACGAGATGCTTGCCACCCTGTTCCACACTTTTCACGAACGACGCCTTTTTCTGGGCATAGCTTCCCCAGAGCATGAACACGACGGGCTCCGGTTTCCCTGCAATCAGACGCACGATCGCATCGGTAAACTGTTCCCATCCCTTGCCGCGATGTGAAGCGGCATTGGCCATCTCGACGGTCAGGACGCTGTTGAGCAGCAACACGCCCTGCTTAGCCCAATGTTCGAGAAATCCGTGGGCAGGGCGCGCCAGTCCGAGATCGCTTTCCAGCTCCTTGTAGATATTGACCAGCGATGGCGGAGGCCGGACGCCGGGCTGCACACTGAAGCACAGGCCGTGGGCCTGGCCCGGTCCATGATAGGGATCCTGCCCCAGGATCACGACCCGCACTCTGTCGAGGGAAGTAAGGTCCAGCGCGCGAAAATATTCCTCGTCACTGGGGTAAATTGCCTTGCCAGCAGCTTTCTCGTGCAGCAGAAATTCCTGCAATTCGGCCATATAATCACTCGCGAATTCGCCAGCGAGGGGTTTCTTCCAGCTATCATCAAGTTTCACGCGATCATTCATATCCTGCTGATAGCAAGCCGTTGTTGATAGGCAAGGCAGGATCAACCCCGCTTGCCAGTTTGGTCTGGGGAGATTACCGTCGCATGCAAGCGCCATCAGAAAGCGCAAGCGCAGAAGGAAAAGCATCTTCCCATGACCAACAGTAATATTCCCGTTATTTCCGCAACCGGCCTGTTCACGCCGGAAGACAGTATCAGTAATGAAGAACTGGTCGCCAGTTTCAACGCTTATGCCGATCTCACCAACCGTGAGAATGCAGAGGCGATCGCAGCGGGTGAAATCGAAGCATTGCCGCACAGTTCGGTGGAGTTTATCGAGAAGGCTTCGGGCATCAAGTCACGTTTCGTGCTTTCCAAAGATCCGATTCTCGATCCGGAGGTGATGTGCCCGCGTTTGCCCGAACGTCCGAACGAGGAAATCTCGGTTCTGGCCGAAATCGGTGTCAAAGCGGCACTCCAGGCCCTTGAAAGGGCAGGGCGCAAGCCGGAAGATGTCGATGCGGTGCTATGCGCCTGCTCGAACCTGCAGCGTGCCTATCCGGCGATCGCAGTCGAAATACAGGCTGCACTGGGAATCGAAGAGGGCTTCGGTTTCGATATGAACGTCGCCTGTTCCTCGGCGACCTTCGGCATCCAGACAGCGGCTGACTATATCCGCTCCGGCAGCGCCAGATCGGTGCTGGTGATCAATCCGGAAATCTGTTCCGGCCATCTCAACTGGCGCGACCGGGACAGCCATTTCATTTTCGGCGATGTGGCGACAGCGATCCTCGTTGAAGCCAAAGATATCGCACCGGCGCAGCATTGGGAAATCGTTGGCACGAAATTGAAGACGCAGTTCTCCAACAATATCCGCAACAATTTCGGTTTCCTCAACCGCACCCATCCGGAAAGCCGCGACGACAAGGACAAGCTGTTCGTCCAGGAAGGACGCAAGGTGTTCAAGGAAGTCGTGCCTATGGTTGCCAACATGATCAACGAGCAGATGGAACGCCTCGGAATCGAGGCGGGTTCGCTTCGCCGCCTCTGGCTGCATCAGGCCAATGCCGGGATGAACCGCCTGATCGCCCAACGCGTGCTTGGCCATGAGGCGAGTGACGATGAAAGCCCAACCGTTCTCGATACATATGCAAACACATCATCCGCCGGCTCGATCATCGCCTTCCACAAATATGGCGACGATCTGGCAGACGGGGATATCGGTCTGATCTGTTCCTTTGGAGCGGGCTATTCGGCGGGGACAGTTTTTGTGCGCAAGGTTGCGTGAAGAGGGAGATTTGAGATGACAATGACAGGCCAGTGTCTATGCGGTGCGGTAAGCTATACAATCGAGGGAGACCTGCAGATGTGCGGCGTCTGTCATTGCAAAAATTGCCAGCGACAGGCGGGTAGCTCCTATTCCGTACTTTTCGCGGTGGCCGATAACCAGATTGAGATCAGCGGCGACCTCACGACATATGACGATCATGCCGACAGCGGCAATGTCGTCCAACGCCATTTCTGTGGCACCTGCGGTTCGCCAGTGAAAACCTCGCTGCCGACCCAGCCGGGCATGACCTACATCAAGGCGGGAACGTTAGACGATACCAGCGTGCTGCATCCGCAAATTCACTTCTGGACCAGCAGCAAACAGTCCTGGGTCGAGATTGATCCGAATGTCCCGCAAATGGAAGGAAATCCGGGATGATCAAAACCAGGAAAATAACGGCGGCGGTCATGACCTTTGCGCTGCTCGCTGGCTGTGTCGATCCCTTAGAAAAAGGGCAAGCGGATGAAGCTGATGTCGGATCTGAGCTTGCCTCGATCATCCTTCAGCCCGATGGTATCTCGCAGGGAGAAGGCATGCGTTTTCCCTATGGTGCCGAAAAAGCCGAAGTCATCGCCATGCTCGAACATTTTGGTCCGGTACATCAGAACAGTAATGAAGAATGCGGCGCCGGACCGATGGAAACCGCTTCCTCGCCGGCTGCTGGCCTGACGGCGAATTTTCAGGACGACGAGCTGGTTGGCTGGTTTTATGATGGTGACGGAAAATTGGCACGCACCGCTCAGGATATCACGGTCGGATCGACCCGTAGCGCTCTGGAACAAGCGATGCCGATCGCAATGCAAACGGACAGCACACTCGGCATCGAGTTTTTCTCCGGTTCCGGAGAAGCCGGATTTATCGCCGGATTCCTCTCGGATGAAAGCGACGATGCGACGGTCGATAGCCTCTATTCGGGTACAAGCTGCTTTTTTCGCTGACCATTTGAGGTTTCGATTTCGGAGAAAAACATGATCAGTTTACGGGCGCGCTTGCTGTTTTTTATCGTCCGTATTTCCGGGCTGAAAAACCATCTGCTCAAGCCCGGCAATGCCGAGAAATATATCGCGCGTGATCATGCACGGGGTCATGCGTCTCCCGTTCGCTGGCTGCGCAAGAATTGCGATATCGAGAAAATCGCGATTGATGGTCATCCCCTATACCGGTTTGATCCACGGAATAACGGTACTTCTCTGCATATTTTCTACCTGCATGGCGGCGGCTATGCGTTTAACATCGTTTCGCTGCACTGGCACTTCATCAAAAAACTGATCCGCAAGACCGGCGCAAGCGTCACGGTGCCGATCTATCCGCTATCACCGGAGCATAAATGGGACAGCAGCTATGCCATGGTGATGGAGGCGTTTGAACAGGCCGTTTCGCGATATGGCGCGGCGAATATTGTGGTAATGGGCGATAGCGCGGGTGGTGGCTTCTCGCTTGGCCTGTCCCAGATGCTGCGCAACCAGAACAGGGCTTTGCCGGGCAAATTGGTACTGCTCAGTCCCTATCTTGACCAAACAGCTGCTGACGAGATGCAGGCGGAACTGGAAAAGACCGATGTGCTTATTTCGGTGGAGGGTATTCACCGCCTCGGTTCCTGGTGGATGCGGGAAGGCGAGGACCCGGCGATGTTCCCGGACAGCCCCTTGTTCGAGCCGGTTGATCGATTGCCGCCGATGCTGGTATTTGCGGGATCCGATGAAGTGTTGCTGGCGGACTCGTTGCGGCTGAAAAAGAAGGGCGATGAATGCGGCGCGCAGATTGAGCTGAAGGTCTATGAACGGATGCAGCATGTCTGGATGCTGTTTCCCATTCCCGAGGCGAAAAGGGCGCTGGATGAAATTACTGGATTTCTGCTCGGTTCGAAAAGCTGAAGTCAGTCTTTCAGAGCCCGGCCCCGCTCGATTACCGCCAGTCGTCGCTGTTCGACGTCTTCCGCCGTTACATTGTCATTCCAGGCGTCGGTTGTCTGTTTTTCCAGCGCCATCGCGTCGCTAAAATTGCGGTCATAGCCTTCGAAGATCAGCTTTTTATAGGTTTTGAGAAATTCGGGATCGATGCTGGCCATGTCCGCAGCCAGAGCGCGGGCCTTCGGCATCAGTTCGTCGGCTGCATAGACATGGTTGACCAGACCCCAGTCGCAAGCGGTTTGGGCGTCAAGAAACTGGCCAGTGAAGCTGAGTTCGCAGGCTCTCGACAGGCCGATGAATCGCGAAAGTTTCTGAGACAGACCCCAGCCGGGAATGATCCCGACCCGGGCGTGGGTGTCGGCAAATCGGGCATTGGTCGAGGCGATGCGGATATCGCAGGCCAGCGCCAGTTCAAAGCCACCGGTGATTGCGACACCGTTGATAGCACCAATTACGGGCACGTTCAGCGATTCCAGTGCCCGACAGGGATTGCGCGCGGGATTCTGATCGGTGGCCGCACCGAGGCCCTGTTTTCCCAGTTCCTTGAGATCGAGGCCGGCGGTAAAGGCCCGTTCACCCGCCCCGGTGACGATGACAGCACGAATATTATCATCTTGGGAAATATCCTGGCAAGCGTCGAATAGTTCGCTCCGCAATGCATGGGACAAAGCGTTCATGGCTTCCGGACGATTCAGCGTGATCGTGGCAACTCCGCCTGACTTGTCCAGCAATATCAAGGCCATCAGTCACTGTCTCCCGTTTCATATTTTTGGGCGATTTGTGCGCCCATCGCACCGGTGATTGCAAAACATTGCTCTGGATCACTCTGTCGCAACAATGCGATTTGTTGCTCCATTCCTTCAGCGATGAGAAGCTCAGGAACATTATTGGCTACAGCCTCCAGAATCTGCCGCGCACATTCATCCGGTTCCATGCCATTGTCGATCGCGACATCGGATTTCCCGCGGCGCTCGCCTTCATTGGTCAGCGCGTTGCGCGAGACATTGGTGCGAATGGACCCTGGCAGGATATTGGTGACATGGATATCATGCATTTTCTCGGTTTCGGCGCGCAAGGCATCCATATAGCCGATCAGTCCATGCTTGGCAGCGCAATAAGCAGTGCGCAGAGGCACGCCCACACGTCCCGCTACAGAGCTAATCCCGACAATATGCCCGCCACCAGCCGCGATCATATGCGGCAGCAGCAACTGGGTCAGCCAGATCGGGGCGAGCAAATCGATATTGATGATCTTGTGATGCACGTCGGGATGGGTGTCGAGCGCCAGACTGCGCTGGCTGATGCCGGCATTGTTGACTAGAATGTCGACCTTGCCCTTCCAGTTTCGCGCTTCCTCAATCTTTGCAGGCAGGGCATCATAATCGGTTGTCTCAAAGGGCAGGATCAACGTATCGGTTCGGATATCGGCGGCAACTTGTTCAAGTGCCTCCGTCCGGCGGCCAGACAGGATGATGTGGGCGCCTTGTGCAGAAAAGGCCTTTGCCAATGCTTCACCAATCCCGGAGGATGCTCCGGTGATCCAGATAACCTTGCCGGAGAAACTGTCAGTCATTATCCCGCCTTGCTATGCTTCGGTGCGTCGTCGCCCAGATCTTCAAACCAAGCTTCCACTTCCCCGTTTAGCTTGATCAGCAACGGATTGCCTTTGCGATCCATGGTCTTCCCGGCCTGGACCTTCACCCAGCCTTCGGAAACGGAATATTCTTCGATATTATGTTTGCGGTCACCGCGAAAGTTGATCCCGATTCCGCGAGACAGCAAGTCGCCGCCATAATGCGGACTGCGTGGATTGATGGCAAGACGGTCCGGCGGGACGTCCGGGCCGGATGCTGCGCTGTTTGCGGTGTCGGGTTGCTGGTTGTCGGTCATGTTCTTTTCATACTCCAATTTGCTTGCGGCGCTTTGCCACAAACAGGCGGATAATCAAGCCTTCCCGGTTCGCTGACCCAGGACATCTTATGAATCCAAAACATCCTAGGCCTTTTCCTCCGATTTCGGATCGGGGCCATATCGATTTGCTCCACGGGTACCTTCAAGGCACATGAATACAAGCACGATCAATCCACCAATGAATGGAATAAAATTCAGCAAGACAAGCCAGCCTGTCTTGTCCTGATCGTGAAAGCGGCGAACCTGTATTGCGAGAGCGGGAATGAAAATCGCCAGGTAAAATAGCCCCAGCAAGATTGAGCTCGAACTCCACGTTGCCATCTGTAAATCATTTGTAGGGTCTGATGTCGCGGTAAATGTGCCGGTTATCAGTCCCAGGACCACGCCGATGAGCAAAATTAGCAGGAAGAACATCCAATATTCTTTGCGTCTGGAACGTCCGCTAAAATCCGCATAACGCCGCAGTGGCATCAACATCCATTGCATGATCCTTCTCCTATCGAGCCCAATCGCGTCGAGATTACGGGAAATAAACAGATAATCAAGCCGCCTCCGTGGGACGAAGCAATTTCTAACGCAGGCTTTTATGCTGATTGCATCTCTGCAGACCATTGCCTGTCGATTGGACTGATCGCCTTTTCTCCGGGATATATTCATCTTGGAACATATAGAATCCTGCGTTTCAACCGTCTGAATCCGCGTGGCCAAAATTTTGTCGCTTAAATATCACACCCTCAGCTTATCCAGTTTACGATGCAACCATAACCGCTGCCATGCGCTTGATGTGTCTCGATATTAGTTGAGTATAAAGAGGAGTTTATTATGTCCCCCATCAAATGCGCGCTTGGCGCAGCCACTATGCTTACGGCAATCGCCGCTGTTCCCGCCCAGGCGCAGGAAATTGAAAATACGGAATTCGACGGTTTCTATATCGGCGGATCCTTTGGACTGGGCGCCCAGACCAATGACCGGAACGAAAGCATCACATTCGACACCAACCGTGATGGCAGTTTTGACAATAACGTGAACACGATTACCGGCGCGAATGCGTTCTCGCCCGGCTTCTGTAATGGCGCTGCAAACGGCAGTGTTCGCACAGCGGGTTGTCAGAATGACAAGGACGATATTGATTATTATGTTCGTGCAGGCGCGGACAAGCAATATGGCAATCTTGTTGTCGGTTTTGTCGTCGATGCCGGTCGCAGTGAATCGACTGATAGCGTGACAGGGTTCAGCACCACACCGGCGTCGTACACCTTCACTCGCCAACTGGACTATGCCATCGGTGCCCGTGGCCGGATTGGATACACTCCTGGCGGTGTTCTTTTCTATGCCACCAGCGGTATATCCTATGCCAAGATCGACAATAGCTTCACCACCACCAATGGTGCGAATAGCTTCACCGACAATGGGAAAACCGAAAGCTTCGGTTGGACCGGTGGTGTCGGCGCAGAGGCCAAGGTCACCGACAATATTACCATGGGTCTCGAATATCTCTTCACCCGGTATAATGATGATGATTATGTCGTAAATGTAGGTCCAGGCACGGCAGGCGCTACCAACCCGTTTCTTTTGGCATCCGGTGGCACAGACATGAAACGCAGCGATCCAGACTTCGATCTGCATAGCATCAGATTGACTGCGGCGTTCCGTTTCTAACGGATACTGCAAGTGGATATGAAAAGGGCGGTCTTGCGGGCCGCCTTTTTTATAGCTGTCGTCGTTCTAAGCCGTGTCCATCTGGATTGACACTTTCTTGCATTTGTTCGGATCCAGGTAGCGTTTGCGCAGACCACCGCTCTTAACGACCGAAAGTCATTCATTTTTTTATCCTATGAACTCGTGGAATTTTTATACCGAGCCAAATTTATGGCAGCCGTCAAAATTCATTGGATTAACCTTGTCAGCCAAAATTTAGAAAGTTATCAATCCTTCTAATTTGTTGGGAGTTTGGTAAAAAATGCGTAGTTCGTTATTTGTAGTCTCTTCATTTCTACTTGCTGGATGTGGCGGTGGAAGCAGTTCGTCCTCGCCAGTGCAACTTCCACCATCGGCGAATTCCCGACCACAAATTTTGGCTATCGCGCCTCAAATGACCAAAGAAAATCAGATAAATGTGCTGACCGCGCAGGCGAATGATCCAGATGGCGATCAATTGAGTTTTTCCGTTGCTGGTACCGATGCCGATGACTTTGTCATCAGTTCCTCCGGGGCATTGTCATTCAGGACCGCGCCGAATTTCGAACTGCCGACCGATACCGACATGAACAATGTGTACAATGTCTCCGTTATCGTCAGCGATGGCAGTCTGACCGCTAGCACCAACGCGACGGTTACGGTGGAGAATGATCGTGAAGGAATTCGCGTTCGTCGCCTGACGACTGGATTGAATGACGTCTCCGTTATTGCGACGATCCCGAGCCAAGCAAAAGTGTTTGTGGCAGAGCGGGGCGGCAATATTTATGAAATGGATACAGTCGATGGGACGCGCAGTCTCGACCGAACTCTTCTCAACGTAAATACGGCAGGCGAAGGCGGGCTTTTGGGGCTGACGGTTGACCCTGCTTTTTCGGCCAATAACACTTATTGGGCTTTCGTGACTGCGGCAAGGAGCGGTCCCTTCGCTAGTTCAGGAAGTGATATTTCGATCCGAAAAATCAATCGACTCACACCTGAATCGTTGCTGGGCAGTGGCACTCAGTTTGAAATTCCGCACGATTCCGACATAAATTATGGCGGCTGGCTGGGATTTAGTCCGGATAACGATCTCTATGTGATGGTTGGTGATGCGGGCGATGTCGATAATGGTCAAAACCCTAATTCGAAACTTGGCAAGGTGCTAAGGTTACGACCAAATCCGGATCCATATGCTGGAGCTGCCCCCATATTTTTTCTCGCTCCTCCAGGAAATCCTTACGCTGCGGGCGGCGGGGATCGCTTTGTTTATGCACTCGGTTTGCAGGACCCAAAAAGTGGGAGTTTGTTCGGCGATGGAATATATTTTGCTGACCGCGGTAGCTCTTTTTCAGAAGAAATAAATTTCCTGTTTCACAATGTCGGCGGCTCAAATTTCGGGTGGCCCTTTTTCGAAGGCAGCACAGCGGCGACAGGCAGTACGACAGAGACTTTGACGGCATCGGTGACCGAATATGCAAGAGGCAGTGGTGATAGAGCGGGGAGTTCGGTAGTTGCTGGTGCGATCTATACCGGACCGATTGTCAGCTTGCAGTCAAAGTATATCTTTGCAGACAGGAACAGCGGAAAAATTTGGGCCGTCCGGATAAATGACCTGATGGGGCAAGGAATAGTGCCCCCGTCACGATACGAACTTCTCAACACCGATTTTGAATCAGATGCCGGTAGTCTGGATGCTATCGTTGCGATCGGGACCGATCGAGAAAATAACCTAATTCTCGCCGACTCAGACGGCGAAATATTTGTCGTCGAACCATCGGGATTTTAATTTCCGCCGACTTAGATCAAATAATAATATTCGTCGAGCCAGCGGAAAGAATCAGGTTTAGGCAGCCGCTGCTTGACGGGACGCTTTCTTGCGATCGTTTGGATCGAGATAGCGTTTGCGCAGGCGGATATTCTTGGGCGTTACCTCGACCAGTTCGTCATCGTCGATATAGGCAATGGCCTGTTCCAGCGTCATGACTTTCGGCGTGGTCAGACGGATGGCGTCTTCCTTGCCGGAGACCCGGAAGTTGGTCAGCGCTTTTGATTTCATCGGGTTGACGTCGAGATCGCCAGGCTTGGCATTTTCGCCAATGATCATGCCTTCGTAAACCGGGGTCTGTGCGCCGATAAACAGTACGCCGCGCTCTTCGAGCATGTTCAGCGCATAAGCTGCCGTGTTGCCAGTACCATTGGACACCAGCACGCCAACCGGACGGCCTTCGATGACGCCCTTATAATCGTCATATTTTTCAAACAGACGGTTCATCAGGCCGGTGCCGCGGGTGTCGGACAGAAATTCGCCATGATAGCCGATCAGGCCGCGCGAAGGTGCGGAGAAGGTCAGACGGGTCTTGCCAGCGCCGGAAGGACGCTGCTCGGTCAGTTCCGCCTTGCGGCGCTGCATCTTGGAAACCACAGTGCTGGAATATTCGTCATCAACGTCGATGACAACGGTTTCATAAGGTTCCTGGCGTTTGCCATTTTCTTCGCGGTAGAGAACCCGCGGACGGGAAATGCCCAGCTCAAAGCCTTCGCGGCGCATCGTCTCGATCAGCACGCCGAGTTGCAATTCGCCGCGGCCAGCAACTTCAAAGCTGTCCTTGTCGTCGCTTTCGGTGACTTTGATCGCGACATTGGATTCGGCTTCGCGTGCGAGGCGATCGCGGATCACGCGACTGGTAACCTTGTCGCCTTCGCGGCCGGCAACCGGACTGTCATTCACCGCAAAGCGCATGGACAGTGTTGGTGGATCGATCGGTTGTGCAGCAATCGGTGTTTTTACCGAAACATCGCAGATTGTGTTGGAAACGGTCGCTTTTGTCAGGCCGGCAAGGGAAATGATATCACCCGCCTTGGCGCTTTCCACAGGGACCCGTTCAAGGCCGTTAAAGGCCATGATCTTGGTGGCGCGGCCGGTTTCGACGATGTTGCCGTCCATATCGATCGCATGGATCGGCATGTTAATGTCGATTTTTCCGCTTTCAACCTTGCCGGTGAGAATGCGGCCCACAAAATTGTCGCGGTCGAGCAACGTGACGAGAAACTTGAATTCAGCGTCCGGATCAACGTCAGGCTCCGGCACATGTTCGATAATCTTGTCGAACAGGGGAGACAGATCGCCTTCACGTACATCCGGGCTCGTACCGGCATAGCCGTTGCGGCCGCTGGCGAAGAGCGAAGGGAAATCAAGCTGCTCATCATTGGCGTCAAGATTGACGAACAGGTCGAACACTTCGTCGAGCACTTCTTCAGCGCGGCCATCGGGACGGTCGATCTTGTTGACGACAACAATCGGCTTCAGGCCGAGAGCCAGAGCCTTGCCGGTCACGAATTTGGTCTGCGGCATAGCGCCTTCGGCGCTGTCGACGAGCAGAATCACACCGTCGACCATCGACAGGATGCGTTCAACCTCGCCACCAAAGTCGGCATGGCCCGGGGTATCAACAATATTGATCCGCGTGCCTTTCCACTCGACGCTGGTGCATTTTGCGAGAATCGTGATGCCGCGTTCTTTTTCAAGATCGTTCGAATCCATCGCCCGTTCCTCGACACGTTCATTGTCGCGAAATGTGCCGGATTGGCGGAAAAGCTGGTCAACCAGGGTTGTTTTGCCGTGATCAACGTGCGCAATGATTGCGATATTGCGAAGGGACATATTAAATTCTACCGTTAGAAGAGGAAAGGGCGGCCATAAGCAAAGCCCCGATATTGCCGCGCCCTTAGCCTGTTTGGTGCTGCACCGCAACATCAGAAAGCTTGCCAAATCATCTTCGGCAATTCATTTGCCCCAGCCTATATGCAAACCGTTCGTCTGATCCTCACTGATAAATTCATCTGGCTGCTCAGCGGAGCGGTGCTTCTAGCAACCCTGTTGCCTGTGCAGGGGGTGGCAAAAGAGGTGGCGGGGATTTTATTCAACGCCGGCATTTTTGCAGTATTTCTGCTCCACGGTATCCGACTCGAACGGCATGAAGTGCGGGCAGGGTTGAGCAATATCCGGCTGCAGGGTACGATATTCGTTTGGGTATTCGGGGTGATGCTGGCAATCGGTCTGCTGCTATCCAGGGCGGTCGAACAGGTGTTGCCTGCCGACGTCGCGCTGGGCTTCCTATTCTTGGGTGTGTTGCCCTCAACAGTGCAGTCGGCAACCAGCTATTGCGCTATCGCCAGGGGGAATGTGGCCGCTTCCGTGGTCGCTAGCGCCTTCATAAATCTCGTCGGAGTTTTTCTGTCGCCGCTATTGTTTGCGCTGCTCGCGCGCGCCGCTGGCGTTGAAATCACGTCCGAGACAATCATCAAGCTCGCCGCCATATTGTTATTGCCGTTCGTTCTGGGGCAGACTTTTCAAAAATGGCTGCGACCCTGGGTGATGCAGCATAAGGATCTGACGGGCTGGATCGACCGGGGGGCAATTGCCCTGGCGGTCTATGTTTCCTTTTCTGCGGCCATCATCGCCGGGATGTGGAGCCGGGTGAGCGGTACCGAATTTACCTGGCTGGCTGCTGCTCTGTTATTTTGGCTGGGACTGGCCTTTGGCGGCACATGGCTGCTGGGCGGCCTTATGGGATTCGCCCGCCATGATCGAAAAACACTGCTATTCTCCGGAGCGCAGAAGAGCGTTGCCATTGGCGCGCCGCTGGCGGCGATAATCTTTGCTCCAGAACGGGCCGGCTTGGTGATATTGCCGCTGATTTTCTATCATCTTGCGCAACTGTTTCTTTCGGCTCCGGTGGCGGTAAGATTGGCCGGAGACGAGGATTAACTGATCAATGCCCGTTCGTCCTGAGCTTGTCGAAGGATTGCGCGTGGCGATAGAGGCACTTCGACAAGCTCAGTGCGAACAGGACCTTCTATAGCTCTCGCAAAGCCCTTGCCGGTTTGGCCGACAGCACCGGGATGGAGCCAAGCAAGCCGATCCCCAGGGTTGCAATCGCGCCGATGCCCAGCGTCAGCAGGACGATTCCCCAATCCGGCTGCCAGGTGAACTCGAAAATCTGGGTGATCACGAACCAGCCGGCAAACAGGCCGAGCCCCAGAGCCACCGCTGATAACAGAAATGCCAGCAGCGCATATTCGATTGCCTGAACCGATAATATCTGTGCCCGCGTTGCGCCGAGCAGCTTCAGGATCACGCTGTCATAGACCCGCGCCTGGCGCGATGCGGCAATGGCGCCGATCAGCACCGCGATGCCGGAGAAGATCGCGATCGAGGCGGCGGCAGCAATGGCGGTGGCCATCTGGTCCAATATGTCGCCGATCTGGGAGGCGATTTCCTTGACCTTGACCATCGAGATGGACGGGAATTCCTGCGGTAATATGCCGAGCAGTTGATCTTCCCTGGCCGCTTCCAGCTGGATGGTCGCTGCGACATTATGCGGGACATCAGCCAGAACGCTGGGCGGGAAGACCAGTACATAGTTGAAGCCGAAATTGCGCCAGTTAACCTTGCGGAACGAGGCTACCCTGGCCGGAATCTCGACACCGAGGAGGCTGACGGTCAGGCTGTCTCCGATTTTGAGGCCCATTGCCGCGCCCTGTTCTTCATCGACCGAGACCAGAGGCGGTCCGTCATAATCAACAGGCCACCACTCGCCCTCGGCAATTTCGCTGCCTTCGGGAATAGTCGCACTATAGGTGAGGCCGCGATCGCCACGCAGCACCCATGCGCCTTCGGGGAGGGTTTCCAGTTCGGAAACCCGCTGGCCGCGGAATTCGGTGATGGATCCGCGCAGCGTCGGTACGATATTCACTTCGGCAGCTTTGGAAGTCTCCGCGACCTTGGCGCGGAATTCGTCGGCGCGTTCGACCGGGATGTCGAGCACGAAAAAGCTCGGGGCATCGCGGGGAACGGTCGAGCGGATTTCGTTGGTCAGGCTGGTCTGGATTGCAGACAGCGTGGCGAACAGGGTCAAGCCGAGTCCCAGTGCGACAACCAGCTGTCCAGTCTGGGCACCGGGACGATGCAGGCTGGTCAGCGCGAGTCGCAACAATGGATGTTTCGGGCGCGGGGCCTTGCTGGCCAGCCAGCGGATCAGCGCGCCCAATCCAGTCAGCAGGAGCAAGATCGCGGCTGCTGCGCCCATGAACGAGGCGGAAAATAAAGGTTCATTGGCTGTGCCGAGAGCGAGCGCGATGATGGCGGCAATCGCCAGGCCCACACCAACCCAGCTTTGCCGGTCAATCTGGCGCCAAGAACGGCCTTCGCCGCGGATGATACCGGCTGCCGGGATTGTCTTTGCCCGCGACAAGGGGGGCAGGGCGAAGATGACGGCGATCAGCAATCCATAGAGTGCGCTGACCAGCAAAGGCAGCGGATAGACGGCAAATTCCGGTTTGATGGGTAGAACATCGCCCGCGATCTGGATGATCGCCAGCGGAGCCAGGGCACCAATGACGAGACCCAGAGCAATGGCGCCCAGTGCCACCGCCATGATCTGGAACAGATAGATGCGAAAGATCATCGCGCTGTCTGCGCCAAGTATCTTGAGCGTGGCGATCGCACCCTGCTTGCCGCGCAGGTAAGAGGCAACGCCATTGCCGACGCCGATGCCAGCGATCACCAGTGAGGCGAGGCCAACCAGAGTCAGAAATTGTCCCATGCGTTCAATGAAGCGTCTCGTGCTTGGCGCACCATCGTCGCGTGTCTTGACTTCCCACGAGGCGTTAGGGAATCGCTCGGAAAGCCGGTCGCCGACCTCACGGGGAATGTCGGTAGCAGGCAGTTTGAGACGATATTTGCTCTCGAACAGGCTACCGGGCTGGATCAATTGTGTGGCGCGTAGACCGTCCAGCGACGTTATTGCCACCGGCCCCAGCGACAGGCCTTCGCTGAGCCTGTCAGGTTCTTCGGCGATGATGCCAGAGACAGTAAAACTGGCCTCGCCAAAGTCGACTTGGTCTCCGCTTTCCAGTGCCAGCCGCTGCTTCAGGGCAGGGGTGACATAGATTTCCTGTGGTCCGGGTGCAGAAACCCTCTGGCTATTCTCGAGCGTGAAATTGCCATAAAGCGGGTAGCCACCATCGACGCCTTTCAGCTCGACCAGTTGCGTGTCGCTGCCGTCCGGCAACCGAGCCATCGCCTGCATCCGCAGCGTTTCAGAGAGGGTTCCTGCCTGCTTGAGGGCGGCCAGTTCCTCGACAGTGGCTTCCCGCTGGGCAACCGCAATCTCCAGATCGCCGCCCAAAATCGCCTGACCGCGATTGGCCAGTTCTTCGGTGATCGCGTTGGTCAGACTGCCAATGGCTGCCAAAGTGGCAACGCCGAGAAACAGGCAGATAATCAGCAGCCGAAGGCCGACGAACCGTCCCCGCAGATCACGGCGGGCAATAGTCCATGCTTTGCCGAGTTCAGCGCTCACGCGGCGCTGTCCCGTTCGATCAGACCGTCGCGCAATTCGATGATTCGATCGCAACGCTTGGCCAGTTCGGGATCATGGGTAATGATCAGCAGGGTTGCTGCGGTGGCTTGCTGGCGATCGAACAGCAAAGTGATGATTTTCTCGCCGGTGGTGCCGTCGAGATTGCCGGTGGGTTCGTCTGCGAAGATGATCGTTGGCCGCGAGGCCATCGCGCGGGCAATGGCCACGCGTTGTTGTTCACCGCCGGACAGCTGGGTCGGATAATGGCCGAGACGGTCGCCGAGGCCGACTGCCGTCAATTCCTTTGCAGCGATTTCAAAGGGATCGGGTTGGCCGTCCAGTTCGAGCGGAACCGCAACGTTCTCCAGCGCTGTCATCGTGGGGAGCAGGTGAAAGGCCTGCAATACTATGCCTACGCGGCCGCGCCGGGCAACCGCCAGCTGATCCTCGTTCATCGTGCCGAAGTCGGCGCCGGCAATGTTTACCGTACCACCGGTTGCCCGTTCGAGACCGGACAGGATCGCCATCAGCGAAGATTTGCCAGACCCGGACGGCCCGAGCAAGGCCACTGTCTTGCCCTCCTCGATCGACAGATCGATACCGCGCAGAATATCGACTCGCGCTGTTCCTTCCCCCAAAGACAGGGTGACATTCCGGGCTGCAATCGCGATATGGGGTTCAACTGTGGCGGCGTCGCTCGATGCGGCGGTTTTCTGGATCATGGGGGTAAGGATATCCGATGTTGAAGAATTTGGTCTTATATGGGTTCACACTAGCATTTCTGCAACTTTTGATCGCTTGTGGCCCCGCGCCGGAAGCGGCGCAAGCTGTTCCAGAGGACGTAGAGACGGCATCGACCGAAGTGGGCGGCGATCAGAAGGCGGAAGTGAAAGAGGCTGAAATCCTGATCGTTGCTTTTGGTGACAGCCTTTATGCCGGCTATGGTCTGGACCAAAAAGAGGGCTTTGCACCGGAACTGCAGGCGGCGCTGAAGGCGGCCGGCAAGGACGTTCGGGTGCACAATGCTGGCGTGTCGGGCGATACGACGGCTGCGGGACTGCGGCGGATGGATTTCGTTCTGGATAGCCTGTCGCGCAAGCCTGACCTGGTGATATTGGGGCTCGGTGGCAATGACCTGCTGCGCGGTCTGAAACCGGCTGATACCCGCGCCAATCTGGATGCGATGGTCAAAAAGCTTCAGGATCGTGGCATCTCGGTAATGCTGACGGGCATGCTGGCTCCGCCCAATCTGGGGGCGAAATTCAGCGATGAATTCAATATCATCTACCCTGCGCTTGCCAGAAAATATGATGTCGCGCTCTACCCGTTCTTCATGGATGGTGTGGTGGGAAATCCCAGTCTTTTCCTGCCCGATGGCCTGCATCCGACCGCCGAGGGCATTGATATCATCGTGGGAAAAATCGCGCCGCAAGTGGTGGAAGTGCTGAAAGGCTGAACTTTGCCAAAGATGGAAGAATTGGAAGCATGTTGCACAGTTTCATAAAAACTGTATTATTTATCTAATACAGCAGTTGAAACGCTTGAAAAGCGGGGCATTTGCATCCATTTATAGGAAAAGCCCCGCACTGGTGCCGGGGCAGGGAGGCTGAACAGCATGGCGACCGAAACAATCACCGCGACCGATGAACTGAAATTGACTCCGCCGGATCCGGTGGTTCCTGTCGCTCCCGAAAAGGCCGGAGGCCTGGTTTCGATCGGCGACGAGGTTAAGTCCAAGCTCGAGGAAAAAGTTGACCATTTTATCGACGATTTGATCGCTCAGGATCAAAATAGTCCCGAATTTGGTAAAAAAGTGGACCAGATTACCAATATTGGCCGCAAGGAAATTGCCGAAGCGGCGGGCCAGTCCAACCGTTTTCTCGATCGCCCGATCCGGTCGATGGACGAAGAAAGCGGCATTGGCTCCGATCTCGCCGAATTGCGCCGGACGGTCGAGGATCTTGATCCGGGCAAGCGCGGCAATCTGACTGCCAAGAAGAAGATTTTCGGAATCATCCCGTTCGGCAACAAGATGCGCAATTATTTCGACGGCTACAAGAGCGCGCAGGGCCATATCGGTTCGATCCTGGACCGGCTTCGTTCCGGCAAGGACGAATTGCTGATGGACAATGCGGCAATAGATGTCGAACGCAAGAATCTCTGGGCGGCCATGGGTCGGCTGGAGCAGATGATCCACGTTTCCAAGGTCATGGACCAGCGGCTCGAAGACAAGGCTGCCGAACTGGACGCCACCGATCCGGGCAAGGCCAAGGCGATCCGCGAAAGCGCGCTTTTCTATGTTCGGCAACGCACGCAGGATCTGCTCACCCAGATGGCGGTTACCGTACAGGGCTATCTTGCGCTCGATCTGGTGAAGCGCAACAATGTAGAACTGGTCAAGGGCGTCGACCGGGCCAGCACAACCACGGTGGGCGCTTTGCGCACCGGTGTGACCGTCGCTCAGGCGCTGACCAACCAGAAGCTGGTCCTCGACCAGATTACCGCGCTCAACACGACGACGGCAGGCGTGATCGACAGCACCAGTGAGATGCTGAAGAACCAGACCGGCCAGATCCACGAGCAGGCTGCCTCGTCGACCATTCCGCTCGAAACGCTGCAACGCGCGTTCCAGAATGTCTACGACACGATGGACAATATCGACACGTTCAAGTTGAAAGCATTGGAGAATATGAAGGCGACCGTGAATTCTCTTTCCGGCGAGATCGAGAAATCCAAAGGCTATATTGCGCGATCCGAAGGGCAGGCAAAGGCGCAGCTGGAAGCGCCTTCCGAAAACCCCCTGTCGGCGCTGGAGGAATAGAGCCTGGTGACCGAATCCAATCAGCAAATCTTTGACAGCGCGGCGCGGGCGCTTCGCGATTCCCAATTCCGCCGCTCGATCGGCAATCGCTCGCACAAGCTGAAGCAGGGCCATTTCTTCAAGAAGCTGGGCCGTGCGGCCTTGTGGACTGTTGGCGTGCTGGTCGGTGCGAGCATCGTTGGCGGGATTTTGAGCGGCATCGGTTTCTGGGGTGTGATGATATCTGCCGGGCTGATCGCTGGCGGTATCTGGGCCTCGATGAAATTTCCGAAAATGAAAATGCCGACGCCCGAGACTATCATGAAGTCCGATCTAAAGTCGCTGGCCGGCAAGACCGAAATCTGGCTGGAAAACCAGCGCCCGGCGCTGCCTGCGCCGGCGGTCCAGATCGTCAACGGCATCGGCGTTCAGCTGGACATGCTCTCGCCGCAACTGAACAAGCTCAACGAGGGAGATGCTGCGGCCTACGAAGTGCGCAAGCTGGTTGGCGAGCATCTGCCCGAGTTAATCAACGGCTATCGGGCGATTCCCGCCTCCATGCGCAGCAAAGCGACCGATAGCGGAAAATCGCCGGACGAGCAGCTGATCGGCGGGCTGACCCTGATCGAAAAGGAAATCGCCGGGGTGACCCAGCAGATTGCCAAGGGCGACATCGACAATCTGTCGATCCGTGGCCGCTATCTCGAGCTAAAATATGACCAGAATGCGGAAGCGGAATAATAGCGGGCTTTTCTATTTTTCGCGCCGTCCCAGGCTAGCCCTTGTTCAATTCGACAGTTTCTTTCGTTCCGGGAAAATCTAGACTCCTCCCAATATCATTGTCGGATTGGGGAGGATCGGATGAGCCGGATATCGAAGCTGCCGCCGGAGGGTTGGGATCCACGGATCAGGGCTGCCGTGAATCCGGACGCCGCGACCGACCTCGAGCAGGGCCTTGTCCGCCATTTTGCCCATTGTCCCGAGCAGGCACTCGGCCTCATGCAATTTGGCGGTGCGCTCAAGGCAGGCCGTAACCTGCCGGAGCGACTGGTCGAACTGGTCCGGCTGCGGATTGCTTTCTTCAACCAGTGCCGCAGCTGCATGGCGATCCGCTACACCGATGCCGTTAATGACGGCGTCGATGAAGGCGCGGTCTGTTCGCTGGAGAAGCCGCAGGAAGCCGACAATCTCAGCGACGCAGAGAAGGCGGCGATCCATTATGGCGAGCTGATGGCGACCGATCATCTGGCGATTGATGATGCTGTCCATGTCGGTCTGCGCGAATATTTCAGCGAAGCACAGATTGTTGAACTGGGCATGACCTGTGCCTTTTTCGTCGGCTTCGGTCGGCTGGCAGCGACCTGGCATATGGTCGAAGAACTGCCCGCGGCGTTCCAGAAAGCCCAGACCATTGCACCATGGGGGGAAGAGAAAATTCAGGTGCGCTAGGGAGAAATAGCATGGCAACGAAGGCCGATATCAATCTGCTTGATGTGGAAACGCAGCAATGCCCTTATGACGCCTATAAGGTGCTGCGCGAGGAGGCGCCGGTCTACAAGCAGCCGGGCACCGATATCTATGTGATCACCCGCTACGAGGATGTGCGCCGCGTCCTGCTCGATCCTGAAACCTTTCCGAGCAGCCCGAAGAAATTTGCCGCCTTCAACAAGACCGGCACCACCGAACGGCAACAGCTGGTGCAACAGCGTTTTGAGGAAAACGGCTGGCTGCCCGAGCCGACCTTGTCGAGCCGCGATGATCCCAATCACAAACAGATGCGGGCGATGTTCAACGAGGCGTTCAAGCCGAGCAAGATCAAGACCATGGATCCGCTGGTCGAGACCCTGGCCTATGAACTGATCGACGGCTTTATCGATGACGGCCAGTGTAACTGGGTCAGCCAATTCGCCGTACCTTTGCCGCTCTATATCATTGGCGAGCAAATGGGCGCGCCGCGCCAGGATATGTGGAAGATCAAGCGCTGGACCGATGCCTTTTTCCAGCGGATTTCGATGATGCTCGACGAGGAATCCGAACTGGAAATGGTCGACCGCGAGATCGAGGGGCAGCATTATTTCCATCCCATTTTCGAGCGGCTGCGCAAGAATCCCGACGACAGCCTGCTCAGCGAGCTGGTCAACCGGGTGATCGAGGAATGGGGCCGGCCGCTCAACGACAATGAGCTGCACGCCGAGATGATGGCGGACACATTTGTCGGCGGCAGCGAGACGACGACCAACGCGCTGGCATCGGGCATCCGCTTGCTGATCGAGAACAAGCATGTCTGGGAGCAGCTGAACAGCGATCCCGACAAATATATGAAGACCTTTGTCGAGGAAGTGGTGCGGCTGGAATCGCCGATGCAGAGCCTGATGCGCTTTGCCGGAGAAGAGGTGGAGATGCACGGCGTCACCATACCGAAGGGTGCGCTGATCAATGTCCGCTATGCCGCCGCCAATCGCGACGAGAGCGTGTTTGAATGTCCGGAGAAAATCGACCTGGAGCGCAAGAAAGCCGGTGCTCATATGGGCTTTGGCTCCGGCGTCCACCATTGTCTCGGCGCTCCGCTCGCCCGGCGTGAATTGATCTGGGGCTTTACCGCAGTGGTCGACCGGTTCGAGGACATGTGGTTTATCGAGGGCAAGAATGATTTTGCCATCCACCCGCATTTCCTGCTCCGATCGCTGAAGGAACTGCATATCGGTTTCACGCCCAAGGCAAACTGAACACGCCGCTCCAACGGGAGCGACGAGACGAAATTTTTATCGGTCATTCCGGTGAACCATCTTTCCCGACCTGCGTAGGTTTGAGTGAAGAGACATGTTCCCAACGAAGGAAAAAGCCATGACAGACCTGAAACTCGGCGAAAACGGCGAACCACGCCAGACCGCAACCGGCAACGACGATATCATGACCACGCAGCAGGGCATGCCCGTGTCGGACGACCAGAACAGCCTGAAGAGCCATGCCCGCGGCGGCACGATGCTGGAAGACCAGATCATGCGGGAAAAGATATTCCACTTCGATCATGAGCGCATTCCCGAGCGCGTCGTCCATGCGCGCGGCTATGGCGTTCATGGCCATTTCGAACTGACCGAGGCGATTCCGGAACTGTCCAGCGCCGACATATTCCAGCGGGTCGGAGAAAAGACCCCGCTATTCTGCCGCTTCTCGACCGTTGCCGGCAGCAAGGGTTCGCCCGATGTCGCGCGCGACGTGCGCGGCTTTGCCGTCAAGTTCTATACCAAGGAAGGAAACTGGGATCTGGTTGGCAACAATATTCCGGTGTTCTTCATCCAGGACGCGATCAAATTTCCGGACCTGATCCACTCGGTCAAACCCGCGCCCGATCGCGGCTTCCCGCAGGCGCAGAGTGCCCATGATAATTTCTGGGACTTTGTCACCCTGAGCCCCGAATCGATGCATATGATCATGTGGGTGATGTCCGACCGCGCCATTCCCCGCTCCTTGCGCTTCATGGAAGGGTTCGGTGTGCACACCTTCCGTCTGGTCAATGCAGACGGCAAATCGCACTTCGTCAAATTCCACTGGAAGCCGAAGCAGGGCATGCAGTCGGTGGTCTGGAACGAAGCGTTGAAAATCAACGGCATGGACCCCGACTTTCACCGCCGCGACATGTGGGATGCGGTCGATTCCGGCGATTATCCGGAATGGGAACTGGGCGTGCAGGTGTTCGACGATAAATTCGCCGATGAATTTGAATTTGACGTTCTCGACCCGACCAAGCTGATCCCGGAAGAGCAGGTTCCTGTCCGGATCATCGGCAAGATGGTGCTCGACAATAATGTCGACAATTTCTTCGCCGAAACCGAGCAGGTGGCTTTCTGCACCCAGAATATCGTGCCGGGCATCGACTTCACCAATGATCCGCTGCTGCAGGGACGAAATTTCTCCTATCTCGATACCCAGCTGAAGCGGCTTGGCAGCCCCAATTTTACCCATATACCGGTGAACGCGCCGAAATGTCCGGTGCGCCATTATCAGCAGGACGGCCATATGGCGATGACCAACCCCAAGGGGCGGGTCAATTACGAGCCGAACAGCTGGGACGAAGGCGAGGGGCCGCGCGAAGATCCGGCCAGGGGCTTCAAAAGCTATCCGGAAGAAGTGGACGGCACCAAGCAGCGCGTCCGCTCGGAGACTTTTGCCGACCATTATAGCCAGGCCCGGCAATTCTATATCAGCCAGACCCCGATCGAGCAGGATCATATTGCCGCTGCCATCACCTTTGAGCTTTCCAAGGTCGGCAAGGAAGCGATCCGCGAGCGGATGGTCGGCCATTTGCGCAATATCGACGCTGATCTTGCTAAAAATGTTGCCGATGGTATCGGTATGGAAAAGCTGCCCGAGAAGATCAAACCCGCGCGCAAGCCGGTGGATGATTTGCCAGCATCGGACGCGCTCAGCATGCTCAAAAACCCGCCGGAAAGCTTTTCCGGTCGCAAACTGGGCATTTATATCGCCGAGGGCGGCGATGCCGATCTGGTGAAGGCATTGAAGAAGGCCACCGAGGATGCAGGCGGCACCACCGCGATCATCGCGCCGCATGTTGCCGGCGCAAAATTGTCCGACGGCAAGAACATGCCGGCTGACGAGAAAATCGATGGTGGCCCGTCGGTGGTCTTCGATGCGGTTGCCCTGGTGATGTCGGAAAAGGCTGCGGAAAAGCTGGCCGGCAACAAGCCGAGCCAGGATTTCGTCAGCGACGCCTTCGCCCACGTCAAGTTCATCGCCTATTCCGAAGGCGCGATGCCGCTGCTGAAAGCGGCGGGTATCGCCGACAAGATCGACGACGGTGTGGTGGAAATCGGAGCGAAGAAAGATGCTGCGGACTTTCTCAACCAGTGCAAGAATTTGCGCTACTGGGACCGGGTCTCGGGATAACGACAGGATAATAGCGGCGCGCCCGGCAAATTTACCAGCGCCGGTGATATGGCGGGCGCACCAATAGCTAAAGGTCGAAACGACAAGCGTTCACTCGTTTGTCGCTTCGATTCGTTTTGTCCCAGGAAGCGGCTGTATCGACGCCGAGCGGAGGATTTAGAAGAGAAACCGGATCCGCCGTGGGGATGATGGTTCCGGATCACGGAGGATCGCCAGGGTTCCACCAGCTATAGATTTCCCAGCGGGATGTTGCTGTCGTTCAGCCATCGCTGTCCGTTCTCATATAGGGCACGGGATTCTTCCGTCTTGTCGACAATCTGACCCGGCTGAATGGTAAAACCCTGCAATGACAGTGCGGCAGCCAAATGTTTGTACGCCGGTTCATATTGCCCGATATTGAGCGCGCGATAGAGTAATCCGAAACTCATTGACGGACCGACGCTATCCATTCGGTCATTTTGATAGACGGCGATGCGTCTGCTGATCCGCCACTTCTGCGCCCGATATTCGAGATAATCGTAAAAATAGGCCCTGGATATCACATCAATTTCCATGCCGCCCTTGTCAGCCCGCGCATTGATCGAAACCGGAGTAATCGCGATGGCGCGATCGCCTTTAACTTCGATGATCGACGGCTTGATAACGTGATTTGAATCTGCACCGCCTTCCGCCATTTTGATCGATGCATCTACAAAGCCGGCGAAATCCCCGACATACCAGGTGACTTTAATATCTCCATCGGGATGAAAGGTATCACGCAACTCTTCCCATAAATTGTGATCGCGATAATATCCCCATTTCAGCATGAGCTGGCTGATTTCCGATCGATCATCATGGACGGATCGACCGTTATCCTGCGCAGAGGCCAATCCGGCCATTCCGCAAATCAGCAATATGGTGGCGAAAATTCCCTTTTTCATGAGAGCAGGTCCTTATGGTCTGAAATTATCGGGAGCCGTGGCTGGCGACGTCGGATCGAACGGTTTTGTTCGAGAATTTTTTGAACGCCAGCCAGCAGCCTGTCGGCAGAATGGCCGCGCCGATAAAGGCCAGTGTTGCCGAGCCGGACTGCAGCGCCGCTGCACCAAGGCCCGCGAAAACTATCGCAACACCAGCATTGGCGATACCCGTTGCGAGCATGAATTTTGCCAATGGCATCCGAGTGATGCCTGCCGCCAAAGTCGTGAGTTCGGCGATCATGGGCACGGGGCGGGTCATGATGAGCGTCGCAACGCCGAGATCATCTGCAAATTCGGTCGCCGTATCGAGATCGTCCGGGCCAACCAGCTTTTTCGCAAGCGGGCGCCCGGCACATCGTCCGATCGAATAGCCAAAAATGCAACCCAGAGTGAGACCGATCCATACTACCACTGATGCCAGGGCCCAGCCTAGGACCGAACCGGCCAGTGTGTTGGTCAGCCCGTTTGGCACGGGCAAGAATATGTCGGCGGTGAGCGCGGCAATGACGAGAGCGGAGACGTGAGCCGGGCGTTGGTCTGCCCATGCCAGTGCCTGCGCTCCCCATGTTTCCGCCGGACCGTCCAGCAACAGCATGGGTATCGCAATCGTGGTCAGGAACACGATTCCGAAGGACGCCCATTTGGCCCAGATGGGAACGCCGTTCATTTGCTTTTCTCCATCAGCCCGCCTTGTCGCTTTTCCAGAATTGCAGCATCCGGCCGGTTACGCCATCGCGCACAATTATCAGATGATAGAGCGCGCCCAGAATATGGAGCAGGATCAGGGCAATGATCAGATTGGTTGCAAGCTCATGCAAGCCACGAAAAAAATAGAATATAAAGCCGGAGCCACTGCCGTCACCCAGTGCGAAAAGCCCGAAGGGGGAGACAACCGAATTCGCGTTGATCGCGGAGCCTATTCCGGTGACAATCAATGTTCCGATCAGGATATAGAGGGCCGAATGGGCGTAATGAGAGAGTTTTTTCTGCCATAGCGCCATGTCCGTGGGCAGGGCCGGCGCACCGTTTCGCCAACGCAAATATAACCGGATTACGAACAGAATTGCCACGATGGTACCGAGCGAGGCGTGATCACTTCGGGACTCGAAACGATCACTATCGGCCATGATCCCGGCAAATTTTTGCGCGATGAACAGATCCAGCATGATCGCGAGCGCTATCAGCCAGTGCAGGATTTTCTGACCGATCGAATAATCTGCTCTTTGGGTTGCATATGTCATGCCTGTCTTCCTTGCTCGGACACTAGTTTCTGTTGAATGCCTGGGGCATTGGCCCCGCCGTTACTTTTCATTTCCGCTTCGACGGTTTGGCCGATCCTGAGATATCGCGGACGGCGCGCTTGAGCTTTCAAGAGCCGGTCCCGTTTCATTGCTTCTGGCAGGCGAGCTCCGCTTTTCCGGATCCTGGGAATTTCGGGCGCGGAAAATTTCACATGGGTAATAGCTTCTATCTTGATGATACTCACCGCTCAATCTCCCAGCGAAACCCAGTTGACCAAATAGTCAGATAACTATAGTTGACCATGCAGTCAATTAATGATCTGAGTGCCAGAGACGAGTGGAAGGTCCAGTGTTCGCGGCTCGTGCTCTTTGCTGCCAGCGATTATATTTAAAGTGAGGCCTGCAGATACCCATATCATGCACTTCAGCCTGACAGTCTGGCAGGTGGTTTTAATCAAGCGTGAGAAGTGCTGCGCAACGATATGCTGTGCCTGAATCAGACCCAAGCATTCCTGCAGCTTTGAGCCGCATCGGTGTCGATAGAAACTGGGAAAACTGGATCCCCCGTGAGGATTCGAACCTCAATTAACGGAGTCAGAGTCCGTGGTATTACCATTATACGACAGGGGAGTGCCGGTGCGGGGCAATAGGCATGGAGCGGGTCAGGGTCAAGCCTTTTGGTGGTCTTATTCAGCGATTGGCTCGAGCAGTTCGGGACCATTGTTGCGGTTGTTGTTGACCAGGCTGGAAATCCGGGTCGCCGTCAGCTCGCCCCGATAGGTTTTTGCCAGATTTTCTGCCTCTTCCCAGCCGCCGTCCATCCATGTGCCGATTTCGGCTTGTTCGAGAATGGCCGGCGCGCGGTCGTGGATCGGGGTGAAATAGTCCGGCGCTGCGGTGGTGATTACCGTATAGCTGTCGATCGCGAGCCGGTCATTATGCGTCCACAGACCGGCGAGCAGCATTGGCTGGTGATCGCTGCGCTCGACCTTATAGGGTGTCTTCTTTTTCCCCTCCCGTTGCCATTCGTAAAAGCCGGATACCATGATGATGCAGCGATGTTCGTTCAGAAGCGGCTTGAACGAAGGCTTCTCGGTCAGCGTCTCGGCGCGGGCGTTGATCATATTGGCGGCAAATTTGGTGTCTTTGGCCCAGTGCGGCACCAGCCCCCAGTGCATCCGTTCCAGCGACCTGCTACCCTCTCGGTTGACGCAGACCGGCACCATCTGGGTGGGACAGATGTTATGATTGGGCTGGAAATTGCTGTTGGGGGGCGGCTGAACGATCGCCAATATGTCGCGATATTCTGCCCAGGTCAGTTCTTCATGACTAAATTTGCGGCCGCACATGATATTTTCCGTTCGACTTGGTTACCGCCCCTTGCGTCAAGGCTGCTGCGGCGTTATCTTCCTAGGCAAGTACCGGCGGTATTATCCGATCCGGAGAACATAAGAGTACGGTCATGGCGGATCAAGCATCCCCATCGCCGCAAGATGCAAACGGCGGATCATCCGCAAGGAAATCCCGCCCGAAACCTGCGGCGACACATAACGGACAGAGTCGAATTGCGCCTTCTGTCCAGCAAGGCAACGGGCGTTGGCCCAAATTGCGGTCCTATGCGGCAATTGATCTTGGCACCAACAACTGCCGGTTGCTGGTTGCAAAACCGTCTTCGGATGGCTTCATCGTCACCGACGCCTTTTCGCGCGTCGTGCGACTGGGTGAAGGATTGGTCGAATCCGGAAAGATCAGCAGCCGGGCCATGGACAGAGCGGTTGCCGCCCTGTCGATCTGCGCCGACAAGCTGCGGCGTCGCAATGTGACGCTTGCCCGGTCAGTGGCGACCGAGGCCTGCCGGCGCGCCAGCAACGGCGACAAATTTATCGAGCGGGTGCGGCGGGAAACCGGAATTGCGCTCGATGTGATCACCGCAGAAGAAGAAGCGCGGCTGGCGGTGCTCGGCTGTCATATATTGCTTGAACCGGGCGAGGGACCGGCTTTGATTTTCGACATCGGCGGCGGTTCGACCGAACTGGTGCTGGTCGACACAAGCGGTTCGGCGCCGGAAATTCTTGACTGGCAGAGCGCGCCCTGGGGTGTGGTGTCGCTGACCGAAAGCGAGAAATTTGATGGTGAGGACCCGGTTGCACGCGAAGAGGCCTTTGCCGCAATGCGCGCGCGGGTCACCGATAGCTTTGCCAGTTTTGCTGCGCGCTTGCCGCGGCTTGACCAGTGCGACTATCGCTTGCTTGGCACGAGCGGGACGGTAACTACATTGGCCAGCCTGCACCTGAAATTGCCGCAATATGATCGCAAAGTAATCGACGGCCTGATCGTGCCGACGGAGTCGATGCGTGAAATCAGCAATATGCTGGCCCAAGCTTCGCCGCAAGAGCGCGCTGATATCCCGTGCATCGGTCGGGAACGCGCCGATCTGGTAGTCGGCGGTTGCGCGATCCTCGAATCAATCCTCGACATCTGGCCGGCGAGCCGCGTCGGTGTGGCGGATCGCGGCATACGCGAGGGCATATTGCGCTCGCTGATGTCGGCCAACGAACGGAGTTCGGTCCGATGAGCAGAGGCAGGTCAGGAACCAGGCAGAAGGTCAAAACGGCCAAGGGTCGGAAGATTGGCTCCACCCGGTGGCTCGAACGGCAGCTTAACGATCCTTATGTCAAACAGGCGCGAGCCGAAGGCTATCGTTCTCGTGCAGCTTACAAGCTGCTCGAGCTGGACGAGCGGTTCAAACTGGTGCGCAACGCCAAGGCCGTGGTGGATCTCGGTATTGCGCCGGGTGGCTGGGCCCAGGTGATGCGCAAACATGCGCCCAAGGCGGCGATCGTCGGCATCGATTTGCTCGATGTTGATCCGATCGACGGGGTTACCATTTTCAAGATGGACTTCATGGATGATGCCGCGCCGGATCTGTTGATCGAAGCGCTCGGCAGCGCTCCGGATCTGATATTGTCCGATATGGCCGCCAATACGGTTGGTCATCAGCAGACCGACCATCTGCGGACGATGGGACTGGTCGAGGCAGGCGCCTATTTTGCAGTGGATAATCTGCAGAAAGGTGGCGCTTTCGTCGCCAAGGTGCTGGCAGGCGGAACCGATAACGAACTGCTGACCTTGCTGAAGAAGCATTTTGACGTGGTGAAACATGCCAAGCCGCCGGCGAGCCGCAAGGGTTCGTCCGAATGGTATGTGATAGCCCAGGGGTTCAAGGGCAGGGCGGAAGACGGTTAATCGGCGGCCCGCGCTTTTGCTACCATTTCCTTCAGGCCGTCATAGCCGATTGCTCCGACTTCGGATTGATTGCCAATCACCCAGGCAGGCGTACCGGTGAAGCGCAGCTGCTGGGCGATGGCGATATTATTCTGAATTTCGTTTTTGGCTTCGGGCGAGGCGATGAAGGCACGCGCTGCGGCCATGTCCAAACCGACTTCCCTGGCAGCGGCCTCGATTGTCGAGGGAGTGGGGCGACCGGTGGCAAACATCGTTTTGTGGAAGGCATAATATTTGCCCTGTTTTGCCGCCGCCAGCGCCATCAGCGCCGCATCATTGCTGGCCTCGCTGAGGATCGGTAGTTCGCGGAACACGACTTTCACATTCTTGTCTTCCGCGATCAGCTTGGCCACATCCCGCTCGGTCTGCTTGCAATAAGGGCAGTTGAAATCCGAATATTCCACGACAATCACATCACCATCGGGGTTTCCTGCGAAAGCATTCCCGGCAAAGGGCTTTTCGATCTGGGTCCGTACAGTGCCTATCGCGCCCGCCTGCTGACGATTTTGCAACAGCTCCACCGCTTCCGGAATAATCTCGGGATTCTTCAGAATATAGTCGCGTATAATTGCCTCAATGGCTTTTTGTTCCTGTGCATTGATGCCCGCCGCCAGCGCCGCTTCGCTGGCTGCTTCGCTCGACGAAGTGCTGCCAGCCTGCCAGAACCAAACGCTCACTGCCGCCGCTATGGCCAGACCGCCACCCGCCATAATCATCCACTTTCTGTTTGAAACTTCATCCACAATCGGGTTCTTTCCTTGTCGGATGGCATTGGCCATGGCCGCATGGCTTGTCCAGCGCAATTGGCTCTGGCGAGCATATTACGGCTTAACGCCGGCGGTTGTTTTTTTCAAATTCGGCCTTGGCGATGAAGGAAATGTCCTGCGCGCGGATCCAGTCGGGCGTATATTCCTCTATGCCGGACATGGCCACCTGTGAACTGCGAATGGCACCGGCGTAATTTTGTTCAAGCAAAGAGCTTTCTGCTGTCGCCAGCTGCGCGCGCGGGATATCGCCCTGCTGGGAATAGACCACTCCCAGCTGGTACCAGGCAAAGGGATTGCGATTGTCCTTGTGGACCGCAGCTTTCAGGACGGTTGTTGCCTCATCCAGATATTGCGGATCTTCGGTGGCGATCAGGGCGTGGCCGAACAGGCTCGCGATCAGCGGCTGGTTGTTGGTCAGCTGCACGGCCCGGCGCAGCGATTTCAGGGCTTCATCGGGCTTGCCGGATTCCAGCAAAATCTGGCCCTGCAGCTCCAGAAAATAGGGGTCATCGGGAGCGGACTGGAGCAGATTGTTGACTTCATACAGCGCGCGATCCGGGTAGGCGCTCTTGTGCCAGGCATAGGCGCGGGCATAGCGGGCAGGGACCGACTGGTCGCTTTCGGGATATTCCCGCAATGTCACATTGGGGTCGGCTGTATAGCCGAGAAGCTTGGCCTTGACCCGCTGAAACCGGCTTTCAATATCCGGGTTGGAGGGTTTGTCCCATGCGGGATCTTTTTGATAGACGTCCCTGAGCAGGCTTACCCGTTCCCCCGAGAGCGGGTGGGTGCGGCCGTAGCTGTCTTCCTGGGGAATGCCGAGACGGAATTCATAATTTTGCAGCTTCTTGAAAAAGTCGATCGAGCCTTTGCCCGATATGCCGGCTTCAGAGAGATAGCGGGCGCCAGCAGAGTCAGCTGAGCGTTCCTGCACCCGGCTGAAGGCGAGGAATTTGCCCATCGCGGCTTGCTGGCCCGCCGCCAGAATTCCCATGCCGGCGTCACCGGCCCCGGCGGCAATGGCGGCTGCGCCCAGAACCAGACTGAGAATGGTGATTCCCGTCGCTGTTTTTACCCCTTCGTCAAACCGTATGATATGACCTCCGGTAATATGGCCCAGTTCATGGGCCATGACGCCTTGCACTTCATTGGCACTGTCTGCCGTTTCGATAAGTCCGGAATAGAAATAGATACGCTGCCCGCCAGCGACAAAGGCGTTGATCTGCGGATCGTTGATCAGCACGACCTCGACCTCGTTGGCATCCAGTTCGGATACCGCCACCAGCGGCGCGACCATGTCGGTGAACAGGGCCTCGGTTTCGGCGTCGCGCAATATCGACTGGGCGGCGACCGGTTGCACGACGATCGAAATCATCGCCAGAAAGGCAACCATATAACGGGTTAGCTGGCCTGCGGCTGGCAGTCCGATGCGGGAAAATGAGACAGCAAGAAAATTGCGCATATAATTCCTCAGCATGAAAGTCCGGTTTGAGCCTTACCCCCTGACATCACCTGTCTGAACCGCGGATGAAACCGCTATCCTTCCCGCCCCGATTTGGGGCGGGAAGGATATTGATTCAGTTATCCGAACGTGCGTTGCCACCAGCCCTGACGGGGTGAACCGTCGCTGGACTCGGTTGCGTCGCTGTCGGACGTTTTGGCTACCGCCTCATCTTTCGGCTTGGCGGTTGCTCTCGGTTTCCGAGGCTTGGCCGGTGCCTTTTCCTTGGCTTCCTTGCTCGCTTCCGGAGCGGCCTTATCAGCTTCCGGAGTGGCCTTGTCAGACGCTTCCGCGCTGTCAGCCTTTTTGGCTCGTGCTCTTGGCGCTCGCTTTGCCGGCGGTTTTTTATCAACCGTGGCATCAGCAGCTTCGCCAGTCGCTTCAGCCGCTGGCGCAGCGGCCGCTGGCTTTGCCTTGCGTGGTGCGCGGCGCCGTTTCGGCTTTTCCTCGGCCGCTTCAGCATCCGGTTCTGTGCTTACCGCTGGCTGCTCAGCCGGGGCTTCGCTTTTGGCGGAACGACGTCTCGCGCGCGGTTTGGCCTCGGGCTTCGGTTGCTCGTCGCCGTTGCTTTCGGCTGCGGCAGCAGGTGCAGCGTCCGCCTTGCGAGCGCTGTTCCGGCGTGAGCGAGCTTTTGGCTTCTCTGCCGGTTCGCCAGCGTCCGTATCATTCGGCTGCGGAGCGGCTTCGCTGCTGCTCTCGGCGTTATTTTCCGAGTTGCTCTCGCCGTTATTCTCGGAACCACCTGATTCGGAACGATCACCACCGCGGTTGCGTCTGCCGCGCCGACGCCGTTTGCGCTTCGGACGTTCGCCACCGTCTTCCCGGTCGCCACGTTCTGAACGGTCTCCGCGTTCTGAACGGTCTTCCGCTTCCACGGTTTCCGCTTCTTCAACCTGATCGTCATCGTCGTCATCATCGATGATGGGTTCGAACTTGGGCATGTTTTTCGGTGGACTGCCGGAGGTCTGGATTTCCATCCGGGCGCCTTCGGTTTCTCCGTCGGGAACGATTTCGATCGAGACGCCGTAGCGTTGCTCGATATCCTCGATCTCGTGACGCTTGCTGTTCAGCACGTAAATGCATGCTTCCTGGCTGGTGCGCAGGCTGATCATGCTGGCCTTGCCCTTGGCGGCTTCTTCTTCGAGCAGACGGAGCGCGGACAGGGCAGAGGACGATGCCGTCCGCACCAGTCCGGTGCCTTCGCAATGCGGGCAGACCTTGGTCGATGCTTCGAGCACGCCGGTGCGCAGGCGCTGGCGGCTCATTTCCATCAGGCCAAAGCTGGAGATACGTCCAACCTGGATCCGTGCGCGATCGTTTTTCAAGGCATCGCGCATTGCCCGTTCGACTTTGCGGACATTGCCGTTGCGGTCCATGTCGATGAAATCGATGACCACAAGTCCGGCCATGTCGCGCAAGCGCAGCTGGCGCGCGATTTCGGCAGCGGCTTCCATATTGGTCTTGACCGCGGTTGCCTCGATCCCGTGTTCGCGGGTCGAACGTCCGGAGTTGATGTCGATCGAGACCAGGGCCTCGGTCGGGTTGATCACCAGATAGCCGCCGGATTTCAGCTGGACTTCCGGTGAATACATGGCCGACAATTGATCTTCGACGCCATAGCGCTGGAACAGCGACACCGGATCGGCATAGCTCTTCACGCGCTTGCTGTGGCTGGGCATCAGCAGCTTCATGAAGGCCTTCGCGGCTGTATAGCCGTTTGCGCCCTCGACCAGCACTTCCTCGATCTCGCGATTATATATGTCGCGGATCGCGCGTTTGACCAGGTCGCTGTCGCTGTGGATCAGGCTTGGCGCGGTCGCGCTCAGCGTTTTTTCGCGGATTTCGTCCCACAGGCGAGCGAGATAGTCAAAGTCGCGCTTGATTTCCGGTTTGGTCCGGGAAAGTCCGGCGGTGCGGACGATGCAGCCCATGCTGGTGGGCAGATTCAGGTCAGAGATAATCGATTTGAGCCGCTTGCGATCGCCGGCATTGTTGATTTTTCGGCTGATGCCGCCGCCATGGGAAGTGTTGGGCATCAGTACGCAATAGCGACCGGCGAGACTGAGATAGGTGGTGAGCGCCGCGCCCTTGTTGCCGCGTTCTTCCTTGACGACCTGGACGAGCACAACCTGCCGCCGCTGGATTACGTCCTGGATCTTGTAGCGTTTGCGTAAGGCCATGCGCTTCTGGCGCGCCTGGTCGCTGGCTTTCGGCATGCTGCCCTTGCCGCGGCCCTTCTGGCGACCACCACGTCCGCGGCGGCCTCCGCTCTTGCCCTTGGTATCGCCATTGTCTTCGGAAGAATCGTCCTCGGACTCATCATCCTCGTCATCATCTTCATCGTCGCCATTTTCTACCGGGATTTCGCCTTCGGTAACATCGATCGTGTCAACGCTCTCGTCCTGATCGACTTCGACCAGCGCGGTATCAAGCTCCTCGGTGGCTTCGCTGCGCACCATGTCGGCTGGCGCGTCGTCTTCTTCCTCTTCCTGAGCGCGCAAGGCGGCTTCTTCCGCTGCATGCTCGGCTTCTTCGGCCAGCAGCGCTTCGCGATCTTCTCTCGGAATCTGGTAATAGTCGGGATGGATTTCGGAAAAGGCCAGAAATCCATGTCGGTTGCCACCATAGTCAACGAAAGCAGCCTGCAGCGACGGTTCGACGCGGGTGACTTTTGCTAGATAGATATTGCCTTTGAGCTGTTTATGCTCGGAAGATTCAAAATCGAATTCCTCAATCTTGTTTCCCTTTACGACCGCCACCCGGGTTTCTTCCTGGTGGCGCGCGTCGATTAGCATGCGCGTAGTCATTCAATAGTCTCCTGGCATGGAGCGCCGGATCAGAGCCCGGCGGGGCCATGCGATATAATAGGGATGACGTTTCTGTGCGCGCGTTCCTTTGATGAGGGGCGGGCGACGTCATCCGGTTGATTTCAAATATTTCAGATAAAAATGCGTCTGCAACAACCACATGGCTCTGGCCGTTAGCCAAAGTCTTTCCGCCCAAGGAAGCGCCTCCGAAACGGAGAGCTTCATAGCCGGAGATTTCATGCCTCATGTTGCGTCAACCTGGTAGATGCCGAATGATTTTCGGCATTTAGTCGAACCGTCTCGGGATTCTTCCCGAAAGGTTCAAACAGGCTGCTAGCACCGCTCGGCATGATCGGCAACAGAAACTGTGTCTCGTCGCAATCAAAGCTGCCAATCGGGTCCCGCATGAAAACGTGCCTAACGCGCTGTTAACCGCGTCATTTTACGGCACCTTATGAAAGCATCCTTAATCGCGTCTTCACTCCGTTTTATGGTGTGGTTTATGCAGGAAGTCGCGATTTATGAAATTTGACTGGACCAAAAAGGGTCGCAGGATGCATAAGCAGGCCATGGCTCTGGCATCAATTCTGGCATCAGCACTTCTGACGATCACTCCCGCTCAGGCCGGTTCGATCAACCAGATCGAGGCAAATGGTTCGCAAATTACCATCTCTTTTGATGATCTGGTGGAAGGGGCATCGACCTTTTCTCTCCTCGGTCCGAACCGCATCGCCATAGATGTGCAGGGCGGCAAGGCCGGGCAGGGTGGCTATGCCAGCGGTATCGTCAAAGCCGTGCGCCAGGGACAATATAATCCCAACACCGCTCGCATTGTTTTTGACCTGGATCGCCCGGCAGTGATTACCAACGGCAGTTTCTCGGATGATGGAAGAAGCCTGAAACTGCGGCTGCAAGCGGTCGGTCAAAACGAGATCGCCAGCGGTCGGCAGTCGTTTCTGCCACCGGTAAAATTCCGCGCCGAACCGCCAAGGAAGAGCTACAGCGTCAAAATGCCCCTCGGCAAACCGCGGGATAGTGTCCGCTTGCCGAAAATATACGGGCCCGATGATCCCAGCAGACCGCTCGTGGTCATTGATGCCGGCCATGGCGGGCACGATCCGGGGGCGATTTCTCCGCACGGTGACGCACGCGAAAAAAACGTGACCCTGGCTATCGCACAAGCCATCCGTGACCGGCTGGTTGCGGGCGGGCGGGTTCGGGTTGCACTGACCCGGGACAGCGACGAATTTCTGGTGCTGGAAGAACGTTATGGTATCGCCCGACGGCTTGACGCTGACCTGTTCATGTCGATCCATGCCGACGCAGCGGGCAACGAGACCGCTTCCGGAGCGACCGTCTATACATTGTCCGAAGTTGCCTCCGACCGCGAAGCCGCCAAACTGGCGTCGCGTGAAAACAAGGCAAATATCATCAATGGCATCAATCTTGGCGGCGCGACGCGGGATGTTTCGTCGATTCTGATCGACCTGACCCAGCGCGAGACCATGAATGTCTCAGCCGACTTTGCCAAATTGCTCCACCGCGAAAGCAGCCGGCAAATGGCGTTTCGGAAAATCCCGCATCGCTATGCGTCCTTTGTTGTGCTCAAGGCGCCCGATACGCCATCAGTATTGTTCGAGACCGGCTATCTGACCAACAAGGAAGATGTCGCCTTCCTCAATTCCCGCAGTGGCCGGACCAAGGTTGCTTCCGGTGTGGCTAGCGCAATCGAGTCGCATTTCGCTAGAAAACTGGCGATGCGCTAGGATAATCAGGGCGGGTAAAAACCTTCGTCCGTTCTGTGTCGAACTGGTGCGCGTTTTTCATCGATAATCGCTGGAAAATGGATGCGAGCCGGTTTAGATAGCCCAGCCTATGGTAAATGATGCGTCAGATACGGCTGGAGAAAGTCTCGCCTACAAGCTTGAACGAAGCACAGGCAGTTTTTTCGAGCGGATCGAGAAATTCTGGCAGAAGAAATGGTTTCGCCTGCTTGCCGCCTTTCTAGCACTTTGTGTCCTGGGCTGGTTTCTGGTCTGGCTGATCTTTGCGCGGGATTTGCCCGATGCGACCGCTCTGCAGACTTACGAGCCGCCCTTGCCGACAATGGTGCGCGCTTATGATGGCGAGCCGGTGCACAGCTACGCTCGCGAACGGCGCGTGCAGCTTGAATTTTCGGAATATCCAGCGCTTCTGGTCCGCGCCTATCTGGCCGCCGAAGATCGCACCTTCTTTGAACATGGCGGGCTGGACTATCCGGGCATTGCAACCGCGATTCTGACCAACATCTCCAACAGTGGCCGACCCGTGGGCGCTTCCACTATTACCCAGCAAGTTGCCAAAAACCTGCTGCTGAGCAGTGAGGTGTCCTATCGCCGGAAAGTGCGTGAAGCGATTCTGGCCTACCGGATCGAGGATGTACTGACCAAAGAGGAAATACTCGAACTCTATCTCAACCAGATATTTCTCGGTCGCAATGCCTATGGTGTGCAGGCCGCTGCGCAGGCCTATTTTGGCAAGGATGTCGACGCGCTTGCCCTGCATGAAATCGCCTATCTGGCGATCCTGCCCAAGGGGCCGTCCAACTATCGTCCGGAAGTGCACGAACAGCGCGCGATCGGTCGGCGAAACTGGGTGTTGGGAGAAATGCGCGAAAATGGCTGGATCACTCCGGCGCAACACCAAGCCGCGATTGCACAGCCGCTTGGCACCATTTCCCGTTCCGGACCCCG
The DNA here is from genome assembly GCF_001586275.1 of Sphingorhabdus sp. M41. Lineage (NCBI taxonomy): Bacteria > Pseudomonadati > Pseudomonadota > Alphaproteobacteria > Sphingomonadales > Sphingorhabdaceae > Sphingorhabdus > Sphingorhabdus sp. M41. The sequence goes on along the minus strand of NZ_CP014545.1, from coordinate 1,943,072 downwards.
GTTCGAGCGCGTCGGCGGCTATTTTATCGAAGAAGTCCGTCGCCAGTTGATCGAGCAATTTGGCGAGAATGAAAAGGCCGGCCCGTACAGCGTTTATTCGGGCGGACTATGGGTGCGCACGTCACTGAACCCGGAATTGCAGGAATATACCAAGGACGCGCTGCGCGGCGGTTTGTTGCGCTATAGCAGCGGCAAGGGCTGGAGCGGTCCGATCAACAAGATCGAAATGGATGACCAGTGGGCCCAGCGCCTTTCGTCGACCTTCATCGGCACGGATTTTTCGAACTGGCAGATTGCCGTCGCCATCCGGACGAGCGGCGGCGGAGCGGAAATCGGCTTCACCGATGGTACCACCGGTCAGATAAATTCCGTTCCCGGCGCATTGAAGGCTGGCGATATCATCGCCGTCAGTCCGCTCGGCGGCAGCCGCTACCGGCTCGAGAATGTTCCCGAAGTTTCCGGTGGCATGGTCGTGCAAAACCCCCGCAATGGCCGGATATGGGCGATGCAGGGCGGGTTTGACGACCGGATGAGCTCATTCAACCGGGCAACGCAAGCAGAGCGCCAGCCAGGCTCGACAATCAAGCCGTTCGTGTATGCCACCGCGCTGGAACATGGCATGACGCCTGCGACTTTGATCGCCGATGCTCCATTCTGCGTCTATCAGTCGGCCTCGCTGGGGCGGAAATGCTTCCGGAATTTCGGCAATTCGCGCGGCGCCGGGGAGAAGACGCTGCGCTGGGGTGTCGAACAATCACGCAATCTGATGACGGTTCGCGCGGCCAATGATGCCGGCATGGAAAATGTTGTCAAAACGATCAAGACCATGGGTATTGGTGATTATCAGCCCTATCTGGCCTTCGCACTGGGGGCGGGCGATACCACGGTGATGAAGCTGACCAATGCCTATTCCATGCTCGCCAATCACGGGCGCGAACTGAAGCCGACGGTGATAGATTTTGTCCAGAATCGTCAAGGCAAGGTGATCTTTCGTGCCGACAAGCGGACCTGTGAAAATTGCAATTTGCGCGACTGGGACGGACAGCCGATGCCGCGACCTCGGCCCGCCGGCAAGCAACTGATGGATCCGATGACCGCCTATCAGATGGTCGACATATTGCAGGGCGTGATCACGCGCGGCACCGCTCAAAATCTCAGAAGTCTCGAACGGCCGCTTTTCGGCAAGACCGGCACCACCAGCGGCCCGACCAACGTCTGGTTCGTCGGTGGCTCACCCGACATGGTGGCGGGTGTGTATCTCGGCTATGATCAGCCACGCAACATGGGCGGCTATGCTCAGGGCGGCACATTGGCCGCTCCGATTTTTCGGCGCTTTGCCGAGAAAGCGATGGCTGGCATGCCGAAGACGCCGTTCGTTGCGCCGAAGGGCGTTCGGATGGTCCGCGTCGACCGCAGGTCTGGCAAGCGCGTCTATGGCGGATGGCCGACCGATGATCCGAAATCAGCCGTGATCTGGGATGTGTTCAAGCCCGAGACCGAACCCCGCCGTTCGATCCGCAAGGACGAGTTGCTGGCCCGGCTGGAAGCCCGCAAGGCGCAGCTGATCGCGGAACGTGCGGCAGCGCTAGCTGCGGCCCGGGAAGCCAATCGCAACAAAGGTCCGGCACAGAATGATGACGAATTCCTGCAGGCTGAAGGTGGCATCTATTAGCCGCGACTGCGCCCGGCCCCGATGCTGAGAGCATCGGATATTGCGCCAGTGCAAGATATCGACACTGTTGGCAGCGAGAAAGTTGCGACACTCGCCAATATCACCGCTGATGCCTTTCGCGATGATCCGTTTAACAATTGGCTGTTCGGCGGTTTTGAACCGATGAAGCAAACCTTCGCCAATCTGGCGCAGCATATTTATGCTCCCAATGGTTTCTGTCAGATATTGAATGAGGACGGTGAAGGCCGTGCCGCGACGATGTGGCTGATGCCCGGCGATAAGCCTGACGCTACGCCATTGGGTATGTTGAAAACCTATTCGGGTCTCTTCGTCAGCGGTGGCTGGGGCGCCCTGATGCGCGGCAAGGCAGCGGGCGATGCCATGGCGAAACACCATCCCAAGGAACCGCATGCCTATCTGTTCACCGTCGGGGTTGCCAGCGCCGGGCGGGGCAGGGGCCTTGGTCGGAAGTTGATCGAACCGGTTCTGGCAGCCTGCGACCGCAGCGGCACCATGGCCTATCTGGAGAATAGCAATCCGGCAAATCGGCGTTTCTATAACAGCCTCGGCTTTGAGCGGCTCGAGCTGTTCCATGCGACACCGGACAGCCCGCCGCTGGAAGCGATGCAGAGGCTGCCGCGCTAGCGGGCCGGCTCAGCCATGCTGACTTGCAATAATAGTGAAATAAATCTGTAATTCAAAGGTCATTGAGTAGCATTAGAGGGCATATTCGATAGGTTGCACAGACATTTTCAGTGCGCAATAAACCTTGGACAAGGGAATTTTAGATGAAAACCAAATTTGCATTACTCGCAATGGCCACGCTGGCTCTGGCTGGCTGTGAAAATCAGGCTGGCGGCAGCGGTGGCGGCGGAAGCCGGGACCAGATCCGGATCGTCGGATCCTCGACCGTCTTTCCGTTCGCGAAAGCCGTTTCAGAATATTTCGTCAGCTCCGGTAGCTACAAGGCACCGGTTCTGGAATCGACCGGTACCGGCGCAGGCATGAGCCTGTTCTGTTCCGGCATTGGCGCGGATACGCCGGATATCGAAAATGCTTCGCGCCGGATGAAGGCGTCCGAATTTGAACTGTGCCAGAAAAATGGTGTCACCGAAATCGTCGAAATCAACATCGGCATCGACGGTATTGCTGTGGCCCAGTCCAATGAAGGCCCGAGCTTTGCGCTGACCCCCGAGCAGATTTACAAGGCAATCGCAGCCAAGCCGTTCGGCAAGGAGAATACCACCAAGAACTGGTCGGATATTGATGCGTCGCTGCCCTCCATGCCGATCAGCGTTTACGGTCCACCGTCGACTTCGGGCACGCGCGATGCGCTGACCGAACTGATCATGGAAGTCGGTTGCAAAACCGATGCCGCGACCAAGGCGCTCAAGGAAAGCAACAAGGACGAATATGAATCAATCTGCCACGAGATCCGCACCGACGGCGCTTATCTCGACACCGGCGAGAATGACAATCTGATCGTCCAGAAGTTGAAATCCAATCCGAATGCGGTCGGTATCTTCGGTTACAGCTTCCTTGAGGAAAATCTCGACACCGTACGCGGGATTGTCATTTCCGGGGTCAAGCCTGCTTATGATGCGATCGCATCCGGCGAATATCCCGGTGCGCGGCCGCTGTACATCTATGTGAAGAAACAGCATGTCGGCGTGATCCCCGGCATCCAGGAATTTGTCACCGAATTCGTCAAAGCCGGTACCCGCGATGGTTATCTGGTCAAGGCAGGCCTGATCGCTTCGCCGGATGCGACCCGGGCGTCTATGGTTGAAGCGGCGAAAAACCTGCCTCTTTTGACCAAGGACGTATTGAAATAGGCGATCCTCTATCGTCTGACCTGAAAATGGATCATCACCTGAACTAGACAAATATGGTAATGATCTTCGGGGGGCTGTTGGCAACAACGGCCCCTTTTTTCGTGCGCGCAAGCACGGGATGGACGGCCACGCGGGAGAGACCGAGTCTCAACGGTCCTGGCATGTCACAATGGCGCATATGCAAATTCATTGCTTTTTATATGACATTTTTGTTACAATGCGGGCAATCGCAACAAGGAACCCTGATGAATCTTAGTACCGCCCAACATACAGTCTCCGCCTTTGACGCGGAAATTCACGACCTTCGGGCGATGGTGATGGAGATGGGGGAAAAAAGCACATGTGCGATCACCCGCTCGATCAAAGCGCTCGAAAATAACGATCTGGAACTGGCAAAAGCCGTCGTGGCCGAAGACCGCGAGATTGACGAACTGGAGCGCCGGATCGATTCCCTCTCGATCCAGACGATCGCCTTGCGCGCGCCGATGGCCGACGATCTTCGCCATCTGATTGCGACGTTCAAGATTTCCAGCATTGCCGAACGGATTGGTGACTATGCGAAGAATATTGCCAAGCGCGTGCCGCTGGTTGCCGAATCCAGCCGCAAGATCGAACCCGCTTCGCTATTGCCTTCGATGGCCAATATCGCTGCAGAACTGGTCCGGGATTCGTTCAAGGCTTATGCAGACGGCGACGCTGATCTAGCGGTCTCGGTCTGGGCCAGAGACCAGACGCTGGATCATTTCTACACCAGCATCTTCCGCGCGATCATCACCTATATGGTCGAAAATCCCGCCTATATAAGCGAATCCGCGCATCTGCTGTTCATCGCGAAAAATCTCGAGCGGATTGGCGATCATGCCACCAATATCGCCGAACTGACCTATTTTGCCGAAACCGGTCGGCAGATGCCCGAACGCCACAAGGGCGATGATGTCGGCACGATCTGGGAAGAGCAGCAGCCATCAACCTAGGCTGACAGCCGCTGCTCGATATATTTTGTCCGGATCAGAAGCTGATCTGGAACCGTCCGGCAAAAGCGTCGACATTATAGTCGCCGTCACCCGCTGCGAGGATCGCCGCGTTGCCATAATCCAGTTTCGAATAGGATAGCAGGAAGCGGACATAGTCGACCGGCGTCCAGATCAGCGACGCCTGATAGGCATCCTGCGTACCCCCGACAAAGCCGGCATCGACTAAGTCGAGCCGGTCATAGCGGACATTGACCTGCCAGGCGCCGAGGCCGCCCTGGCCAACGGGATTGGATACCTTGGGACCCTTGAATACGCCTTCCTTGTAACCGCGCGTGTCGTCGGTCAGGAACAGGCCAGCCTCGACCGAGCCACCGAAGAAAGTCGGATCGGCGAGCGCGCCGGTGCGGCCCAGCTTGAGCCAGTGGGTTTCCGCCGCAGCATGGAAGCGTCCGGAAATAACCGCCGCCTCGAGCCCGTAACTGGTCTCTGATTCAGCGTCGGCGATATTGCCGGTGTCGATGAAGCGCGTGTCGGTAAAATGGACCGCCGGGCGCTGGCGATAGCGGCGTGAACTGATCGTGTCGCCGAGATCGCGATAATGGTAGGACGCCCCGAAATGGGTCTGGACATCGCCGAATTTCGGCATCGCCACGGCGCGCAGATCAAAGCCGATGCTATTGTCCTCGTCATCGTTGAGATCGTCGATATTGGCGGTAAATACGCCGGCCTGAAACAACAGGTCCGAGACGCCATATTGGGCGGACAGGCCGACCCGCCGTTCAAAACCGAAAGCGTCGGTATAGGCGGCGCGCTCGATGAAGCTGGTGTCGTTGCTGCTCGACAGCTCTTCCAGCCCCTGGAACGTGTTGTGCTGGCCCGCTGTCATCGTCAGCCCGCCATCTTCATAAGTGAAAAAGGCGTCGGTCAGATCGATTGCGTTGCCGGCGAAATCCGCTTCCAGCTTGTAGCCGAAGCCGCCCGGGATCGATCCCGATGCGCCGAGCCGGATCCGCCGGGCTTCATTGGCAAAGCCGAGGCCCGGATCGACGATGCTGTCGGGGGCGTTGACAGTCCCAAAGTCATAAAGCATGCGGCCGCGCGGCTTGAAGCTCCAGCCGTCTTCGCCCTTGATTTCGGGCGCGCCCTTGAAGGCGATCTTGACCGGCTTCTGCTGCTCCAGCTTTTCCTCGGTCGCGGCAATTTTTGCTTCCGTCGCGGCGATGGCGCTGGTCGATGCTTGCTGCGTTTGCTGCACGTTGCCGAGCTGCGCCTTCAGATCGGCGACTTCACGCTCGAGCTGGTTCAGCTTGGTCAGCAGGGCTGCGGCCTGTTCGTCGGAAATCGGAGCGGCCATAGCGGCAGCGGGATAAAGGCCAATGGCCGCGGTTCCGGCCAGCAGTCCAATGGTCTTGAGCATATGGAATTTCATGAGATCGCCTGTCTGTTGTGGATCGGTTTTCAATTGATGAGCGATCTATGACGATATCGTTGCCCTTTCATGGCATATTTATTTCACGTTTGTGACAGGGCTCTCGTGGGCGTGATGCCGAGGGAGGGTGATGGTGTGGGCGCTGGTGAAGCCGCGCCTCAGCCAACAGCAGGCAGGCGGCGCTTGCCCTTGGTCCGGCTGGTCAGATGATATTGCCGGCAGCGATCACAAAGATAGGGGCGGAGATCGATGGTCGCACCCTGCGCCGCCGCGATAGCGTCCGCCTCGCTGACAAAGCGCTTTTTCTTGCGGCAAATGGCGAGGCGGGTGCGCATGGGGTGGATTTAGCGGCTTGCGGGGAGGCGGGCAAGCCACCCTTTCCTCCCTGCCGCGCAGCGGTGGGGAGTGGAACCATCCGCAGGATGGTGGTGGGGTTGGTTGGGTTTGGCGGTGGCCTTGGGGTTCAGGGTGATTCTCGGTAATTTGTTATTGCCGCGGCTGCCCCTCCGTCAGCCGTTCCGGCTGCCACCTCCCCATTGCTTCGCAACAGGGAGGAAAGGGGGCGCTTCCTGCCGCTCAACTGACTTTCCTCCCTGCCGCGCAGCGGTGGGGAGGGGGACCGTCCGCAGGATGGTGGAGGGGTTGGTTGGGCTTGGTGGTGGCCTTGGGGTTCAGGGTGATTCTCGGTAATTTGTTATTGCCGCGGCTGCCCCTCCGTCAGCCGTTCCGGCTGCCACCTCCCCATTGCTTCGCAACAGGGAGGAAAGGGGGCGCTTCCTGCCGCTCAACTGACTTTCCTCCCTGCCGCGCAGCGGTGGGGAGGGGGACCGTCCGCAGGATGGTGGAGGGGTTGGTTGGGCTTGGTGGTGGCCTTGGAGTTGAGGGTGATTTTCGGTAATTTGTTATTGCCGCGGCTGCCCGTCCGTCAGCCGTTCCGGCTGCCACCTCCCCATTGCTTCGCAACAGGGAGGAAAGGGGGCGGTTTCGGCCGCTCAACTGACTTTCCTCCCTGCCGCGCAGCGGTGGGGAGGGGGACCGTCCGCAGGATGGTGGAGGGGTTCCAGCAGTCTTTCCTACAGGTCCTGGCTTGTGGCATATCCTTGGGCCGCTCTTTGACAATCGAATCCTGCTGCCCCCTGTCTGCAAAAGTCGAACGGGAGCGCTCGCCGCTGCCCGATGTTGTTCCATTCTCGTAGCGTTCAGCCTCACTACTTTGAAACTGAAAAAGCGGCTTTTGCGGGCCAAAAATGCTGCCGGAATTCCGCCCGAAAAGCCCCGGAAGTTTTCAAATTCATAACAGTGTAAAGTTTGTAAAGTTCGATCGCGGCGGGCGGGATATGCCGGGGTGAAAATCTGCGGGGCGGGGCGGACGTTTCCTGCTGACAAGGGCTTGCGCCCCTGCTAACGGCTGGCCATGACCGAACGTTCCCATATCCGCAATTTCTCCATCATCGCCCATATCGATCATGGCAAATCGACTCTCGCCGACCGGCTGATCCAGCAGACCGGCGGGCTGACCGAGCGCGAGATGAGCGAGCAGGTGCTCGACAATATGGATATCGAGCGCGAGCGCGGGATCACGATCAAGGCGCAGACGGTGCGGCTGAACTATACCGCGAAGGACGGCGAGACCTATGAGCTCAGCCTGATGGACACGCCGGGCCATGTCGACTTTGCCTATGAAGTATCGCGGAGCCTGGCGGCCTGCGAGGGCGCCTTGCTGGTGGTCGATGCGGCGCAGGGGGTCGAGGCGCAGACTCTGGCCAATGTCTATCAGTCGATCGAACATGATCACGAGATTATTCCGGTGCTCAACAAGATCGATCTGCCGGCGGCCGAGCCGGAGCGGGTGCGGCACGAGATCGAGGAAATCATCGGGATTGATGCGTCCGACGCGGTGCTGGCCAGCGCCAAGTCGGGGATCGGCATTGAGGATATATTGGAGCAGATCGTCGCCAAGATCCCGCCACCGGGTGGGGATCGCGACAAGCCGCTGAAGGCGATGCTGGTCGACAGCTGGTATGACCCCTATCTCGGCGTGGTCATTCTGGTGCGGGTGATCGACGGGGTGATCACCAAGGGACTGAAGATCAAGTTCATGGCTCAGGGCACCGAGCATCTGGTCGACCGGGTCGGCTGCATGCGGCCGAAGATCGAGCAATTGCCGGAACTGGCGGCCGGCGAGATCGGCTTTATTACAGCGCAGATCAAGGAAGTCAGCCAGACCGCGGTCGGCGACACGATTACCACGGTCAAAAATCCGGCGGCCGAAGCCTTGCCGGGCTTCAAGGAAGTACAGTCGGTGGTTTTCTGCGGATTGTTCCCGGTCGATGCGGCGGACTTCGAGAAATTGCGCGAGTCTATCGGCAAGCTGCGTTTGAACGATGCGAGCTTCACCTTCGAGATGGAGACCAGCGCGGCGCTTGGCCAGGGCTTCCGCTGCGGTTTTCTGGGGCTGCTGCATCTGGAGATCGTCCAGGAGCGGCTGACCCGCGAATATGATCTCGACCTGATCACCACCGCGCCGTCGGTGGTCTACCGGATCGTGATGAACGACGGTAGCGAGCAATTTCTGCACAATCCGGCGGACATGCCCGATATTGTCAAGATCCGGGAGATCGAGGAGCCGTGGATCGAGGCGACCATCTATTGCCCCGACGAATATCTCGGCGGCATATTGAAGCTCTGTCAGGACCGGCGCGGGGTGCAGAAGAACCTGACTTATGTCGGCGACCGCGCGCAAGTGGTCTATGAATTGCCGCTCAACGAGGTGGTGTTCGACTTTTACGACCGGCTGAAGAGTATTTCGCGCGGCTATGCCAGCTTTGATTATCACCAGATCGGTCTGCGCACCGGCCAGCTGGTCAAGATGAACATCATGGTCAACGGCGACCCGGTCGACGCGCTGAGCATGATCGTCCACCGCGACGCCGCCGAATTCCGTGGCCGGCACATGTGCGAGCGGCTCAAGGACCTGATCCCGCGTCATCTGTTCAAGATCCCGATCCAGGCCGCAATCGGCGGCAAGGTGATCGCCCGTGAGACCATCTCTGCCATGCGCAAGGATGTCACCGCCAAATGCTATGGCGGCGATATCAGCCGCAAGAAGAAGCTGCTCGACAAGCAGAAGAAGGGCAAGGCGAAGATGCGCGAATATGGCAATGTCAGCATTCCGCAGGAAGCGTTCATCGCGGCGCTGAAGATGGGTGACGAGGGCTAGGCACGAAGGGAAGAGGCGAGCGCTGATTTCCGGCGTTTTTGTGACAAATCGAGGGGCAACAGCCATTGAAACCCGATGGAAATTCGGGTATGGTATATTTGTAGTTAAAAATCACGGGCGCAGACTGCTTACCAGGAGCCTTCGATGTTCGGCCTATTCGATCCCCCCTATCGCCGCGTCAAAGATGAGCGCGAAATACGCTATTTTTATTCCAAATATGGTGAGGATGCGCCGGTCGTCTTGAATGAACGAGCAAGCGATGAAGCGCTGTCATCGCGTGACAGGCGTCACTGGCGGCGTTTGGCTCGCAAAGCACGCCGGCATAGAAATCAGTGGATGGATGAGTTGAAAATCAGCTGACATCTTCATTCGCTTTCCCGCTGATAGGGACAGGATATGATTTTCGCGGGCGATATAGCTGGGCCCTTCGCCCGGAACCGCGCAAAATAGCCGCCGAGCTCTGGCCGTTCCATGAAGCCAACCAGTTCATAGCCCACAGCTTCGAACTCGCAGAAGAGCTGCTTTGGCGGAATGCCGTGCTGCGACACATCGCGATTGACGTCCACCACGATCACTTCCCCGGCCCCGTTCGGTCCGCTCTTGTCGAGCAGCGCCGGGCGCAGGCGGGACAGGAAGGCGTAGGGCTCGCGGACTTCATGATACATGTGGACCAGAAAAATCCGGTCGAAGCTTTTCTCTGGCAGCCGGGGATCATCCGGTGCGCCCAGCTTGATCGAGACATTGTCGAGGCTTTCCCGATTGACACGCTCGGCCAGCCGGTCGATCGCGGCCTCGTCAATATCCTGCGCCAGCACCCGGCCTCGGGTGCCGACCTTCTCGGCCAGGCGCACGGTATAATAGCCTTCCCCCGCACCGATATCGGCTACCGTCATGCCCGGCTCCAGGCCCGCCGCCTTCATGATCTCCTCGGCCTCGCCGCGCTTGTCGCGCGCGGTTTCGGTCGACCATTGATTGCCGGCCAGTTCCGACACCGGCCGCGAAGCCGGCGGATAGGCGCGCGCGGTTTCGGCGCGCAGATCATTGTCGTCGGGCACTCGCTTGCAGGCGCCGAGCGGCGCGGAGAGCAGCAGCAAGGCAGCGAGACCTGCGATCAGGCGGACAGACGAGCGGGCAGGCGGCAGAGCGCTTCTGGCGGCAATATTTTTCATCGCCGGGAGACTAGGCGAGCGCACCGCCCGGTTCAATCCCTCTTTGCCTGCCAAATCCCTGCATGCCGTTTTCCCCTCGCGCCAGACGTGAGGCTGCCCGGGCTGGTGCCGCGCAAAAATAAAGGCGCGTGACAAAAGGCCGGCGGTAACCTGAAGAACTGGTCGCAGGGTCACACGGGTCACACCCCGTAAAGCAGAAAAACATCCGGCGCGGCGGAGTCGGTTGAACCTGTTGAAAATTCGCCATTCGTGAGCAAAATATCGGCTGCCAGGCTGAAGTTCATTGGGAAATGTTTCGGCTGCATGTGACTGCAATCCGACAGTTGTGCTGTTTGGTTGAGATCGTCGGTCATGCGACTAGCATAAGCACTGCGGAACGATGTAGGACAGAAGTTTTCTGCTGTTACGACAAAGCTTGTCGTAGCACGCTTAACGGCGCATTTTGTCCTTCGACTGGTTTGGGACGAACGGAATGGATTAGCGCATTCTTCGCCTGTCGGCGCAGGAGTGACGTCTCCCTAATCCACATCCTCGACATCGACCTTTTCGCCCGTCACCTTCTGCGCCAGAGTTGCCGCGATAAATTCGTCGAGGCCGCCATCAAGAACGGCACTGGGAGCGCTGCTGGTGTAGCCGGTGCGCAGGTCCTTGACCATCTGATAGGGTTGCAAGACATAGGAACGGATCTGGTGCCCCCAGCCGATTTCGGTCTTGGCTTCATATTCGCCCGAGGCTTCGGCTTCGCGGCGCTGCAGTTCGGCTTCGAACAGGCGCGCTTTCAGCATGCCCATGGCGGTAGCGCGGTTCTTGTGCTGGCTGCGGTCATTCTGGCTGGCGACGACGATGCCGGTCGGCTGGTGAGTGATCCGCACGGCGCTGTCGGTGGTGTTGACATGCTGGCCGCCGGAGCCGGAAGCGCGATAGGTGTCGATCTTGAGGTCGCTCTCGTTGATCTCGACCTCGAAACTGTCATCGATTACCGGATAGACCCAGACGCTGGAGAAGCTGGTGTGGCGTTTGGCGGCGCTATCGAACGGGGAGATGCGGACGAGCCGGTGGACGCCGCTTTCGGTCTTGGCATAGCCATAGGCATTCTCGCCCTTCACCTCGATCGTGGCGGATTTGATGCCGGCCTGGTCGCCAGCCTGATAATCGACCATGCTGACCTTATAGCCACGAGCCTCGGCCCAGCGCTGATACATGCGCAGCAGCATTTCGGCCCAGTCCTGGCTCTCGGTGCCGCCAGCACCCGCGTGAATTTCGATATAGGTGTCGAGGCTGTCGGCTTCGCCGGAGAGCAAGGCCTTGACCTTGTCGCGATCGGCCCGAGCAGCCAGCTTCTCAAGGCTGGCGGCGCCTTCGTCAGCGAGTCCGGCGTCGCCTTCTTCCTCGGCCATCTCGATAAATTCGAGCGCGTCATTGCGTTCCTGTTCGATTTCTCGCGCGGCACTGATCGATTCATCGAGCCGGCGGCGCTCGGTCATCACCGCCTGCGCGGCCGTCTGGTCGTCCCACAGGGTCGGGTCCTCAACGCGAGCGTTCAGCTCGTCGAGACGCCGCAGCGCGACATCCCAGTTGAGCGAGGTCCTGATCAGGTCAAGGGCGGCGTCGATCCGGTCGACATAGGATTGCGCGTCGGCACGCATGATATTCTCCAAAGCTAATGGCAGCAGCGATTAGACGATATCGACGGGAAGTAAAGTGATGTGGGGAGTGGGCGAGGCTGAGAAGATGTGAATGCAGCACATTGTCATTGATAATTTCTATTGATATGGCAATTTTTAAGTAATTGGATCGTCGTGAGGATAATAGCTAAAAGGCGGGGGTGAAAGCGGGGCGTGGCAATCATTGCGTCGCATCTGTATGAAAGGAAAACAATGGTCTATCGCAGAATTTCCGGCACTGTTCTGGCAGCGCTGCTTTTCACCACTCCTGCCGTAGCAGGCCATCACAAACCCTATGGCTATGGCGCCGACAACGGCCCGGAAAAATGGGGCCAATTGTCCGACAAATATGCGCTGTGCGAAAGCGGTGACATGCAGTCGCCGATCGATTTGGCCAATGCCAATGCAAGGGGAAATGTGGCGCTGGCGGTGAAATACCAGGCCGGACCGCTGACGGTTTCGAACAAGGGATTGACCATACAGGCCGATTTTGCAGCCGGTTCTTCGATGACCAGCGGCGGTGCGACGTATAACCTGATCCAGATACATTTTCACACGCCGTCCGAACATGCGATTTCCGGCAAACGCTACCCGCTTACTGGCCATTTTGTCCACGCCACTGAAGGCGGCAAGCTGGGTGTATTGGGGGTGATGTTCGAAGAGGGAGCGGTCAATGCGGAACTCGGCAAGATTCTCGCAGCGGCGTCCAGTGAGAAATCAGAGCCGGCGACGATCTCCGGCCAGATGATCGATCCCAATGGCATGCTGCCCGCGGATCGCTCGGTCTATCGCTATATGGGTTCGCTGACGACGCCGCCATGCAGCGAAGGAGTGAACTGGTTTGTGCTGAAGGCCCCGATCACGGCGAGCGCCGATCAGATTGCAGTATTCCAGACGCTGATGGGTGACAGCGCGCGTCCGGTGCGGGCGCTCAACAACCGGCTGGTGGTGGCTCCGGAGTGATCACTGGGTTGCTGATTTTCTGTCGGACACGAGACTTATGTGGTAGATAGGGCAGGGGATCAGGAAGGTGGCGGTATGACGATCGAGAATTTTACGGACAAGGACGTGCCCGACCAGAGCGGGCGCGTCTTTTTTGTCACCGGCGCAAATAGCGGCCTTGGCTATCAGGCCGCCAAGCTGCTCGCGGGCAGGGGTGCTCGGGTGCTGCTTGGCTGCCGTTCTGCGGAAAAGGCGGAGGAGGCGATGGCCGATATTCGTGCTGTCTATTCGGAAGCAGATATGCGGTTCATTCCGCTAGATCTGGGGGATCTAAAGTCCATTCGCAGTGCGGCAAATCTGGTCGTGGAGGAGCCTCGGCTTGATGTCCTGATCAACAATGCCGGGATCATGATGCCGCCTCGAGAAGAGACCGCTGACGGTTTTGAATCCCAATTTGGCGTCAATCATCTGGGAACCTTTGCGCTGACCGGACTATTGCTCGGCAAGCTGGCAGAAGGGCGGGAGCCGCGGGTCGTGATCACCGCCAGCATGGCGCATCGTAGCGGCCGGATCGATTTCGACGATATCAATGCGGAGGACAGCTACAGCCGCTGGGGCCGTTATGCGATGAGCAAGCTGGGCAATTTGCTGCACATGTATGAACTTGACCGGCGATTGCGCGCAGCCGATTCCCCGATCAACGCAGTGGCCTGTCATCCTGGTGTTGCAGATACGGAACTGACCAAGAATTTTCCGGCTGTCCTGGTTTCCCTGTTTCGGCCCGTGTCCAGCCTGTTCATGAACAGCGCCGCACAAGGGGCCTGGCCGACGCTGGCTGCTGCTGCCGGCGAAGATGTCAGGGGTGGTGAATATTTCGGACCAAGCCGCAATGGCGAATGGACCGGCCCGGCGCGCGAAGTGCAGCCAAGACCGAAAGCCAAGCGGATCGAGCCGGCTAAAAGGCTTTGGGATATTTCGGAAGAAATGACCGGCGTAAAATATCCGGTTTGAGCCCTCAGGTCCTTGGTATTTCCCTAATTCCTTTGCTTTCAGGGCCTTGTTGCGCTAGCTAAAGCGCGGGAGGACAGGTTTTTACGTTTCGCCCAGGGGGATATTGCTTGTTCGATGAAATGATGGGTAGCGGGGAACATGTTCGGCCTCCTTATCAAGACTATAAAGACTGGCTCGATCGCGAAGATGTCAAGCGTCTGCATCGCAAATCGGCCGACGCTGAGGCCTTTTTCCGGAAAACCGGGATCACGTTCAATGTCTATGGGCAGGATGAAGCCGACGAGCGGCTGATCCCCTTTGACGTCGTTCCGCGCGTGCTGTCGGCGCGCGAGTGGCGCAAGCTGTCAAAAGGCATCGAACAGCGGGTTCGCGCGATCAATGCCTTTCTCTATGATATTTATCACCGGCAGGAGATACTGCGTGCGGGCCGGGTGCCGATCGACCTGATCGCCAATAATGCAGCGTTTCTGCCCCAGATGATCGGCGTCAATCCGCCAGGGGGCATTTACACGCATATTATCGGCACGGATATTGTCCGGACCGGTGACGAAGAATTTTACGTGCTCGAAGACAATGCCCGCACTCCGTCGGGTGTCAGTTACATGCTCGAAAACCGTGAAACCATGTTGCAGATGTTTCCTGAGCTTTTTGCCAAGATCAAGGTGCAGGAAGTCAGCAACTATCCGGGTCAGCTGCGTCGCTCGCTGGCGGCTTGCGCACCGCCGAAATGTGAGGGCAAGCCGGTTGTTGCGGTGTTGACCCCGGGCATTCACAACAGTGCCTATTTCGAGCACAGCTTTCTCGCCGATCAGATGGGCGTGGAGCTGGTCGAAGGACATGATCTGAAAATTGTCGATGGCCGGGTCGCCATGCGCACGACCGAAGGCTATACCGCGATTGATGTCCTTTATCGCCGGATTGACGATGATTATCTGGATCCGCTCAATTTCAATCCGCAATCGATGCTCGGTGTGCCGGGCATATTCGATGTCTATCGGTCTGGTGGTATTACCATAGCCAACGCACCGGGAACCGGAATATCTGATGACAAGGCGCTGTACAGCTACATGCCCGACATCGTTGAATTCTATACCGGCGAAAAACCTCTGCTTGAAAATGTACCGACCTGGCGCTGTTCTGAAAAAGATCAGCTCGCCTATGTGCTTGAGCATCTCGAAGAACTGGTGGTCAAGGAGGTCCACGGCTCGGGCGGTTATGGCATGCTGGTCGGACCCGCTGCCTCGAAGAAGGAGGTCGCCGCTTTTCGCGCCAAGCTGATTGACAACGCCAGCAATTATATTGCGCAGCCGACGCTGGCACTTTCCACCGTTCCGATTTTCACGAAAAAAGGATTGTCGCCGCGGCATGTTGATCTCAGGCCATTTGTTCTGGTTTCGCCCGAGGGCATCAGCATCACACCGGGAGGTCTGACCAGAGTGGCAATGACCAAAGGGTCGCTGGTAGTGAACAGCAGTCAGGGCGGAGGCACCAAGGATACATGGGTGCTCGAAGAATGAGGGGGCGTCTCTGATGCTGGGTAAAACAGCTGCAAGCCTGTTCTGGATGTCACGTTATCTTGAGCGTGTGGAAAATAGTGCGCGTTTCATCGAAGCGGGATTTCGTATCGCGCTGACCCGGTCGGCATCGGCAAGCGGAGAATGGTCTTCCGTCCTCAAGTCAACAGGCGTGCTTGAGGCCTATCGCGCCAAGCATGATGACTTTGAATCTGGCAAGGTTATCGATTTTCTGCTTCGCGATCGCGACAATGCAGGCAGTGTCATGGCGCTGATGAAACAGGCCCGGGATAGTGCAAGGACAGCCAGAACCGCGTTGACGCGTGAAGTATGGGAGGCGACCAACGAAAGCTGGATTACTTTAAATTCAGCGATGGCCAAACCGGTAAGAGAGCAGGACCTGCCTGAAACTCTGGGACTGATCAGGCAACAAAGCGCTTTGGTCAGAGGTGCGACCCTCGGTACCATGTTGCGCAATGACGGTTTCAATTTTCTCCGTCTGGGCAGTTTTCTGGAGCGTGCCGATAGCACGGCGCGTATTCTCGACGTGAAATATTATCTGCTGCTTCCGTCAGTCGCTCTGATCGGATCATCGGTCGATAATGTACAATGGGAAACGATCCTGCGATCTGTTTCAGCGCACCGATCGTTTCGCTGGCTCAATGGACCGGATATCAGTGCCAAGGCAGTGGCGGACTATTTGATGCTGCATAAGCAGATGCCCCGGTCATTGACCTTCTGCTATGCCAAGATCAGCGATAATCTGAACTATCTTGACGAAAATTATGATCGCAAAAGCCGGTCCGGCGAGCTCGCGCACGAGATCTGCAACAATATTTTGAGCAAGCCGATCGAGGCGATTTTCGAATATGGCCTGCACCAATATATCGCCGATTTTATCGCCGCAAATAATGGTCTGGCGGCGCAGATCGAAACGGATTTCAATTTTCAGGACCGGATCGGGTAATCATGCTGCTGAAGATCAATCACGAAACCCGCTATATATATGATGCCCCGGTGCAATATGGATTGCAGCAGGTTCGCCTGCGTCCGAAGGAACGGCCCGGACAAGAGGTTAAAAGCTGGAATATCGAAATTGATGGCGGCAAAGTTGAACTGTCCTTTGTCGACCAGCATTGCAACCATGTCGATCTGATCAGCATCGACCGCGGGCGCACGGAAATCGCGATCAAATGCACCGGCGAAGTCGACAATAGTGACGGCAGTGGAATCATGGGATCTCACTCGGGGTTCGCGCCGCTCTGGTATTTCAAGCAGGCGACGGATTTGACGAAGCCAGGAGCGGAAACCCGAAAGCTGGTAAAGGCGCTCGGCGACGATTTTGAAAATGATATTGCCAAGCTTCATGCCCTGTCAGCGGCTGTGGTCGAGAAAGTTGCATATCGCACCGGCCAAACTGACGCCGAGACGGATGCCGAAACCGCGCTCAGGGTCGGAGAGGGCGTCTGTCAGGATCACAGCCACATTTTCTGTGCTGCTGCGCGGATGCTCGGCTTCCCCGCTCGTTATGTTTCAGGCTATCTGATGATGAGCGACCGGGTCGATCAGGACGCCACCCATGCCTGGGCCGAGGCCTATATCGAAGGGCTGGGCTGGGTCGGATTTGACGTTTCCAATGGCTATTCTCCGGATGAACGCTATGTGCGGATTGCAACCGGTCTTGATTATCGGGAAGCATCACCGATTTCCGGATTGCGATTTGGTTCGGGAAGCGAAGATATGATTGTCACGCTGCAGGTTCAGCAGTAATCCAATTTACAAGCTAATTCAGGAATTTTAAAATGACTTATTGCGTGGGCCTGCGGATGAAACGCGGCCTTGTCTTCATGTCGGATACCCGCACCAATGCCGGTGTCGACGATATTGCCCAGGTCAGGAAACTGACCAGCTGGGAAGTGCCGGGCGATCGGGTGATCACGCTGCTTTCTGCTGGTAATCTGGCGACCACACAGGCGGTTGTCAGCCTGCTGGATGAACGTGGCAAGCACCCGGACGATCGCAATCCATCAATCCTTCAGGCGCCATCGATGTTCCAGGTCGCGACTATAGTCGGCGACACTTTGCGCGAAGTGGTCAAAACCTATTCTCGCGAAGGTCAGGAAGCCAAGTCTCCTTTTGGTGCGACGCTGATACTCGGCGGACAGATCCATGGCAGCGATCCCAGGCTGTTCATGATCTACCCGGCCGGAAATTTTATCGAAGCCAGCGATGACAGCCCCTTTTTCCAGAGCGGTGAAACCAAATATGGCCGTCCGATCCTTGTCCGGGCCTTTGACCCGGACATGACTTTCGAAAATGCGGTCAAGTTGCTGCTGGTCTCTTTCGATTCCACCATTCGTGCCAATCTGGCGGTGGATTTACCGCTGGATATGCAGATCTATGAAGCTGACAGTTTCACGGTGACGCACAAGCAGCGGGTTGAAAAAGACGATCCCTATTTCCAGTCGATTTCGGAAGGGTGGGGGG
Source organism: Sphingorhabdus sp. M41 (assembly GCF_001586275.1). Lineage (NCBI taxonomy): Bacteria > Pseudomonadati > Pseudomonadota > Alphaproteobacteria > Sphingomonadales > Sphingorhabdaceae > Sphingorhabdus > Sphingorhabdus sp. M41. The sequence continues at coordinate 1,925,155 of NZ_CP014545.1, read as the reverse complement.
ATGCGTTGAAAAACGCGTTTCAGTCGCTGCCCGATTTCCGTTTCAATAACTAGCCGAAGCGTCTTTTTCCGGCCAGCGCCCTGTGCGCCATCGCCATGGTGGTCAGTTGCGCATTGACGCGAATGCAACTGGGCATGACGCTGGCATCAGCGACATAGCAATTGGTTGTATTGTGCACGCGCTGGTTGAGATCGACGACGCCCTTGTGCGGATCCACGTTGATGCCATTGCCACCGTGCGGATGGGAGCTCGACAGGACAACATCATCGGGCTCGACGATCGCGGTTTCGTAGAAGGCATCAATCTCGTCATGGCTCATGTCGCAGGTCAGCGTCTGGCCACGCAGAAGGGCAGGGTAGACTTCGATCGCGCCGTTGAGAAAATGGACTTTGGTCATTGTCGCCAATGCACGACGCAATAATGCCAGTTCCTTCTCGCCAATTTTCAGCTTGAGCTTGCCATCGTCCATATAGCCCAGCCGGTCGGCCGGAAACAGGACGCCGGCGGAGACCAGCCGATTGTAATTTCTCATCCGCTCGAAATGATCCTCGAACCAGCCGGGGACTAACGTCGCCATGCTCATTGGTGGCTGAAAATGGCTTTCGATCAGAAAATCGCCGCGGTCGACATAGGTCGCCATCTGGTCCTCGTTCCAGACATTGACCTTTGTGCCTTCGGGCATCAGCGCGACCACGGGGCAGGCTATGTTGAGCGAGATATTGCTGCCTGACTGCAAAATGCCGCTATTGTAGAGGAGATTGCTGGACGCCAGTGCGCCTGCGGCAACCACCACGCCTTTGCGGGCACGGATGGTGCGTTTGCCGCCGTTGCTCAGTCGGATTTCCACGGCATGCGCAATTCTTTTGCCATTGGCGCCTTCGTCCCACAATATTTCGGTCGCCTCGGCCCGATCCAATATCCGCGCCGGTTTGCTGCGCGCATTGCTGGTTGCATGGGCGAGAAAGCTCTCCGGCATGGCTTTTTTTCTGCCGTAGGGACAGCCGGTATTGCAGTATCCACAATATACGCATTCGCTATCCGCAGTTTTCGGGCCGTAGTTTTTTCTGAACCATGCGGTGACGGCCCTATGGTCCATCGGATCGTTCGACTGTGCGGCATATTTCTTCCAGCCGTCGATCAGGTGGGGACCATTGTTGCGGCCAACGATTGGCTCAATTTCGGAAACTTCAAGCGCCTGTTCGACCGCTTCGTAACTGAGCGCCAGATCGGTTTCGCTGACCGGAGCGCCCAGCCTGGCCCATGTTTCATATACATCTTCGGCGTCGGGATGGACGAGGCCGGCATGCTTCATGCGCAGGCAGATGCCATTGTTGATGACGGTCGATCCGCCGACCACCCGGCCCTGAAATACGATGATGTCGCGATCGGAAGTCGACTGTAGGGCGCCATCCTTGAACAGTCGTGCGGTCATCCGGGCTTCCTGATGGGTGATGCGGGCTGAAGGATAATGGCCACCCGCCTCGATAATCAGAGCCTGATGCCCCTCATCGGCGACTGCTGCAGCGGCGACTGCACCACCAGCGCCCGAACCGATCACGATCACGTCGGTTTCTTCGGGGACCGAGTCATGGCCGACGAATACCCCGGCCTTGAGGTCGCGCCTGGGCTCGCGGCGAACAGACCGTTCTCCGGGAGCGGAGCGGTCGCGCTGTGCCGGCAATTCATATTCCAGGTCAGCATAAATGGGATTGTCGAAATTCGCTTCTTCATCTCCCGGCAGCCAATGGCCGTAATAGCCGGCCAGTATGACGCCCTTGGTGCGCGCGATGTCCTGAAACAGGTCGATCCGGGAATTCTGCAATCGGCGGCGGATCAACCTCTTCCGGAATGCGGGAGTCGCTGCCAGGAAAACAGGTCCACCCAAAAGGAGCAGCAGGCCGTAAAGGGCCATGCCTATCTCGCTTGGCTTGTTGCCTTCGATATTGGAGAATTGATACTGGACATTATCGACCACCTGATCGGGAGTAATGACCATCGTGCGATCGTGAAACAAAGCTTCCGCCATCGCCTTTATCATCAGCTCCTGCAGTCGATTGAACGGCTTTTTCAAACTTCATCTCCCTAGGTGCGACCCCGGGTGTCTATCGATTTTACTCAATCCTCGGTGGCGTGGGCGTTCAAGCTGATACCCAATCCGTCTCCGTCTCTGCCAGCCTTGAAACGGCGCAGAACTTTACCCGCTGCCAGATCCACTTCCGCAATAGTATCAGGACCAGTTTCGGCAACATAGAGTTTTTTGCCATCGGGCGAGAACAGGATGGTGACTTGCTGGGATTCGGCGGTGCCGCTGATTTCAATCTCTCCGCTGGGTTCGCGTGTTGCGACATCGAACAAGCCGAGCGCTCCGTCACCCAGATTGGACGTAATCGCGGTAGCGCCATCGGGGCTGATGGCGATCCGGATTGGAAATTTGCCGGTCTCGATAATCGTCAGTTGTTCGAGGTTCAGGGCATCAAAAACGCGCAATTGGTCGCCACGACGATCGGCGACCCAGACGGTCGCGCCATCGGGTGTGATCGCCAGTCCTTCGGGTTCGGTTCCCGCCGGTAAGTCGGCGATCCTGGTCATTGCCAGCAGATCAAGCACGCTGACCGTTCCCGATTGCATGTTTGAAACAAAGGCGCGGGACTTGTCGGGTGTGACCACCAGCATGTGACTGCCCTTCTGACCCGTTTCTATCGTAGAAATTTCTCGTTTCTGCGTTTCGCCGGCCGGCGGCGAGACAATGGTGATATTGTCGCTGCCTTCGGTTGTCGCGATGATCCGGCCGTCGTCCAGCCACAGGATTCCATGCGGTCGGCGGGCAGGGGCGAGGGACACTGTTTCGATCCGTTCCATCGCTGTGATGTCAAAAATATCTATGGTTTCCCCACCATATGAAACGACGGCAGCAAGCTTGCCATCGGGCGATATCGCGATTTCATGGGGCTGATGTCCGGTATCTCGCCGCGCGGTTTCGGTGCCTCTTTCCAGATCGATGAAGCTGAGGCTGTCTTCGCCCTTATTGCCGACGAGCAATGTTCCGGCCTTTGTCCCCGATTCAGCGGCAAGCTGGCCACTGCATCCGGAAGCAGCGACAAACAGGATCGCCGCCGAACAGAAACGTGCTATTTTCTTGGCCATTGTCCAACCTATCCTATCATTTAACGCAGGATAACAGCTAATTATCGTTTTCCTATCCCTGTTTTTGACGCAGATGTGATGAAAACCACTGCTGGAGAAGGTAGAGATGATAGGATAAATATTCTGATAGCCATCGAGGATATGTCATGCGTGTAAAAGATCACCGCTTCACTTCCACACTGGTTGCCGCAACATTGGTCGCGGGCCTTGTCCTTCCTTCGCCTGCGTCAGCTCAATTTGGCGGGCTGTTCAAAAAGAAGCCGTCCGCCGACAGCACCTCGGAGAGCAAGAACGAGGATTGCGCCGGCGATTCAAAAAAATCGATCGGCAAATCCATATTGGGCAATATGATCGGCGATTTTACGCGGCGGGCAACCAGGGGCTTGGGCGTTGTCGGCTCCTATATTCCGCGCGCGGAAGTGGCCGATACGCTGACCAATTCGATCGCGTGCCGACTGGATCCTGATGAGCAGTTACAGGCTGCTGAAGCGACGCGCAGCGTGACTCGTTCCGAGCAGCTTGGTGCCAGTGCGCAATGGACGAGCGCGACCCGGCCCGGCGTCTCGGGAAGTTCTATAGCGACAGCGAAATCACAGGCGGCAGACGGTACAAGTTGCATGACCATCACAGATATTGCTATCGTCGACGGCGAAGAAACCCGTGTGTCCAAGCGGATGTGCAAAGCTCCCGGAGAAACACGATATATAGTCGTGGCATGAAATATGAATAACAAGATCAAAACCGCCATCGTCATCGCCTCGCTTTTTACCCTGGGGGCTACCGATGTTAAGCCCGGTATGGACCCGGATAATCCAACCTGTCCGCAAGCTCCCAATTGGTCGACCAACAAGACGATGGAGCTGACGCCAAAAATGATCGACGGCACCAAGATATTGCTGGCCGAAGGAGCAGTCGATGCCGGCTTGCCCGACCGGATGCGCAAGATGCTGGCGGATAATCCGGACATATCCGAAATATGGCTGCGGTCTTCCGGCGGTAATGCGAGAGCCGGCAATGAAGCCGGCCGGGCGATCCGGGAATCCGATGCCCTGATCATCACCCGAATCCCCCAGGGCTGGACCTGTTTCAGCGCCTGCAATTTTGTCTTCATGGGAGGCAGGGCCCGGATCGTCGAGCCCGGCGCTCATTTCATGGTCCATATGTTCACCATGACCAACGATCGTAATGCGATCAATTACAGCATCGAAATGGGCACCGATTCAACGGTCGGCCTGATCGGCGAAGTTGAGCAGCAAAGCGCGCTTCTGGCCACTGAAGATAATGACTTCCTGATCCGGATGGGCGTGTCGCGGAAATTATTATCCGAAATCATGTACAAGACCAATGCGGTGAAAACCGAGGACGGCGACAAGTCCACCCGTCGCTGCCTGACCAATGAGGAAGCGCTGCGTTACAACGTCGCCAATGTTGGCGGCTAGACTTGTTCCCACAGAATCCCGGCCTCCCGAAAATGACAGCGCCCTTTTGCTTTTCTTTTGAAATTATGGCGTTAGCATGAGGTTTCGCTAATCGGGCCAGCTAATCGGGGAGGCAGGACTATGCGTCATATTGCGATCATTGGATCGGGACCGGCAGGCTATTATTCGGCGGAAGCCGCGCAGAAGAAATTCGGCGACGATGTCGCTGTTGACATAATCGACCGCTTGCCCGTTCCCTTCGGTCTGATCCGCACCGGCGTCGCGCCCGACCATCAATCGATCAAGGCAGTGTCTCGGCGTTACGAGAAAACCAATCTGGGTGACAATGTGCGCTTCGTCGGCAATGTGACGGTTGGCGAGGATGTCAGTGTTGGCGAATTGCAGGAACTATATGATGCCGTGGTGCTGGCAACCGGCGCGCCGAATGATCGTGTTCTGGATATACCGGGCAGTGACCTCAAGGGTGTCATCGGCAGCGCCGCCTTTGTCGGCTGGTATAATGGTCATCCGGATTTCAAGGATCTCGATCCGCCGCTCGACGCCCGGTCGGTGGCGGTCATCGGCAATGGCAATGTCGCGCTCGATGTCGCGCGAATATTAGCGAAGACCGAAGATGAATTTGCCGGCAGTGATATTGTCGGCCATGCGCTCGATGGCCTGAAACAGAGCAAGGTCGAGAAAATCACCTTTCTCGGACGGCGCGGACCGCACCAGATCGCGATGACGCCCAAGGAACTGGGCGAACTGGGGCAGCTGGAACGGGCCATACCGGTAGTTGATGCGGAGGATTTTCCGGACCTTGGCGATGATGCGATGCTCGAACCCGGCATGCGCAAATCGGTCACCCATTTGCGCAATTTCCAGATTGACGAAGACGGAGCGCAGCACAAGCCGATCGAGATTGTCTTCGACTTTTTTGCGATGCCGGTCGAGATCCGCGGCGATGGCAAGGTCGAGAAACTGATCGTCGAAAGGACCGAGCTGGACAAGGACCTGCGATCCATCGGTACCGGTGAGCGCTACGAACTCGATTGCCAGATGGTGATAAGCTGCATCGGCTATCGCACCCCGCCGATCGAGGGAGTGCCCTATGAACATGGCCGCGGCCGGTTTGCCAATACGGACGGGCGGATATTGCCGGGACTCTATTGCGTCGGCTGGGCGCGGCGCGGGCCTTCGGGCACGATCGGTACCAACAAGCCAGACGGTTTCGCGATCGTGGATATCATCGCCGAGGATATTGGCTCGGGCAGCAACAAGGAAGGCCGCAAGGGTCTTGATCGTCTGTTCGATGCACGAGACGTAAAGGCGGTTACATTTCGCGACTGGAAGAAAATTGAAGAGGCCGAAATTGCCCGCGCAAGAGATGGTTCGCCGCGCGAAAAATTTACCGATATCGCCGACATGATTGCAGCGCGGGACTAAGCGGACAACCACTCCCGCAAAATCGAATTCACCTCCTCCGGCGCTTCCTGTTGCACCCAGTGCGACACGCCGGGTAGGCGATGCAGTTCGAGATCGGGCACCCACTCTTCGGTGCCGTCGGTGCAGCGTATGTCGATGGCGGCATCTTCCTCGCCCCAGATCATCAACGTGGGTACATCAACCATGCCATCGCCTATCTCCCGCGCGTCCCTGGTGCGGAGCAGGGCGCGGTAATAGTTGATCATCGATCGCAGTGCGCCGGGGCGGCTGGCGGCATCGGCATAGACTTGCATATCAGACTCGGGGAAACGGCTCTTGTCGACGGCCATATTGGTAAAAGCCTGCTTGATCGCTTCTGCTCCGTTACGGCCAAATATCCGTTCTGGCACCCACGGCAATTGGAAGAAGAAAATATACCAGCTTTTCCTGAGCTGATACCAGTGCTGTATTTCCCGCTGGGCGCATTTCGGATGGGGGACGTTCATGATCACCAGCCGGGTCAGCGGGCGGATTTTCAGGATCGCGAAATGCCAGGCGATGATCGCGCCCCAGTCATGGGCGATCAGGGTTATCTCATCTGCCCCGCTGGCATCGATCAGCGCCGCGACGTCCTCGACCAGCCTGTTGAGGCGATAGGATTCTACGCCCTCAGGTTTGCTGGAGCCACCATAGCCACGCAGATTGGGCGCCCAGACTTTATAGCCCAGTTCGACGAGCAGCGGAATCTGATGCCGCCAGGAATAATTCAGCTCGGGGAAGCCATGCAGGCAAAGCGCCAGCTTTTTGCCCTCGCCAGCTGTAGCCACTTCAAAATTCAGGCCGTTGGCTTCGACCCATTGCATCGCAATGCCGCTCGCCGGCTCCGGATTCCATGTGAAATTATCTTGCATGACCTTTCCTAGCATCAGCGGACTTTAACCATCCAGTTAAATCTGTTAAGCATGGCCAAAATTATAAGGAGAGACTCGATGCATGATCTGGTAATTCGTGGCGGTACGGTTGTTGATGGTACGGGCGGCGCGCCTTTTGTGGCTGATATCGCCATTGATGGTGATCGCGTTTCGCTGGTCGGAACGGTCGCGGCACAGGGCCGTGAAGAGATTGATGCTTCGGGGAAATTCGTCACCCCCGGCTTTGTCGATGTTCACACCCATTATGACGGACAGGCGACCTGGGATGATGAAATGGCGCCTTCCAGCTGGCACGGTATCACCACAGTGGTGATGGGCAATTGCGGCGTCGGCTTCGCGCCCGCCCGGCCCGATCGTCACGAATGGCTGATCAATCTGATGGAAGGCGTGGAGGATATTCCCGGTACTGCGCTGGCCGAAGGAATGAGCTGGAACTGGGAAACATTCCCGGAATATCTGGACGAGCTGGAAAGAATGCCGCGCACGGTGGATGTCGCTACCCATGTGCCGCATGGCGCGGTCCGTGCCTATGTGCTGGGCGACCGGGAAAAGCCTGGCGCGGTGCCGACGCAGGATGAAATCGATCAGATGTCGAAAATTGTCGAGGACGGGTTGAAAGCCGGTGCTCTCGGATTCTCGACTTCGCGGACGATCCTGCATCGCAGTATCGATGGCGAGCTTGTGCCCGGTACCACGGCGACCAAGGAAGAATTGATCGGCATCGGCCGTGCCATGGGCCGGGTCGGCTATGGCGTGTTCGAAATGGCGAGCGATCTCAACAAGGAATGGGACGAATTTGGCTGGATGGGCGACCTCAGCCGCGAAACCGGCATGCCGGTGACCTTTGCGGCGCTGCAGTCGATCGCCAAGGACCAGTCGCTCGACGAGCAGATTGCCAATATGCGCGCGGAAAATGACAATGGCGCCAATATCGTGGCGCAGATCGCGCTGCGCGGAAATGGCATTGTCATGGCCTGGCAGGGCACGGTGCATCCCTTTGTCCGTCACCCGAGCTGGATGGCGATGGAAGACCTGAGCTGGGACGAGAAATATGCCAAGCTAAAGGATACTGCATTCAAGGCGCAATTGCTGAGCGAAACCAGCACCCCGCCGGAACAGGTTGATATCGTGCCGGTCTTCATGATCATCACCCAGGGCTGGTCGATGCAGTTCGAGATGGATCTGGATTTCAACTATGAACCGCAGGCCGACGAAAGTATCGCCGCGCGCGCGGAAGCCGCAGGCAAATCCGGTGCGGAATATGCCTATGACCTGATGATGGCGGATGACGGCAAGGGCTTCATCTATCTGCCCTTGCTCAACTATATGGATGGCAATCTCGATTTCCTCGAGACATTGCAGCAGGCGGATGACACGGTGAACAGCCTGTCCGACGGCGGTGCCCATTGCGGCACTATCTGCGATGCGGCGAGCCCGACCTTCATGCTCGAACATTGGGTGAAAAACCGCAAGCGCGGCACGATCAGCATTGAAAATGCGATCAAACGGCAATGTCTGGATACGTCTCGGCTCTATGGCCTGAACGATCGCGGCGTGCTGAAGCCCGGCTATCTCGCCGACGTCAATGTGATCGACATGGAGCGGATTAAGCTGGGCAAGCCCTGGCTTGCGTTCGATTTGCCAGCGGGCGGCAAGCGGCTGCTGCAAAAGGCAGATGGCTATGATTATACGATCAAGTCGGGGCAGGTGACCTTCAAGGGCGGCGTCGTGACCGACAAGCGTCCCGGCGGGCTGATCCGTGGTCCGCAGATGGTGGAGATGCTCGAAGCGGCGGAGTAAAATATCGACGCAGCAGGAGTCGATTGGGTCCTATTCCAGTTCAGGCTCTTGTTGTAGTCATTCTGCAATTTGGAGCGGGTTACGCAAAATCCGCCAGCAAATGGGGTCGCATTTTCCAAGGGAGGAAATGTGATGATTGCGGTAGATATAGACGTTTTACAGAGCATCATGCCGCGCTTTTCTGGCGCAAACCATAGCAAGCAGGCGCGTATCGTCGAGGCTATTTCCGGCAAGATGCAGGAAACGCTGGCAAAATATGAAATCGATACGCCGTTGCGTGTGGCGCATTTTCTGGCGCAAATTGCGCACGAATCCGCTGGCTTCCGAACCACGGAAGAATTTGCATCGGGTGCGGCTTATGAAGGTCGAAGCGATCTCGGCAATAGCCAGCCGGGTGATGGGCGTCGCTACAAAGGTCGCGGGTTGTTGCAGCTGACCGGACGCGCCAATTACCGGGCGCTTGGCCAGAAGATCGGTCTCGATCTGGAGGGCAATCCGGAACTGGCAGCGGAACCGGTGACCTCTCTGGTCATCGCCTGCGAATATTGGAAATCTCGCAACATCAACCGGCATTGTGACCGGGATGATTTGATCCGGGTGACCAAGGCAGTCAATGGCGGTCTCAACGGGCTGGATGACCGCAGGCGCTATCTGGGCAAGGCGAAAACCGCTCTGGCCCGGGTAGAAGCGCTCGGGCATGAAGCGAATGCGAAACCAAATTCTCGTCCCGTTCTGCGACGCGGCCTGAAGGGTAGTCAAGTGGCTGCGCTGCAGGAAATGCTGCGCGAGAAAGGCTATATGGTAGCGATTGACGGGGATTTTGGACCGGCGACCGAGACCATTGTTCGCCAGTTTCAGAAGAACAAGAAGCTTGATGCGGACGGGATTGTCGGCTCGAAAACCTGGAAGGCGCTTGAAGGCTAGGAGCGCGGAATACCGGTCCGGCGGTGGCGAAAATGCGGGAATTTGGCGGCTAGATTTCTCTCTCGCGAGCGATGGGGGTTGCTTCACCCGCCCGGTTCCCTCCCGAACCGGTAAACGGCCTGTATAGCGACGTTGTGAGTGCGCAGCCGGTTTTCCGGCTGCGCCCCCAAATCAAATTGCGGAACTAGAATCCTGTCCAGCGTATCCGGATAAATGCGCTTCTGCCCACTCCGGGTAAACGTGCGCCCAATGCCACGTCCGAACCGTCGACCCGATTATAGCCGGCCAGATGTTCGGTATAGTTTTTATTAAGCAGATTTTCGACACTGGCGTCGAGCGTGAGACCTGGTGTCAGTTCGACATGACCGAACAGGCCCGCCAGCAAATAACCATTGCTCGGCTGTTCGTCATTGGTGGCAGATACATTGTTCTGATCTGCAAAGGCCTGCAGTTCCGCGCCCAAATACCAGGTGTTCTCCTGCCAGCTCAAAGCGACGCGCGCATTTGGCGGAGCGATACGATAGATATTATCATCAATGTCGCGACGTTTCGCCCGGACATAGCTTGCGGTGCCATCGAGATTCAGCGGCCCGCTGATATTCCAGCCGAAATCCAAGTCGGCACCGTAAATCTCAGCATCGACATTGCCAAAGCGCAAGGGTGTCGGATCGCCGTTCATATTTGCGACCATTTCCACCGGACTGTCGATGATTTCCGGCGTGTGATCATATGGCACGCCCTGGATGAAATCATCGACGCGACGATAAAAAAGCGTGGGCCGCGCATAGAAGCGGCTGTCCTGATAGTCGAAGCCGATCTCGGCAATCCATGCCTTTTCATTCTTCAGATTCAGATCGCCGACATAGATATTGCCGTCGGCAAGCCCGCCACTTGCGCCGGTCGGCAGCCATGAGAAGCGCTCGATTGCATTGGCGACACGGGTTTTACGCGCCAGCGACAGGCGGGGCTTGAAACTCCCCATATCGCTCCAGAAGCGCGCCGCGATATCGATCGTGTCATCGGACCAGCTGCGATCCGAAGCGGCAAAAGCACTGGCAAGAACGCGCGGGCCCATCGGAACTGCGCTGCCCAGCAACGGCGATCCTGCCTCCATCCGGTGATGATCAAGGCGTGCGCCGATTTCGGCTTCAATCGGCCCAAATCCGAGGCGACTTTCGACGAAACCGCCGATCCTACTACCCGAAATATTGTTGAGCGATGTCAGGAAGAAGCTGGTGTTCACCGGATTGGTGATCCGCACATCCTTGTCCATCACTTCAACATCCGCGCCCAATCGGACATGCCGATCCGGCGTTCCAATGCGCAGCGAAGTGGAGGCCGTGCTGCTATCTGCATCGGCAAAAGTGGCGCGCAGGTTCATCGGGCTGGCTGGTCCTTGCCGCAGCGAAAAATTGTCCATCAGATGGCGAACCGCGACATGGCCGGCTTCCACTTCAAGATAGAGATTGTCGCTGAGCTTGCCTTCAAAGGCGAGGCTCAGGAAGTCCGTGTTGAAATACTGGATATCCATCGGGAAAGGCGGGTTGCCGGTCGGATCGGTTTCCTGACGTCGATAAGACAAGGTCAGGCTGCCGTCACCGACTTTCAGCCCCGCATGCGCGCCATAGTTCAGTCGCTCGAAACTGGATGAAGCGATGATGCCGCCCGGATATTGCAGATCATCGCCTTTCTCGTAGGACGCTATCACTCCCAGTTTGACCCGTTCACTGGACAGGCTGACAAGCCCTCCCGTCAGATAGCTGTTGTCGCCGCTGCGATAGCCGGCGGTCAGATCGGCTTGTGGTTGCATCGAAGCGCTGTCGGAGAATTCAGCCTGCTTCAGAATGGCATTGACGCCGCCGCCAAGGCCCGGCCCCTTGCGGACCGGGCTGATGCCGCGATCAAGTTCAATCCGGTCGACCAGAGCCATGGGCGCATAGTGCAGCGGCGGGTCCATCAGATTGGGTCCGCCCGACGAAAAGCGCTGTCCATTGACCCGGACCAATATCCGGTCACCAAACAGGCCGCGATACTGGACCTGGCCGGACAGGCCGCCATTGTCGATCAGGGCTGCACCCGGAGCGCGGGCCACCAGCGACGCTGCGTCGGGAGTGGAAACAATCTCCTTGTTGCTTTCAATCTCGTCGGTGGTGGCTTTGTCGCGCTGACCGGTGACAATGATATCGGTGAGCGGGTCGGCTTCGGCAAAAGCAGGCGAGGCAAGGGCGATGTTCGCCGTAAAGACAGTCAATATTCTTCTGTTCATGATAATTCCCAAACGGCCATGTCCCACCGCGTGGGAGAGCCGGAAAAAATGCAAATGGTGCGATCATTCACCCATCAAGGCTAAGATCGCGCGCTATTTCAGATGGTTCGGGAAATTACCGGCGGCCCGGTCGCGGGCGGGATATTAATCCGGTTGCGCAGCGCGAAGCGGCGGGGTTCGGATGGTTCGTGCATGGCCGGAGGCAATGTCGACATTGCGAGCTCTGGTGCGGAAGCGACAAGGCCAAAGGACGTGCCACCGGCGAAGGCGCAGGCAGGCGTTGATGGTTCCTGTTCGGGTTCCGGCGCGCTCTCGTTCTGCTGACCATAGACCAGCGTAAGCAGGTCAAAGTCGGGGTTGTCCGGCGTGATCACCAGCTTGCTGTCGGCGTGGCCCGAGCAAAGTTTGATCGCAAAGCCGCTCGCGGTGTGCGTGGGCATGAAGCCTTGCGGCGTCAGCGCACTCACCAATATCGCGAGCAAAGCGAATGCGTGGATCGCCGGGTTGGTTTTCAGGAACCGGGAGAGGGAGAGAGGTCGAGTCATTGTCTATGTGGGCGCTATATGGCGCGGTGAGCGCAAATGCTAGTCATCTGAACACGGAGAAGGCTCCGATTGGCTGTCGATCGGGATTGGCTCAAGTCGGGCAAGATTCAAGGGATCGAGAGAATAGGTGGATCGACGAAAAAAAACCTTTCCTCCTGCCTTGGACACAATCCCCACGGCCATCTGTTCATATATGTGTAAAAGGTTTTCCATCGACCGTTTTGATGGCGTTGCAGCTTCACTTTATAGGGGGCTGCAGAATTTCTCCGGTATAGGCAGAGCGATCTAGCTTTATTACCAAGTATGTCATTTGCTGCGTCTAAAAACAGAGCCGAGGCATTTTCGACAGCGTCGACATAATATTCCATTGAAAAATAGTCGGTTGAGAGATTGACTAGATCATCAATCCAAACAAAGCTTATTTCACACAATAAACCATCATTGGCCTCGAGATGGCAATCAATCCAATAGTCTGATTCATCATCGATGATCAGTTGACGATTGTGCTTATTTGCAACGCTTTCGAACATTTGCATTGCCTCGTCATGCAGCATGTTCGTTCCTCTCCAGGAGTTCGATCAAAGAACTAATTTGATCGAGTCGATCAAACCCGCATTGGCATCAGCACATAAAGCGCTGTCGACTTGTCATTCTCGCGAATGAGCGTCGGGGCGCTGGCGTCGGCCAGATGCAGTTCGACGGTGTCGCCTTCGATCTCGCCGAGAATATCCATCAGATATTTCGAGTTGAAACCGATTTCGAAAACATCGTCCTTGTAGGAGCCGGGCACTTCTTCCTCGGCCTTGCCATTTTCCGGCGAGGTTACCGAGAGCGTGATCTTGTCATCGCCGAGCGCCATTTTGACGGCGCGGGTTTTTTCGGTGGCGATGGTCGAGACGCGGTCGACGCCTTGGGCGAAGCTTTTCGCATCGATCTTGAGCAGCTTGTCATTGCCGGTCGGGATGACGCGGGTGTAATCGGGGAAAGTACCGTCGATCAATTTGCTGGTCAGGATCGCGGTGCCCAATGTGAAGCGGATCTTGCTCGCCGACAGGTCGACCTGAACCGATGATTCGCTATTTTCGTCGAGCAATTTGCGCAACTCGTTGACGCATTTGCGCGGCACGATCACGTCAGGCATGCCTTCTGCGCCAGCAGGGCGGGGCAGCGTTACACGAGCGAGACGGTGACCGTCGGTCGCTGCGGCTTTGAGTACCGGGGTTTCCTCGTCCTGCACGTGCAGGAAAATGCCGTTGAGATAATAGCGGGTTTCCTCGGTCGAGATTGCGAAACGGGTCTTGTCGATAATCTGGATCAGCGAGCTGGCCGGCAATTCGAAACTGGTCGGCAGTTCGCCTTCGGCGATGACCGGGAAATCGTCACGGGGCAGCGTCTGCAGATTGAACCGAGCGCGACCGGCATTGACCTTCATCTTGCCGTCGGCGGCGTCGAGCTGCACTTGAGAGCCATCTGGCAGCTTGCGGGCAATGTCGAACAGGGTATGCGCGGAAACGGTGGTGGACCCGGCGGTTTCGACCTGGGCTTCGACGGTTTCGACAACCTGAAGATCAAGATCGGTCGCCATCAGCTTGATGCTGCCGTCGGCGCTGGCTTCGATCAGCACGTTGGAGAGGATGGGGATAGTGTTGCGCCGCTCAACCACGGACTGGACATGGCCCAGGCTCTTTAGCAATGCCGCGCGTTCAATGGTCGCTTTCATAAACCGTCCTTCTTGTTCCCGATCGACCGTGAAAATGGCTGCGCAAAAGACTCCGCACAGGCTCACGGATAGTTCCCCGCTTCATTAACAATAAAGTGCCGCAGGGCAAGCCTGATCGCCGTCAACGTCCGATAATGCCGTGAAAAACTGTGGAAAAAACCAATAAGGCAGCTAAAGCCGCAGGGACAGGGGATGGATTAGGCCATTTCGGGACAGAACAGGGTTAATATGAGCGGCATCGACACCAAGGGAAAACGACTGTTTATCGCGCGGCATGGCGAGACGATCTTTAATCTGGCGGGCCGGCTGCAGGGCGATCATATCCACACGCCGCTAACCCGAACCGGATTTGCCCAGGCCGACGAAATGGGCAAAGCGCTTGCGCGCCATTTGGCGGAGGAGCAACCGGAGCTTGATCTGATCGCGTCCAACACCGACCGGGCGCTGCAGACTCTTTCGGTGGTTGCCGAACATGTCGGTGCGGACTGGCATCAGGCGCGCAGCGATGAGCGGCTACGCGAAATAGATATGGGCGAATGGGGCGGTGCCTGGTACCGCGATCTGGCCGGCCAGCTGGAAATAGACGAAACCGAACGGCTGTTTGTCACGGTCGCTCCCGGTGGTGAGGATTATCGTGCTATCGCCAGACGGCTCGAACATTGGTTGGCGGAGCAGGAATTTGTCCGCGATGCGGTGCTGATAAGCCACGGCATGACCAGCCGGGTGTTGCGCGGTCTGCTTGTCGGTGCCGATCCGCATCCGCGCTTTGACGCACCGATTGCCGAAGGATTGCCGCAGGGCTCCATCGTCCAGATCAGAGACGGCGTAGAGGACGTTATTCACATCGGCGGAGGGGAAGGGGAGAAGGCTTGAACAAGCTATATATTCTTCTCGGACTCGCAATCTCCGTGATCTCGTCCCCGCTGGCGGCCAGGGATTCCCTCGGCATATTCAACAGCTGGGGCGCGTTCCGCGATCCGGAAATTCCGCGCTGCTATGCGATTGCAGAGTCGGAGGAGATCACCGGCAAGGCCGAGCGCAAATCCTTTGCTACCGTCGGTTTCTGGCCTCGTCGCGCAATC
The DNA here is from genome assembly GCF_001586275.1 of Sphingorhabdus sp. M41. NCBI lineage: Bacteria > Pseudomonadati > Pseudomonadota > Alphaproteobacteria > Sphingomonadales > Sphingorhabdaceae > Sphingorhabdus > Sphingorhabdus sp. M41. The sequence continues at coordinate 1,909,899 of NZ_CP014545.1, read as the reverse complement.
AGGCGGCAATTCCACGTCCGCTTGAGTCGTGACCGGTCCACCAACAGCCGGGTGATGGTCAGTATCGCCGGCCGCCGTTTTCAGCTCACCGCCAATCGCGCTGATGGCTGGTCGCAGGACAAGCGCATGGATGCCGCCATCATCGCCGCCATTCGTTCGGCCACCAGCATGACCGTGGAAAGCGTCGGACGCGATGGCAAGCCGATCGTCGACGCCTATCGGCTGCGCGGCGCTGCGACGGCGATTGATGCGGCATCTTTGGGATGTTCGCGGTTGCGGTAGATTTTCCCGGGGACACGCACTATATGCGCTCCCATGCAGATTCCCGGCCATATCGATCCCGTTCCCTTACCCGCCAAGGTCACTCCGCGTGCCGATGGCCGCGTTGACCTCATAGGTCTCAGCGTTGCGGAAATCCGCAGCGTGCTGATCGATGCCGGGCTAGAGGAGAAGCAGGGAAAACTGCGCTCCAAGCAGCTGTTCCACTGGATATATCATCGCGGCATCAATGATTTCGCGCTGATGACTGACATGAGCAAGAGTCTGCGGCCGTGGCTGGCAGAGCGCTTTGTGATTGGTCGGCCGGAGATCGTTGAAGCGCATCTGTCGGAAGACGGGACTCGCAAATGGTTGCTGCGCTCGGCGGATGCGCAAGATTACGAGATGGTCTTTATTCCTGATGAGGATCGCGGTACGCTCTGTATATCCAGCCAAGTGGGATGCACACTCAATTGTCGCTTCTGCCACACCGGGACGATGCGGCTGGTGCGGAATCTGACGCCCGGCGAGATTGTCGGCCAAGTGATGCTTGCGCGTGATGCGCTGGGCGAATGGCCGAAGGGCGTAATGGATTTTTCCGACGAAGGCGAGGCGGAAAATACCAAGGAATATAATCAGGCCTATAAGTCCGACGGACGCCTGCTGACCAATATCGTGCTGATGGGCATGGGCGAGCCTTTGTATAATTTTGATAATGTGCGCGATGCGATGAAGATCGTTATGGACGGCGACGGGCTTGCGCTATCGCGCCGCCGGATTACGTTATCGACCAGCGGCGTTGTGCCGATGATCGCGCGGGCCGGGGCAGAGATCAATGTCAATCTCGCGATTTCCCTGCATGCGGTGAACAAGGAAACCAGAGACGAGATCGTCCCGCTCAACCGCAAATATTCGATCGAGGAATTGCTGCAAGCCTGCGCGGACTATCCGGGCGCCAACAATGCCCGGCGGATCACTTTTGAATATGTGATGCTCAAGGACAAGAATGACAGCGATCAGGATGCCCGCGAGCTGGTCAATCTGCTGCGCAACTATGATTTGCCCGCCAAGGTCAATCTGATCCCGTTCAATCCCTGGCCCGGTTCGGACTATGAATGCTCGACCCCCGAACGGATAAAATCCTTCTCGAAGATTATTTTCGATGCGGGAATCAGTGCGCCGATCCGGACGCCGAGAGGCCGGGATATCATGGCGGCCTGCGGACAGCTGAAATCGGCAAGTGAAAAGAAAAGTCGTGCCGAACTGGACCGGCTGGCCGAAGAGAAACAGGCCGCTCTGGGCTAGGCGACGGCGATCACGTCGATCTCGACCATCAGATCCGGCAAGGCCAATGCCTTGACCTCCACGATCGTGTCCGCCGGGTAGGGGGACTCAAAATAGATTTTTCGGGCTTGCACGATCGTCGGGAAATTTCCCATATCAGTCAGATAGATGGTCACCTTGACGATCTGGTCGCGGCGGCTGCCCGCCGCGTGCAAAACGCGGTCGATATTGATAAAAACCTGCTGTAGCTGAGCATCGAAATCAGCCGCGCCGACCACTTGACCTTGCTCGTCAATCGCAGCCTGGCCGGAAAGAAACAGGAGGCCACCTACCTGCCATCCCGGCGAAATCGCGTAGGCAGCCAGAGGATCAGGATGCAGTTTGATAACCTGTTTGTGGGTGCTCATGATATCCCATCCTTCAATGATGAATTCACATTTTGAAGAAAATTGGAAGGTTTGGAAAGACAAAAAAAGGGCGGGTATCGCTACCCGCCCCTTCTGTTTAGTTCTAATCTTGGAGGACTAGAATTTCATTAGTTCTAATCTTGGAGGACTAGAATTTCACGCCAAGACCGACGAGGCCCTGGTTACGCGAAACACCGTCTTCATAGTTGCTGTAGCGATATTCGCCACGGGCAAAGACTTTTTCGCTGAGGTTGAATTCGACACCGGCGCCGACACGGACGCCGTCACCATTGGCGCCGCCCAGTCCGGGGGATGAGCTGCGCGCGTTGGTGTAACCGGCCTTGGTGTAGAGCAAGGTAGACCCACCGACGACATAGCCAAGCCGGCCACCAGCATAAAGGTCGCGACCTACTTCGATACGCCCGGCTGTGTTGGAGATTTTACCGGTGGATTCGGTGGCTTCCAGTTCAACGCCATAGACAATATTGCCGGCCTGGAAATCATAGCCCAGCGAACCGCCGTAGAGGAATCCGTCCACATTATCGACGCCGACGATATCAAGATCGATATTGTCATAGCCAGCGATTGCTGTTGCCTTTACTCCGGAAAAATCGGTATTGTTCTGAGCCAGTACGGGGGACGCAAGCGCAGATACTGCAATAGCAGTCGCTATTGTTACATTTTTCATTTCTATTGATCCTTGGTTTAACAACTAGACTGACCACTACGTTATTTACACTTTGTTGTTTTCTTTAGCGGTCGTGAGTTGATATAGTTTTACAAAGATGAACGGCAACTGCATGACTCTGTCAGGAATGGACAAGTGTCGATATCACCGGGGGTGTGTTGTCTCTGCGCAACAGTTTTTCGTGTAACGGCAGGCTTGGCAATGTCGAACCAGCGGTTACAGTACCGATATGCCGAAGGAAGCCCTGATTCCCGATCAACCCCGCCATCGTCTGACTACCCGTCTCTGGCACTGGATCAATGCATTGTGCCTGCTGGTGCTGTTGATGAGTGGGCTGACCATCTTCAACGCTCATCCCCGGCTCTACTGGGGCGAATATGGTGCAAATGATGACTATGCCTGGATGGCGGTCGGTTCGTCAGACCGCATCGGCTATCTGCGTCTGGGTGAAATGCGCATCGAGACGACCGGTTTTCTGGGGAATTGGAAAGACAGCGAAGGCAGAACCCGTAAATGGGCCTTTCCCGGCTGGGCAACCATTCCCTCGAGCTACAGTCTGGCAGACGGCCGGCGCTGGCATTTTTTCTTTGCCTGGATATTCAGCCTCGGTTTGACATTGTTCATGCTACGGTCGCTTTGGAACAGGCATATTCAGAAAGACCTGCATTTGCGCCGAGCAGAGTGGCGGCCATCTCACATCTGGCGGTCCTTGCGTGACCACACCCGGATTTCGACGATCCGGCAATCGTCGACACAGGATTATAATGTCATCCAGAAATTGAGCTATATCGGGGTGATTTTCATTCTGCTGCCGCTGATGATCGTGACCGGGCTCGCCATGTCGCCGGCGATGGATGCCAATTGGCCGTTTCTGACCGATCTGTTTGGAGGCCGCCAGTCGGCCCGGTCGGTGCATTTTTTGACCGCTTTTCTGCTGATGCTGTTTTTTCTGATCCATATGGTGATGGTCCTGCTTTCGGGGCCGATAAGACAAACGACAGCGATGCTGACCGGCGGACGGGACAAGGGGGCAGGGCAATGACCATCATCACCCGGCGGAAGCTGATCACCGGCGCCGCGATCGGTGCAGGGGGGCTGTTATCCGGTTGCGATGCCCTGAACCGGAATCCGGCTTTTCAGGAAGTCCTGGCGAGCGCCGAAACAGCCAATTTCGCCGTGCAGCGCGCCTTGGGCGATCGAATGGAATTGGCCAGTGAATATGACATTGCCGATCTGTCGCCGAGCTTCCGGGCCAATGGCAGCCGTGATCCGGCAACACCAGAATATGCGGCCAGCGCGGCCCAGGGCTTTACCGACTGGCAGCTACGGCTGACCGGTTTGTTCGAGAAGCCGCAGCAATTCAGTCTGGCCGCCCTGCGATCCCTGCCGCAGCGGACCCAGATCACCCGGCACGACTGTGTCGAGGGCTGGAGCGCTATCGGGCAATGGACCGGAGTGCCGCTAAAATTCCTGCTCGATATAGCGCGCCTGAAAGACAGTGCCCGGTTTCTGGTTTTTCACTGTGCCGACAGGTTGGGCGGCAGACCTTATTATGAAAGCATAGACTTGCTGGACGGCTTCCATCCGCAGACGATATTGGCTCATCGGTTGAACGGAGAGGCCTTGCCGATCGAAAATGGAGCGCCGCTGAGGCTCCGAGTCGAGCGTCAATTGGGCTATAAACATGCAAAATATGTGACTGGGATTCAAGCGGTCGCTTCATTGGCCGCAATCGGCGAAGGCAAAGGTGGCTATTGGCAGGATGTCGCCAATTATGAGTGGTACGCGGGTATCTGATTGATCAAGGCTTTGGCGCCTCATCAGGAGTGAATATATGTCAATATTGGGCAAATTTCTGCAAAATGTGATTGAAAAAGGTTCACTACGAGTCACTCATTCCGATGGATCGATCGAAAGCTTCGGGACTGCAGCAGAAGGCTATCCCGACGTCGCTATCCGGCTTGCCGACAAGGGAGTGATACGGCAGATTCTGCTGGATCCGCGTCTCGGTGCGGCCGAGACGTTCATGGATGGTCGGCTGATCGTGGAACGGGGCGGCATCATGGAGCTGGTGCAGCTTCTGCGCGCCAACCGGCCGTTTGAGCGAGGCGGCAGGCTCAAAGAGCCCGGTGCCTTCAAGAAGCTCCGAGACCATGTGGCGGGTAGTCTTGACCGGATCAACTTGCCGGGCCGATCGAAAAGCAATGTCGCGCATCATTATGATATCGGCAATGATCTATACGATCTGTTCCTGGACGAGGACCTGCAATATAGCTGTGCCTACTGGGACTTCCAAAAACATGGTCCGGATATGACGCTGGAACAGGCGCAGGCCGACAAAAAGGCGCATATTGCCGCCAAACTGGACCTGAAGTCCGGACAGCGGGTGCTCGACATTGGCTGCGGCTGGGGCGGCATGGCGCTTTACCTGCACCGCAAGACTGGCGTCGAGGTGCTCGGGATCACGCTGAGCGAAGAGCAGCTTAAAAAGGCGCGGGAGCGGGCCGAGAAGGAAGGTGTGTCAGACAAGGTCAAGTTCGAGCTGATCGACTATCGCGATCTTGCCCAGCGGGACGCGGGGGCTTTTGACCGGATTGTTTCTGTCGGTATGTTCGAACATGTCGGTACGCCACAGTTCCGGACGTTCTTCCGCTGCTGTGCGAATCTGATGACCGACGACGGCGTGATGCTGCTGCACACGATTGGACGGATGGGCGGGCCCGGGACCACCGATGCCTTCACCCGCAAATATATCTTTCCCGGCGGTTATATACCGGCTTTGAGCGAGACACTGGAGGCCAGCGAGCCATTCCGTCTGATCGCGACCGATGTCGAAACCCTCCGGCTACATTATGCCTTCACTCTGCGCGTCTGGTACAAACGCACGGTGCACAACCGCGAGAAGATCATCGCGCTTTACGATGAACGCTTCTACCGGATGTGGATATTCTATCTGGCTGGAGCGACGGCAGCGTTCGAAAATGGCGGGATGTGCAATTATCAGATCCAGTTCAGCCGCAGCAGACGGACTTTGCCGCTGACGCGCAATTATATTGGCGAGACGGAGAAGAATTTGACGGACTGACGCCAAGTCATGGACGGGAGGTTGGAGAATCGCGGCTATTCCGGATAGCGTTGATTCATCAAGTCCCAGTTGTTGCGGATAAGCTGCTCCAGCACCGACTGATCGACCTGTTCGAGGCGGTTGATATAGAGGCAGGACTTGCCGACGCTGTGCTTCCCGAGCAACCCGAATAACCGCTGCTGCTCTGCCTGCGCTTCCGGTGTGCAATATGCCCCCATCAGATAGAGGGACAGCTTTGACTTGCGCGGTGAGAAACCGGCCCGGCACATGGTGCCCTCGCGTCCGCTTTCATATTTATAGTAATAGCTGCCGAAGCCGATGATGCTTGGCCCCCACATTCTGGGTTCTTCGCTCGTGATTTTGCGAAACAGATCAATAAGTTGATAGGCCTCGGCCTTTCGACGCTCCGGCTCGGCACTCTCGATGAAAGCAGTCACATCTGCTTCTGTCGGTTTGGTTTTCAGTTCCTTTGTTGTCATGAGACTCTCCCAACAGTCCCGACATATCATATTGCGCGGTAAATTGGAGCCTGATAGGCGACCAGTCTAATCTGGGCTTCATTCTTTGAAAGACGATAAAATGAGCGATTCCGTAAAACGCGTAGTTCTGGCCTTCTCCGGAGGCCTTGACACCAGCGTTATTCTGAAATGGTTGCAGCAGGAATATCAGTGCGAAGTGGTGACTTTTACCGCTGATCTGGGGCAGGGCGAAGAATTGGGTCCCGCACGCCGCGTAGCCGAAACACTCGGGGTTAAACCGGAACATATTTTTATCGACGATCTGCGCGAAGAATTCGTCAAGGATTTCGTTTTCCCGATGATGCGCGCCAACGCGCTTTATGAGGGCCTCTATCTGCTCGGCACCTCGATCGCGCGGCCGCTGATTTCGAAGCGGCAGATCGAGATTGCCAAGCTGACCGGCGCCGATGCCGTGGCCCATGGTGCCACCGGCAAGGGCAATGACCAGATCCGTTTTGAACTTGGTTATTATGGCCTTGATCCAGACGTGAAAGTGATTGCCCCATGGCGGGAATGGGACCTGACCAGCCGCACCCGGCTGATCGAATTTGCCGAAAAGCACCAGATTCCGATCCCCAAGGACAAGCGCGGAGAATCGCCATTCTCGTGCGATGCCAACATGTTGCACACCTCGTCTGAAGGCAAGGTGCTCGAAGATCCGTGGGAAGAAGTGCCCGACTATGTTTATTCGCGGACCAATAATCCCGAAGACGCGCCCGATACGCCCGAATATATCACGGTCGATTTCGAGCGTGGTGATGGCGTCGCAATCAACGGCGAAGCAATGAGCCCCGCGACTTTGCTCGAGAAGCTCAACGATTATGGTCGCGAGCACGGCATTGGCCGGCTGGATCTGGTCGAGAACCGCTATATCGGCATGAAATCGCGCGGCATGTACGAAACGCCCGGTGGGACCATCTATCATGCAGCGCATCGCGGGATCGAGCAGTTGACGCTCGATCGCGGCGCGGCGCATCTGAAGGATGAGCTGGCACCTCGCTATGCGGAACTGGTTTATAACGGTTTCTGGTTCTCGCCGGAGCGCGAGATGCTGCAGGCGGCGATCGATCACAGTCAGGCGCGGGTCAATGGCACGGTCCGGCTGAAGCTCTACAAGGGATCGGTAAGCGTTGTCGGACGGAAGTCGCCGGACAGCCTTTACAGCGAAAAAGTTGTTACATTTGAGGATGATGCCGGAGCCTATGACCAGAAAGACGCAGAGGGCTTCATTAAGCTCAACGCGCTTCGGCTGAAGCTGCTTGGTAAGCGCAATGGCTAGAATCTGCCGTACTCCGCGCTTGTCGCGGAGTTGCGCAGTCATTGAGATGATATGTCTCGATGACTGCGTCCTTGCTGTGGCGGATATCGCATGCTGATTCCGCTTCTTCTGCTCCTCGCAGGTTTTGTCATATTGATCGTTGGCGGCGAGTTGCTCGTCCGCGGCGCTGTTCGTGTGGCGGAACGAGCGGGGATGTCGGAGCTGTTGATCGGCTTGACGATCGTCGGTTTTGGTACATCGGCACCGGAACTAGTAGCCAGCGTCGAAGCGGCGCGCGCCGGCTCTCCAGGCATTGCCTGGGGAAATATTGTCGGTTCCAATCTCGCCAACAGCCTGCTCATCCTCGGCACAGCCTCCCTGATTTTGCCAGTCGTCGTCCCGAGAGGGCCATTGTGGCGCGATGGCGGGCTGGCATTGGTGGCAACGGTATTTTTATGGCTGGTCGCCATCACCACGGGTATCACCGTTGCTATCGGCGTCGTGTTTCTGATGCTTTTGGTCGGCTATCTGGGCTACGCATATCGGGCGGAGCAAACGCAGCCTGCCGGCGCAAGCGCCTTGCATGAAAAGGCCGAGGCGCTGGAAATTTCGGACACGCATTTGCATGACGTACAACCGCTCTGGCGGTCGATCTTGGTGCTGCTTTTCGGAATCGTCCTGATCGTGCTGGGCGGCCGCTGGCTGGTCGAGGGTGCGGTTGATCTCGCTCGCCTGGTTGGCATGAGCGAGGCCGTGATCGGTTTGACGGTCATCGCTATCGGGACGTCGCTACCGGAACTCGTGACCTCTGTGATTGCTGCCTACAAAGGCGCAAGCGCGGTCGCGCTGGGCAATGTGCTGGGTTCCAATATCTTCAATCTGCTGCTGATTGGCGGGGTTACTGCGGTCATTGCTCCGGGCACGATTCCGCATGAAATTACCAATTTCGGTCTACCTGTGTTGATCGTCGCTTCGGTCTTGCTGTTGATTTTTGCAGCAACGGGACGAAGGATAACGCGCATCGAAGGCGGTATATTGCTGGTCACTTATCTGGCGCTGCTCGTTTATAATGTCGTGGCCGTTTGAATCAGGCGTTGCAATATCAAGAATCTGTCCCTAAATAGCAGTCATCCCAACATTGTGAGATTTGAAGGGGCTGGCGCCAGACGGGGGCCGGCAACCAAGGCTTTTGCATACGGAAATGGAATTTATTTGACTGATATAGCGACACTGACAGATCTGATTAAGCCGGAAGCAGATGCTTTGGGCTTTGATCTGGTGCGGGTGCAGTTCGTGTCCGGCGCGGAGGAACCCACTCTCCAGATCATGGCCGAGCGTCCGGAAACCGGGCAGCTGGGTATTGATGATTGCGCCGCCTTGTCGCGCCGGATTTCGGCAAAATTCGATATTATGGAAGAAGAAGGCCGCGACCCGATTGACTATGCCTATCGGTTGGAAGTCAGCTCTCCGGGTATCGATCGGCCGCTCACGCGAGCTGGTGATTATGAAAATTGGGCCGGCTATGAAGCGCGGATCAGTCTGATTGAGGCGGTGGCTGGCAAGAAACAGCTTCGCGGCCTGCTTGAAGGTATCGACGGCGATATAATAAAGATTGACGATCGCGAGACGGGAAGTCAGGAGACGCCCTTGGCAAATGTCCATAGCGCGAAATTGATTCTGACCGACGCCCTGATCGCTGCAACCGTACCGGTTTCGACGGCAGGTGCGGATGAAATTGAAGAACAGACTTTAGAAGAACAGGAAGACTAATCATGGGCAGTGCTATTTCAGCCAATAAAGCCGAGTTGCTTGCTATCGCGACTGCGGTTGCGACCGAAAAAATGATCGACAAGGCGATTGTGATCGAAGCGCTGGAGGAAGCAATTCAGAAGGCTGCGCGCGCTCGCTACGGTGCAGAAAATGACATTCGCGCGAAGTTTGACGTCAATACCGGTGACTTGCGTCTGTGGCGGGTCGTTGAAGTGGTTGACGAAGTCGAAGATTATTTCAAGCAGGTCGATATCAAGCAGGCTGAAAAGCTGGAGCCAGGTTCCAAGGTTGGCGACTTCATCGTCGATCCGCTGCCGGAAGTCGATCTCGGCCGCATTGATGCGCAGTCCGCCAAGCAGGTGATCTTTCAGAAGGTTCGCGATGCTGAACGCGAGCGGCAATATGAGGAATTCAAGGAACGTGGCGGCGAGATTATCACCGGCGTGGTGAAATCGGTCGAATTTGGCCATGTGGTTGTTGATCTGGGCCGCGCTGAAGGCGTGATCCGCCGCGACCAGCAAATCCCGCGCGAAGCTGCCCGGGTTGGTGATCGCGTCCGTGCGCTCATTCTTGATGTGCGCCGCGAAAACCGCGGGCCGCAGATTTTCCTTTCGCGCGCCCATCCTGATTTCATGCGGCTGCTGTTCGCACAGGAAGTGCCGGAAATTTATGACGGCATTATCGAAATCAAGGCCGCAGCCCGCGATCCGGGATCCCGCGCCAAAATCGGTGTGATCAGCCACGATAGCTCGATCGATCCTGTCGGCGCTTGCGTCGGTATGAAGGGTAGCCGGGTTCAGGCCGTCGTGCAGGAAATGCAGGGCGAGAAAATCGATATCATTCCCTGGTCGGAAGATATTGCGACATTCGTTGTCAACGCGTTGCAGCCAGCTACGGTTAGCCGGGTGGTGATCGACGAGGAAGAAGGTCGTATCGAGGTCGTCGTTCCCGATGATCAACTCAGCCTCGCTATTGGCCGTCGCGGCCAGAATGTCCGGTTGGCGTCTCAGTTGACTGGCTTGGCCATCGACATCATGACCGAAGCTGATTCGAGCGAAAAACGGCAAGCCGAATTTGCTGCGCGGACCGAGATGTTCCAGGAAGATCTCGACGTTGACGAAACATTGTCCCAGTTGCTGGTGGCCGAAGGCTTCAGTGAACTGGAAGAAGTCGCCTATGTCGCACCGGAAGAAATTTCCAACATCGAAGGCTTTGACGAAGAACTGGCAGCGGAACTCCAGAACCGTGCTCTTGAGGCACTGGAACGGCGCGAAGCGGCTGCGCGTGAAAAACGCACCGAACTGGGCGTCGAGGATGCAATTGCCGAATTGCCGCACCTGACTGAAGCCATGCTGGTGACGCTGGGTGAGGCAGGTCTCAAGACTCTGGACGATGTTGCTGATCTCGCGACCGACGAGCTGGTCTTGAAGCGGAAATCGGAGCCGCGTCGCCGCAATGATAACAGAAAGCCCGAGCCGGACGGTGTGTTGGCCAAATATGGCCTGACCGAAGAGCAGGGCAACGAAATCATCATGGCCGCGCGTGCGCACTGGTTCGACGACGAAGACGAGCCTGCTGCAGCAGCGACCGACGAAACCGGGGAGGACGCAGATGCGGAATCCTCCCAATGAGACGCGGTCTAAACCTCTAGATCAAGCGCCATATCGTAAATGCATTTTGACTGGGGAAAGCCTTCCTCAGGAGGAACTGATGCGTCTTGCGATGGGCCCCGACGGGCAAATTGCACCTGATGTTCGCGCGAAAGCGCCGGGTCGCGGTGCATGGATTGCTGTTGATCGCGCCGCACTGGAGGCGGCGCAGGCAAAGGGACAGCTGAAAGGCGCTCTGGCAAGAGCTTTCAAAACCGGTCAGCTCGATATTCCCGACAATCTTCCCGAGCAGCTTGAAACGGCGCTCGAACGCTCCACATTGGATCGGTTGGGCCTGGAGGCGCGGGGCGGGACTCTGCTCACCGGTTCCGAAAAGATCGAAACGGCCGCACGCCAGGGTGATCTCAATATGCTGCTCCACTCGTCCGATGCCGGACGCGATGGATGCGCCAAACTGGATCAGGCATGGCGGGTGGGAAGTGACCGGGAAGGCGAAAATATTCGCGGTCTGATATTGCCGGTGGACCGGCAGGGGCTTTCTGTGGCATTGGGCCGCCAGAATGTGGTGCATATCGGGATAACCGACAAGCGCGCAGCGGGGCGTATTTCGCACAGCCTGAAGAGATGGCTTCACTTTATCGGTTCTGATAAAGTCGATGATGATGCCGAAAAGGAAGTTGCGTAATCCGGTTTCCAAGAGCTGGATAACATATTGCAGTAATATATATTTTAAGGATTAAGTCTGTTCGATGAGTGAAGATACAAAAGATACGCCGAAACCTGCACGCAAACCCCTTGGGTTGAAGCGTTCGGTTGAACCGGGCGAAGTCAAACAGACGTTCAGCCACGGACGCACCAACAAGGTTGTGGTCGAAGTCAAACGCAAGAAACTGGTTGGCAAGCCTGGCGCCGTGGAAGCGGTGAAGGAAGTCGTCAAGGAAACGCCTGCGCCCGCTCCAGCTCCGGCACCGGCTCCAAAGCCGGCGCCGAAGAAGCAGCCGGTCCAGCCAAAAGCGGATGATGGTCTGACTCGTCAGGAGAAGCAGGCAAAACTGCTTCGCGAGGCTGAAGAAGCGCGTCTGGAAGCAATGCAGGAAGCGCGTAAGCGCGACATGCGCGAAAAGAAAGAGCAGACCGAGGAAGAGAAAAAGCGGGCAGAGGAAAATCGCAAGGCCGAAGCAGAGCAGGCCAAGAAGGCTCAAGAAGAAATTGCTGCTGCGGAAAAAGCTGCTGCCGATGCGCCTGCTGGTGCCGAAACTGCGCCTGCAGACACGCCCGCTGAGGCACCCGCCGCTACAACGAGTGCGGCTCGGCCACCCGCTCGCAAATTTACGCCTGTGGAAGCGCCGAAACGCGCCAAGCCGGAAAAAGAGAAGCAGAAAGTCGGACGCGACGACCGCAATGATCGCCGTCAATCGGGCAAGCTCACCGTCAACCGCGCATTGCGCGGCGAAGATGGCGCTGCTCGGGCGCGTTCGCTGGCTGCGTTGAAACGCGCGCGCGAAAAAGAAAAACGGTCCCAGCGTTCCGGGCGGCCAAGCGAGCCGCGCGAAAAGCAGATCCGCGACGTCATCGTGCCGGAAGCCATTACCGTACAGGAACTGGCCAAGCGTATGGGCGAAAAGGGTGCCCAGCTGGTCAAATCGCTGTTCAACATGGGCTCCATGGTCACCGTCAACCAGACGATTGACCAGGACACAGCGGAATTGCTGGTCGAGGAATTCGGTCACAACATCCAGCGTGTTTCAGAGTCTGATGTTGAAATCAATACGCAGGCCGATGTCGATCCGGAAGAAACGCTGAAGCCGCGCCCACCGGTCGTTACGATCATGGGCCATGTCGATCACGGCAAGACATCCTTGCTCGACGCATTGCGCGGAACCGATGTGGTTGCCGGCGAAGCGGGCGGAATCACTCAGCATATCGGCGCCTATCAGGTGACGATGAAAAACGGCGACAAGGTGACCTTCCTCGATACACCGGGTCATGAGGCCTTTACCGAAATGCGGATGCGTGGCGCAAACGTCACGGATATCGTGATCCTGGTGGTTGCTGCCGATGACGGTTTGATGCCGCAGACGATCGAAGCGATCAATCACACCAAGGCGGCAGGTGTGCCGATGATTGTCGCAATCAACAAGATCGACAAGGAAGGCGCCGACCCGACAACGGTCCGCACCCGCCTGCTCGAGCATGAAGTGATTGTGGAAGAAATGTCGGGTGACGTTCTCGACGCCGAGGTTTCCGCGCTCAAGAAAATTGGTCTCGACGAGCTGATGGACAAGATCCACGTTCAGGCTGAGCTGCTGGAACTGAAAGCGCGTCCCGATCGTCCTGCCGAAGGCGCGGTTGTCGAAGCCAAGCTGGATATTGGACGCGGTCCGGTTGCGACCGTGTTGATCGAGCGCGGCACATTGAAACGCGGCGATGTCTTCGTTGTCGGTTCGCAGACCGGTAAGGTCCGAGCGATGATCGATGACAAGGGCAAGCAGGTCAAGGAAGCTGGTCCGTCCATGCCGGTCGAAGTGCTGGGCATCTCCGGCGTTCCATCCGCTGGCGACAAGTTGACCGTGGTCGAGAATGAGGCGCGGGCCCGCGAAGTTGCGGCCTATCGTGCCGAACAGCAGAAGCTGAAACGCACAACGCAGGCACCGACGAGCCTCGAGAACATGTTCTCCGCAGCGGCGAATAGCGCAGTGGAATTCCCGGTGTTGGTGAAGGCCGATGTCCAGGGCTCTACCGAGGCCATCGTGCAGGCGCTGAACAAGATTTCGAACGACGATATCAAAGTGCGTATTTTGCACAGCGGTGTCGGCGCAATCACGGAATCGGACGTTACTTTGGCCGGTGCCAGCAAGGCGCCGATCATCGGTTTCAACGTGCGGCCTAACGCGAAGGCGCGTGAAATCGCCAAGCGCGACGGTGTTCGCTTCAAATATTTCGACATCATTTATGCTCTGACCGATGATATCCGGGCTGAGATGGCCGGTGAATTGGGTCCGGAGAAGATCGAGAATGTCATGGGCCGTGCCGAGGTCAAGGAAGTGTTCAAGTCCGGCAAGAAGGACAAGGCGGCTGGTTTGCTGGTCACCGAAGGTTCCTTGCGCAAAGGCCTGTTCGCCCGTCTTACCCGCGACGATGTTATCGTCAGCGCAACGACCATCGCGTCGCTGCGGCGGTTCAAGGACGATGTCGAAGAAGTCCGGGCAGGCATGGAATGTGGCGCGGTGCTTGAGGATACGAACGACATCAAGCCGGGCGATATGCTTGAAGTGTTCGAAATCGAAGAGCGCGAGCGGATTATCTAGGAACCTTTCCGTTCACGGGAGGGACCTGGGGTAGGCCTTCGGGCTCCCTCGACCTTTCCCACCCCCGACCCCTCCCGCATGCGGGAGGGGGGAGATAGCAACTATGGCAAAATATAACGATACATCTCCCGAAGGCCGTTCGGTTCGCCTGCTGCGCGTGGGTGAGCAGGTCCGTCACATATTGTCGGAACTGCTGATGCGCGGCGAGGTTCATGATGCGGTGCTGACTTCGCACAGTGTCAGCGTCACCGAAGTGCGCATGTCGCCGGATTTGCGCCACGCAACAGTGTTCGTGAAGCCGCTGCTTGGTGCGAATGAGGCCGACGTACTCAAGGCGCTGAAAACCAACACGGCATTTTTCCAGAAGCAAGTCGCGAAGCGGGTGCAGATGAAATATGCGGCCAAGCTGAAATTCCTGTCGGATGAGAGCTTTGATACGGCCGAGCATATAGAAAGCCTGCTGAACAATCCGAAGGTTGCGCAGGATTTGTCGAAAGAGGCTGACGAAGACTAGATCCGTTCGTCCTGAGCTTGTCGAAGGAAGGTTTCAGGACGTAAAAGTGCTTCGACAGGCTCAGCACGAACGGTTATTAAGCGGAGCCTATGGCCAAACTCTATTTCTATTATGCCTCGATGAACGCCGGCAAGTCGAGCAATCTGCTGCAGGCGGCGTTCAACTATGGCGAACGCGGCATGAAGGTCATGTTGTGGACCGCAGCGATCGACAATCGGGCGAGCTTTGGCGCCATTGCCTCCCGGATAGGCCTGCACGCAGATGCGCATCGCTTTGGCGAGGATACGGATCTGTTTGCCGCAGTCAGCACAGAGCATGATGAAGACAATCTGGCCTGCGTGATGATCGACGAAGCCCAGTTTCTGACCGAAGGACAGGTCTGGCAATTGGCGCGACTGGCCGATGAAACCGGTATTCCCGTGCTCTGCTATGGTCTGCGAACGGATTTCCAGGGCAATTTGTTCCCAGGATCGGCAAAGCTTCTGGGGCTGGCTGACAGCCTGGTCGAACTGAAAGCGGTGTGCGAATGTGGGCGCAAGGCGACAATGAACCTGCGGATCGACGAAACAGGCAAGGCCATTGCCGCCGGCGCCCAGACGGAAATCGGCGGCAATGAGAGCTATATCGCACTCTGCCGGAAGCATTTCCGGGAGCGGTTGAATGGATAAGCTTTCTGCCATTTTGGAAGAATCCGCGGTGCGCCTCGAACCGCTGGGCGAGCATCATCTCGAACTGCTGCGCGCTGCCTGTGCAGAGGATCAGGATATCTGGGACATATACCCGGTTTCGATGCTCGACGAGAATTTTGACCGGGCGATCGAGGCGTTTCACGATACCACCAACTGGGTCCGCTTTGCGGTGATCAATGGCAAGACCGGTACGGTTGTCGGCATGACGAACTATATCAATCCGGACAAGTTCGGCGTGGTCGAAATCGGTGGCACCTATATCGCGCCATCTGTGCGCGGCAGCGGCTTTAACGGCATTATGAAAAAGTTGATGATCAATCACGCCTTTGCCCACGGCTTCACCCGCATCGAATTTCGCGTCGATACCCGGAACAAGCGATCGATGGCGGCGGTGTTGAAATTGGGTGCACAGCATGAAGGAACGTTGCGCAAGAACAGGATTACCTGGACCGGCTATGTGCGGGATACGGCGGTTTTCGGGTTGCTGAAACAGGAGTGGGTGGAGTGAGACCCCATGGCTGGATCATTCTCGATAAACCGCTGGAACTGGGCTCGACGCAGGCGGTTGGCGCGGTTAAGCGCAATCTGCGCGAGGCCGGGCTGCTCGGTAAGGGCAAGAACAAGCTGAAGGTCGGTCATGGCGGGACGCTGGATCCGCTGGCCACCGGAGTGTTGCCGATTGCCATCGGCGAGGCGACCAAGCTGTGCGGGAGAATGCTCGATGCTACGAAAATTTACGAATTTACGATCGGCTTCGGCACCGAGACGGAAACGCTCGATGTTGAGGGGGCTGTGACGGAGACGTCTGATCACCGACCGACAATGGCAGAAGCCGAAGCAGTCTTGCCGCAGTTCACCGGGCCGATCGAACAGATACCACCCAAATATTCGGCGCTGAAGATCGATGGCAAGCGGGCTTATGATCTGGCGCGGGCAGGGGTTGATGTGGATATGAAGCTTAGGGGGGTGACGATATATTCCCTGAGAATCCGTCATCCTGAACTTGTTTCAGGATCTCCGGAGGTCCTGAAACAAGTTCAGGATGACGAGCCATTGGCAGAAATCACCCTCACAGCCACAGTCTCCAAGGGGACCTACATCCGTTCGCTGGCCCGTGATATTGCGCGCGCCTTGAACACGGTCGGCCACGTCACCATGTTAAGGAGGACCAAGGCTGGTCCCTTCACTCTGGAACAGGCGATTTCGCTGGACAAACTCAACGAAATTGGTAAGGGCGCGGACATTACAGACTATCTTTTGCCGCTTGAGGCAGGGCTGGACGACATCCCGGCTTTTGACCTCACTCCTGATCAGGCAAAACTGCTTCGGCAAGGCATGACGCTGGACGAACGGGAAATGATCGGGAACCCCGCACTCAACGGGCTTTTTCTGGCGACAGAGAACCAAGGTTCTCCGGTTGCGCTGGCCGAGCTTGTTGATGGCACCGTCAAGGTGGTTCGCGGGTTCAACATGTGAATGATGTTCGAAGGAAAAATTTAAATGACGATTACCGCAGAAAAAAAACAGGAACTGATCCAGAAATTCGGCCAGACAAAGGGCGATACCGGTTCCCCGGAAGTTCAGGTTGCCGTGCTCACCGAGCGCATCGTGAACCTGACCGAACATTTCAAAGGTCACCACAAGGATAATCACTCCCGTCGCGGGTTGCTGATGATGGTGAACAAGCGGCGCAGTCTGCTGGACTATCTTCGCAAGAAAGACGTCGAGCGCTACGCCAAGCTGATCAAGGACCTTGGTCTCCGGAAATAAAGTTTCGAGAGCGGCCTCCATGCGGGGGCCGTTTTCATATTGGGTATCGTTGCAATAAGGCAGCGATACCTATCGACAGGGGCACAAATGGCCCCGAACCGCTGTTCAGCCGGATTGCTGGACACAAGAAAGCCCCCGCACTGCATAGGGCAGGCGGGACAAAGGAAAATACGAATGTTTGATATCAAGAAAGTTGAAATGGAGTGGGGCGGACAGACCCTCACCCTCGAAACGGGCCGTATTGCCCGTCAGGCTGATGGCGCGGTACTCGCGACCCTCGGCGAAACAGTTGTGCTGTGCGCAGTAACCGCTGCTAAATCCGTGCGCGAAGGGCAGGATTTCTTTCCGCTCACCGTTCACTATCAGGAAAAATTCTCAGCCGCCGGTCGTATCCCGGGCGGTTTCTTCAAGCGCGAAGGCCGCGCGACGGAAAAAGAAACGCTGACGTCGCGTTTGATTGACCGTCCTTGCCGTCCGCTGTTCCCAGAAGGTTTCTACAACGAAATCAACGTCATCTGTCAGGTGATGAGCTATGATGGCGTCAACGAACCCGATATTTTGGCAATGGTTGCAGCTTCTGCTGCGCTGACCATCTCCGGCGTTCCCTTCATGGGCCCGATCGGCGCGGCTCGCGTTGGCTACAAAGAAGGCGAATATCAGCTGAACCCAAGCATGGAAGAAGTTGCTGAAGGCGAACTCGATCTGGTTGTGGCCGGAACGATGGGCGCTGTGATGATGGTTGAATCGGAAGCACAAGAGCTTTCCGAGGAAGTCATGCTCGGCGCCGTACAATTCGCTCATGACGCATCCAAGCAGGTTGCCGGTCTGATCATCGATCTGGCTGAACAGGCTGCGAAAGAGCCCTGGAAGCTTGATGCTGGCGATGACAATAGCGGTATCAAGGAAGAACTGCGCAAGCTGGTCGGAAAAGATATTGCTGCGGCTTACAAGAAGACCGACAAGTCAGAGCGTAGCAACGCACTGAATGCGGTTCGCGACAAAGCCAAAGAAAAATATGCCGATGCAGACGGCCAGACCCAGATGACCGCCGGCAAGATGGTCAAGAAGCTGGAAGCCGAAATCGTTCGCGGTGCGATCATCAAGGATGGTACCCGTATCGATGGCCGCAAGCTCGATCAGGTTCGCCCGATCGAAGCCATGGTTGGCCTGCTGCCACGGACCCACGGTTCAGCTCTGTTCACCCGCGGTGAAACACAGGCAATCGTGACCACGACTCTGGGCACCAAAGATGCCGAGCAGATGATCGATGGTCTCGACGGTCTGAGCTACACCAACTTCATGTTGCACTATAACTTCCCTCCCTATTCGGTTGGTGAAGTTGGCCGTTTCGGATTTACCAGCCGCCGCGAAACCGGCCACGGCAAGCTCGCTTTCCGCGCGCTTCGCCCGGTATTGCCGACAGTGGAAGAATTTCCATATACGATCCGTGTTCTCTCGGACATTACCGAATCCAACGGTTCGTCCTCGATGGCGACCGTTTGTGGCGGTTCGCTTGCAATGATGGACGCTGGTGTGCCTCTGGCGCGTCCGGTTTCCGGTATCGCGATGGGCCTGATCCTCGAAGGCGAGGAATTCGCGGTTCTTTCCGACATTCTCGGCGACGAAGATCATCTTGGCGACATGGACTTCAAGGTTGCGGGTACCGAAAAGGGTATCACTTCCTTGCAGATGGACATCAAGGTAGCTGGCATTACGCAGGAAATCATGAAGTCTGCTCTGGAACAGGCCAGTGGCGGTCGCGCTCATATCCTCGGTGAAATGAGCAAGGCCCTTAGCGGCACCCGGACCGAAATGTCGGAACATGCTCCGCGCATCGAAACCTTGCAGATCAACAAAGAGAAGATCCGCGAAGTTATCGGTACTGGCGGTAAGGTGATCCGCGAAATCGTTGCGGAAACCGGCGCGAAGGTCGATATCGACGACGAAGGCCTGATCAAGGTTTCCTCTTCCGACAAATCCCAGATTGATGCAGCAATTGCGTGGATCAAGGGCATTGTTGAAGAAGCCGAAGTCGGCAAAGTCTATGACGGCAAGGTCGTGAACCTCGTCGACTTTGGCGCATTCGTGAACTTCATGGGCGGCAAGGACGGTCTCGTCCACGTTTCTGAAATCAAGAATGAGCGGGTCGAGAAAGTCTCTGACGAACTGAGCGAAGGCCAGGAAGTCAAGGTCAAGGTTCTCGAAATCGATCAGCGTGGCAAGGTTCGCCTTTCGATGCGGGTTGTTGATCAGGAAACCGGGGAAGAGCTGGAAGATACCCGTCCTGCTCGCGAACCACGCGGTGACAAGCCTCGTGGACCACGTCGTGATGGCGGTGGTCGCGGACGCGACGGTGGCGGACGTGGCCGTGACGGCGGCGGACGTGGCCGCAACAATGATGGTCCCAAGGATGAAGGCGGCGGTGATATTCCATTGCCGGCTTCGATCACCGAAGACTAGATTTTCGCAAAATGAAACAGCGAGGGGCCCGGAGCGATCCGGGCCCTTTTCTTTGTCTGCAATATTTCCGGCAAATTCGCCGGATTAATGTCTGGTAAAGCTCCAACCGAACAGGGAGTGTTAATCTGTTCCAGCGGCTTTTTTTGCTTTATTCTTGGCTGGATGAAAACAAGCGGTTAAGAGGTTTGCCATATGACAAAACACATTATGAAATGGGCCGTTATAGGGCTCTCCGCTACGTTGCTTTCCGGTTGTGCACTGCTTGGCGGCGGTAGCAGTGGGCGCGGTTCCGATACAAGATATGTCGCGCGCGATGTCGACACGCTGTACAATGCCGCGAAAGAACGGCTTGATCGCGGCCAGTACAAGATTGCTGCGGCGCTGTTCGACGAAGTCGAGCGCCAGCATCCTTATTCTCCCTGGGCTCGCCGCGCGCAGCAGATGAGCGCGTTCAGCTATTATCTGGCTGGCGATTATAACAAGGCGATAGAATCATCCCGGCGGTTCCTGTCGATCCATCCGGGTAACAAGGACGCGCCTTATGCCTATTATCTGATCGCGCTCTGCTATTATGAGCAGATCAGCGATGTAACCCGCGACCAGAAGATCACCGAACAAGCCTTGGCTTCGCTCGGTGAAATTTCCCGCCGCTATCCCAATTCGCGCTATGCCGCCGATGCCCAACTGAAAATAGATCTGGTCAATGACCATCTGGCTGGCAAGGAAATGGAAATCGGGCGTTTTTACCAGCGTCGCGGCAAGTGGCTAGCGGCCACCATTCGCTTCCGGACAGTGATCGAGAAATATCAGTCCACCACCCATACGGCCGAAGCCCTGATGCGGCTGACCGAATCCTATCTCGCTTTGGGTGTTCCGGTAGAAGCGAAGAAAACTGCGGCTGTCCTGGGCGCTAACTATCCCGGTACCAAATGGTATGAGCGCGCTTATGAACTCGTCAACAAGCACGGGGCGACTTAGGACTACATATGCTGCAATGCGTTGCAGCAAAGGTAAACGTGTTTTAAGAGGGTATTGTGCTGCAGTCCCTTTCCATCCGCGATATTGTACTGATTGAGGCGCTCGATCTGGAATTTGGGTCGGGCCTCACGGTGTTGACCGGCGAAACCGGTGCCGGCAAGTCGATATTGCTCGACAGCCTCGGGCTGGCTCTGGGCAACCGTGCAGACAGCGGACTGGTCCGCCAGGGCACGGAAAAAGCGCAGGTTACTGCCAGTTTCGAGCCCCCCGCACCCGGCAGCAAGCTGGCCGCTACGCTGGCCGAAAATGATATTGAGATAGAAACGGGCGAACCGCTGATCATCAAGCGATCGGTGAAGGCGGATGGCGGCAGTCGCGCCTTCATCAATGATCAGCCCTGTTCTGCGACCTTGCTCCGCACGGTAGGCGGGCAGCTGATTGAAATTCATGGTCAGCACGACGACCGCGGCCTGATCAATCCCAAGGGACATCGGGCCTTGCTCGACATTTTTGCCGGCGTCGAAGGCAATGCTGTTGGTGCGGCATTCGAGGCATGGCAGGCCGCGAAAACGGCGCTGGAGCAGGCAAAGCAGGAACAGGAAGCGGCGGAAAACGACCGCGAATATCTCGAACATAGCGTTGCCGAACTGTCCAAATTTGCCCCGCAGCCGGGTGAGGAACAGGAATTGGCGCTGGACCGGGCGACGATGATGAAGGGCGAGAAGCTGACCGGCGATCTGGAAGCGATTCGTGCGGCCTTTGATGGCTCCAACGGGGGGCTGGCTTCACTCCGGTCGGCGGCGCGCCGCCTTGATATGATCGCCGAAGATCATCCGTTGCTCAAGGACGCGCTGGAGTCGCTTGATCGGTCAATTATCGATGCCAGCGAAGCCGAGGACAAGCTCAATGCAGCGGCTGATGCGCTGAGTTTCGATCCGCAGCGACTCGACGATATGGAGACCAGGTTGTTCGATCTGCGGGGCCTGGCGCGCAAGCATCGGGTGGAGCCGGACAAGCTTTCGGAACTGCTGGATGAGCTGCAGAACAGGCTCGCGGCAATCAGCGATGGTGGCAGGACATTGGAAGATCTGGAAGCATCTTTGGCTGGTGCCGAGAAATCCTACATTGCGGCGGCAGAAGCCCTGCGGGCGAAGCGGGCAAAGGCGGCCAAGGCGCTGGACAAGGCGGTGGCCGGAGAATTGGCGCCGCTCAAACTGGATGCAGCAAAGTTTGAGACTTTGCTTGAAGAATTGCCCGAAGAGCTCTGGAATAAAAGCGGAATGGACCGGATCGAGTTTCTGATCTCGACCAATCCCGGTGCACCGTTGGCGCCCCTGGGCAAAATTGCGTCAGGAGGTGAGCTTTCGCGGTTCATATTGGCTCTAAAGGTCGCTCTGGCGGAAGAATATGGCCTGAAAACAATCATTTTTGACGAAGTTGACCGCGGCGTCGGCGGAGCGGTCGCATCGGCGATCGGTGACCGGCTTTCGCGGCTGTCGAACGGGGCACAATTGCTCGTCGTGACCCATAGCCCGCAGGTCGCCTCGAAGGGTGCTGCCCATATGCTGATCAACAAGTCGCTCAGCGGCACCGTATCGCGCACCGATGTCAGCGCGCTGGACAATGAAGGCCGGCGGCAGGAGATTGCGCGGATGCTGTCGGGGGCGGATGTGACGGACGAGGCGAGAGCGCAGGCGGATCGGTTGCTGGAGGGGGTTTGAGTGTTTGCGGGGATGACACATCTCAAGCCCCTCCTTTTTAAAGGAGGGGTTGGGGTGGTTTCTCGCCGCATGTCGCTGCGGGAGCGATGTTTGCACATCGCCACCACCCCAACCCCTCCTCTGAAGAGGAGGGGCTAGAACAGTGACCAACCGTGCCATTCTTCTTGCCCGTGCTAGGGAGATGCGGCGCAATCCGACCGAACCGGAAAAGCGGCTTTGGCGACAACTTTCCGCTTCGCAGCTGGGCGGTCATAAATTCCGCCGTCAGGCCGTGATCGACCATTTTGTCGCCGACTTCTTTTGCCCGCTTAAAAAGCTGATTGTTGAGCTAGATGGTGATACGCATGATATCGATTCCGACTGCAAGCGCGATGGGCAATTGCGCGAAAAGGGATATCGGACGGTGCGTTTTACAAATTTGGATGTGATGGGGAATATGGACGGGGTTTTGACGGATTTGTTGCGCATATTGGAAGGTACTCCGGATCGGTGGGGTGGGCGTGGTGCCTCCACCACCCCAAACCCCTCCTCTGAAGAGGAGGGGCTTAAGTGAGCCAGTGCCTTAATAACGCTGGTTGCGATCAAACGAGCCTGTTTCAGCCCCTCCTTTTTAAAGGAGGGGTTGGGGTGGTTCGGTGCCGCGTGTCGCTGCGCGAGCTATGTTCACACATCGCCACCACCCCAACCCCTCCTCTGAAGAGGAGGGGCTTTTTATGAGCGCTATTCCTCCAGAAAACCTCTCCGAAGCCGATGCTGCCAACGAACTGATGCGTCTGGCACGCAAGATTGCGCATCATAACAAGCTCTACCACGCCGAAGACACGCCGGAAATTTCCGACGCGGATTATGACGCGCTGGTGCGGCGCAATAATGAACTGGAAGAGGCTTTTCCGCATCTGGTGCGCGATGACAGTCCCAACAGGCTGGTCGGCGCAGCGGTGGCGGCTTCGCCTCTGTCGAAGGTCAAGCACGAACAACGGATGATGAGCCTCGATAACGGCTTTTCCGACGAGGATATCGCCGAATGGCTGGCGCGGGTGCGGCGGTTCTTGAATCTCGACGAGGGCGCGCCGGTGGCGGTGACCGCCGAGGACAAGATTGACGGGCTGTCCTGTTCGCTGCGCTATGAAAAGGGCGAACTGGTTCTGGCGGCTACGCGCGGGGACGGGCAGGTTGGTGAGGATGTTACCGCCAATGTGCGGATGATTTCGGATATACCGCAATCACTCCGTTCGTCTCGAGCGCAGTCGAGAGACGGTGAGGCGGGAACAGGTGTCTCGACTTCGCTCGACACGAACGGCAATTCCCATACCATTCCCGACCTGTTCGAAATCCGCGGCGAAGTCTATATGGCCAAAGCCGACTTCGCCGGTCTCAACGAGCGGCTGATGGACGAGGGCAGGGCCGATGCAGCGGCCAAGGGCGTCGAGTTCGATCCCGAGAAAATCCGCCAGTTCGCCAATCCGCGCAACGCTGCCGCCGGCTCGCTGCGGCAGAAGGACGCGAATATTACTGCCAGACGACAGCTGAAATTCTGGGCGCACGGTTGGGGCGTGCACAGCGAATTGCCGGGAGAGACGGCTTTTGACGTCATGACGGCCATCGCCAGCTGGGGCGTGCCGGTGTCGTCGCTGGTGCAGCGCTTTGAAACGCTGGATGCGATGCTTGCCCATTATCGTCATATCGAGGCGGAGCGGGCGGACATGCCTTATGATATTGACGGCGTGGTCTACAAGGTTGACCGGCTCGACTGGCAGCAGCGGCTTGGCTTTGTCGCCAAGGCGCCGCGCTGGGCGATTGCGCATAAATTCCCGGCGGAACAGGCGCAGACGACGCTGGAGAGCATCGATATCCAGGTCGGGCGTACCGGCAAGCTGACCCCGGTGGGGCGGCTGAAGCCGGTGACGGTCGGCGGCGTCGTGGTTTCCAATGTGACTTTGCATAACCGCGATGAAGTGGAACGGCTCGGCGTGCGTCCGGGTGACCGGGTGGTGATCCAGCGGGCAGGGGATGTGATCCCGCAGGTGGTCGACAATCTGACTCGCGACGAACAGCGCGAAGCTTATCATTTTCCCGACCATTGCCCGATATGCGACAGCGAAGCGGTGGCCGAGGAAGGCGAGGTCGATGTCCGTTGCACCGGCGGCCTGATCTGCCCGGCCCAGCGGTTCCAGCGCCTGGTGCATTTTGTCTCGCGCGTGGCGCTAGATATCGACGGGTTGGGCGAGAAAAGCATTGCCGAATTTATCGAGGCCGGCTTTATCGAGAGCCCTGCCGATATTTTCCGCCTGCACCAGCATCGCGAGGCAATACTTGCCCGTGAAGGCTGGCAGGACAAGTCTGTGGATAATCTGTTGGCGGCTGTGGAAAAGAAGCGGCAGCCGGATGCGGCAAGGCTGCTGTTCGGGCTGGGCATAAGACATATTGGCACGGTGACGGCGAAGGATTTGCTGAAGAATTTCCGGACCTTGCAGCGGTTGCGCGAGGTTGCCGAGATCGCGCAAGAATCGGAGAAATACCGTTCGTCTCGAGCGCAGTCGAGAGACGGGGAGGGCGCGGAACGTGTCTCGACTTCGCTCGACACGAACGGGGAGGGTGATGTCTCGACGGGGCTCGACACGAACGGGGATGCTGGGCCCGCGATGGCCGGGACGGAAGCCGGTGATGCGGCCTGGGCGGAAATCACCTCTATCGACGGCGTCGGCCCCACGGTGGCGCAGGCGCTGGCAGATTTCTTCCACGAACCGCATAATGTCGCGGTCTGGGAAGACCTGCTGAAAGAGGTTTCCCCGCCCGACTATATCGTCGAAACCCGCGACAGCGCGGTGGCCGGCAAGACGGTGGTCTTCACCGGCAAACTGGAAACCATGAGCCGCGACGAAGCCAAGGCGCAGGCCGAGGCGCTGGGCGCCAAGGCTTCCGGTTCGGTGAGCGCGAAAACCGATCTGGTTGTGGCTGGACCGGGTGCTGGTTCGAAGGCGAAGAAAGCGGCGGAATTGGGGATTGAGGTTATCGATGAAGCTGCCTGGGCAGAAATTGTCGCGGCGGCGGGCTAGATGGTCCGAAAGATCATTCCCGGCCATGAATGAAAGGGACAGCGATTGAAATTTCCGGTAATATTTCTGGCGTCAATGCTATTGGCCCTGTCGCCTTCCCATCCCAGCGATACGGTCTCGTCCGAGCCGCTGACGATCGGAACCTCCTATATCGTCTCGACCCACGGGGCCGAACGCCGGATCAATGTTGTGCTGCCCGCTGACTATGATAGCGGTGACCGGTCCTATCCTATCGTCATCATGCTGGATGGCGGGTTGAAGCAGGATTTTTTCCTCAGCCTGGGTATGGAGCGCTGGAACCAGCTGTGGGGGCGCAGCTCGCCCGCCATCTTCGTCGGCGTTGAAACCGTTGATCGCCAGCGGGAATTGCTTCCGCCCACGGCGTCGAACGACGAGCAGGAGCGCTATCCCACGGCGGGAGAGAGCGCGGCCTTTCGCGCCTGGTTGTCAGCGTCTATCCTGCCGCTGGTCAGAGACCGGTATCGCGACGACGGGCGGGCCTTTCTTTTAGGAGAGAGCGCGGCGGGTCATTTTGTTGCAGAAACCTGGGCGGTCGCACCAGACCTGTTCGATGGCTATGCGGCCCTGTCGCCAAGCCTGCAATGGAACAAGCAGAGCCTGTCATACGGTCTCGCTGGCATGGAAAATCGGGATCGACCACCGCTGTTCCTCTCGCTGGCGGATGAAGGCGGGGACACCGAGCAGGGCGTGCTTCGCTTTGTCGGCCATGCCGGTTCAAACCTGTGTTTCGCCGACCGGCGCACAGAATTGGTCCATGCGAATACGCTGCACGGCCTGTTGCCCGAGGCATTGCAATATCTTCTGCCGACCGAGGCGGACTGGCTGGAGGAATATGGCCTGACCCTGCGCTGCAGTGACAGAACGATCGACTGAGCAACGTTGCAGTGCCGTCGGGCAGATCTCGGCCTGCTGTAGAGGCGATCACTTTTTTACATCGTTGAAAGTCATGCAGCCGCCGAAACCAGGTATAGAGGTTATAGACGAGGTGGCCTGAACCAAAATTGTGAAGGACGCGGTGTAAAGCCGGTTAGCGACGCCAAGTCACCGATTGATGCGCTCGGGGTCTTTCAATCCTTCGCTCATCGTGTGGATCATCGCCGAGCGTTGCAGCGATGCCTTCACATTGGCTGGCACCTTGTATAATCCGCGTAAAAGCAGCAAATCTCCGCCGCTCAGCGACGTGGGCCTCAATGACTTGTCCTCGATTTCCGCAAATAGCGACAATATGGACCCGTCTGGCACCTGTGTTTCGCCCCCTACATCGATATCAATCAGAGAAACCATGGCGGCATAGTCAGCCAGTTGCGCTGCGGAAACACCTTCCAAAGCCTTGCTATCAATCAATAAATAGGAATAAGCTATGCCTTCCACCGTCGATCTCGAAATTTTGGACTTAACGTGCGTCGTTTGGCCATTGGTCTGTGCTCCACCAAGAGCAGGTCCTCCACCTGGCCCATTATCGCCACCCATAAACGTAAAAGTGCCTCCGGCGGCATTGTACTTTGAGTCGCTGCCCATCGTTTCGGTTGCTTTCCAGCTATAAACCGGTCCGCCATTTTGCTCGATCTTATCTCTTTCGCTGTGGGTGAGTGATCCGAATAGGCGACTTTTCTTGCTACGCAAAAGCTGGATCTCGGAGCCGCCATCTTCCACGATAGCTACGAACAAATTGGGACGACAATCTTCCTTTGCCACCCTGATTTCAGCCATTTCGGCGACTTGGCGAATTCGCTCTTCGATGGCCTTGCTTTGCCGTTCAGCCAAGCCGGCAACGGAAGGGCAAACGGATTGAGCGAAACGGGCATATTGCCCATTGTTTCTGCCACCACCAGAAACCCGGAAATGATCGGCGATCAATTTCTGAAATTCTGCCATTTTCTTTTTATGACCGGTGACAATAATATCATTGTCCTGAGACACTGATTTTTGTACTTCTTGCGTGGCTTTTGCAGGATTTATGGTTGCAACAACAGACGCTGTAAAAAGCATCGCCAGACTTATAGATCGGGATTTAATTAAATACCGCATATTTCAAAAATACAGTAATACATCAGTTGAGTCAAATTAGACTGATCGCCGTTATGCGACGGCGGCGACCATCATTCTGCAAGCTTTTATGTTCTGGCCGCCGCCTCGATCGCCGCCAGTTCCTTCACCCCATGACCGTCTTCCTTATTTTCCGGAAAGATCGGCCAGGCGAGTTGCTGACCCAAAGTGGCTGGTGCGAGATTTTCGACGCCATAGCCGTCCGGATAGCGGCGCGTGATATGGGCGGTGCCGAACAGGACATCCCAGAAGAACAGCAGGTTCCCGAAATTGCCCTTGTAATGGGTCACGCCGTCGCTCTTGTGGCGGCCGTGATGGGCATGGTGGGTGGCTGGCGTCGAGATGGTGCGCTCGACCAGCCACATCACCGGCGACAGCCATTTGATCCGGTAGAGCGGCTCGTCCCACGCGACATCGCTGTGCGCGCCGACGATCACCGCCATCTTGACGATGATATAGAAGACATAGACCCAGCCGAGGCCAAGATAGATCAGGGCGCCGGAAAACCAGATGCTGGGCATGGTGAGATAATAGAAGATATTGTTCCGGTAGACCAAGCGGACGCTCATATAGCGCGCATTATGGTGAGAGCGGTGCAGATTGTAGAGAAAGGGCACGCTGTGCGACAGCCGGTGCCAGAAATATTGCATCATGTCGTCAAAGACCAGAAACAGCCCGATCGCGGCGATCAGGGGAATGCCGGCCAGCGCGCCCTGCCATTGCGGGGCCAGGCTGCCGAGGATGAACTGGGCCGCGAGGATGATGCCGGGCTGGGTGATCACCAGCAGCACGAACGAGCCGATGATCTCGACCAGCGCGTCGTCGCGGGTCTGTTCGGCTTTGCTGAACAGCCGGGTGCGAAAAAATTCCAGCAGTCCGAAGACGAGGAAAATTCCGGTGATCGCCAAAAGTTCGGGCCGCATGATGTCTCTCCCAGAGGATTGCTTGCATAGCGTTGTTAGCGGATCTAATGACGGGTAAATGCAAAGAAGTTTTCATTCTCGAGATTTTCCATGAACGGATCTGCTCCCATGGCCGGGACCGGCTTTGTCACGGCGCTGCCCGAGACGGTTCGCCGCGATTTGCTGGCGCGGGGACAGGCGCGGGTTTTCGGCAAGGGCCAGATCATCCAGCAGCGCGGCGATATCGCGAAGGAATTCTGGTATATCAACAGCGGCTCGGTGCAAATCGGACGCTATGGCATCGACGGGCGCCTGACCCTGTTTGCGATGCTCAGCGCCGGTGACACATTCGGCGAACTGGCGTTCATGGGCGAATTTCCGCGCACCGTGGATGCGATTGCCGGAAATGACTGCACATTGATCCGGATCGGCGACAGCGAGCTGCAGAGCCTGATGGAATCCGATCCGGCGGTGACCCGATTGCTGCTCAAGACCATGGCGCTGACGGTGCAGGAATCCTTCAATCTGATCGAATATAGCCGCAACCTGTCGGTGCCGCAAAGGCTGGCGCAGGCGCTGCTCCAGCTGTGCGGCGATCAGGAAGGCGGAGCGGAGGTCTTGGCGACTCAGCAGGATCTGGCGGACCTGGTCGGCGTGTCGCGGGTCTCGCTGGGCAAGGCGATGACCAAATTGCAGTCCTCCGGCTTGATTGAACCGGGATATGGATCTGTCACCATCCGGGATGGACTGGCGCTGCAGGAATTTGTCACCGGCTAGGCTTCATTCCGTGCTTTCCGGAAACCAGCGCATCACGCCACCCTGAAACGGAGTCCAGCGCCCGGTGCGAATGCCGGCCTGTTGCAGGACATCGCCGGTCCAGTTGTTGCAGGTGTAGAAGGCATTATAATGGCCGTTCGCCCGGTAGAACAGGTCGTCCTTGCCATAGCCGGGTGATGGCTGGGAGCGATATTGATCGTCGAGCGCGAACCGCGCTTCGATGGCCTTCGCGATTTTCCGATATTGTGCTTCGCTGACTTTCAGGGGGCGGCGGTAATAGGGATAAGCCTGTGGATATTTCAGGTGATAGACGTGGACAAGTACATCGTCGCTGCCGACAATCGCGCTGATCGCGTCGTCCGCGCGCAGGTCGGTCCATTGCCGGGTGTTGCGATAGACGCCTTCATGGCCCCAGCCGACCAGGATATGGCTGCCGTAAAACGAAGGATCGGCGAGATGCTCGGGCCGGACCAGCGGCGTCCAGTCATGGACATCGTTCCAGATCGGCATGATGATCCCGCTGTGCAGGCCGTTGGTTTCGATGAACAGTTCGATGCCGTCATCCGGGTTTTGCCAGTCCTGATTGACGGGGAGCAGGCTACCGGCGAGCGCCGCCAGCAGATAGAGGACGACGATCATGCCGAGCGCAATGACACTGCGTTTCAACCATTTGAGCGCCGTTGTTGCCATGGAAACCTTTTCTGCTGTAGGATGCGGCATGCTTACCACCCCCGAAACCGAAACCCATGTCTATGACAAGCCGCCAGCGCACGCAAATGCCGACTGGACGATCGATCAGGACTGGCAAAGCTATTCGGCCGAAGATCATGAGACGTGGGATATATTGTTCGCACGCCAGCAGCAAATGCTGCCGGGCAGGGCCGCGCAGGCGTTTCTCGACGGTATCGATATATTGAAGCTGTCGCAGCCGGGTATTCCCGATTTCAAAGAGCTCAACCGGATCTTGATGGATGCCACGGGCTGGCAGGTGGTGGCGGTGCCCGGTCTGGTGCCCGATGATGTGTTTTTTGACCATCTCGCCAACCGGCGTTTCGTCTCCGGCAATTTCATCCGGCGGCGGAACCAGCTCGACTATTTGCAGGAACCGGATATTTTTCACGATGTCTTCGGCCATGTGCCGATGCTCGCGGACCAGAGATTCGGCGATTATATGGCGGCTTACGGGCGTGGCGGACTGCGGGCGCTGAAATTCGGGACGCTGAAACAGCTGGCGCGGCTTTACTGGTATACGGTGGAATTTGGTCTGATCCAGGAAGCGGAAGGCCTTCGCATCTATGGCGCGGGTATTGTCTCCAGCTATGGCGAGAGCGTCTTCGCCCTCGACAATCCCAGTCCCAACCGGATCATGTTCGATCTCGAGCGGGTGTTGCGGACGGAATATCGGATCGACGATTATCAGCAGAATTATTTTGTCATTCCGAGTCTCGACGAGCTGCTGCGGGTGACGGTGGAGACTGATTTCAAGCCGCTATATGACAAGATTGCGGATCTGCCGGATATCAGGATTGCCGAGATTGTGGAGGGGGACGCGCTGTTGACCGAGGGGACGCAGGATTATGCGCGCTCGCAGGCTGGGGAAGCTACGGTCGTCTGATTGCGTCGTACTCAATACTGGATAGGGAGCCCGGTCCGCGCGACGATCAAGGGTCGACGTAGCTCCGCATCATGTGTGGAGCACTATCCTAGCATTCGCCGAAATAGTCCGAGGCCAGCGGTGATTTCCTGCGGTGCGGTTTGCGGGGCCAGCCATATTTTTTCGATTTGACCAGAGTGAGGCTCGGCCATTCATTGTCCAGCTGCATGTGCTTGAGGCGAAACCCCTCCCGGACATAGGCGTGCATGACTTCGGCTTTTTGTCGGCTCAGCAATCCCGCGAGTAGAAGCACGGTGCCGGCGCCTGAAGCGGCGGCGATTTGCGGGGCAAGCGCTACGAGCGGGCCGGACAATATATTGGCGATGATCAGGTCAAAGGGTGCGCGCTGATTGAGCGCAGGATGATCGAGGCCATTGCTCTGGACCAGCCGGATCCGGTTGCGGCCATTGCCCAGCGGAATCGCGTTGAGCTCGCTGTTATCATGCGTAACCGTTACCGCAACGGGATCGATATCACTGGCGATGATCTTGGCGTGGGGCCAGAGATGATGGGCGGCAAAGGCCAGCAGGCCGGTACCGGTGCCGACATCGGCAATATTGCGAAACCGGTGGCCCGAGCGGCGGAGCCGGTCGAGGCTTTGCAGGCAGCCCTTGGTGGTTTCATGATGGCCGGTGCCAAAAGCCTGTCCGGCATCAATGCAGATATTGGTCAGTCCGGGTTCATCCGTCGGCTCGTCGCTCGACGTATGGACGTGGAAGCGACCAGCGCGAAGAGGTTCGAGGCCTTGCTGGCTGAGGGTCACCCAGTCTTCATCGGCGAGCAGTTCGACGACAGGCCGGAATGCAATGGCGGCCGCAGATGGCGACAGTTGCAGCAGATTTCCGATCAGCGCAGCATCCGGCTCGCTCTGGCAATAGACGTCGATCATCCATTCGTCGGGATGTTTGGGATCGGTTTCGCTGGCGACGATGGTTGGCGTCGAGTCGCTGGAGGCGATGAACATCTGGTCTTCCGAAAGCATCCGCGCTTCTGCGCGGGTGCAGGGTATCGAGACTTTCCAGGTCTGGTTCAACGGACCGACCGATCAGGCATTTACATTTTCCTGCTCGAGCTTGTCGCTGGCTTCCATCCAGCGGGCTTCTGCCTTGTCCAGCCTGTCCTGGGTTTCCGCGCGCAGCTTCATCAGCTCGGTCATCGACAGGTCGGCGTGTTTCGGTTCTGCGCTCGCCGGATCGAACATTGCGCGGTCAATGGCGGAGACTTCCTCGCCGAGGAGTTTCATTTCCTTTTCGGAGGCGGTTACGGTCCTGCGCAATTCGGTCTGCTGCTTGCGCCGTTCGGCGGCAGCGCGGCGTTCTTCCTTGCGATTGCCACCGCTGGCTTTGCCGCCCGATGATCCCGGCTGGTTCTTGCCGAGAACGAAATCGGTATAATCCTTGAGCGTGCCCGAAAATTCCTCGGCCTTGCCGCTGTCGACCATCACCAGACGATCGGCGGTCAGTTCCAGCATATGGCGATCATGGCTGACCAGGATGACAGCGCCGCTATATTCGTTGAGCGCGTGCACAAGGGCTTCACGAGCGTCGACGTCGAGATGGTTCGTTGGCTCATCGAGGATCAGCAGATGCGGCGCATCGCGAGTGATCATCGCCAGCGCCAGACGCGCGCGTTCGCCACCGGAAAGCTTGCCGACCAATATCGTCGCCTTGTCGCCGGAAAAGCCGAAACGACCCAGCTGCGCGCGCACGGCACCCGGCTTGGCGTCCTTCATCAGGCGGGTCATATGTTCCAGCGGCGTGTCGGACGTATCCAGTTCCTCGACCTGATATTGGGTGAAATAGCCGACGGTCAGCTTGCCCGATTTGTTGATCGAACCTTTTTTCGGTTCCAGCTGGCTGGCGAGCAATCGTGCAAGCGTGGTCTTGCCGTTGCCGTTGCGGCCAAGCAGCGCGGTCCGATCATCTGGATCAAGCCGCATGTTGAGACCGGAGAGAATGATATTGTCGCCATAGCCGACAGACGCGTCATCCAGCGTGATCAGCGGTGGTTTCAGTTCAGCCGGGCTCGGGAAATGGAAGGTCAGCGAGGGATCATCTATGGCAGCGGCAATCGGTTCCATGCGGGCGAGGGCCTTGACCCGGCTCTGCGCCTGTTTTGCACTATGCGCCTTGGCACCCCAGCGAGACACATAGGATTCCAGCTTCTCGCGCTGGGCGATCTGCTTTTCACGGGATGATGCCAGTTGTGCCTGACGCTCGGCCCGCTGTTTCTCGAACGCGTCATAGCCGCCGGGATAGAGGGTGGTGGTGCCGTGCTGCAGATGCAGAATATGGTCGACCACATTGTTGAGCAGATCGCGCTCATGGCTGATCACCAATATCGTTGCCTGATAGCTGGTCAGAAAATTTTCCAGCCACAGGGTCGCTTCTAGGTCGAGATGGTTTGACGGCTCGTCGAGCAGCAACATTTCCGGTTGCGAGAAGAGCAGCGCCGCCAATGCTACACGCATTCGCCAGCCGCCGGAAAAACTGTCCATTGGCTGCTGTTGGGCCGCTTCGTCAAAGCCAAGTCCGATCAGGATCTTGGCAGCGCGCGCCGGAGCGCTATGCGCCTCGATCATGTTCAGCCGTTCGTGGATCTCGCCAATCCGGTGCGGGTCGGAAGCCGTTTCGGCTTCCTCCAGCAAGGCGGCGCGTTCGGTATCGGCGGCCAGCACGGTGTCGAGCGGACTATCCTGTCCGGCTGGCGCTTCCTGGGCGATATAGCCCATCCGCGCGTCCTTTGGCATGTCGACGCTGCCGTCGTCAGGCTCCAGCATTCCGGCGATGACCTTCATCAGGGTCGACTTGCCAGCGCCATTACGGCCGATCATGCCGACGCGCGCGCCGGGGGGCAGGGCTGCGGTTGCGCCATCGAGGATCACGGTGCCGCCGAGGCGCACGGTTATATTGTTGAAATTAAGCATGGGGAGCCGTTAGCGGAGCCCGTGCATTTGTGCAAAAGATAGCGTAAAAAACTTCTCGTGCAAATGCAGGTCGTTAAGCTAATGTCGAGCGGAATATCGATTTTGCAGGAGTTTTGCTTTGTTTTCAGGTCGCACCGCCAGCTTGCTTTCCGCCGCCGCCTTGATGGTTGGCGCACCAGCCCATGCGAAATCCGCTGATCAGGCAATAGATATAAGCGCCGATGAAATCAGCCGGACGGTCAGAACCCTGACTTTGGATCAGTTTGAAGGCCGTGCGCCGGGAACCGCAGGCGAAGACAGGACCATCGGTTATCTGATCAGTCGGTTCGAAGCTTTGGGTCTCGAACCCGGCGGTGTCGACGGTACATGGACGCAGCCGGTGCCACTGTTGCACACAGCGCTTGGGAAGCCAGAAACATTGTCGTTTTCCAGCAATGGTAAAAGCACAGCGCTAAATGCAGGCAAAGATATCTATGTGTCGACCTTGCAGCCCAAGGACAGGGCGGTGGTCGATAACGCAGAAATGGTGTTTGTCGGATTTGGCGTAACGGCGCCAGAACGGGGATGGGACGATTTCAAAAATGTGGACCTGAAGGGCAAAGTTGCAGTCTTTCTGGTCAATGATCCTGATTTTGCTGCCACAGCCGATGAGCCTGTGGCTGGCAAATTTGGTGGCCGGGCAATGACCTATTACGGACGCTGGACCTATAAGTTCGAAGAAGCCTCGCGGCGTGGCGCAGTGGCGGCGCTGATCATTCATGAAACCGAAGCCGCTGGCTATGGCTGGAGCGTCGTGGAAAGCCCGCAGGGTGAGAATTACGGCATCGCCAAGCCGGCGGGAGACATGACAAGCCTGGCATTGCAAGGATGGATCAGTGGGGACACCGCGCAAAAATTGTTCGATGAAGCGGGACTGGACCTCGCAAAATTGCGAATGGCCGCACGGACCCGGGAATTCACACCGGTCGCTATCGGGGCAAAATTTGCTGCCGCTTATCCGGTGACCCAGGAAGTGGTGAAGAGCCAGAATATATTTGGCAAGATTAGCGGCAAAACGCGGCCCGAAGAAACGATCATCTATGGCGCCCATTGGGATGCCTATGGCGAGGGACCGCCGGACGAGGATGGCAAAATCTATCGAGCCGGGGCCAATGATGACGCGCTCGGCATTGCCGGGATCATGGAGATAGCTCGGAAGTTCAAAGCCAAGCCGCAGCCGGACCGGACGATCGTTATCGCCGCATGGACGGCAGAGGAACGCGGACTGCTGGGTTCCGAAGTCTATGCGCAGGATCCGATCTATCCGGTGGAAACAACCGTCGCCAATCTGGCGATCGATGTCCTGCAAACCGCCGGCAAGGCAAAGGACGTCATCTTGGTCGGCAAGGGGCAGGGAACGCTGGAAGATGATCTGGCCAAATTTGCCAAATTGCAGGGGCGGGTGGTGACCGAAGAAAGCCTGCCCGAACGCGGCCTGTTTTTCCGCGCCGATCATTTCTCTCTCGCCAAGCGCGGTGTGCCGGTGCTGCTAATGATGAGTCTGGCTGGCGCGTCTGATCTGGTCGATGGCGGCAGGGCAGCGGGTCAGAAGTGGATCAATGACTATACCGGCAATTGCTATCACGCTGCCTGCGATGCCTGGACAGCCGATTGGGACCTGACCGGGGCGCTGCAGGACATTAATGTGATGTTCGATATCGGCAACAGTCTCGCCTATTCCCGGCAATGGCCGGAATGGAAGGACGGTTCCGAATTCAAGGAACTGCGCGACGCGAGCGCTGAAGCTCGGCAGTAAGCCGGGTTGCATGACGGGATGTTATACTGGCAATGCTGACGGAATTCTCTGGTGAGTGGCTGATTTACCGAGACCTTGCGATCGCACTGGCCGCAGGCTTGCTGATCGGTGTCGAGCGCGGATGGACGATGCGCGACGAAAACAAGGGCGCGCGGGTCGCCGGGATTCGTACATTTGGCCTGATCGCCGGACTGGGCGGGCTGGTCGCACTGATCTCGCAAAGTCTCAACCTGATAATTGCCGCCATTTTGCTTGCGGCTGTGGTGACCATGTTGTCGATCAGTCATTTCAAGACGATCCATGATCCAGACGGTCGCAGTATTACCAATTTCGTGGTCTCGCTGCTGACGCTCTGTCTCGGACTTCTGGCGGGGAGCGGCTATCCGGCGCTGGCGATGGCCGGAGCGGCCATCGTGACCGGCTTGCTGTCGATGCGGTCGGAACTGCACGGGCTGATGCGCAAACTGGGTCCGACCGATATCAATGTGATGATCCGCTTTGCCCTGATCGCACTGGCTGTTCTGCCCTTTCTCCCGAACCGTGATTTCGGGCCTTATGATGCGTTTAATCTGCAGCAATTATGGTTTGTCGTCATCTTGGTGACGGGCCTGTCCTTTGCCGGCTATGTCGCCAACCGGATATTTGGTGAATCGCACGGTACGGTTGTGACCGCGGTTATCGGCGGTGCCTATAGTTCGACTGCAGTGACGGCAGCGCTTGCCCAGAGACTGCGCAACGAAGACAGCAGCCGGCGCACATTGTCGGCCGGTATCGCGCTGGCTTCGTCGGTAATGTATATCCGGGTGCTGTTGCTGACTTTCATATTGGCGGACTTTGCATTCATTCCGCTGGCAATGATATTGACACCGGCGGCGCTGGTGGCGGGGATCATCGGTTTGCTGCTGCTGCGCCGGAGCGGTGCTGCGAAGACGGATAAGACCGTGGTCACGCGCAATCCGATACGCTTGCTGCCGGCTTTCTTTTTTGCGTTGACCGTCGCGGCGATGTCGCTGGCGGCGCGTTGGGCCGAGGCCAAGTACGGGAGCAGCGGGATAGCCTATCTGGTTCTCATCGTGGGATCGCTGGACGTCGACGCCGCAATCATCACTCTCGGGAGTCTCCCGGCGGGTACGATATTGTCCAACCTTGCCGGTTTTGTGCTGGCGATGACAGTATTGGCCAACATGCTGTTCAAGGCAGGGGTGGCCGGCGTCAGCGCAGGCTGGGAAAATGGCAAGTCTGCTGTCGCGGCATTATTGGCAAGCAGCATTGTGCTGGCGATCGCGGGGCTGTGGAGTTTCGTGGAGCTCGATATCCGTTTCTGATCGGTATGTTGGCCACTAGCCTTTGGTTGCGAGCCAGATCGTGTGTTTTGCGCCTTTGCCATTGCTGCGCGCGGGGACGGTTTTGACATCGACGGCAAAGCCGGACTTGTGCAGGCGAGAGGTGAATTTGGTATCGCCTTCGCTCGACCAGACCGACAATATGCCATTGGAGCGCAGCGCCTTCTTGGCTGTGGCCAGACCCGCCATACTGTAAAGCCGGTCATTGGCTTCATGGGTCAGGCCATCGGGACCATTGTCGACATCGAGCAAAATCGCATCATAATCGCCGTCTGCCTTGTTGATGACATCGCATACGTC
Source organism: Sphingorhabdus sp. M41 (assembly GCF_001586275.1). Taxonomy (NCBI): domain Bacteria; kingdom Pseudomonadati; phylum Pseudomonadota; class Alphaproteobacteria; order Sphingomonadales; family Sphingorhabdaceae; genus Sphingorhabdus; species Sphingorhabdus sp. M41. The sequence goes on along the minus strand of NZ_CP014545.1, from coordinate 1,872,761 downwards.
GCCGATGGTGATGGTCACGCGGCTGTCTTCAAGACATTTTTGCGAAAGGTCCGCCATTGGCCCGCGTGCCCATTGGACGATGGCGGGGATCAGTTCGGCCACTTCGACATGCGCCTGCGGCGGCAAGACCGACAGGGCGGCGCGCAGGGTAAATCCCATGCCATAGCCGCCGATCAGCAGGCGCGGATTTTTCACCGCCAGACGTTCGCAGGCAAGGGTGGCCAGCGCCTGTTCCGATCCGCTGAGTCGGCTGTTCATCAGTTCGATCCGTCCCAGCATGATCGAATATTCGTCCGCACCCTTGAGTTCGCGGCGGAACAGGCGGAGCTCGTCGCCGCCGGGGATGGGGGCGGTATCCAAAAGTTCGCGGGCGATCATCGAACGAAGCTCGCGCCATTGGCGTCGAGTACGGCGCCGGTCATGCTCGGCGGGGCATCGAGCGCGCAATAGCGGGCGATCGAGGCTATTTCCTCCGGCTGGGCGACGCGGCCGAGCGGAATGTCGGCGAGCAACTTGTCACCGCCACGGCTGGCCAGATAGTCTTCGGCCATGCCGGTCATGGTGAAGCCGGGGCAGATGGCAAAGGCGAGTATCTCGTCCTTTGCATAGGCTCTGGCGATGGTCTTGGTCATCGCCACCATGCCGGCTTTTGATGCTGCATAATGCCAGTGGTCGGGGCTGTCGCCGCGATAGGCGGCGCGGCTGGCGATATTGATGATCCGGCCCGGTTCATGGCGCGACTGAAAATGCAGCACGGCGAGGCGGCACAATTCGGCCGAAGCGGTCAGATTGATCGTCATGGTCCGGTTCCAGCTTTCCAGCCAGTCGTCAGCGGCAAGCGGATTCGGTTCAAACAGGCCGGCGTTGTTGATCAGCACGTCGATGCGACCGTCGAGCCTTTCGAGTGCCTGGTCCCAAAGCTGTGATGCCGCCCCGTCTTTGGAAAAATCCGAGGCAATCAAGCCATTTTCGCCCGTCGTGCTCTGGCCAACGGCCGTGACATTATCCGAATCCAGCGATTCGACGATGGCCTTGCCGATGCCGCGGCTGGCTCCGGTTACCAATATATGTGTTTTTATCTTGCTCATGCCGGATTGATTAGAGCCACTCGGTTCGCGCGTCCATGGATGATGCAGATTTCATGCTTTGCATGGCGATCGCATATATTTGCACTAATAAAATGTCTAAATCATGTGCATCTGGTTTGCATGATACGTGCTTTTCGCTAAGGGAATGGTTCGATTTCAAAGACTCCGGTCTCACCCGGAGGGATTGTTCAGGGGAAGACCATGTCCGGCGTATCAGGTTCAGCATCGAACAGACCGCTTTCACCGCATTTGCAGGTGTATAAATGGGGGCCGCATATGCTGGTGTCCATCCTTCATCGGGTCACCGGCGACGGCATGGCGCTGGTCGGTGTGCCATTGCTGGTCTGGTGGCTTTATGCCATTTCCGCCGGTCCGGAGAGCTATGACTATTTCCTCAGCTGGTTCAACTGGGGCTATGTCGGCTATATCGTTCTGGTCGGCATGAGCTTTGCCTTTTTCGAGCATATGTATAGCGGCCTGCGCCATTTCGTTCTGGACGCTGGCGCCGGCTATGAATTGCAGACCAATAAAATGTGGTCCATCGCAGTGCCTCTGGCCGCGATCCTCACCACCGGCGCGATGTGGCTCTACATCGTTTCCAAGAATATTCTTTAGATTAGGAATCGGAACATGGGTTCAGGAACCAATATCGGCCGGGTACGCGGCCTCGGATCGGCGCAAGAAGGCGCACATCACTGGATAGTGCAGCGGGTCACAGCGGTGAGCAATCTGCTGCTGGTGCTGTGGCTGGTCTTCTCGCTCGTCCGGCTGCCGCAATATGAACATGGCTTGATGATCGAATGGCTGTCCTCGCCACTGGTCGCGGTGCCGATGATCCTGATGCTGGTCAGCATCTTCTGGCATCTGCGCATCGGACTGCAGGTATTGATCGAGGATTATGTTCCTGATCATGGCGTCAAATTCGGCCTGATCGTCCTGCTCAACTTTTTCGCCATTGGCGGCGCGGCCCTGGGAATTTTCTCGGTTGCGAAAATAGCCTTTACCGGAGTGGTAGCATAATGACTGAACAATCCACCCAGCCTGCTTACAAGATTATCGACCATAGCTATGACACCGTGGTTGTCGGTGCCGGCGGCTCCGGCCTGCGCGCCACCATGGGCGCTGCGGAATCGGGCCTGAAAACGGCCTGCATCACCAAGGTTTTCCCGACTCGCTCGCACACGGTTGCGGCGCAGGGCGGTATTGCCGCATCGCTGGGCAACAATACGCCGGATCACTGGCAGTGGCATATGTATGACACGGTCAAGGGCTCCGACTGGCTCGGCGACCAGGACGCGATCGAATATCTGGTGCGCGAAGCGCCGCAGGCGGTTTACGAGCTGGAACATGCCGGCGTGCCTTTCTCGCGCAACGAGGACGGTACCATCTACCAGCGTCCGTTCGGCGGCCATATGCAGAATATGGGCGAGGGGCCTCCGGTCCAGCGCACCTGCGCTGCGGCCGACCGTACCGGCCACGCCATGCTGCACGCGCTCTATCAGCAGAGCCTGAAATATGACGCGGATTTCTTCATCGAATATTTCGCCATCGACCTGATCATGGAAGACGGCGAGTGCCGGGGCGTGATCGCTCTGTGCCTCGAAGACGGTTCGATCCACCGGTTCCGCAGCCACGCCGTCGTTCTGGCGACCGGCGGTTCCGGCCGCTGCTATTTTAGCGCGACCTCTGCCCATACCTGCACCGGTGACGGCGGCGGCATGGTGCTGCGCGCCGGACTGCCTTTGCAGGACATGGAATTTGTCCAGTTTCACCCGACAGGTATCTACGGCGCGGGCGTATTGATTACCGAAGGCGCACGCGGCGAGGGCGGTTATCTGACCAACAGCGAAGGCGAGCGGTTCATGGAACGCTATGCGCCGAGCGCCAAGGATCTGGCCAGCCGCGATGTTGTCTCGCGCTGCATGGCGACCGAAATCCGCGAAGGCCGCGGCGTCGGGCCGGAGAAGGATCATATCTATCTCCATCTCGACCATATTGCGCCCGAAGTGCTGGCCGAACGGCTGCCGGGAATTACCGAAACCGGCAAGATCTTTGCCGGCGTCGACCTGACCCGCGAAGCTTTGCCGGTTGTGCCGACGGTCCATTATAATATGGGCGGCATACCCTGTAACTATCATGGCGAAGTGATCAATCCGACGGCGGATGATCCGGACGCGATCGTCCCGGGCCTCTATTCCGTTGGCGAAGCGGCCTGCGTTTCGGTGCACGGCGCCAATCGTCTGGGTTCCAACTCGCTGATCGATCTGGTGGTCTTCGGCCGCGCGACCGGTCTGCGGCTCAAGGAAAAGCTGGTGCCGAACGCCTCGCACCGGCCATTGCCTGCGGATAGCGCCGATCTGGCGCTGCAGCGTCTCGACCATTTCCGCAACGCCAAGGGCTCGATCCCGACCGCCGACCTGCGTCTTGAAATGCAGAAGACGATGCAGGCACACGCCGCCGTGTTTCGCGACAACAAGCTGCTCGAAGAGGGCGTTGCCGCGATGGACAAGGTCAATGCGAAACTCGCCGATGTCGGCGTGACAGACCGCTCGCTGATCTGGAACACCGATCTGATCGAGACGCTCGAACTCGACAATCTGATGAGCCAGGCGATGGTCACGATCAAGGCTGCTGCCAACCGCAAGGAAAGCCGCGGCGCGCATATGCACGAGGATTATGAAGACCGGAACGACAAGGAATGGATGAAGCACACCGTCATCACCTTCGAAGGCTGGGGCGGCAAGGGCGGCAAGAGCGAAATCAGCTACCGTCCGGTGCATGATTATACGCTGACCGACGAAGCGACCTATGTGGAGCCGAAGAAGCGGGTTTATTGATAGATTTGGAATTGGGCTGAGCTGATCAATAGGTCCTATCGAATTATGTCGCGGTAGGTGAAATTGCGGAAAGCTAAAGCGTGAACTCGCTGACGCTCGTCACCCACCCCTAGCCCCTCCCTTTCAGGGAGGGGGACATGTAACGCAAAACAGATCACTCTTGCTCCCCTCCCTGGCCAGGGAGGGGTTGGGGGTGGGTCGAACTACTATTCCGGTTTGGGCTTTCGTTTCCGAGGTGGGAGGGCCTCAGGTCTTTTACCGCCAAGCCGTTCGGAGACTGTATTCAATATTAGCTCAGCGACGCCTTCAGTGTTCTCCATCACCTCGTTATTCCAGAATCTGAGCTCCTTCCAGCCACGTTTGACCAGATATTCGGTGCGAACGAGATCCTTTTTCTTGCTGTCCAAATGCTGGCTTCCGTCCAGTTCTATGACAATTTTGGCCTTTCGATGTGCGAAGTCCACAATATATGGAGGTATTGGTAGTTGCCGTGTAAATCGCGGACGATATCGGCACAAAATATCCCACAATCTCCGCTCGGCCGGAGTGGCATTCTTCCTCAGGTTTCGGGCATTCCGAGTCAGCTTTTCGGGAACTCGTTTCATTTGGGTGATGTTAGGGCAGTGGTAGAGCCGATACCAGCCAACACCGGCACGACAGGCTGAAACTGTTAAATATTCTTCGCAAAACCTTCCAACCACTTCCCGCCACCGGCCAATCCCGATAGAAGCAGCCCGATGCTCGCGCCAATGCTCCCCTCATTCCTGCTCGTCGTACTGCTGGTCGAACTGACGCCCGGTCCGAACATGGGCTGGCTGGCTTTGCTTAGCGCCAGCGAGGGCAGGCGTGCAGGTTTTGCGGCTACCGCCGGTATCGGTCTGGGGCTGGCCACGATTGCTGCCGCATCGGCACTGGGGCTGGCACAACTGGCGCATGCTTCGCCGTTGATATTCAACCTGTTGCGCTATGCCGGAGCGGCTTTTCTGCTGTGGTTGGCGTGGGAGGCATGGGGCGCGCAACGAGAGGTCTCTCCGACCGCTTTTCACAAGAACGGTACAGCGGCGAAGCATTTCCGTCGCGGGCTGATCATCAATTTGCTCAATCCGAAAGCGGCGTTGTTTTTTATCGCTGTACTGCCAGTGCATATTGTCCCGAACGGGACGGTAGCCATGCAGACGGCACAACTATCGATCGCCTATGTGGCTATTGCCACAACGATCCACGTCATCATTGTCCTGCTCGCTGGCCGCGCCCATGGCTGGCTTATCACCGGTCCTTATACACGTCTGGTGCGGCATGGGTTTGCAATGATGCTGGCCGCAATCGCCTTGTGGTTTTTTGTCGGTACGTTCCGCTGATATCTGCCGGTCAGGTCAGGGTCTCGCCGGTGCCTTGCAACCCTTTTGCAGCCCCACACCTTTCAGGAAACCGCGGCGGACGGTACCGGCATAGACCGCCTCGTTATAGCGCCGCCGTTCGGCATTGGCACCGGTCACTTCACCGATAATACCGCCGAACGGGATGATCGAACCAATCGCGCTACCAGCGACACGGGCAGCGGTCTGTTCGCGTTTCTTGGCCAGACTCTTGTCGACCTTTTCATTGACGTCGGGACCCAGCACTGCGTTGAGTTCACTCACTTCGGCGATGATGGCAGCGCATCCACGCATACCGCCGAGGGAATAGGGATTCTCCTGAATGTCTATCAGCTTTTGCGGAACTTCCTTGCCGTCAAACGGCTCGGTGACCTTGTTGCCAGCGGCTTCGAGGGTAGAGTCCTCCTGCGCGCCGTTTTGGGCCAGCGCTGCTGTTCCCGGAATAGTGAGGGCCAGTATCAGGCCGGCAAATTTATCGATATTTTTCATTTCAATCCCCTGACCGCGCCGGTTACCGAAATCGCAGATTGTCGCGGTTCAATTGATCTACCGCCGTGACGCCCATTAGTTTCATGTCGCGTTCGATTTCCGCTTGCAGCAAAGCGAGGATTCGCTCAACCCCCGACTGTCCGGCAGCGGCGAGGGCGTAGAGATAGAGGCGCCCGCCCGAACAAGCCTTGGCGCCGACGCTGAGCGCCTTCAAGACATGGCTGCCGCGGGTGATGCCACCGTCGCAGATGACGTCGAGCTTGTCGCCGACCGCATCGCAAATCTCGGCCAGTTGATCAAACGGCGCGCGGCTGCCGTCCAGTTGCCGTCCGCCATGATTGGACACCATGATCGCCGTGGCCCCGATATCGACTGCTCGCTGTGCGTCGGCGACCGACATGATGCCTTTCAGGCAAAATTCACCGTCCCAATCCTTGGCAATCTCCTCCGCCATGGCCCAGTCGAGCGACTGGTCGAGCATGTTGGTGAAATAGTCCGCGACGGAATTGGGCACGCTGGTGCCTTCCGAGACATGGTCTTTCAGGTTGGACAGCTCGAACTTGTCGCGGAACATGTAATTCAGTCCCCATGCCGGTTTGGCGGCATAGCTCCAGAAGCTGGTCGGGGTGATCCGGGGCGGACTGGTGAAGCCTGAACGGAGACAGCGCTCGCGGTTGCCGCCGACTATCGTATCCACGGTGAGGGTAAGCGCATCGAATTTGGCCGCCTTGCAACGCTCGACCATCGACCGGTTCAGGTCCTTGTCCTTGTGGACATAGAGCTGGAACATTTTCGGCGTGCTGATGCTCTCTCCGATCTCCTCAATGCTCACGGTGCCCAGCGAGGAAATGCCGAAATAGGTTCCGAATTTCTCCGCCGCCCGGGCTACCGCGCGCTCGCCCTGCCAGTGGAACAGTCGCTGGAGCGCAGTGGGTGAGAGAAACAGCGGCATCGCCAGCTTCTGTCCCATCACGGTTGTGCTCATGTCGATATTTTCGACGCCGGTGAGAACATTGGGCACCAGATCGCAGCGTTCATAGGCTTCGGTGTTGCGTCGCCGCGTGACTTCGTCGTCCGCCGCGCCGTCGATATAGTCAAATATCGGAAAGGGAAGGCGTTTTCTGGCGAGCGCGCGGAAGTCATTCACATTGTGGCAATCCGAGATATTCATAACGGCCTTTCGATTGGACGCACGTGCGCCTCTGCTTGTCGCAGCTTTCATAAGGGTCTAGCGACCGAGTTTAGACGAACGCACGCGTCTCGCAAGCAACCTTTGTTGCCATGGAAGCGGGAGAAATATGATGGATGGTATGGACGTCGAAAACGGTTCGGAGCGAGAGGAACGATCTCCGGGTCGAAAATTCATGATGGTGCTGGTGATGGGATTTTTGCTGACGATCCCGTTGTTCGTCACTTGGCTGCTGGTTTACGACCGGCAAAGCCAGAGCGAAACCGCCCAGCAGTCGATCGTGTCGGGCTGGGGCGGCGAACAGGTGTTTGCCGGGCCGAAGCTGGTGCTGCCCTATAATGTTGCGCTCCAGGAAACGGTCGAGCAGAACGGCAAGAGCGTGACCCGCACCAATATCGTGCAACGCGAGTTTTTTCTGGCACCGGAAAAGGTGAAGCTGGACAGCGCTCTCAAGACCCGGACCAAGAAACGCGCGATATATGAAGTCGTTGTCTATGATACCAATGTCATCGGATCGGCGGTTTTCAGGCTGCCCGATGATTTTGGCCGAGACGGAATCGCGATCACGGATATTGATTTCACACGAGCGGAGTTGCGGTTCGGATTGTCCGATGCGCGCGGGCTGGCGGGCGACAACAGCGTCACGGTGGGCGGCGAGAAGCTGGTACTCAAACCGGGCAGAGGCCTCGGCGAAACCGGCAATAGCGGCTTCTATGCCTGGGTCGATGCCAGCGGCTTGATCGAGGGCGGGTTGGAGGCAGATTTTGCGGTTCGCTTCAAGGGCAACGAGAGCCTGACGATCGCGCCGCATGCCGGACTGACAGAATGGACGGTCCAGTCAAAATGGCCGCACCCCAGCTTCACCGGAAGCTTCCTGCCCGAAGCGGAGGAGACCAAAGTAACGGCCAAGGGCTTCGAGGCGAAATATTTGATCACCAACCTTGCTCTGGGAAGCTCTCTGGTTTCCATGCAAGTGGGGCATCAAGTGAACCCCGGAAGGACGGGGCCTATGGTTCATTTCGAACCTGACGGGGGCGCTGTTGCCGCCAGCGCCACGGTGCATCTGATCCAGCCGGTTGATCTTTACGGCCAGGTGGACCGGGCGGCCAAATATGGTTTTCTGATCATCGGCTTTACCTTTGTCGCATTCCTGCTGTTCGACCTGATCGGCGGGGTGAGCATATCCTCGGTGCAATATATATTGATCGGGGCGGCGCTGGTATTGTTCTTCGTGCTGCTGCTGGCCTTTGCCGAAATCATCGGCTTTGCGCTGGCCTTTGTGGCGGCGTCGGCAGCCACGATCGGGCTGATCACCGCTTATTCGGCCTCGGTACTGGCGAGCTGGCGAAGGGCAGGCCTGGTCGGCGGATTGCTCGCAGGCCTCTATGGCGCGATCTATATATTGCTCAGCCTGCAGGCTTACTCGCTGCTGATCGGATCGCTGCTGATATTCGCGGCACTGGGCGGGTTGATGTTCGTTACCCGGCGGCTTGACTGGTCCGGCAGTCTGAGCCGCGTTAGGCGATAGATGATAGACGGGCTCCGGCACCATGCGGGAGCCCGTAATTTCTAGACGGCGCCTTGTGCAAAAGTGTCGCAGGTGGATGGATTACCGGTCTGCAATCCCTTGCGCAGCCAGGCCATGCGTTGCTCGGACGACCCGTGGGTGAACATGCTCTCCACCGGACGCTGGCCGGCACCGCGCATCAGCGTATCATCGCCAATGGCGTGGGCCGCATTCAGGCCTTCCTCGACATCGCCGGCTTCCATCCGGTCGGCATTTTGCGCCGCCCATACGCCGGCATAGCAATCCGCTTGCAATTCCATCCGGACCTGCAGCGCATTGCCTTCGGCCTTGCTGGCACGGCCCTGGGCCTTGCGGACCTGATCGGCGACACCGGTCAGATTCTGGATATGGTGGCCGACCTCATGCGCAATCACATAGGCCTGGGCGAAATCACCCTTTGCACCCATGCGGGTAGACATTTCGCGGAAGAAGCTGGTGTCGAGATAGACACCCTGATCCGCCGGGCAGTAAAAAGGCCCCATCGCCGCCTGCGCTGCACCGCAGCCAGATTGTCCGGACTGGTCATAAAAGGTGAGGGTGGTCGGACGATAGCGTTCGCCCTGCTGCTGGAACAGCTTGTCCCAGGTCTGCTCGGTCGAAGCGAGTACCTGACAGGCGAAAAGTTCTTCCTGCGTGTCACAGGCGACATTGGCACCGGAGCTTTCGGACTGGAATCCGCCCGCGCCGGTGTCACCTGCGAGCTGCATGCCGCCGCCGCTGAAATATAGGAAGGCTAGCGCTGCGCCGCCGATCAGCAGGATCGTGCCGCAGCCCATTTTCCGGCCGAGCAACATTGGCAGAAAGCTCAGGAGCAATCCCAGGCCTCCGCCGCCACCGCCGCCAAAACTCCGGCCACCACCGCGGCCCTGATCACGAACATTCTTGCTGGGGTCCAGATCGTCCAAACGCATTACTTGTCTCCTCGTCTCGTTCCAATTCGCCTGATTCATCGAAAAGCGCAAGCGCCGCTGATTTCTTTTACAAAAGCATTGCAGTCCGGAGCGACTGTTTTAAGGTCGCGGCAAAGGAGAATTTACATGTTTCTAAAGGGTAAGACCGCGCTGATTACGGGTAGCACATCGGGTATTGGCGGCGGCTACGCGAAGGCGCTGGCGGCTGAAGGCGCGGCGGTGATGATCAACGGCTTTGGCGACGCGGGCGAAATTGAAACTTTACGTCAGGAGCTGGAAACGCTGAGCGGCGCCAAGGCCGCTTACAGCAACGCCGACATGACCAAGCCGGAAGAGATCCGGCAGATGTGTGCCGATTGCGCAGAGCAGTTGGGCACGATCGACATATTGATCAACAATGCCGGCATCCAGTTTGTCTCGCCGGTCGATGAATTTCCCGAAGAAAAATGGAATGCCGTGATGGACATCATCATGAACAGCGCCTTCCACACCACCAAGGCAGTATTGCCCGGGATGAAGGAAAAGGGCTGGGGCCGGATCATCAACACCGGTTCGATGCACAGCAAGGTCGCGAGCCCTTACAAGTCCGCCTATAATGCGGCGAAACACGCGATTGACGGCTTCGGCAAGACGGTTGCGCTGGAAGTCGCGACAAACGGGATCACGGTCAACACCATCTCGCCCGGCTATACGTGGACGCCGCTGGTCGAGGGGCAGATCCCGAACACGATGGAAGTGCGCGGTCTGACGCGGGAGCAGGTGATCAACGACGTGCTGCTGGCACCGCAACCGACCAAGGAATTTGTCCAGATCGACCAGATTGCAGCGCTCGCCATCTTCCTGTGCAAGGACGAAGCCCGCTCGATCACCGGCGCGAATATCTCGATCGACGGGGGCTGGACGGCGCAGTGACGGCGCGCACGAGCCGGACGAAATTTTGAACCTGACAAGAGTGTCCAATCGGATTAGTCAGGGATCAATAGAACAATGGGGATGATGATGCGGAAATATACGAAATTGGGCTTGCTGGCTGCGGCTTCTATCATGATGACCTCTCCTGCACAGGCAGACGGCTTGAAGGATGCTATTGCCGCAGATTTGCCGTCGCTGATGGATCTTTACCGGGACCTGCACAGCAATCCGGAACTGAGCGGCGAAGAGGTTCGCACTGCAGCCAAGCTGGCTGCAGAAGCACGCCGCCTCGGCTTCAAGGTCACCGAAAAGGTCGGCGGGACCGGCGTCGTCGCTGTCATGGAAAATGGCGAGGGGCCAACGGTAATGTTGCGCGCGGACATGGATGGACTGCCGCTCGAGGAGAAAACCGGTCTGGCGTTTGCGTCGAGGATGCAGGCAAAAACCCGTCAGGGCAACGACACGTTCGTCATGCACGCCTGCGGCCATGATACGCATATGACGGGATGGGTCGCCACGGCCCGGCAACTCGCTGCACGCAAAAATGAATGGGCCGGAACTCTGGTCATGATCCTGCAGCCGGCTGAGGAAACCGGCGAAGGCGCTCTGGCGATGCTCGAAGACGGGCTCTATACCCGTTTCCCGAAGCCCGATTATGCGCTCGCCTTTCATGATGCCGCGGGCGCACCTGCCGGATATATCGGCTATGCGCCCGGCTTTGCTCTGGCCAATGTCGACAGCGTCGATATCCAGGTGAAGGGCGTTGGCGGCCATGGCGCTTATCCGCATACGACCAAGGATCCGGTGGTTCTGGCCAGTCGCATCGTGGGTTCGCTGCAGACACTGGTAAGCCGTGAAATCGATCCGCAGGACCCCGCGGTCGTTACCGTCGGCAGTTTCCAGGCCGGTTCCAAGCATAATATCATTTCCGATGAAGCGCTGTTGCTGCTCACTGTGCGCAGCTACGGCGATGACACGCGGGCCAAGCTGCTAGACGGGATCAAGAGAATTGCGCGCGGCGAAGCAATTGCTGCTGGCATGCCGGAAGACAGGATGCCGGTTGTAACATTGCGCGAAACGGAATTCACTCCGGCAACCTATAATAGTCCCGATTTCTCGATCGAAATGGCCAATCTGTTCGAAAGCCGCTTTGGCAAGGAGCGGGTCGTGCAGTCTAAACCAGTCATGGGCGGCGAAGATTTCAGTCGCTATCGCCGCGCCGACGAGAATATCAAAAGCATGATTTTCTGGGTCGGTGGGGTGCCGATGGCGGAATATCAGGCATCGCTCACCGAAGGCACCAAATTGCCATCGCTGCACAGTCCGTTCTGGGCACCCGATGCAGAGAAGGTGATCACGACCGGTGCCGAGGCGATGACCGCTGCGGCCTTGCAGATCATGAAGAAATAGATGGACGGGCGATGCCTCTTTTTTGCGGCGCTGGCGTTACCGGGGATAGCGTTAGCGGCAGAGCAGGCGGATGGAGTGGGGGCCGGCTATTTTGAGGGACGCTGGGCCTTTGTCGATGAAAGCTGCGCGCTGCCGACCAACAGGACGATGATTGCAGGCGGGAATTTTGTCTCGGAGGATCTGGTTGGCACCTGGACATGGCAGGAAGGTGAGCTGGTCTTGAGTCTCAACGATCTTGCCGTGGACGAGGAAACGGGCGAGGCGGGCGGACGTTTCCGGATGGATGGTCCGGTCACTATAATCGATCGGGAGCGGTTTGACTTCACGATTGCGCCTGACGTCTATCAATTGAAACGTTGTGGCTGAAGAGTGAACCCTATTGCGAACAAGTCGCATGCTATTGATCGATATTGAGGTTCAGATGCGGTCAAGAATTCTACGAACGGCGCGTGCCGACGGGATATAGTCCTGAATCGCGATTATTAGCCTTCGGGCCCAAACGAACCGCCGGATTTAAACTCGATCGGATTTTCGATGCTGCCTCTTTCGCCGGGTCGGGGGTTGGCTGACGTTGCTGGCTCGCGGTTGCCAGCGAACGCCCCGCCACTGTTTGCCTTGCTGCCCGATTGTTGCTGGCCATAGGGGGCATTGACGTCGTCCGAGGATATTTCGCCATCATTGTCGTCAAGACTGATCATCGGGTCGCCAAAGACGAAATCATCGTCGCCCTCCGCTTCGTCCCCTTCGTCATAATCCCAGTTGTCATCCGACGTTTGGACAGAGGATTCGACTGGTTTTTGCACCTCTATCTCAACCGGTTGAACTTCGGGCGGTTCATCAGACGGCGAAATGAAATAGATCAACATCCCGCTGGCAGCGACAAACAGGAGGGTTTCTTTGATCATATGATTGCACCGGTTTCGTTCGTATAGCCAAAGCGAATTAGACCGGTGTGGTTAAGAAATATTTACAAACCGGTATCGAGGCGGATCGAATCTTGGTTGATAGGCTCAGATCGAAGCTAGGCCAGTTGCGAATAACCACGTATGTATAGGCAATGGACCTTGTAATTCTGTAAATATATTTACATAGGGTCGGAATGTCGAATCAGAAACTTTTTGCCGGCGCTGCAATCAAGCGACTTCGCCGTAGCGCCGCCATGACGCAGGTCGCTCTGGCCGAGGCGCTGGATATTTCGCCGAGCTATCTCAATCTTATCGAACGCAACCAGCGGCCGTTAAGCGCGCGTTTGATGCTGTTGCTGGCGGAGAGGTTTGACTTTGATCCAAGGCAATTGATCGCAGCGGAACCGGGCGGGGGGATTGATGCCATTCGGCAGCGACTGGCCGATCCGTTGTTCGAAGACCTGTCGATAGACCGCTCGGAACTGGACGAATGGCTGATCGCGGCACCCAATACTGCCGAAGCCTTTGTACGCCTTTTTGACAAACGACAGACAGACGGCGCAACCGGCGAGAGCAATGCGCCTGATCCGATTCAGGCCGTCCGGCGCGAAATCGAGCGGTGGCGTAACCATTTCGCCGATCTGGATGTAACGGCCGAGGGACTGGCTGATGAACTGCGGCTTGGTGCCGGGGATCTCTATGGCGCGATCGCCGAGCGGCTGCGTGTAAAACATCAGTTGATGATCCGGATTCTGCCGGAAACCGTGTTGTCCGACAAGCTGCGCCGTCTCGATCTTCACGCCCGGCAGTTGCAGCTATCGGAAATGCTTGATCCGGCTTCTCGCACATTTCAGGCAGCGCTGCTGCTTGGACAGATCGAAGCGAAGGGGCAAATTGATGCGCTGGCGTCTGGTGGCAATTTTACCGATCGCGCAGCAGAAAAATTGTTCCGCCGCCACTTGTCCGGCTATTTTGCCGCAGCATTGATGATGCCCTATGAGCGATTTTTGAAAGCATGCGAGCAAAGCGGCTATCGCATCCAGCTGCTCCAGCGTCGTTTCGGCGCCGGGTTCGAGCAGGTTGCCCATCGTCTGACCACTTTGCAGCGTGTCGGATCGCGTGGACTGCCCTTCTTCATGGTGCGGATCGATCGATCGGGGACGATCTCCAAGCGCTATGCTGGAGCCAGCAACGCCCCGCTGGTCGAAAGCGCCCATCGCTGTCCGCTTTGGGACATCCACCGCGTGTTCGAACAGCCGGCGGAAATCCGGTCTCAACTGGTGGCCTTGGAAGACGGCTCGACATGGTTCACACTGTCTCGAGCGGTGCAGGGCATCGGCTCCGGAGCGGGTGGCCACACTCCGGCCTTCGCCATCGGACTGGGCGTTTCCGCCGATGTTGCCGCTGCTCTATATTATGCGCGCGGCAAAGATCTGAGCATCGAGCATGCTGATGCGATCGGTCTGGGTTGTACGGCCTGCACCAGGCTCCAATGTTCGCAGCGGTCAGCCCCACCGCGTAGCCGGGTCTTGAAATTTGACGAGCAGGACCGGGGATTAACGCCATTTGATTTCGTCAACGACTAGGTCCTGACCTTGGGCCGGAGCGTTAACGCGCTATGCTGAGCAGCGCAAAACTGTCGGCAAATTGAACAATTTTCACGATATGGCGCGATATTCGGTGAAATCCTTTGTAAAATTTACCGACAGATAACCATTTTTCCTTATGGGCCGGACGGATCAAGGAAAGACCCCGGCAATATGATCCGATTGTTCAAACATTATATTCCTTATCCGGTTATTTTTCTGGGTTTGATCGATTTCATGCTGTTGCTGATGGCGGCCGAAGCTGGCTGGATATTGCGCGCGTTTCAGATCGACATGACGTTCGGGTCGATCGTCGACCGACCGGCACCGATTTTCAGCTTTGCCCTTGCTCTTCAACTGGCGCTGATTGCAGTCGGTGTTTATGGCCCCGAAGCGTTGCAATCCCTCCGTTTTGCCGCTGCCCGGATTCTGGTCGCGATTTCTCTGGGTGTGATTTTTCTGTCTCTGCTCTCCTTTGTCCTGCCAGGGATCACGTTGTGGCGCTCCAATTCGCTCTATGCGATGATCCTGGCAATCCTGTTCTTGATGGTGATCCGGATTTTGCTGGGCACTATACTCGACAGCGATATCTTCAAACGGCGTCTGCTAATTCTCGGCGCTGGTCCCCGGGCGGGGCGGATTGCCGTGCTGGAAAAACGGCAGGAAAGCGGCTTCATCATCGCCGGCTATGTCGACATGAATGAAGGCCCGAGCCTGATCGACGGCGCGGTGCTGCGTCCTGATATTGCCAATCTGCCGCAACATGTCATTGATCTGGAAGTTAGCGAAGTGGTTCTGGCGCTCGAAGAACGGCGCAACTCCCTTCCGGTCGCCGATCTGCTGACGATCAAGACGACCGGCGTCCACGTTAATGACTTGTCGAGCTTTCTCGAGCGCGAAACCGGACGTGTGGATCTGGATAGCGTCAACCCGAGCTGGTTCATCTTCTCGGACGGATTTTCCTCGGGGCGCCGGTTGTCGACGCTGTTCAAACGGGGCTTTGACATATTTCTCAGTTTTCTTTTGCTGCTTTTAACGGGACCGATAATTCTGCTCTTTGCAGTGCTCATCAAGATGGAAAGCCGGGGCGATTCCTTTTTCAAGCAGGAACGGGTCGGCCTCTACGGTCAGAAATTCAAAATCCTCAAACTTAGATCCATGTGCGTCGATGCCGAGTCAGAAGGAGAAGCGATCTGGGCGACGAAGAATGATCCGCGCGTCACTCGTATCGGCAGGCTCATTCGCAAGGTCCGGATTGATGAACTGCCCCAAGCCTGGAGCGTGTTGAAAGGCGAGATGAGTTTTGTCGGTCCCCGTCCGGAGAGGCCGCAATTTGTCGAAGATTTGCAGACGAAAATGCCTTTTTATGCCGAGCGGCATATCGTCAAGCCGGGTATCACTGGCTGGGCCCAGATCAACTATCCTTATGGCGCATCGACCGAAGACGCGCGGCACAAGCTGGAATATGATCTATATTATGCTAAAAATTATACACCCTTTCTGGACTTGCTGATCATCCTCCAGACCATCCGTGTCATATTATGGCCAGAGGGAGCGCGCTGAGATGATATCGCTTCTCGATTATATCAGTCTGTTCGGTCATGGCATTGCTGCGGCTCTTTTCGGCGCGCTGGCGATCTGGCAATTTCAGCGCAAGGTCGACCGCAATAGCAAGCAAATATGGTTGGTCATCGCCATCGCACTGACAAGCTTTTGGGCGCTTTCCATTGCTGTTGAAGGACATTTGTCACCGATTTCCCGGTTCGCGGAAACTTTGCGCAATTGTGGCTGGCTGGCGTTCATGTTCATCCTGCTCCGGGCCGGGGAGGGGCGCGATGAGCCAAAAACGGTCAACACCATCTATGCCGCACTCGCTTTTGTCCTGATCGGGCAGATGCTTGTGGATTCTTTGCTCCCCGCCTTGTCAGGAAGCCCGCGTCTCGAAGGGGTGACGCTCTATACATCGCTCGTGTTGCGGATGATCTTTGCCGTGGGCGCGCTGGTGCTCGTGCACAATCTCTATTCGATTTCCGCGCCGGAAACCCGTTGGGGCATCCGGCTGCCAATGGCTTCGCTGGCGGCAATCTGGACATTTGATCTCAATCTTTTCACGATTACATATCTGACCCAGCAAACCCCGGTGGAACTGCACGCCATGCGCGGGCCGATGATGGCGGTAATTGCGCCCATTCTCGCTTTGGCCGCGTTGCGCAATACGGAATGGAACCTGAAGCTGTCGCGCAGTGTGGCCTTCCGTTCGCTGTCGCTTGTCGCGATCGGCAGCTATCTCCTGATGATGGTGGTGATCGCGACGGCGCTGCAGATCATAGGCGGTGACTATGCGCGCCTAGCCCAGATCAGCTTTCTGTTTGGTACGTCCATCGGCGCTCTGCTGCTGCTGCCCTCTGGACGGTTCCGCGCCTGGCTGAAAGTCAAGTTGGCGAAGAATTTCTTCCAGCACCGCTATGACTATCGGTCGGAATGGATCCGCTTTACCGATACCGTTGGTCGCCCCGGTGCGGGCAGCGCGCCGTTCCACGAACGGGTGATAAAGGCAATCGCCGACATAACGGACTCGCCAGCCGGCATTTTGCTGGTGCCGGACGATTCCGGTCAACTGGTGCTGCAATCTCGCTGGAACTGGTCCTCGATCGAGGTCCCAACGCGCGCGTGCACGAACCGGACCACCGCTTTTTTCGAAGAGACCAGCCATATCGTGGAATTTGATACGCTTCGTGCCGGTCAGGACGACAAATGCGATGCAACCGCTATTCCGGACTGGATGAACCATGATGACCGGATTTGGGTAGGGGTGCCGCTGGTTCATTTCGACCGGCTTGCCGGATTGATGCTGCTTGCTCGACCGCGGATTAACCGAACGCTCGATTGGGAAGATCTGGATATGCTCCGCGTAGTCGGCCGTCAGGTGGCCAGTTACCTCGCCGAGTCTCGCAGTCAGGAATCCCTGTCCGAAGTCCAAAGATTTGACGAATTCAATCGCCGCATGGCGTTCATCATGCATGACATCAAAAATCTGGTCAGCCAGCTCAGCCTGCTTGCCGGCAATGCCAAGCGCCACGCGGATAATCCTGAATTTCAGGCCGACATGATCGAGACGCTGCAGGATTCAACGGTCAAGATGAACGGCCTGCTCGAACGTCTGTCGCAGCATAACAAGTCCCATCCCGAAGAGCCGAAGGCTGTAAAAGTCGGAGCCCTGATCCAGTCCACCATCGAGAAAAAACGGCTACTGCATCACCTGGAAAGCAACTGGGTTGAAGATCTGACGGTTTTTGCTGATCCCGCACGAGTGGATCAGATATTGGGGCATTTGATCCAGAATGCGATCGATGCCAGCACCGAAGATCAGTCGATAACCATCAACGCGCGGCGCAGAGATTTGAGCGTCGCCATTGAAGTCTGTGATCAGGGAACGGGCATGTCGAACGAGTTTATCCGCAGCCAGCTTTTCAAGCCATTTGCCTCCAGCAAGGAAGGTGGCTTCGGGATCGGGGCCTATGAAGCGCGCGAATTGGCGCGAGCGATGAACGGTCGTTTGGAAGTGGAGAGCACGGAAGGCGTGGGCAGTCGATTCACGTTGATCCTGCCGCTTGCAAAACATTTACCGGAAAAAATTTCAGCAGACGAAAGGGCCGCATGATGCCGGATAAAAGCCAACCGAAAAAAGAAAAGCTGCTGATCGTCGAAGATGACCCGGGTCTGCAGAAGCAGCTCAAATGGGCCTATGACGATTTTGAGGTGATCATAGCGGGCGATCGCGAATCAGCCATCGAGATGCTGCGCGCCGAAGAGCCGGATGTGGTCACTCTGGATCTCGGCCTGCCACCGGATCCTGACGGCACCACCGAAGGCTTCGCAACCATGGATGCGATCTTGAGCCTGAAACCAGATACGAAAGTCATTGTTGCGTCGGGCCATGGGGAAAAATCCAGCGCCTTGCGGGCTATTTCCAGCGGCGCCTGGGACTTTTATCAGAAGCCAGTCGATATTGACGAACTGGGACTGATCGTCCGGCGCGCCTTTCACGTGCACAAGCTGGAACAGGAAAATGCCAGTCTTGCCGCGAGAGGCAATGGCGAAGGATATATATTGGGCGGGATTATTACCGGTGCCCCGGAAATGCTGAAAGTCGCACAGATGGTCGAGCGCGTGGCGAATACCAATGCGTCGGTCATGCTGCTCGGCGCCAGTGGCACGGGAAAGGAATTGCTGGCCAAGGGCCTGCATGAATCGAGCGACCGGCGAGACAAGGCATTTGTTGCCATCAATTGCGCGGCGATTCCGGAAAACCTGCTGGAGTCCGAATTGTTCGGACATGAGAAGGGGGCGTTTACCGGTGCGATCAAGACGACCGAAGGAAAGATTGAGCAGGCCGATGGCGGGACGCTGTTTCTGGATGAAGTCGGGGATATTCCGTTGCCACTGCAGGTGAAGTTGCTGCGTTTTCTGCAAGAACGGGTGATCGAGAGGATTGGCGGGCGCAAGGCTATTGCTGTCGATACGAGGATCGTTTGTGCGACCCATCAGAATCTTGAAACGATGATAAGCGAGAATATATTTCGCGAAGATCTCTATTACCGGCTTGCCGAAATCGTGATCAAAATCCCGGCCCTGTCCGAGCGCTCTGGTGATACCAGCCTGCTCGCGCGACATTTCCAGAAGAAATTCGCCGCGGAAATCAATCCCGCGGTCAAGGGACTGGCTCCCGATGCGATGGCCGCGCTGGAAGCCTGGCACTGGCCGGGTAATGTCCGTGAGCTGGAGAACCGGATCAAGCGCGCGGTGATCATGGCCGATGGCAAGATGATCGGCGCGAACGATCTTGATCTGGAAGTCGATGACAAAGCGGCGACGGACTTGCTGAACCTGAAAGCGGCGCGCGAAGCTGCTGACCGTTCGGCGATCCTGCGCGCCATTTCCCAAACCGGCGGCAATATCTCCAACGCGGCCAAGTTGCTCGGGATCAGCCGCCCGACCCTCTATGATCTGCTCAAGCAATATAAGCTGCAGCAAGCCAGCTGAACCTTGGTGATGGTTATTGGTCATAAATTGCGATTTTACAGCAAGTCGCTCATTCTCACCGCTGCGCTGGC
Source organism: Sphingorhabdus sp. M41 (assembly GCF_001586275.1). NCBI lineage: Bacteria > Pseudomonadati > Pseudomonadota > Alphaproteobacteria > Sphingomonadales > Sphingorhabdaceae > Sphingorhabdus > Sphingorhabdus sp. M41. Next base: position 1,853,377 of record NZ_CP014545.1, on the reverse strand, counting down.
GGTGGGCCTGGTGGGCGTGCCGACCGCAATTCATGGCGCGAGCGAAGGCAATGAAGATGCCCGCGAAGCCTTTGGCAAGGCCGAGCAGTTTCGCGCGAAACGCGATATCAGGTCGGCGCGGATCGAATTGATGAACGCGATCAAGGCTGATCCCGAGTGGATTGATGCGCGCGTGGCACAGGCTGAAGTCTTGCTGGGTCTCGGCGATGGCATTGGCGCGGAGGCGGAACTCGACCGGGCGGTCAAGCTGGGTCTCGAGCCTGCTGCTGTCCGGCATCTATACGGCCATGCCTATTCCTTGCAAGGCAATGCACAAAAGGCGCGCGATCAGCTGCTGACCAATGATATTCCACGGAAGAATCAGGGCTATGCGGCCCGGATCATGGGCAAAGTCGCGCTGCAGATGGATGATGAACAGCTGGCTGGGGCGGCCTATAACCGGGCGATGGAGCTGGACGGAAAAAATCCAGACCTCTGGGTTGATATTGCTCGCTTTCGGGCACGATCGGGAGATCAGGCCGGCGCAACCAATGCTGTCGATGAAGCCGTGAAGCTGGACCCCGCCAATATCCGTGCCTTGCAATATCGCGGCGAGCTGCTGCGGTTCCAGTTCGGACTGGGCGCTGCTTTGCCCTGGTTCGAACGGGCGCTGGATATTGATCCGAATGATGTGTCGCTGTTGACCGAATATGCGGCAACGCTGGGTGATATGGGGCGAATGACGGACATGCTGGTCGTCGCCCGCAAGATCATCGCGCTGGATGGAACAAACCCGCGTGCGTTCTTCATGCAGGCGGTTCTTGCCGCTCGGGCCGGCAAATTTGGACTGGCCAGACGGTTGATGCAACAGACCGGGGGCGAGATTGACAATGTACCGGCAGTGATGCTCGTGCAGGGAATTATCGAGCATGGCGAAGGCAATCACAACGCAGCGGTGGACAAGTTTCGGCGACTGGTGTCAATGCAGCCCAATAACCGGCAAGCGCAAAATCTGCTCGCCCGTTCCCTCTATCTCGCCGGAAGCGCCGTGGATGCGGTCGAGGTGCTGAAAGCACAGGTCAATCGGAGCGGGGCCGATCCCTATGCATTGTGGCTGGCGGGCCGAGCGCTTGAGGCAATGGATGAGCGCGGACAGGCCACCGGCTTGCTGAACCGGGCCGCCATCCATGACCTGGGCAAGGAGAGCGCTTTTGTTGCCGTTGTTCCGCTGAACGTGCTGCGCGCAGAGGCGCAACGCAACGCGAATGATGCGCGCGTGGTGGTCCCTTATATTCGAGCGCTTTATATTGCCGGCGATTATAATGCCGCTTTCGCCGAAGCAAAGCGGCTCCAGCAGAGCAATCCCGGCGCGAGTGCGGCGCATATTCTGGTCGCTGATGTAGCCGCCACCATGGGCAATTATGATGAGGCGATCGATGCCCTTCAGAAAGCCCGCAGCATTCGGTTCTCCGAACCGGTGATGTTGCGCCTGGTTGAGGTTTTTCGTGCAACCGGCGCGATGCAGCAATCGGGAGAGGCACTGGCGCAATATCTCAATTATAATCCCAGCAATATCGCAGGGCTGCGCTGGATGGCCTATGCCCATCTAGAAACCGAAAGCTGGACGGTTGCCGCTCATATCCTCGAAAATCTGCGGAAAAGGATTGGCGACAATGATGCACTGATCCTGGCCGGTCTGACTCAGGCCTATACCGGTCTGGGTCTAACCGAAAAAGCGATCGCCGCCGGACGGGATGCCTATCGCGTGCAACCGTCAAGCCCTGTGGTATCCCATCTTTACGGTCTTGCCTTGATGGAAGATGATGCGCGCAAAAAAGATGGTATCAGTCTGCTGAAAAAAGCGGTGGCGATCATGCCTGAAAATCGGGTTTATCGGAAAAGTCTGCGCCGTGCTTATGCTGCCCGGCGGGCCGACCGGAGAAAAGTCAAAAGCTGAAGACCGTTCAGGCGTCGCTTTTCAGCAGATCCTCGATCGACAGGTCCAGCCGCTTCATCTGGCGCTCGACGGGAGGCCAGATATTCTTGATAAAATCTTCTCGCTGGGCGAGGCGCAGGCGGTTTTTCGCACCGGCCGCGACAAACATGCCTACGCCGCGTTTCACCGTGACCAGCCCGTCTTCCTGAAATCCCTGATAGGCTTTGGCGACGGTGAGCGGGTTGGCCCCCTGATCCGCTGCAAAAACGCGGACCGATGGCAGCATGTCGCCTTCGCGAAATTCGCCATCCAATATGGATTCGGAAATGATATCCCGCAATTTCAGATATACGGGTTTGCCTGTATTGTTCATGCTGCCTCACTGCCATAACACAGCGATGCAGGCAAGGCGCAAATTCAGCTTTTCCTGATATTTAGTCTTGCAAGCACCAGCTATTTTGTGGCGGCAGGCATCCAGCGGGACAAGATATTGTTGAGTTCCGGCCGTGGGCGCTCGGTCAGTTCGATATTGGATGTGCCGATATACAGGAACCCGGCCACTTTTTCAGGCGACGAACCGAACAGATTTCGCACGTCGTCGTTGAAAGCGGGCCAGCCGGTGATCCAGCCCCCGACAAAGCCCATCGCATGAGCCGCGTGGAGAATGTTCATCGCAAAAGCGCCGCAGCTCAATTCCTGCTCCCACAGCGGAATTTTTGTGGATTCGACTGGCGAAAAAAGCAGCACGAGAAGCACGGGCGCTTCATGCGCCATGGTTTCGAGGCCTTCCAGTTCCAGTCGGCCTGCATCAGGTTTTTCGTTCAGATAGGCTTCGGTAAAGCCCTGGCCCAGGCGATCGCGCTGATCGGCGCTTACAGATATTACACGCCAAGGTGCCAGCTTGCCATGGTCGGGCGTGCGCAGGGCAGTGGTGACGATTTCTTGAATTTGCGTGTCGCTGGGGCCCGGCGCCACCATATTGCGCGGGCGACCGGATCGGCGGGAGGGCAAATAGGCGGCAAGGCTGCTCAAGTCATTGAATTGGTTTTCGCTCATATGTGCCACTTTGGAAGAGACGGGCCTGATTGCAAGCAGAATTGGTGATAAACCGGTCTCGCTTGAAACAATCTGCTTCACTTGCGCATTTTTTTCATTAGTGTGCGGGGCAACCGGGCTGCGTTTAACAGCCCACACAGTATATCGGGGAGTTCGTAAATGGCGGGTGAGTATCTGGAATCAGGTGATGCAAGAGGAACATTCCTCGGTCATCCCAAGGGACTTTTTGTTCTGTTTTTTGCCGAAATGTGGGAACGTTTTTCCTATTACGGCATGCGTGCGCTGCTGATATTCTATCTCGTTCAGCATTGGATGTATTCGGATAGCGAAGCCGGCGTTATCTATGGTGCCTATACCGCTCTGGTATATATCACGCCGGTAGTGGGCGGCTATCTGGCTGACCGGTATCTCGGACAGCGCAAAGCGGTTGCCTTTGGCGCTCTGCTTCTCACCTTTGGTCATTTCCTGATGGCCTTCGAAGGAGAGGGCGGCGGTCAGGCTGATCCTGCAATCAATATTTTCTGGCTGGCGCTTGCTTTCATCATCGTTGGCTCGGGCTTTTTGAAGGCCAATATCTCGGTCATTGTTGGACAACTTTATACCCGCACCGACATTCGTCGTGATCCGGCCTATACGATTTTCTACATGGGCATCAATCTAGGTGCTGCGCTCGGCGCAATCATCGCTGGCTGGTTGGGGCAGACCTATGGCTGGTCCTACGGCTTCGGAGCGGCAGGTCTCGGAATGTTGCTTGGTCTTGTAGTGTTCATCTGGGGCAAACCCCTGCTGGTTGGTCGTGGTGAAGCCAATGATCCCAAGCTCCTTGAGAACAAGGTCGGTGGCATCAAGTTTGAATGGCTGCTTTATCTACTCAGCTTTGCCACTGTCGGTCTCGTCTGGATATTGATTCAATATCAGGCCTTGGTCGGCTCGTTGCTGGGAATTGCCGGTGCGATATTGGTCATCTATGTCCTGTACACCGCCGTTGCCAAACTCGCTTCAGAGGATCGCGATCGCATTTTTGCGGCCATGTTCCTGATTTTTGGTTCGATCCTGTTCTGGGCCTTGTTCGAGCAGGCCGGTTCGTCGCTGAACCTGTTTACCGACCGCAGCGTTGACCGGAATATATTGGGTATCGAAGTTCCCGCTTCTGTATTCCAGTCGATCAATGCGATCTATATCGTATTACTGGCACCGGTATTCGCGCTGCTCTGGACCATGCTTGGTCGCAGGGGGCTCGAACCATCTGCTCCGGCGAAATTTGGTCTGGGATTGATTCAGCTGGGCGCGGGCTTCCTGGTACTGGTTGCAGGTGCATTGGCTGCCGGAACCGGTAATCTTACGCCGGTCCTGTTCATCTTCCTCATCTACCTGCTGCATACGACGGGTGAGCTTTGCCTGTCTCCCGTAGGTCTGAGCGCGATGAACCGCCTGGCGCCTTCGCATATGGCCAGCCTGATAATGGGTACCTGGTTCTTTGCATCCGCCACCGGCAATTTCGCTGCCGGACTGATCGCTTCTGCGGTCGGCGCGGAAGGGGCAGGTCCCGATCGGGTTCTGGAAGTCTATTCAACTGTTGGCTGGGTGGCAGTCGGTGTCGGCGTCGCGGTGATTGTTATATCGCCATTGATCAAGAAGCTGATGCACCTTGATACGCTCGCTGATGACAATGTCGGTGACGATCTGGAAGGCCAACGTGAATTCGGAGACCCACAATCTGCGGGTATCCATCCGACGACAAAACCATAAAGATTAGGCAAACCATAATTTTAAGGGGCGTTATATGAAATTTCGGGCTTTGCTGGCGCTGGTTGCTGGCGGATCGTTGTTGGCCGGTTGCGCGGCTTCGGCAGCGGATACAAATTCGGCCAGCAAGTCAGCGCCGGTCAAATCGAGCAAGCCCGAACAAACTGCCTTCCCGTCTACCTATAAAGCCTATCCATCTGCTTCAACCGCCATCACCGGCGTGACCATATTTGACGGTGAAGGCGGTCGGATCGACAATGGCACCGTGTTCATGGCGGGCGGTAAAATAACCTCCGTCGGCGGTCCTGAAACAGCGATTCCCGCGGATGCCGCGATCATTGATGGCACCGGCAAATATATCACGCCGGGCATCATCGATGTGCATAGTCATCTTGGCGACTATCCGACACCCAGCGTGTCGGCGCATAGCGACGGCAATGAAGCCACGTCTCCGGTGACGCCGGAGGTCTGGGCAGAACATAGCGTCTGGCCGCAGGATCCGGGCTTTTCGCGGGCCATGGCCAACGGCGGTATCACGTCACTGCAAATCCTGCCCGGTTCGGCCAATCTCTTCGGTGGTCGTTCGGTGACGCTCAAGAATATACCATCCCGGACCGTTCAGGGGATGAAGTTTCCCGGCGCACCTTATGGTATGAAAATGGCCTGCGGCGAGAATCCCAAGCGCGTATATGGCAGCCGCAACCGCATGCCGTCCACCCGCATGGGCAATCTGGCGCTCAACCGGCAGACCTGGATTGATGCGCAGGAATATCGCAGCAAGATGAATGACGCCAAGCCGCCCAAGCGGGATCTCGGCAAGGAAACGCTGGCGGGTGTGCTGGACGGGGAAATTCTGGTGCATAATCATTGCTACCGCGCTGACGAGCTCGCCCAGATCATCGATATGTCGAAGGAATTTGGCTATAAGGTGACCGCCTTTCATCACGCTGTCGAAGCTTATAAAATCGCCGATATTCTTGCCGACGAGGGCATTTGTTCCGCAGTGTGGGCAGACTGGTGGGGCTTCAAGATGGAAGCTTATGACGCAATCCCGGAAAATGCGGCGCTGCTGCAAAAGGCAGGGGCTTGTGTGATCATCCATAGTGATGACGAAAACCAGATCCAGCGGCTCAACCAGGAAGCGGCCAAGGCGCTTGCCGATGGCCGGGCGATGGGCATTGAAATCAGCGACGCCGAGGCGATCCGCTGGATCACGCTCAACCCTGCCAAGGCAATGGGCATCGATCAAATGACCGGTAGTCTGAAACCCGGCAAGATGGCCGATATGGTTTTGTGGAACGGCAATCCGCTCAGCGTCTACGCTCGGCCTGAGAAAGTCTGGATTGACGGCGCGCTGATGTTTGACAGCAGCGATGCAAAGCGCCGCCCGGTCAGCGATTTCGAGCTCGGCCAGCCCGGTGAAGGAGACGTGAAATGAAGCGTTTTACCCTGTTGCTCGCCTCCGCTGCGGCTTTGATCGCTGCTCCTCTCGCTGCCCAGACCACTGCCATTACCGGTGGCAAGGTCGTGATCGGCGACGGCAGTGCGCCGATCGAAGGTGGCACGGTGCTGATCCGTAACGATCGAGTTGTCGCAGCTGGCGCCAACGTCAATATTCCCGCCGATGCGCGACGTATAGACGCCACCGGGAAATGGGTCACGCCAGGCATTTTTGCCGGGTTCAGCCGGGTTGGTCTCGTCGAGGTCGGCGCAGTCACCGAGACCAATGACATGAACGCCAGCGGCTCGCCTTTCTCGGCCGCGCTCGATGTGCAATATGCGATCAATCCCTTTGCTTCGGCGGTTGCGGTAAATCGCGCAGCAGGGGTAACCCGTGCTGTCGTTTCTCCGAGCACTGCCAGTTCGATATTCGGCGGATATGGTGCGGTGGTTGATTTGGGACAGGATGAAAACCCGATCACCGAGGCGCGCGCGTTCCAGTTTGTAGAACTGGGCGAAACCGGCCACAGCCGGGCAGGGGGCAGTCGTTCTGCCTCTCACATCCATTTCCGGGCCTTGCTTGAAGAAGCCCGCACCTATGCGCGCAATCCGGCTGCCTTCGATAGCGATCTGCTCAAGGCCTCCGATGCGAAAGCGCTGCTGTCGGTCATCAACGGCAGCACCAAGCTGCTGGTCCATGTCGAAAGCGCCAATGACATCCTGAAGGTGCTCGACCTGCGCAAGGATTTCCCCGCGCTGAAAATGGTTCTGGTTGGAGTCAATGAGGGATGGCGGGTCGCCGAACATATTGCGGCAGCAGGCGTGCCGGTGCTGGCTTCGGCGCTCAGTGATCTGCCTTATGGTTTTGAAGACCTGTCTGCGACCCAGTCCAATATCGGGCGGATGAAGGATGCCGGCGTCAAGGTTGCGATTGGCATGATCAACGACAATGATGCGCACCAGCTGCGCTATTCGGTGCAATATGCCGGCAATCTCGTCGCGCTGAACAAGGTGCCGCGCGCTACCGGCCTGACCTGGGACGAGGCCTTTGCCGCGATCAGTTCTGTGCCCGCAGAAATCATGGACATGAGTGGCCAACTGGGATCGCTCAAGGCCGGTCGTCAGGCAGATGTCGTGATCTGGACCGGTGATCCACTGGAGCTTTCGACCCAGGTCGAAAAGGTCATCATCGACGGTGTCGATCAATCGCTTTCCAACCGCCAGATGCGGCTGAGGGATCGATATAGCGACCCGGCTCCGGGCGCACTGCCGAAGGCCTATGATCACTAGTCGCTAGATGCGCACCATCGACATCATCGTCTCGCCATAGCGGGGGCCAGCAGTCCCACCAACGGGTGCGGCGCTCTCCAGCTCGTCGAGATCTGCTTCGGTCAACTGGATATCGACGGCCGCCATGCTGTCTTCCAAGGTTGCCCGTCGTTTCGAGCCGGGAATTGGCACGATGAAATCGCCCTGGGCCAACAGCCAGGCGAGGGCAATTTGAGCGGGTGAGCAGTGATGCCGTCCGGCGACCTCTTTCACCACCTCGACCAGCTTCATGTTCAGAGCGAAATTCTCTTCCGAATAGCGCGGATCATTGCGCCGATAATCATCTTTCGGAAGGTCGTCCCGGCTGCTGATCTGGCCGGTCAGGAAACCGCGGCCCAGGGGGCTGTAAGGAACGAACCCGATACCCAAGTCCTGACAGACGGGCAGGATATCTTCCTCGACACCGCGTTCCCAGAGGGAATATTCCGACTGCAGGGCGGCAATCGGATGGGTGGCATGCGCTTTTTTCAGCGTTGCGGCGCCGGCTTCCGACAGGCCCAGATAGCGAACCTTGCCCTCCGCCACTAGATCGGCCATCGCCCCGACCGTCTCCTCGATCGGGACTTTGGGGTCTACGCGGTGCTGGTAGAGCAGGTCGATCGTTTCGACGCCCAGCCGCTTCAGAGATCCTTCACAGGCCCGCCGCACATTGGCCGGATTGGAATCGACCCCGGACACTTGACCGTCTTTGAAGGCAAATCCGAATTTGGTGGCGATGACCAGTCGTTCGCGGCGGCCACGGATGGCCTGACCGAGTAATTCTTCATTGATATGCGGACCATAGACTTCGGCAGTGTCGAAAAAGGTAACGCCAAGTTCGATAGCGCGGTCGATGGTTGCGAGGCTTTCGGCCCTGCTGGCCGTGCCGTACATGCTCTTGCCAATTCCCGCCATCGGCATGCAGCCGAGACCCAGCGCGGAGACCTCCAGTTCCGATCCGAGTTTGCGATATTTCATGTCAAATCTCCTTCGCTTCTGGCGATAGTCGCGGTCAGACTCATGTCGGCGCTGACATTGGCAACGGTCCGCATGATATCAGGAAAGGTCTCGATCGCCAAAAGCAGAACCAGCGGTTCGATGGGAATGCCCATGGCGATGCAGATCGGTGCAATCGAGGTGATGAAGCTGATCGAGCCGGGCAGGCTGACCGCACCCATGGTGGTGATGGCTGCCACGGCCACGCCGATCGCGAGAATGCCGATGGACAATTCTATGCCCATGAAATGGGCAATGTAAATGGCAACGGCGAGGTTCATGCAGGGGCCGGTAGCGCGGAACAGAGCGACCGAAATTGGCAGGACGACATCGGCCGATCGATCGCCGACACCCATGGCTTTGACACCGTTGACCATCGCCGGCAGCGAAGCGAGCGAGCTTTGCGTAGATATCGCGACCGCTTGCGCTCTTGCCGATGCCTTGAAAAAGGTTATGGGGCCGCGCTTTGCGCCGACATAGGTCAGGACATAGCTGAATATCCAGACGACTGCGCCAATGCTGCTGACGATCAGAACATAGTGCACCAGTGCTCCGAATGCCGCTAGTCCTGCATTGGCGCCCACACCGACGGCCAGAGCAAAAACGCCGAGCGGTGCCAGCGCCAATACCCACTGGATAAGGATCAGCAAGGCGTTCGCCAGAGCATTGAAAAGCTGGTCGAGCATCTCTCTTTGCGCATCGGGCAAACGGGTGATCGCAAAGGCAAAGGCCAGAGCAAAAATCATCAATGGCAGCACGGCGTCTTCCGCTGCTGCCGCAATAGCGTTGGTGGGGATCAGCGCGCGGAGGAATTCGCTGAACGGAGGCACAGCGCCCGGCGGTGCTGCACTGCCCAGTGCCGACCGCAGCGCCGCTGCCGCGTCACCGTCGAGCGGAAAGATTTCGAGCAAGGCGGGTGTCACCAGAGCGGCCATTGCAGACGAACACCAGAGAATGAAGATCATGAACAATATGGCACGGGCGGTCATGCGTCCGGCGCGCGCCATCGAAGCCGCCTTGCCTATACCAACGATCAGCAGGGTGAAGACCAGCGGGATGACCGTCATCCGCAAGGCATTGAGCCACATATTGCCGACGACATCGGCGGCTTCGACCAGCAGATCGCTTTTGGGGCCGACAAACAGCCCGATCAATATGCCAAGAATGAGAGCCAGAAGTATGATCAGCGCTTTTTTCAATATTTCTGTCCTTTTGCCATCCCCGCACCGACCATCAACCATGAGCGGAGTGCGCTGGCAAGGGGTGATTATCGGTAAATTTCGCGATTGGATTCATTCCCTCTTGGTCTCCGGGCGATCCATCGGCTAGAGACTCGCCAAACAGGGCGCGACCATGTTGGGATGTAGATGGATATGACGAAGAAATTTTTTGGTACCGATGGCATACGCGGTCTGACCAATGCTCACCCGATGACGGCCGAAATCGCCATGAAAGTGGGGCAGGCCGCTGGCCGTCACTTCCTGCGGGGCAATCACAAGCATCGCGTGGTGATTGGCAAGGATACAAGGCTCTCCGGCTATATGATGGAAAATGCGCTGGTCGCAGGCTTTACCAGCGTCGGAATGGATGTCGTGCAGGTCGGTCCGATGCCGACGCCTGCGGTGGCGTTGCTTACAAGGTCGATGCGCGCCGATCTCGGGGTCATGATATCGGCCAGTCACAATCCTTATTTTGACAATGGCATAAAATTATTCGGGCCGGACGGTTTCAAACTGTCTGACGAAGACGAACTGACCATTGAAGCCTATCTGGAAGAAGAGGCCACGTTGGCACCGGCAGCGGATATTGGTCGTGCCAAGCGCTTTGAAGATGCGCGCGGTCGTTACATCCATGCAGTCAAAATGTCATTGCCTGACCATATCCGTCTCGATGGCCTGAAGATCGTTTGCGATTGTGCCAATGGCGCCGCCTATCAGGTTGCGCCTGAGGCATTTTGGGAATTGGGCGCCGAGGTGGTCCCTTTAGGAATTGCCCCCAACGGATTGAATATCAATGACAAATGCGGATCTACAGATGTAGCGATATTGCAGGAAACGGTGGTTTCGTCCGGCGCGCATATCGGTATTGCGCTGGACGGCGATGCCGACCGTTTGATTGTTATCGACGAAAAAGGGCAGGTTGTAGATGGCGATCAGCTGATGGCACTGATCGGGTCTAGCTGGAACCGGGATGGACTGCTCCGCGGCAACGGAATCGTTGCTACGGTTATGTCGAACCTTGGACTGGAACGATTTTTAAATTCCCAGAATCTCGACCTTGTGCGGGCGAAAGTCGGTGATCGCTATGTTCTGGAGGAGATGAAAAAGGGTGGTTATAATGTCGGCGGTGAGCAATCCGGCCATATGATCCTGCTCGATCACGGCACGACCGGTGACGGGACGGTCGCTGCATTGCAGGTGCTGGGAGAACTGGTGGAAAGCGGCAAGTCGGCGAGCGAATTGCTGCATCTGTTTGATCCGGTCCCGCAGTTGCTCAAGAATGTTCGCTATAGCGGCGGCCAACCGCTCGAAAGCGCAAAGGTCAAGGCCGTGATTGCGGAAGCCGAAAAGGAACTGGAAGGTTGCGGCCGGCTGGTGATCCGCAAATCGGGCACGGAACCGCTGATCCGGGTGATGGCCGAAGGGGATGACGAGGATCAGGTCCATGCGGTCGTCGACCGGATTTGCGCGGTGGTAGAGGAGGTCGCAGGCTGATGCTGGAAATGCGTCCCGATTGTGAAAGCTGCGGCAAGGATTTGCCAGCCGAGCAGGCTGGTGCGCTGATCTGCAGTTTCGAATGCACATTTTGCGAGAGCTGCAATAGCGAGAAGCTGCACGATATCTGTCTCAATTGCGGTGGCGCTTTGCAACCCAGGCCGATGCGTTCCGCCGAAAAGCTGGCGAAATATCCGGCGTCGACCGATCGAAAGTATAACTGATGCTGGGCTTTCTCGATGCAATGGACGCCAGAACCATTGTGGCCATGGGCCTGATGCTGCCGCTCCTCGTGACGCTGCTCCTGTATTTTTTTGCGCGCGATTTTTTCCGCCGCTTCTGGCTTCCGATCGTGCTGATCGCGGGTGCCTTTGAATGGTTTTTGATCGTACAGGTTGGGCCGCTATTCCTGTGACGGTAGATTGCCCGCGGATCTTGTCGATTGCCGGTTCGGATAGCGGCGGCGGTGCGGGCATCCAGGCGGACATCAAGACCATCACCATGCTGGGTGGCCATGCGATGACCGCTATTACCGCGATCACTGCCCAGAACACTCTGGGTGTCCAGGCCGTGCATCAGTTGCCAAGCGAAATGATCTTGGCGCAGATCGAGTCCGTGGTTAGCGACATCGGTGTAGATGCGGTCAAGATCGGGATGATCGGAAGCGCGGAGGCCGCACGGGCGGTAGCGGATTATCTGGATAAGCTCAGCATAGCGGTTGTCTTTGATCCGGTAATGATCGCGACCAGCGGCAGCACGCTGGCCGATGGTGAGACGATCGCAGCCTTTGGCCAGTTGATGGATGTCGCATCGGTGGTCACGCCCAATTTGCCGGAACTGGAAGCGCTGGGCGGCAAGGACCGGATATTGAGCCATGGCTGCCATCTCGTGATCAAGGGCGGTCACGGTAAGGGTGGCATGGTCGTCGACGAACTCTATGCACCAAGCGGCCTGATCAGACGGATCGAGGGGAAGAGGATCGATAGCAGCGAAACCCATGGCACAGGCTGCACCTTTGCCAGCGCGCTGGCTGTCGGTCTCGGCAGCGGGCTCGATCTGAACGCGGCTTTCGAGCAGGCAATCTCCTTCACCCGCATCGCGATACTGGAAGCACCGGGACTTGGCGAGGGAAGTGGGCCCCTCGGTCATCAATTTGTTACCGACTTTCAGGATGACGACCGGTGATCGCTGGCGTCGACGAGGTGGGCAGGGGACCGCTCGCTGGTCCGGTCGTGGCCGCTGCGGTGATCTTGCCGGACGGTCATGCCATTATCGGACTTGACGACAGCAAGAAACTGACGGCAACAAAACGCGCGCGGTTCGAAGTGGAAATCATGGAATGTGCGCGCTTTTCGATAGCGCAATGTTCCGAGGCCGAGATTGACGAGATCAACATATTGCAGGCGACCATGCTGGCGATGACGCGCGCGGTGGAAGGGCTGGATGCCGTACCCGATCATATACTGGTCGATGGCAACCGCTTGCCGAAATGGACCTATTCAGCCGAAGCGGTGATTGGCGGGGACGCGCTCCATCCCTGTATTTCCGCCGCGTCCATACTCGCCAAGGAGTTTCGCGACCGGCTGATGATCGCGGCGGCCGAACAATATCCGCAATATGGCTGGGAACGGAACAAGGGCTATGGCACGGCCGAACATCTGGCGGCGCTCAGGCAATATGGACCGACGCCGCTGCACCGCAGGAGCTTCGCGCCGGTCTCCCAGATGGAATTGCTCTAGGCTTCGACTTCCGCGCGCTTTGGCGCGATCTTGCGCTCGGCCAGAACCCATTCGCCGCTCTCGCTCTTGATATATTTGGGTTGCCGGGTGACATTCCACACCAGCCCCATTTTCTCGAGCAGCAGCAGGACATAGCCAGCGATATCGATTTCCCACCAGGCCATGCCCTGAAAGCTGGCACGCGGATGTTTGTGGTGGTTGTTGTGCCAGCCTTCGCCGAAGGTCAGTAGCGAGAAGAGAAAGCTGTTCTTGGCGGTGCCGACGCCCTTAGTGTGGCGCTGTGAGCCGACGACATGGGCGTAGCTGGAAATGCCCAGTGTGATCTGCAGCACCACGAAGGTCCGGAAATAGCCGCCGATCAGGATCGTGCCGATCACATGGTCCCAGCCGCCAAAGACGAGACCCCAGACACCGGGAAAGATTATCAGCGAAAAGACCAGCCAGAACCAGCGGGTCTTGTGCAACCACAGGACGATATCATTGTCGGCAAGTCCCTTGCCGTAGATGCTCATGTCGGTGACGCAATCGTCCATGAACCAGCCGAAATGCGAGTGGAACATGCCTTTCAATTTGCTCGTTGGCTTGCCCCTGCCGTCGAGCCAGGGACTGTGCACATCGCCGACTTCGTCGCTATGGGCATGATGCCGCCGGTGATCGGCAGCCCAGCGCAATACCGAAGACTGGATCGACATTTGCGCCATTGCGCCGAGAATATATTGCATCGGCACGGATGTATCGAAGGACTTGTGCGAATAATAGCGGTGGAAACCGAGCACGATGCCGAGCATCAAAATGATATATCCGGCGATGAAGGCGGACCATTCTACCCAGCCGGTATCGTAGGTGAACATCCACCAGACAGCCGCAATCGAGCCAAATATCTTGGACCCGAAAACAATCGCATATTCCTTGCGTTTCTCGCGTCCGGCCTCGCCGCCGACAATGACGCCGGGATGCGGACGGGGCTCATCGCTTTGCTGGGCGATGCCATATTCATGCTGATATTTGTCGCGAAAATTATCTGCCATTTGTTCACCGACCCCGGTCTGTTACGCTTTTGAGCTTTACTGCAGATTAAGCATATAGTCCGATCGCGGCTTTTTGTGAACCAAATTTCAATTCGGACGAATTCCCGATTTTGAACAAATAAACTTCACGAACGAGTCTTTTACGTCACACCACTAGGGATTGAGTCTGGCGTTGGCGGTTTGACTCCACATCTGGTGACGGACTCGTTTCGTTCTCTCGTCAAATTTTTCGTTAACCATAAAGATACGCCTTTAACCTATGTTAACGGCCTTGACCGCCGGCCATTTGGGACTCACCGTTGGCGCTGTTGAAAAAAGGAATAGAGTTTCATGGGGATTATCGAGCGCATTCACGCGCCCAAGACACGCACTGCGCAAAGCGCTGGAACAGGTACAGCTAAGAAGGCTGTCGATCTGCCACTGGGCCAGATTTTGAAGATGGACTGTATCACGGCGATGGCATCGCTTCCCGATGCATCGGTCGATATGGTCTTTGCCGATCCGCCTTATAATCTGCAGCTTGGGGGTGACTTGTTCCGTCCGGAAGGCGGGCAGGTGGATGCCGTGGACGACGCCTGGGACCATTTTGACAGTTTCGCCGCTTATGATGCCTTTACCAAGGCCTGGCTGGCCGAAGCGCGCCGTATTCTCAAGCCCGACGGGTCTCTGTGGGTAATCGGCAGCTATCACAATATCTTCCGGGTTGGCGCTTCGCTGCAGGATCTCGGTTACTGGATCCTCAACGACATCATCTGGCGCAAGGCCAATCCGATGCCGAATTTCAAGGGAACCCGCTTCACCAATGCGCACGAGACATTGATCTGGGCCTCGAAATCGGAAAAGTCGAAATATACGTTCAACTATCGCGCGATGAAAAATCTCAATGATGAATTGCAGATGCGCAGCGACTGGGTGATGCCGATCTGCGGTGGTCAGGAACGGCTGAAACGCAACGGCACAAAGGCGCATCCGACCCAGAAGCCGGAAGCCTTGCTCTACCGGATCATGCTGGCGACGACCAATCCGGGTGATGTCGTGCTCGATCCTTTCTTCGGCACCGGCACTACCGGCGCGGTTGCGAAGCGACTGGGCCGCGAATGGATCGGTTGCGAGAAAGAGGACAGCTATTGCGAAGTGGCAGAACAGCGTATCGCCGAAGCTTTGCCGCTTGATGAAAGCTCGCTGAAGACGATGCAGTCGCCCAAGTCGAAACCGCGGGTTGCCTTCGGAACGCTGGTGGAAACCGGCTATCTGAAACCCGGTGACGAACTGTGCAGCAAGAACCGCAAGTTCAAGGTCAAGGTACGGGCCGATGGTTCAGTGATCTGGGATGGCCAGGAAGGCTCGATCCACAAGATCGGCGCGACCGTGCAGGATGCACCGAGCTGCAACGGCTGGACCTACTGGTATTACAAGGACGGCAAGGATCTGAAGCCGATTGACAATTTGCGGCAGACCTATTTGCTGGCCACCGAACCCTGATATGGGCGGTGCGATGGAAGACTTGGAAGCATGTGGAGCGGATGCCAGACTCTATCTGAAGCCTGTTGGATTTGTCGATAGCCCGCAATGGCATGAAGGCAAAAACCAGCGGTTAAACAATGGTTTAATATGGTTTTCTCAGATAGAATATCTGGTAATAGAGAGCGGCAGACCAAACCGGAGGGGGCTGGTCAACATCACCCAGTGGCCGGAATGGTCGGCAGCCCTGCCGGAGCCGCTGGCCCAGCGGGCCGCTACCCTATTTGCCAATCTGACACGGCAGCACGAGGCCCTGACATGCGGCGAGCGGATCATCCGCTTCGACCAGCCTCATGTCATGGGCATACTCAATATTACGCCCGACAGTTTTTCGGACGGCGGCAAGCATGTGGATGACCCTGACAAGGCGGCCGAAGCGGGACTGGCGATGGCTGCAGTCGGCGCGTCGATCCTCGATATCGGGGGAGAGAGCACCCGGCCCGGCGCAAATACGGTATGGGAAGGCGACGAGATCAAGCGGGTGGTGCCGGTAGTCGAACGGCTGGCCCATTGCGGTGCCGTGCTGTCGATCGACACCCGCAAGGCAGCGGTGATGGAGGCAGCCATCGCCGCGGGCGCGCACCTGATCAATGATGTCTCGGCCCTGTTGCATGACAAGCGGTCGCTTGAGGTGGCCGGCATTTCCGGTCGACCGGTGGTGCTTATGCACGCACCCTCAAGCGGGAAAAATCCGCATGAAAGTGACGGTTATGGCAATATCGTAACCGATACGCTCGACTGGCTGGAACAGCGGATCGCCGATGTGGTCGCAGCGGGCTTCGAACGCGAGAAGATCATTATCGATCCCGGCCTCGGCTTCGGCAAGTCGCTGACCGACAATCTCGCCCTGATGAACAATATCGCGATGTTCCACGCGCTCGGCCAGCCGCTATTGATCGGTGCCAGTCGCAAGCGGATGATCGGGGCTTTGTCGAAAGAAGCTCCCGTGGACAAGCGTCTTGGCGGTTCAATCGCCTTCGCGCATCACGCGGTCCAGCAGGGGTCGCAAATTGTCCGCGTGCATGATGTACCGGAAACGGTGCAGGCACTTCAGATCTGGCGCGGGATGCGCGATGCCGGGGTTACCGCAACCGTTTAGACTGGGTACGCGATATCTGGAAAGCGGAAAGCGGTCATGGGTTTGTGGGGTGGCCGGGATTGGGTGGATTGCTGAACGGCAAGTTTTATAGTCCGATTTAGGCTTAGCGGACATTCCGGCAATTAATCCAAAGTGGCAGCGATGTTTTCATTCGCTCATCTCGGTGATCAGTATCTTCAACTGCGCTTCTCCTTGTCCGGGAATGAGGCGATCCGGAATCAAGGGCGCTCTACCAATTTCGCCCGACGGACGGGTGAATATGTAGAGCGGTGCCTGAACAACAAGGGCGGATTCCGGAAGGGTGAAACGCTGCACCTGTCCGGTTTGGTTGGCAGGACCCTCGGTCGGGGTGCCAGCGATTTGGGCGATTTTGAAATCCTGAACCGTTACCGCAAAGGCGATGGTTTGAGAATAGCTTGCCGGTCCGATCAGAATGACCGACTTCCCCAAAAATCGATGAGCTAGTTCGGCCGTTGGTTCGACCCATTGAGCAAATGGCATCTCAATGACCTGCCCGATCTGTGATCCCGGAATGAGTGCTTGGTTCTCCGCAACAATGCGTGCTTTGACGGCAGATATTGGGGTGTAGCGGGAAGTCGTAAGATAAGCCATCAAGCGATCAGAAAGCTGACGAGCGCCGCCTCCGTTTTTCCGCACATCGATAATCAATCGATCGATATTGCCCGCATCGATGCGGGCAAACGCATCTGCAAGAAATGCTGCAAATTTCTCTTCTCTAGATATCTCAAAGCTTTTCACGGTCATGACGGCAACATTGTCGCGAATATTCAGTTCATAGGTCTGGTCGCCGGACACCGCGATGTCACGCGTGGGATCAATCTTAATCGTTTGCGGGCCGTTTTTGCGCCTAAGTGTTACGTTGTGAGATTGTCGGTCGCCCTGCACTGCCCACAGAGCCACCGGAAATCGCAAGGACAACACTCGCTCGCGAAGCCCCTTGCTCTCGCCGCGCATACGTGGCTCCAACTCGGAAATCAGCGAGGCGGCAGACTGACCATTGATCGCAAGAATTTCTTCGTTGGGGTTTATCGGGCTGGATGATTGAATAGAACGGTCAACGTAAAGCCGTCCTTCGGACACGTTGACCGAAAGAGTGAATGCGACGGAGCCCTGTTCAAGCGCTGCTTCATAAGCCGTGTCCGGCAAACGTATTCCACTATGTGCATCATTCAGCAAGGGATTGATCGTTGCGAGCGCGCGCCAGGCCGAGCGAACGTCATACTCACCATCTAGCTTCTGCTCTAGAGCCTCAAATGCGGCGTCGACCCGCTGAATATCCGCCGAGTGGGAAAGGTCTGGATGGGTTGAGCCCATCCAATCGCGCCATGTTTCAACATCAGCCTTCACGCGATGCGCATCAATCTGGGCAATCGCCGCCTCGCCAAAAAACATCGATGTCATCACGATCAAGGCAATTGACCCTAAACTGAACTTCATCATTGCATCACTTTCCATTATATGTAACTGGTTACACATAATTAGCATAGCACAATGAGATACACAATGATTCAGCACAAAAAATCCAAAACTGGCGGCATTCACCGCCCGGTAGAGACCTATGCACCGGCCTTTTTTGCTTTTCTTGCTATTCAGCTTACCGATCGCATTACCAGCGAAGGGGCGCGCTTCTCAACCGCCATTGGCCTCGAAATTCCGGTAAATACCATGTCCACAATCATGGTTCTTAAGGAGGGGCCGGCTAGTGTGACCGAGATTGCCAGCGCCCTCAATGTGAGTCATGTCGCGGTGATTAAGACAATTCGCATATTGATTGATAAAGGCATATTGGAGCGCCAGAACGATCCCAGTGATGGCCGACGCAAACCACTCTCTCTAACCAGCAAGGGAACGCAGGTGGCTGCGGATGTCAGTACAGTAATCGAAAAGGCACAGTCTGTTTACCGCGAACTGTTTAAGGAGATCGGCGTCGATCTCCATGAAGCGCTTCTAAAAATGAACGCTGCGCTTGATCGGATCAGCTTTGACAAACGCCTCGCCAGAGCCTGAGACAGTATAAGACTCTGTACTGCGAAATGGCAGGTTTCGAGAAATGGTTTCGCTGTTATGAACGACCGCTAATGGGGCGGAAGCCGAAGTTCCGACAAAACTAGCCCAAGGTCTGCTTTGCCGATATGGCAGACTAAATGCCGATATTCCGGAAATGGACTTGCACTAACCGTTCGCACGCGCGCTCAACTGTGCGCAAAGTCGATCAATCAATAGACCTCAAATACCGGGCCGCTGACCCATTGTTTCGCCGAGACGCACCGATCGCTCCGGTGCCCAGTCAGCTGATAAAGCGATGGTGTCCGGCCGGAACAGCATGACGACCGTAGAGCCGAGCAGGAACCGGCCCATTTCCTCGCCCTTTTCGAGCGCGATATTCTTGTCGGTATAGGTCCACTGCATAATCTTGTTGGCGGGCTTTGGCTTGACGACGCCGTGCCAGACCGTTGCCATGCTGCCGACGATGGTAGCACCGACCAGGACCATCGCGAATGTGCCATGGTCTGGCGATTCAAACACGCATATCACCCGTTCGTTTCGCGCAAATAGGTTGGGCACGCCGCGCGCAGTAGTGGGATTTACGGAAAACAGTGCGCCTGGCACGTAGGTCATGCTTACAAGCCTGCCGTCACAAGGCATATGGATGCGATGATAATCCCTGGGGGACAGATAGACATTGGCAAAGCTGCCGTTCTGAAATTCTGCTGCCAGCGCTGTATCGCCGCCCAGCAACTCGGTCGTGGTAAACGAATGGCCCTTTGCCTGCAGGATGTGGTGGTCATCAATAGCACCAAGCTGGCTGATCGCGCCATCCACCGGGCAGGCAAAATCCGCTTGCGTGATCGGTCGCGCGCCGGCCTTTAGCGGACGGGTGAAGAAGGCGTTGAAGCTGTTATAGCTGGCGATGTCCGGATTTCGCGCCTCGGTCATATCGACCGCATATTTGCCGACAAACCAGCGTATTAGCCGGGTCGTCAGGGTGCCCCGTTCCGCCTCGGCAATGCGACCGGCCAAGCTGGTAAGCCCCCGTTTTGGCAGGATGTACTGGGACGCGACTTTCAAACGTTCGAACAATTTTTCACTCGCATCAATCGTTCAATCGGCCAGTTCGACCTGCCGGACATCATAGCCGGCCTTGTTGAGATCGGCGATCAGGCCTTCCAGCTGCTCGCGGTCCTTGGCTTCGCATTCGATATCGGTGATCAGACCCTTGGCCGGCAGGTTGGTGAACACCCGCTGGTGATAGACTTCGATGATATTCACCTCATGTTCGGCAAATTGCTTCACGACATTGTAGAGCGCGCCGGGCTGGTCGCGCAGATGCAGGCGGAGACGGGCGAGGCGGCCCGAGCGGGCGAGATCGCGCAGCAATACGTTCGCCAGCAAGCGCGTGTCGATATTGCCGCCGCACAGGACCAGACCGACTTTCTCGCCGGCGAATTTTTCCTTATTGGCCAGCAGAGCCGCTAGGCCTGCGGCTCCAGCACCCTCGACCACGGTTTTTTCAATCTGCAAGAGCAGGCTCACGGCGCCTTCCAGCTCCGCTTCGCTGACCAGTACAATCTCGTCGACATATTTCTTGATGATCGCGGCGGTAAATTCGGAAGGATTGCGCACCGCTATGCCTTCAGCCAGCGTATCGCCACCGGCCGTCAGGGTCTTGCCATTCAATTTTGCGTACATGCTGGGGTAAAGCGCGGCCTGTACGCCAGTCATCTTGATGCCGGGTTTGATCGCATCCGCTGCGGTTGCCATGCCGGAGAATAATCCGCCGCCGCCGATCGGTATGATCAGGCGGTCCAGATCGGGGATGGCTTCGAGCATCTCGATCGCAACCGTGCCCTGGCCGGCTGCGACATGCGGGTCGTCAAAGGCATGGATATAGGTCAGCCCGCGTTGTTCTGAGAGCAGCATCGCATGGGCATAGGCTTCATCATAATTGCTGCCAAAAATGACGATCTCGGCACCGTGGCCGCGAGTCTGTTCTACCTTCACCATCGGGGTGGTGCTGGGCATCACGATAGTGGCGGGGATTCCAAGATTTTTCGCGTTATAGGCAAGCCCTTGGGCATGATTGCCAGCGGATGCGGCGATCACGCCGGCCTTGCGCTTGCTTTCGTCCATCAACAACAGAGCGTTCAGCGCACCACGTTCCTTATAGGCAGCGGTGAACTGCAAATTTTCAAATTTGAGAAAAACTTCCGCCCCGCTCAGTTCCGACAAAGTGATACTCTTGAGTGTAGGCGTATGGACGACCCGGCCCTTGATCCGGTCGTGGGCGGCTTTCACATCATCATAATCGAAGGATGGATGGGTGCTGGTTTGGATATCATTCATATAGTCAGTGCCCCTAACGCATCTGGTCATCGAGGGAAACAATGATTATGGCCATTTGAAAGGGCGAATATATCTATGGCGAAAATTGCATTTATCGGGATCGGCGTGATGGGCGGACCCATGGCCGGGCATCTGGCTGGCGCGGGGCATGAGCTTACCGTTTATAACAGAAGCAGCGCCAAGGCTGCAGCGTGGGTCGCCAAACATGGTGGTACCACGGCCGAAAACCCGGCCGAGGCTGCGCGCGGCAAGCAAATCGTGATCACTTGTGTCGGCAATGATGATGATCTCGCCTCCGTTACCATGGGACGCGACGGGGCCTTTTCTACCATGGCGTCTGGCGCTCTGTTCATAGACCATACGACAGTGTCCGCCCGGATTGCACGGCAGCTGTCGGTGGAAGCCGAAGGGCGCGGAATTCACGTCGTCGACGCGCCGGTTTCCGGTGGTCAGGCAGGAGCGGAAAACGGCACATTGTCGATCATGTGTGGCGGCAGTGAAGAAGCCTTTACCGCGGCCGAGCTGATCATGGCTGCATATGCCGGTCGCATCGTCCATGTCGGCCGTACCGGAGCCGGACAAACCACGAAAATGTGCAATCAGATCGCGATTGCAGGGGTACTCGAGGGCCTGTCTGAAGCGCTGCGCTTCGCCCAGGCCAGCCGACTGGATCTGGACAAGGTTTACGAAGCGATTTCTGGCGGCGCTGCGCAAAGCTGGCAGATGGACAATCGCTGGGCGACCATGGCCAAAGATGATTTTGATTTTGGCTTTGCGGTCGACTGGATGCGCAAGGATCTGGGACTGGCGATCGAGGAGGCCCGGACCAACGGGGCAACCATCCCGGTCGCGGCGCTGGTCGATCAATTTTATGCCGAAGTGCAGGCCGCAGGCGGCGGCCGCAATGACACGAGTTCATTGGTCTCGCGTCTCCCCAAAAGAAAATAAGCAAGGGCAAATGATATGACCGGTTGGCTGACAAAACATGGTTTGGCATTATGCGCGGGCGCCGCGAGTGTGTTCCTTGCACCCGGTATTGCCCAGGCCGATAGTCTGATTGAGAATGTCAACGGCATGACTCTCGACAGTGAGGGAAAGGTCATTCGCTTTGCAGCGATGCTTATCGATGATGAGGGCAGAGTGAAGCAGCTGCTGGACCGGCGGGACAAGCGGCCACGCGAGGTGGACTTTCAGTTTGACGGAAAGGGCAGAACGCTGATCCCGGGGTTTTTCGATGCCCACGGTCATGTCATGGGCTTGGGCTTTGGTGCGTTGACGCTGGATTTGTCGGACACCAGAACGCTGGCTGAAGCGCTCGCCAAAATCACCCAATATGCTGCGGATAATCCGGGCAGGCCGTGGATCATCGGCAATGGCTGGAATCAGGAAGTCTGGGGTCTTGACCGCTTTCCCACCGCTGCAGAACTCGATGCGGCAGTCCCGGACCGGCCTGTATATCTGTCCAGAGTCGACGGCCATGCGGCCTGGGTCAATGGCGCAGCGATGACGGCGGCGGGTGTTTCCGGCGCATCGACATCGGCCAGCGGGGGAACCATCGTCAAGATTGGCGGCAAACCCTCTGGTATTTTTGTCGATGCCGCGATGGATCTGTTCAGCGATACGATTCCCGCGCCGAGACCGGTGGAGCGGGATCTCGCGCTCGGCAAAGCGCAGGACATATTGCTGGCGAACGGGGTTACATCTATCGCCGATATGGGCACCACGATGCAGGATTGGCAAAGCTTCCGCCGGGCAGGGGACAAGGGTCGCCTGAAAATCCGGATTATTTCCTATGCCGCCGGCATAGACAATATGGTCGCTATTGCCGGGCCGACACCATCCCCTTGGCTCTATGATGATCATCTGCGGCTGACCGGGGTAAAGCTCTATATCGATGGTGCGCTGGGCTCGCGGGGCGCGCTGCTGAAACAACCCTATGCGGACAAGCCTGGTGAAAGCGGACTTGCCATGCTCACATCGGCGCAACTGAAAAACAAGATGAGCCGGGCGGCAATGGACGGGTTCCAAACGGCGGTCCATGCCATTGGTGACAAGGCCAATGATGAAATTCTATCGGCAATCGAGGAACTTCAACTGACCTATAAAGGTGATCGTCGATGGCGGGTTGAGCATGCGCAGATAGTTGATCCTGCCGACATAAGTCGCTTTGCTGCATCCGGAACGATCGCATCAATGCAACCGGTACACCAGACGTCGGACCGGACGATGGCCGAGGCGAGGCTGGGGCCCGAGCGACTTACAGGCGCCTATGCCTGGAAGTCGTTGCTCGACTCGGGTGCGAAAATGGCGTTCGGGACCGATGTCCCGGTGGAATCGTCCAACCCGTTTTCGGGTCTTGCTGCTGCAATGACACGGGAAGATGCGGCTGGTCAGCCCTTTGGCGGATGGATTCCCGCAGAAAGATTAAATCGTGAGCAAGCCTGGGGCGCTTATACTTACGGGGCAGCCTATGCCGCATTTGCCGAAGACCGGCTGGGCAGTCTGGAGCCGGGGAAAAGGGCAGACTTCCTTATCATAGACCAGGACATATTGCTTTCGACACCAGCGCAAATTCGCGGCATGCAAGTTCTTCAAACCTGGATAGCAGGCCGGCAAGTATTTGTACGAAATTGACAAGATACAGTTAAGTTGCTTGGAAATAAGAGAAGTTGAGAAATTAATTGGGTTTTGCAGTTGTTAAGAATCGTAAATTGGGTTAAACGCAATGTCAGAAGGGATGGATTAAAAGAAAACCCTTCGAATGCACTGGGGCGCATGGAAGTTCAGATTTGAGCTTCTACTCTTTGTAAACTGACCTAATTGGAGCATGATTATGAATTTCGGTAAATTGGCTGCTGCTATTGCAGCAGTATCTTTGGTTGCAGCGCCTGTCGCAGCGCAATCATCGAACAGCGTAGCGCCTGCTGTTGAGCGCGTGAGTGCGACTTCTTCGACTTCAGAAAAACTTGAAGGCGAAAATGGCATTCTGATTGCAATTCTGGCAGCAGCAGCGGTAATTGCTGGTATCATCATCATTGCTGATGATGACGATCCAACAAGCCCTTGAGCTTAGACAAATAATTTGGAAACGGGGCGTTTTTCGCCCCGTTTTTTTTGACCCAGTCATCCTGCACCCGTGACAAATTTATGTGGTTAATCGTCTTTTAATTTTCTCTGACGCACTGCATATTGTCCTTGTCGATTCTCAAGAATGTAACAAAAGGCTGGCTTTGTGACTGCACCCGTTCGCTTCCCGCGATTCTTTGTAACAAACCCCAGCCCATGCCCTTATTTGCCCGGAAAAAGCGAACGCAAGGTTTTCACCGAACTGAACGGGGCCCACACCGAGGAACTGAATGATGCTCTGGGCCGGATCGGCTTCCGTCGCAGTCAGAATGTGGCGTATCGACCCAGCTGTCTGGATTGCAAGGCCTGCGTTTCGGTGCGGGTATTAGCCGATGAATTCCGTCCCAGCGCGACGCAACGGAAGCTGATCCGGCGCAATCAGGATCTGGTTGTGGAAGCCTGCGAACCCTGGGCGACAGAAGAACAATATCAGCTTCTCCAAAAATATCTCGCAAAACGTCACCCCGGCGGCGGGATGGCGGAAATGGACGAGATGGATTATTCCGACATGGTCGAGCAATCGCCTGTCAAAAGTTTCGTTATCGAATATCGCGAGCCGACGCTCGATGGCAGCAAGGGCCGACTGGTCGGAGCCTGTCTCACCGACCAGCAAGGTGACGGGCTGTCGATGATCTACAGCTTCTTCGACGCGGATCATGGCGAGCGTGCCGGTCTCGGAAATTATATCATCATGGATCATATCCTGCGCGCCAAGACAGCCGGATTGCCATACGTCTATCTCGGCTATTGGGTCGATGGTTCGCCGCAGATGGAATATAAGGTCCGCTTCCGTCCGTTGGAGAAGCTGGGGCCGGACGGTTGGCAGAGATTTGATCCGGCCGCACTGCTCAAGTTGCACTGTCCCAACTGATCTTCCGGCAATCGAGATTACGCCCATAAAAAGCCTGCCACCATATCCGGTTGGCAGGCTTTTTTGTTTCCCGGAGCAGGCGCTCAGTCGTACATGCAGCGCGCTTGTTGACAACCTTTTAGCGGCACAGCCTTTGCGGCTGGCTTCCACACTTTCTTGGGTGCCGGTTTCCACCGCTTTTTGTAAGTCGGCTTGCTATAGATCACTTCCTCTTCAACATAAGTCGTGGTCGTTGTGGTTGTGACCGGAGCAGATTGCACGACGATTGTCGTGATCATGGGTTGCTGGGGCTGGGGATAATAATAGCCGGGGCTATAATATCCATTCCAGCCGCTGGGATAGGTCGGATGAGGCTGCGGCGGACGACGATGGTGAACCGGCGGATAATCCGGTTGTCGGGTGGTGTGTTGCTGTTCATAGCCATATTTCTTGAGCAGCTTGCGGCAGCGATCGCTTCCCTGATCAATGGCAGCACCCGCGACCGCGCCAAGCCCGCCACCGATTAGCGAACCGCCGAGTCGGTTGCCGCGGCCCGCGATACGATTGCCCGCAAAGGCACCTACAGCACCGCCGACAATGGCCCCGCCAATGCCACTGCTTTTCTTGCAGTTTTCGAGATAGGCCAATTCTTCCGAACGCTGGCGGTCGAAGTCCCGCTCATCTGGATAACGGTCATAGCGATCGGATCCCGCATTTCTGTCCGCGCGCGCGCCCCAATGGGGGGACATGTTGGAATCACCGATGAATGTTCCGGAATATTCGCCTTCATAGACCTGACCGTCGGCATCACGATAGGTGCCTTGCCATTCACCCTGATAGCTGCCGTCCTCGCGATAAGCGCCGTCCCAATCGCCCTGGTAGGTAGACTGGTCGCTGTTATAGGCATGCGGTGTGGCCACCACGCGGTCATCGCCGATGAAAACACCCGGGTCATAGGTGGCCTGACCGTCGCGATAGCCGTCATGATAGCCCTGATTATAGCGGTCCCAGTCGACATTATAGCGAGCGTCCTGAACCACGCCGTAGCGGTCCGTCAGAACGGCATCATCATAATAGCGCGACCAGCCATAGCCGTAATTTGGCTGACTCAGTCCATAATAGCCGAAATTTCCGATGAAATAGCTGGGTTGGATATAGGTGCGCGGCAGACGGAAGCCGCGATGGGGTTTGCGATAGCCTTTGTCATAGCCCATTCGGCCCTGACGCACATAACTGCCAGCGTGGCGATAGGCTTTCATCTGGCGCATGTTGCCCGTCGATTTCATCCCGCGCGCATGGCCCATATTCCGCATCTGACCCGCATTGCCCATGCGCGATATGGTCTTGGCGCCTGCTGCAGGACTTGCCAGAGCCTTGGAGGACGCAAAGGCGAGATCGACGGCAGGCGCCAAAACATCATCCGAAGTCGAGTCGATGGCGGCGATTGCCGGTGCTGATGCAACCGTCAGCATACCGCCAAGGCCTGCAAGTAAAAGGGTCTTCATGGTTAACAACTCCCTAGTTCCAGACATGCATCAAGCATGTCCGACCGAAATCTGGTTAACAAACATTTACCATTTTTCGTAGCGGTTGGCCATTAGCCGGTCGTAAAATTGAGCGGAATTAACGCTTTGTCTCGTATTGGGGCAGGTTGGTTACCGGAAAATTAACCAAGATTATTAGCAACAGCCTTGATCAGCGGGACCAGTCCCGCCTCATCTTCCGATCCAAAGCGGTCGGGCAGGGGACTGTCGAGGTCGAGCACGGCGATGACCTCTCCATTTTTCAGAACCGGAATGACCAGTTCGCTGCGGCTATCGGCATCGCAGGCGATGTGACCGGGGAAGGCGTGGACATCGGCGACCCGCTGCACTTTACCGGTCGCCGCCGCGGTGCCGCATACGCCGGCCCCCATCGCGATCCGGATACAGGCGGTTTTACCCTGAAACGGGCCCAGTACCAGTTCATCGTCCACAACGCGATAGAACCCGGCCCAGTTAAGTCCGGGCATATATTGCCAGATCAAAGCGGCGATATTTGCCATATTGGCGATAGCATCAGGCTCCCCGTCGACCAGCGCGGCGGCAGATGAGGTGAGGTCAGCGTAAAATTCTGTTGCGGGTTGATCCGGATCTATGGCGATGTCGAGCATGGCTGTGTTTACTGCCTTTCAGGCTGAGTTTGAGATTCCGGTTTCTTTACCGGATCATGTTTTTCAAACCAGCCCATGATATTGTCGACCTTGGCAATGAGCTGGCTTGGTCTGCGTGCAATGAGATGGGATGCCCCCGGTACCCGCACAAGCACGGTGTCGACATTCTGGACCTTTAATGCAGTGTAGAATTGTTCGGCTTCCCAAGCCGGTGTGCGCCAGTCGGCTTCTCCCACCATCACCATCGTCGGTGTCTTGACATTATTGACGATGGAAAGTGGAGAACGCCGCCAATATTCTTCGGGCTGTTCCCATGGCTGTGCGCGGAACCAGTGGCGGCTGACGAACCGGGCGATATCCCCGGCGAGGGCCATGCTGGTCCAGTTGATCACTGGTTTGACGGTTGCGGCGGCTGCGAAGCGATCGGTTTTTCCCACCGCCCATGCGGTGAGCACGCCGCCACCCGATCCACCGGTGATGAACAGCCGGTCCTTGCTGACATAATTTTTGGCGAGCAGGGCATCGACCACGCTCATCAGATCATCATGGTCCCTGCCAGGATAATCGAGATCGATCAGCTGGGCAAAAGTTTCACCATAGCCGGTCGAGCCGCGTGGATTGGCGTAGACCGTCACATAGCCTTGCGCGGCATAGCGCTGGATCTCGGCGGCAAAATAGGGGCCATACATGGTGTTCGGCCCGCCATGGATCTCCAAAATCATCGGAAAGGAGCCATCGGGCCGGAAGTCCGGGGGCAGGGCGACCCATGCCTCGATTTCCCTGCCGTCATGGGTGGACGAGACCTTTATCTCTTCGATCCGGGCAAGATCCAGATGGCCGAGCGCATCCTCGTTCAAACGGGTTAGTTGACGGCCGTTACCGCTGCCGCGGGTCAGTGCGACTTCGGCGGGGCGGTTGCTGCTGCCTTTGGTATAAGCGATGACAGGAGTACTGCCACCGGCCTTGCTGGCGACAGAAAAACTGCCGGCCGCATAGGGGCGACCAAGCGACGTGCCGCCGATATCCCCGATCAGATTTCGGACATTGCCTGCCAGATCAATGGATACCAGCGTCAACATGCCGTCGACTTCGGTTTGACCGACCAGTGCCCGACTGTCCGCCCGCCAGGCAATGCTGTCGATCGACCGGTCAAAATTTGCCGTCAGGTTTTGCACGCCGGTTCCGTCGGGTGCCATCACGTACACATCGGTCTGCTGATAGGATTTAAGCTTGTCGTCATATCCCCGATAGGCGATGCGGGAGCCGTTGGGCGCAACAAGCGGCGCAAAATCAGGGCCATCGCGCTGGGTCAGCGCGCTTACCGTCTGGCTGGTCAGGTCGACCCGATAGATTTCGCTTTCTATCGGATCGAGGTCGGCATTTTCGCCTTCGTTTCCGGTTACGAGCAGAGCATTGTTGCCCAGCCATTGCGGTGTATCAAAACCATTTTCGCCATGGGTTACCTGTCGCGGCGTGCCACCCTCGGCGCTCAACGTAAAAATCTGGGTCTTTCCCTTTGGCAAGTAGCCAGCGCCGTCGAAGCGGAAAACCAGATCATCGATGACACGGACCGGTTTTGCCCAGTCGGCACCCTCTGGGCTTTTCGGTGGTTTGGCGAAGGCCGTGCGCTCGTCCGGAACCAGCATGGAAAAGGCGATGCTCTTGCCATCGGGAGACCAGACCGGAGCGCTGGGGCCCTGTTCCAGCTGCGCCAGTGAAAAGCTTTCTCCACTGTCCTGGTATCGGAGGCGCAGGTCCGGCTTGCCGTTGGTCGAGGTCAGATAGATCAGGCGATCGCCATCTGGTGACCAGCGAACGGAGGAACTGGAACCCTGTCCGCTGACCAGCGGACGATGACTGCCGCTTCGGGTGTCAATCGTCCACAAATCGCTGACAAGCTGGTCGGCGAACCTGTCCATTGATTTGCGCGCATAGACGATGGTGGAGCCATCGGGCGAGATCTGGGGGTCGTCGGCATATTCGAGATCGAACACGCGCTCGGCGGTAAACCGGCGGGCGTCATCGCCATCACTGGCCAAGCCAGCCGTTGCAAAGGATGGCAGGCAACATATTGCGAGTATATAGCGCGTTTTCATCGATATCCCCTTTTGTAACAGCATATCTTATGGGGAATGTGGACGCTTTGCCAACAGGAAACCAAACACCGGGCGAGCTCGCCAGTCAAATTCTGGTCGGGCGCGCTTAGTCGAGTTTCGGCTTTCCGCGCGTTTTCTTGACCGAGGATTTCTTCTTTTTCGTATCAACCCGGCGGGCTTTGGCGGCTCTGCTCGGGCGGGTCTTGATCCTGCGGGCATCGCGTTGATAGGCCTGCTCGATCATTTCCGCCACGCGCCGCCGCGCTTCCGCGCGATTGGCTTCCCGGGTACGATATTCGCGAACCGTGAATATCAGTTCACCGCCGCTGGTCATTTTTCGTCCCGCGAGTATTTTCAATTTGCGGAACGCATAGGGCTCGAGGCCCAGAGCATAGATATTGACGCGCATCTGCACTGCGGTTGCCACTTTATTGACATTCTGCCCACCGGGTCCGCTGGCGGCCAGAAATGTTTCGGTGATCGCACTTTCGGGAATATCAACCATATAGAGTTCCTAGCCTGATGCGCCTGTGCGTGACAGTGCTTGTTAAGGAAGCTTACCAAAAGGAAATAAACTCGCTCTGAGCGCGACCGATTTACCACAGAAACATGTCGATATTGACACAAGGGTGACGATTTTCGATCAGAAACGGCAAAAAGTTAATTTTTTTTTCGCCTTGTCGGGCAGTCCTGAAACGAGTCATTTCTGCGGGTTACAGAGTCATTGAACCTGGCGCGACTCGTGCTGACTCCTGCCTTAAGTAAAAATTAACCTTTTACGTTCATTCATCTTATGGTTAATAAATGATCCATCGGGTCGGCACAGTGATCGATCCGAGCGAGTAATTAAGAAAAAAGGGGCTGCCTGATGCGCGTGCTGCTGATTGAAGATGAACCAACGACCGCAAAAGCGATTGAGCTGATGCTGACGACCGAAGGTTTCAACGTATATACGACGGATCTGGGCGAAGAGGGCCTCGATCTCGGCAAGCTCTATGATTACGATATCATATTGCTCGATCTCAACCTGCCCGACATGCATGGTTATGACGTACTCAAGAAGCTGCGCGTTGCGAAAGTGCAGACGCCGGTCCTCATTCTTTCCGGCATCAGTGAAATGGACAGCAAGGTCCGCAGCTTTGGTTTCGGCGCCGATGATTATGTAACCAAACCGTTCCACCGGGACGAACTGGTTGCCCGTATCCATGCAGTTGTTCGCCGTTCAAAGGGCCATTCGCAGAGCGTTATCCGCACCGGCAAGCTGGCTGTGAACCTTGATGCCAAGACGGTCGAAGTCGACGGCAATCGTGTTCATCTGACAGGCAAGGAATATGCCATGCTGGAGCTGCTCTCCCTGCGAAAGGGAACGACGCTGACCAAGGAAATGTTCCTCAACCATCTATATGGCGGGATGGACGAACCCGAACTCAAGATCATCGATGTATTTATCTGCAAGCTGCGCAAAAAACTGTCTCTGGCTTGCGGCGGCGAAAATTATATCGAGACCGTATGGGGCAGGGGCTATGTTCTTCGGGATATGGACGAGGAAATCGCGCCAACCGCGCAGGTCGCATAAGCAGCAGCATATTCAATATAAAAATGGTCCTCTTGTCGGACCGGAATATGGCGGGGCCTTTCGGTTCCGCCGTTTTTTATGAAACTGTGTCGAGATACCAGCGTTCCGAACCCTGCAGTGCCAGTGCAGTGAGCTTGTCGGAATAATAGGCGCCTGTGTCGATACCGATGCGGGTTCCGGTCTCCACCACCTCATCATTGATCGTGTGGCCGTAGACGATAATCTTTTCATGCGCTTCTGGAGCGGACAGAAACTCTTCGCGGATCCATCGGAGGTCTTTCTGACGCTGTTCCGAGAGCGGCAGGCCGGGACGGATGCCAGCGTGGACAAAGGCATAATCACCGATGGTGATCTGATCCTCGAAGCCTGCGACAAAATCGATATGCTCCCGGGGGAATAGTTCTGGAATGCGCTCTGCCAATTGCGTCATATCCAGTTCCATATATTCCTTCATGGTGATCTCGTAGCTCAAGATCGTCTCACGTCCGCCGATGCGGTTGAAAAAACGGACGGATTTTTCGTCACCCGTGGCCGCTGCCAGATAGACTTCTTCGTGATTACCCATCAGGAAACGGACATTACCCAATTCTTTCTTCGCCTGGATCGCGGTGTTGAGGACACCTGCGCTATCAGGACCGCGATCGACCAGATCACCGAGAAAGATGATCTCGCTTTGAAGGTCACCCCGTTCGCCGTCATCCTTGATGATCTTCTCGAGCAGTTGCTGCAAAAGATCATTGCGACCATGGATATCGCCGATCGCATAGACGCGCCGCCCCTCAGGGATAGTCGCGCTATCGATCGGTTGAACAGGTTTTTTTCTGCGTAGAAGACGATTAAGCATGATGCGTACAATTTTGTCCTGCGAAACGGAGTTTCAAGGGCGAATGATCATATTTTTTCAGGCTGGCGTAATAGGGTAAAAGGACCTGAATGGTTGCTGAGGATAGTCAGCTTTCGACAACGAAGCTGAGGCCGGCATTGTCTTCCAGACGTTGCACCAGTTTTTTGCCCATCAGCGCGCCCGGTGTCCAGACACCACCGCCCTTTTTGATATTGTCCTGAGCCAGGCAAAGTGCCGATTCAGCGATCATCTTGGAGGTCGAGCCATAGCCGGGATCCTTGTCGCCCTTGACGCACAGGCTGGCTGTTTCGCCATCTGCGGTCTCGCCGATGAACAAGAGGTCATAATAACCATTTTCGCGTTGCTCTTTGGTGGGGCCTTCGCCCGGCTTAGGGCCATCCTCGCCGCCAAGGGGGTTGGCCTTCGCCATCATTTCAGCGGCCTTCTTGCCGAGATCACCGGGGCTGGTGACAACCATCTCATCATATTTGAAGTCTTCACCAAACGGGAAGTCGAGCAGGAAGTTGGTCCGATGGACATTTTTCGTGTTGATTGCCGCCATGATGAACGGTGCCACCCAGCTGTCGATGGTCTTGTCGTATTTGGGGATCAGCATATTGGGCTGATCCGGCCCTTCGAACCCGGGCGTCAGGCCAAAGCTGCTCGCCAGGATTTTGACGAGACCGGGGTTTTTTGCGATCGCCTTCATGGTTTCTTTCAGGCTGGCCGCAGTTCCGCCGGAAAATGTGCCTTCCATGGCACGAACGCGCCCTTTGACGCGGGTAGCAGGCTTGCCGAAACGCTTGTCCATTTCCTTCTGCAACATCAGCACGCCGAGATCGAACGGGATCGAGTCAAAGCCGCAGGAGAAGCAGATTTGTGCACCCGATTTTTCAGCCGCTTCCTGGTGCTCGTCAATCATCTTGCGCATCCATCCGGGCTCGCCGCACAGATCGACATAATGGGTGCCGTTCTTGACGCAGGCGGCGACCAGTTCGTCGCCGTATAATTGATAGGGACCGACGGTGGTCAGCACGACCTTGGTGCGGCTTGCCATCATGTCTATCGAAGCGGCATCATCGGAATCAGCGACGACCAGTGGCGTATCTTTGGGCGCGCCGATCAGATCGCGAACTTCTTCGAGCTTTTCGAGGCTGCGGCCAGCCATCGCCCATTTGGGAGCGTCTTTGCCGATACCATATTGCTGCGCCATATATTCGGCGACGAGACGGCCGGTGTAGCCGGTTGAACCATAGATGATGACGTCAAATTCTTTTGCTACGGACATGACTGGCTCTCCTGCAGATTATTTAATCGGTGAATTAATTGGTCCCGCTATGGCCTAGAGTTTGGCCAGAGTCACACCCTTTTGCCGCATATATTTGCCCGAGCGATCAGCATAGCTGGTCTCGCAAGGCTCGTTGCCCTTGAGGAACAGAAACTGGCAGGCGCCCTCGTTGGCGTAGATTTTGGCGGGCAGGGGACTGGTGTTGGAAAATTCCAGAGTCACATGGCCTTCCCATTCCGGCTCGAGCGGCGTGACATTGACGATGATACCGCAGCGGGCATAAGTGGATTTTCCAAGACATATGACCAGCACGTCGCGCGGTATCCGGAAATATTCCACTGTACGGGCCAGCGCGAAACTGTTCGGCGGAATGATGCAGCAGTCGGTCTTGCGGTCGACGAAGCTGTTTTCGGCAAAATTCTTCGGATCGACGACGGCATTGTCGACATTGGTGAAAATCTTGAATTCGTCCGACACCCGAGCGTCATAGCCATAGGAGGACAGGCCGTAGCTGATGCATCCTTCTCGTTTCTGGCCTTCGACAAAAGGTTCGATCATGCGGGAATGTTTCGCTTCATTGCGGATCCAGCGGTCGGATAATATGCTCATATCAATTTCCTGTTGGTGGTCATGGTCGCACTACGTTCCAGTTTATCGGGCCGTCAACCCCGCTGATTCGGCGCATGTCGGAAGCGCGCCACATCACCCAGGGCTTGGTAGCATAGTCGGGCGGGAAAAAATTGGCTTCCAGCCAGAAGGTCCGGTCGATGCCGCTGCTGATATTATACAGTTCCTCGAATTCGCGCGATACCGCGATAATCGCGCGCTTTTCGCTATGGGACTCGATCTGGTTTAGAAAGGTGTTGAGTTCGCTAAGCACGAGCGCTCGGCCAGGGCGGTCTCCGCACCCATTGTCAAAGGCCAGGCGGACTGCGGGAGGCAGCATATTTTCGCCGCGCGGGACGGTGGTCACAAACATGGTGGCCTGATCTGTAGCTAGTCGACAGAGCGAATAATCGTGGAGCGCGCCATAGCGTATGCCCGCTTCCCGGGCTCCCTCGACATTCGCGGCGAAATTCGCGTCCCTTTTTTCGGCGCCAGCGGTGGCCTGGATATAGGCGAAGTCAACGCCTGTTGCCCCGGCGACATGCCATATGATCTCACCATGGCTTTCATTGACCGAGATACCCTGTACCGGATATTGGTCGCGGGAAGGCGCCCAGCTGACCGCAATATTGCGCAGGATGAACGCGAGAACCAGTATGACCACGACGATCGTGGCCAGGCTGATGATTGTTTTTCTTATGCTTCGATTGGCCACCCTGGTTCCCTGATACGCAGCGGAAAATAACTCAATTCTTGATATGCAATACGCAAATTAATGTGAAGAGGCGTCGCGCGGTCTTGAAATCAACGTCGATCTTCCCTTCCAGCCGCTCGATCAGCAATTCAGCTCCCTGATCGTGGACCCCGCGCCGGGCCATGTCGATGGTTTCGATTTCCGCAGCGCTCGCTTTGCGAATTGCCTGATAATAGCTGTCGCAAATGGCAAAATAGTCGCGGATCGGACGCCGAAACCGCCCGAGAGCGAGGATCAAGGTTTCCAGCGGCTCGCCATTTTCGCGGCCAATAGAGATTACCAGTCGGCCCTCCTGAACGCTGAGCTGAAGCTGATAGGGCCCGGCATAGCCATCCTCATGCTGTTTGAGCGGCTTGAAATAATTTTCTTCGATCAGATCAAAAATTGCGATCCGTCGCTCCTGTTCGATATCGGCATTGCGCCAC
Organism: Sphingorhabdus sp. M41; assembly: GCF_001586275.1. Taxonomy (NCBI): domain Bacteria; kingdom Pseudomonadati; phylum Pseudomonadota; class Alphaproteobacteria; order Sphingomonadales; family Sphingorhabdaceae; genus Sphingorhabdus; species Sphingorhabdus sp. M41. Next base: position 1,818,733 of record NZ_CP014545.1, on the reverse strand, counting down.
AATATCGTGGCTTCGTCGAGTTCGACGGAGATGATGCGCGGATCGGACATTGCGCCCTGTTGCCGCAGCACTGGTCTCAGGACAAGGGTTTTTGCAGTGCAGCACCGTGACAGGATTTTTTCCACAGGACTGTCCCCGGGACTTTACCAAATTTTTCGAAGCGCCCCTTGCCCAGAATCGATTCTGGGTGGATGAGGAGCCATGGCCGAATTGATGCGTTTCCAGAATGACGAGAGTGATGAACAGCGCCTGCCGCGCAATGTCGAGGCAGAGGCGACTTTTCTTGGCGCGCTGCTGATCGACAACCGGGTTGCCGAAGATGTGCAGACCCGCCTGCGATCGGACCATTTTTACGAACCGTTGCACGGGCGGATCTACGAACAGGCGTTGAAGCTGCTCGACAAGAATATGGTCGCCACCCCGGTGACCCTGAAACCCTATTTCGAGTCGGACGAAGCGATGAAGGCGCTGGGCGGCCCTTCCTATCTCGCCAAATTGACCGGTGACGGCGCCGGCCTGATCGGTGCCCGCGATTTTGCCAACCAGATCTACGATCTGGCGCTGCTTCGCGAACTGGTCAGTGTCGGACGTACGCTTGTTGAAAGCGCGCTGGATACCAGCGAGACGGTTGATCCGAAGGAGCAGATCGAGGAAGCGGAAACGGCTTTATACCGGGTATCTGAAGGCGAGGCGCAGGAAGGCGGCGTCCGGTCGTTTCTGCAAGCGTCGACTGAGGCTCTCAACAATGTCGAGCGCGCCTTCAACAGCGGCGGCAAGGTGTCGGGCATCACCACCGGCCTGACCGATGTGAACGCCAAAATGGGCGGTTTGCACCGGAGCGATTTGCTGATTCTTGCCGGACGTCCGGGCATGGGCAAGACGTCGCTGGCCACCAATATCGCCTTCAACGCGGCGAACCGCTATTTGCGCGACATGAATGACGGCATTGCGCCGGAAGATTCCCTCGGCGCCAAGACCGCTTTCTTCAGCCTCGAAATGTCGGCCGACCAGCTGGCCACCAGAATATTGTCGGAGCAGGCCGAGATAAGTTCGGAAAAATTGCGCATGGGATCGATCAGCCGGGACGAAATGCACCGGCTTGCCATGGCGTCGCGGGAATTGCAGGATCTGCCGCTGTTCATCGATGATACGCCCGGTTTGACCATTGCCGCGCTGCGGACGCGGGCACGGCGGTTGCAGCGGCGTCAGGGCATCGGCCTGATCGTGGTCGACTATCTGCAGCTGCTGCAGGGTTCTGGCCGGGCCAATGACAACCGGGTCAATGAAATTTCGGAAATCAGCCGCGGCCTGAAGACGCTGGCGAAAGAATTGCAAGTGCCGGTGATGGCGCTGTCGCAACTAAGTCGGCAGGTGGAAAGCCGGGAAGACAAGCGTCCGCAACTGTCCGATCTGCGCGAATCCGGTTCGATCGAGCAGGATGCCGACATCGTGATGTTCATCTTCCGCGAAGAATATTATCATATGGCGATCAAGCCAGATGTACCAGATGCCAACTCGACCCCCGATCAGGTTAGAAAATATGAAGATTGGGAACGGGATCATGTGCAGGCAGAGGGCAAGGCGACGGTGATTGTTGCGAAAAACCGTCAAGGTTCCACCGGCAATATCCAGCTGAGCTTCATAGCCGAATTTACGAAATTCGGTGATCTGGCCTATAGCGAGGCGCCGGACGAATATTAATTGATTGTATCATAGCTGGTTAAAATGAGTATTCCGCGAAAGCACCATTATTTACCTCGATTTTATTTGGAGCGATGGGCGGAAAACAAGGAAGTTTTTCGCTACGTCCGGCCATTGGGAAAGGACGGGCCATTGGACGGGAAGTGGAAGCCACCTTCTGCTATTGCTTACGAGCGTGATCTTTATCAACAACCTGATATTCCCGATCCTATAGAAAGTCAGTCGCTGGAGCTTAGATTTTTTCAGAAGATTGACGATCGGGCAGCCATCGCTTTGCTGAAACTTGATAAGTCGGAAAAAGGCGGCGCTGAGGATCGGATTGCGTTATCCCAATTCATGATCTCCTTGCTCCATCGTTCGCCTAGTCGTCTTAAAGCAATTAGAGCAGAATTAGCAGATCAAACTGTCGGTGCTCCTTACCAAGGTTTGCAAGGAGAACAGTTCGAAAAGGTTCTTAAATCGACGACTAACAAGTTGTTAGCTTCGTTGGTCGAGTCACGTGAAGGTACTTCTATAATTTCACGATTTCGCGCGTTTAAGATAGACACAAGTCGTGCATCAACAAAACTGTTAACGTCGGACAGACCGATTAATGTGTCAAACCAGCTTATATCGAGCGATGCATTTATGATAATGCCTTATGCTCCTGATCGATTGCTCATCCTGACTCATCAAGACGCGATAGCCGGTGCATTCTCTTCTCAAAATCCGGATATTTTAGTCAGAGGTATGAATCAAGCAGTTGTAGAACAATCGGAAGACATCGTGATTGCAAGCAACAAAAGGGCTACAAAAATGGTTGATCGGCTATTTTTACGCTCTCAGTCGCAATCCGTTAAAGACCCGATAGGGCTGATCCGACGGAAATCGCCACTGATTCAACTAACACCGATGATTAAAGAGATTAGTCGTCATGAAAAGAAAGCCATGAAATACCGTGGAATCTAACGTCTACAACTAGAAAATCGGATCATTCACGCCTTTGTCGTCGGCATCCGGTAGCGGGGTCACATCTTCGTGAATGCCGCATTCGGACTTGTCCCAACCGCGCCAGCGTCCGGCGCGGGGATCTTCGCCGGGCATGACCTTTGAGGTGCAGGGCGCGCAGCCGACCGAGAGATAGCCTTCCGCCTCAAGCGGATGGCGCGGCAGATCATGCTTTTTGAAATAGGCTTCGAGATCATCTTTGATCCAGTCGCCCAGCGGATTGATTTTCAGCCGGCCGTCGTCGATTTCGAACCGCGGGATATTGTTGCGGGTGACCGACTGGAACGCCTTGCGTCCCGAAATCCAGCTATTGAGGCCGGCCTTGGCGCGAGCCAGTGGCTCGACCTTGCGAATCTCGCAGCAGCCATCGGGATCGAAAGACCAGCGCAGACCGTTTTCGTCTTTCTCCGCCAGTACCGCGGCGTCGGGAGCGACGATATTGGCATTCTTGATACCCAGCAGCTTGATCAATGTGTCGCGATATTCGAGCGTTTCCGGAAACATTTTCAACGTGTCGACGAAGGTTACCGGTATGGTCGGATCGACCGCTGCTACAAGATGGAGCAGGACGGCACTCTCCGTGCCGAATGACGAGACCACCGCGACTTCGCCCAATTGGCGTTCGTCGAACAGTGACTTGAGCATGCTGGTGGTGTCGACGCCTTCGAACCGTTGGTTCAGGGCATCGGCATCGGCCTGCGTATAATCGGGCCGAACGTCGATAGTGTCGACCTTGCGCGCTGCTTCAGCCATGACGGAGCCTCCAGATTGGGGTGCGCTGGTCAGAAGTTGCCTGATAGACATGTTCGTAGCGCTGGATCGCCTCTTCCATCAACCGCGGGTTGATCGGAGAATCCGGCGCGAACGCGTCAAAGCCGCATCGGCGCATATGGGAGACCTGATCGAGCAGCACATCGCCGCTGGCGCGCAATTCGCCGGTATAGCCGGACTCGCGCAGGATCTGCGCAGCGGAATAGCCGCGACCATCGCCAAAGGCCGGAAAATCGATTTCAATCAGCGACAGACGGTCGAGAAACGGCAGCAATTGCCGGGCATCCTCTCCCGCCTCGATACGGACGGCAGTGGCGTTGGACTGGTCGAGAAACGAGTCGAGCGAAACCGCTGGCTCTTCATGCACTTCATCATCGCGTAAACGGATAGTATCACCCATAAATAGCCTCCTTGAACCGGGCCATGCCGACACGGCGATAGGTATCGATAAATCGCTCTCCATCCTCGCGTTGTTCGAGATAGAGGTCGGTGACGGTTTCGATCGCGTCGATCACGCCATCCTCGGTAAAGCCGGGGCCGGTGATCTTGGCGAGGCTGGCGTCTTCCGCACCCGAACCGCCGAGCAGCAGCTGGTAATTTTCCGTGCCCTTACGGTCGACGCCCAATATGCCGATATGACCGGCATGGTGATGACCGCAGGCATTGATGCAGCCCGAGATTTTGAGCTTCAACTCGCCCAATTCCCGCTGACGGCCAAGGTCGGCAAAGCGCTCGCTGATTTTCTGGGCGAGGGGGATCGAGCGGGCATTGGCGAGGCTGCAATAATCCAGACCGGGACAGGCGATGCTGTCGGTGATCAGGTCAAGATTGGCAGGGGCCAGGCCGGCTTCGTCCAAGGTCTGCCAGATAGCGTATAGATCGCTTTTCTTGACATGCGGCAGCACGATATTCTGGCTGTGCGTGACGCGCAGTTCGTCAAAACTATATTGCTCGGCGAGATCGGCCATCAGGTCGATTTGCGCCGACGAGGCATCACCGGGGATGCCGCCGCGCGGTTTCAGGCTGATCGTCGCAATTGCATAGCCGGGCTGTTTGTGCGCGGAGATGTTCTGATCCACCCACAGGGCGAAGTCAGGATCGGACAGGTCGATATCGACGCTTGCCTGCTCGTCGAACGGTGGGTCCTGGAAATATTGCGTGATCCGCGCCAGCTCTTCGACCGGGGGATTGAGGCCCAGGGTCTTCATATGGGCAAATTCTTCCTCGACCTGGCGGGTATATTCTTCCTTGCCGAGTTCGTGCACGAGGATCTTGATCCGCGCCTTGTACTTGTTGTCGCGCCGTCCGTAGCGGTTGTAGACGCGCAGGCAGGCCTCGGCATAGCTGATCAGTTCATCCGCTGGAACAAAGTCGCGGATTTCCGGTGCGATCATCGGAGTCCGGCCCATGCCGCCGCCGACGAAGAATTTCGCGCCCAGTTCGCCCGCGTCATTGTGGACCAGCTGAATGCCGATATCGTGCAGCCTCATCGCTGCGCGGTCGGTGTCGCTGGCGATCACGGCAAATTTGAATTTCCTGGGGAGATAGGAAAATTCCGGGTGAAAGCTCGACCATTGACGCAATATTTCGGCCCATGGACGCGGATCGGCTATTTCGTCAGCGGTTGCACCGGCGAACTGGTCGGAAGAGATGTTGCGGATGCAGTTGCCGCTGGTCTGGATCGCGTGCATTTCGACCGATGCCAGATCGGCGAGAATATCGGGAGCGTCTTCCAGCTTGATCCAGTTATATTGGATATTCTGGCGCGTGGTGAAATGGCCGTAGTCGCGGTCATATTTGCGCGCGATATGACCGAGCATCCGCATCTGCTTACCGCTCAGCGTGCCATAGGGCACCGCGACACGGAGCATATAGGCATGGAGCTGCAGATAAAGGCCATTCATCAGCCGGAGCGGCTTGAACTGGTCTTCGGTCAGATCGCCGGCGAGACGGCGTTTCACCTGATCGCGGAATTCCTCGACCCGCGTGTCGACCATTTTCTGGTCATATTGGTCATATTGATACATGTCAGATCACCCATAAGCCGGCGTCGGGATCGGCCGGTTTCAATGTCAGGTCGGGACGAACGGTCGGTCCGAGTGCGCGCACCCGGTCCTTGATGTGCCCCGGTCGCGGGCCGTCATCGGTCTGTTCGGCGTCGATAATATAGGGGGAGTTCACCCGGCGGGCGGCTTCCTCGCGCTGCAGGATTACTTCACCCTGGTCACCGACATCGGTTGCATCCTTGACGAAGCGCGACCAGTCGAGGCCGGTCCACCAGATAACGTCGCCGGTCTTGAGATCATTTCCGGTCAAAATATTCATGCAATCACTCCCGCCATTTTTGCAAATTCCCGAAACTTGTCTTCGGCATCGCCATAGCGGGCGACTTCGCCGACCACGAGCAACGCCGGGCTCCGGACATTTTCCCGCCGCACCATGTCGCCAAGGTCGGTCAGCAGTGTGCGGAGCGCGCGAAAATCGCTGCGTGTGCCATTTTCGAGCACGGCAACCGGCAGGTCCGGTGCAGCGCCGTCGGCGATCAGTTTTTCAACGATCGCCTCGGCGTTGGCGACGCCCATATAGATGACCAGAGTGCGGCCTTTTCCGGCAAGCCCGGACCAGTTCTGGTCGGACAGGCCTTTGCACTGGCCGGCAACAAAGGAAACCGCGCTGGAAGCATCGCGGTGGGTGAGGGGCATACGCGCTTGTGCGGCGCAGCCGAGTGCGGCGCTGATACCGGGAACGACTTCCACGGCGACGCCTGCAGCGATGCAGTCATCCGCTTCTTCACCACCACGGCCGAAAATGAAGGGATCGCCGCCCTTGAGGCGCACGACCAAACGGCCTTTGCCGGCCTCGCTGACCAATAGATTGTTGATCTGGTCCTGCGGGACGCTGTGCAGGGAGCGCTTCTTGGCCACCGAGATATAGCGAGCGGTTGGCGATGCCAGGTCGAGAATGTCGCGGCTGACCAGGCCATCGTGAACGATCACATCGGCGCGCTGCAGCAGCTTTGCCGCCTTCAAGGTCAGCAGGTCGGGATCGCCCGGACCGGCGCCGACCAGATAGACTTTGCCCGCCGTGGGCGTCCTGTTTGATGTTTTTTCCATAGATGCGATATGCGCGCATCGTGCGGGATGTTCAAAACAGAAGTTTTTGGGGTGGCCTAAGCTCAGCTATTTTGCGGGCGGGTGCTAGTCGTCGTCCGCTATGCTCTCGTCCTTCAGGCCAACGCCGATTCTTGCTCTCGCTTGCTCCGCTTCCATCGACACGACGGGATAGGCGCAATAATCTGCGGCATAATAAGCGCTGGGTCGATGATTGCCCGACAGTCCGATCCCGCCAAAAGGGGCTTCGGAGGAAGCGCCAACGGTCATTTTATTCCAGTTGACGATGCCGGCGCGGCTATTTGACCAATATTGGTTATATTGCTGAGACGTCCCGCCGATCAGGGCAGAGGATAGGCCGTAGCGGGTATTATTGGCCTCGGCGATCGCTTCTTCAAAGTTAGCAACCCGAACAACCTGCAGGATGGGTCCGAATAATTCGATATCCGGGCGTTCCTCGAGATCGGTGACATCAATGATGCCGGGCGTAAGAAAGGGGCGGCCCGCGATCGGTCTTGCCATATGTTTGATAGGCTTGCCGCCATGACTCATCAAGGCAAGGAAGCTCTCGGTCAGGCCATCGGCGGTTTCATTGTCGATTACCGGCCCCATGAACGGGGCAGGGGTGGCAAAGGGTTCGTCGATGATCAGGCGATCGGTGATCCGTTTCACTTCCTTTATTATGCGATCATAAAGCGCGTCTTTCACAATCAACCGGCTTGCGGCCGAACAACGCTGTCCTGCGCTCAGGAAGGCGGACTGCACGATCAGCACGGCAGCGCTGTGGATATCGTCGGTGTCCCAGGCGATGATCGGATTGTTTCCGCCCATTTCCAGTGCCAGTATCTTGTCTGGCCGGGTGGCAAACTGGCGGTTGAGCGCGATGCCGGTTCGGGCCGAGCCGGTGAACAACACGCCGTCCAGGCCCTCGTTGGCGGTAAGCTGCTTGCCGGTAGCGGGGCCACCATGCAATATATTGACGACGCCAGTGGGCAAGCCGGCCTTTGCGAAGGCATCCACCATATATTGTCCGACGGCAGGCGTCTTTTCCGATGGCTTGAAGACTATTGTGTTGCCAGCAATCAGCGCCGGGATGATATGGCCATTTGGCAGATGGGCGGGGAAGTTATAGGGGCCGAGGACGGCTAGAACACCGTGCGGCTTGTGCCGCAAGGCCGCGCGCATATTGGGCTGGCTCGGCAACTGACGCTGCGGGGTCCGTTCGGCAAAGGCCCGGACCGAAATGTCGACCTTGTTGATCACGGATTCGACTTCCGTCCGGGATTCCCAAAGCGGCTTGCCGGTTTCGCGCGAGATCAGTTCGGCCAGTTCATCACTACCGGTGCGGATGCGATTGGCGTAGCGCCGGACCGCTTCGACCCGTTTGACCAGTGCAGTTGCGGCCCAGCCGGGCCAGGCTTCGCGCGCGCTCGCCACGGCAGCATCGGCATCTCCGCTGGTGCCGGTCCACAGGGTCGCTCCGGTTGCTGGTTCGATGGATATCAGGTCGCTCAAATTGGCCTCTGTTTTCTAAGCATTTCTTGTACGTTAAACCATATATGGCACATCTCTCGCGATAGACCATAGGGGTTAAAGAGTTAGAGCCGTCACGATGGTTTATTGCCGATCGTCCTTTGGCCCCGGGATATATATTAGCCGTTGCGCAGAGCTTTGCCCATCTCACGGATATCGTTGATCTTTTTCGAGAGTGGTGCCCAGTTATCTTCGACAGCAATGGCGTCCCAGATCGATTCGACCTCTTCGATATGCATCGAACAGGGCTCCGGTTTCTGCCAATAATTGCTGACCGGCTGCCGTATGCGCGCGCGATCGGCGATCAAGGTACGAAATTCGGAAAATTCGGGTGAATCATCATCCGGTTGGGCGAGATTTTCACTCTTGCCCCAATTGAGGAAAAACTGGTCAATCTGCACGGTTTTGTGTGCGAGACCTTTTTCGGCGGCAACAACCAGATCACGGTCACTTTCAAAGCCCTCGGATGTGACGCCAAGCCGCCAGCAAAAATGCTCGGTGAATGCGGTGCCATAGGCTTTCGGGAAAGATTCCAGCGTGGCAACCAGTGGGTCGCTATCGGCAATCAGCCGCAGCGCGCTGGCAAATTGCGCCAGATTCCAGTGCAGCGCTTCTGGCTGACGCCCAAAACAATAAAGCCCTTCATGGTCGAAATAGGCAGCGGTAAAGCCGGGTTCCCAATATGGCGTAAACCGCCACGGGCCATAGTCGAAGCTTTCTCCGGTGACGTTGATATTGTCGGTATTGAGAACTCCATGGACAAAGCCGGCGGTCATATAGGCGCCTGCCAGCTTTGCGACTTCCTGCGCAGTCCTGGCGAATAATTCCGTGGCCGGATCATCAGTCTGCGCGCCGCCATAATAATTTTCGAGGCAATAATCGACCAACTGTCGCATCAACTCTTCATTCTTCTCATAGGCGATGCGCTGGAAAGCCCCAATCCGGATATGGCTGTGGCTCAACCGGGTCATTACCGCCGAACGGGTGGGAGAGGGCTCGTCGCCGCGCGACAGTTTCTCGCCCGTCTCGACCACCGAAAATGTTTTGGAGGTATTGACGCCGAGGGCTTCGAGCATTTCCGTAGCAAGAATTTCGCGGACCGCGCCCTTTAGCGTAAGCCGACCATCACCGGACCGGCTCCACGGCGTTGTGCCCGAGCCTTTGGTGCCGAGATCCATCAACCGCTGTTCATGATCCCGCAACTGCGCGAACAGAAAACCGCGGCCATCTCCGATTTCCGGATTATAATTGCGGAACTGGTGGCCATGATAGCGCAGCGCCAGCGGTGGATCTAGATTGTCCGGCAGGGGCTGGAATTTTCCGAAATGGTTGATCCATGCCTTCTCATCCAGACTATCCAGCCCTACACTCTGGTCCCAGCGGTCGTTTCTGAAGCGAAGAATATGCTCGGGAAACTGGGCGGCGGCGACGGGATCGCCAATCTTTTCTCCCAATCGGGTGATTTGGACATCGGCTCGATAGACGGCCTTGCCGGGTTCGAATTGCGGTTTATATGGCATTTTCTGACAGTGGCGTTTAATCGGTTGCGCAGCAAGTGGGAAGACGAGGCTAATTGCAGCATGACCGTAGAGACATCTTATCAGGACATATATTGGGAATCCGATGACGGGCTGAAACTGCACGCTCGCGATTATCCTTCCGACAGCGGCAAGACGCCGGTTATCTGTGTGCCGGGACTGACTCGCAACGCCCGCGATTTTGAACATCTTGGGGCCGGTTTTCGCGGCGGTCGACGGATCATCATGCTGGACTTGCGAGGCCGCGGCACGAGTGAATATGCCAAGGACAGCAGTACCTATAATCCGAAGCAATATGTTTCTGACATCATCATGCTGATGGATGAGCTGAAGATGCCGAAAGCGATATTTTTCGGCACATCTCTGGGCGGTGTGATTACGATGATAATGGCCAAAATGTACCCCGCGCGGGTTGCCGGCGCGCTGTTGAACGACATTGGTCCCGAACTGGACCAGAAAGGTCTCGATCGGATAGCCGACCATGTCGGACAGGGACGGAGTTTTGACACATGGGCCCATGCCGGGCGTGACATGGCGGAGAATAGCAGCGATATTTTCCCGGATTTCACGCTGAAAGACTGGATCGCCTTCGCCAAGAAAGTCTACCGGATGAACAGCTCCGGCCGAATCAAGCTGGATTATGACATGAAGATTGCCGAGCCGTTCGACAGCAAGGGTGGCGGCAGCGGCGCTCTGTGGAACGCGCTGGAGAATATGCAAGATATTCCGACGCTGATTTTGCGCGGAGAGCTCTCGGACCTGTTCAGCGAGCGAGTTGCCAAGCAAATGCTCGAAAAACTGGACAAGGCCGAACTGGTCACCGTCCCGCGCGTAGGCCATTGTCCAACGCTGGAGGAGCCAGCCTCGCTTGACGCGATCAACCAATTGCTCCACCGCATCGACTGAATATTTTTAGACAGCCGAGCATGAAAGTCGCATGAAACCAGCCAAGATATTGCATCTGCACAGCACGTTCAATCTGGGCGGCAAGGAAGCACGCGCGGTCAGGCTGATGAACCATTTCGGGGCCGCGGCCGAACATGTGATATTGTCGGCCCAAGCAGGCAGCCTGTCCGCCCGAGAGGCCATTGACCCGAAGATCAAGGTCAGCTTTCCGACCGACGCGCCATCGCTTGCGGGAAAGCCCTCGCTGAAACGTTATCGCGAATTCGTCACCTATTTTCGGCAATTCGATCTGATATTGTCTTATAATTGGGGATCGATGGACGGCGTGATGGCGCGGACGCTTTTCTCGCGGATCGAAGGTCTGCCGCCGCTGATCCATCATGAAGACGGGTTTAACGAGGACGAGCAGAAAAAGCTCAACTGGAAACGGAATCTGTTTCGCAAATTTGCACTCGGGGCTGCGCAGGCGCTCGTCGTACCGTCGGAAAATCTCGCCCGCATCGCAAAGGATGTGTGGAAACAGCCCGAGCAGAAAATTTACCGCATTCCGAACGGCATCGACGTGAAGCGTTTCGAGAAAAAGCCGCAGCGCGGCGCTTTGCCCGGGTTTACCAGGCGCGAGGGCGAAGTCGTCGTCGGAACTGTGGCCGGGCTGCGGGCAATCAAGAATCTGCCACGACTGGTGCGGGCCTGCGCAGCGGCAGGCGACAATGTCCGCTTGGTGATCGTTGGCGAAGGGCCGGAAAAGGACAGGATATTGGCCGAGGCGCAGCGCGTGGGGCTTGCGGATCGCTTGCTAATGCCCGGCTTTCTCGCCGACCCGGCCCGCTATATCGGGCTGTTCGACATTTTTGCCCTGTCGTCGGACAGCGAACAATTTCCGATTTCGCTGATCGAAGCGATGGCCGCCGGCTTGCCGGTTGTGGCAACCGACGTCGGTGACATAAAATCGATGGTCTCACAGGCCAATCAGGGCTTTATCAAACCACTTGGCGAAGAAGGCAAGTTCGTCGAATCCCTGACGACTCTGGTCCAGCATCAGCAATTGCGGGAAGATCTGGGGATGCAGAACCGGCTTAAGGCGCGGGCGGAATATAATGAGAGCAAAATGCTGGGACGCTACGGCTTGCTTTATGGTCAGGCGCTGGGACGGGCGGATTTCGGCCCGGTTAAATAACGAGTTTCATAACAGAGTTTTTTCGAGCATTTTAATGCGCCGCCGTCTATATCGGCATTTGGGGAATAGAGGAGATTTCATTGTTCAAGGGCTTAAAACCCATCCAGTATAATGGTCAGGAAGTATGGCCGTTGATCGAGGGTGGAAAAGGCGTCGCAGCCACCAATCACGCCAGTTCGGGAGCCTGGGCTGCTGCCGGCGGTATTGGAACGGTATCCGCAGTCAATGCGGACAGCTATGACGAACATGGCAATGTCATCCCGCAAATCTATCATGGCCGAAAACGCGAAGAGCGGCATCAGGAACTGATCCAGTACGCGATTGACGGTGCGGTGACGCAGGTGAAACAGGCCTATGAAATTTCGGGCGGCAAGGGCGCGATCAATATCAACGTCCTGTGGGAAATGGGCGGCGCGCAACAGGTGCTGGAAGGTGTACTCGAGCAGACCAAAGGCATGATCGCCGGCGTTACCTGCGGTGCGGGCATGCCCTACAAGCTGTCGGAAATTGCCCAGCAATATGGCGTGAATTATCTCCCGATCATCAGCTCCGCTCGCGCCTTTCGCGCGCTGTGGAAGCGGGCCTACAAGAAGGTTCCGGAATTAATGGCAGCGGTGGTCTACGAAGATCCGTGGCTGGCGGGTGGTCACAACGGTCTGTCCAACGCGGAAGACCCGAGGAAACCGGAAGATCCCTATCCACGGGTCAAGGATTTGCGCGATACAATGCGCGCCGAAGGAATTTCCGACAGCGTGCCGATCATCATGGCCGGCGGTGTCTGGCATTTGCGCGACTGGCAAGACTGGATCGATAGCGAAGAGCTCGGCCAGATTGCTTTCCAGTTCGGAACAAGGCCCTTGCTGACCAAGGAAAGCCCGATTCCGGAAAGCTGGAAAAGCGAGCTGACCAAGATCAAGGAAGGCGATATTCTCCTGCACAAATTCTCGCCGACCGGTTTCTATTCCTCGGCTGTGCGCAACGAATTCCTGCGCAGTCTGGAATCGCGATCCGAGCGCCAGATTCCTTATTCGACAGAGAAAGCCGGTGAGCATACCCACCAGCTCGACGTCGGTATCAAGGGCAAGAATTTCTGGGTCACCCGTAACGACTTGTTGCGTGCGCGCGAATGGGACGGCCTCGGCTTTACCATGGCGATGAAAACGCCCGACAATACTCTGGTGTTTGCTACACCGGAAGAATCGAAGATGATTCGCAAGGATCAGGCGGATTGCATGGGTTGCCTGTCGCATTGCGCTTTTTCGGCGTGGAAGGACCATGACAATTTCAGCACCGGACGGCTCGCCGATCCACGCAGCTTCTGTATCCAGAAGAGCCTGCAGGAAATCGTCCACGGCGCACCGGTCGAGGAACATTTGATGTTCGCCGGCCATGGCGCTTTCAATTTTGGCACCGATCCCTTCTATTCCAACGGCTTCGTGCCGACGGTGAAGCAGCTGGTGGATCGTATCCTGACCGGCGACTAGGGTGGAAATCCGGCTCGATGATCTGAGCAGCCAGCAGGTCCAGAACCTGCTGGCTGCGCATCTCGCCGGAATGCAGAAAAATTCGCCACCGGAAAGCGTCCATGCGCTCGACGTGTCCGGGCTCAAGTCTCCCCATGTTTCCGTCTGGACGGCATGGGAAGGGGAGCAGCTGTGCGGGATAGGTGCGCTCAAGCAGCTTTCGTTATCCAGCGGTGAAATCAAGTCGATGCGCACTGACGCCCGGCATCTCCGCAAGGGGATTGGCTTGGCCATTCTTGACCATATTATAGCTGTAGCGCGAAAACGTGGCTATCGGTGTCTGAGTCTCGAGACCGGGTCCGGCACCGAATTTGCACCGGCGCTGACCCTGTATCGCAAGCGTGGCTTTGAAAACGGGGAGCCGTTCGGCGACTATCAATCGACCGAATTCAACCAGTTTCTGCATCTCGAACTATAGCGGACAGCGCGGCTTCTCCCGTGGTGGAGAAGGTAAATTCCCATCAGTCCAGATCCCAGGCCCGTTCGCCATGGTTGGAAATATCCAGTCCGTCGCGCTCGTCGTCTTCGCTGACCCGCATGGGCAGAATGAAGCTGATGCCGAAGCCGAGAATGGCGGTGGCGACTGCCGACCAGATGGCGACTGCGCCAACACCGATCAACTGGGCAACAAACTGACTGCCGAATGCCATGCCATCTGCATAGCCCGTGCCGCCAAAACCTTCAGCGATGAAGAGCGCAAGCATGAGAGTGCCGAGCATGCCGCCGACACCATGAACCGCGAACACATCAAGACTGTCGTCAATCTTGAAGCCGTTCTTCACCAGACCTACCGCGAGGAAGCAGACTATTGCTGCTGCCACTCCAATGATGATCGACGCGCCCGGACCGACAAATCCGGCCGCCGGAGTGATTGTTGCCAGTCCGGCAATCGCGCCGGTCGCTACGCCTACCGCGGTTGGCTTGCCGACCTTGAATTTCTCGATCAATATCCAGACCAGAGCGGCCATGGAGGCGGCGATATGGGTGTTGATAATCGCCGATGATGCATCATCAGTGGCAGCCAGTGCGGAGCCACCGTTGAAACCGAACCAGCCGACCCAGAGCATCGCTGCGCCGGCGACAGTCAGGGCAGGGCTGTGCGGCAGCATCAGGGTTTTGGGCCAACCCATGCGCTTGCCGAGCATGATGGCGACGACCAGGGCGGAGACACCCGCAGTGGTATGAACCACGATACCGCCAGCAAAGTCGAGCACGCCGAGATTGCTGAGCCAACCGCCACCCCAGACCCAATGGGCCACAGGCGCATAGACGATCAGCAGCCAGAGCGCGCAAAAAGCAACCACCCAGCCAAAGCGTGCGCGTTCAACCCAGGCGCCGATCATCAACGCAGGTGTGATGACGGCAAAAGTCATCTGGAACATGACGAAGGCGGATTCGGGGACCGCTGTGCCTTCCCGGACATTGCCGAGATTGTTCAGCATCCAGTTCAAGCCACTGCCAAGAAAACCGTTGGTTACGCCGCCAAAGGCCAGCGTATAACCGACCACAATCCAGAGTACCGAGCAGATGCCCACCACCGCCATGCACTGGATCAGAACCGACAGGAAATTCTTCGCGCGGACAAGGCCGCCGTAAAACAGGGCCAGGCCAGGCAGGGTCATCAACAGGACCAGAGCGCTGGAGGTCAATATCCATGCAGTATCGCCGCTATTGGCCACATCGGTGATAGCGGGATCCAATGTCTGCTGTGCGTGAAGCGGGGAAATTGCGAAGCCGGCGGCTAATAAGAAGCCGATCGATTTGACTGGATATTTCATGATGTTCCCCGCAGCTATCTTTTTATTATGACTGATCGTCGTTGCGAATCAGATTGTGCCAAATTTCTAGTCGAGACGACGGCAGGACTCAACGGAAAGCTCAAAGCCAGCCTTCGAGCACCTGATCCGGTGGGCGATGGCCGTCTGCCCACACCCGAATATTGGTTATCACCCGTTCCCCCGACGCTTCACGCCCTTCGAAGGTCGCGCTGCCCATATGGGGAAGCAGCACGGTATTTTTCAGCGTCAGGAACCGCGGGTCGATGTCGGGTTCATTCTGGTAAACGTCGAGTCCGGCACCACCGATTCTCTCGTTCTGCAATGCTTCGATCAGGGCGTTTTCATCCACCAGATCGCCGCGCGCGGTGTTGATCAGATAGGTGGAGGGCTTCATCATGCCGATCCGCTCGGCATTGATCATTTCATGGGTCTCCACCGTATGCGGGCAATGCAGCGAGATGATATCGCACTCGCGGATCAACTCGTCGAGATCGGCAACAAAACTGGCCCGCAGCGACTCCTCGACAGCGGGCGGCAGCTGACGTCGGTTGTGATAGACGATCGACAGGCCAAAGCCGGAAGCACGGCGGGCGACAGCCTGACCAATGCGACCCATGCCGATGATGCCGAGTTTCTTGCCACCGATACAGTGACCGAGCATGCCCGACGGCTTCCAGCCTTCCCATTGTCCGCTGCGCATCAGCTTTTCGCCGTCCGAAAGGCGACGGGGCGCGGACAGAATCAACGCCATGGTCATGTCCGCTGTATCTTCGGTGAAGACACCCGGCGTGTTGGTGACCAGAATTTTTTTCGCTCGTGCAGCGGCGAGGTCAATATGATCAACGCCGGCACCAAAGCTGGCGATCAGGCGAAGCCGGTCCGGTGCATTTGCGATCATCTCCGCATCGATATGGTCGGTAACCGTGGGCACCAGAACATCGCAATCGGCCATTGCCGCGATCAGGTCGTCGCGGGAAAACGGAGTGTCACTAAAATTCGGTACGGCATCGAATAATTCGCACATGCGATTCTGATTGGAGTCCGCCAATTCGCGGGTAATTATGACGCGAGGATTCGATGGATGGGGTGAGTCTGGCATAGGCCGATAGCTATGCCTGAAATTTGGTGTAGGTCAAGCAGGCGGGTCTTGAAGCGGACTGACCTTTCGGGCTATGCTTCGGACCAATCGGGGAATGAGTAACCAACTATCATGCGTATTTTGACTTTCATGCTCATTGCGATTTCGGGCCTTTCCTTGTCATCGCCTGCCACAGCGCAGCAAGAGCCCCCCTACTGGGCTTCCATCGACGAACCTGAAGCGCGGATGCGCACCGGGCCGAGTACCGAATATCCAACGATGTGGATTTACAAGCGCGAGAAGCTGCCCGTGAAAGTTCTGGCCCGCTACAAATCATGGCGGAAGGTCGAAGACCATGAAGGTACGCAAGGCTGGATGCACGCGCGATTGCTCAGCGCAGCCCGAACCGGTCTGGTGCTGGCGACCAGCGGAAAGCCGGTCGCCATGCGCGCCTCGGCCAGCAGCAAGGCGAAAATTGCATGGCTTGCCGAACCCGGGGTGGTTGGCAGCCTGACCCAATGCGAAAAAAACTGGTGCCTGTTCGACGTTACCGGTCGTCAGGGATATATCAGCATGACGGATGTCTGGGGTGACGAACCGCTGAAATGATCAGTCGATCAGTTCGAGCGCAACCGCCGTCGCTTCCCCGCCGCCGATGCACAGTGCCGCAACACCTTTTTTCAGGCCGCGCTTTTTCAGAGCCGCAATCAGCGTGACCATGATCCGCGCACCGCTGGCACCGATCGGGTGACCGAGAGCGGTGGCGCCGCCATTGACGTTGAGCTTGTCCCGGCTGATGCCGATATCCTGCATCGCGAACATCGCAACGCAGGCGAATGCCTCGTTCACTTCCCAGAGATCCACATCGGCAACCGACCAGCCGGCCTTGTCGAGAAGTTTCTTGATGGCGCTGACAGGTGCGGTGGTAAATTTTGACGGGGCGTGGGCATGGGCGGCATGGGCGACGATCCGGGCAACAGGCTTCAGACCTTTGGCTTCTGCTACGCTAGCACGGGTAAGGACCATTGCCGCTGCTCCATCCGAAATAGACGAGGCATTGGCCGCGGTGATTGTTCCGTCTTTGGCAAAGGCAGGGCGGAGTTGGGGGATTTTGTCTGGATTGCCCTTGAGAGGCTGTTCATCCTTGTCGACCGTTACGCTGCCCTTGCGGGTTTTGACTTCAACCGCGACGACTTCGTCATCAAAGGCATCGCCTTCGACAGCGGCCTTGGCGCGCGCCAGCGATTCGATCGAATATTCGTCCTGTGCTTCCCGGGTCAGCTGATATTCGCCGACGGTTTCCTCGGCAAAGCTGCCCATCGCCCGGCCCGGCTCATAGGCATCTTCCAGGCCGTCGAGAAACATGTGATCCTTGGCTTCGGTGTGGCCAAGACGCGCGCCGCTGCGCATCTTGGGCAGCAGATAGGGCGCATTGGTCATGCTTTCCATACCGCCGGCAACAATGATGTCGATCGAACCGGCGCCAAGTGCTTCTGCGCCCATGATCGCGGCCTGCATGCCGGAGCCGCACATCTTGTTGACCGTGGTCGCTTCGACCGATTGCGGCAGGCCGGCAAAAATCGCCGCCTGACGGGCAGGGGCCTGGCCCTGGCCGGCGGACAGGACATTACCCATATAGATGCGCTCGACATCCGCGCCTTCGACACCGGCGCGTTCAACCGCCGCCTTGACCGCGACCGCACCCAGATCAGATGCGGTGACTTCACCCAGTGCGCCTTGCATGCCGCCCATCGGTGTGCGGGCATAGGAAAGAATGACGATCGGATCGGAATTGGACATGGGTTGGGCCTTTCTGTTTGTTGCGCCGCCAGGGACATGCGCGAATCTTGCAAGGGACATAGGCGCGGCCAATGAGTTTTTCAATTGCGCCATTGTATGCAAGGGCTGACCGTGCCAATCGGTCCGTGAAATTTTCTGTGGAGTGCCCGTTGCCAGCTTTTTCAGTGCCTATCGCCGGTGCGCTTTTTGGCCTGATCATCGGGAGCTTCCTGGCGACATTGATACTGAGATGGCCGGAAGGTCGCTCGGTCATCGCCGGGCGCTCCTCCTGCGACCAATGTGGACATCAGCTGCGCTCGTGGGAATTGATACCGGTGGTGAGCTTTCTTCTCCAGACGGGGAAATGTCGCAAATGCGGTGCTAGAATTGCCAAGGATCATTTTGCGATAGAGCTCGCAGCGGCGCTGATTGGCGGGCTTGCTCTTTACGTTGCTCCAGATTTGGAAGGACTGGCCGGAGCAATATTTGGCTGGCTTTTGCTGACGCTTGCAGCGCTGGATGTAAAGCATCACTGGTTGCCCGACCGGCTGACCGCGTTGCTGGCGGTTTGCGGAGTGGCGGCAAGCCTGCTCGTCGCTTATCCGGCGTTGCAAGACCGCCTGATCGGAGGCTTGGCCGGATTTGTCTCTCTCGCGATCATAGCAGCCATATATAAGAGCATTCGAAAGCGGGACGGGCTTGGCGGGGGTGACCCCAAGATGCTCGGTGCAATCGGCTGCTGGCTAGGCTGGCAAGCGCTGCCGCTCGTGATATTGGGCGCCAGCCTGATTGGCATATTGGTTGCGATATCCTGGCGGTTGCGAGGGGAGAATGTCGACGCTGGAACCATGCTGCCGCTTGGTAGTCTGATGGCCATGGCCGCTTTCCCGCTCTGGCTTTTCCAGACCGCGGGAACAGGTTCGCTCTACTGACTTGAACACGGGTGCAACCTGATTGGAAAAAGCCGTTGCCAGAGGATTGGCTCTTCGCTAACAGAGCCTCGATTTCGCTGATCGTCGAGTGACTCAGCTAATAGAGCCCCTGTGGTGGAATTGGTAGACGCGCTGCACTCAAAATGCAGTTCCGCAAGGAGTGCCCGTTCGAGTCGGGCCAGGGGCACCATTTCCCGGAAATTCAATTAGTTGTGGCTTAGTTGCAACGAAAATTGAATTTTCTCGAATATTGCGCAGTAATGCCCCTTTTTCGGGGCGTATCTGCTGGACTTCCCCCATATTTTCCATCAGTGCCCAGCCCTCAAACGGAGCGGTCGCTCCGTTTTTAATTCAGGCCTACGACGTAATTGTCGGGGCGCAGGAGAAACTAATGAGAATCGCAAAATTTTTGGCCGCCACTGCACTTGGCGGCGTTATCGCAGCGTCCCCTGCTTATGCGCAGGATGTCCAGGACGAGGAAACCTTTGACGATAATGTAATCATCGTCACCGCGACCAAACGCGAACAAACATTGCAGGAAATTCCGGTAGCCGTGACTGTCACCGGCGCGGAAGATATTGCCAAAGCACAGATTCGTGACTTGAACGATCTGCAAACGCTCGCTCCCACGTTGCGGGTCAACCAGCTGCAGAGCTCGGCTAATACCAATTTCATCATTCGCGGCTTCGGTAACGGCGCCAATAACGCCGGTATTGAACCATCGGTGGGCGTATTTATCGACGGTGTTTATCGGTCACGTTCCGCTGCGCAGATTGGCGATCTTCCCAATCTTGAGCGCGTCGAAGTTCTGCGCGGACCGCAGTCCACATTGTTCGGCAAAAACGCATCTGCTGGTGTGATCAGCATCGTCACCCAGAAGCCGCAATTCGATTTCGGCGGTTCTGCTGAACTGAGCTATGGCAACTATAACGCCATCATTGCAAAAGCTGATGTTACCGGACCGATCAACGATACGATCGCCTTCAGTCTTGCCGGCAATTATAACAAGCGCGATGGCTATGCCAACGATCTCAACCTCGGTACGGACGTCAACGAACGCAACCGTTATGGTGTTCGCGGGCAATTGCTGATCGAACCTTCAAATGATCTGTCGATCCGTCTGATTGCCGATTATGACAATATCAACGAAGATTGCTGCGTTGCTGGCAATGTCGTCAACGGACCAACGGGCGCTATCGTCAATGCTTTGGCTGGCGGCATCGGTCTTGATGCAGAAAATCCCTTCTCCTACAATGTCTATACCAACCTGCCTTCTGCAAACCGCATTAAAAACTATGGCGGATCAGCACAGGTCGATTATGATATGGGCGCGCTGAGCCTGACTTCGATTACCGCTTATCGTGGTGTCGATTCCTTCAGTGATCAAGATTCCGATTTCACTGCTGCAGACCTGCTTCGCAAGAATGCGAATGATACGGAAATCCGGACGTTCACGCAGGAATTCCGCGTAGCTTCAGACTTTGATGGTCCAATCAACTTCCTGTTGGGCGGCTATTATTTCAACGAGAAAATCGATATTGCCAATGATATCGAATTTGGCTCTGATTTCCGTGCTTACGGCGATGCTTTGATTGGTGCAGCAACGGGCGGAGCGCTGAACTTCAATACTTTGGAAACTGTCTTCGGTCTGAGTGACTTTGCTGCAGGGCTGGTCTCATCTCCGGCCGTTTACGCCAACAGCTTCTTTGCTAACGGCACGGGTTATGATGAAGTTTATACCTTCAAGGACGAAGCATTCTCGATTTTTGGTACGGTGGATTTTGAAATCACCGACGGTCTGATTTTGACCGGTGGCTTGAACTATACCAATGACCGCAAGAAATTTTCGAACAATGTCCTCGCGACCGAGCCTTTTGCAGCGATCGATTTTGATGCGCCGCAATATACGGCATTCCGCCAGCAACTGTTGCTGGGTGCGGGCGTCGACGCAGCAACCGCTGCGTTTCTAGCGGCTAATCCGACGATCACCTTGCCAGATGGTTCCAGCGCAAACCCGCTGGCAGGCTTGACTGATCTGCAATTCTTCCCGCCTATGGTCAATTCGCCCAACTCGGTAGAAAACGGCCGTACCAAGGATGACAAGCTTACCTATACAGCCCGTCTGGCTTATGAAGTAGCGCCAAGCCTCAATGTTTATGCAAGCTATGCAACGGGCTTCAAGGCAAGTTCCATCAATCTGTCACGCGATACTCGCCCTGCCGCAAGCGATGCTGCAGCCTTGGGTGCCGCCGGATTGTTGCAGCCAAACCAGACTTTCGGATCGCGTTTTGCAGCTCCTGAAAATGCGACGGTTTATGAAGTCGGTATCAAGGGCAAGTGGGATGTTGCAGCCTTCAACCTGACATTCTTTACGCAGTCGATCAAAGGCTTCCAGTCGAATGTCTTCAACGGAACCGGTTTCGAACTGGCAAATGCCGGCAAGCAGACCACAAAGGGTTTCGAGTTTGACGGCAATGTGAAACCAACCGACGGTCTGACGTTCAGCGTTGCAGTGGTTTATCTGGATCCGGTCTATGACAGTTTCCCGAACAGCGTTTATGGCGATATTTCCGGAACAACCCCATCGACCATTCCGGCCCTGTCTACGACACTGGGTGTGGATTATGATATTGAAGTCGGTGACATGGTCGGCCTGAACTTCCGTGCGGATTATCACTATGAGTCGAAGGTCAATCTGATCGACGACGATCCAGCTGACCCGTCTGCGATCAACTTCACTCGTGAAATCAATGCGCTGAACGCTTCGGCGACATTGACCTACGACGAAAATATGAAGTTTACGATCTGGGGTCGTAATCTGACCGGTGCAGAATATCTGACAACCGTATTCCCGGCCGTTGGCCAGGATGGAAGTTTCACCGGCTATCCAAATCAGCCACGTACTTATGGTGTGACCGCACGCTATAAATT
The DNA here is from genome assembly GCF_001586275.1 of Sphingorhabdus sp. M41. Taxonomy (NCBI): domain Bacteria; kingdom Pseudomonadati; phylum Pseudomonadota; class Alphaproteobacteria; order Sphingomonadales; family Sphingorhabdaceae; genus Sphingorhabdus; species Sphingorhabdus sp. M41. The sequence continues at coordinate 1,796,989 of NZ_CP014545.1, read as the reverse complement.
CTAGACTCGTACTAAAATTTCAAAATTTGGCCCTGCCGGGAAACTGGCAGGGCTTTTTTGTATCTAATTTGCATCAAATAGCTGGTTGATGGTGCAAAAATGTAATGCAGCGATGCATTTTTTATATTTCAGTCTGGACTTAATTGCGCGATTAGTTGACTATTGATCCAGCGGGGGGATGAGCAAAAGCATCACTCTCCGTGAAAAAATGGGATTTGGGAGAGAGAAATGCGTAAATCGCTATTGTTAGCCGCCACAGCTATATCGACAATGTCCATGCCTGCCATAGCGCAGGATCGGGATGATGGTGCCCTGGACGATAATGTCATCATCGTTACCGCGCAACGTCAGGCGCAAAGTGCTCAGGATGTTCCGATCGCGGTTTCAGCCTTCTCCGGAGCGGCATTGGAAGCCCAGCAGATCGAGAATAGCTCCGATCTCCAGTTAACTCTGCCAAATATCACATTTACAAAAACCAACTTTACCAGTTCCAGTTTTACCATTCGCGGGATTGGCGATCTTTGCGTGGGCGTATCCTGCGATCAGGCAACGGCTATCCACCTGAATGATCAGCCACTGTTCTCCACGCGTCTTTTTGAAACAGAGTTTTTCGATCTTGAGCGGGTCGAAGTGCTGCGCGGGCCGCAAGGAACATTGTTCGGGCGCAATGCGACCGCCGGCGTTGTCAATGTCGTCACTGCCAAACCGAGAATGGGCGAGTTTCAGGCTTCGGGTGATGCAGAATATGGCAATTTCAATGCAATCAAAGTCAAGGGCATGGTCAACGTTCCGCTCGGCGATACCCTGGCATTTCGTGGAGCCGGCATTTATGTGAAGCGGGATGGCTATACAACCAATCTCAACGGCGGCCCCAATCTGGATGATCGCGAACTATATTCGGTGCGTGGCTCGCTGCGTTTCGAACCGACTCCCGACACCACGATCGATCTATATGCCTCCTATTTCCGCGAAAACGACAATCGTATGCGGATTCAGAAGCAATATTGTCAACGCGACCCGACCGGCATCCTGGGTTGCCTGAACAGCACCCGCAACGCGGAGCCCTTCAACGCCAACTCTACATTCACAGCCGCCCTGTCATCGCGGGAGTTTCTGGCCATTCGCGGTATACCGACGGCATTTGCACTGGGCAGCCTCTACGGTCCTGACCAATATGATGGTGTTTCCATTCCTGCAGATTCGCGGACGGTAAACACCGCTTTCACGCCCGAATATTTCACCAGCGAGCTTACTTTTCAGGGCAAGATCGAACATGATTTTGGACCGATTAGCGCACAGCTTTCCGGTACCTATCAGAAGGTGAAACTCGATTCACGGCAGGATTATAATAATAATATCGGTCGCCGGGACGGCTATGCGCCTGCGTTGAACACTCTGGCAGCGGCCGCTGCTGGTCTTGTTCCGGGTCTTCCGGCCGCCTATTTCGCACCGATTGCTGCGGCGATCATCCCCAATGGTCCGAATGGCGTATTATGTACGTCGGATACGGACACGATCGGTCTCGGGGCATTTGGTGGCAACAGCAATTGTGCGACCACACCGCTGCAATATGACCGTTCCAACCAGTTGAACAGCAGTTGGTCGGCAGAGGCGATTATCTCGAGTGATCTGGATGGACCGTTCAACTTTCTGCTCGGCGGTATCTATGCTGACTATCATCTGACCGAGAACAGCTATTATGTGAACGCGTTTGCGATTGATTATGTAGCAGGTTTGCTCGGCAGCTTCACGGCGCTTGGCGGTGGCTTGCCTCCGGCATTCCTTGGCACACCGTATTTCCGCAACAATACGGATGACTTGACCGTCAAATCCTATGGCCTGTTCGGCGAAGTCTATTTTGACATCAGCGACACACTGAAGCTCACCGGCGGTTTGCGTTATAATAACGACAAGAAAAATGTTCAGGCGCGCTCAACGCTGGCCAGTTTCCTGGTTCCTTATGGTCAAACAACCAATGCATTTGATTCACCCTATGTTGGATCGTTTGATGCTGACCCGGGTACCGCCGGCAACCAGATTTATCAGAATCGGCAAGTTAAGAACGACGAGATCACTGGTCGCGCGGTACTTGACTATAAGATCTCTGACGACAATCTGATCTATGTATCTTATTCTCGTGGTTATAAATCAGGTGGTTTGAACCCGCCACTGCAGCCGATCTTCGCGGTTCCGGAATCATTCCGGCCTGAGCAGGTCGATGCCTTTGAAATCGGATCGAAAAATACCTTCGGCGATGGCGCGCTACAACTCAACCTGACTGCATTTTACTATAAGTATAAGGATCTGCAGCTCAGCAAGATTGTTGCGCGAACCGCGGTGAACGAAAATATCGATGCCGATATTTACGGTGCGGAAGTCGAAGCAGTCATTCGTCCTGATCCGGACTGGATGATCAACATGGGCTTCAGCTATCTGCATACGAAGGTCAAAGGTGATACGTTCAACAGCGATCCGCGCGACTTTGGTGGTGGACGCTCCGATGCTGTAATCATCAAGGATATTACCAACGCGTCCAATTGTGCGGTGGCTTCCTCGACCGGCAGTGCAGCTGGCGTCAACCAGTTCGTCAACACGATAAATACGGTTATAAATGCTGGCTTGGTGCCCGGAGTTATGGGTGGAGCCAATCTCCAGCCCACCACTGCCTTCCCGGCTAATGGCGGGATCGCCTCGACCGGCGCATTTGGTATTTGTGGTGTGTTGGAAGCCGCGGCTGCCGGCGCATTTGCAGGGGCTGGCATCAATCCTGCGGCATTCGGCGGCATCGAATATTTCGCTGCCGGGGTTCCCAAGAATATTCGAGGGAATTCCTTGCCACAAGCGCCCAAAGTGAAATTCTCGACCGGCGTGCAATACACGGCGAACTTTGACAATGGCATGAGCCTGGTCCCGCGTGTCGACCTTGCTTATACCGGCGAGAGTTTCGGCAGCATTTTCAACGGGAATGTCAACCGGATCAAAGGCTATGCCCAGGCAAATGCCCAGATCCAGCTGAACGGCACGGATGACAAATGGTATGTTCGGGGCTTTGTCCAGAATATTTTCGACAGCAACTCGGAAACCGGACTTTATGTGACCGACCAGTCATCAGGTCTGTACACCAATGTCTTCACGCTTGAACCGCGCCGCTACGGTATCGGTGCCGGCTTCAAGTTCTGATCTGAAGCGATCATGTTATGAAGGAAGCCCTGCCGGGAAACCGGTGGGGCTTTTTTTGGTCACATATATGCAAAATGCATAAAGTCCGCCTTTGCAAAAACTAGCGCGGGCAGACCCTCTTCCCAACGGTGGCTAGCTGGCTTGCCGGTCGAAATATCAAGATGGTCGAGAGAAGCCCTTGCTTGCGCTGCGGGATTTTTGCGGTCGTCGATCCCCCGGATCGACTTTTATCCGCAAAAATGGTGCCGAATATCCGACTCGAACGGATGACCTACCGCTTACAAGGCGGTTGCTCTACCAGCTGAGCTAATTCGGCATGCACTGGATTTGCTGGGCGCTATTAGCGTCAAACCACGCCAAAGGTCCAGCCCTCTTTTTGCGCTATCTCATCTGTCAACGCAGGCGGGGTCCAGAGCGCGGCATCGGCCGCTACCTGCTTCATCCAGGCGGCGGTAATCAGCGCGTCGGTGCTGTGGTCGTCATAGCGGGGAAGTCTTGTCGGTATCGGCGTGTTCAACCGTGTCAGCGCCTGCTTGAGGCCTGCGCGATCGCGGACCTTGCTGCGTCCCTTTGGCTGACCAGCCGCAAGAGCGGCTACGGTCGTGTAGATTTCCACGATGGCGGGGCCGGAATCGGGAACGGGATCAAATGGCCAGACCGGTATCGCGCCATCCAGTTGGTTGAGCAGTCGCATCCCGGTCAGGCTGGATTTTCCGACCTGCGCGGCGCCAACCAGATTGAAGCAGCTGGCGCTATTGGCCTGTCCGGTCGCGCGTTGATAGCGTTCGACTTCGCGCAAGCGCCCGATTCCGCCCGTGAACAGGTCACCGACCAGACCTCCGCCATGGCGAAAATGTCGGCTAGCCTGGTGATGGGCCAGAAAGCTGGTGACATTCAAATGGGGGTCGTCACCGCACAGGGTATCGACATCTTTCCATAGAGCTTTCGCATGGCCGGGACTGTCACCCCATTCAGGAAAATAGGCGCCTTCGTCGACAAATGGGAGCGCCATCGATAGGTCAAAGCCGATCAATATGTCCTGACGTGATTCTGCCAGACGTAACAGCCAGTCGAGCACATCTGCCCGCGACCAGCGCGGATTGGGCGATAATAGGGCAGGAGGTCCGTCCGGACCGATGATAGCGACCGCGATACCATTCGGGCGTTCGGTCTTGGCACCGGACCAGTCGACGCAGGCAAAATGGGAGAAGCTTCGCACCGGGCATCTCTAGCGGATCATGAGGGCAAAAGAAAAGGGCAGGCCCATCGGACCCGCCCTTGTTCTTTAATCTTGTCGCCAGAGCCTATTTTTTGACAGCTGGTTTCCGAGCCGCAGGCTTGGCTGTCGCTGGCTTGCGAGCAATCGGTGCTTTTGGCTTTGGTGGATTGGCGTAGACGTCTTCCAACATCTTGCCAGCCACATGACGTCCGCCCCAGCCAAAGGCCAGTGCCGCCGCTGCTGCGCCGCCGATGACCAATGCAGTGAAGGCCGTCTGCACGATTTCCTGTCCAACACCCATGAACTGCAGGCCCATGAAGGTGAACAATATGATCGTCGCATAGCGAACGATTGTCGAAGCCATGCTGCCTTCATCCGTGCCGCCGACAATCTTGGACAGCAAATTGGCGATCAGGAAGCCTACTGCGATCACGATCGAACCAAAGATGACTCGTCCGCCGAGTTCGAGAACCTGATCAAGGATTGATGTCAGTTCTGCAAATCCGAGCAAGCGCATCGCCGCGATTGCGAAGAAGAGCATGATCGCTACCTGAGCAATTCTCGCCAGAACCGACGTCAATGTCGTTTTAGCAGGCAGAATCCCCAGAGCCGCGACCGATTGATCAACACCCAGGCCGGGCAGGATTTCAGATATGATCTGTACGACGAATTTGCTGATCAGATAGCCAATGCCAAGGATGATCGCAGCGCCGATGATGTTCGGAATTGCCTCAAGGATCATGCGCAGCATGTCGCTAGCCGGTCCAGAAACCGATTCCAGATTCAACGCTTCCAGCGCGAGTATCGCGATCGGTATGATAATCAGAACATAGATAATTGTTCCGATCGTCTTGCTGATCGTGGAATTGCCCGTCACTGCGTCGATACCGCCGCGATTGGCCCATTTGTCGAAATCAACCGTTTGCAGAGCGGTCACGACAAGGTCGCGAACGATCCGTGCGACGACCATACCGATGAAGAATATGATCGCTGCACCCAGTAGATTGGGAACAAAGCCCATGATGCTGTTGAGCAAGGTCTGGATCGGTGCGTCTACGCCACCCAGTCCGAGAACGCGCAGGATGATAAGCAGTCCGAACAGCCAGATTAGCAAGGAAACAATCTTGCCGAGTGACTCGCCGACCGAGGTGCCAGCGGAAGTGTCTCGTTGCAGAAATTTCACATTGTCGACAAGTTTGGCGAAAGCCCATTTCGCAGCTTTCCCAAGAATCCAGGTTCCGAGCAAAATTATCAGAGCCAGACCGAGCTTTTCGCCCCATACCATCATCAACTCCGTATCCAGAGCATAATTACCTATTCGCATCCCATCCATATAGCATCCCCTAATTGGTTATTGTTACGTCTGAAACCTTAGTAGCACATGTGCCGGTAAAAGCACAGGAATCAATCGACAGGCTGAAAAGTGGCATCGTAAAAACTCGTAAAGATCAAGAACTTGTGTGCAACTCTACGACCACTCGTCCAATTGCTTGGCGTTGTTCGAGCACTGAAAGGGCATTAGCGCTTTCCGCTAACGGAAAGGAATGAGAGATATGGGGTCGCATCACACCCAGTGCGGCCAAATCCCGCAGCGCGTTGCTTTGTCTTGTCGCCTGTCCGGGATCTCGGCGAGGGCTTTCTCCGGCACGAACGCCTATCAGGCTGTAGGTTTTGATCATGACGTGATTGGCTGGGAAGGATGGAATGGTACCACTCGCAAAGCCGACGATGAGATATCGTCCGTTCCATGAGATCGCGCGCGTTGCGGTCAGCGCGAGATCGCCGCCAACCGGATCAAAAACCACATCCACTCCTTTGCCGTCAGTCAAAGCTTTGATCTCTGCGGCCAACTCCGAGCTCGCAGGATCGAGCACGTGATCCGCGCCGGCCTCCTTGATCGCATTCCGCTTTTCCTTGCTGGACCCGGTGCCGATCACGATGGCTCCGATATGCTTGGCCATTTTGACAGCGGCCATACCGACTCCGCCGCTTGCACCCAGAATGAGAACGCTCTCCCCGGGCTGCAGATGACCGCGCTCGACCAATGCGTGCCAGGCGGTCGATGCACCCGTTTGCCAGCAGGCACCTTCGCTGAAGGACAGACTTGGGGGCAGGGGAGAAACAGAAGTTTCGCTGACGATCCATTGCTCCGCCAACGCGCCGCCTTTTCCGCCGGCCATGACCCTATCACCGGCTTTTATGCTTTCGACATTTGATGCAACCTCGATCACCTCTCCCGCCGCCTCCAGTCCCGGGACAAAGGGCGGATCGGGACGAAATTGATATTTGCCCTGCGTCATCAAGAGGTCGGGAAAGTTGAGGCCCGCTGCCCGAACCTTGATCCGGACCTCGCCCGGCGACAATGGTCTGGCTTGCTTTTCCAGAATCCGGATCGACGAGGGGCCGGTGAGGTCCGTGCATACGGCTGCTAGATATGTGGATTTCATGCTGTTGTCGCTGCGACGATATCTCTGGTGAAGGCTTCGATATCGAAACGCTTGTCGCCAGTGTCATAACCGCGCCGGACGATCACAAGGTCGAGCGAGGGGATGATCACAAGATATTGGCCGCGATTGCCAAAGCCGGCAAATGTGTCTTTCGGTATCCCCTCGGACTGGTTCATCAGCCAGAAGGTGGCGCCATAGCCAAAGCCGCGCCCTTCCGGCTGTGGTCCGGAAGCTGTGCTGACGTAGGTCCGCCAGCTTTCTGGTAACAGGCGTTCCCCATTCCACAGGCCGTTGTTCAAATACAGTATTCCGAGCCGACCCAGATCGCGGGCCGTGGTCCAGACCTGGCTGGATAATATATAATTATCCTGCCAGTCGGTTTCGACATAAGTCCGGGTCATGCCCAGCTTTTGGAAAAAGCCAAACGGATCGAAATCAGGATGTTGTGTGCGGGCCGCGTGCACGGCGAGCAACGTATCATTATTGGCGTAGCGAAAGCGGGTCCCCGGTTTGTAGAGCAAAGGCCAAGCGGTCGCCCGCCCGGTCACAGTGGCTCCGCCCATATAAAGGGGATCGGTCCGATTGCCCGCGGTGTCGCTGACCAGTCCACTGCTCATCCGCATTAACTGGTCAATGGTGAGCGCCGCCCGGGTATCGCCCGGTTTCTGCCATTCCGGGATTTGCACCGGGGCATTTATGTCGACCATCTGTTGCTGCACAGAATGACCGATCAATGTGCCGGCAAGCGACTTGGCAACGGACCAGGTGCGCTGGGCCGTGTGAAGGTCATGATCTTGCTTATATGCTTCCGCATGAATTACACCATCTTTGATCACCAGTATGGCGCTGGTTTTGCCGCCATATAAATCTGCCTCAAATGCGCGTTTGGCGGCTCTTTCAATGCTGGGCAACCGGCGCGCGGATGGTATCGCTGCATCGCGATCACCCATCGGCCAGTGCTGATCATCAACCAGCATCCGTTCGCCTGTAGCCATCTTCTTATCGGGTCCGTCGAAGCCGATCGGCATGGATGTACAGCCGCTCCGACTATTCCAGATCGCAACACGCGGGGGCGCATCATCGGCAAAGCGGACGCGAACCTGATGTTTGGTTTCGTCGACTTCCTCGGTCAATGTCGGGACGATATTCGCGACCCGTTCGTAAATGCCGGTGAGTTCGTCGGCTTTTATATCCGCTAGCGATTTTCCGCCATTCCACAGACCTGAACAAATGAACTGTGCCTTGTAGCCAGCTGCCAGCGCGCGGTCGTAGCGCACTGTTTCTTCGTTCTGAGCCAAGGCGCTAGTCGAAAACAACGCTCCGACGACGCACAGGCTAGCCAGTTTTTTCAGCACGCAAATTCTCCCAATAATCCAGTCGTTCCCGGATCTTATGCTCGAAACCCCGATCCACAGGTTGATAGAATTTCTGGGGCTGCATATCGTCCGGCCAATAATTGTCGCCCGAAAATCCGTCATCACTTTCAGGATCATAGCTATAGCCTGCGCCATAGCCGATTTCCTTCATCAGTTTGGTCGGGGCATTAAGAATATTCTGCGGCGGCATCAGCGATCCGGTGTCTCTGGCAGATTTCCAAGCCGTTTTCTGGGCCTTGTAGGCAGCATTGGATTTGGGTGCTGTCGCGCAATAGAGGCAGGCCTGAACAATCGCCAGTTCGCCTTCGGGGCTGCCGAGAAATTCATAGGCCTGTTTGGCCGCAAGCGCCTGCACCAGCGCCTGCGGATCGGCCATGCCGATATCTTCACTGGCAAAGCGCACAATCCGGCGCAGCAGAAAAAGTGGCTGTTCGCCGGCCACCAGCATTCTCGCGAGATAATATAGCGAGGCTTGCGGATCAGACCCGCGCATCGCTTTGTGCAGCGCCGAGATCAGATTATAATGGCCCTCGCGATCCTTGTCATAGACCGCCATCCGGCGATGCAATATTTTTGCGAGTTGCGCAGGGTCGAGCTGGTCCTTGATATCGAGTGACAACAGCGTTTCGGCCTGGTTGAGCAGAAACCGGCCGTCGCCATCGGCGCTGGCAATCAGTGCTTCTCTGGCATCGACGGTAAGCGGCAGAAGCTTTTCTTCGATTGTTTCCGCCTTTTCCAGAAGCTGGCCGAGGGCGGTGGTATCGAGCCGGTTGAGGATCAACACTTGTGCGCGGCTCAGTAGAGCGGCGTTTAACTCGAATGACGGGTTCTCCGTCGTGGCACCGACGAGCACTACAGTGCCACGCTCGACATAGGGCAGGAAACTGTCCTGCTGCGACCGATTGAAGCGGTGGATCTCGTCGACAAACAACAGGGTAGCCTTGCCGGACTGGAAACGCATTTCAGCTTCGGCAAAGACTTTTTTAAGTTCGGCCACCCCCGAAAAAACCGCCGAAATTGCCTTGAAATGCAGTTCGGTTTGATCTGCCAATAACCTTGCGAGACTGGTTTTGCCCGTTCCCGGCGGTCCCCAGAGGATGATCGAGGAAAGCCGTCCTGCAGAAATCATCCGGCCTATCGTGCCTTCGCTCCCGACAAGATGATCCTGGCCAACAATGTCGGTGAGCAGGCGAGGGCGCAAGCGATCGGCCAAAGGCGCATCCGGGGTGGCTTCGGTGTCGCGCTGCTGGTCCTTTTCGTCGTCGAACAGGCCCTGCATGTCTAGCGGACAGCGGCTTGCTGGATGGGGCCATGGCCGGCCTGCCGCTGGCGGACCAGTCGCATATAGGTCTGCGCAACGGCATTGTTGATCTGGTCCCAGCTATATTCTTCTGCCCGTCGTTCTCCGGCAGCGCCATGAGTATCGCGCAGGTCAAGATTTTCGCAATAGAGTTGCAGCGCATCTGCAAATCCACCGACTGCACCGGGTGTGACCAGTTTGCCTGAGACGTTATTCTTGACCAGGCTCTGGCTGCCGGTTGCCTTTGCCGCCACAACGGGCAAGCCGCAGGCCATGGCTTCGAGGGTAACGTTGCCGAAAGTCTCGGTGATCGATGGATTGAACAGCATGTCCATGCTTGCAACCGCTCTCCCGAGATCACTACCTTGCTGAAATCCCGCAAAAATTGCATCGGGGATACGATCTTCAAACCACTGTTTCGCTGGCCCTTCGCCGATCACTAGCACCTTGTGCGCGACTTTACGGCGATTCAGTTCATCGATTGCATCGGAAAAAACATCCAGCCCTTTTTCCATCACCAGCCGTCCGAGGAAGCCGATTACGGGTATATCATCGGCGATACCGTATGACTGGCGCCACTCCAGATCGCGGCGATTGGAATGGAATATCTCGCGGTCGACACCGCGCGACCAAATGCCGACGTCATAGTTCATCCGCTGGTCCCGCAGCAACTGAGCCATCGATTCCGAAGGCGCCACCAGCGCGTCGCAGCGACGGTATAGACGGCGCAATATCGCTTCGATCACCGGTTCCAGAAAGGCCAGATTATAATAGCGGGGATAGGTTTCGAAACGGGTATGTACGGAGGCGAGTATCGGGATATTCTGACGACGCGCCCAGGATACCATCTTGTGTCCGACACGGTCGGGGCTCGATATCTGCAGGATGTTGGGGTTAAACTGTTCGAGATCCTTCCGCACGTCGCTGGAAATGCGGGTCGGAAAGCGATATTCACCGCGTCCGGGAAAAGCCACGGATGGCACACTGATCAGGTCGCCGGTAGGCTCGAATGCCGGTGTATCCGTGGTTGGCGAATAGACGCGAACAGCAGCGCCCTGGCGCAGCAGATAGTCGACCAGTCGGTTGAGAGCCTGGTTCGCGCCATCGCGTACGAAATTATAATTGCCGCTATAAAGGGCTATGCGAAGATCACTGATTTCCATTGGCGCCTTCAAGCATAATCAAAGGGAAATTGCCAATATGAACTTGGTCGGTTAGCAGTCTGTCATGATAAAGACCCGGCTTGATCATCTGCTGATTGGCATCCCGAAGCCATTTCGCGATGATGGCGAATTCAGCGCCATTGTCAAAAACGCGACAGTCCGCCCCGTGATGCTTGGCTTTGAAGGGCTGGAAGGAAATGAGGTTGCCGATCCGCTCCATCACGGCGGACGTGACAAGGCGGTCCATCTCTATCCGATCGAACATTATGCGTTCTGGCGGGGACGATATCCGGATTTGGATCTGTTGGATGCCCCAGGCGCATTTGGTGAAAATTTCAGTTGCGCCGGATTGACGGAAGAGCGGCTCTGTCTTGGGGATGTTTTTCGGTTGGGTGAGGCGCTGATAGAATGCAGCCATGCGCGCCAGCCGTGCTGGAAACTCAATCACCGCTTTGGCGAAACCGATGTTTTGAAAACCGTGGTGAAGACTGGGAAGTCGGGTAGCTATTTCCGCGTATTGCAAGAAGGCATGGTGCGGGCAGGGGACGATCTTGTCCAGCTGGCCCGGCCATTGCCTGATTGGCCGCTGGACCGGTTGTTTGGCCTGATTGTCGGCGGACAGCACAAGGGACGGGGCAAGGAACTCAAGATGCTGTCGGAGATCCCAGCGCTTGCCGAAAACTGGCGGTTACGGGCAAAGCAGCTAGCGGACGCCTGACCGTCCTATTCATGTTCCAGTTGCGGCGGGTGCAGGCGCAATTTGGTCACGCGGCGATCATCGGCTTCGGTGATCTCCAGCATCCAGCCACTGGGGTGCTCCAACTGCTCGCCGACAGTAGGGATATGGCCCGCCAGTACGAAGCACAGACCGCCGATTGTGTCGACGTCTTCGTCGATTATTTCAAGCGCCGGGTCGATGGCATCGCCAACATCATCCAGTTCCGCTCTGGCATCCGCTTCCCAGATACCATCGTCGAGCTTGACCAGCATCGGGACCGGTTCATCATCATGCTCATCCTCAATCTCGCCGGTAATTTCTTCGACGATATCCTCGATGGTGACAAGGCCCTCGGTGCCATTATATTCATCAAAAATAATGGCGAGATGAGTCCGGGTCGCGCGCATTTCGGCGAGCAAATCGAGCACACCCATGGATTCCGGGACGAAGCGGGGCTGTCGCAGAAATGGTGTTATATCTTCCGGGTGTTTGCCGCCCTTGGCGAGAATCGCGAAAATGTCCTTGATGTGGATCATGCCGACAATATTGTCGAGATTATCGCGGTAGACCGGAATCCGGCTGTGGCCGTGCTCGGAGAAAATATCGACAAACTCACTGAACGGGGAGCTTTCCTCGATAGCAATTATGTCGGCCCGGGGAACTGCTATATCGTCAACTCGATGCTCGCTGAAATGCAGCATGTTGCGCAGCATTTCCAGTTCGAGCGACGAAATGTCCTGCTGGTTATTGGGGTCGGATTCGGCATCGCTTTCGTGATCGTCGATCACTTCCTCTATCTGCGCACGCAGACTGTTGTCTTCGGTATTGCCGAATAGCAGAGCCTTCAGGCTCTGCCATATTCGTCCGGGCTCGTCATCTTCCTTGGACTGGCTGCCACTGCGAGCCGTACCCGTTACATTGTCATTTTCAACGTCGGTCATTCTATTTCTTTATTACCTGCTTTACGCTTGTTCTGAATAAGGGTTGGCAATTCCCAATGTTGCCAGTGCATTGATTTCGCAATTTTCCATCAAGCCAGCTTCTATCTCGTTTTCGTGATCATATCCTAGCAAATGCAAAGACCCGTGCACAATCAAATGTGTAACATGGGTGGATATCGAAATATTCTTGGCTGCCGCTTCGTCGCGGCAGGTTTCGAAGGCCAGAATTACGTCTCCCAGCAAGGCTTCTCCATCGTCGGTATTGGCCAGTGTTTCGAGTAAATCAGGCTGGATCTGGGGAAAGGACAAGACGTTGGTTGGCTTGTCCTTGCCGCGATAGGCCTTGTTGAGAGAATGTACTTCTTCGTCATCGGAGAGCTTGACGCTCAGTTCCATTTCAAAACTGCGGGCCAACAGATCGGCATAAGAGGAAGCAGTGATTGCAGCCTTTGCCGCACGTGCCGCCAAATCCGTCCAATTCACTTCCTTGTCCCATGCGGAAGATGCTGTCAGTTCAGTCTGGAGCATCTTTGCCTTCATAAGCTTCGACGATTTTTCCGACCAGCGGGTGGCGAACAACGTCGCTAGCTCCAAATTCGACCACGCTGACACGCTCGATATCCTGCAATTTGGATACGGCGTCGGCAAGGCCGGAAGTGGCTTCGCGCGGCAAATCGACCTGTTTGGGGTCGCCGCAAATCACCATCCGGCTGTTCATGCCGAAACGGGTGAGGAACATTTTCATCTGCGCGGCGGTAGTATTCTGAGCCTCGTCGAGAATGACAAAGGCATCGGACAGGGTGCGTCCGCGCATGAAGGCAATGGGAGCAATCTCGATTTCGCCGCTCTCTATGCGTCTTTCCACCTGCTCGGCAGGAAGCGTGTCGTATAGCGCATCATAAAGAGGACGTAGAAACGGATCGACTTTCTCTTTGAGATCACCTGGAAGAAAACCGATTTTCTCGCCAGCTTCGACAGCAGGACGTGAAAGAATGAGCCGGTCGACCGAGCCGCTTACCAGTTGAGAGACGGCTTGCGCCACAGCCAGATAGGTTTTGCCGGTTCCTGCAGGTCCAAGCGCGAAAATCATGTCGTCGCGGGCCAGAGCTTCCATATAATGGGCTTGACGGACAGAGCGGGGGAAAATCGTTTTCTTGCGGGTCCGGATCATTACCTTCGGCGCGTCGGCGACGTCATTTTTCTTGGCGTCCGTGTCGGTTGCCGATTGTTTCGCAGCTTTCGCAACCCGGGGATCAGCAGCCATGGCGATTATCGCTTCGACCGCACCATTGTCAATTTCCTGGCCCTGTTCCAAGCGGTTGTAGATGCCGGTCAAGACGTCCCGCGCCCGTGTCACGGCTTCTGCTTCACCCTCGATTTTCAATTTCGTGCCGCGTGCCGCGATATACACACCAAGGCGGTTTTCAATAGCGACGATATTCCGGTCATATTCGCCAAACAGATCGCCCAAAATCTGTGGATCCTCGAATTCCAGATCCAGTTTGATAAGCTTTCCGGCCGACCCGGTTTTCGTTTTTTGGACCATCAGGCAGCGAGTCTTTCTTTGATCTGGCCAGTAAGGCTGTTGGGGCCGGCCTGGGTGATTTCAACTTCAACCAAATCGCCGATTTTGAGGTCAGGCGAGATGATATGCACCGACTGCAGCCACGGCGTTTTGCCGATCAACTGGCCGTCCAGCTTGCCCTGCCGCTCGAGCAGAATGTCGGTCGTACGGCCCACGGTCTGCTGGTTGAATGCATATTGCTGCTCGTTGAGCAATGCCTGTAACCGCTGCAACCGCTCATCCATTACTTCCGGAGCTATCTGCTCATCCATCCCCGCAGCGGGCGTGCCGGGCCGGGGCGAATATTTGAAGGAGAATGCCTGAGAATAGTTAGCGTCGCGGACAATCTGCAACGTTTGCTCAAAATCCTGATCGCTCTCTCCCGGGAAGCCGACGATGAAGTCGCCCGAAAGCGCGATATCCGGCCGCACTTTGCGCATCTGTTCCATGATATCCAGATAGCTTTGCGCGCTATGCGAACGGTTCATCGCCCTGAGAATCCGGTCGCTGCCAGATTGAACGGGCAAATGGAGGAAGGGCATCAGCTTGGCTATCTCGCCGTGAGCGGCAATTAGCCCTTCGGTCATGTCATTGGGGTGGCTGGTCATGTAGCGAATGCGTTGCAGGCCGGAAATCTGGTCGAGCGCCCTTATCAGGCCATCGAGGCCCTGATGCTGGCCCTTGTCGTCTTCGCCGGTCCATGCGTTGACATTCTGACCAAGCAGCGTGATTTCGCGCGCGCCACCATCGACCAGAGCTTTTGCTTCATCCACCAGATCAGCCCATGGTCGCGAAATTTCAGCACCGCGGGTGTAGGGAACCACGCAATAGGTGCAAAATTTGTCGCAGCCTTCCTGAACCGTCAGGAAAGCAGTGGGGCGAGCCTGTTTTCCGCGCGATGGCAGAATATCGAATTTTGATATGGCAGGCATATCAGTATCGAGCGCCTTCTTGCCCGATTTCGCAGTTTCCATCAGTTCCGGCAGCCGGTGATAGGCCTGCGGTCCGACGACGATATCGACGCTTGGCGCACGACGGGAGATTTCCTTGCCCTCGGCCTGGGCCACACAGCCGGCAACCGCGATCATTGGGCTGCTTCCGTCTTTTCTGCGCAGACGACCGATATCCGAATAGACTTTGTCGACCGCTTTTTCCCGGATGTGGCAGGTATTGAGCACAACCAGATCGGCGTCTTCGCTATTTTCAGCGGCGCTCATGCCCTGATCGACGAGCAGCTCGGACATGCGCTCGCCGTCATAGACGTTCATCTGGCAGCCAAAGGATTTGATATGGAATTTTTTTGGATCGGCTTGAGTCATAGAGCGCGCCTATACAATGGGTTTGCCCCCCAGGGAAGCCGAAAGCGGTTCTGCGATCCGTCGCCGTGCTTCTGCTGCGATATCTTTGCGGCAGGAATAATGGTCGGGGTCAAAGGGCTCGAGAAAATGGACTTCGACCAGAAAACTGCTGCGCCGGGTGAGAAGTCGCCAGGCGTTTGACGGAGCGCTTTCATCCCCCGTCCAACTCACCTCATGCGCATATTGCCCGTAGTTCAGAAATATGGGCTGCACCAATATGCCGGGTGGCGGAGGCTCCAGCACTTTTAGCAGAGGGGCCTTGAAAGGGAGCAGGGTCGAGCCGTCCGTGGTGGTGCCCTCAGGGAAAATCGTGATCGCCCAGGTTTCCTCCAGAGCATCTCGCAATTGGTTGATTTGCTGCGCAATCCCCATTCGGTTCGACCGCGAAACAAAGACCGTATCGTTTAGTCGGCAAAGCCAGCCGATGATCGGCCAGTTGCCGATTTCCTCCTTTGACACAAAGGCGGTGCCGCTATGTCCTCCCAAAATCGCTATGTCGACCCAGGACAAATGATTGGAAATGAAGAAAACGTCCCGCTTGATCGGCGTACCAACAATATCAACTCGCGCGCCGCAGCAAAAGGCGGCGATCTTGAGAAATGTCCGTGGCCAGGGATTGGACATCCCCAATATGCGCCAAATATAGTAAAAAGGGATGCAGACAAATAATGCCGTGAACAGCAGCGCCAGGCGTAAGAAGAACCTCAGACAACCCATCGGGCTTGCACCGTTCCAAAGTCGATAAGCCATGGGCTGGGTATCACAAGGTCGTGCGTCCGGGTCGGGGTTAGGCACCCTAGCTTTTTCTGGCGAGAGATACGCCATATAGCTCCATGCGATGGTCAACCAGCCGATAACCAAGTTTTTCCGCGATCTGTTTTTGCAGCGCTTCAAGCTCCGGATCGACAAATTCGATCACTTTGCCGGTTTCGACATCAATCAAATGGTCATGGTGGGCCTCGGGAACTGCTTCGTAGCGGGCACGACCGTCGCCAAAATCATGACGGTCCAGAATTCCGGCTTCTTCGAACAGGCGGACTGTGCGGTACACTGTCGCGATCGAGATGCGCGGATCAACGGCGGAAGCCCTTTCGTGCAGGGTTTCCACGTCAGGATGGTCCTCGGCATCGGAAATGACACGAGCAATCACCCGACGCTGGTCGGTGATGCGAAGTCCTTTTTCCGCACATAATGCTTCAAGATCAATTTTTTGTGGCATGGAGCCTTTCCGTTACGCTGGATAAGACTCTATGCGGCGCGCCGGATATTGCAAAGGGAAAATTGCGGCACGGGTGCCGCAATTTTCTAAATCCAATGTCAAATGAAGGCGTTTTATTTCTTTTGGCCTTTTTTCTTGCCGAGACCGATCGCCTTGGCAAGTTGGCGACGCTTTTCAGCATAGTTAGGCGCGACCATCGGATAATCGTTTGGCAGGCCCCATTTTGCGCGATAATCTTCCGGCGTCATACCGTAATGCGTCATCAGGTGGCGCTTCAGCATCTTCAGCTTTTTGCCATCTTCCAGACAGACGACATAATCCGGCTTGATTGATGCTTTAATCGGAACGGCAGGATCAGGGCGCGCCTGTTCAGCCGCCTTGCCCGACAGGCCAGCAAGTGCTCCATGAACACTGCTAATGATGAGCGGTAAATCTGATACCGCGACGCTGTTGTTGCTGACATGTGCAGCAACAATGTCAGAAGTGAGCGTAATTAACGTCTCATTCAGAGCAATTTCTTCCTCAGTCATAATCTATTACCTTTGTGCGACCATTATTATTATTTTGCAATTTTTTGCGCGGTGATAAATACACGAACGGTCGCACGCTGCAACTGTCAAACTGACTAAATCTTACAGCGCTGCGTTAAGCATTTAAGTTAGTCTTATAAGTAATTGCATCGAACTTCTCCATGTTCGGGCCGGTATAATAGGCCTTGCGCAATCCAATTTTATGAAAACCAAATTTGGTATAGAGTTTTTCCGCTGGATTATCGGCTCTCATTTCGAGAAAAACCGCGGAAACATGTTGCACACGCGCGGCCTGCAACATGTGCTCAAGCAGCAGATATCCCACACCCTGGCCTTGATAATCGGGAGATACTGCTATCATCAACAGTTCTTCCTCATCGGCTGCCTGACGGCTGATCACAAAGCCGCAGATAACATCGAGCCGCTGTGCAATTAACAGCTTCGCACTTGGCATGCATAGCATCGATCGGCACTGATGATTATTCCATCCCTCGCCATAAGTCTTGGGGAAGGCATGTTCCATTACCCGCATCACCGCGTCCAGATCGGTCAAATCGCCGACCCGAATCTCTATCGGACCCAGGCTTTGATCGTCCCAATTGCTGTGTCGACTGGCCACCGCTTAGGCTGTCGTCGCTGGCTGGGCGTCTGGTTTGCGTCCATAAATGGGTTTGGCAGGAAGTTTCTTCATGTCGTCAGCCAGTAAAGAGACATGGGCGGCATTTGGCAATATGGGAAAATGAATATCGCCTCCGGCCATCGCAGCCAGCTCTGCGGCGGCGGATCCGGCGATGATGTGGCCTTTGACTTGGCTTGCAGCCTGTTCGGGCGTGAGAGCGGAAAACGGACCGAAGGCGGTGCCGCTGGCAGCAAAACTTTGCAGAAAATATTCACCATGGCCGGCAAGCATGGCAACGGATAGCGGGCCTGGGACATCCACTTGGTCCCTGGCTTGCGCTGCAACCAGCGCGAGACAGTTATAACCTTGAATATCTGCCCCCCAGGCCAAGGCCAATGCCTTGGCCGCTGAAATGCCAATGCGTACACCGGTGAAGCTTCCCGGCCCGCAATTGACCAATATCCTGTCGGCTTTGCCCCGGTCGGGGAGCCGCGCAACGGTGGGAATCAGCTTTTCCGCATGCCCGCGACCAATTTCGGCATAGTCCGAAGCAATCAGGACACCATCTTCGAATAAAGCTACGGAACATGCGATCGTCGCCGTGTCGATCGCGAGAAGGCGCTCGCCCATCAACCGGTCAGATCAGGCTGTTGAATTTGTCGAATTCAGGGCGCGGGCTGCGGTCAAAAATGGTCGCCGGATCGCCATAACCCAATGTTGAGATGAAATTCGATTTGACACTGGGCTGGTCGACGAAAAATTCCTTGTCGACTGCGTCATTGTCAAAACCGGACATCGGGCCTGTGTCGAGTCCAAGGGCGCGGGCTGCCAAAATGAAATAGGCACCCTGCAGCGAGCTGTTGCGCATCGCATGCACTTTGCGGGCTTCGGGATCGCCCGCGAACCAGCTTTTCGCGTCGGCATGCGGAAATAGCTCGGGCAAATATTCGTGAAAATCCTGATCCATGCCGATGATGACAGCCACGGGTGCCTTGCGGATCTTATCCTGATTGCCTTCGGAGGACAGGTCGGCAAGCCGGTTGCGCGATTGCTGACTGTGGCACCAGATCAGACGGGCAGGCAGCATATTGGCACTGGTTGGACCCATTTTCATCAGGTTCCAGATCGCGTGAAGTTGCTCCACGGATACGGGCTTGTCATGATAGCCATTATAGGTGCGTGCTTCGAGAAACAGTTGATCCAGCGCTGCTTGACCCAGTGGAGAATTCATTGATCTGCCCTTATGTTAAATTGTTCAAGCGGCCCGGACTTCAGTGACCTCAGGCACATAATGTTTCAGCAAGGACTCGATACCATGTTTGAGCGTCGCTGTGGACGATGGGCATCCGGCGCAGGCTCCCTGCATTTTCAGAAAAACCGTACCCTTGTTGAAGCCGCGATAGATGATATCGCCGCCATCATTGGCAACTGCCGGGCGAACACGGGTTTCGATCAATTCCTTGATCTGAGCCACGATATCGGCATCTTCCGGATCGTCGTGCACTTGTTCCTCGGGCGGCACCGTGATTTCGCCTGCACTACCTGGTTTGAACAGAGGCAGCCCGGCAGAGAAATGATCGAGCAAGATGCTGAGCACCTGAGGCTTCTGATCACTCCAGTCGGCACCCGGACCGCAAGTTACCGAGATGAAATCCGAACCAAAGAAAACGCCGGTGACGTCGCCGAGCGTGAACAGGGCTTCAGCGAGTGGAGATATCTCGGCATCTTCCGGCGATGCAAAATCGCGGGTGCCATCGGTCATGACCGACTGTCCCATCAGGAATTTGAGGGTCGAGGGATTTGGTGTTTTTTCGGTTTCAATCAACATAGATGTTATCTGGCGATTATATGCGCAACGATCAAGGGCTAACACGTGATCGGCGCGTCCCGGACCAAGAATGTCGGGAATATTCACTGGCCAGTAAGATTGGGCCTGCTTATATCCTCCGCATGAAATTAACATCCTCCCGTCTAGCATCGTATCTCGCGCTTCTCTTGCTGGCGTTCAGTCTGCTGGCGATGCCGGGCATTGGACAAGCACAAGAAACGAACAGCGATGACATATTGCCGTGGCTGTATAAAAACAGCGACGTCCCGGTCGACAAGAGCTGGACATTTGGCGAGCTGGACAACGGAATGCGCTATGCCGTCAAGCATAATGGCGTACCGCCGGGGCAGGTGTCGATCCGGCTGCGGATTGACGTCGGCTCGCTGATGGAAACCGAGCAGGAACAGGGATTTGCCCATTTCATGGAGCATCTGACGTTTCGCGGGTCGACCCACGTACCCGATGGTGAAGCAAAGCGCGTCTGGCAGAGGCTGGGCGCTACGTTCGGCAGCGACAGCAATGCCGAAACTACCCCGACCCAAACCGTTTATAAACTGGACCTGCCAAATGCCAGCAAGGCCAGCCTCGACGAAAGTCTGAAAATATTGTCGGGAATGGTGAGTTCACCGGGGCTGAGTATCAAGGCGGTCAATGCAGAGCGCCCCGTGGTTCTGGCGGAACTGCGCGAGCGTGCCGGCCCTCAGACCATGGTGCAAAATGCGACCCGGGAACTATTTTTCGCCGGGCAACGCATGGCGAACCGCGCGCCGATCGGAACGCCTGAGACATTGGGCGCTGCTACACCACAGATGATGCAGCTTTTCCATCAGCGCTGGTACCGTCCGGAACAAGCGGTGATCGTCATCGCTGGCGATGGTGACCCAGCATTGTTCGAGCAGTTGTTGAACAAACATTTTTCGCAATGGCAGGGCAAGGGAGAGGCCGGTACGGTTCCGGACTTCGGGAAGCCGAAAGATATATCCGATATCAGCAAGGTCGTTGTCGAACCGACTTTGCCGCGGTTCATCTCGATGGCTATTGAACGGCCCTGGGAACAGGTCGAGGATACTATCGTATATAATCAGCAGATATTGATCGACCTGCTGGCGCTGCAGCTCATCAACCGCCGTCTGGAAGCGCGGGCGAGGGCTGGTGGCAGTTATTTGCAGGCAAGCGTAGGGCAGGATGATGTCAGCCGATCAATTGACGGGACCTTTGTCAGCATTATTCCGCTGGGCGAGGACTGGGAGGCAGCGCTCAACGATGTCCGTGCCGTCATCGCCGATGCAACAACCATAGCGCCTTCCGAACCCGATATTGCCCGCGAGATTGCGGAGTTTGACGCCGCGCTGGTCATTGGAGTTGAAAGCTACCAGACAGAAGCTGCGCGGAAACAGGCCGATGATATAATCAATGCCGTCGACATTCGTGAAACCGTTGCAACGCCGCAGGTGGCGCTCGATGTTTTTCGCGCGATGCGGGATCTTTACACGCCAGAGAGGCTGCTCGATTCGACGCGCAAGCTATTTTCTGGTGTTTCCACCCGCGCCTTGCTGACGTCACCCAATGATGTTGAGGACGGTGAAGTCAGGCTGGCACAGGCGTTGCGACGGTCCGTCGACGCGGCGAGCAATGTTCGTGTTACCCAATCCGATATCGGGTTTGAATCGTTGAACAAAATTGGGAAAAAGGGCGCGGTCAAATCGTCCCGGAAAATTGAACACTTCGGCGTAGAGCAGCTGGAGCTTGCCAATGGCGTCAGGGTGTTGATGTTCCCGAACACCGCCGAGCGCAACAAGATCATGGTCAATGTCCGCTTCGGCAAAGGCTATAGCGGCCTTTCTTCTCAACAGGAATCGCTTGCATGGTCTGGCTCTATGGCGCTGATGGCCAGCGGCGTGGGCGATCTCGGGCAGGAAGAACTGGACAAGATTACTACCGGTCGCCGGATTGGTTTGACTTTTGGTATCGACAATGACGCATTCGAGATCAGTGCCGATACCCGGCCCTCCGACCTCGAAGACCAGCTGCATCTGATAGCGGCGAAACTGGCATATCCGCGTTGGGATCCAGCCCCCGTGATCCGCAGCAAGGCAGCTTCCCTGATCGGCTATGACAGTTTCTCCGCATCACCACAGGCAGTGCTCGGGCGTGATCTGGACTGGCTTGTCCATGATAAGGATCCACGCTGGAAGACACCGGACAAAGAAGATTTTGCAGGGTTGACCGCAGAAAGTTTTCGAGAATTCTGGAAACCGATCCTTGCAAGCGGGCCGGTCGAGCTGATGCTGTTTGGTGATTTTGATCGCGACCAGGCGGTGGAGGCCGTTCTCAAAACATTTGGCGCGTTGAAACGGCGTGAGCCACAGGTGGTGCCAACCAATGCCAAATCCCCCCGTTTTCCAGACCCTCAGGCGGGGCCCGAAATTCTCGTTCACAAAGGTGATCAGGAGCGCGCCGCCGCGATGGTGGCCTGGCCGACCGGCGGCGGGCTGGATAATGTTCGGGAAAGCCGCAAGCTGGAAGTGCTGACTTCCATTTTCAACGACCGGCTGTTCGAAATCCTCCGGTCCCAACAGGGCGCAAGCTATAGTCCTCAGGTTATGAACAGCTGGCCGGTAGAATTTGAATCCGGTGGTTATATTGGCGCGCAGAGTCAGCTAACTCCGGGCAGCATCGACCGGTTTTACAATGTAGTGGATTTGATCGCCAGGGACCTGAGGGAAAAACCGGTAAGCGCAGATGAGCTTCAGCGAGTGGTAGAACCCCTGCGCCA
Organism: Sphingorhabdus sp. M41; assembly: GCF_001586275.1. Lineage (NCBI taxonomy): Bacteria > Pseudomonadati > Pseudomonadota > Alphaproteobacteria > Sphingomonadales > Sphingorhabdaceae > Sphingorhabdus > Sphingorhabdus sp. M41. The sequence goes on along the minus strand of NZ_CP014545.1, from coordinate 1,774,751 downwards.
GCTTATCGCCCGGGCCAGCAGCGGCAATAGTTTCTGGATGAGTCAGATGGAAGGAGCGACCTTCAATCCGCAGAAATTTGTCGCGCTGCAAAGCCTGCTCAGTGATTATACCGTCATTACCCCGGAAGAGGTCCAGGCACTGGCCGTCAAATATCTGGATGATGGCAAGAAATGGAAACTGGTCGTGCTGCCCGAAGGCAATGGCATGGCGGCGAATGATAATGATTCGGTGGTGCCACCGTCAAAAGCCGCGGCCAGCAACTAGATCGAGTCGACCAGCGCCAATATCTGTTCGTTGGTGGGCCGCTTCTTATAGTCGCCAGATACGGTTTTCGCGATAATCCTGCCGTCCTTGTCGATCAGGAAGACTGAAGCATAAGGGACGCCAGCGGCGCGCCCTTCGGTATATTGCGGATCGCGTAATCCAAAGGCATCGATGACCGCGGAAGGCTGATCGGATAGCATGTCATATTTCAACATCTGGTTTTTGGAGAAACGGTCTTGCTGGTCAGGACTGTCATAGCTGAGGCCATAGAGATTATATCCGCGGTCCTTCAAATCGCTGACAATCGCATTGATCGATTTCAATTGCGTCTGACAATAGGGGCACCATTCAACCGAACGGGTAAATACGATCAGGGCAGGGCCGGTCTCCAGTACCCGACCCAATGTGGTTTCACCCCCATTGGTCAGCAAACTGGCGGTCAATGGAACCTGGTCGCCAATTGCCAGCCCCGCATCGATGCTTTCTGCAGCTGTGATCGGTGCAACGACCGTTTCTTGCTTGCTTTCCAGCTTTTCGCTGCTTTCAGGCCCGGTAACGGAAGCTGGTTCGGAGCAAGCCGCCAATCCGACCACTGTAAGCGAAGACAGAAATAAAGCGGCTTGTTTCATGATATGATCCATTCGGCTATCTGTGCAGTGGTTCGTGGCTAAGAGATGTTGGGTTACAGCTCCGAAAATTATTTCCGAGCTGTAAAATTTACCCGCAAACCATGGTTGGCACAGTCAAACACCAGCATTTATCATCACAATACATATTTGGACAGGTCGGTATCTTTGGCGATATCGGAGAGCTGCTTTTCTACATAGGCCGTGTCGATGCTGATTTCCTCGCCAGTACGGTCTTCCGCCGTGAAGCTTATCTCTTCGAGAAGTTTTTCCATGACAGTCTGAAGCCGCCGCGCCCCGATATTTTCGACCGTCTCGTTCACATTCGCCGCAATCTCGGCGAGCTTGTTGATCGCGCCGTCGGTGATATTGATCTTGACGTCTTCAGTTCCGAGCAATGCTATATACTGTTCTGGCAAATTGGCTCTGGTCTCGGTCAATATCCGAACGAAGTCGGCTTCGGTCAGCGCCCGCAATTCCACCCGGATTGGCAAGCGGCCCTGTAATTCGGGGAGCATGTCGCTGGGTTTCGATATCGAAAAAGCACCGGATGCGATGAACAGGATATGATCGGTTTTCATCGGGCCATATTTGGTTGCAACCGTCGTACCTTCGATCAATGGAAGCAGGTCACGCTGGACGCCCTCACGACTGACCGAACCGCCGCGAACATCGCTCACCGCGATCTTGTCGATTTCATCAAGAAACACGATGCCGTTTGACTCGGCATCGGTAATCGCGGCGCGCGAAATATCCTCGTCATCCAAACGCTTGTCGGATTCTTCCTCGACCAGCTTGTCCCAAGCATCCGCTACCCGCATCTTGCGGCGCTTCATCCTTGCTTGACTGAACGCCTTGCCCATCATGTCCGACAGATTGATCATGCCCACCTGGCCGTTCATTCCGGGTATATCCATTGGCGTATTGGGCGTGTCTTCGACTTCAATCTCGATCTCGGTGTCGTTCATATGATTGTCGACAACCCGCTGGCGAAAACTTTCTCTTGTGGCTTCGCTCGCACTTTCTCCGCAGAGGACATCCAGCAATCGTTTCATGGCGGCTTCCGCCGCCGCTTCATGCACCGCTAGTCTCCGGCGTTCGCGCTCCAGACGGACCGCCTCTTCCGCGAGATCGCGAGCAATCTGTTCAACATCGCGGCCAACATAGCCGACTTCAGTGAATTTTGTGGCTTCCACCTTGATAAAGGGAGCGTCAGCAAGTTTCGCCAGGCGCCGGGAGATTTCGGTCTTGCCGCAACCCGTGGGTCCGATCATCAATATGTTTTTCGGCGTGACCTCTTCACGCAGTTCAGCCGGAAGCCGCTGACGGCGCCAGCGATTGCGCAGCGCAACGGCTACCGCTCGCTTGGCCTCTTGCTGGCCGATAATATGTTCGTCCAGCGCCTTGACGATGGCTTTGGGGGTCAGGTTCGCCTGCATGCTGTTTTTCTCTTCGTTCATGATTTTATTGGGGTCGACCGCAATCAGCTTTCGCTGTCGAGCGTTTCAATCGTGATCTGGTCATTGGTGTAGACACAGATTTCAGCAGCGATTTCCATGGCTTTGCGCGCCAGTTTTTCTGCATCTTTCTCATAGTCCATCAACGCACGAGCCGCCGAGAGAGCAAAATTGCCACCGGATCCGATCGCTGCAATGCCTTCGTTCGGTTCCAGCACATCACCATTGCCGGTGAGGATCAGCGTAATATCCTTGTCCGCGACAATCATCAGCGCTTCCAGGTTGCGGAGATATTTGTCGGTCCGCCAATCCTTTGCCAGTTCCACGGCCGCGCGCATCAACTGTCCATTATGGCGCTCCAGTTTTGCTTCCAGCCGTTCGAACAATGTGAAGGCATCTGCGGTGGCGCCGGCAAAACCGCCGATCACCGATCCATCGTGCAATTGTCTTACCTTGCGGGCGTTCCGTTTCATTACGGTCTGGCCCATCGAGACCTGGCCGTCGCCGACCACGACGACCTTGCCATTTTTCCGTACCGATAGGATGGTTGTGCCATGCCACTGCTGCAGGCCATGTTGCTGATTTTCTGTCATGAAACGGGATATGGGTAATCATTCCCCGATGTGCAACCAATGGCTTTCCCGCTTGGCCTGAAGATGAAAGAATATCCTCTGAAATCGGGGGCAGTCACCTTGCCGATTGGCCAAAAAAAAATGGCGACCAATTGGCCGCCATTTTCAAATTTCATACCTGAATGAATTCAGGGGCTGGTTGGCGTGTCTTCGCTGCCGTCGGCTGCGATGACGATGCCGCCGATTACTGCTGCTGCAGCGAGGATAGCAATGATGATGCCGGAGCCGCCTTCAACATTGTTTTCGCCTTCAACAGTTGCACTTGTCCGTGCAACGGAAGAAACAGGCTGAACAGCCTGTGCCAAAACGGGTGCGCTTACAAGCGATGCGGCTGCAGCTGCAGCCATTCCAATTTTACCGAAACGCATAATTTGCTCCTTCAGGGTTCGCATTTCACTCAATACGTGCAGATCATTGGCATAACAGGTTGCTGAAATCAACCATGTTATTGTTCAAAATAGCAATTTTGGAAATCCGTTGCAAAGATCACACAGGTTTGAATTTGCCGAAAAATAGCGATTTGAGGCGAATTTCATCACTCGTAGTTAATCCTGTTTCACGTCGGTTCTCAAAACTTCCTGATTTGCGCGGTTGTTTCAATTCAAGACGTTAACCATCGGCGTGAAATTGGTGCTGGAATTTATGGCTAATAATTTGTTAACCAGTCGCTATGGACAGAGAAAAATTGAGACCATTGGCTCTAGGAGAGCAAGGCATTGGACACCCTTTCCGTCAAAGTCTGCTAATGGAAAGTTCGCAGCTTGCACGGGGAGATCGTAATCTGGCGGACGCGGCTGCAATGGCAGAAGAAGATGGGCTGGGGGAAAATGTCAGCCTGTTCTTGCTCAGTTTTCTCGCGTTCTTCACCGCATTCTATACGTTCATATTTTAATACGACTGCTGATCTTACTAGTCGCAGGCGCGATGCAGCTGCTGGCCAAGCCAGGCCGCCACCAGACACATGGCTGCGACCAGTAAAAGCTGCTCAGTCGTGGAAACGCCCAGCATGCTGAGCCCCAGGGCGACCAGCGCTCCCAGCACCATGCAGCCGGAATTGACGACATTATTGGCGGCAATGGTGCGTGCGGTCTGGCTGATATCGACGGTCGTAGTGAGGAAGGCATATAAGGGTACGACAAACATGCCGCCAAATATCGACACGCCGCCCAGCGTGCCCAGCAGCGCCCAAGCGCCTTCATGGACCATGAACGTGTCGAACGTATAGAGCTGGCCGTCGGGCAAGCCCTGCCATCCTCGCGTTATGAAATAGAGAATCAGTATAAATATACCCATTAGAATGACACTCGCCGGGGCAAAGCGCGCCGAGACTTCGCTTTTTAGCAGTCGGTTGATGAGGATCGAACCAATTGCAATCCCTATCGAAAAGACACCCAGAAAGAGGCTGGCGACCTGTGGCGTCGCGGTCAGAACATTTTCGACCAGGGGCGGGAACTGGATGATCAATACCGATCCAATGGTCCAGAAAAAGCTGATCGCAATGATCGCGAGATAGAGTCGGCGGACATGCAAGGTCGCGGATATCAGCCGGATCGAAGAGCGGACAAAATTATAGTCGATTTTCTCGACTTCCTTCTGCGCTGGTGCTGGCGGCATGAACTGGGCGGCCACCCGGCCAATTAGCGCCACCAGAAAAACGGTAACGACGGCAATTTCGACGCCATTGCCATTGCGATCGATGATGATGCCACCGAGAATGGTTCCGGCAAGAATTGCGATATAGGTGCCGGCTTCGACCAGTCCGGTTCCGGCGAGCACTTCATCTTTCTGCAGATGCTGCGGCAGCACGGCATATTTGATCGGTCCGAAAAAAGTCGATTGCAGGCCCAGCAGAAACAAGGCGGTCAGCATGACCGGAATGGATTGCAGCCAAAGCCCGACCCCGCCGACGACGGCTATGAATATCTCCAGCGTCTTTACAAAACGCGTGATCCGGGCCTTGTCGTAATTATCCGCTAACTGGCCGGCGAGTGATGAAAATAGAAAAAAGGGCAGAATGAAAAGACCGGAGGCAAGGGCGTTAAATACGAAATCCTCGGATTCACTATCATAAATGCCATAGGTCACCAGAATGACCATCGAGAATTTGAAGAGATTGTCGTTAAATGCCCCGAGTAGCTGTGTCAGAAACAGCGGCAAAAACCGTCTTGTTCGCAGTAAATGCGCAGTGTTCTGCATAAGGTGAAAATCTCTTTTCGAGCGGTAAAAAGGACGTTTCGCTATCTTTAGCCCATTCCACCTCGGCGTCAAATCGTATGACTGCGGCTGCCGCGATCATTTTGCCCGCTACCGGGCGAATCAATTTTCATTTTGGGCAAATCTGTTTATGCGAGAGCCACGATGCTGAACTTGCCTAACATACTGACACTGTCGCGGATATTTGCCGTGCCGATTCTGGTGTTTCTGCTCTGGCCGAATTTTGCCGTGCTCAGACCGCAGCCTCTTCCCGTCGATTATTTGCTGGCTTTCGGACTCTATTGCCTGATGGCTATAACCGATTATTTCGACGGATATCTTGCCCGTTCGCAGGGTACCGTGTCCAAGCTCGGTATTTTTCTGGATCCCATCGCCGACAAGATCATGGTCGCTGCGGTCGTGCTGATGCTGATTTTCACCAGAGACATCAATGGATGGCACGCCATCGCAGCCATTGTCATATTGCTTCGCGAAATCACTGTGTCGGGTTTGCGCGAATTTCTTGCCGGTTTGCAGGTCAGTGTTCCCGTGTCGCAATTGGCCAAGTGGAAAACGGGTTTCCAGATGATCTCTCTTGGTGCCCTGATATTGGCCGGTGGCATCCCGCATTTTCCGATCGTGCAAACAGTGGGCTTGTGGACGCTCTGGGCGGCTGCGATCCTGACTTTGATCACCGGTTGGGATTATCTGCGCGTCGGTTTGAAACATATGGACTGATGGGACGCTCGATCACCATAATATATTTCTCATGGGTACGGGAACGGCTTGGCGTTGATCAGGAACAGGTTGCTCTCGGCGACGGGATAGAGACGATTGGCGATGTCTTGACCATGCTCAGCCATCGGGATGGGGCCTATCCGGAAATTTTCTCTGATGTCACAAAATTGCGTTTCGCTCTCGACCAGGATTACGGACTGCCGGCGTCAATCATTGGCTCGGCAAAGGAACTGGCCATTTTCCCGCCGGTAACCGGCGGATGATAAAGGTGGTAGTCGGAACGGCCGATTTTGACATCGGTGTCGAGTCTCAAGTGGTTGCGGGGCAGGGTGGCGGTGCGGTTGCCAGTTTCGTCGGTCAGGTTCGTGATGACGGAAATCTGGAATCGCTCGAACTGGAACATTATCCGGCTATGACCGACAAGGCGCTGCGGCAGATTGCCGAAACGGCGCTTGCCGACTGGTCGCTGCATGCAGTCACCATCATGCACCGGGTCGGCAAATTGTCGGTGGGCGAGAATATCGTGCTGGTGGTGACCGGATCCGATCATCGCGAGGCGGCGATCGAATCCTGCTCTTTCATCATGGACAAGCTCAAAACGGTTGCGCCTTTCTGGAAGAAAGAAACCCGGACGGACGGCGCTACGAAATGGATAGAAGAGCGCGAATCCGATATTGAAGCCTCGTCAAAATGGCGAAAATAAGCAGTTTCCCTATGAATGGGCTTTCGAAACCCAATCCTGGGCGCCCTTCATAATCTCCGCCAGCAACTGAAATTCGCTGCGTCTCGGGCTGTTCTTGCGCCAGACCAGAGCAATATCACGCGTTGCCCGATCCGATTTCAGCGGTCTTGCAACAATATTGGTGTGGTTCAATATGCCGCTGTCGATCGCCATCTTGGGCAACAGGGTCAGGCCGAGGCCGTTGTCAACCATCTGGACCAATGTGTGCAGCGACGTTCCCATCATCCGGGCGGAAGCTCTGAGCTCAGGGCGATTGCAGGCCGCGAGCGCATGATCTTTCAAACAATGTCCATCTTCAAGCAGCAACAATTGCGTCTCGTCAATGGTCGCGGGATCAACCTGTGACGGCGGATCGCGCGGATCATCTTTCGGGAAGGCCACGAATATCTCGTCGCTGAACAGGACCTCGGATTCGACATCGCCGCAGGGAAAGGGTTGGGCCAGCAACACACAATCGGCGTGGCCATGATGCAGGGAATCGCAAGCCGCCTGGCTGGTCTCCTCTTTCAGATAGAGTTTGAGTTCCGGTCGTTCCTTCCGAAGCTGCGGCAGCAGGCGGGGCAAAAGAAAAGGCGCGATTGTTGGAATGACACTCATCCGTATGTCTCCGGCCAACGGTTTTCCCGCAGATCGGGCCATTTCCGATAGTTCTTCTGCCTCGCGCAGGATCCGATAGGCCTTTTCCACAATCTGATTGCCGAATTCCGTGAAGCGAACCACTCTGCGTGTGCGTTCGACCAGCACGATGTCGAGCAAAGCCTCCAGTTCCTTGATCCCGGCTGACAGAGTCGACTGGGTGACGAAGCAGGATTCCGCCGCTTTGCCGAAGTGACCATGTTCTTTCAGTGCGACTAAATATTGCAATTGTTTGAGCGTGGGCAGGTAGGTCGACATTATCGAGGCTTTCGATCAGTAGAAGGAGACTGATCTAATATAATGATTATAAATCGTTTGAAAAGCGTCATCCTATTTCGGTTGCAAAAAAAGACTGGAAATGCGGGCTTATCGTGCCTAGTTTATAGGCTTCGCAACATCCGGAGGAAATATATGTTTCGGGAACTGGGCGCTTTTCTGGATTCCATCAAGGCCCGCGATCCGGCACCGCGATCGCGCTGGGAAGTGCTGTTATATCCGGGCGTGCTGGCGATCGGTCTGCATCGTTTCGCGCATTGGCTGTTCAAGGGTGAACTTTATTTCTTTGCCCGGTTGATCAACCATATTGCGAGATTCCTGACCGCGATTGATATCCATCCGGGTGCCAAAATCGGCAGACACCTATTCATCGACCATGGCTTCACGGTCATTGGCGAGACCGCTCAGATTGGCGATAATGTAACCATCTATCAATGCGTGACCCTGGGCGGAACCAATCCGACAAATGGTGTTGGAGGCAAGCGCCATCCAACGATTGAAGATGATGCTATTCTGGGGTCCGGGGCCCAGGTGCTCGGCCCGATAACGGTCGGTAAACGGGCGCGGGTTGGTGCCAATGCGGTTGTCACCCAGAATGTACCGGAAGGCGCCACGATGGTCGGCGTTCGGGCCAGACCGACATTGGTTGAGGCAAAGGATTATCAGAAAGAATTTGTTCCCTATGGAACGCCTTGCAGCGAGGCATTCGATCCGTCGACACAAAAACTGGAAATTTTGCAATGCGAAATGGAGCAATTGCAGAAGCGTATTGCGGCATTCGCCAAAGAGCGGGCCAAAAACGATGATAAAATCGAGACAAAGGGACGTGATAGCGCTTGATGCGTTTTAGCGAATCCAACATTTCGGTCTTTCCGCAGCGAGGCTCAGCATCCCAGGTGGGGTTTGAGCGCCGCGAGATGGAACGTATCCTCAGTCTATATGGCCGCATGGTCGCTGCCGGCCACTGGAAAGACTATGCCATGGATATGCGGCGCGATGTTGCAATATTTGCGGCCTTCCGCCGAGCATCAGAACGGCCGCAGATCCGGATCGAGAAACGCCCGTCAGAACGCAATCGGCAGGGCATGTGGTCGCTGCACGGCGAGCAGGGGCAGATATTGAAGCGCGGCCATGATCTTGCCGGCGTTCTGGCGCCGGTCGAGCGCAAGCTTATGAAACTGGTTGCTGACTGACCGATCAATCCCAGGCTGATTTGGTCGAACAGGCCGAAAAACTAACCTTCTACAGCATCGGTATCGAGCGCATATCCTGCAGATCGCACGGTACGGATGATGTCGGATCTGCCGTTGGCATTCAGCGCCTTGCGCAGTCGCCGGATATGGACGTCGACGGTGCGCAATTCGATATCGCTATCCTGACCCCAGACGCTGTCGAGCAGCCGCTCGCGGGAAAATACCCAGTTGGGATGTTCCAGAAAATGGCGGAGCAGGCGAAATTCGGTCGGGCCAAGTGGAATCGTATCTCCGTCGCGTTTGACCTTGTGGCCGACCGTGTCCATTTCCAGATCACCAAAAGTCAGTTTTTCACCGGCCAGAGCGGGACGGACCCGGCGCAATACAGCTTTGACCCGAGCGATCAGTTCGCGGGGGCTGAACGGCTTGGTAATATAATCGTCGGCGCCGGTTTCGAGGCCGCGGATCTTGTCTTCCTCTTCGCCGCGGGCTGTCAGCATTATGATTGGAATATTTGCTGTTTCCGAAGAGCGGCGCAGCCGGCGACAGACCTCGATACCGGAGAGGCTTTCGAGCATCCAGTCGAGCAAGATCACGTCGGGACGATGTTCCTGCACCAACAACAAAGCTTCCTCGCCATCCGGTGTGTGGATGACGTCATATTCTTCCTTTTTGAAATTCCAGGTCAACAGTTCCGCAAGCGCGGCGTCATCTTCCACCAGTAATAATTTGGCATTAACCATCAGTCGGCCCCGTCACTGAGTGCGTCATCGAGCGGCGTCGTTGGGTTTTCTCCGCGTGTACGTTCCGGCATCGGTTCACCGGTCGCTGCGAAATAGACCATTTCGGCGACATTGGTTGCATGGTCACCGATGCGCTCGAGGTTTTTGGCAATGAACAGCAGATGCGCTGCCTCGCCGATATCCTTCGGATTTTCGATCATATGGGTGATTACGGCGCGGAAGATGCTGTTGTAGAAATCGTCGACAATCTGATCACGCCGATTCACTTCCATCGCCAGCTCCGCATCCCGGCGCGCAAAGGCGTCGAGCGAATCGCGGACCAGTTCGCTGGCAATTTTGGACATGGAAGGCAGCAGCGAGATAGGCCGCAGCCGGTGCGTCTGGGTGACCAGTGGTACTCGCTTGGCGATATTTTTTGCATAATCGCCAATCCGTTCAACCACGCCCGAGATTTTGAACGTAGCGATCAATTCCCGCAGGTCATCCGCCATTGGTGCCCGTAATGCGATTGTCTGGAAGGTCAGTTCGTCGATCCGCTTTTCGAGATCGTCGATCAGCTTGTCTTCCCGGACCACTTCGGCCGCCAGATCGAGATCACTGTTTTCCAGAGCATGCATTGCCTTGGCAATGGCCTGCTCACTGCGTCCACCAATTTCCGCGACCATGCCCCGCAATTCGTTGATGTCGGAATCGAAGGCTTTGACGGTATGTTCTGTGCCACTGTTGACCATTAGCTTTTCCTAAACTTCGAGATATCAGCCGTAACGCCCGGTGATATAGTCCCGGGTTTTTTCTTCCCGCGGGTTGGTGAAAATATCGGTTGTTTCGCCATATTCCACCAGGGTGCCGAGATGGAAAAAGGCGGTTTTTTGGGAGACGCGCGCCGCTTGCTGCATATTGTGCGTGACAATGACGATAGCATATTTGCCGCGCAATTCATGAATCAGCTCTTCGATCTTCGCGGTCGCGATCGGATCGAGCGCGGAACAGGGTTCGTCCATCAGGATGACTTCGGGATCAACCGCGATTGCACGCGCGATACACAGTCGCTGCTGCTGGCCGCCAGACAGCGCCGTTCCGCTGTCCTGCAACCGGTCTTTCACTTCGCCCCAGAGACCAGCGCGTTGCAACGATGATTCGACGATCCCGTCCAGTTCGTCCTTGCCGGTCGCCAGGCCGTGGATCCTGGGGCCATAAGCGATATTGTCATAGATCGACTTGGGGAAGGGATTGGGCTTCTGAAACACCATGCCGACCCGGGCGCGCAATTGGACAACATCCATCTGCGGCGCATATATATCCTGTCCCTCGAGCATGATATCGCCGGTGACGCGAGCGATCGGGATGGTATCGTTCATCCGGTTCATGCAGCGCAAAAAGGTCGATTTTCCGCAGCCAGAGGGCCCGATGAACGCGGTGACGCTATCCATGTTGACATCGATGGACACGTCGTTGATCGCTTGTTTGTCACCATAATATACGTCAACATGGCGAGCCGTCATTTTAGGCGCTGCTGTTTCCGTTGTCATGCCTGTCTTGGCCGAATCTGTCATATTTATGCTTTCAATCGATTCTTGCATTTTCTGGTCATCATTCATCATGATATCTACCAGCGGGTTTCAAAGCGGTTGCGGAGATAGATCGCCAGTGCGTTCATGGTCAGCAGGAACAGCAATAATATGATGATCGCCGCTGATGTTTTCTCGACAAAACCGCGATCGACTTCGTCGGACCACAGGAATATCTGAACCGGCAATACGGTAGCAGGATCGGTAATGCCGCTCGGAGGCGTGGCGATAAAGGCACGCATGCCGATCATCAGCAGAGGAGCCGTTTCGCCCAGCGCGCGCGCCATGCCGATGATGGTACCGGTCAATATCCCGGGTAGCGCCAGCGGCAGAACATGGTGGAACACGACCTGCAACGGACTGGCGCCAATTCCCAGCGCCGCTTCGCGGATCGAAGGTGGCACCGATTTTACCGCGTTGCGCCCGGTAATGACAATCACCGGCATGGTCATCAGCGCCAGCGTCAAACCGCCAACCAGCGCGCCGGATCGCGGCATGCCGAAAAAGTTCAGGAACACGGCGAGGCCCAGCAGACCAAAGATGATCGAAGGCACGGCGGCGAGATTGTTGATCGAAACCTCGATCAGGTCGGTCAGGCGGTTTTTGGGGGCATATTCCTCAAGATAAAGAGCCGCGAACACGCCGACCGGGAAAGCCAATAGCAAGGTCACGATCATGGTGATCAGCGAGCCCTTGAACGCACCCCAAATGCCGACTTGCATCGGATCGGTAGCATCCGAATTGCTCAGGAAATTCCAGTTGAAGCCAGTCGACAATTGATCGCCCAATTCGCGAACCTTCTGCTCGGCTTCGGCGTTGCCCTCGTCCTTATAGGCAACGTCTATATCTGAAATGACCGGCAGATATACGGTCGCTTTTCGCTCCACTATTTTCGGATCGTTCAGGATCATGGCGTTTACCGCTGTCCAGCCTCCGGGCGAAAACAGATTGGTACCATTCTGACCATATTGGATTTCGATGCTGCTATCGACAATCTCGCGCAATCCCATGACCTGCAAATTTGCATTGGCATTGGGGCCTTCGAACTGACTGGGTGAGGCACCGCCAGTGACTGCCGGAAAATCTATTTCGAGCGGCAATTCTGTCTGGGTGAAGCCGCGAAAGCCATTGCCGACCATCACCACCAGCAGAAAGGCCAGAAAACCGGCCGAGAGCATGATCGCTCCCATGCCCATGGCCTTGAACCGGCGCTCGGCTGCATAGCGCCGAGCGATGCGCTTCTGCATATCGGGTCCCTGCCAGTCGGTGGGGCGACGCTTCGTTTCGGTGAGACTATTCATAAGCTTCCCGGTATTTTTTGACCACGCGCAGGGCGATGAGATTGAGCAACAAAGTCACGATAAACAGGACAAGCCCGAGCGCAAAGGCAGCCAGCGTCTTGGGGCTGTCAAACTCCTGGTCGCCGGTAAGCAACTGGACGATCTGGGTGGTGACGGTAGTAACGCTGGAAAAGGGATTGGCCGTCATATTGGCCGCGAGACCCGCAGCCATAACGACAATCATTGTTTCGCCAATGGCGCGGCTGACTGCCAGCAGAACGCCGCCGACAACACCTGGCAGGGCAGCCGGGATCAGCACTTTCTTGATTGTCTCGCTATGGGTGGCGCCCATTGCCAGCGAACCGTCGCGCATGGCGCTGGGGACTGCAGCAATACTGTCATCGGCCATCGACGAAACAAACGGAATGATCATGATGCCCATCACCACACCGGCAGCCAGAGCGGATTCCGAAGAAGCGCCCGATATCCCGATCGAAACGGCAAAGTCGCGCAGCGCCGGCGCCACGGTCAAGGCAGCGAAATAGCCATAGACCACGGTCGGTACTCCGGCGAGTACCTCCAGGATCGGCTTCATCCAGGCCCTAAATTTCGCTGGCGCATATTGGGTCAGATAGATGGCGCTCAGCAAGCCGAGCGGGATCGCCACGATCATCGCGATAATCGCGCCGATGAAGACCGTGCCCCAGAAAAGCGGGATCGCGCCAAATCCGGTTTCGCCCCTTGGTCCGGCAACCGCCTTCGGGTTCCATTCGGTGCCGAACAGAAAGTCGATGGGTGAAACCATGGAGAAGAACCGCGCCGATTCAAACACCAGCGAGAGGAAAATGCCGACGGTGGTGACGATGGCGATCAGCGATGCGAGCAACAGAACAAACATTGTCACCCGCTCGATTTTTGTACGCGCTCTCAGATCCGGTTTGATCTGAAGCCAAGCATAGACGCCGCATGCAAAGACCATGAGCAGCGCTGCGATCGCCCCGATCATCTGGTAATAAGTGATCGCGTCGCGATAGGGCTCTACCATGGATTGGGATAGCGGGTTAAACGCATTGACCTGATTGCCATAAGCGATAGCGCGTGCTTCCGACAAAATGGCTGCGCGGGAAAATGCGTCTTGCGGCATGCCCGCGGCGGCAGGGCTGGTGAGCGCGGCATCGGTTATCAGGGCCGGGCTGACGAAGCTCCAGACCATCATGAAAATTGTCGCGGGTATAATCGCCCATAAAGCGACATACCAGCCATGATAGTTGGGCAGCGAGTGCAGGGCCGAGCGAGAGCTTTTGCCGGCGGTTTGCATTCCCGACGCCTTCAGGCGTCCGAAAAACCACGCAACAAGGCCCAGGCCGATGACGAGGAAAAGGAGCGTCGCACTTGTCACAATATCTGGTTCCGCCCTTGTATCAAAATCAACTTAAAAAAATGCACCGCTTAGCTGCGCTTATTTGAGGTCGCTAATCGCCAGCGGCGTCATATTGCGCACCACTTCGGTCATTTTTTGCCGCACATCATCAGGAGATGCAATCAATCCGGCCTTTACCAGATAGCCATCCCGCGCACCCGCATTGATGAATTCCATGAGATAATCCTGCAGCCCCGGTATCACCCCGACATGCTGCTTTTTCACATAGATATACAGCGGACGGGCGCCGGGATATTCACCGGAGGCAATGGCATCATAAGTCGGGTTGACGCCTGAAACCGAAATGCCGCGAACGCTGTCGAGATTTTCTTCGAGAAAACTATAGCCAAAAATGCCAACGCTATTCGGATTGGCCTTCAGCTTCTGGACGATGAGATTGTCATTTTCGCCGGCGTCAATATAGGCACCATCGGCCCTGACTTCATGGCAGACCGCTTCAAATTCCGCTTTATCGCTTTCCTTGAGCGCCTTGGTAGCCGGATCGGTAATGCAGCCGACTTCCATGATCAGTTCGGTGAGCGCGTCACGCGTACCGGAGGTCGATGGCGGGCCATATACGCTGATCGCAAATTTCGGCAGCGACGGATCAATATCCGACCATTTTTCTGCAGTATTTTCTTTGCCAAATGGACGTTCAGCAATGGCCTTGTAAATTTGCACCGGTGTCAGTGAAAAGGAAGCGCCGTTATTTGCCTGAGCGATAGCGATGCCGTCGATGCCGATTTGTACTTCAACTACATCGGTGACCCCGTTGCTCTGGCACAATTCCAGTTCGGAAGCCTTGATCCGGCGGGAAGCATTTTCAACATCCGGCGTGTCGGCTCCGACTCCCGCACAGAAAAGATTTATGCCGCCGCCGGTTCCTGTCGATTCCAATATCGGCGAAGGATTCGCACCATTGATACTGAATTGTTCGGCGACCGCCTTGGCAAAGGGAAATACGGTAGAAGACCCGACGATCCGGATTTCACTCCGGGTTCCGCCCTGGCCGCCGGAAGCCTGATCCTGACAAGCAGAAAGGGCAAGAGTGGAGACCGCCAGCAAGGCGAGTTTTCTTAACATGCAAAAATCCCTAATTCGTCGCTTTTCCACCGATGGCCAAACGCCGCCATGAACCAGAAAGCTCGACTTGTTGGGGTGGCTTCTAGGGAGGCGCAATGTCCTGATCATTACAGATATGTTACAGATATGTTACAGCAGGCCGTTACATGCCTATCTGTAGATCTATTCGGCGGGGCCACCATTTCACGAGGCGCCTCCCTGACTATTGTCCTGGCCGAGAGAAGCGCTAGCGATCGGCAGCAATACTGACACGGTCGTACCTTTGCCAACTTCACTGGTAATTTCCATCCGTCCGCCATGCCGTTCGGTAATATGCTTGACGATGGCAAGTCCAAGGCCGGTACCACCAATGGACTTGCTGCGGCCTTTGTCGACGCGGTAAAAACGTTCCGAAAGCCTGGGGATATGTTCCGGGGCAATGCCATCCCCCTGATCGCTGATCGAAAGATATAACATCGTTCCGGCTTTGTTGGGCGCGACATTGATCGTAACCGGTGCTCCCTTTTTTCCATATTTAAACGCGTTGCTCAGCAGATTATTTATGACCTGGGACAATTGGGCCCGATCACCATGAATCAGCGGTATGTCGGCGGGAAGATTTGCCGGTATCTCGCTTTCCTTTTTGCCGCGGCTGTTAATGTAAAAATCGCGAGCTTCTTCAACCAGTTCCCTCAGATCAATCTGATCGGATGGAAGCTCGAATTTTTCCGCCTCGATTCGCGAAAGTGACATCAGATCTTCGATCAGCCGCTGCATGCGGTCGGCTTCGTCGTACATGATTTTCAGGAATCGGGCCCGTGTCGCATCATCCTTACCGGCCTTTGGGTCCTCGAGCGTTTCGAGGAACCCCTTTATCGCGGCTAGCGGTGTACGCAGTTCATGGCTGGCATTGGCTACGAAATCCGTGCGCATCCGCTCGGCCGCATAGCGGCTGCTCCGATCCGATAGCTGAACCAGCTTCAAACCGTCTTGCAGCGTGTTTATTCGCAACTCCCATCTCTGTTCGGTGCTGCCGACGCCCACGAGCAGAATCGGTTCTCCTGTATGCTGGGCGTCTGGGTTGGCTAGCCGATCCGCCGCTGCCGGATGACGAATTGCTATGCGCACGTCCTCTCCGACGATATGATCTCCCAGAACTTTGGCTGCTGCTGGATTGGCCGCTGCGACTTTTGCATTGCGGACCAGCAATATCGGATCCGTAATCGGGTTGATGATATCCTGATAGGCTTCGGAGCGCCCTTGATATAATATCCGCTTGCGCTGCCGTTCGAGCGTCGCCGAGTCCGGCAATGGCGGGGCAGGGCGGTCCTGCAGAACCGTGAACAGTGCAATGGCACCGGTTGCGATAACCACGATCAACTGTTGCCCGGATTGCGGCAACAGGCTCGCCAAAATCGCGCCGCCCACGATGAACGTGAGGGCAATAAGCAAACGAAATGGAGAAACCGAGGTCATCTCGCCGATTCTGACATTTTCATTTTTCCTGTTTACGCTTGGCAGCGCTAGGACCGCAACGGGAATATTGCCGCGAAATATTTCGATGCGAGTGACTCGGGAATCGGCTGTGCCGATATAATATATAGGCAATATTAACGATTTCCATGTCTATGTCCCGAATATAGACGCGATTTGCGGCGAGAGACAGTTTGCTCGCTTTTTTCCCGATTTCTGCTTATGTGCGGTTATCTGAAGCTCGAGAAACCATGGATAGAAATTCGATGAAAGACGGCCTTCCATCTGAAACGTCAGCGGAAACTGACCAGAATAACGGAATTGTAATCCGCCGGCGCGCCTTGATGATGGGTGCGATAACCGCTTCCGCCGTGGTCAGTATCAAGCCGGCATTGGCCCAGACTGCCGGTTCGGTTCTCAATTGCGAAATCCCGGTTCCCGGCAACCATGCCGCAGGCGGCTATATCGCAGCGGACGGCCGGGTGGTTACTGCCGACACTCCGGGAGCCTTTCCGGCAGCAGGACGCAATTTTACCGGTGAAGAAGTGCTGCAGGCGATGAACGGTCGCACGTTGCCGGGCACCTCCTATGACCAGTCGCAGGCTTATGTGAATTATATTCGCAGACTGCAATCCGGACAGAGCGGATTCACTTGCTATGCCTCGCTGCAAATGCCTCGCTGACATATCCGTCCAATTTTAACATTTGCCTGCTATCAGATCGCTATGTCGCAGCAGATTCGCAGGTAATCCATCATGATCCAGAAATATCGGGCTGCGCCGAAAGATGATCTCATCTGGCATGACCTGGACAGCATGACGCTGATATTTCATCGACCGTCCGGGATCACCCATATGCTGGCCGATCCTGTGCCGGCCATAATCGAGGTGATGGAAGATGCTCCGCTTAGCGCCGCTGAAATTGCATCACGATTGACTGCATCCTTCGACGTCGAAGCGGGTGCTGATTCAGAAAATATTGTTCTCGCCCGCATGGAAGAACTTTTAGCACTGGGCCTGGTTTCGCGAGTGTCTGGCTGATGCAGGACATGCACCGGATCTCGCTCAAAATTGGACCCGCCGCGTTCCGGATTGCCTCGGCCTGGCGACAGCCGCTGGAACAATTAAAAGGCCTTTATCAGGACTATCCGGTACCGACTGGTGATAGCGTGGATTTTACCGTCCTTCTTGAGCCCGAGAAACCCTGGCGCCGCTATATTCGTCCGTCGGTGCATATTGGCGGTGACTTCTGGCTCCCCGATGCCGCGCCCCTGCCGCTCAGCCAGGGATTACTCGCCGCAGAAATGGGCATGAACCTGCAAATGGCGCTGGGCTGGCGGCGGCATTTGCTGCTCCATGCCAGCAGCGTTGAAAAGGACGGCAAGGCGCTGGTCATGACCGGTCTGTCGGGCTCGGGAAAGTCGACATTATCCGCGATGCTGGCCGAGAGAGGCTGGCGTTTCATGGGCGATGAATTTGCCTTGTTGGGCCTCGATTCTGGCGAGATCACGGCGTTTCCACGTCTGATCAGCTTGAAAAATCAGTCGATTGAGGCGATGCAGAAAGTGGCGCCGGCGAACCGTTTCGGCCCGGAGATGAAGGCCACGCCGAAGGGCGATATCCGCCATCTTGTTCCGCCGGCGAATGCAATCGCCAAGATGGACGAACCTGCCAAACCGGCGCTGCTGCTCTTTCCCCGCTTTGGTCATGCACCCGAATTGCGCGACATGGGGAAATCGGAAATATTCGTTCGACTGACCCAGGCTTCGACCAATTATGTCGCGCTTGGCGAGGCCGGCTTTCGCGCCCTGACCCGGTTCGTCGATCAGGTTCCGACCAAGGCAATGGATTATCAATCGGCCGAGCAGGCAGAAGAATTGATCGACGGCCTGTGGAGCCGGTTGCCATGATGCGGGACGCGCGCCCGTTGGTGAATGCTCTGCGGGAACCGGCCAGCGTCGAGGCGCTGAACGGCAGGCAGTGGACCGACTTGATCAGCATAGCACGGGCGGAATCGCTGATTGGTTCGCTCGCTCACCGGCTCAAACCAGTGACCGTGCCCGATAGCGTTCGCGCGGTTCTGCAGGATGCCATCGAGGCGCATGATCTGGCGCGGCAACAGGCCTTGTGGGAAGCCGACTGTGCCCGACGGGCGCTCGCCGACTATCCCGGCAAGATCGTCCTGATGAAAGGCACTGCCTATGTCGCGGGGAATAGGGCAGCCGGCGTAGGCCGCAGCATCGGCGATCTTGATATCATGGTCGACCGGAAAGACTTGCCTGTCGTTGAAGCCTCTTTGCTCGATGCGGGTTGGGAATGGGTCAAGCCGGACCCCTATGACGACCAATATTACCGCGATCATATGCACGAACTGCCGCCGCTGATTCACCGCGAGCGTGACCGGATGATCGATGTTCACCATACAATTTTGCCGCTGACCGCAGGTCCGACGCCAGATGCGGCTGCAATTCTTGAAAGCGCGGTTCGGTTGGACGACGGTCTGTATGTCATGGCTCCTGCCGACATGGTGCTGCATTCCATCGCCCATCTGTTCGCAGACGGCGATCTGGCCGGCGGCTTGCGGAACCTGTGGGACATCAATCATCTGCTGCGCGAATTTTGTGGAGCGGATCAGCAATTCTGGAACGAACTGGGTGCCCGTGCAAAAGTCCACGGACTGGGCGACGAACTGGCAAGGGCATTGCGCCTTGCTGCCTCGCTCTATGGCACGCCGGTTGATCAAGGTCTGGCTGACCGGTCTGCTTCGGCAGATTCTTTCTACATCCGCCGACTGCTCGCGCGCGACGGATTTGGCCGCGAAACGCGCAAGTTCACCCGCTTCGCTTTCTACGTCCGCTCGCACTGGCTGCGGATGCCGCCGATGATGCTGGCACGGCATTTGTGGACCAAGTGGCGCAAGGGCGGGAAGCCGTCGAACTGAACCCGCCATCGGGCAAATAAACAGGCTGGCTTAAGCCCGCTTTGCATGGCATTAGCCGCTGCAATTGGCCGAGAAATGGCCTCTATTGACCAACTTTGTTCGGAGAATATCGATGTCAGATCGCCCGCTAGCCGCAATCATCCTGGCCGCCGGACAAGGCACGAGAATGAAATCGGAAAAGCACAAGGTGCTGCACCCGATTGCCGGCAAGCCGATGCTTCACCATCTGCTGGATACCGTCGACTCCATCGGCGTCGAGCGCACTGTTATTGTCGTCGGCGCGCGCCGCGAGCAGATTGAAGAGAGCGTCAAAGGACGCAATGTCGCGATCGCCGTGCAGGAAGACCAGCTTGGCACTGGCCATGCCGTGGCGCAGGCGCACGACGCGCTCAAAGGTTTCGCCG
This sequence comes from Sphingorhabdus sp. M41, assembly GCF_001586275.1. Taxonomy (NCBI): domain Bacteria; kingdom Pseudomonadati; phylum Pseudomonadota; class Alphaproteobacteria; order Sphingomonadales; family Sphingorhabdaceae; genus Sphingorhabdus; species Sphingorhabdus sp. M41. The sequence continues at coordinate 1,755,103 of NZ_CP014545.1, read as the reverse complement.
GCGATGTGCTGATACTCTATGGTGACGTCCCGATGGTCAGCGCTGATACCATGCGCGACATGATCTATCGTCTGAACAACGGTACCGACCCGCGGGCTGTCGTGCTGGGTTTCCGTCCCGATGACGCGGGTGCCTATGGCCGCATCATCGCCGATGATCAGGGCGAAATCGAGAAAATGGTTGAATATAAGGATGCCACTGATCAGGAACGCCATGTAAACCTGTGCAACAGCGGGCTGATGGCGGCGCGCTCAACCGATTTGTTCATTCTCCTCGACCAGATCAGCAACGATAATGCTGCGGGTGAATATTATCTGCCAGACATCGTTATGCTCTCCGGTCAGAAAAGCGCCGTGATCGAAGTCGATGATCCGGCCGAGGTCGCTGGCGTGAACAGCCGCGCCGAACTCGCCGCCGTCGAAGGTGAATGGCAGTCTCGCCGCCGCGAACAGGCCATGGCTGATGGTGTCAGCCTGATTGCGCCCGACACGGTCTGGTTCTCGCATGATACAGAGGTTGCTGCCGATGTCGTAATCGAACCCAATGTGATTTTCGGTCCCGGTGTTTCCATCGCATCGGGCGCGAAAATATACGGCCACAGCCATATCGAAGGCGCGACCATTGGTCCGAATTGCAATGTCGGCCCTTTTGCGCGGTTGCGTCCCGGTTCGGTGATGGAAGAAGGATCCAAAGTCGGCAATTTTGTCGAAATGAAGAAAACCACGCTCGGCAAAGGCGCCAAGGCCAATCATCTGACCTATCTCGGCGACGCCGAGGTGGGCGAGGGCGCCAATATCGGCGCGGGCACGATTACCTGCAATTATGACGGCTATTTCAAATATAAGACAGTGATCGGCAAAGGTGCGTTTATCGGCTCGAACAGCGCACTGGTGGCGCCAGTGACAGTGGGTGACGGCGTGATCGTCGGGGCAGGGGCGACGCTTACCAAGGATGTTGCTGCAGGTGATTTGGCACTGGTTCGTGCGCAGCAGACCGTGAAAGCGGGCTGGGCGAACCGGTTCAATGAAGTGAGTGCGAGGAAAAAAGCCAAGGATTCGAAATCGTGAGCCGGACCACAGTCCTAAGATTTTCCTCCGTCATTCCGATCATTTTCAGTATTGCTGCTTGTAGTGCAGAGGTGCCCGCAGAGCAGGCAGAAGCGCCAGTCGAACCTACCGAAAATCCGGGTGTTGAAGCAACTCCTTTAACCGAAGACGACTCTGGCCAGGCTGCTGCCGAACAGACCAAGGCAACAGGTTGGTGTAGCACCAAGGAGCCGGTCATATTTTCCTGTCAGTTGAAAAGCCGAAAGGTTGTATCAGTCTGCGGCACAGAAAATGGCGCAGGCATCAAGGCAGCGCAATATCGTTTTGGCACCCACGGAAAATCACCCGAACTGGTCTGGCCGGCAGCCGCGGGCAAGGACAGGCTGAGCTTTTCTTCCGTGCCCTATTCGGGTGGCGGCGAGGCCCAGCTTAGCTTCTCGCGCGGTGATGTGACCTATGTTGTCTACAGCCGCATGGTGAGAACCAACTTCAAGGCAGGCGAGCCTAATAATCCCGAAATGACTGACGGCGTCATGGTGCTGAAAGGGAAGCAGACGGTCAGCGACCTTGTTTGTGCGGATCCCGATGTCGTTCCGGTCAATTATGATCTGGCCTCGGCATATGCTGATAAGTCGGATGACGCCTTTATCATCCCGGGAGAGTAGACAATTGCCAACACGAGTATTCGCTGACTAACCTGCGATACATGGGTTGAAAGTGGCAAAAATCGGACTGAGCTCCGAATCACAGAAACGTCAGACAAATTTACAGTATCGGATTGACATGATATCACGATATGATATCAACATATCATCATGACCCGTATCCTGGCAGACCTTCCCGAAGATGATGTGAAATGGCTCGACGCGCAAGCAGCAGAGCAGGGAAAATCGCGGGCGCAGTTGCTGCGGGAGGCAGTAGCCGGTTTTCGCGCCGAAGCAAGCAAGGACTGGATTTCCAAAGGTCGCGGATATTGGAAGGATCGCGATGATATTGGTGACAGCGTCGCATATCAGCGTGCAATCCGCGCCGACCGCGAATCCACATAACAATATATGTCCACACCCTTCTTCGACACCAATATCATCATTGACTGGCTTCAGGACCGGCCCGGTGCGGCGGCCGAGTTGCAGCGCTATGCAAAGCATAGAATTAGCCGCATTGTCTGGACGGAAGTGATGGCAGGAGAACCATTGGAGACCCGGCGCAACGTGCAGGATCTGCTGTCTCCGTTCGAAATCGTCGAACTGGATGCACGAATAGGTGATGCAGCGGCGGATATCCGCTATCGGACAGGGATGAAGCTCCTTGATGCGATGATACTTGCTACTGCGCAGATCAATGGTGCTATCTTGATTACGCGGAACACAAAGAATTTCCCGGCCAATATGCCGGGCATCCGGATACCTTATAGCCTCTAGAAGAAAGCCCGAAAAAACCATGTGCGGAATTATTGGAATTGTTGGCAAAGAACCTGTCTCGGACCGTCTCGTCGATGGTTTGAAGCGGATGGAATATCGCGGCTATGACAGCGCCGGTGTTTGTACTGTGCATGATGGCCAGCTGATCCGTCGCCGGGCAGAGGGCAAGCTCGCCAATCTTGTCTCTGTTCTAAAGACTGACGATGCCGCAGGAAATGTCGGGATTGCGCACACACGCTGGGCTACGCACGGTGCGCCGACCACCAACAATGCCCACCCTCATGCGACGGATGAATTGGCGCTGGTTCACAATGGCATTATCGAGAATTTCAAAAGCTTGCGTGAAGAGTTGAGCGCGCGCGGGCGGTCCTTCGAGAGCGAAACCGACACAGAAGTGGTCGCGCATCTGGTCAGCGAACAGGTCGAGGCCGGGAAATCACCACAAGAAGCCGTCAAAGCGGTCTTGCCGCAGCTGCGCGGCGCCTTTGCGCTGGCCATTGCCTTTCGCTCCCAGCCTGATCTGTTAATCGGTGCCCGGCTCGGCTCACCACTGGTGGTCGGCTATGGAGATGGCGAAACCTATCTCGGTTCTGATGCCCTGGCGCTGGCACCCTTGACACAGAAAATTGCCTATCTCGAAGAAGGCGACTGGGTGGTCATCAGCCGCGATGGTGCGGAAATATATGACATGGACAATGTTCCGGTAGAGCGCGAAATCACCACGTCCGGCGTTTCCGCTGCGGCGATTGAAAAAGGCAATTACCGCCATTTCATGCAGAAGGAAATTTTCGAGCAACCGACCGTGGTCGCGCAAACTCTGCAAAGCTATATCCGCTCGCTCGAACAGCAAGTGGCGCTGCCGCAAATGGATTTTGATTTGCGCGATATCAAGCGCGTGACCATCGTCGCCTGCGGAACCAGCTATTATGCCGGAATGGTCGCGAAATATTGGTTTGAAACCTTTGCCCGTATGCCGGTTGATTTGGATTTTGCTTCTGAATTTCGCTATCGGGATCCGGTGCTCGAACCGGGCGGTCTGGCATTGTTCATTTCCCAGTCTGGGGAGACGGCGGATACGCTGGCCGCGCTGCGTCATTCAAAAGAAAATGGCCAGAAGATCGCGGTGGTTGTCAATGTTCCGACCAGCAGCATGGCCCGGGAAGCCGATCTTCTGCTGCCAACGCACGCCGGCCCTGAAATAGGGGTTGCCTCGACCAAGGCCTTCTCTTGCCAGCTCGCCGTGCTGGCCGCGCTTGCGGCACATCTTGCTGTGGTGAAGGGAAAAATGACCCGCGATGAGGAACGGGAAGTCGTCAAGCATCTGACAGAAGCGCCAGCTGCGCTCAATGCCGCTTTGGCCCATGATGACGATATTTCCAATATGGCGCATCTCATCGCGCCCGCCCGTGACGTGCTCTATCTGGGCCGCGGCCCCGAATATCCGCTCGCCCTGGAAGGCGCGCTCAAGCTCAAGGAAATCAGCTATATCCACGCCGAAGGCTATGCCTCGGGCGAGATGAAACATGGGCCGATCGCCCTGATCGACGAAGCTGTCCCGGTCATCGTACTCGCGCCATCTGGCCCGTTGTTCGAAAAAACCGTATCCAATATGCAGGAAGTCATGGCACGCGGCGGGAAAGTTGTGCTGATTTCTGACGCCGAAGGAATTGCCGAAGCGGGAGAAGGGTGCATGGCGGTGATCGAAATGCCGAAAGTGCATCCACTGATCGCACCGCTGGTTTACGCAGTGCCGGTCCAGCTGCTCGCCTATCATGTCGCTGTCGCGAAGGGGACGGATGTCGATCAGCCCCGCAATCTCGCCAAATCGGTAACGGTGGAATAGTCATGGCAACAAATCCCTCTATCGTCTCGGTAGAGACGGCACGCGGCAAGTTCCAGCAGACGGTGCGGGTCGGAAAGCATGTCTTCCTGGCTGATGAGCCTGAAACCTTCGGTGGGACAGATAGCGGCCCATCGCCTTATGACCTGCTGCTCGCTGCGCTGGGAAGCTGCACTTCAATGACCATGAAAATGTACGCGGACCGCAAGTCCATTCCGCTCGACGGCGTGCATATCGAACTGGAACATAGCCGCGAACATGTCGAAGATTGCAAAAGCTGCAATAATGATGACAACCGTATTGATGTGATCGATCGCGCAATCACCCTGCACGGCGACCTGACCGATGAACAGCGTCAGAGACTCTTGGAAATCGCGCTAAAATGCCCGGTCCACCGGACGCTGGAAAACAGAATTGACATTCACACTGTAGAGGTCCGGGATTAATCCGGCAGCAGCACGGGCATCTGCTCCTGAGCGCTGGATTGGCCTCATTTGCCGGTGTCGTATAATTTTTTTGTTGCAGCGGGGATCAATGTTTGTCTGACAGGAAAATCGATATCTGGCTGAATGCTGGTCTGATTGACTCGGAAACAGCTCTGCGCATCCGGAATTATGAAGCAGATAGATCAAGGCCTTTGGGACTCTGGTCTCTGATCGGACTGGGCACTCTGGCTATTGGGCTGGGTATTGTCTCTCTGGTTGCCGCAAATTGGGACGAAATTCCCGGGATGGTTCGTCTCGCGGTTCATGGATTGCTGATCGCAGGAACTGGCGCAGGAATATACCTCCTCCAGCCACGCAATGGCTTTCTGGGTCTTTATCTGAAGGACGTCCTGCTGTTCATCCTGGCCGTTCTCGGTGCAACATTTTTCGGCCACCTCGGCCAAGTCTACCAGACAAGCTCGCCGTTATGGCAGCCAATGACCGCCTGGCTGCTTCTGTTTTCACCTCTCTTGCTGTTGTCGGGTCGAGGCTGGTTGATCTCCCTGCTCTGGGTAGTGGCCCTTCTGGGCACGGGCATCGCGCATTGGGGATGGTATATGCAGCAAACCGGGAACCCATCCCCGATCTACATCGCGACAATCACCAGCTTGCCAGTTTTTGCGCTGCTCACGGGTGTTTTTGCGAAGCGCTTTGGCTCGCGAGGGCCTTTCTGGATGCAAGTCGGGCAATTTGCTCTGGCGTCCTTTGTCGGCGGTGTGTCTCTCAAGCTGATCGCAGATGGCTTGTCCGCAGGTGGTTTGTTTGGTTATGAAGGCAATGCAGAAAAAATCGCCATCATTCACTTGGTGCTATGGAGTGCCGCAGCGTTATTGGCCTTTCGCCTGCATCGAACCGCCACCGGTATCAGCATAGCTACAATTCTGATCGCCGCTGCGCTTACCAGCCTTATCGGCAGCATTGCACAATCGACCGAACCCTTGGGTAACGCAATATTATTCATGGCTTTCTGGACCGCCATTGGCTGGAGCGCGATCTATTCGGGATGGCGAAATCTGTTCCAAGTCGTTGTTACGATCATTGCGCTGCGCCTTATCTTTTTGAGTTTCGAACTGGCCTCTGATCTTTTGAGCAGCGGGCTGGGCCTGATATTGGCAGGCATATTGACCATTGGCATTTCCGTCGCGGCATATCGCTTTTCCAAGGCATTTGCTCCCGACACGGCCCAGCCCTTAGGACAAAAGGGTGAAGGGGACGCTCAATGAACCGATATCATCGCTTCTTTCTTCCGTTCGCGCTGCTTTTGCCATTGGTCGGTCTCGGCCTGATCTGGCTACTGACGGATAGAGAATCGCATCAGGGAACCGAATGGGCTGTGCCGATTACCGGCTATGATCCGCGGGATTTGTTGCGCGGACATTATGTGCAATTTCGTTATGATTGGCCTGCCCTTGAGGAAGGTGACATCCCGACCTGGTCCGGTTCACGAAAAACCCTGTGCATCAAGGGATCTCCGCCAACGGTTGAAAGCGTTGTATTGCAAGATAAGATCAGGCCGGAGCAATCGTCGGGCTTTATGTGTGATTCAATGGCTGAAGTGAACCCGTGGAGCGAAGAAGGGGATGATGGCCTGGTTCGCGATCGTATTTACATTCCCCAGAAATCCGCCCGCGATTATCAGGAAAAGCTCGCTAACCCGGGATTGCAGGGCATCGTAATGATCCGCGTTAACAATAGTGGATTCATCACTCCGCTGTCCCTTTCTTTTGAGCCGCGGACCGAAGGAAATGCGGATCGGTCCGATTCCGAGTGAAGGCCGAAATCGGCGGCATCCGCGTTCAAGCGCACGCCGAAACGCGCCACAACTTCCCGATTGCCAAAGCTTGATCTGTGCGAGGACAGTCTTTCTGCGTCAGAATTAAATGATAATGTCGATCTATGTTATATTCAGCCGTTTCAAACCGATGTAAATGGGCCTCTCCTTAAGAAGGCAATGCAAATGTTTGGCAGTTTTAATACCAATTCGCTGGCACGTATCAACCGGCTAGATTTGATCGATCTCATGCCGCGCTTTTTTCCGTCGGCCGTACAGATCCTCGTGGCAATTACATTTACCGCTATTGCCATAGCCGCGCGAGAAGCGATCAACAATTGGGCGGTTGGTGCGGCGCCTTTTGCCGTTAATGTTCCGTTTATATTGCTCGCGACGCTTTTTGGAAGGTTTCGCGCCGGATTTTTAACATTGGTTCTGACAACAATTTATTCCTGGTATTATGTATTGCCCGTCACGGGCAGTTTTATGTTTGATGACTCCGGAGACCGAGCCCGAACTTTCGTGAATGCAGCAATTGGCTTGATCATAGTTTGCCTGGGAGATGCGGCTCGAACGGCTGGCCGTTGGCTGCTGCTTGAAAAAGAGCAGCATATTGCAGAACGGGATATGCTGCTTGCCGAAGTCGACCATCGCGTGAAAAATAATCTGGCGATCCTCTCGAGTCTGCTCGCATTGCAGCAGCAAAAAAGCGAAAATAGTGAAGTGAAATCAGCGCTTGGGAGAGCGGCAGGCCGTGTCCACAGCCTTTCGAAAGCCTATGAAAGCTTGCGATATGACAATCTCGACAATATCGCGATCGTCGATATGCAGGACTTTTTGAACAGACTTTGTGGTTCGCTGCGAGAGGCTCTGACGCTTGACGGCCGAATCAAGCTGATCGTTGCCGCCGAACCGTGTCAGCTCTCGCGCGATCGTGCCGGCGCAGTCGGGCTGTTGGTCAACGAACTGGTCACAAACGCGGTAAAACATGCCTTTGTTGATCGCGACAAGGGAACCATCAGAGTGGAGTTGCGGGCCGTATCTGACGGTGCGGTGCTGGAGGTCAGGGATGATGGCGTCGGTCTGCCCGATATCATTCGGGACGGAGCGCAGGGGACGCAGTTTCTCAACGCCTTTGCTCAAATGGCAAAGGGGGAACTGGATTCCGAAACGAGCGAGCAGGGAACGCGGCACATTTGCAGATTGGCAGAAACTCCATGACCGCGCCAACCATTCATGGCGGCTGTCATTGCGGCGCCGTCCGCTTTGAAGCGCAGGTCGAAGCCGCACCGGTATTGCTCGACTGCAATTGCTCGATCTGCGCGCGCACCGGCTTTCTGCATCTGATTGTGCCGCATCAGGAGTTTATGTTGCTGAAAGGCGAGGGCGAACTCACCAGCTACCGATTTGGCAGTGGGCAGGCGGATCATCTGTTCTGCAGCCATTGCGGTGTCAAAAGCTTTTACCAGCCAAGATCCCATCCGGATTGCTGGAGCGTGAATTACAACTGCCTCGACGCCGGCCACGATCTGAAACCGAGCATCACAAATTTTGATGGTCAGAATTGGGAGGCGGCGAAAGCCGGGTTGGACTAGATTTCTCGCCGGAGCGGTATAACCAAGAACGGCCCGCTGATTTTTTTCAACGGGCCGTTCCTGCGGGTATTCAGATGTTGTTAGTCGAGATCAAAGCGACCGGCATTCATTACCTTTGTCCATGCAGCCACAAAGTCCTCGACAAATTTCCGTTCATGGCCATCTTCGGCATAAACTTCGGCGACTGAGCGCAACTGAGAATTTGATCCGAATACCAGATCGGTCCGCGTCGCGCGCCATTTCTCGTCGCCCTTGAGGCGGCACTTGCCGATGAACAGCTCATCGGCGGATTCGTCCACGACTTCCCAGACCGTGCCCATTTCGAGCAGGTTGACGAAAAAGTCGTTCGTCAGCTGGCCGGGACGATCGGTGAACTTGCCTTCGGTCGGCGCGCTCGAATGGTTGGCACCGAGCACGCGCAATCCACCCACCAGCACCGTCATCTCGGGAATCGATAGATCGAGCAGGTTCGCCCGGTCGATCAGGATTTCCTCGGTCTTCACGCTCGCCTTGGTCTTGAGATAATTGCGGAATCCGTCTGCAAAAGGCTCAAGCGGCTCGAAGCTTTCGGCATCGGTCTGCTCGTCCGTCGCATCACCGCGCCCCGTCGTGACTGGAACGCTGACATCAAAGCCGGCATCCTGAGCCGCTTTCTCGACAGCAGCGCTACCCGCAATGACGATAGCGTCGGCCATCGACAGCGAACCGCGGAGCTCCTCGAGTTTCGCTAGCACTTTGGCAAGCTCTTCTGGGTCATTGGCTTTCCAGTCCTTTTGCGGGGCGAGCCGGACGCGCGCGCCATTGGCACCGCCGCGGTGGTCGCTCTTGCGATAGGTGGAAGCCGAGGCCCAGGCCGCCTTGACCAGTTCCGAAACCGACAGGCCGCTTTCGAGAACCTTTGCCTTGAACGCGGAGACATCGCTTTCGGAAGCCTGCGTTCCAGCTGGAACCGGGTCCTGCCAGATCAGATCTTCTGCGGGCACTTCCGGGCCGTGATAGCGGACCTTGGGTCCCATGTCGCGGTGGGTCAGCTTGAACCATGCGCGGGCGAAAGCATCATCCAGTGCCGCCTGATCATCGCGGAAGCGTTCGGAAATCTTGCGATAGTCCGGATCCCGCTTCAGCGCCATGTCGGCGGTGGTCATCATCGTCGGGACCTTTTTGGAAGGGTCCCGGGCATCGGGGGCCATATCCTCGGGATCCGGGTTGATCGGTTGCCATTGCTTGGCACCGGCCGGGCTCTCGACCAGTTCGTAATCATATTTGAACAACAGCCGGAAATAATCGCCGCCCCATTGCGTCGGGTTCGGCGTCCACGCGCCTTCCAGTCCCGAAGTGGTTATATGACCCTCGCCGATCTGTTCCGGGTCGGTGGCCCAGCCAAATCCCATAAGTTGCAAGTCGCCAGATTCCGGGTCGCCGCTCAGCTGGTCGGGTGGCACTGCGCCATGGCATTTGCCGAAAGCATGGCCGCCAGCGGTCAGGGCGACGGTTTCTTCGTCGTTCATTGCCATGCGGGCAAAGGTTTCCTTCATGTCCCGGGCCATGCCCTCGGCGTCGTGCGGATTGCCGCCCGGACCTTCGGGGTTGACGTAGATCAGGCCCATCTGGATTGCTGCCAGCGGGTTTTCCATCGCCTTGCCTTCATCGGGATTGATTCGTGTTGCTACGCCTTCGTTCACCCATTGCTCTTCGGAGCCCCAGTAAACATCTTTCTCGGGTTCATAGACGTCCTTGCGGCCGCCGCCAAAGCCGAACACCGGTCCGCCCATGGATTCGATCGCGACATTGCCGGTCAGGACGAACAGATCGGCCCAGCTGATATGCTCGCCATATTTCTTCTTGATCGGCCACAGCAGGCGGCGCGCCTTGTCGAGATTGCCGTTGTCGGGCCAGCTGTTGAGCGGAGCGAAGCGCTGTTGCCCGCTGGAAGCGCCACCGCGCCCGTCGCCGGTGCGGTAGGTGCCGGCTGCGTGCCATGCCATGCGGATGAAGAATGGCCCATAATGCCCGTAATCTGCCGGCCACCAGGGCTGGCTGTCGGTCATCAGTGCTTTCAGATCGTCTTTCAGCGCCTGGTAATCCAGCGCCTTGAATGCCTTGATATAGTCGAAATCGGGGCCCATCGGATCGGGGGAGGTGCCGCCCTGTGTAAGGATTTCAAGCTGCAGGGAATCTGGCCACCAGTCGCGGTTTGTCCGTCCGAGGAGGCTGCGCACGCCGCCTTCGAAACCCATCGGGCAACCTTCGGGGGAGCCGGTTGTTTTCATATCCATTTGAACATCTCCTTTGTTGGTGCTGCGTCTCTGTCAACAGTCACCGATACCATCGTCTACTATATGGCGACGGTCCCGCTAAACGAATTATCCCGGTCTCAGTGATCAGAATAGTCAATCAGGCCGATCGATTGCAGCATGTCGGCCACTGCATAGTACCACGATTGACCGGCTTCATGAAGCGGCATATAAGGGCATACTAATTCGAGAGGCGGCCAATCGGGTCGCCTTTTCTTTTTCTATATGCGTCCAGTTGTTGGAAGGAAAATAAGATGACGATTACTCCGCTCATGCCCGTATATCCCCGGTGCGGTTTTCGTCCTGTCCGAGGCGAGGGCGCCTGGCTGATTTCCGAAGACGGTTCCCGGGCGCTGGACTTTGCCAGCGGCATCGCGGTCAATCTGCTTGGCCACGGCCATCCGCATCTGACCAAGGCAATCCAGGATCAGGCGGCAACCCTGATGCATGTTTCGAATCTCTATGGCAGCCCGCAGGGCGAGAAATTCGCGCAGCGTCTGGTCGATACAACCTTTGCCGATACCGTGTTCTTCACCAATAGCGGCGCTGAAGCGGTGGAATGCGCGATCAAGACCGCGCGTGCCTATCATCAATCAGCGGGCAGCGACCGGTTCGAGATCATCACCTTCAAGAACGCCTTCCACGGCCGGACGATGGCGACCATCTCGGCGTCCAATCAGGAGAAAATGCACCACGGCTTTTCGCCCTTGCTCGCCGGCTTCAAATATGTCGAGTTTGACGACCTGGCAGCGGCCGAAGCGGCGATCACTGATAAAACCGCAGCATTTCTGGTCGAACCGATACAAGGCGAGGGCGGTGTCCGTCCGGCTTCGGATGCATTTATGAAGGGGCTGCGCGATCTTGCCGACAAGCACGGCATCTTGCTGGCGCTCGACGAAGTGCAATGCGGTGTCGCGCGCACCGGTGCTCTCTATGCATATGAGCTATACGGCATAAAGCCGGACATCGTCGCGACCGCGAAGGGCCTTGGCGGAGGTTTTCCCCTGGGGGCCTGTCTGGCAACCGAAGAAGCGGCCCGCGGCATGGTGGTTGGAACCCATGGTTCGACCTATGGCGGTAATCCTCTGGCGATGGCAGCAGGCAATGCGGTCTGGGACGTGGTCGCCAATGACGAATTTCTCGAAAATGTCCGGACCACTGGCGACAAGCTGCGCGCGGCAATCGAACAGTTCATTGGTAATTACCCCGATCTGTTCATTGGCGTCCGGGGCAAGGGCCTGATGCTCGGCATCATGATGACGCAGGAAGCGCGCAGCTTCGTCGCTCATCTGCGTGACAATCACGGCCTGCTGACGGTGGCCGCCGGAGACAATACTCTACGGATATTGCCGCCCCTCAACATCGATGACAGTCATATCGCTACATTCATCGAGAAACTGTCCGCCGGCGCAGCCGATTATCAGGCGACTGAATCATGAGCCGGCATTTTCTCAACCTCGCCGACGCGGGCGGAGATGCTATTGCAGCGATGATCAATGACGCGATCGATCGCAAGGCGGCACGGGCTGGCTGGCTCAAGGGCAAGCCGGACGGCGACAAGCCTTTGGCTGATCATGTGCTGGCAATGATCTTTGAAAAGAGCAGTACCCGGACCCGGGTGTCTTTCGATATCGGCATCCGCCAGCTAGGCGGTACCAGTGTCGTCATGGACAGCGGTTCGATGCAGCTCGGGCGCGGCGAAACAGTGGCGGACACCGCCAGGGTCCTTTCCCGCATGTGCGACGCAATCATGATCCGTACCGACGATCATGCTAAAATCGAACAAATGGCAGCCAATGCCAGCGTGCCGGTGATCAACGGTCTGACCGATCTCTCACATCCCTGCCAGATCGTTGCCGATCTGCTGACCCTCGTCGAACATGGCAAGTCATTGCCGGGCCTCGAAATCGCATGGCTCGGCGATGGCAATAATGTGCTCAACAGCATCGTCGAAGCCGCTGGCCTGATGAAGTTCAACGTCCGGATTGGTTGTCCCGAAGGCTATGATTCCGACCCGGAGTTCATCAAGAACGCCCGGGCTGCGGGCGCCAATATCTCGATCCACAGGAATGAGAATGAAGCCGTTGCAGGCGCAGATGTAGTCGTGACAGATACATGGGTGTCGATGGGCCAGGAGCATGCGGAGGAAAAACTTGCTGCCATGATGCCCTATCAGGTCAATGAGGTTCTGATGGAGCAAGCCAAGTCCGATGCATTGTTCCTGCACTGTCTGCCTGCCCATCGCGGCGAGGAAGTCATGCCCTCGGTGATCGATGGTCCGCAGTCAGTCATCTGGGACGAAGCGGAAAACCGGATTCACGCGCAGAAATCCGTTCTCCGCTGGTGTTTCGGCCAGATTTGATGATAGAGATCTCCCCGACCGACAGCATATTGTCCTTTGCCATTCCCGCGAAAAATTGCCGCGGGCGGGTGGTCCGTCTTGGTCCCGTGCTGGATGATATTCTGGCAGCGCATGCCTATCCACCAATGATCCGGGACATATTGGCGGAAGCGGTCTGTCTGACAGCGATGCTGGGCGCGTTGCTTAAGGATGAAGAATCGCAACTGACATTGCAGGCGCAAACCGAGGCTGGCGTGATCAGCCTCCTGGCTTGCGACTATAAAAATGGCGCTCTGCGCGGCTATGTCCAATTTGATCGGGAACGGCTCGCCGCCCAGCCGCTGGAACCCAGTTTGATGGCGCTATTTGGCAAAGGCTATCTCGCGATCACCTTTGACCAGCCGGCCCCCCGTGGCCGCAATCAGGGCATCGTGCCGCTGGAAGGCGCCAGCCTGGCAGAGGCTGTGCAGAATTATTTCTTCCAGTCCGAGCAGATTCCGACGCTCATCCGGGTGGCGATTGAGGAGACGGATGGTCGCATTTCCGCCGGTGGTCTCCTTGTCCAGCATCTGCCAGAAGGGGAAGCTGGTCGTGAACGGCTCCATGCGCAACTTGATCATCCAGAATGGGAGCATGTCGAGATCATGGGCAGTAGCGTTCGGTCTGAGGAATTGACCGATATCACATTGCCGCTGGAGGATATTTTGTGGCGGCTGTTCAGCGAGAGCGACGAGGTGAGGCTATTGAGCGGTAAACCGTGCGTTAAGGGATGCCGTTGTAATGAAGACCATATCAGGGACGTGATCGCACGCTTCCCGAGAGAAGATAAGGACGATATGGTAGACGAACAGGGTAATATTGCGATTGATTGCGCCTTTTGCAGCAAGACATTCACGATTACCGGCACCAGCCTGAACAACTGAATCCCCGCCTGAATATGGCAATCAGGCGAGAACGTCTAAAAATTCCTATCGATCGACATAATTAGGGACGATATTGGCCGTATTTCCATAATAATCCGGCGCGCGTCTAAGGTATTCACGCAACCAACATGACAGGAGATTATCAATGAAAGGCTTGAAACTGATCAAAATTATCAGCGCAACAGCCGCCGTCCTGTCGGGGTTTGCGATGGCTGCCCCGGCTCAGACGCCTGGATTGGCTTTGCTCGACGGCCTTGTGCCGGGCGAATGGACGCTGAAAGAGCGGGGATCTCGCGACCCCGGCCAGAAACTATGCCTGGGAAATCCGGAATTGCTGCTGCAAATTCAGCATGGCAATGCGAATTGCACCCGTTACGTGATCGAAAATGGCCCGAAGAAGCTTCGTGTCAGCTATAAATGCGGAAACGCCGGTCAGGGCGTTACCGAAATCAAGCAGGAATCCAGCAGCTTGGTGCAGATATTTTCCCAAGGGTTCCGCAATAACGCACCCTTTTCCATCAATCTCGAGGGTCGCCGCACCGGCAATTGCTAGATCCTGACCGCGCGCGCAATTTGCGTACAAAACTTGCACCGCGCGGCCAAGGTCATTAGCGGGGCGCATCATGACTTCCGAATCAAAAACAGCGATCATATTATTGTCCGGTGGACTGGACTCAATGGTGTCCGCGGCGATTGCCGCCGAGCAGGGTTATCGCCTGATCGCGCTCACCGTCGACTATAATCAGCGGCACAAGATCGAATTGCAGTCCGCCCAGAAAATTGCAGCCGAGCTTGAGGTTGTCGAACATATTGTCCTGCCACTCGATCTGAGCCGCTTTGGCGGGTCTGCGCTGACTGCTGATATTGATGTGCCGAAATCCGGGGTTACCGATGATATCCCGGTCACCTATGTTCCCGCCCGCAATCTGATCTTTCTTTCTTTGACACTCGGTCTGGCCGAAGCAAGAAACGCCAGGGATATTTTCATTGGCGTCAACGCGCTGGACTATTCGGGTTACCCGGATTGCCGCCCTGAATTTATCGAAGGGTTTGAAAGACTGGCTGATCTGGCCACCAAGGCGGGAGACCAGGGCAGCGGCTTTCACATCCGGACACCGCTGCAGCATATGACCAAGGCTGATATCGCCAGAGAAGCCGTGCGGCTTGGACTCGACCCCGCCTGGAGCTGGTCCTGTTACGATCCGGCCGACAGCAATCTGCCCTGCGGTCTTTGCGATAGCTGCCGCTTGCGGCAAAAGGGCTTTGATGAAGCCGGCATCATCGACCCGACGCGATACGCAGCAATATGAGCTACGCCGTCAAAGAGATGTTTCTGACTTTGCAAGGTGAAGGGGTGCATGCCGGACGCCGAGCGGTTTTTATCCGTTTCGCCGGCTGCAATCTCTGGTCCGGGCTGGAACGAGACCGCGCTACGGCAATTTGCCAATTTTGCGACACGGACTTTATCGGAATGGATGGTGAACGCGGCGGGCGTTTCAAGACGCCCGATGATCTCGCCAAGGCTGCTTCGGAGACATGGGGGGAAGGCCGGGAATCGCGCTTCGTGGTTCTGACTGGTGGAGAACCAATGTTGCAAGTGGATCAGGCGCTGATCGACGCGCTGCACGCCGAAGGCTTTTTCATTGCCATTGAATCGAACGGGACACTGGCAGTACCGCGGACGATCGACTGGATCTGCATCAGTCCGAAAGCGCAAAGCGAAACGGTCCAGCGATCCGGCGACGAACTGAAACTGGTCTGGCCGCAAGCTGACAGCGATTGGCAGGATATGGAAAGCTGGAGCTTCGCCAACCTGCTGCTACAACCGAAAGACGCGATTGCGGATCCGGCCGCCAGCCAGAACCATCTCGAACAGGCTATTGCATTTGTGCAAGCCCATCCGAAATGGCGGCTGTCCTTGCAAACTCACAAGATTCTCGGCCTGGCCTGATATTATTCTGCCGCTTTGTCAGTTGAATCGGCTTCTTCGCCGGACACTGATTCTTCTTTTTTGTCCGATGAATCCGTGGTTTCTTCGCCAGTGGCATCGACCTCCTTGATTGTATCGACATCGACCATGTCGTCGCTGATCGTGCCGTCGATCACATCAACATCATCCATGCGGGTTTCGGTCACTTCACCGGAGTCCGATGCGTCGTTGCCGGAACAGGCCGAAATGGTTAGTGCGACCGCTGCAGCAGCGATAATTCTGGTAAATTTCATCATGATCTTGTCCTCTCATCGTCGATGGGTAATCGGGGCTTCATAGCCTGCAATTGGTCCTGATCAATCGCCTTCAGGAAGCTACCGGCCGTTTTTTGCAATGCTTTGTCGAACTGCTCCAGCGTTACCGCGACACCCAGTTGAGCCAGGCTGGTCACAGGATACTCGCTGATCCCGCAGGGAATGATCCCGCCGAAATGGCTGAGATCAGGATCAACATTGACCGAAAATCCGTGCATCGTCACCCATTTGCGGATGCGAATACCGATCGCGCCGATCTTGGCTTCCTGACCGTCAGGTGTATCGCACCAGATGCCGACACGTCCTTCCACAGCCCGCGCCGCAACGCCAAATTCTGCCAGCGCCGCGATTACCCAATCCTCCATGGCGTGGACAAAAGCGCGCACATCTGCGCTGCGTGTCTTCAGGTTCAAAACCACATAGCCGACCCGCTGGCCCGGACCATGATAAGTATGACGGCCGCCGCGGCCGGTATCAAAGACAGGGAAAGCCTGGCTGAGCAGCTCCGTCGGATCGGAACTGGTGCCGGCTGTATAGAGTGGCGGATGCTCGAGCAGCCAGATCAGCTCCTTCGCATCCCCCGCGTGAACCGCAGCGTTGCGCTGCTCCATTTCTGCAAGCGCGTCTGGATATTCGACCTTTTCGGACGAAACGCGCCACTCGATATCATTAAGGCTGTTCATAGAAATTTCGTGCACTTTTGCTGGCCGGGTGGCAAGAGCGGACAATAGAGTAATGGATCCGGGACAGAAAATATGAAGCTCAACTATATGCAATGCTGGAATGGTGCGATGGCCCTGCTCGGCACGCATAAAGAGGCAATACTCGCAATTGCAGGTGTCTTTCTCTTTTTGCCAACCATATTATTCGCTCAATATGTCGTCCCGCCGGTTTTTAACGGCGATGAGGATATGAGTGGAATTATCGCTATATATTCGGCCTATTTTAACGAAAACGCCTTTTCGATACTGGCTTCCAATCTCGTGATCAGCTTCGGTGGCCTGGCGATCTATTTCTCTCTTGCCCCTTCGCGCAGCAACACCGTCGCAGAAAATTTGATCGCTGCGCTCAAATTGTTCGTGTTTTATCTGATTGCCAATTTGCTGACTGCGCTAGTGACATTGCCGGGATTCTTTCTGTTTATCATTCCCGGCCTTTATCTTACCAGTCGACTGGTTCTGGTGCCGGTAGTGCTCGCCGATCAAGGGGAACGCAATCCTGTCGAATTGCTTAAAAGAAGCTGGGCATTGACCAAAGGCAACGGTTTTTCGATCTTGCTCTTCATCCTGATTATCGCGGTAGTCGGTACGATCACCATTGGCGTTCTTGGAGCGGTCGTCGGCGTCGTTGCTGGCCTGGCTACCGGTGGCACAGGCTGGCCATTTGTTGAAAATCTGATTGCTTCGCTAACCGGGACCGCTTTTCAACTCATCCTCACGGCCGTGATTGTATCAATCTACATCGAGTTGAGCGGCAAGAAAACCGACATCGTTTTCTAGGCTTTCAGCGGATAATCGGCACATGCGGAGCGGCTGACATCGGCAAATGGCCTGTCAGACGCGGATCCTCGATCATGTCGATTTGTTGTTTGAAAATTCGGAAGCCGCATTGCTGATAAAAGGGCAGGGCGCGCGGCGAATCCTGCGTACACGTATGTAGCCAGACCCGCTCAATCCCGTCGCGCCACGCCAGATTCAGCGCCTGATTCATCATCCAGCGGCCATGGCCCTTGCCATTCATGGAGGGTACCAGCCCGAAAAAGGCAATTTCGCACTGGCCGGGCACCCGAAAATCCAGTTCGATGAAGCCGACAGGCTGGTTGCCATCGCGAACGATCGAGATTTCCACCGCCGGATCATCAAGAATCGCCTCCAGTTCATCTGGAGCCGTCAACAGCCGCGATATCCACATCCAGGGTTCACCAACTTTTCGGAACAGCGCGCAATATTCCTCGACCGCCGGATTCGGCCAGCTTTCCAGTAAAAGGCTGGAATTGACTGGGGGCAGGGCCGGCTTCTCGTTCATCTCCAGATGAGTGATGATCGTCGCGACCCGGCCGGTGGGGACGTCTTGCGGTGCCATCGTCAGATATTCAGACCCACTTGGCTTCCGGCGGCAGGCTCATCAGGATAGCATCGACATTGCCGCCGGTCTTGAGCCCGAATGTCGTACCCCGGTCATAGACCAGATTGAACTCGGCATAGCGACCGCGCCATTCCAGCTGTTGCTGCTTTTCTTCCGCGGTCCATTCCATATTCATGCGCTTGCGCACCAGTTTCGGGAATATGTCCAGAAACGCTCGTCCGACGTCCTGCGTGAAGGCAAAGTGGCGATCAAAATCTGCTTCTTTGTCCAGTTCGATATGGTCATAGAATATCCCGCCGACGCCGCGATGCACCTTGCGATGGGGAATATAGAAATAGTCATCCGCCCATTTTTTGAACCGCGGATAATATTCCGGATTGTGCAAGGCGCAGGCCGAACGGAAGCGGGCGTGAAACGCCTCGGTATCTTCGTCATAGGGAATCGCGGGATTGAGATCGGCACCACCGCCAAACCAGCGCTTGGTGGTGCACAGGAAGCGGGTGTTCATGTGCACGGCCGGAACATGGGGGTTTGCCATATGGGCAACCAGGCTGATCCCGGTGGCGAAGAATCGCGGATCTTCTTCCGCGCCGTTGATCTGGGCCTTGAATTCTTCACTGAACACGCCGTCCACGGTGGAGATATTCACTCCCACCTTTTCAAATATTTTTCCCTTCATCAGACCCTGGGTACCGCCTCCACCAGGGCTGCCATCGGGATTCAGCCGATCCCATGGAATATATTCGAAGGCGGCTTCGCTGCCCGCCTCCGACTCAATTTTTTCAAATTCCGCACAAATCTGGTCGCGCAGTTCCTTGAACCACGTCTGGGTCGTGCGTTGCTGATCATCCAATGCTGAGGTCATTCCGGAAATTGTCCTGTTTGTCTAAGTGCTTCGCCCAAGGCCATGCCAGCCGATACCGCCAGATTCAAGCTGCGCATGCCCGGTTTCATCGGGATAGTGATTCGACCATCGCATTGGTCATGTATAGTCAGGGGAACTCCTGATCCTTCCGATCCAAACAAAAGAATATCATTCTCGCGATAGGCGAATCTGTGATGCGGTGCTTCTGCTTTACTGGAGAGCAGGATAATCCTTGATTCCGGGGAATCAACAGTTGCACGGAATGCATCCCAGTCGGCATGTCTGGTATACCGAACATGCTCGAAATAATCCATTCCGGCTCGTTTTAAACTACGGTCGCTGAACGGAAATCCACAAGGTTCTATGATGTCGACTGGCACGTCTAGGCATGCGCAAGTCCTTAATATTGTTCCTAAATTTCCCGCAATCTCGGGTTGATACAATGCTATCCTCATGGGCCGGTCACCATGACCGAGAAGTGAATGTTTGGTCAATCGAAAATTCCCTGTTGGCAAACCCTATCCTTCGCGGCTATCAGGCCCGCAATTCACTGCCTGTTCAATCTGTTGTAACGCAGCATCGAATACCCAGGCAGTTCAGGGGTCATAAATTTTCTATAGGGCTTGTTTGCATGGCAACGGTTGAAACAGCTGAAACGGCAGTCGCAGAAGAAAGCGGCGTTCGCCGCCGGGACTTTATCAATATCGCAGCAGTGAGCTTCGCTGGTGCCGGGGCGGTTGCTACCGTATTCCCGTTGGTCAATCAGATGAATCCAAGCGCAGATGTTCTCGCGCTGGCGTCGGTCGATCTCGATATTTCGGCTATTGATCGCGGACAGGCGATCAAAATCCTCTGGCGCAAGCAGCCGGTTTTTGTTCGCAATCTGACCGACAAGGAAATCGGTGAAGCCAATGCGGTGGATGTTTCCTCGCTGCGCGATCCGCAGACCTTGGGAGAACGGACCAAGGCCGGTAAGGAAAACTGGCTGATCACCTTGGGTGTTTGCACCCATCTGGGTTGTGTTCCGCTCGGCGCTTCCGAGGGCGAAGACAAGGGCGAGTTTGGCGGATATTTCTGCCCTTGTCACGGTTCGAGCTACGATACAGCTGCCCGCATTCGCAAAGGTCCGGCGCCCAGAAATCTGGATGTGCCAGAATATGAATTTCTATCAGATACCGTCGTGAAAATCGGCTAAAGGACAGAAGAAAATGAGCTTTCCTTGGGCAAAACAATATACGCCATCCCATCCCTTCATGCAGTGGATGGATGAAAAACTCCCCCTGCCGCGTTTGATGTACAATAGTGTTGGCGCAGGCTATCCGACTCCGCGCAATCTGAACTATTTCTGGAATTTCGGCTCGCTTGCCGGCGTTGCACTGGTCATCCAGATCGTGACCGGAATCATCCTGGCCATGCATTATGCCAGCAATGCCGGTCTCGCTTTTGATTCGGTCGAGCATATCATGCGCGATGTGAACAGCGGTTGGATGATTCGCTACGCCCATGCCAATGGTGCCAGCTTCTTCTTCATCGCCCTTTACCTGCATATTGGCCGCGGTCTCTTTTATGGTTCCTACAAGGCGCCGCGCGAAATGGTCTGGCTGCTCGGCGTGGTTATCTATCTGCTTGCCATGGCTACCGGTTTTCTTGGCTATGTGCTCCCATGGGGCCAGATGAGCTTCTGGGGTGCGAAGGTGATTACCGGTCTGTTCGAAGCCATTCCGCTTGTCGGCAAGCCGGTTCAGGAATTGTTGCTCGGTGGCTTTGCGCCGGACAATGCTACGCTCAACCGTTTCTTCTCGCTGCACTATCTGCTGCCATTCGTAATCGCTGGCGTGATCATCATGCATATCTGGGCTTTGCACCTTCCCGGTTCCAACAATCCTACGGGCGTTGATATCAAGGGGCCTCAGGACACGATCCCGTTCCATCCCTATTATACCGCCAAAGACGGTTTCGGACTGGGCGTATTCCTGATCATCTTCACGATCATGATGTTCTTCCTGCCGAACGCGCTGGGCCATCCGGACAATTATATTCCGGCCAACCCGCTTTCGACACCGGCGCATATCGTTCCTGAATGGTATTATTGGCCGTGGTACGCGATTCTCCGTGCCTTCACCTTTGACTTCCTGTTCATCCCGGCAAAATTGCTCGGCGTACTGGCGATGTTCTCGGCGATCCTGGTCTGGTTCTTCCTGCCATGGCTCGATACAAGTCCGGTGCGGTCGGGTACCTATCGCCCTAAAATGCGGATGGCTTTCTGGATCCTGCTCTTCGCCACCGCCGTGTTGTTCTATTGTGGTGGTGCCCCGGCGGCTGAACCATATGTGATGATGAGCCAGGTCGCAGGCGCCTATTATTTCGCCTATTTCCTGATCATCCTGCCGCTGCTGTCGCGGATCGAAAAACCGTTGCCGCTGCCCAACAGCATCACCGAAGCCGTGACCGGCAAGCCGCTTGAAAAAGCCAGCTAAAGTATTTTGAGGATTTGAAGAAATGGTAAGAATTTTCGGATTGTTGGTTGGCCTGTTCTTTAGCGGTTGGCTGCTGGTGTCCTTCGTGATGGGCGCGGTGACGGTTGTCAGCGAAGGGCTGCCTGAATCGCATCATGTGCCTGAGCCTAAGGATATCTCTTTCACCAGCGACGGACCGCTGGGGAAATTTGATCGCCAGCAACTTCAGCGCGGCTTTCAGGTCTATAAAGAGGTCTGCTCAGCCTGCCATTCACTGCGGCTCGTTGCCTTCCGTAACCTGGAAGAAATCGGCTATAATGAAGACGAAGTGAAGGCGATTGCTGCCAACTGGTCGATCGGAACACCGGATGCTGATCCGGATACCGGCGAAATGACCACGCGTCCCGGTTTGCCAGCGGATAAATTTCCCAAGCCATTTGCTAATGATATTGCTGCTGGCGCTGCCAACAACAACGCAATTCCGCCGGACCTGTCGTTGATGACCAAGGCGCGCCCCAATGGCGGTCCCTATGTCTATTCGCTGCTGACTGGCTATGAAACCGACCCTGCCAAACTGGCTAAACTGCCGGAAGCAGAACGTCCGGGACCGGGATTGCATCACAATCCCTATTTCCCGAACCTGAACCTCGCCATGGCACCGCCATTGGTATCGGAAGATCAGGTCAGTTATTCTGACGGCACCAAGGCGACGGTCTCTCAGATGGCAGAAGACGTCTCGGCTTTCCTGATCTGGACTGCAGAGCCCAAGCTGGAAGAACGGCACCAGACGGGCTGGGCGGTATTGGCCTTCCTGCTGATCGCGACAATCCTGGCCTATATGTCCTACCAATATATCTGGGCGGACTTGAAAGCGCAGAAAAAGAAAGACTGATCACAGTCTGATATGTGAAAAAAGCCCGCTTAACCGCGGGCTTTTTTATGTCCAGCGAACAGGATTATCTGGCCTGTTGCGCTAGCGACTGCGGCAATATTTAAAGCTGCACAATCTAGGTGCGCAGCACTCCGTCCACAGCTCTTTGCCATCCTGCGAGACGCTCCGCACGAATATCGTCGTCGAGCGACGGTTCATAGGCGGTGAGCCCGGATATCATCACTGACGCTTCTGCAAGTGAAGCATAAATCCCGGAACCTACCGCTGCCAGCATTGCAGCTCCCAATGCGGTGGTTTCAAAAAATTCCGGTCGCTCGACGGTAATATCCAATATGTCTGCGAGATCCTGCACCATCCAGTCATTCGCCACCATACCGCCATCGATCCGCAGATTTTGCCAGTCGACCCCATCAGCCGAAAAGGCAGTTTTCAAATCGTGACATTGATAGGACATGGATTCCAGTGCAGCCCGGGCGATATGGGCCTTTTTCGAGGAAAAGCTGAGCCCGGAAATGCTCGCGGTGGCATCGGCACGCCAATGTGGTGCGCCCAGTCCTGACAGGGCAGGGACCAGATAGACCCCACCATTGTCGGGGACGGACCTTGCCAGTTCCTCGCTTTCGCCGGCAAATTTCAGCAAGCCAATATCGTCTCGCAGCCATTGCATCAGACTGCCGGCGACAAAAACGGATCCTTCCAGAGCGTAGGTCCTTTTGCCCTGGTGCTGATAGAGGACGGTCGACAGCAGCCGGTTCTCCGATCTGGGAGCGATATCTCCACTATTGGTGAGAATGAACGCGCCGGTACCGAAGGTCGCCTTGGTCTGACCGACCTCCAGGCAAGCTTGACCGATGGTTGCCGCCTGCTGATCGCCAGCCGCGCCACTAATGGCAATAGAGCCGCCAAACATATCAGCAGCGGTGCAGCTAATTTCTCCCGCACAGTCGACAATCCGCGGCAGCGCTGATTTGGGAATATCGAACATTGCCAGCAGTTCATTGTCCCAGTCATCGCCATCCAGCGCCATCAGCATGGTTCTGCTGGCATTGCTGGCATCCGTGACATGTTGCCCGCCACTCAGCCGGTAGATAAGATAGGATTCGATTGTGCCGAACGCCAGATTGTCTCCCGCTGCTCGGACCTCCGGATAGTGTTCCAGCATCCAGCCGATTTTGCTGCCGGAAAAATAGGGGTCAAGCAGCAGGCCGGTTTTGGCCTGAACCATCGGTTCCAGACCCTCGGCCTTCAATCTGTTGCATGTCTCCGCTGTCCGTCGATCCTGCCAGACGATTGCCCTGCACAGCGGCTCGCCGCTGCGTTTGTCCCACGCGACAACGGTCTCCCGCTGATTGGTGATGCCAATCGTAGAGATTTTGTCGGCACCGCCTGCCTGTTCGATCATTTTTTCACAACAGCGCAGGGTCTTGTCCCAGATTTCCTTTGCATCATGCTCGACCAGGCCGGGTGCCGGATAAAATTGCTGCAAGGCTTCCTGCTGCGACCCGTGGAGCATGCCCTGCCGGTCGAACAGCATCGCTCGGGTAGATGTCGTACCCTCGTCGATCACCAATATATTCTGTGCCATAAAATCCTGCTCTCGCTAATCCGTTACACGCTAAAAGTTCGCATCCAAAAGGCAAGCAAAAGCCCGTTATATTGCATTGCAGCATTGCGGAAATCGCCAGTTACTTTATGACGGCGGCGATGTATGATCTGGCCATCATTGGCGGCGGCATTAATGGCGTCGGAATTGCGCGCGACGCAGCGGGCCGGGGGCTTAAGGTCCTGCTGGTCGAACGCGACGACCTTGCCTCGCATACTTCGTCTGCCAGCACCAAATTGGTCCACGGCGGCCTGCGCTATCTCGAGCATTATGAGTTCAATCTCGTTCGCAAGGCGCTGAAGGAACGCGAAGTGCTGTTGCGCGCAGCCCCGCATATCATCTGGCCGATGCACTTTGTCCTGCCCGTTGATGAAGGCATGCGGCCTGCCTGGCTGCTGCGCCTTGGTCTGTTTCTCTACGATCATCTGGGTGGTCGCGACATATTACCGGGCACTAAGAGCCTCAACTTACTTAAGGATCATCGTGGTGACCCGTTGCAGAAGCGCCTGAAAAAAGGCTTCGCCTATTCCGATTGCTGGGTCGAGGATGCCCGGCTTGTGGCGCTGACTGCCCGCGATGCCGCTGACAGGGGTGCCGAGATCCGGACTCGAGCGGAATGTGTCGGACTGGATCGAAGTGCGGATCACTGGGATTTGCAGATCCGGCGGCACGGAGAGACAAGGACCGAGCAGGCTAAGATTCTCGTCAATGCCGCTGGCCCCTGGGTTGATCCGGTCACGGCGCTATATGACCGCAGCAACCATGCGGCGAAGCTGCGTCTGGTCAAGGGCAGTCATATCGTCGTGAAACGCAAATATCGGGGCGATCACAGCTATATATTCCAGAACAAGGACGGCCGTATCATCTTCGCGATTCCCTATGAAGGCGATCACACGCTCATCGGCACAACCGACGAGCCATGGAGCTATGCCGAGGGCGATGCCAAGATCAGTGACGACGAGATTGCCTATTTATGCGATGCCGCCAGCGAATATTTCGCAAAGCCGGTTACCCCGGACGATATCCAGTGGACTTATTCCGGAGTCCGCCCATTGTTCGATGATCACAGCCGCAGCGCTGCCACGGTAACGCGCGACTTTGTCTTTGATTATGATAAGGAAAATGGTGCCCCGGTGCTCTCGATCTTCGGCGGCAAGATTACGACTTATCGGGTGCTGGCGCTGCAAGCAATCCGGACGCTGTCGGACGCTCTGGATGTAGATGGCGATGACTGGACAAAAGGAGCAGCTCTGCCCGGCGGTGATTTTCTGCCCGACGGTTTTGACGCCCTGGTCGATAAATATGCGGATCGATGGGATTTTATCGAGCGATCCACCCTGCACCGTCTTGTTCGAGCCTATGGCACCGATACCGCGATCATTCTTGAAAAGGTCAAGACCGTTTCGGATTTGGGCCAGTTATTCGGTGCCGGTTTGACGGAAAACGAGATCCGCTGGCTGATCGATCGGGAATTTGCCTGCACGGCCGAGGATATCCTCTGGCGCCGTTCAAAACTGGGTCTGCATATGACCGACGCCGAGCAGCAGGCTGTGGCACGATGGTTTGATCAACGGGAACAGCACACAAAGGCAAATCTCGACCTTTCCTGATTGACGGACCATAAAAGCAGTGGCAATAGCGGCCCATCCGGTCGATCTGGAAATGCGGGTGTAGCTCAATGGTAGAGCAGAAGCCTTCCAAGCTTACGACGAGGGTTCGATTCCCTTCACCCGCTCCAACCCTCCCATTAGCAAATGCACCTCTGAAAAGAATTTGCTTCAGCCATCCGTCGCAACGCGCAATATATCCTCAGCGACACGGCGTGCTTGATGCGAGCATTCGACCAAACCCTGCGAGAACGGATGGCGTTCCAAGACCTGCGGTATTGCCAGACAGTAAATCTGACTTTCTACATCCTGGGCAAAGTCCAGCGCGAACGGCTGCAACACCGGACTTTCGGGATCGCTTAAAGCGTTGACCAGTCCGGGAAAGGGCAAATCCTTCAAACTTGCCGGAGCCTGTCCGCGCGCATCAACCATGACATCAAATCGCGTGGGGCCATCCTCGGTATCCACCTCGATACCACCATCTTCCGTTGATCTAAATTCGGCTCCTTCCTCAGTTGCCACAAGCTCAAGCACACCAGCATCGTACAGCGCTGTGACACGAGCGAGAGAAAGGTGCGGCACAGCAGCATAACAATCGGCAAAGACCGGCATGAGATGATCGAGGAAAAGCGCATAATCTGCTTCTGTCAGCTCTCGCAATATGCGATCAAATGCCTCGTGGCCGCGAAGCAAGGCATAGCGATGGGGGATGGTTTCCTTGCGCCGCATGGTCTCGCGCGATCCGGCCAGATCCCGTTTGACCGCTCGCAACCCACCGAGCTCGCGTCGACGAGAAAAATATGCCGGTGCAAAGCCTTCTACGGTTCTCGCGGTCTTGGGCAAACTGTCCAGATATTCGGGATCAACCGAGTCCAGTTCGTCACATAGAAGTGTGAACACGCGATCCAGAAGACCGTGTTGTCCGCGGTCAATCTCTTGCTCGATTGCCTCATCGGTAAGGCATGTCAGCGGCTGATAGGGAAAGGGATAATAGAAATCGCCTTCTGGCATGATTCCCATGTGCGACACCATGGTGATCCGCAGCGCATCATCGACATCATTCGCTAACCAGCTGATTCTATCCCCGTTTTCCTCAAACTGACCATGGGCATGACCAAGGGCCACCACGATATCGATCGCTGACAGCGAGGAACCGAGAACACCGATATCATTCTCGGCCAGGTCGGTGATATTCGTATAGGGCCATGGCGATACTAGCTTTACCCCGTCGATTTCGGGAATGTCGGGCCAGCTATGGCCCGAAGCGATTACGACGATGTCGAACTGTGCCGTTTCATCGATCTGAGCTGACACATAGTGAATGGTCGCTTTCGCCTTGCCGGCGCCCTCAAGGTCGGTCACGCGGCTGTCCGTAAGCACTTTGACTTTGTGGCCAGCAGAGCGCGCATTTTCGCATAGTTCACCGAATTGTGAATGGAGATATTCCCCGATCAGCACGCGGGGATAAAATGCGCGGGCTGTCAGGTCGTGGGCAGATAATTCCCACTCGCTGAGTTCGCGGGCCGGACGGTCCTTGAGCCAGTCAATCAGCGGCCGCACAGGGGCAGGGATCTCGCGGCTAAAGGCGTTGCACAGCATATAATCTGCATTCAGGTCGGGATCGTACGGCATGCCCATCCCTGCCGATGGCGAGGCTTCGAAAATGGTGATCGAAAGCGGTTCTTCGCTGGCAGCGAGATATTTCAGCAGGTAAATTGCCATGGGTCCGCTGCCCACAATTCCAATCTCACGCACGAAACAGTCCCTTTCAATGGGGCAAAGCGCGGGATTGTTGAGCGCTTTACGAAGGATGGTGATGACGGTCGACAATTCAAATATATGATATTTACAGTGCAACTCCATAGAAGCTAATACGTTGCATTGTCGACAAGCTGCTCTGAGTGCTCTGCCAGACTGTAAAAGGATACTCTGTTCGACAATTTGCCTGGCAGAAGTGATCTAAAACCCACCCATTCAAAAAAGTTCTATTTAAATTTGCTGAAAACAGGCTAAATTGATTGGCTCCGTTGCCATAGCCTATGATGGTAAAGCTCCTGAGCATCAGACCCAAGAAACAGTGAAAGCTGAATATGCCAACCCGTAGCGAAATCAGAAATTTCAGGTTGCACGAATATAGCGACCAACAGCGGCGTGACGCAAAGCTTCAGGCGCGGGGCGCCTTGCAGCTGAGCGGTGATGCGTTTCATGCACTTGCTGACACGATGCCTCAGATGGTCTGGTCAACGCTACCGGACGGTGACCATGATTATTATAACGCTCGCTGGTATGAATTTACCGGAGCACCAGCCGGGTCAACCGATGGCGAAGCCTGGGCCGATATGTTTCATCCCGAAGACCAGCCAGAAGCGTGGAAACGGTGGCGACACAGTCTGGAAACCGGCGAGCCCTATGAAGTCGAATATCGTCTTCGGCATCGCTCCGGGCAATATCGCTGGGTTCTCGGGCGGGCGCTGCCGATCATCGGGCCGGACCAGAAAATACAGCGCTGGATCGGCACGTGCACAGACATCGAGGATGCCAAGCAGACGGCAAGCCAGAACGAGATACTCAGTCAGGAGCTGAGCCATCGTATCAAGAATATATTCGCCATCATCTCCGGATTGATCAGCATGACCGCACGCGGAGATGAGAGTTTCCGGGAGCCTGCGGAAACCCTGAAGGGCAGGATTGCCGCCTTGGGGCGCGCTCATGAATATGTACGCCCGCACAATGACAAAGAGCAGTCTGAGGCGGGCGCTGTCACAATTCAGCATCTTCTGTCAGAGATATTTGCCTCCTACCCGGCATTTTCGGAGAAAAGACTGCGCATCACCGGAGGAGACATTACGGTAAGCGATCGCGCAGCAACCCCGATCGCGCTGGTATTCCACGAATTGGCAACCAATTCGATGAAATATGGCGCGCTGGCAGCGGATCAAGGCCAGGTCAATCTGGAGATAGCGAGTAGTGGCAAGATGGTGATATTCAAATGGACCGAAATGGGAGGGGAAGAAATCTCGACGCCGCCGTCTCATTCGGGATTTGGCTCAAAACTGGTTGAGATGTCGGTTACCCAGCAATTGGGCGGAAAGCTCGAACGGCTATGGCTGCCCACCGGTTTGCAGATAGAGATGGAAGTGCAGCAATCCCGCCTGACGGGAAGCTAGCGGGAATCAGTCGAACAGCTTCATCCGTGGCGGAGGTTCGACGTCATCATTGTTATTGGAAACCTCTACCAGATAATGCAGAACATCCTTTAATACTTCGATTTCGACCGGCTTGGAAACCGCGCCAAGCGTCCCTTCGACACCATCTCCCAACTGTTTGGGGTTAGCGGTGATGAATACGACCTTCACGCCAAATTCGTTGGCCAGCCGGGCACCGATGATCGGTCCGGTCGGCCCATCGCTCAGATTGACGTCGACGAGCGCAATGTCCGGTTTCTTTGCAACCATTTCGATCGCAGATTCTGTGTCATCGGCAACACCGATACAATCATATCCCAAATTGCCCACAATCTGTTCCAGCTCCATGGCAATGAGAAATTCGTCTTCGACGATCATAATCTGAGAAGTCATAATGTTTGTCCGCTAAAATGTAATTGCATGCTTAACGCGAGAACCGCACATCTGGTTCCCAATCTTGGTCAAACAAATCATATTTTAGGCAATCGAATACAATCAATCACTAAGTATATTTGCGAGTGTCGCTTCACGGACAGCCGACGGCTTTGGTTGAAGGACGGGAATTGCCCAGTTGCTTCGATTGCCCGCCAAGCAAAGAATTCGTCAGCCACGCGCGACAGACGAACCTTCCTTGAGCTTGAGCAGGGGAGTGTAATATCAGCGGTCGGCATATCATAGGCGGCTAATCCATTTGCTTCGCCTTTGCACATGGCTAAGGTTCAGACCGAGAGGGAATTTCATGAATATTGAATTTGTTAAAGTCTTCAGGCCGCTGCTTTTGGCGACGACCATGGCGGTGACGGTCGCGCCGGCTCCGGCGTCTGCGCAATTTGGCGGCATCTTTGGCAGCAAATCCCAAAATGAGAAAACCGAAGCTCCACAAAGCAATGACAATCGGGACGCAGCGTCAGAAATTCCCGACACAGCGACCATCACACCTGATGGGGAAGTCGGAACAACGGAAAGAACAGGCGCCAGTTCGTTCGGCACCTTATGCGGAAACGGGCAAGGCAAGCCGGACGAAACCGAAGCCAAGGTAAAGCGCAAAGGCCTGTTCGGCATGGCCGATCGCATGGCGAGTGTAACCCGGAAGATACCGTTGGTCGGCGACTTTCTGGTCGATAGTGCAAACAACCTGTCGCAGGCCATTTCGTGCAGACTCTATCCGGAAGAGCAAGAGCAAGCCGCAGAAGCGACTCAGGTCGCCACCGAGGGCGGCGAGATTGGCAAGACGGTCGAATGGCAAAGCAGGGTCCGTGAGAATGTCTCGGGAAGCTCGACTGTCTCGTCGAAGAACGCATTGCCCGATGGCACGCCGTGCATGGTGCTGGCCGATATTGTGATCGTCGATGGCGAGGAACTGAAAGTCTCGAAAACCATGTGCAAATTGCCGGGGGCTGCCCGTTACACCATAATGCAGTCATGATCTAAGCCAGGCTCAGAGCCCGTGTCATCGCGATGAAGCGTCATTCGTGGCTGCAAACTGTCGCGAAGATGAACCATCGCTGCTCATTGTTACATTTTGCGACAATTTTGGTCCGTTCTGACAAAGTTCAGCGACATCTCGGCGTTAGAACAACATTCATGGCGGAACGACAAGGCCGCTTCCCTGAATTGGACAATGAGGAATATATTATGAAAAAAGCAATTTTGATCTCGAGCGCTACCGCTTTGTTGATGGCTGGCGGAATAGCAGTTGCCGCTCCTGGCGATCGCGGCATGCGGGCGGATACCAATGCCGACGGTGCAATAAGTCGCGCCGAACTCACCGCATCACTGAACACCCGCTTTGCCAAGATGGATGTGAATGGCGATGGTCAGCTTTCAAAGGAAGATCGTGAAGCCAGACGTGCAGACCGTTCAGCCAAGCGCGGCGAGCGTTTTGCCAAGGCGGATACCAATGGCGATGGCGAATTGACCCAGGCCGAGATGGAAGCCGCTCGCAGCGCTCGTAGGGCGGAACGATTTGCGCGCGCCGACAAGGATGGTAACGGTAAATTGAGCCAGGAAGAAGCCCAGGCGATGCACGGCAAGCGCGGCGACAGAGGCATGCGCGGTAAAGGCCACAAGCGTGGTGGTCATGGCATGGCTATGATGCGCAATGCCGATACCAATGGTGATCAGAAGATCAGCCAGGCAGAATTTACCGCAGCAGCGCTGGCCCGCTTTGACAAGGCCGACACCAATAACGACGGCAAGCTCACCAAGGAAGAGCGTCAGGCCGCTCGTGCAGCCTATAAGGGCGAACGGAATAACAGAGGCGGTTAATCCCTGAACCACTCTTTTCACGAACGGATCGTCAGCCATCTCCCCCTCTCCCCCAATTGGCTGGCGGTCCGTTTCTTTTTGTTTATCCTGTGATAGGGCGATCCGATGACGAACAAGATTCACATATTGCTGGTCGATGACGAAGCCACATTGCGCGAGCCACTGGCCGAATATCTGATCAAGCAAGGTTATAAGGTGCAGCAGGCCAGCGACGCGAGCGTCGCCAGATCTCTGCTCAACGCTTATGATTTTGACATAATCCTGCTCGACATCATGATGCCCGGTGAAGACGGCCTCAGCCTGTGCCGCTTTGTCACCGACAAGACCGATATCCCGGTCATCTTCATCAGCGCCAAGACCGAAGAAACAGAGCGGATCATCGGCCTGGAACTGGGCGCTGATGACTATATTACCAAGCCTTTCAGCCCTCGCGAACTGGTTGCCCGGATCAAGGTCGTTCTGCGCCGTTCTGATCGAGGCAGCGCCAAGCAAAATGGTACCACCGGCGGCGCATATCAGTTTTCGGGCTGGACGCTTAAATGTGATAAGCGCAGCCTGATCGATGCCGATGGCGTCAATATCTCCCTTTCCACCGGTGAATATCAGATGCTGCTGGCGCTGGTGTCCCGTGCTGGCAAGGTCCTCAACCGCGACCAACTGCTTGATATCACCCAGGGCCGCGAAGCCCATGCCTTCGACCGTGCCGTCGACAATCAGATCAGTCGGCTGCGTCGCAAAATCGAGAGCGACCCGAAAAACCCTGAAATCATCAAGACTGTCCGGGGCGGCGGCTATGTGCTCGCCGGCGAGGTGAAATCCCTGTGAAGCGGCTGTGGCCCAATAATCTGGTCGGACAGCTTCTGCTGGTCGTTGCACTGATGCTGTTTCTGGCTCAGGGCATAAACAGTTTTCTGCTCTATCGCGGCGCGCAAAATCAAAACCTGATCGAATCCTCCACATCCGCAGTCTCCCGCATCGCCTTCGGTCTCGATCGACAATCCGGCGATCGTCCGGCCCGACGAAACGGAGATATGCGCGCGCGGCGTTGGGGGCAGTTAAAATATAGCGATGAAAGTGCGGTTAGCGACGATATGAGGCGCTTGCCGGAGCTCGAAGCCCGGGCGGGTCAGGCCTTTGCCAATATGGGCATCTCCTTCTCCGATATTCGTGCCACATCGATTCGGGAGCTGACAGGTGACATGAGCGGCCATCTGATCGGTGCAAACCGGCGCGAGTGGCGCGACAATCCGATCAACCGGTCGATGGGCGGTAACCGGTCACCTTCGCAGACCAGAGGCTTTGTAATCATTTCGGCCCAACAGGCTGATGGCCAGTGGGTCAGCATCGCTTCCGTTGTTCGCGAGCGCACGCCCTTGTTGGTTCGGACGTTGCTTTTCCAGACAATCACCATCTATCTGCTGATGCTGGTTCCGCTGATCCTTCTCGGGCGCTATATTTCGAGGCCGTTGAAATCGCTCACCGCGAAAGCGCAATCTTTTCAGCCTGGCGAATCCGGAGAACTGACAGAGCAGGGGCCTCCCGATACACGGGAATTGATCCGCGCGTTCAACGACATGAGCCGCCGCGTCAACGGCATGATTGATGAAAAGGATGTGATGCTGGGCGCTATCGGCCATGATCTGCGAACACCGCTGGCGGCTCTGCGCGTGCGCGTTGAGAATGTTGAAGATGATGATGACCGTGAAAAGATGATCGCCGGTATCGAAGATATCGATCACACGCTCGACGATATCCTGTCTCTCGCTCGTCTGGGTCGCTCCAGGGAACATTCGGACCCGGTCGATATTCGCTCGCTGATCGAAACCATTGTCGACGAGTTTACCGATCTGGGTAACGAAGTCCGCTACCAGCGCGGCGACAAGCAAATTGCTCCCGTCCGCGAGACGCTGGTGCGCCGGGCGTTGCGCAATCTGATCGGAAATGCGATCCTCTACGGCAAGGCTGCGGATATCTCTGTGGAAAAGTCTGGCGATAGGTTGATGATACATGTCGATGACGACGGACCGGGGATTCCGGAATCCACAATCGAGTCGATGTTCGAGCCGTTTTTGCGCGGAGACGACTCACGCAATCGCGCTACCGGCGGCTCCGGACTGGGTCTGACGCTCGCACGCGCTATCGCCCGGGATCATGGTGGTGATATCATCCTCAAGAACCGGGACGATGGCGGATTGCGCGCAACGCTGGCGCTACCGGTCGGTTGAATAACGGTCGAACAGAATGGCGGCCAGCAATGTGGCCTGATGACTAGTTTTTCGTTGCGTCCGTAGGTGTCTCTACCGCTGGATCACCAATGCCCTCGGCGGCCAGTTCGGCATCAATATCCTCGGCCAGCGCCTTGACCGCTTCATCGGCGGCTTCTTCCAGGGTTTGGGCGTCCTGTTCGATTTCGGCTTCCATTTCGGCGATCGCAGCGTCTCCTTTTTCCTCAACCGGGGTTTCGGAGCAGGCCGCGAGAATCATCCCCGTCAACGCAAGAAGCGGAACCAGTCTCATTGTTTTGCCGGCATGGTGAAATCGGCATCGCTATTGGCGACTATCGCAAGCACCGTACTCCATGCTGCGACATTCTGCCGCAATTGCTCGGGGTCAATCTTGTCCAGCGTATCATCCGGCGTGTGGTGCAAGTCGAAATAGCGCGTGCCGTCCTGCTGCAAATCGATGATCGCCAGGTTATTATTGGCGATGATCGATTGAACATCCGCTCCGCCGCTGGCTTTCTGCGTTCCACGCCCGATCGCGAGTGGTTGCAAAGCCTGTTCAATCTCTTTTGCGACGGAGGTCGCGCTATCGGGAAAATTGAACTCGACCCGCCAGATCCGGTCGGCGCCAAAATCCGATTCCATTGCCAGCGCATGATTGTCGCCCGTGTGCGCTTCGCCATATGCCTTCCCGCCCCAGATGCCGACTTCCTCGGCCCCGGCCCAGAGCAGCCGGATCGTGCGCTTGGGTTGGCCTGCAGCCATGATCTGTTTTGCGGCGGCGGCAGTGATGGCGCAGCCCGAAGCATCGTCAATGGCACCGGTACCCAGGTCCCAGCTGTCGAGATGGCAGGCAATCACGATCATGCCGAGCGACGGATCGCTGCCCGGCAGTTCTGCGATCACGTTGCCTGATTGCTGCTGCCCGATATTCTGCGGGGTCAGCACCAGCTTGAGCTTCACCGCCTTGCCGCGAGCGAACATCCTCGCCAGATTTTCCGCATCGGGAATGGATAGCGCGCCCGCCGGTATCGGCGTCACGCCAGCTTCGAAATTGGTGTTCCCGGTATGCGGATTGCGATGATGGTCGGTTCCGGCAGAGCGAATGATGATCGCCGCAGCGCCTTTCTTGGCGGCGATATTCGGGCCGACAAAGCGCGCAGGGCCAAAGGCGCCATAGCTCGATCCGTCCTGGGTCGGCTTCATCTCATGACTGACAAAGGCGATTTTACCGGTCAGGCTGCCATCCGGTGCCGCAACCAGATCCGCCAGCGTCGGGAAATATACGACCTCGGCGGTCAGCCCCTTGTCGCCGGTGCTGCCGCTATTGCCGAGCGCCGTGATCGCCAGCGCCTGCGGGAAAGGGCTGACGACTGCCGCCGTTTCCTTGCCCCGTATCCAGGTCGGCATCAAATAAGCTTCGCTGCGAACATTGCTGAAGCCAAGCGCGTTCAGCTTGGCAACGGCCCA
Source organism: Sphingorhabdus sp. M41 (assembly GCF_001586275.1). Classification (NCBI taxonomy): domain Bacteria; kingdom Pseudomonadati; phylum Pseudomonadota; class Alphaproteobacteria; order Sphingomonadales; family Sphingorhabdaceae; genus Sphingorhabdus; species Sphingorhabdus sp. M41. Next base: position 1,720,490 of record NZ_CP014545.1, on the reverse strand, counting down.
ATTCCGTGCTCGCGCTTCCGCCTCGGTTCCTGCCTGGCGTGGCCCCACTTCGGTGGTCAGACCCTCGACAATATCATAAGCCACATCGTCCTGCAGCGCCTTGGCCTGCAGGGCCATCGGATCATGATCATTAGCCAGAGTGGCGGTGGACAGGGAAAGCGCGGTGACGCCGGCGAGCAGGGTGGATAATGTTTTCATGGACAGCTGACTAACCCGCCTTTTGCCATTTGCCAATAGTCTGGCCAATGGTCCCTTGCGACAGGCGGGCGGAATAGCTACATAAGCTATCAAACAAGCCCCATATCCCGTTGATACAGCGCTTGTCGGAGAATGCTACTCAACCAGCACCCTTCGACGGGCTCAGGATTAGCGGAGCCAATCCGAGAAAGAAGTCTAATGGCCGTCCAATATAGCTATGTCATGAAAGGTCTTACCAAGACCTTCCCTGGAGCCCCCAAACCGGTGCTCGACAATATCCACCTGCAGTTCCTGCCAGGCACCAAAATCGCCATCATCGGCAAGAATGGCGCCGGTAAGTCGACGCTAATGAAGATCATGTCGGGCCAGGATGACGAATTTCAGGGTGAAGCCTGGGCAGGCGAGGGCATCCGCGTCGGCTATCTGGCGCAGGAACCGCAGCTCGACGAAAGCAAGACGGTGAAGGAAAATGTCATGGACGGCGTCCGCGAAGTCGCCGACCTGGTCGCGCGCTTCAATGAGATTTCCACGATCATGGGCGACCCGCCGGAAGACGTCGATTTTGACGCGCTGATGGAAGAAATGGGTGAGCTGCAGGAAAAAATCGATGCAGTCGACGGCTGGACCCTCGACAATCAGCTGGAAATCGCGATGGAAGCCTTGCGCTGCCCTCCCGGCGACAGCCCGGTGACCGATCTTTCCGGTGGCGAGAAGCGCCGCGTCGCGCTTTGCCGCCTGCTGCTCGACAAGCCGGAAATCCTGATGCTTGATGAACCGACCAACCATCTCGATGCCGAAAGCGTCGCCTGGCTCGAAAAACATCTGATCGACTATGCCGGCAACGTCATTCTAGTCACCCATGACCGCTATTTTCTCGATAATGTCGTCAACTGGGTGCTCGAAATCGACCGCGGCAAGGGCCTGCCGTTCGAAGGCAATTATTCCAGCTGGCTGGATGCCAAGGCCAAGCGGATGGCGCAGGAAGAGCGCGAGGACAAGAGCCGCCAAAAGGCGATCGAGCACGAACTGGAATGGATGCGGCAAAGCCCCAAGGCGCGGCAGACCAAGTCCAAGGCGCGTATCAAGTCGTTCGACGATCTGGTCGCCTCGCAGGAGAACCGGGTGATCGGCAAGGCGCAGATCCTGATCCAGACCCCGGAACGGCTTGGCTCCAAGGTGATCGAGGCCAAGGGTCTGACCAAGGCCTATGGTGATAAATTATTGTTCGAAGATCTCGAATTTTCGCTGCCACCCGGCGGCATTGTCGGCATTATCGGTGCCAATGGCGCGGGTAAAACGACGCTGTTCCGGATCATCACCGGTCAGGAACAGCCCGATAACGGGTCGCTCGAACTCGGCGATACGGTCAAGCTCGGCTATGTAGACCAGAGCCGCGACACGCTCGACGCGTCGAAAAATATCTGGGAAGAAATTTCCGACGGCCACGACTTTTTTACCTTCGGCAAGAATGAAGTCCAGACCCGCGCCTATGTCGGCGCATTCAACTTCAAGGGCGTCGACCAGCAGAAGAAGGTCGGCCAGCTGTCCGGCGGTGAACGCAACCGCGTCCATCTTGCCAAAATGCTGAAAGAAGGCGGCAACGTTCTGCTGCTCGATGAACCGACCAACGATCTCGACGTCGAAACCCTCCGCGCCCTCGAAGACGCGCTGGAAAACTTCGCCGGCTGCGCCGTGGTCATCTCGCATGACCGCTTCTTCCTCGATCGGCTTGCGACCCATATCCTGGCGTTCGAAGGCGACAGCCATGTGGAATGGTTCGAAGGCAATTTCGAAGCCTATGAAGAGGACAAGCGGAGGCGTCTGGGCGACGCGGCGGACCGGCCGACAAGGGTGGCTTACAAGAAGCTGACGCGTTAATCTGAGCCCCTTCTCCCGTGAGGGAGAAGGATACAGAGCCTTATCGCTTTAGCGATTAGGCGGCGTTGGATGAGGGCGTTCGGCACTCTGGAATGTGGAACGCCCTCATCCAGCTACGACTAGCGAACAAGTTCGCAAGTCTTCGCATCCTTCTCCCTCGCGGGAGAAGGCGAGCGCAATCATTTCAGGAAATATCGACCGGCAGTATCAAACGGTGGCGGTTGGCCTTCCGGCAAGACTAACCCCGACAATTGCCACCAGCGCCGCGACAAAGCCCGGAATAATCTCGTAAACCCCGGGACCACCCAGGAACTCCTTGTTCCAGCCCATGGCGATCCACAGGATCACTACGCCGGCACCTATCACCAGTCCGGACACAGCGCCAGCGCCGGTCATCCGCTTCCAGGTCAGCGACAGCAATATCAGCGGCCCGAACGCCGCGCCGAAGCCGGCCCAGGCGTTTGACACCAGTCCCAATACCTTGCTGTCCGGATCGCGGGCAATATAGATCGCGACCAAGGCAACCAGCGCGACGAACAGCCGTCCGACATTTACGGTTTCCCGTTCGCTCGCATTCTTGCGCAGGAACAGGCGGTAGAAATCCTCGGTTAGCGAACTGGAAGAAACCAGCAATTGCGAACTGATCGTGCTCATGATCGCAGCCAGAAGAGCGGCTAATAAAAATCCGGTAATTAGCGGGTGAAACAATGTGTTAGCCAGCAATATGAAGATGGTTTCCGGATCCGCGAGCGCCAGTCCGTTCATCTCGACATAGGCGCGGCCGGTGATTCCGACGCCGATGGCGCCGAGCAATGCAACGCCCATCCAACTCATGCCGATGGTCCGCGCCTTCGCGACGTCCGGGACCGAACGGATCGCCATGAAGCGCACGATGATATGCGGCTGGCCGAAATAGCCCAGGCCCCAGGTGACGGCGGAGAGGAAGCCGATGAAGGACAGGCCTGCGGTCAGGCTGAGGAAATTCGGGTCGAGGGCGTCGAGCTGGCTGGTGATCGCACTGATCCCGCCATCGTCGGTCAGCACCACCAGCGGCATCAGCACCAGCGCCACGACCATGATGCAGCCCTGGACAAAATCCGTCAGGCTGACCGCCAGAAAGCCGCCTACCATCGTATAAGCCAGCACCACGCCGGCGGTCATCCAGATGCCGGTCATATAGTCGCTCATCCCCGTATCGCCGAACAGGCCGGCAAAGCTGGTCTCGAACAATTTGCCGCCGCCGACCAGTCCCGCTGCGGTATAGACGGCGAAGAACAGGACGATGATGATCGCCGAGGTTACCCGCAGGGCCAGAGCCTTGTCAGGGAAGCGGTTGGCGAGAAATTCGGGGATGGTGAGCGCATTGCCCATGCGTTCGGTCTGCTCGCGTAGCCGCGGCGCAACCACGATCCAGTTAACCAGCGCGCCGGCAAACAGCCCGATGCCGATCCATACCTCGACCAGACCGGCCGCATAAAGCGCCCCGGGCAGACCGAGCAACAGCCAGCCGGACATATCGGACGCCCCGGCAGACAGCGCGGCCACAGCGGGATGCAGGTTCCGGCCCCCCAGCAAATAGCCTTCGCTACTGTCGGTGGATTTGCGCCAGGCGTAAAAGCCGATGGCCAACATGCCAACGAAATAAAGGGCGAGTGAAATCAGGGCTCCGGTTTGCATCCGACGGTCATAGCGATTTTAACTTCGATGTCACCATCTGCCTTTCGGGAGGGGTGGACAGCTGCGAGATGCTACTCAGGCTTACCAGGAAAACAGACTTGTCGGCCTTCCCATCCTCCCTGCTTGCGGGGAGGGGGACCGCGCGAAGCGTGGTGGAGGGGGGTCGCGTCTGAACGCAGCGCCTCGGCCAACCGCCCCTCCGTCAGCCGTTCCGGCTGCCACCTCCCCGCAAGCGGGGAGGAAATGTTTATTCTCCCTCAAGGGAGAAGAAGCACTCACCGCAACCGTTTCACAAATAACTGCCCGTTTTCATCGCGTTTGGTTTGAAAGTTCGGAACCTCTTCGAACATTTCAGACAGCCGCGAAAAGCCGTAGTTGCGGACATCGAAACTCGACCGGTTGCCTGCAATCTTGCCGACTTCGCTGAGGCTGGCATAGCCTTCGGCATCGCGTTTTGTCGCCTGATAGGCGTCTACCAGCAGGTTGAGCAGTTCCTCGTCCACCTTGCGGCTACTCTCACCGGCGCCATTCGCGGCTTCGGGCTTGGCCGACGACTTGACGTCACTTTTACTGCTTACCCGGTGGCGCTTGTCCGCCTTGATCAGGGCATCGACATCGATGAAGCGGCTGCACGCCTGTTTGAACGCTTCCGGTGTCTTGGCGCTGCCGAAACCATAGACTGGCAGGCCTTCCTGCCGGATCCGCATCGCCAGCGGCATGAAGTCACTGTCGCTGCTCATGATTCCGAAGCCGGTGACCTTGCCGCGGAACAGCAGGTCCATTGCATCGATCGTCATCTTCATGTCTGTGGCATTCTTGCCCTTGGTCATGTCGAACTGCTGCTGCGGTTCGACGCCATATTTATGCAAGATATCGACCCAGCCCTTGAGCGACTGTTTCCGCCAGTTGCCATAAGCGCGGCGAATATTCACCGTACCGAGCTCGGCCAGCGCGGTCAGCACGGGATCGAGACCATTGTGGCTGGCATTGTCGGAATCGATCAGCAGGGCGATATTGTCATTATGTTGATTCATCTGATTAAGATGGACCGCGAGGGGAGGGTGTTCAAGTGGAAAAAATACTGTCCTACAGGGTGCCACATCGATTATGCTCTGAGCGGTTCTTTGACAGGAATAGCGCCAAAATCGTGCGAAACCCGATCGCGCGCGCACCCTTTTTTGACCCCGTTCAGGGAACAGACAATTTTTATTTTAACACTGTAAAGTTTGTAAAGTTCAAGCGAGGTCCGGTTTATTAAATAGCCCGGCAAGGTTTGACGCCCCCTGAAGAGCCAGACTCAAATCGTTGAAATTAATTCATTGTTCTAATATCTTCATTCCACAGCCGAGAATTTGTCGCTTTCTTCATCCAGAACATGCAACTTGCCCTCGGCAATCGCGAACCAGGCCCCGATCAGGCGAATCGAACCATTGGCCTCTTTTTCCTGAATGCAGGGAAATGTCCGCAAATTGGCCAGGCTGGTGCGGACGCCTTCATGCTCCATCGCCAGCTGCGCGGCATTGCTGCCGAGATCGCCATGATCATGCGCCACCTTGGCCCGGGCATCGTCTAGCAGGGTGATCCAGTCGGCGATAAATCCGCCCTTGCCGTGCGGCATGTCCTTCATCTGTTCGGAAAGCGCTGCGGCACAGCCGCCGCAGCTGCCATGGCCCATGACCACGACTTCGTCGACTTTGAGAAACTGTACGGCAAATTCGAGCGCCGCAGATACGCCGTGCTGGCCGGGAGTCGTTTCAAATGGCGGCACCAGCGCCGCGACGTTCCGGACAATGAAGGTCTCGCCGGGGTTGGTATCGAAAATCTGAGTCGGGTCAACGCGGCTGTCGCTGCAGGCGATGATCATCACCTTCGGGCTCTGGCCTTCCTTGAGTTCATCCCAGCGTTCGCGCTGCATTTTCCATTGGTCGGAACGGAAGCGGCGATAGCCATCGAGCAGATCAGTGAATTTTGTCATGTTTCGATCCATATCACCGGTTTAGGGGGTGGCAAGAGCGGTTTTCTTTCCCTATTTGATAGAAATGAACGAAATCTCCAAGATCATATCGCCAGACAGCCCGCCAGAGCGCCAGCGCAAGCCGGACTGGATTCGAGTCAAAGCCCCGATGGGGGCTGAATTTGAGAAAACCCGGGCGTTGATGCGCGAGCATAAACTTAACACTGTTTGTGAAGAAGCGGCTTGCCCGAATATCGGAGAATGCTGGACCAAGAAGCACGCGACGGTGATGATTCTCGGCGATGTCTGCACCCGCGCCTGCGCTTTCTGCAACGTCAAGACCGGCATGCCGATGGCGGTTGATGCGCTCGAGCCTCAACATACCGCCGACGCTGCGGCCAAGCTGGGGCTGGAACATATCGTCGTAACCTCGGTCGACCGTGATGATCTTGCCGATGGCGGTGCCAGCCAGTTCGTCAAGGTGATCGAGGCCTTGCGCCGGACGACACCGAAAACGACAATCGAGATTTTGACTCCGGACTTCCGCAACAAGACCGAAGCGGCGGTCGAGGCCATCGTTGCGGCCCGTCCCGACGTCTATAACCACAATCTCGAAACCGTGCCGCGGCTCTATCCGACGATCCGGCCCGGCGCGCGTTATTATGCCTCACTGCGCCTGCTGGAACAGGTCAAGCGGCTCGACCCGTCGATCTTCACCAAGTCGGGCGTGATGCTCGGATTGAGCGAACAGCGACTCGAAGTGCATCAGGTCATGGATGACATGCGCAGCGCCGATGTCGACTTCCTGACTATGGGCCAATATCTCCAGCCAACGACCAAACATGTGAAGGTCAGCGAATTCGTCAAGCCACAGGCCTTTGATGCTTATGCATCGGTCGCACGGGCAAAAGGCTTTCTGCTCGTCGCCTCCAGCCCGCTAACCCGGTCAAGCTATCATGCCGGTGAAGATTTCGCCAAAATGCGTCAGGCCCGCGAGGAGAAACTGGCGCGTTCGGGTGCTTCGAATGCCCGTCCATAGGGAAACGCGCGATCTGCCTTATAGCAACGCGCAAATGTACGCGCTGGTGGCAGATGTCGGCCGTTATCAGGAATTTCTGCCCTGGGTGGTCGGAACGCGGATCAGGGCCGACAGCGAAACCGAAATGCTGGCTGACGTCCTGGTCGGTTTCAAAGGCCTCCGCGAGCAATTCTCGTCACGGGTGATCAAATCGTATAACCAGTCAATCGATGTCGATTATCTCGACGGGCCGCTGAAGCAGTTGCACAATGAATGGCGGTTCCGGTCTCGCGAAGGCGGCGGATGTCATGTCGACTTCTATGTCGAATTCACCTTCAAAAACCGGGTGTTCGAGAAGCTGGCCGGCCAGATGTTCGCCAAGGCATTGCACAAAATGACCAGCGCCTTTGTCGATCGCGCGGGCGAAATTTATGGAAACAGCTATTCGCTGTCCTCGGGCAACAGCAGTTCGAGCGCGACAAGCACCGCCTGAAGCCGGATATCCGCGCGGCTTTTATCGTCGCCAAAATTCTTGCGATCGGCAACCACGTCATCGACGCTTTTGCCTTTTTCAGCCTTGGCAAACACCACAGTGCCAACCGGCTTTTTCTCGGAGCCGCCACCAGGTCCGGCGACACCGGTGATGGCAACAGCTACATCACAGCCTGAGCGTTCCAGAGCACCTTGTGCCATTTCCCAGGCAACCGCTATGGAAACCGCGCCAAATGTCTCAAGCAAGTCGCCGCTCACTCCCAGCATATTCTGCTTGGCATCGTTGGAATAGGTGGTGAATCCGCAATCGAACACATCGCTGCTTCCGGCAACCTCGGTAAGCGCCGCAGCGACCAGACCGCCGGTACAGCTTTCGGCGACGGTGATCCGCCTGCCAATCTTGCGGTTCTGTTCAATCACTTTGGTCGCCAATGCGACCAGCTCGGGGGGAAGAAGATTTTGCATCGGGGTGCGGTTAGCCTATTTCACTCCGGTTTCACAAATTTTAATCGGAGGGTTCTTGTCACCTTTGGCACCGATCTTCATAAACAACCCGATCAAACCGCCAAAATTGGCTGCGGGCAGTGGTTCCAGCAAAGTATAGGCCTCGCTGATTGTCGAGCAGCTTTTTGGTTTGATCCCGTCACTGACTATTGCCGTGAAGACTCCGTCAACGAAGGGGCGCACCGCTTCTATATCCATACGTTCCGGTATTTTGTCACCAAACATGATCCGGATACCGTATTTGGCCGTCGGCCAGGCCTGCTCTGAAGCAATGACATATTTCTGATAGGATTCAGATTTTTGCTGCATCAACGGAACATTCTGGTCCAGATACGGACTGCATTTCGATCCGGCAGCATCGAAAACAACCGGCAGGATGTAAGTGAACATGGCGTTGGCCTGTTCGGGTGAAACGCAGGCTTGCATTTCAGCAGCCTGAACGGCGCCGATGTTGAATGCACTGAGCAGAGTCACGCAGCCAGCAATTTTTTTCATTTCTCTAACCTTCCAATATAATCGTGGCTATGGCTTGTGCCGCTATGCCTTCCCTACGCCCGGTGAAGCCCAGGCCCTCCGTCGTGGTCGCTTTAACGCTCACTCTATCTCGGTCAAGATTCAGCATGGTTGCAACATTCTCCCGGATCGTCTCTCGGTGCGGTTTGATCTTGGGTGCTTCGCAGATGATTGTCATGTCGACATTCTGGATCACGCCGCCTTTTTCAGCAATCAGCGATGCAGCATGTTCAACAAACCGCGATGAAGCCGCCCCGCGCCATTGCGGGTCAGAAGGTGGAAAATGGTCACCGATGTCGCCGGCTGCAATCGTTCCGAGCAAAGCGTCAGTCAGTGCGTGGAGCAGAACATCGGCATCGCTATGCCCTGCAAGCCCGTTGTCATGATCGATTTTGAGCCCACCCAGCCACAATTCTTCGCCTGCAGCCAGTCGATGAACATCATAGCCCATTCCGGTTCGTATCTGGCGCATATCCTCTGTCCCTGTTTCGGTAAAATCGGCGGGCAATGTATATTTCTTGAGCGCTTCGTCGCCTTCGACGATCGCCACGGAATGACCAGCGGCCTGGAATATCTGCGCATCGTCACTGGCATCTCGGTTAGCATCAAAATTTTCATGGGCGTCGATGAGTTTTTGAAAGTCGAAGGCCTGCGGCGTCTGTACGCGCCACAGGCTGTTCCGATCCTCGGTCTGATCGAGCTGATTATTGCGCACACGTACCATCGTATCGACACTCGGGAGAGCCGGCATCACAGCTGATGCGCTTTTCAGCCGGTCGAGGAGACGGTCGATCACCTGATTCGACACAAAGGGCCGCGCGGCATCATGGACGAGAATATATTTGGCGCCACCTGCCTGTCGGATCGCCATGAGTCCCTTATAAACGGATTGTTGCCGCGTAGCCCCGCCGATCACGATTTTATAGGAGGAAAGCGGGGCAAGGGCCTGATTCAACTGATCTTCCTGTCCCGCTGCAACCACGATCCAGATTTGATCGATGTCGGGATGGGACAAAAATTTCTCGACGCTATGCCGGACCATCGGCTTCCCGCCAATGGTCTGGAACTGCTTCGGAACGTCCAAAGCTGCTCGCGCACCGACGCCGGCGGCCACGATCAACGCGTGAGTTTTGTCGGAAGGATTGCTGGCTTCAACCATGCAGCGCGATCTACTCTGAGATTACAGATGAAGCAATTCTTGCCTCGAAATTGATTTGGCGATAAGGGCTGCTTAAATTTTAGGCAGTAGATATGAAACTTGATCCCATCTTCATCGGCGATTTGAAAATTGACAGTCCGGTCATTCTGGCGCCGATGACCGGTGTCACCGATTTGCCGTTCCGTAAGCTGGTCCGGCGATTTGGCTCCGGACTCAATGTCACCGAAATGATCGCCAGCCAGGCGATGATTCGCGAAACGCGCCAGTCGCTGCAGAAATGCGCCTGGGATCCGACCGAAGAGCCGGTGTCGATGCAGCTTGCCGGCTGCGATCCGGTCACCATGGCGGACGCCGCCAGGCTCAACGAAGACCGCGGCGCGCAGATTATCGACATCAACATGGGTTGCCCGGTGAAAAAAGTCGTCAACGGCGATGCCGGTTCCGCTTTGATGCGCGACCTGCCTCTGGCGGCGTCCCTGATTAAGGCGACGGTTGAGGCGGTCAATGTGCCGGTCACCGTCAAGATGCGGATGGGCTGGGATCATCAAAGTCTGAACGCGCCGGAACTGGCCCATATAGCCGAAGATCTCGGCGCTAAGATGATTGTTGTACACGGTCGTACCCGTTGCCAGATGTACCGGGACAGCGCCGACTGGGCCTTTGTCAGCAAGGTCAAGCAGGCGGTTTCGCTGCCGGTCATCGTCAACGGCGATATTTGCTCGATCGAAGACGGGCAGGCTGCGCTGGAACAAAGCGGAGCGGATGGCGTAATGATCGGGCGCGGCGCTTATGGCAAGCCTTGGCTATTGGGACAGTTCATGCACTGGTTCAAAACCGGAGAGCGCCTGCCGGATCCCGACATCGCCATGCAATATTCGATTCTCAACGAACATTATCGCGACATGCTGAAGCTCTATGGCGAAGATGTCGGTGTCAAAGTCGCCCGCAAACATATCGGCTGGTACACCAAGGGCCTGACGGGCTCGGCCGAATTTCGCAATCGGGCGAATAGCGAAGGCGACCCGCATATAGTACTCGAAATGCTTGAGGAATTTTATACGCCCTGGCTGAATCAAGCGGCGGCTTGATGGACGGCTTTCCCCCGGCTGATCAGATTCTGGCCGGGCTTAGTCTTGCTCTGCTGGTCGTCGATTCGGATCACAATGTAGCCCGGGTCAATCCTGCGGGCGAAGCATTATTTGGCACCAGTGCGAAGCATCTGGTCGGTCGCAAGATCAATCATGTCCTGCATTTTTCCGATGCCAGACTGGACGCCGCTCTGACCGAACAGGAAATCAGCCTGACGGCGCGCGGCGTGATAGTCTTCAGCGATGACCGCAAGCTGGGGATCGTCGATTTCGACATTCATCCACTGGCTTCCAATGCCAAATGGCGCCTGATATCCTTGTCGCTGATGCCGCAGGATGGCCCAATTCTGGAGAATGAAAATAACGACCCGTCCAATCTCGCCATCCGCGCGCCGGACATACTCAGCCACGAGATCAAAAACCCGCTGGCAGCCATCAAGGGCGCGGCGCAATTGCTCGATCGTCAGCTGGATGAAACCCAAAAACCCCTGACCCAGATGATTACTGCAGAAGTGGAACGGGTGGTCAACCTGCTCAACCGCATGCAGACCCTGTCCTCCAATCAGCCTGCTCAGACCAAGGCGGTCAATATCCACACCCTGATCGACCGCGCCCGTCGCTCGATCGAAGCGGCGACTGGCCAGGCCGTGAAAATAAACGACAAGTTCGATCCTTCGCTCCCCGATGCTTTGATTGATCCGGACGCGATGATGCAGGTCTTGACCAATTTGCTGGCCAATGCCGTCGACGCCACCAAACATCTCTCAAGCCCGCAAATTCGCATCATCACCCGCTACAGCTTTGGAGCCTCCCTCTCGGCCCAGGGGCAGACCGAAGCGATCCGGCTGCCGATCCAGATCATGGTCTGCGACAATGGCCCCGGCGTTCCGGCAGAGTTGGAGCGGGAGATTTTCTCGCCCTTTGTCTCGACCAAGAAAGAGGGGCAGGGCCTCGGCCTCGCTCTGGTGAAGAAGCTGATGCGCGATATGAACGGCCGTATCCGCTATGACCGCGAAAATCAGGACGAGATGAGCCGGTTCACTCTTTTTCTTCCCGTTGCACCGAAAAACTGACGTCAGGACAAATCATGGCCCATGAAAAAATCATATTAGTAGAAGATGATCTTTCGGTCAGCCACGTCATCATCACCGCCTTGCGTGCCGAGGGTTATGACGTTGAAAATTGCAAGTCGATCACCGAGCGCGATGCGCTGATGGCCAGCAGCCATTATGATCTGCTACTTACCGACGTCGGCCTGGGTGAGGGCGAGGGAGACGGCATCTCGTCTCTCGGGAGCGTGAAGGCGACCCATCCCGATATCCCGATCATTATCATTTCCGCGCAGAATACCCTCAACACTGCGGTTCGCGCTTCCGAGACCGGTGCGTTTGAATATCTGCCCAAACCTTTTGATCTCGACGAACTGGTACAAGTCGTGGGGCAGGCATTGAAGCCCAAGAATATTCAGCCGATCGAACCGTCCATGGATGAAGAAAGCCTGCCGCTGGTCGGCCGCAGCCCGGCGATGCAGGATGTCTATCGAATGATCGCGCGATTGTTGAAGAACGATCTGTCGGTCCTCGTCCTCGGGGAATCTGGCACCGGCAAGGAACTGGTCGCCGAAGCCATTCACGGTCTCGGACACCGAAAATCCGGTCCGTTCATCGCGGTCAACATGGCTGCAATCCCCTCGGAATTGATCGAAGCCGAATTGTTCGGCCATGAAAAAGGCGCCTTCACCGGCGCCGTAGCCAGCGCGTCGGGGAAATTTGAACAGGCACAGGGCGGCACACTTTTCCTCGACGAGATTGGCGACATGCCGATGCATGCCCAAACGCGCCTGTTGCGAGCGCTGCAGTCGGGTGAAATCAATAGAGTGGGCGGCAAAGGGCTGGTCAAGCTCGACGTCCGGATCATAGCTGCCACAAACCATGATTTTCTCGAACTGATCGAACAAGGTAAGTTTCGCGAAGACCTTTATTACCGCATCAACGTTGTTCCGATCGAATTGCCTCCGCTAAGGGAACGCGCCAGCGATATTCCGGCGCTAACCAATCATTTTCTCAAACTCGCGGTGACCGAAGGTCTGCCTCACAAGCAGATTTCTCAAGAGGGCATGAACCTGCTTTGCCATCATTATTGGCGGGGCAATGTTCGTGAACTCAAGAATGTCATTTATCGCCTTGTCGTGACCGGCAGGGAAGAGACACTTTCCGAAGACGCCATCCGCCAGATCCTGGCTACGGAGCGCGGTGAAGACCGGGTCGAATCCACAAACATGGAATTCGAAGGCCATATCAAGTCTATTGTATTGGGTTTGATGGCAGCGCCTGAAAAGGAAAATCTATATGCACAGGCGCTGGAAAAATTTGAAAAACCCTTGCTGATCGAGATGATGCATCACGCCCATGGCAATCAGATCAAGGCGGCCAAAATTCTCGGGATAAATCGCAATACATTGCGCAAGAAACTCAACGAATATCAGATTGATCCTACCCAATCCAAATAAAATATCGCGACGAACTGACGCTTTGATTCGCCGAACCGTGATATATTTGCAATATTAGTGCTTTTCCTGCAACGAAACTGTTGTATTGAAAGCACAATGACGGTTTCAAACCAAAATTCGGTCCAGCGTGTCCCCAATTGGCTACGGCGGCTCGCGCTCATGACAGAAAAAGAAGCCGTCATGAGACGGGTTGAGTGGATCGTGTTGCTCCTGTTTGGCGCAATAATGCTTGGCACATATTTCCTGCTCAGCGGACAATCCAATCAAACCGATTTCATCTCTCCTCCATTGACTGCCGCACTGCTGGTTGCAAATCTGATCCCGGCTATCACGCTGCTCGTCCTCTTCGGTCGGCGCATCGCCAAGGGAAGGGCGGCCAAATCATCAATCGGCAGCAAGGGCCGTCTGCACGTCCGACTGGTCGCCTTATTCTCCCTGGTCGCCAGCATTCCGATGGTGTTGGTCGTGATCTTCGCTTCGCTGCTGTTTCAATATGGTGTCGAATTCTGGTTTTCGGACCGCGCCCGCGGCATGTTGGAAAATGCCAATGATCTGGCCCGCGGCTATTATGAACAAAATCAGCGCGACCTGGGTGAAGAAACAATCACCATGGCCAATGATTTACGCAATTATTTGCAGCAGGCTGATCTGGAAAGTCCGGAATTCGCCGAAGGCTATGTTTTTCAGGTGTTATCGCGAAAACTCAATGAATCGGCCATTATCGAATATGGCACCGATGGCGTAGCGAGAACGGCAGCGGCCGTTGATCCTGATGACGGGGATCAGCAGCCTAAAATAACCGATGCGGTACTGAAGCAGCTTCAGCAGGGGCAAGGATATGTCGTAACGGCCCGTCCGAACAAGATTGAAGCGGTGACCGCGCTTGATCTCGAATCGCGTATATTTCTCTACGCTGCACGGGACTCCGATATGCTGGCGCTCAGTCAGTGGGAGAGGGCCCAATCGGTGCTGGCCGATTATGAAGTGCTTTTTTCAAGATCCAGAAGCCTGCAACTTCAGTTCAACATCGCCTTGTTCGTCATATCTCTTCTCATCGTCGGGCTGGTATTATGGATTGCGTTGCTGGTTGCAGACCGGATGGTAAAGCCGGTCAGCAATCTCGTTCACGCGGCCAAGCGGGTGACCGAGGGAGACCTCGCGACCAGAGTGCCCACGACTTTTGAAAATGACGAGATTGGAACCTTGGGCCGTGCTTTCAACCGCATGACCGAGCGGCTGGAGACGCAAACCACTGCGTTGATTACAGCAAATGAGCAATTGGGGAGCCGGCGAGCGTTTATCGAGGCCGTGCTCGAATCCGTGACCGCCGGTATCATCAGTCTGGATGAAAAAGGCGAGATCAGGCTGGTCAATTCCCAAGCCCAATCGCTGCTTTCAAAACCTATTGATGATCTGCTTGATGTCGACATAGGCAAAGCGGCTCCGCAATTTGCCGCGCTCATTCAGGACGGCGTGGAAAATAGCATCATCGAATTTGCTTCCGATTCAGACATGCGGACATTAGCGGTGAAAATAGTTGGTGGCCCGACCGGACATGTGATTACCTTCGAAGACATAACCCAGCAATTGCTCGATCAACGGCGGGCTGCTTGGTCGGATGTCGCGAGACGCATCGCGCATGAAATCAAAAATCCTTTGACCCCGATTCAATTGGCCGCGGAACGATTGCAGCGCAGATTCGGGGCGCGGATAACAGACGATGCTGCCATATTTGAAAATCTGACCAACACGATTGTTCGTCAGGTTGGGGATTTGAGAAATATTGTCGATGAGTTTTCATCCTTCGCTAGGATGCCAAAACCGGTTTTCCGGGAGGAGAATCTCGATGATATATTGAAGCAGGCGCTGTTCATGCAGGATGTCGCATGGCCGTCCATCACCTTTAATTTCGTGGCTGATGATCAACCAATTTCGCTGGTGTGTGATCGCCGACAATTGGGGCAGGCTCTCACCAATATCATCAAAAATGCCGCGGAAGCGATTCAACAACGGGCCGAAACCAGCCCTGACTTTCAAGTGTCTGATGGCATGATCGAACTAGCCGTGCGGTCAGAAAATCAGCTGGTCGTCATTGAATTGACGGACAATGGAATCGGCTTGCCGATCGAGCGCGACCGGATCGTCGAGCCTTATATGACGACCCGGGCTAGCGGTACCGGATTGGGTCTCGCGATCGTCAAAAAAATAGTCGAGGAACATTTTGGCGAGATGAAGTTCGATGATGCGCCAAATGAGGGCACCAGAGTGACCATCCGGCTCAGCCCCACGAAATTGGCGCGATTATCGCATGCCACTGCCAAAGATTCCGGGGGGATGCAGTCCGGTTCTGACGAGAGTGACGTTCAAACAGTAGAAATTGAATAATAGAGATTAGAGGTTCAACATGGCGTTAGATATTTTAGTTGTCGACGATGAACCCGATATTCGTGATCTGATATCCGGTGTTCTGGAAGATGAGGGCTACACCACCAGGGTAGCCGCTGACAGTGATGCGGCTCTTGCTGCGGTCAACGAGCGGAGGCCTTCGCTGGTGCTGCTGGATGTCTGGCTCAGAGGGTCGCGTCTGGACGGTCTCGAGCTGCTGACCGAATTGAAGCAGCTCGACGCCAAAATGCCGATCATCGTGATCTCTGGCCACGGCAATATCGACACCGCGGTCGCCGCGATATCGCAAGGCGCCGTCGATTTTATCGAAAAACCCTTCGAGGCCGAACATCTGCTGCATCTCGTGGCAAGATCGACCGAGACGGAACGTCTTCGCCGGGAAAACGAAATTCTCAAAGCACGTGTAGGCTTCGCTGACGAGTTGACCGGCAATTCGGCCGCTGTGAATAATGTGCGCGCTACGTTGAAACGGGTTGCCGGCACCGGCAGTCGCTTGCTCATTTCCGGTCCGGCGGGGGTCGGGAAAGAAGTTGCAGCCCGGCTGATGCATAATTGGAGCTCACGGTCCAATGCCGCCTTTGTGACCATCAGCGCGGCACGCCTCTCTCCTGAAAGCGTCGAAGAGGAGCTTTTCGGCACCGAACGCAATGGCAAGGTCGAGAAGACCGGCCTGATGGAAGAGGCGCATGGCGGGACATTGTTTATCGATGAAGTCGCCGACATGCCGCTCGACACCCAGGGCAAGATATTGCGGGTGTTGACCGAGCAAAGTTTTAACCGGCTGGGCGGTTCCCAGAAGGTCAATGTCGACGTTCGGGTTGTATCTGCAACATCGCGGGATCTTGAGGTAGAGATCCGCGAAAAGCGGTTCAGGGAAGATTTGTTCTACCGGCTCAACGTTGTGCCGGTGATATTGCCACCCCTGAACCAGCGGCGCGAAGATATTCCGGTGCTGGTTGAACATTATGCAGCCCGCTTTGCCGCCGAGCAGCGGCTGCATCCTCCGGAAATCTCCGATGAAGCAATGGCTGCACTTCAGGCCTGCGACTGGCCTGGCAATGTCAGACAATTGCGAAACGTTGTCGAGCGCACAATAATATTAGCTCCCAAGGATAATTTCAGCAAAATCGAGGTGGAAATGCTGCCGCCGGAAGTGCTCGGCAATGACGATGATCTCGACCAGGGCGTCGCTTCTCTAATGGGGTCGCCTTTGAGAGAGGCGAGGGAGAGTTTCGAACGGGAATATCTGAAAGTGCAGATCAGGCGGTTCTCCGGCAATATTTCCAAAACCGCCAATTTCATTGGTATGGAAAGGTCCGCGCTGCACCGAAAATTGAAAATATTAGGGCTCGCTTCCCGGAAGAAACCGGATGCCGAGTGACCTTGACGGTAAAGCGGTTGTCGTGAACCCGCGAATCCCATATATGAAAAAAGCAGGTCCACAAGAAGACAGATGCCACCGCATAAATCATAAAATGCTGTCGTAAAGATAGCCAATAACTGGAGTCAAATATGACCGATAAATCGAATAATTTGCAGGATTTATTCCTGAACTCCCTCCGGAAATCAAAAACCCCCGTGACGATGTTCCTCGTTAAAGGCGTGAAGCTTCAGGGAATTGTCACCTGGTTCGACAATTTTTCTGTCTTGCTCCGCCGTGACGGACAATCACAACTCGTCTATAAACACGCTATTTCCACGATCATGCCATCGGACGCGCTCGACACACAGCCGTTTGCCGACCTGATGGACAATGCGAAGACCAGAGCAGGGGTGCTGCAAGAGGTGTTCCTTACTGCGGTCCGGGACAGCAATGATCCGGTCACGATGTTTCTGGTCAATGGCGTGATGCTGCAGGGTGAAGTGTCAGCCTATGATCTATTCTGCATCTTGCTCGAACGGGAAGGCTTGTCGCAGCTGGTCTACAAACATGCCATATCTACCGTGCAGCCTGGCGGGCCGCTGAATCTGGCCGACTATAATAATGCAGATGATGGTGCGCATTGATACCTTTTGAAAAGGAAAGCCTCGACAGCAAGAGCCGCCGGGCACTGATCGTACATCCGGACATGGTGTCGCTTAGCCAGTCCGAGCTGGAAAACCGTCTGGAGGAAGCAGTTGGTCTTGCAGCAGCCATCGGCTTGGTCGCAACAGCTTCCCATGCTTTTTCGGTTCGCAAACCCAAGCCGGCGACATTGTTCGGATCGGGTCAGGTAGACCAGATCCGCAAGATGATGGAGGAGCAAGAGGCCTCGATATTGATCGTCGATGGCAGCTTGAGCGCCATTCAGCAGCGAAACCTGGAGGAAAAGCTGGACGTCAAGGTCATCGACCGGACAGGCCTCATTCTGGAGATATTCGGTGCCCGGGCAGCGACGGCGGAAGGCCGGCTGCAAGTCGAACTCGCGCATTTGGACTATCAGGCGGGCCGTCTCGTGCGCAGCTGGACCCATCTCGAACGGCAGCGCGGCGGTTTCGGTTTTCTCGGCGGACCGGGGGAAACCCAGATCGAATCGGATCGCCGGATGATTCGTGATCGCATGGCCAAATTGCGCAAGGACCTTGCCCATTTGCGCAAGACCCGCGCGCTGCACCGCGAACGGCGTCAGCGCGCGCCCTGGCCGGTTATTGCCCTGGTCGGTTACACCAATGCCGGAAAATCGACCTTGTTCAATCGGCTGACCGGCGCTGATGTTTTTGCCGAGGATCTGCTGTTCGCCACCCTCGATCCGACCATGCGGGAATTCCCGTTACCCGGCTACGACAAGGCCATTTTGTCGGATACAGTAGGATTTGTATCGGACCTGCCAACCCAATTGGTCGCCGCTTTCCGGGCCACGCTGGAAGAGGTGAGCGCTGCGGACATCGTGGTTCATGTCCGTGATATATCGCATGAAGCAAGCGATGCACAGGCCCGGGATGTCAGGCAAATATTGGCAGAACTAGGGGTGTCCGAAGAAGCAGGAGAGGGGCCTCCCGTGATCGAAGCCTGGAACAAGATCGACAAGATTTCAGTCGATGATCCGGAATATTCCCGTATTTCACCCCCTTTACCGGAAAATGTCTGCACGATCTCCGCCGAAACCGGAGCTGGCGTCGATACGCTGGTCAAGCTTATCGCAAAGACCCTTTCGGAAGGCTATAAGTCCGAACGGATAGTGATTGCGGCGTCTGATGGCAAACGGATGGCATGGCTGCACGAAAACGGTCGGGTATTGAACAGCGAACAACAAGGGGATGATCTGCTGCTGGAGGTAGAAATGTCACCGCGAAACTGGGGCAGGTATCACGCTCTTGACTGAATGATCAGCCAGCTGCGAGGATTGCCTTGGCTTTTTGCCATTCCACTTCCAGTTCTTCGATCGTCATGTCCTGCATATCTTTGCCAAGATTGGATTCTATCTGGTTGAACCTTTTGGTGAATTTCGTTGTGGCATCGGTCAGGGCGCGTTCTGCATCGACCCTGTAGTGACGGGCCAGATTGACCGCAGAAAAGAGCAGATCGCCGATTTCCTCGTGCACCTGTTCGTCGCTAGTCGCGGCCGCGACCTCATCCAGTTCCTCGAGTAACTTGTCCTTCACCGGTTCCTTGTCGGGCCAGTCAAATCCAACGCGGGCAGCGCGTTTCTGAATTTTCTGAGCCCGCAATAAAGCGGGCAGGGCAAGCGCGACACCGTCGAGTGCGCTCGGCTGTCCGGATTGCTCGCGCTCGTCCGCCTTGATCTGCTCCCATCCCGGACTTTCGGCGGCCTCGCCAAAGATATGCGGATGCCGGCGGGTCATCTTGTCGCAGATCGACTGAACCACATCCTTGAATTCAAACTGCCTGGCATCAGCAGCAATCTGGCTGTGGAAGACAACCTGGAGCAGGAGATCGCCAAGTTCGTCTTTCAGCGCCACCATGTCATTACGTTCGATAGCGTCGGAAACTTCATAGGCTTCCTCGATCGTATAAGGTGCGATCGTCTGGAACGTCTGCACCTTGTCCCACTCGCAACCATTATTCGGATCGCGCAAGCGCCGCATGATTTCTAGCAGGGGGTCGATCAATTGCGCATCCATTCTGATCCATCAATAAGGTTGATAATATATATTATGTTAAACTAGATATCATTCTACAGGGCGGGTTCCAGCACCATCACACCACCCTCGACACGCCAGCTGTGCAAATTTGACAGAAAATTCATGCCAATCACATTGGACTCACCAAATTCCTCTGCAACCACAACCGCCAGATCCCGCGTTGAAACCGGGCCTATTCGCAGTGACTGAATTGTTCCACGCTGTGCCGAAACCGATCCATTGGCCGTAGTCAATACGACTGGAAACGGGCTGTCACTGATGTCGATGCCAGCGCGCTTTGCGGTTTCCAGCGTCATCGCCGTTGTCGTTGCGCCGCTGTCGATCAGGAACCGCACCGGTAGCGCGTTAACCTTTGCATCGACCCAGAAATGACCGTCTGCGGATTGTCGGATTCTGACCGTATCGCCAACCACAAGTTGTTCATTAGTCCCGGTAACTTCGCCAGATACCCGGTTCCAAACAGCCAATATTTCCTGTTGATAGGAAAATCCGACGATGAAGAGCGCGAATATAGCGACCCATGCCAATATGTTTCGCATGATTTCGCCGAACCCTATCTTCCGGGAAAATAATGCGCTCGCCACCAGCACCAGCGCGCCGACTGCAAATAGTAGATTGATATTTTGATCCTCGGTCACCGGTCAGATTTCTTTCACATAGCCATCATAGGCGGGCCGGATATGTTCCGGCAATATGGTGACAAGATGGTTATAGTCCATCGAATTGTCCATATGTGTTAACAGGCTCAACTTCGGTTGCACATCGCTGACAAGTTGCAGTGTCATCTCAAGATGCGCGTGGGTGGGATGCGGTTTATCGCGCAACGCATCCACGACTAGCAAATCACAATTACGATATAGGGCTCTCATGTCGTCCGTAACTTTACCAAAGTCGGTAGCATAAACGATAGATTTGCCTTGATGCTGGAAACGCAAGCCTGCCGATGTTATGCCACCATGCGGCTGATCAACGTGGCGAACGGAAATATCGCCAATTAGGACATCGCTATCCAGGGCAATTGGTTCACAAATTGATGGATAATATTTGTGGCCCTCAAATGCATAAGCAAAGCGCTGCTGCAGGCTGCGAAGCGCAAATGGCCGAGCATAGCCGGGTATCGGATTGCGCGTCTGCTGAAATACCGCGCGAAGGTCATCAATGCCGTGGCAATGATCGGCATGATCATGCGTCCAGATCACCGCATCAATATGATCTATGCCGTTGTCGAGAAACTGGTGCCGCAAATCCGGCGACGTATCAACCAATATACGGGTGGTCGCGCTTTCCACCAGGATGGATACCCGGCTTCTCCGGTTTTTTGGCTCGCTCGGGTCACAATCACCCCAGTCATTGCCGATACGGGGTACGCCCGCTGAAGTTCCGCATCCCAATATCGTGAGTTTCAAAGCCACATTCAGGGGCGCGCCTTGGAGAAAAGCCGATAGAAATTCTGACTGGTCGCCTCGCAAAGCTTCTCAAATTGTTCTCCCCGCAGTTCGGCCAGATAACGGGCGGTATCAGCAACGAACGCCGGCTCACCTGTTTTTCCGCGATGCGGAACCGGAGCCAAAAACGGCGCATCGGTTTCCACGAGAAGGCGGTCAGAAGGCAATTTCGCTGCCGTTTCCTGCAGATCCTTAGCATTTTTGAAAGTCACAATGCCAGAGATCGAAATATAAAGACCCAGTGCCAGGGCTTTTTGGGCAAAATCCTCGCTGGCGGTAAAACAGTGGATTACACCGGTATAGGCGCCCTGCTCCATTTCTTCGGCCATGATCTCGGCCGTATCGGCTTCGGCGTCGCGGGTATGAACGATGATCGGCAAACCCGTTTCGCGCGCGGCATGGATATGGGTGCGAAAACTCTGTTTCTGGCGTTCCCGATCGCTGTGATCATAATAATAGTCCAGCCCGGTTTCCCCAATTGCGACAACCCGGGGATGCGCAGCCTCCTCGACAAGTTTAACGAGGTCGACATCGGGATGAGCGTCGGCTTCGTGCGGATGAATACCGATACTCGCCCAGACGTCTTTTTCCCGTTCAGCCGTCGCTACGATATCTCGCCATTCGCTCTCGCGCGTCGAAATGTTTAGCATCGCGGTGACGCCGCTTTGACGTGCACGATCAAGCACCCCGCCCTGCTCTTCTACCAGGCCCTTGTAGTTCAGATGACAGTGGCTATCGACTAGCATATCAAGCCTCCGGATCCTCTGGCACCAATTCAAGACGCGGGAAAATCCCGTGGGGTGCCGGCAAGGCTAATCCCGGCTCGATGGTCGTGGCGAGATGTTCAAAATCCCGGACATCCGATGGCTGCGCCAGCAAATCGAGCATCCGATCACAGCTTTCCGGTATCGCCCACCGCAGCATGATCGCCAGACGGCGGATTGCTTCTGCAGTATAAAAAAGCACCGTATCAGCCCTTGCGGGATCGGTCTTGCGCAACGCCCAGGGCGCCTGGTCGGCAAAATATATATTGGTCGCGCTGAGCCGTTCGCGAATGCTATCAAGCGCGCTGTCGATCTTGAACGAGCCGCCGGTCATTGCTGCTTTTACATCTTCGAAACACTGATCCAGTTGGCTCAGTAATTGCTCTTCGGCTTCGGTCGGTTCTCCGGCTGATGGAATCTTGCCATCACAATTCTTGGCAATCATCGACAGGCTGCGCTGTGCCAGATTGCCGAAATTATTGGCAAGATCCGCGTTTGTCTTGGTAACAATGGCGTCGGCTGAATAGGTGCCATCCTTTCCAAAAACCACATCGGCGAGCAGGAAATAGCGCAATTGATCAACGCCAAAACGCTCCGCCAATGCCATCGGATCTACGACATTCCCGACAGACTTCGACATTTTCTCGCCGCGGTTTAACAGAAAACCGTGCCCAAAAACCTGTTTCGGCAACGGCAGTTTAGCACTCATCAGAAAAGCCGGCCAGTAAACGGCATGGAAGCGGACGATGTCCTTGCCAATCAGGTGCAAGTCCGCTGGCCAATATTTGGCGAACATTCCCTTGGTGTCCGGATAGCCCACGCCGGTCATATAGGTCGTCAAGGCATCTACCCAGACATACATGACATGACCCGGCGATCCCGGCACCGGAACGCCCCAGTCGAAGCTCGTCCGTGACACGCTGAGATCCCTCAGTCCACCTTCGACAAAGCGCATGACTTCGTTGCGGCGGCTTTCGGGCTGTATGAATTCAGGATGTTCCTGATATAGTTTCAGTAATAAATCCTGATATTTGGACAGTTTGAAGAACCATGTCTCTTCTGCCGTCCACTCGACCGGGGTGCCCTGAGGCGAGAGCTTCACGCCGCCCTCGCCTGTTTCGAGCTCGTCTTCTGCATAAAAAGCTTCGTCGCGCACCGAATACCAGCCCTCATAGCGATCCAGATAAAGATCGCCGTTGGCTTCCATTGCCTTCCACAGTGCCTTGCTGGCCTCATGATGCGCGGCTTCGCTGGTTCGTCGAAAACCGTCATGGCCTATATTAAGCTTGTTGCACATCTCCATGAAATATGAAGACATTTCGTCGGCAAGTTCGATTGTCGTCTTGCCTGCATCACGCGCGGTCTGGACCATTTTCAGTCCATGTTCGTCGGTTCCTGTGATCAGCCGGACATCTCGTCCGCTTAGCCGGTAAAATCTTGCAATGGCATCGGCGGCAATTGCCTCATAAGCATGGCCGATATGGGGTCGACCGTTTGGATAGCTTATCGCGGTGGTAATATAAAAGGGTTCAGACATGGCCAACTCTCTTGATGGATTGGCGGCGCTTGTAAACAGGCAAAATCTCTATTTTCTCAGCTTTGCCGGTGAGAGCTCCCCCATGAGACTTCCAAGTTGGAAGATTACGGCTTGATTATCCAGCGCCTTTGGAAGTGCGGCCGAGGCCAAGTCACTGGCTTTACGCCATTTTTCAATAGCGTGCAGTGAGCACATTGTCTCGGAGTCCTTGATCTGCTCCGCAATCAGACTGGGCGCCCGTTCCAGAAAGGCACGGTAGCGTGGCGTCGCGGCCTTCAAGGCCAGTTTTCGAGCCAATTCGCTCTTCAATCGATTATCCCTGTCACCGGATTTAATGATTTCGCGTGCGATCCTCTCCAGTTCCGCAAGACCCACTTCGACATATTGCAGCGCTCGTCCAGGCGAGCCTTCGCCCGCCAGAACCAAGGCCTCCAGATCGGCTTCATCCAATTTGGGTGCAGCCTTCTTCAGCACATTACGCATGTCATCATCGCAAAGCGGGTCGAAACGCAGCATTTGGCATCGCGAACGGATCGTCGGTAACAGCCTGTCCGGCATATGGCTGATCAAGAAGAAAATCGTATTTTTGGGCGGTTCCTCAAGGTTTTTCAATATGGCATTGGCACCTGCGCGCTCCAGATCATCGGCAGCATCGATGACGACTACGCGATATTCGGAAATAGAAGCCTGGTTTTGAAACAGCGGTTGCAGGGTACGTATCTGATCGACTTTTATATTGCGGGCCAGCTCATGCTCATCCAGCGAGTCCAGACCATTGTCGCGGGCCTTCTTTTCCTCTTTGTCGCCTTTTGGTCCGCGGCGGAGCAAGCGGAAATCCGGATGCGAGCCAGCGGCAAGAAGATGACCGGCTTCGTCGTCCTGCATCTCGGAAAACATGGTCGGTCGATTACGGGAATTGAGCAGAAAATGAGCGGCCTGTTGGGCAAACGATGCTTTGCCCAATCCCTTGTCTCCTGCCAAAATCCAGGCATGATGAAGCTTGTCCTTGGCAAAGGACTGGGAAAATATCTGTCGAGGCTTTTCGTGGCCGAAAAATGACGTCATGACATCAAGTCACTGAGATTTTGCAACAGCATTTCGGTGATGGCTTCAGCGGTTTGCGAAGCATCAACCAGCCGCACACGGTCTGGCTCATCAACGGCAAATTGCCTGAACTTGGCCATGACCGCCTGATGATAGGCGCTATCCCGTCCCCCAATCCGGTCGCTGTCGCCGCGATCTCTCGCCGCCGCTCTTCGCGACGCGACCGCTTCGGGCAAGTCCAGAATAAAAGTCCGGTCCGGCATCAGATTATTGCTTCCGACACGGTGCAGATCCTTGATTTCGGCGTCATCCAGTTGGCCGTTAACGCTTTGGTAGGCGCGGCTGCTGTCGATAAAACGATCGGTTATCACCCATTCCCCCCGCGACAGCGCAGGGCGGATCAACTTGGCACAATGCTCCGCGCGAGCCGCGGCGAACAGAAGGGCCTCGGTGCGAATATTCCACTTTTCCTCTGATCCGGTCAACAACAGCTCGCGGATGGTCTCCGCGCCTGGAGTGCCCCCGGGCTCCCGCGTCAGCCAAACTTTATGCCCGTTTATTTCCAGAGCATTTGCCAGCGCTTTGGCTTGAGTGGACTTCCCCGTCCCCTCCCCGCCTTCCAGACTGATTAATCGTCCCTGCGTCACGCCAGTCCGAGCAAAGATTTCAATCCGGCCCAGACACGACCAAAGAAGCCGGCTTCGCCAACATCCTCTCCAGCCACCAGAGCGACTGACTGCTGCCCGGCATCCGCTGTGCTGACGATCAATGTAGCGATTGGCTGGCCTTTGGAAATAGGAGCTTTGATCGGACCATCATAGGTCACTTTCATCGAAATTTTACCATCCGAAGCTTTTGGAATTGTTGCAAAAAGGTCCTTCGCTGCGACGAGCGATACAGTCGAACTGTCCCCCAGTTGCACTTCTGCATTCTGGATTAGGGTTCCCTTGTCGAAAAGTTTCTTGGCCTCCCAGGCGTTGAATCCCCAGTTCATGAATTTGACCGATTGCTCGACACGACCGCCGTAACTATCAAGCCCTGCGAGCACCGATACCAGGCGCCGACCCTTCTGTTCAGCCGAGCCGGTAAAACCATAGCCTGCTTCTTCGGTGTGGCCGGTTTTCAGACCATCCGATCCAGCCACTTTGCCCATCAAGGGATTACGGTTCGATTGCTTGATTCCATTCCAGGCGAATTCATCCTGGCCATAGAAACTGTCATATAATTTGGGGAAGTTGTTCACGGTAGCGGCGCCCAAACTGGCCAAATCACGCGCGGTCACCATGGTCCGGCCTTCATCCGGCCAGCCATTGCTATTGCCAAAGCGACTTTTCGACATGCCCAGTTCTTTGGCCCGCTTATTCATCAGATCGACAAAAGCCTCTTCGGTTCCGGCAATCCCTTCGGCCAGCACAACACAGGCGTCATTGCCCGACAGGGTCACGATGCCGTGGAGCAAATCGCTTACACTGACCAGATCACCTACTCCGAGGAACATGGTGGAGCCTTGATTATTCCACTTTTTCCATGTCTCCTCATTGACGCGAAACTTGTCATCCAGCTTGAGCTTGCCCTTGTTGATCAGGTCAAACGCGACATAGACGGTCATCATTTTTGCCATTGAAGCCGGTGGAATTTGCTTGTCTGCATTTTTCTGGAACAGCACCGCTCCCGATGACAAGTCGGTCATATAGGCGATGGGAGCATCGGTATCAAAATTGGGGGCAGCAACCACCATTGATGATAAGGCGACAGACGGCAGCGATGCCAGAAGATATTTTTTCATTTAGGCCAAGATTCCCGATCAATATTTAGCGACTCAAAACTATTTGTCCGCCCGCAGAATGCGAGCTCCGCTATAGCCGCGCTGCTGCGCCTGTGCCAGCCCTGCTTGCGCGTCTTTCTCGTTGGAAAAGGGTCCGTATCGCACGCGCCAAATCGAGCGCGTACCGTCCGGCATGACCTTGGCGCCGATTTTCTTGGCCAGAATATCCGCCCGCGATTTTTCGCTGAACGCCGCGACCTGCACGGCATATGATCCGGCCACAGCACCAACATAATTATCTCCGACACTATTTTCTGCCGAAACGGGCCGTCGCGCACCTTCCACGATGAAGCGGCCATCGCGCGTCCCACTGGCAGCTAAAGGCTTGGAGGGATTGGAAGTACCGCTAGCGGAAGGAATATTGGTTACTGCCGCATCTCGCCTGACCGGGGCCGCCGGTCGCGGCAACTTCGCCAGGTTCTTCCGCAAAATCGATAGCAGCGAATCCGGCGTCTCTATGCGTTCAGTCGCCGGCGCGCCCATGCGGAGCACGGCACGCTCCTGCTCATTAGGATTGACTTTGCGGACCCGAACGCCGGAGACGCCGTCGCGATCAATCCCAAGCTGCTTTGCCGCTCCGTGCGACAGGTCTATCAGCCGATCGTTGGCAAAAGGACCACGATCATTGACCCGAACCAATATCGTCCGCCCCGTATCCAGAGCGGTAACTTCAACATAAGTAGGAAGCGGCAGCGTCTTGTGTGCGGCTGAAATGCCCTGCGGATAGAAAGCTTCCCCATTGGCCGTGGGATTGCCGGACAGTTCTTCCCCGTACCAGCTTGCATAGCCCACTTCGTCATAGCTTTGGACATCTTCAGGAGTATAGGTAGTTCCCCCCACTTTATAAGGATCGCCAATTTTTTGTGGATAGTCGGAGACGGCGGCTGTCCCTGCTGACTGGCCTGCGCCGCCAGCCGGTGGCACCCCATCCGGAAATTGGCCGAAGTCACGCGTTCCACTGCACCCGGCCAAGGCAAGAGTAGCCGTCGACAAAATTCCAAGTTTAACTGCGTATTTCATCCGCCAATAACCCCACTGCTAGCCCGTAAAAATTCGAACAATTATAATCCAATATGACCCGGTAATTACCAGTCAGCAAATAGGCTCTGTTCCCGGGCCCGTCTGGCTCGAGCAGAGTTGCCATCATATCACTATCCAGACTTTTCCCGGTCGCCGGAACCACGCCGATTGCGCGCCATTCCGCCATGCTTTTCCACTGGCTATGGCGACCGAACACACGCGGACAGCGTGTCGGTACTATCTTGCTTGCGATCGCCGTGCGGTCGAGCGAAGATGGCACATTGACGGCAATGCCCCAGGGCTCGTCTCGGCGCCAACCGGAGTTGACAAAATAATTGGCAATCGAAGCGACCGCGTCATATTCGCTGTTCCAGATATCGGCATATCCGTCACCGCTGCCGTCCTTTGCCAGTCGCAGATAAACGGAAGGCAGAAACTGCGGCATACCCATCGCCCCTGCCCAGCTGCCCTTGAGGGCGGACTGGGGCACACCCTTGTCGATAAGCTTCAGCACGGCGAGCAACTCAGGCTCAAAAAGCGAGCGACGCCGCCCTTCATAAGCGAGGGTCGCCAGCGATCGGGGAATGTCGAAATCCCCCATATATGAACCATAATTTGTTTCTTTGCCGTAGATCGCCATGATAATCGGACCAGGCACGCCGGTTTCGCGCTCTACGTCGATCAGCTTGGCAATCAGGCGTCGATAAGCGGCCTTACCATTATCAATCCGCACCGCCGTTATATGTCGCCGCTGATAGGGAGCAAAAGGCGGTATTGCACTGTCCATGCTGCCGCCCGGCTGAGACTGATCCAGCTCTATCACTCGGGGGTTATAGGTTAAACCCGGAAGAACCTGATCCAGCGTCTCGGCCCTCACCCCGTCTTGCAGAGCTTTCTGGCGCACTTGCTGAAGATAGGATTCAAAGCTGGAGCCTGCTTGTGCTTTGGCGTCTTGCATCGGCGTTGCAGTGCTGATGCTGAAAAGTGCAAGAGCGCTGCAGGCGATAGCGGTCATGATACGCATGATTACTTCCCTTCGTACTTCGTTGTCGCACAAAGCGAGTCGAAGGGGAATCCCTAAATAACCCAAAGAAGCAACTGCTTGCCCCGAAAGCGGTGATCTGCCGAAATTTTCATTCGAGGTTCGAACCATCAACAAAATGTTTTGCGCTTTCAAATCGAGAACGCTAGGACGCGTGCGACCCGGCCTTATTGGCTATGCGGACAGGTGGCAGAGTGGTCGAATGCAGCGGTCTTGAAAACCGCCGAGGGTGCAAGCTCTCCGTGGGTTCGAATCCCACCCTGTCCGCCAGGTCGCCTCCCCCACATTAGCTTGATGCTCGCCATGCTAGTTTTTTTGCTGCCGAGCTTTTGGCGAATGCCGCCAATGACGCACGCTTGCATTTGGACAAGCAGGTAAGCCTGCTTCCGATCTGCCCATCTCATTTCGATCCTACAACTGACGTGTCTTGAATAGCTAGGACCTAGCGATTTCGAAATTCTCGACATGATCGCGGACTTTGCGCTGGAAGGTAGGTAAATTCTCGTATGGCGCGCTTCATCCCATTGGCTTAATTTTATTTCACGCTTCCATGAAAATCACAATTGGGGTTCGGCAAATATGACCGCAATTCAGCCGTCTCATTCAAGAGAACAATCGCATGCAGCCAATGCTATGGTTGGCTTGGCTCTGCGAGAAGCTGCCGCCTTGCTGAAGGCGCAAGATGCCAGTCCGTTTCGCAGCCTTGCCTATTCGAGAGCAGCCGCCACTATCGAAAATCTGGACGAGGATATTGCCGCAATTGCCACCGGCGGAATGGAAGCGCTTGATGCAATACCGAATATTGGCACAGGCATCGGCGCAGCTATCCTTGAACTTGTATCGACCGGACGGTGGTCACAACTAGACCGACTTCGCGGAGGGTTGGAGCCGGAAGCCACATTCCGGACTATCCCCGGCATCGGGCCAAAGCTTGCCCATCTGATTCACGAGCATCTTAACGTCGATACGCTAGAAGCACTGGAAAGTGCAGCCTACGATGGCCGGTTGGAAAAAGTACCGGGCATCGGCGCTCGAAGACTGTCGATCATTCGCAATGCCCTCACCGAGATTCTTTCGCGGCGTCGCGCTGGCAGGCGCTATCACCAGGACCAGTCAATGCCGCCGGTCGATATGTTGCTCGACGTCGACCAGGAATATCGCGCCAAGGCAGAAGCAGGAAAATTGCGCCAGATTGCCCCGCGTCGCTTCAATCCAACTGGCGCGTCCTGGCTGCCCATCCTGCATACAGAGCGGGGACTCTGGCATTTTACCGCCCTCTACTCCAACACCGCCCGCGCTCACGATCTCGGTCGGACCAATGATTGGGTAATCATATTCTTCAGTAGCGACCACCAGCCCGAAGGCCAATGCACGGTTGTTACGGAAACTTCAGGACGCAACAAAGGAAAGCGGGCAGTGCGTGGCCGAGAGAATGAGCAATGACGCCGGCACAATATTCGGTGGTTGCGCTTATTTCTGTCTCAGCCGGATTGCTCGGGCTGGCGGCGCTGTTCCCGGATCAGACCCCACCTTCGGCTCAGACCAATGCATTATCAAGTTCGACAGCGACAGAATCCGTTTCACACCAGAGCCTAAGCTTCGCCCCTCTGGTGGCACGGGTATCCCCTGCGGTGGTCAATATTGCGGTGGTCCATCCGTCTCCCTATCTGCAAAATCCGTTACTGCGCGATCCCTATTTCCGTCGCTTTTTTGGTGTTTCCAAAGGAGCGCTTGAACCCCGGCTGTCTGCGGGGTCAGGCGTGATCATAAATGCTGCGAAAGGGCTGGTTGTCACTAATTTCCATGTTGTTGACGAAGGACTGTTGGTCGTCGTCATTCTGGAAGACCGGCGCCAATTCGAGGCCAGTCTGGTTGCCTCCAACCCCGAAGCAGACATCGCGATATTGCAAATTCCTGCTGAAAAACTGAGAGCTGTTCCGCTCGCTGTTTCGGATTCGGCAAAAGTCGGAGACTATGTTCTGGCAATCGGAAATCCCTTTGGTCTCGGCCAGACGGTAACCGCCGGGATTGTCAGCGCGCTCGGTCGCGGCCTGACCCCCGAACGCGGCGTCGGACTGATCCAGACCGATGCGCCGATTAATCCGGGAAACTCGGGAGGGCCATTGATCAACATGCGCGGCGAGATAATCGGCATCAACGTCGCGATCTTGACGCCAGTGCAGGCAAATGTCGGAATCGGATTTGCGGTTCCCGCTTCGGCAATAGGCGAATTAGTAAAGTCGGTAGAAGACTGAGCAAACACGGCCGTCAAAGCTCAGAACCTTTGTCGGCGAGTGCCATGCGAAACATAATCGGTATAGAAACTGTTCTCAGAACTGCCCTGAATTAAACCAATTTGCGCAAGCGCTCCAGCATTGGCCACCTTTGGGCAGCGTTAGGCAAGTCTGTTCCGGCAAATTGCAGGCCACCTGTCCTCTCTTCGTGCATCCGGGGGGATTGCAGCAGTCGGAAGTGGACAAAGCGGCCTGCTGTCGGCTCGAACTGTTTAGCTTGTCTGGATTGGAATCTTTCTTTCCTTTTGGCGCGCTTCGGCGCTTTTCGGAATATGAACGGTGAGAAGCCCATCTTTGGTATCGGCACTGATTTTTTCGTGATCAATGCCATTGGGCAATTTGATCGCTCGTTCGAAGCTGCCATAGTGCCGCTCGGAAAACATGAAGCTTTCGCCTTCTTCTTCATGGCTTTCCGATTTCTCGCCGGATATCCGCAGCATTCCGTCTGACAGCTTGATCTCGATATCTTCGCTGCTCATACCAGGCACTTCTGCCACCAACTGATATTCATCCTTTTTGTCACGCAGTTCGACCACAGGATCGGCAGTTTCATACATTTTCTGCATCAGCCGCGAACCGAAACTATTGCCCGGTGTCTCGTCGAACATACGGTCAAATTCATCCCGTATCCGCGAGAGGGGCTCCCAAATGTTATTCGTCCGCACAGGCACGCTGGTGGAGCGGGAGACTGTCTTACTCGACGTTGTGTTTTTCTCTACCATATTGAAATTCCTCTATTTCTCGAAGCATGTCTCAAATCGGATTTTCAGAGACATTTTAAATTACAAAATGACTGGCGTGGCCGAAACCCGGTGTGTTCCTTATGTAATATTGCGTAATATCCTTTTGGGATCTGGATCAGCTACTCTCGGTTGCTTGTCGCAAATTGTCGAAATTGAGAGGGATAACCCGCTGCCAATTTCCATGTTGTTGACAAATGCTTGTCGAAAGTCTTGTTGCTGCAGGCTGAGGAGGCGTAAAACCGCTGTATCCACAACTGGCGACTGCATGGCATTCTGCAGAAATTGATCTTGTCGCAGGCAGGTTCTTTGTACTGGAATTCGCAATGCCGGAAATCAGCTTGGCAGACATTATAGCGTTGTTGCCCTATCTTTTGATCGGCTTTCTTGCGCAAGCGGTGGATGGCGCTCTCGGCATGGCTTTCGGGGTCATTGTCAATAGCATTCTCGTCGGGTTCATGGGCATGTCGCCGGCATTGGCCTCGACGCATGTCCATGTCGTCAAATGCTTCACTTCCGCCGCATCAGGCATCAGTCACCACCTGGTTGGCAATATCGACTTCCAGCTGTTCCGCCGGCTTCTCTTTCCGGGCCTCCTCGGCGGTATATTGGGCGCGTTTCTGCTCAGCTATGTCCAAGGCAGGATCGTCCATTCATTCGTCCTTGGATATCTATTGCTGACCGGCCTCTGGCTGCTGATAAAAAGCCTCTGGTCCTCGCCCGAAATCCGGCGGCCAAGGTTCGTGTCGATTGTTGGCGGCCTTGGCGGGTTTCTCGATGCGATTGGCGGAGGCGGCTGGGGGCCAGTGGTCACCTCAAACCTGCTGGTTCAGGGGGCGGAGCCGCGCAAAGTCGTGGGAACAGTCAACAGCGTAGAGTTTTTCATCACGGTAATGATTTCGACAATATTTATCGCCCATTTTGGTTTCGAAAATTTTGTTGGACCGGTCGTCAGCCTGCTGATTGGCGGGATCATCGCCGCACCGCTCGGTGCAATCGCGGCAAAATATTTTCAACCCAGACTAATGTTTTTCCTGGTGGGCATTGTCCTGACCAGCATTAGCGCATTCGCCATTCTGCAGATGATATTATGATCCGCAATGCTGTTGCTCCGGCTTGAACGTTTCTGTTCAGAAGCTGAAAACCAATTGCACCGCATCGGTCTCCTGAGGAACGGATACTCCAGCCGGTCGGAAATGGTCCAACAGCGTCAAAGGATCCTCACTATAACTTCCTTCTGTCTACGGTCTCGCGGAAATGAGACCTCCAGACTGTTTTGCACCATTCCGTCAACGACAATTTCCATTGCAATATCCTGACCATCTTTTCGGCGCTCTACAGTTAGGTTGATGGTGCCTCTTGGCTGGCGATAAACCGAAGAATAGCCGCTCCACTGGTCGGGTAAGGAAGGATTGATGACAAGCTTTCCATTGCGCAATTTCATCCCGAGTATTTCTTCTACCCCCAATCGCCATGTCCATGCTGCTGCACCTGTGTACCAGGTCCACCCACCCCTTCCGCCATGGGTCTCTCCACCGGCAATGTCTGCGGCGACTGCATAAGGTTCCACCCGGTATTTTTCGGCTTGCTCGGGATTTTTGGCCCGCTTGAGCGGACTGAGCATATTGAATATCTGCATCGCGCGATCGGCCTGGCCTGATCGCGCGAAAGCCATGCCGAGCCATGTTGCTGCATGAGAATATTGTCCGCCGTTTTCCCGGATCCCAGGCGGATAGGCCCTGATATATCCGGGATCCCGCGCTGTTTTTTCAAAGGGAGGCCATAGCAAGCGGGCGATCTTGTCCTTGTCATTTACCAGTTCTCGCCATGCCGCCTCCAGCGCGCGCTCTGTCCGCACGGCATCAGCTCCGGCAAACAGGGCCCATGACTGGGAAATGGAATCGATCCGGCATTCCCTATTGTCAGACGATCCCCAGGGATGGCCTTCATCATCGAAAGCACGGCGATACCACTCGCCATCCCAGCCCGATTCTTCCACATGGCCAAGCTGATCATGTGCACGCTGGGCCCAGATGTCGGCAATCCGGGAATGGCCCGTTCGATAAGCCAGCCTTGAAAAAGCGCTGGCAGTAACGATAGCAAACCACGCCAGCCAGATACTCTCGCCCTGCCCTTTCCGTCCTACCCGGTCCATGCCATCGTTCCAGTCTCCCGCGCCGATCAGCGGCAGATTGTGACGTCCGTTGGTCAGTCCTTTTTCCAGCGCCCGCTGACAATGATCGAGCAACGTCTGACCAATCACGGTGGTTTCGAAACCGGCATAACGGTCTTCCTCGTCGGGCGAGAGAGGCGGCGCGTGAAGAAACGGAATTTCTTCCTGCAAGATCGTTTCATCACCCGTAACCTCGACATAATGGCACACAGCGTAAGGCAGCCACAGCAGATCGTCGGAGCAGCGGGTGCGGACGCCCTTGTCAGACGGCGGGTGCCACCAGTGGAGCACATCCCCCTCCTCAAACTGGTGCGCGGAACAGTCGAGAATATGCGCACGGACACGAGCCGGATCATTGTGCAGGAAGGCCATCACATCCTGTAGCTGGTCGCGATATCCGATCGCTCCGCTCGCCTGATAAAATCCGGCCCGCGCCATGATCCGCGATGCCATGGACTGATAAAGCAGCCAGCGATTGACCATGACATCAAATGCCGGATCGGGCGTATGCACCTCGACCGCTCCGAGCAATTCATCCCAATATTGTGTCAATTTCTCAAACGCCGGACCGATAGCCCCAGAAGTTTTCCATTTGGTGATCAATGACCTGGCATGGGCATCGTCTGTGCCCTGCCCCAGCAGAAAACATACTTCCGCAGTTCCGCCCGGTTCCAGATCAAGATGTACCTGATAGACTCCGCATGGATCACTGCCCGCCTTTGCCAGTCCCTCCAGTCCCCATCGACGGAGACCCGCCGGGTTTTCGAAACCTTCCTCCCGGCCCAGAAACTCCTGACGACTGGTGGTGAAGCCGTGCAGCGGCTGA
Organism: Sphingorhabdus sp. M41; assembly: GCF_001586275.1. Lineage (NCBI taxonomy): Bacteria > Pseudomonadati > Pseudomonadota > Alphaproteobacteria > Sphingomonadales > Sphingorhabdaceae > Sphingorhabdus > Sphingorhabdus sp. M41. The sequence goes on along the minus strand of NZ_CP014545.1, from coordinate 1,686,301 downwards.
TTCGCTGTCAGAAATGTCGTGCGCTCGGCAAAATCCGGGTTCCACCTGTTATGCGCGATAATCGCTTCATATTCGGGTTCATAAGAACAGACCACCGTTGGCCGCGACACGCTGCGCAGAGACCCCAGCAACCAGTCTACATAATATGTGGCCGTGATCCGGCGATGCCGCTTTGTGTGGTTGGTCAGGCGGATGCGGATGATCTTGACCGGGTCGTCCACGGGTACAAAGACACGCAGGTCCTGCTCGATCCCGTGCGATATCTTTCGCCAGTCGGTGTAACCGGCACCATGGCGGATCCGGCAATCAGCCTCGCGCCCGGCGGGGCCCGGCGTAGGCGTCCAAATCTCCGCTGTCTCTTCATCGCGGAGATAGAGAATCTCGGAGGGCTCGTCCATGACGGCATCATTGGTCCAGGGTGATATCCGGTTTTCCCCGCTATTGCGCGCCCAAGTAAAGCCGCCACCCGCTTCCGTAACAACGCAACCGAATCCGTCATTGGCAAGTATATTCACCCATGGGGCCGGGGTTGTCTGTTTGGGTCCGAGGTGGATTACATATTCACGACCGTCCGGTTCAAAACCGCCAATGCCATTGTCAAATAGCAGCTTGTCGGGTCGAACCAGCACCGGGACCCCGGCATCTTCGATCGGCGTGCTGGCAGGTTCGAAATGTGGCAGCTCCGGCGGAAGTCTAAACGCCTTTGACAGCTGTTCGCTCAGACTGCCTTGACCATCCTCGATAATCACTCTCGAGACCGCTTCGACCAGCCGCACCTGATCCGGCCCAATCTGATCGGCAAAGAGCAGGTGAATACCCCCATTCCGGCCGAGCATCCATTGCGCATTCACGTCCTGCAGAAGATCCATCAGATCGTCGCGAACTGGTTCGACATATCCTGATGCAACCGACTGAAGAATGACCAGGTCAACTTCCAGTCCCTGTCTGCGCCATAGTTGATGGGCTCGAACCAAATCCGGCAATATCGAGTCGGGCAATTCACGTGTTCGAAGCATGAGAATTGGATAATCGCCAGACAGGGCCATTCCCCAAAGATTGGGCTGCCCCAAACGGTTGTTCTGAATTTTCACCGGTTCTGCGCGCAAATTACCGTGCGGATATACCAGCAGAGATCCCAGTGCCTGAAATTCCTGCTCCTGCTGTGGCTTGACACCCAGCTTGTCGGTTTCCCGCGCCGCTGCCGATGCAGCGTCATTGATGGCCCAGTCGATCGAAGGCAAAGTTGCATATCGTTCGGCAATTTCAAGCGCAGCTTCACGCGAAATGGCTGCGACCGTGACGAAGCAGAGTTCCTTATGTTCATATGGCTCGAGCTGGCATTTGGCCTGCAACGCCATTATCGGATCCAGTGTCCAGCCTGTTGTATTCGTCAGACCATTTTGGACACCCGCTGGTTGCTGCAATGTCCCATTGCGGCCCAGGAATTTTCGCCGATCCGCCTCATGACTCGCCAGCGTCAGTTGCTCGTCTCCACAGACGATGAAATGCAGCAATACCGGAGGCGCGTCATTCGGATTTCGTGGTCGCCGGGTAAACAGCTGACCGCCGATCGCCGGGATAAATTCACACCCGACAAACAGCTTGCTGAAGGCGGGGTGTCGCTCATCATCGAGCGGAGGTGCGAGCACGACTTCGCCGTAGCTGGTGAAGGACAGACTGCGCGATCGGTCGCTCAGATTGCCGATTGCCAGTCGGCGAATCTCGATATCATCGCCCGCTGCGACGACAGCTTCCATACGCACGCTGATATCATGATCGCGGCGATGAAATTCAGCCATATGGCTATGGAACGTGACTTCATATTGATCCGGATTTTTACCGGTTGGCTGCCGGGTGGCAGACCAGAGAAGATCATCCTCTTCGTCGCGGATATATATCCATACTCCATTTGCGTCCCGTACGGGGTCCGGCACAAAGCGGGTCAACGCCTTGTGTCGCCATTGCAGGCCTCCCCCACCTGCGGTCGAGATCGACGATGAAAGGCTGCCGTTGCCAAGCAATTGCGCTTGCGGACTGCTGCTATGAAGCGGTGGGTCCCATTTTTGCGCTTTAGGAGCGGTGCCTGCCCGGCGGCTCGACAAATCGATGCTTTCGATCCGCTCCACTTCGGAGGGCAGTTCCTGGGGAACCCTTTCATTCAGAAGCAACGAAACCGCATTGACCCGCGCATCCTCTGAAAAGCGCCTCACCAATATGTCATCACACAGGCTATTGCCGATAGCGCACATGATCATGCCCTGGTGATGAGCCATATAGGCATTAACCGGCGTGACCTTACTACCGGACTCCAGCCGTTCCGGCGTATAATCGACGGCTTCCAGCATCCCGTAAAGGCCTGAGAAGCCGAGCTTGTCCAATAATCTTAAATTGTCCGCAGCCTCGGATGGCAGGACCTGAAGGGCGAGAGCCGATGCATAAGGCGCGATCACCATGTCTTTCGCCAGGCCTCGACGCAGTCCAAGCCCGGGAACGCCAAAAGCCTGATATTGATAACGATGTTCCGGGTCTCGGGCTGAATAGGCAGATTCCGATACGCCCCACGGCAGTCCTTCATCCCGACCATGTTTCCGGTGCATCTGCACCGCAACTTTCTCGCTCTCGCTGAGCAATGTTTGCGGCCCGCTCTGCATCAACAGTCGCGGCATAAGATATTCGAACATGGAGCCGTTCCAGGAGACCAGCGCCAGTCCGCTGTCGCTGCGCATGACCGGCCGGCCCAGATGGAACCAGTGTTCCAAAGCTACTTCCTGGTGGGCAATGGCGAGGTAACTGGCGAGCCTGGCTTCGCTGGCGAGCAGGTCATAATAATGGGGGTCCAGCCGGTCCGCGCTGACATTATAGCCGATATGGAACAGGCGGCGATCTCGATCATAATAAGGCGCGAACTCCATCCTTTCTGCATATTTTTCCGTTTTCCTGGCGAGTTTCGCAAGAATCTGGACCAATTTGGCGCGATTCTTTCGGCCGACTTCCACGGCATCGGCTAGAGACTGGAGCCATGGCTCCTGATTTTGGCAATCCGCTCTGGATTTTTCAATCGTAAGCGATACCTCGTTGAAATAGAGATCACTGCCCGCTTGGCTGAGTAACTCGGCGACATGACTGTGCAATTGCCGAAATTCTTGCGGCGCTTTCTCCAGTACCAACCAAGGTGCCAACCGTTCAATATCGTGGATCATGGTCAGCAGTTGATGACGAAGTCGGTCCAGCCAAGTGTGAAGTTCGCGAAGATTTCTGGTGCTAATAATGTCCGGCTGCGCAGCCACATTTGCGATCATATCCTGAATCACCTGCAATTGGTTTTCCAGAATGAAATTCAACTTACCATGCCATTGCAACGGGTCGGTAGCGATGTCATCAAAGCTGCTTTGCAGCAAAGCAACTTCTGATCGCAGATCGTCATGCTTTTTCGGAATGCCTTCCAACGCTTCGCAAAGCAGGCGCACCACGTCTTCCAATCCGTGCCAGCGTTGCGCTTCGATCGCAGGCGCTTCTGTAATTTCCTCAAGCAGGGATTTATAGGCAATCAGACAGCCGGCAAGGTTGCCGCTATCGACCACCGACACATAGCGCGGTTCCAGCGGGTGAAGACTGAGTGTGTCGTACCAGTTGAGGAAATGGCCCCGATGCGTTTCCAACCTGTCCAGACTGGCGAATAAATTGCTCGTCCGAGCGGCAAGCTCTTCACCCCCCAGATAGCCAAAGTCCCATGCGCTGGCTGTCGAAAGCATCATCATCCCAATATTGGTCGGAGATGTACGATGAGCGGTTTCCGGATAGGGATCCCCCTGATAATTGTCCGGTGGGAGCCAGTTATCCTGTGGACCGGCGAAACTTTCAAAATAGAGCCATGTCCGGCGTGCCAGACTTCGCAGGAAAAGCCGGTCCCCTGCGTCCAATGGCCTGACAGGTCTGTGGCGGGGACGGTTGAGCAGCAGCGTGATCTCCGGAGCGACAAACCAGAGCATCAGGAGTGGCAAGGCCGCTGGTAGTGATGCGGGCTTCAAAATGAATGTGCCGACCCCAAGCGCCAAAGCCGCGACGGGCCCGGCCCACATTTGCCGCCAGATTCCGATTCGGGAACGACCATTTCTGTGTCTCTCCGATTCATGTGCGGCGGTGATCCATTGCAACATATTCCGTCGGGATATGAGGCTACGCCAAAGTGTAACTACAATCGCATGCGTAGCTATGGTCGCTTCGAACGGGAGATAGGCAATCGCCAGAAACCAGCGTCCTGCCTGGTCGGCAAGCTGGGCGAACAGGCCGCGCACAGCGCCCCGTCGACGTCCTTGCGCCAATCCGGTTACCAGATCGGTGAATATCTGCCCGCCATGCGCGAATATGGCCAGCAGCGTCCAGAACCATGGATTCCCGGGGAGCAACAGCCAACCGATGATCAGCATCAGCAACAAGGCCGGGGCTACTAGGCTTCGGCGCAGATTGTCTATGACCATCCATTTACTGAGGACCGAGAGTCCATTTCGACGACGCCGTCCATCGGCATCGCGAATGCGTCGGCGAAGCCAGGGCAATAATTGCCAATCGCCACGAATCCAACGATGCCAGCGCTTGACATATTCAAGATAGGTACCGGGAAAGCCCTCATAAAGCACAATGTCGGAAGCGAGAGCGACGCCACCGAGCGCTCCTTCAAGCAAGTCATGACTCAAAATGGAATTCTCGGCAACCCGTCCATCAATGCAGCGATGGAAGGCAGCAACATCATAAATGCCCTTGCCGACAAAAATCCCGGTGCCGAACAGGTCCTGATATACATTGGACACTGCCCGACTGTAGATATCGATCGCCGTGTCGCCAGCAAAAAACCGGGTAAAGAAAGTCCTGCTAACGCCTTGCGGTGCCATTTCAACCCGCGGCTGAAGGATCGAATAGCCGGTAACAATCTCACCGGTATCGGGATCAAACCGGGCAATATTCTGGGGGTGGGCAAGAGCACCCGCAAGCTTCCTTACCGAGCCGGTCGGCAATATTGTGTCGGCATCTACCGTTACCACAAATCGAATGTCGGACAGCGCCGGGCGGTTTCCTTCGTGGATGGAAAAACCGCTGTCATCATCGTCCACCAGCAGCCGGTTAAACTGCTCCAGCTTTCCCCTCTTTCTCTCCCATGCCATCCAGCAATGTTCGGCCTGATTATACCGCCGCGAACGGAGCAGCAGGTGAAACGGACCGACCCCCTTCTTTCCATGCCGCTTGTTGAGCGCCTGGATTTGTTCGATGAGCTGCCGGGTAATTTCATCGTCAACGGTCATATGCTCGGTTGGCGCATCTGCCAGATCAGCAAGCAGGGCTAATTGAAGATATCTGTCGCTGTTGGACAGCCAATGCGCTTCGATCTGCTGGATGAGATCCGCTATCTCGTCCGGCTTTCCGATCAGGACCGGCATCACCGCGATCGTTTTGCAGTCTGCGGGCAGACCGTCCGAAAAATCCAGCTTTGGCAATATCTTGGGCGGAACGACCAGCGTCACGAGCCGCTGTACGAGAGAAATTGAAAGAATTGAGGCGGGAAGAAGCATGACCAGCAACGAGCCGGCCCATTCTATGGTGGTAGCTGTGACAAACCATAAATAGAGGGCGGGAATAATGAATGCTCCGATCCAGAACGAAAGCAGCGCAAAGAAATAGAAAAGTCCGGCGTGATCAAAGACGGCGCGCCTGAGCCTCCGGCCAAGGGGTAGTTTCAGTCCCTGGAGCTGTTCAAATTGCCGTCGACCTTTCCCGATCAGCCAATAGCCGACATGATCCTGCTGCTGGTCGGAGGTGGCCGCGGCAGCCTGTTTCACGACCCGGGCAGCGATATCGGCTTCGCTCATCTCCGAATAGGAGGAGAGAGTTTCAATGGCGCGACGATACCGATCCCGCGTTTCGAAATCCATCCGCGCATAATATTTGGCCGGGTCTTTGCTTAATATGCTCTCGACACGGCTGGTCTGATCAAAAAAATCCTCCCAGGATATTGAAGCGACAAGGGACAGATTGGCTATCGATCGGGCCACTCGTTCGGTGTCATCAAGCGAGCGGCGCGCAACGGCAAGATCGGTGGGAGCGAATGGCTGTTTTATTGGACCTTGCAGAATAGTGGTGAGGGACGAAACCAGAATTTCCAGACAGGCTATTCTCAACATCGTCGGGAAAGCCCACAGCTCGGCTATGGTTAGAGGGCTGCTTCGCTGATACGCGCGCACAAACTGGACAGTGGCAGGCAAGGTAATCTGTAAATGCGTGGCCTTTAGCAGTGCGTGTGCCAGCACAAAAACGCGCGGATATCTTGAATTGGTTTCACAGTCCACCGCCGGCAATTTTGCGTAGAAGCTTTGCGGAAGATCTTCCTTGATCTGGCGAATTGCCCGATAGACCTGATAGTCATTATCCAGCAGCCACTCGGCGGCCTTGCCCGCTTCTGTCGGAGCATTTGCGCATGATTTGCGCGCCCGTGTTAACCAGTCGCCACTATCATCAATATGAAGCCAGGCTGGAATAGGATCTGCCGGGATATCCGATAATTTCTCTTGGTTGCACAGGTCAGCAGCAGCCTTTTGGAGAATATTCGGTTCACCTGTATCGCTGTTTTCCGAAGCCGCGCGATCAATAGCGACAGCTTTCGGGTCTTTCGCGCCGCTACCGGAATTGAGACTGTGGGCGGAACCGTCCTTCACGGCTTAATGTGCCGACTCCCAGAACATTCTCGGCCCGTAATGATGTTCGGTCATTTTCAGATGATCGACCGGCTGTGACATTTTCTGGCGGATAAGAAGCAGAGGCAGCCTCGTATGAGCAGCGATATGTCTCGCGACATTGCCGCATGGCATATCATGAATTGAACCCTTCCCTCTCGCCGACATTACGATCAGATCGGCTCGTTGATATTCCGCAATGAGGAGCAAACGCTCGCGGACGTCGCCTTCGTTCTCTATAATGGCGCGCACTGCTATCCCACCGCTGGCCAATCGGCGTTGCAGACGGTCGAGATAGGCTCGCGCGTTCTGCTCATTAAATTGCTCGAGTTTCGTCGTAAATTCACTGGCTTCGGCATCGTGCAGGCCCGTCACCATGATTTCGGGCCTTGGTATCACATGGGTCAGAAGCAGTTCTGCTCCATGTTTGCGCGCGATGCGGACCGCAAATGGTAGAACACTCTCCGCACGGCATGATCCGTCCAGAGGAACGGCAAGGCGCCGGTAGCAAATCTCATCCTTCTCCTGGCCACCAGGCGGAACCAAAAGGAGAGATGCTGCACTGTTGTCCAATACCATCTGCGCTGTCCTGCCCAATGCAAGGTCATGACCCGAATTTTTCGATGCGCTATGCTCCAACCCGCAGCGGGTTGCCAAGGCAATCAGATTGTCGGCATTTTCGCTCGCCCAGCGCGAGATTTCCTCGCTGGCTATGCCATTGAGCAGGAGCCGGTCCTTCTCAATAAAAGGACTGTTGTCCGATTTCAGAATCCGCGACAGATAATCCCGCGCTTCCCGTACCTTGATCTGCCATTCAATCGGATCGCTGGGACTGACTCCTGATTCACCGCCTTGTAAAACATGGGCAAGTCTCACCGGGATATCCAGACCGGAGGCAACAGCCTTGGTATGACGGAATACAAATGAGGCATCGGGCGAATTGTCCATACACGCAACCGCGCTCCGGAACGTCGCTAAACTGGGTATCCTCTTATGCTCGATAATATCCAAAGAGGCCTTTTCCCGGCGAAACTTCGGTTGGTTTCTGGCGACAGGCGGTTCAACCGTCGAGGACTTCGACTGCATTTTCTGGATCCTTCTAACTTAATAGCGATCCCCCCATTCCTACATAGCGATTCGGTGCCTTTCACATATTGACCCTGATCAATTTAACGCGAATTTTTCCATAAGAAATCTGCCGTTTGAAAGCTAATCGCACGCATCACAGAAACGGCCCGTTGGCCGCTTCATTCAGTCGTTCCTGATTGCGTATCTTGACCAATTTACCCTCCCCGCTACGGCCCATGGCTTCTATGATTCCATCGTCGCGAAATTTTTTCATGGTCCGGCTACAGGTTTCAGGCGCTATTGCCAGATACGTGGCAATATCCCTTTGGGTCATCGAAAGATCGATTATGACTTCATCATCGCCGGTATTTTTGGAACGCTGTGAAATCTGCTTCAGCAAAAAGGCCGCCAGCTTCGACATCGGACTTTGCAGCGAGAGAACTGCGATATGATCCTGCAACATTTTATTCTGGGCATCAAACCATCGCAGAAGCTTTTCGCGCGCCGGACGGCTCTGCAACAATTGTTCGTAAAATGTCTTCCAGCGAACCGGACGCAATCGAGTCATAGTTAAAGTTTCTGCGGCATAGTGATTTTCCTCACCTCCGGTCAGACCGACAGTTTCTCCCGAGGACGGAAAACCGACAATGATTTGCCGACCGTCTTCGGTAACCTGAGACAGTTTCAGTGTTCCGCTTATGATCTCGAACAGGCACTCCGGTTTACCGCCTTGCCGGATGACTGTTTGGCCGGCTGCGACATTATACACCGTCCGATCATGAGCATCATTTGACCAATGACAAATATTTGTTGAGCTTTCGGTCAACTCATCAAAGAGCATTATTTGCTGGAGGAAAACCGGATCGGCTCTTGGTTTCTTCGCCATATCGCTCATTCATGCGCTCGTTTTCGAAGGGCGTTTGATCCCGGTTGGCGGCTTTGCCTTCTTGTCTGGTTTCTGCTTCGCGGCAAGCCGCTGCATCACACCAAGCACGCTGTCAGGGCTGAGGCTTATGCTGTCGATTTTTCGGGCGACCAGCCAATCGGCAAAACCCGGGCGATCAGAAGGCGCCTGCCCGCAAATGCCGCATTTCACACCATTGCGATGCGCGCCTGCAATGGCCTGCTCAATCATGGCCAGAACCGCAGGGTCTTCCTCGTCAAAATCGCCCGCCAGAATTTCTGAATCCCGGTCCACTCCAAGCACGAGTTGAGTCAGGTCATTGGAGCCAATCGAAAAGCCGTCAAATAGAGCTGCAAACGCGTTGATCGAAATGACATTACTGGGAATTTCACACATGATGTATATTTCAAGGCCATTCCTGCCACGTTCGAGACCGTTTTCCGCCATCACTGCCAGAACCTGCTTGGCCTCGTCGATCCTCCGGCAAAATGGTATCATGACGACGACATTGGCAAGGCCCATATCATCCCGAACACGCTTCAAGGCCTCACATTCCAGTGCAAAGGCGGCTTGATAGGCGGGATGGATATAGCGGGACGCGCCGCGAAACCCGATCATCGGGTTGTTTTCCGGTTCTTCAAAATCATGTCCACCGAGCAGGGAGGCATATTCATTCGATTTGAAATCCGATGTCCGGACGATGACCGGACGGGGATAGAAGGCTGCCGCGATGGTCGCGATCCCCTCGGCGAGGCGCGATACAAAATAGTCTGCACCGCTTGCATAACCGGAGGTCAGAATATCAATCTGTTTCCGAATGCGCTGGCTTCGGATGCGTTCGGGAGAAAGCAAGGCGATCGGATGGGCCTTGATTTCGTTGGCAATGATAAATTCGCAGCGCGCAAGACCGACACCCGCCACCGGCAAAGCGGCGACGCGGAAGGCTGCGCCCGGATCGGCAATATTGACCATCAGATCGGTTTCGGGCCGCTCCAGCTTGCCGATATCAACCGTATCGACGGAAAAGGGAATGATCCCGTCCAGCACCCTTCCCGTCATCCCTTGCGAACAGTCGACCGTGACTTCCTGCCCCGGGATCAACAGCTGCCGCGCGTTCGCGGCCCCGACGATTACCGGAATGCCCAGTTCCCGGGCCACGATAGCGGCATGGCAGGTTCGTCCTCCATGTTCAGTTATGATCGCCGATGCCCTTTTCATCGCCGGTTCCCAATCGGGCGTGGTGGCTGTGGCCACCAATATATCGCCCGACCGGACCGTTTCCAGTTCATCGCTGTCCATCACCAGCCGCACCGGCCCGCTGCCGATCCGATCGCCGACAGCCTGACCCTCGACAATCACTTTGCCATCACCGGTCATTTTATATTGCGTCAAAAGACCGACATCGGCGGACGCATGAATGGTTTCAGGACGGGCCTGCAGGATATAAAGTGCGCCATCGGGTCCGTCCTTGGCCCATTCGATATCCATCGGCGTCGGGCGCCTGTGTCTCTCGCTATAATGGGTTTCAATCACCACGGACTGTCTGGCGAGTTCGATGATTTCGGGGTCGGTCAGGCAAGGTTTCAGCTGATCCGAACGCCGCACATTGCGCCAGACCGTTGGCTCGTCAGCCTTGGCCGCAGCATAGATGAGCTTGGCTTTCTTGCTGCCGATCCGGCGCCTTAGAACATATTCGTGGCCGAGTTTCAGGGTCGGTTTGTGGACAAGAAACTCGTCCGGGTCGGCGATCCCCTGAACAATCGCCTCCCCCAGGCCCCAAAGGCCGGTTATCATCACGACGTCACGGTTTCCGCTTTCGGTATCCAGCGTGAAGATCACTCCGGAAGAAGCTTTGTCAGCCCGGATCATCCGCTGAATGCCAACCGACAAAGCCACATCCTTGTGATCAAATCCCTTGTTAATCCGGTAGGAGATGGCGCGCTGGGTGAACAGCGAAGCGAAGCACTGACGGACGGAATCGATCAAATTCTGGGCGCCGTGAATATTAAGATATGTCTCGTGCTGGCCGGCAAAGGATGCGCCGGGCAGATCCTCGGCGGTGGCGCTGCTGCGCACCGCTACCGCAACATTGCGGCCGTGATCCTGACAGAGCTTTTGATATGCCTGCCGGATTTCCGCATCAAGGCCCGGCGGCAGTTTTGCCGTCGCGACCATTTCCCGCAGCTGCGCAGACATTCGCGCTCCGGCGTTCAGGTCTGACCAGTCCGTATTTTCGAGTATCTCGTCCATCCTGGGCCATAGCTGATTGCTCTCCAGAAGATCCCGATAGGCCACAGCAGTGATGGCGAAGCCCTCGGGTACCTTGATCACGGCGGGCAGAACGCCAGCCAGTTCCCCCAACGAAGCATTTTTGCCACCAACAAGCGGCAGGTCGTCAAGCGTTACGGTGCCAAGCCAGCGAACATAGTTATTCTCGGACATATGCATCTCCAGAACAATCCCCCCGGCACCCCCGAACGTCACGGAATTGATTTTGCAAGTTGATCATGATCAACCTTTTGCCGTCTGGCACCAATCATGAACCGCTGTCTTTACGTAATGTTTCGGAGCGCTGGGAAGAGCGGGACCGGAATACGGACCATTACGGGTTTCCCGCCAGAAGGAATAAAAGCAGCATGACCGCATCAAGGCAGACAGATTGATCGGACAAAGACCATGACGACGAAGCTCGGCAAATATCATGCGATGCAGCTGGATGGTCCCGGTCGGTCGCTTCAACTCGTCGAGCGCGATATGCCCGTGCCGGATAGTGATGAAATGCTGATCAAGATTCTCGCCTGCGGGGTTTGCCGCACCGATCTGCATATCGTGGACGGTGAGATTCCGGAGGCTGTTTATCCCGTCGTTCCTGGCCACGAAATCGTCGGCCGGATCATACAGATTGGCGAAAATGTGCAGGGCTTCGCTGTCGGTGACCGAGTCGGCGTCCCCTGGCTGGGTTCAAGCTGTGGCCATTGCAGATATTGCCTGACCGATCACGAAAACCTCTGCGATGAGCCGGAGTTTACCGGTTGCACGCGTGATGGTGGATATGCCAGCCATGTTGTGGCAAGCGCCCAATATTGCTTTGCGATTCCGGATCGTTTTTCGCATGTTGAAGCGGCGCCACTGCTTTGCGCAGGACTGATCGGCTGGCGCTCGTTGAGAATGGCGGATCAGGCGAAGGTCATAGGTTTTTACGGCTTTGGTGCCGCCGCCCATATTCTCGCGCAGATCGCCGTCTGGCAAGGACGGCAAATTTACGCCTTTACAAAGCCCGGTGATTTGTCCGGCCAGAAATTTGCACGCAAACTCGGCTGCACTTGGGCGGGCGGATCTGATGAACTTCCGCCAGTCGAGCTCGACGCCGCCATCATCTTCGCGCCGATCGGCCCGCTGGTTCCGGCGGCACTGCGCGCGGTTCACAAGGGTGGCCGGGTGATCTGCGCAGGTATCCACATGAGTGACATCCCGAGTTTTCCCTATGCCGACCTCTGGGGTGAAAGAGCGATCATGTCCGTCGCCAATCTGACCCGGGAGGACGGCACAGAGTTTCTTGCTGCGGCTGACAGTTCTGGGATCACACCCGTTGTCGAAAGATTTCCCCTGACCGACGCTAATGAAGTGCTTGAAAAACTTCGCGACGGTCATTTGAAAGGAGCTGCGGTACTGGTGCCTGATTACAGGATCGTCAGATCTAGGTCGAACTGATGTACATGATATAGACGTTCACCAGATAGACGGTAAACAAGGCGATACTGATCCATCCAACCGTCCGAAACAGTCTCGTTTGCGGGCGGTATAGCAATCCAATGATGACAACACCGCTCATCACCATTGCCGCCATCGCGGTGGCACCGTGTATCGGCGAAGCGGAATCGAGCAGCGGACCGTCAAAATATAACCCGTCTTCGATGGCGAGTATCAATATGTTGAACAGGTTGCTGCCGAGGAGGTTGGCAATCGCCATGTTCACCGATCCCTGCCTAAGCGCCGCCATTGACACCGCCAGTTCCGGCAAGGACGTTGCGGCCGCAACCAGCACGGTACCGACAAAACCGCGGCCAATTCCCATTTTGTCCGCGATATTGGCCCCGAAAACCGGGAGCAGCAATCCTCCGATCAGGATCGCGACAGCCGCTCCTAACACCCACATTTGTGCCTCGGATAGTGAAACCGCAGTCGGGGCCTTTACGGCCTCCTCTGCGGCACTTTCCCGTATCTTCGCTTCATAATTATAAATGGCACGGGTCGCGATAATGTAGAGCAGAACGATCACCAGAGAGGCTGCGCTGAAATGACCTATTGTCGGACTGATACCAAGGCCGCCACTCATGATCGTAAGGCCGGCAAAACCGATCAGCATGATCCCAAAGCCGGCCGACAAAATATGGGCCTGTCGCGCCCGGCGGTAAACCGATTCTCCACGGATCGCAAAATCCAGAACCACCAGCATGACCAGATTGAATACGCAGCTGCCGAATACCGCGCCGACGGCTATTTCGGGCGCATTGGCAATGCTTACCGAGGATATGCCGGCAGCAAGTTCCGGCAAGGAGGTGATCGAAGCCAGCAGGATGAGGCCGATCCAGTCGTCCGACAGTCCCCTTTTGGCAGCGATAATTTCTGCATTTTTGGTAAGCTTTGGACCGGCGGCCAAGATCAGCAGTGCGCAGGCACCAAATAACACCCATTGGATGATCAGGGCCATCATGCTCCCCTGCCCGGGAAAATGATCAATTCCTGTCCGATGAACTGGCCTCCTGTAAAATGCGATTGACCAGCGGCTTCAGAATTTGCAGCACGGATAGCAATATGAAACCATAGCCGATGACGGCGACAATTTCGAAGATGGAAAGCTTCGCAAAACCCAGAATGGAACGGGCTGGTTCAAAAAGATAAATCACCATCATCACGACTATCACTGCACCAAATATCGCCAGCAACGCCTTGTTGCGATAGTCGAATAAGGATCGCAGCGACGCACTGCTGCTCCGGTTGGCCAGAATCAGGGCCAGAAGACTGGCGATAAGGGTCAGGAAAGCCAGCGCCCGGAGTTCGGTTACCGGCATGTCTTGCTGAACTGCAATGACAATCCCCAGCGTCAACGCGCCTAGCGCGAGCGCGCCCTGGAATATACTCCAGATGACCATCGGCAGGGAAAATAGCCGTGCTTCGGGATGGCGCGGCGATCGACGCATGATCTCATCATCTTCCTCTTCAGCTTCGAAGACGAGAGCACAAGCCGGATCAATCACCATCTCGAGCAACGCGATATGGATCGGGCCAAGTAGCATCGGCAATCCGAACATCAACGGCAGGAGCGCCAGACCGGCAATTGGTACATGGGCAGCAAAAATAAACTCCATCGCCTTGCGGATATTGTCATAAATACGGCGCCCAAGCCTGATCGCGCTGACAATGGCGGTGAATTCGTCATCCAGGAGTACGAGTGAGGACGCTTCCCTTGCCACATCCGTTCCGCGTCCGCCCATGGCAATACCGACATGGGCTGCCTTCAAAGAAGGGGCGTCGTTCACGCCGTCGCCAGTCATCGCAACAACCTCGCCGTCGCTTTTCAATGCCCGTACCAGGCGCAGCTTCTGTTCGGGCATGATGCGGGCAAAAATATTTGTCGTCCGGAGCCTTCTGCCTAGTTCATCATCGTCCAGTCCGGCAAGTTCACTACCGGTTATCAGATTATCGCTTTCGATCCCGGCATCGGAAGCTATGGAGCGGGCCGTTGCTGCATGATCGCCAGTGATCATCAGGACGCGGATGCCGGCATCGCGACAGTGCCCGATCGCCTCGGGAACGCTGGCGCGCAGAGGATCGGCAAGGCCAATTAGTCCGGCAAGCGCAAAGCGGTAGTCAAGCAGATCGGCATAGTCATCCACCTCTTTTGCCCTGACAGTCGCCACACCCAGAACGCGGATGCCCTTCGCCGCCATATCTTCTACAGCTCGCATCATCTCCTTCTGCTCAGAATCCGACAGGCGGCATAATTGCGCAATCGCTTCCGGTGCGCCCTTGGCTGCAAGAAGCCTGTCTTCGTGTGCCGGTCCATCAAGCCACATGTTCGTCGTGGCCAGCAAATCCGGTCGAATACCGAAATGCCGTTCCAGATGCCAATGCTGATCATTCGCATTGTCCTTCCCCGGCAATAAAGCCGAAGCAGCCGAGTGGATCGCGATATCCATCGGATCCGAAGGTTCTACCTCGCTGGCCCACAGGCTTGCCTTCAGCAAAGGCTGAAAGGAGCCAGGTATGTTCTGGCTTCTATCGACCGTCAGATGGAGTCCCTCCGGCAACCACATAGTGGCTACTGCCATCTTGTTCTCGGTCAGGGTTCCTGTCTTGTCTGTGCATAATATCGTGACGGACCCCAGGGTCTCTATCGCGGCTGACCGTCGGGTCAGCACATTGGCTTTGGAAATGCGCCACGCCCCCATGGCCATGAACGTCACGAGGACGACCGGAAATTCTTCGGGTAACATCGCCATTCCGATGGCAATGCCAGCCAGCACGGCATCGAGCCATCCGCCGTGGGAGAAACCATATATCAAGGTGACCGAAGCTGCGATCAGGATACCGCCAATGCCTGCCAGTTTCACGATGAAGCCGGTCTCCCGGCGCAATCGGGGCGCGTCGGGCTTGATGTCGGCAAGATGCCCGCCGATCTGACCGATCTGCGTTTGCCCGCCAATCGCGACTACCTCCCCAATGCCTGTTCCCCGAACGACCAAAGTCCCCGAAAAAGCCTCTGCCTCAACATCTTTGTGTACCGCTAGAGATTCTCCTGTCAGAAGCGATTCGTCGATTTCCAGCTCTGTGGCAGATAACAGCAGCGCGTCAGCGGCGACCCGGTCTCCCTGTTCCAATATGATGATATCGCCCACCACCACCTCGCGCCCGGGAATGCGTAGTCTTTTGCCATCGCGAATGACAAGCGCGCGTGGGCTCGACAAGTCCCGCAACGCTGCCAGAACCCGCTCACTGCGAGTTTCCTGGATGACGGAAATCGCAACTGAAAATGTAGCAAAGCAGAGCAGGAGTATGGCTTCGATCCGGTCTCCGAGCAGCAAATAGGCAAAGCCTGCCGCCAGCAACAATGCCAGCATGGGTTCGCGCAGAACCTCGCCGACTATCCGGAGGATTGAACGTTCGTCATGATGGGGCAATTCATTGGGTCCATAACGCGCATAGCGCTCGCGGACCTGCTCGCTGGAGAGCCCCATTTGCATGTCATCGGCCGGTTCAGCAGCTATGTGCATCTGGAATTCCCCGGCAAGACTGGACTCCCATTCACAAATCCTGTTCCCAAGGAGCACAGCAAGATCCTGAAGCATATCCCAATGCGCTTGATTGAACGGATGGAGCGGAGACCCGCCATTACCCTGTCCTTTCATTCAAATTTTTGCGGTTTAATCCGGGCAACCTTTACCACCTAAACTTCACCATGGACTTTCACGCATTCGGGGCCGGTCGCGCAGAAGACGCGGATTTGCTCCCGATCAACCCCTATGTTTTCCGGTTACGATCTTCCGGGAAAACCCGGCATACGTAAACTCCCTGATATTCGGGCATATCCAGCGTCACAGGCTTCTGAAAAGCCCATTGCCATATTGCTGCAAATGAAAATGTTTCTTTTGGTAAGAGCGACATATCCACGGACTTCGGAGAGCTACGTAGAATCCACGACTGCGGCAGCGTTCGATGTACGATATGTAAAAGGCACAAAGCGAATATGACCGCCATATGCGGAATCATTTGTGTCTAGTCTGCCTTAGTTTGGCGTGCGTCTCAACGCCTGCAATACAAAGGATGAAGAAGATGACCGGTTTGGGATTACCAATATTCGACAAAGCCATTCAGGATGCCAATCGCTGGGTGAACGACGTCATGGATGAACTGGACTGGGAGGACAAGCATCGTGCCTTCACCCTGCTTCGTTCCACGCTTCATGTCCTCCGCGATCGTTTGCAGGTCAATGAGAGTGCCCATTTTGCAGCACAGTTGCCAACTCTGATGCGCGGCGTATTTTATGAAGGATACCAGCCTTCCAGATCAGCGCCCCTTATCCGGCACAAGGACGAATTTGTCGATGCTGTCATGGCAGCTTTCAATGACGCTCCAAAAGACAATCCTGCCACGATCGTCGGCGCCGCGCTCGACGTCATCGCCGACCATATTTCGGAAGGTGAGATGGATGACGTAAAGGCCAGCTTGCCCAAGGAAATTCGGGACTTGTGGTATTAAACGGCTATGAACAAACCGATCAACTGGAACAAGCCGCCGCGATCCCCTTCCGAGGGGTTGGTCAAGGCCTTGCGGGATCATGCCGAGCTGCTTCCCCGACCGGAAAACCAGTCGGATTTCGGGAAGTTTTTCGACCGCTTCGGTGACGCTCAGGTTGTGCTGCTCGGCGAGGCAACGCATGGGACATCCGAATTTTACAGTGCCCGAGCAGCAATCACACGGCGGCTCATCGAAGAACATGGCTTCACTGTCGTCGCGGTCGAGGCTGACTGGCCCGATGCCGCCCGCATAGACGGCTATGTCCGCCATCATGATCCGCGACCGAGACGTGGTGACAGTTTTGTCCGCTTCCCGACATGGATGTGGCGTAATCATGAAGTGCTGGCCTTTGCCGACTGGTTAAGGGATTATAACGAGCATAAATCGGAGGAGCGTCAGGTCAGTTTTCATGGGCTTGATGTCTACAGTCTAAGCGAGTCCATTGCCTCGGTTCTGGAATATCTTGATTCGGTTGATACCGATGAAGCCGCCAAGGCACGCTGGCGCTATGGCTGTCTGACGCCATGGCAGGATCATCCGACCGACTATGGCAGGGCAGTGGTACATGAAGGGCTTGGCGACTGTGAGGAAGCGGCGCTGGATCAGCTTCGCCGCCTGTTCGAAAACCGGCTCGACTATCTGAATTCAGATGGTGAAAAATGGTTTGATGCGACCCAGAATGCAAAGATCGTTGCGGCAGCAGAACGCTATTATCGCTCCATTTACGAAGGCGGCCCAGCCTCCTGGAATCTGCGTGATCGCCATATGTTCGATACGCTGCAAGCCGTGATCGCTAATCGCGGGTTCGGCACCAAGGTGGTTGTCTGGGCTCATAATTCGCACATCGGCGACGCATCCGCGACGGCAATGGGCTGGCGCGGCGAATTCAATATCGGTCAGCTGTGCCGCATCGCTTACGGTGATGACGCGGTCTGCATAGGCTTTGGCACCGACAATGGCACGGTGGCAGCGGCGAGCGACTGGGGAGCGGACATGCAAATCAAGACCGTTCGCCCTGCCCGCCCCGACAGCTATGAGTCCGCTTTCCGCCTGACCGGCTATGCCCGGTCGCTTACCGATTGGCGCGGTCGCGATCGCCAGAAGCTTGCCCATATTTTGCGAGAGCCTTTGCTGGAACGCGCCATTGGTGTGGTCTACCGGCCCGAAACCGAACTGCTCAGCCATTATTTCGAAGCAATATTAGCTGACCAGTTTGATGCCTATGTCTGGTTCGAAACCACCAAGGCAATCACGCCGCTAGGCCATGAGAAACCGCGTGGTGCGCCAGAAACCTACCCCTTTGGTCTGTGAGGAAAGAGCAGTGGTCGATGATATTTCCAATGAAATTCCCGCCAGGGAAGTCGAGATAGCACCAGCCGGGCTGAAGGCGATATTGACCGTGCCGGCGAACGCATCCGCGATGATCATCTTCGCGCATGGCAGCGGGAGTGGCCGACTGAGTCCGCGCAACAATTATGTCGCGGCGGCGCTGCGCGAAGACGGATTTGCGACGCTGCTGCTAGACCTGCTCACTCCCGAGGAAGAGCGCGACCGGGCCAATGTGTTTGACATCGAATTGTTGGCAGAGCGCCTTTCAATGGCAGCGCGCTGGATTCGCGCGCAGCCGGCTTTTTCAGACATTCCCATTTCCTATTTTGGTGCCAGCACGGGGGCCGGTGCAGCGCTGGTGGCGGCCGCGCGTGATAAGCCGAACGTCGCCGCGATCGTCTCCCGTGGCGGACGGCCCGATCTGGCCGGACGCTGGCTGGAAAAGGTGCAGGCGCCAACCTTGCTGATTGTCGGAAGTCTCGACGGACCGGTCATTGATCTCAACAAACAGGCTTATGATGCGCTGCAATGCCCGAAGCGAATGGCCATCATCAACGGTGCCAGACATTTGTTCGAGGAGCCAGGGACTCTGGAAGAAGTGATCGTGCACGCCAGCGCATGGTTCAGTTCGCATCTAGAATAAGATGAAGCGGAGAAAGAATGTGGATCAGATGACATTTCCTTTCGAAAACAGGCGTGATGCGGGCCGGCAGCTGGCAAAGAAGCTGAGCGAGAGAGATTTTGAAAACCCGTTGGTATTGGCCCTCCCCCGAGGCGGTGTGCCGGTCGCTTACGAGGTCGCCAATGCTCTCGGGGCGCAGATGGACCTTCTGTTCGTCAAGAAAATCGGTGCGCCCGGCTGGCCCGAATATGGCATGGGTGCCGTTGTCGATGGTGCCAATCCGCAGATAGTACTCACCGAAGAAATCGTTCGTCAGCTTAAACCCAGCCCGGAATATATCGAGGCCGAGATGCAAAGGCAGCTGGATGAAATCGCCCGGCGCCGGTTGACCTATCTCGGAGAGCGACAACCGATCGACCTAAAGGACAGGACGGTGATAATTGTCGACGACGGCATTGCAACCGGCGGAACGGTCAAGGCCGCGCTGAAGGGTGTGCGCAAAAATGAACCGCGTAAAATCATCCTGGCGGTACCGGTTGCCCCGCCATCCAGCTTGGAAGAATTGAGAGATCAATGTGACGAAATAATTTGCCTCCACACGCCCTCTCCGTTTGGAGCCGTTGGAGCCTTCTATCGCGATTTTAACCAGACCGATGACAGCGAAGTCATCTCATTGATGTCTCGGATACGAGATTGATCGGGATTCCCGGCGGTAACAAAATCCCAATTATTTCACGCCATAATTTCATTCAGTTCGGTTGAGAATTTCAAGGCACCAGTAGTCCGTTACACTTCGACCAATTCGGTGTGACCAAAGCCCTTTTTATAATCGAGTATCGAAATGACTTTAGGCTCGATGCGAAAATAGGATAGTAGTACCTTGCCACCTTCATCCGGTTCAAATTGCACGGCCAGAGGGAATTTCTGCAACAGCAAGCGTCCGATTTTTTCTATTTCCTCCGGATCGGTGACAGCAATCGCCAGGCCGCCCATCGACAGTCCTTCAATTTCGTTCCAGCTGTCATAAGCACGATTTATGGTCAGGGAGACCTTGTTGTTTCGCGCTATGTTATGCGCCTTCTGCGCATCAGCACCGGTGATGAAATAGATGACGGGGCCATCGCTGATATAGCTGACCGTCGTTGCCTGCGGAAAACCATCCTCGCGGATAGTCGCTATCGTCATGTCATCGACTGATCCAATGATTGAGACAATCTGGTCTCGAAGCTTTGCGTCCATAATATCCTCCTGCGGCTGGAACATCTGCAAAGGTGCTTTGCGATGCCCTGCTGTAATGCGAAGAATAGGACGGGGGGAGCATAAGAAAAATACGTAAACCAACCGATACGACGGCAAATTGCTCGGCGGGCGACAATGTCTTCTGAAGAAAGTTTTTCCGGCTTCAGGCTCCGAAATGTCGGCTCCCGGTTGAGATTCCTACTCCGATCGTATCCGCGATGCTCGGCGAAAAGCTGCGCATAAGGAGCATTGCGTATCTAAGCCTTGCGCATTTAAGCCCATGGATAGAAAATCTAATATCAGAACCATGCAAATTTGGCTTCAAGCCAAATCACCGGGAGTGATGATCATCTGCTTTTCTGCAAATGCCAGTATTTTGGCTGGCGTCGCTCTGCTTGGAATTGGCACTCTCACGGTTCGACGTGCGGATCGATTGGCACAAATTCCATATGCCGCAATACCGCTCATTTTTGGGATGCAGCAACTGGTTGAGGGATATTTGTGGAAGGTCTTGCCGATACAATCCCAAACCACCGATATCGTTACGACAATCTATTTGCTTTTTTCGCATGTGCTTTGGCCAATATTCGTGCCGTTGGCAGTGTGGATGATCGAGCCGCTGAAAGCGCGCCGAAAGCTGCTCCTGCTGCCAATGGCAGCGGGCGCCGTGGCCAGCATTTATTTCCTGTTCGCGCTTGTTACAGAGCCGGTCTCGGCCCTGATCGACGGAAAACATATCGTCTATCATCTGCCGCATCGTCACGATGCCTTCATTCTGACGTTATATATTATCGGCACGTGCCTCACGCCATTGCTGTCGAGCTATCGAACCATCCGGCTATTCGGTTTTGTCATCGCCATAGCCCTGATCGTGACCCGGATAGCCTATATGCACTGGTTCGCTTCGGTCTGGTGCTTTTTCGCCGCACTGATGAGCGCAGTGGTGTTTGTGCATTTCTCAAAACACCGTTCGCGCAATGATCAGGCATATTCCGTCAAATTGTGAATATTGATTCCGTTGTCCGTATCGAGTTGCCAAATCGAATGGTTGGGGATTTCTATCCAGTCTTCGTGAGTAACCGGCTCTGAAGCGACCACAATCGCACGATATTCGGTATCGGGATCATGATGGATATGAGGAAATCCGCAAATCTCGCAATCATAAACGCCTTTGCGGTCGACAAAATAGAGGCTGCGGTTGAAACGGGTGCCGACAAGCCGCTCGCCATCCGACAGGATGATGTTGAGACCGAGCTTCTTGCCCGGTGCATGGGTTTGGGCGAGCGCAACGACATCGGCGACCAGCCTTTCCATCGCGCCCAGCAAGTTTTGTTCGGGATCGACGGTTCCGGCGTCAATGAGGCTGAGGAAATAGCGGAAAACATGCTCGCTATCTGTTTCGCCCTTCACAGCATTGCGATGCCTGGCACCCATGTGATCTAGCAGAACCGGACGTATATCGGCAAAACCGGGAACAGTGCCATTATGTGCAAATACCCATTTCCCGTCACTGAACGGATGCGTGTTTTCAATCGCCGCACCGCCCACGGTTGCCCGACGAACATGAGCAATGACAAGGCGGGAATAAGCCTTCGCTGCGGCTCGCGCAAAATGCTCGCCATGATAGGCCGCCCAGGCCTGACGCTCTATGTCCGGCCCATCCTCATCAAATGTGGCAACCCCCCAGCCATGCGCATGGTCATAGCCGGAAAGATCGGAGAGGCTCTGGGCGATAAGAGCATTTTGCGCATGCACAAGTGTGCATTCAACCTTGGTCGGCTCGGTAGCGTAAAATCCATAGAGTCTGCACATTAGATGATCAGCGTCAATTTCCAGAGAATATATTAAGCTATGATAGCAGCTTAGACAGGTGGCTATCATGACCAAGATCAATCACGGACTATTTAACGCCTTTCGGGAGGATCACGCAATTTTGGGGCGCGGGCTTCATGAGCTGCGTTCGCTGGTCACGGCAGGCGATGTTGGCGGCTTGAAATCCGCAGCACAAAATCTGGACAAGGCGGCCGGCGGTCACATCGCTTTTGAGGAAGAGGATTTTTACCCTGCCCTCAAAACCTTCCTCTCGGCCGATGAAGTGGAGGAAATGTATGCAGAACATGCTCATGGTGCCGAGACACTCAGCACTATTGCCGAACTTGATCCCGATATCCCACTGCATTTAGTACAGAAGCAGCAACTGCTCGATCGCATCGACGAGATGGAGCAGCATGTATCGGAATGCGGAGAGCTTTTTGGCGCCATGGGAGGGCTGGATGAAGCAGCCAAGGATGATCTGATGAAGCGCCTGCAATATTGGCGGAAGCTTGCGCCGGCATGGACCGATTTTGCGACAAAGCAACCAGAATAATGGATATCCTGGCGCCGACTGCAAACCAGGAAATCCATCTTGCGCCCTGGCCGGTAAAGACTGCGATTGATCTCGAGCTTTCGCAAGAAACCAGACATCGGATCGAAATTCTCGCGAACAAGCAGTTCAGAAATTTTCCCAGGCTGAACGATGCCTCGATATTCGGCGATCATGTCAGTGCCGGATATCAGGAAGGTCCGCTATTGCTGCTGGAGGACCATCGGGACATAGAACTGATGCCGGAAGATCGCGTGGCAAGCCACGAATATCGCATGTTGGGACTGGCGCGGGACGACGATTTTCTGCTGATATCGCGGCCCAGGATCAAGTCCTTCGAAACATATTCAAGAAATGTCTTCGGTCATGACGGTCCCCACATAATCGAGGTTGATCGAGGTGACAGCCGCTTGCGAGTTCCGCTTGCAGCTGCTTGCCTGAACAATGAAGCGGCTTTGTCAAAACTCGCGGCCGCGGCTGCCAGAGCCGGAACATTCAATATCTGTCCCTATTTGTCGACGGGCCATGACTGGCTGCTGGGCGCTGAAATCGCCCGGCGATCCGGGTGCCCGGTTCAGATATGCGCGCCGCTCCCGCAGCTTTCCCGGCTTGTTAACGACAAGCTATGGTTTTCAAACCATATAAAAATGATCCTTGGAAAAGATGCCGTTCCACCGACCTATTCCGTCTATGGTCCGATTGCAGCGGCAGCAATATTGGGCAAGCTTGCCCGCACCCATGACCGGCTCGTGATCAAATTGCCGGCCAGTGCCGGTTCAATGGGCAATCTGGTGATGGAGAGCGATTATGTCCGCTCGCTCACATCCAGGGAATTAAGGGATGAATTGCTGGAGCGATTGCACGCGATCGGCTGGCGTGATCGCTTTCCCATTCTGATCGGTGTTTGGGAAGTCGCTGCATTGGCCAGCCCGTCGGCACAAGTCTGGATACCCCGAGCCGAGGATGGACCTCCCATAGTCGAAGGTATTTTCGGACAAATTCTGGCTGGCGAGAACCAGTCATTTATCGGTGCTACTGCAATTGATTTACCGCAACCGCTGGAAGCTCGTTTCTATCAGGAAGCACTTGAAATCACTTATTATTTCCAGTGCCTGGGCTTTTTCGGGCGCATGAGTCTTGATGCGTTACTGACCGGACCGGATTTGAGCAATGCGGCGCTGCACTGGATTGAATGCAATGGCCGTTGGGGCGGTGTTTCCATTCCAATGACTGCTGCACGCAATTTGCCCGGAATTGATGACTCCTCCGAATTGCTTGTCGTGCAGCGCGTGTTTCGTGACAGGAATATTGCCGGTTTTGACGCGCTATTGAAGGATGTCAGCACCTGGATCTATTCCAGAGATAAAGGCGAAGGCGCCGTATTCCTCGAGCCGACGGATCAATTTCAGCAGAATGTCACCTTTTTCGTGGTCGCGCCTACTCAGGCTGCCGCTCGGCATATCGGGGCTTCGATATTGCAGACGGTAACGCCGCATGCGGTCCGCGGCATCACTTGATTGACGCACAGGGCTTATCGTTGATTACTCTGTCAGGATGGATCTCGCCGGAACAGATCATTAACGGGGGGTCAGGGAGTGCTGCTCCGGCGAGTCATAAGGTTAATCGCCGAAAGCTCGATCAAAAGACATTCGGAATATTACTGATCAGTAATATTCCCTAGGCCAATAATATTCCCTGAGCTCGCCGCTGGAAGCCTGCCCCATTCGGATTTGTCTTTGCAGACCGATCCAGGACCTGCCAGCTGGCGCAAAAGCACCCGTATAACTGCGTATTTCTGACCCGTGAAAAATATCTCAATGTTCGTTTGTTGAATGCGTCTTCAACGACCGAGAGAGTTTTCCATGTCCGATGCATCATGATGCCCGACAGGAAGGGACCCACCAGTGAAAGATCAACCGCTGCACAAATCACAAGCCATTCGCGAAATGGCCAATATGCCTGATTATGATCAGGCTGCCGCAGAATTTTCATGGGCCAAGGCGCGCGATTCCATGGGCGGCCCTGTTCCCGGCATACTCAATATCGCCTATGAAGCTGTCGATCGGCACGTAGCCGAAGGGCGAGGCAGTGTAACAGCGCTTCGCTGGATCGCACGGGATGGCATCCGGCGGGAATATAGCTATTCGGAAATGAAGACGGAGTCGGACCGTTTCGCGAGGCTGTTGCAGGATCTCGACGTTAAACCGGGTGACAAGGTCTTTTCGCTGTTGGGTCGCGTGCCTGACCTTTATTTTGCCGCGCTTGGCAGCCTGAAAGCCGGTGCGATATTTTGTCCGCTTTTTTCGGTCTTCGGGCCCGAGCCAGTGCGGGCGCGGATGGAAATTGGCGAGGTCAATGTCCTGATTACGCGCCAGAAGGACTATCTCCGCAAAGTTGCTCCGGCCCGGGCGACCCTGCCCTCTTTGCGCCACGTTCTGCTCGTCGATGCCGATGATGGCGCGCCTTCGGATACGCTTGATCTTTCCGCCTTGCTCGCCAAGACGCCCGCAGATTTCGAAATTGCAGAAACCCGCCCGGATGACATAGCCTTGCTGCATTTTACCAGTGGTACCACCGGCAAGCCCAAGGGCGCATTGCATGCGCATGAAGCCGTGATCGCCCATCATACGACCGGTCGTCTCGCGCTCGACCTGAAACCCGGCGACATTTACTGGTGCACCGCCGATCCCGGCTGGGTCACCGGCATGTCTTATGGCATAATTGCGCCGCTGACCAATGGCGTGACAATGCTCATTGATGCCGGCGAGTTTAATCCCGAAGCTTGGTATGACCTGCTGGAATCCGAACGCGTGAATGTCTGGTATACCGCCCCGACCGCGATCCGGTTGCTGATGATGGCAGGAGATGACCTGCCGCGTGCGCGCGACCTTTCGGCGCTCAGATTTCTCGCCAGCGTCGGCGAGCCGCTCAATCCCGAAGCCGTCATCTGGAGCAACCGTATTTTCGGCAAACCCTTTCACGACAACTGGTGGCAGACAGAAACCGGCGGCATCATGATCTCCAACTATGCCTCACTGGACGTAAAGCCGGGATCTATGGGCAAGCCATTGCCCGGTATCGAAGCCGCAATTGTGGAAGTACAGGACCAAGGAGACGAGAATGGACTGACGTTCCTCGGCGCGCCGATGACGGTCGGGCATCTTGCCCTGAAATCTGGCTGGCCTTCGATGTTCCGGGGTTATCTGAACGAAGACGCACGCTATCAGGCCAGTTTCAGGGAAGGATGGTATCTGTCCGGGGATCTCGCAATGCGCGACCGGGACGGTTATTTCTGGTTTGTCGGGCGCGCTGATGATGTGATCAAGTCATCGGGGCATCTGATCGGGCCATTTGAAGTCGAAAGCGCGCTGATGGAACATCCCGCCGTTGCCGAGGCGGCGGTGATTGGCATTCCCGACGAGCGCGCCGGCGAGATTGTAAAGGCCTTTGTCCTGCTCAACCCGGATCACGAGACGGATGATGCCTTGCGGAAATCGCTGCTCGGACACGCGCGCAAACGGCTCGGATCGGCAATTGCGCCGCGCGAGATCGTCATCGTGGACGATCTGCCGCGAACTAAATCCGGGAAAATCATGCGCCGGCTTTTGAAAGCGCGCGAACTGGGTCTACCCGAGGGTGACCTTTCAACTCTGGAAAAGGCATCGTCATGACCGGAACAAAATTGCGCCTTGATCACGAACATTGCCGGCTTCTTCTGAAACAGATGCTGCGGATCCGGCGGTTTGAGGAAAGATGCGCCGAACTTTACACGAAGGAGAAAATTCGCGGTTTCCTGCATCTCTATATCGGTGAGGAAGCGGTCGCGACCGGTATCATGCAGGCGCTTGACGAAGAAGACGCTGTAGTCGCAACCTATCGTGAACATGGCCATGCATTACTGCGCGGCGTGCCGGCGGGTGAAATCATGGCGGAAATGTATGGCAAACAGGAAGGGTGCAGCCGCGGGCGCGGCGGATCGATGCACCTGTTCCATGAGCCAACCCGCTTTTATGGCGGCAATGCGATTGTCGGCGGCGGACTGCCGATGGCCGTCGGCCTTGCGCTCGCTGACAAGATGCAGGGTAAGAGCAATGTCACGGTCTGCTTTTTTGGCGAAGGCGCTGCGGCAGAGGGAGAGTTTCACGAAAGCCTCAATCTCGCCGCGCTCTGGGATCTGCCGGTCCTGTTCGTCTGCGAGAATAATCTCTACGCGATGGGCACCGCGCTGGACCTTTCTGAATCGGAGACCGATATTCACGCCAAGGCGGCGTCCTACAAGATGCTATCCGAGATTGTCGACGGCATGAACGTCGTGGATGTCGAAGTGGCAGCGCGGCGGGCAGTTGCCTCGATCCGGGAAGGCGATGGCCCGGTGTTTCTGGAATGCCGCACCTACCGGTTTCGCGCGCATTCGATGTTCGATCCCGAACTTTATCGGGAAAAGCAGGAAGTAAAAAAATGGACGGAGATCGGACCGATCCGGCGCTTTCAGAGCTGGGCGCTGGAAGCCGGGGAACTGAGCCAGGCCGATGTAGATGCCATTGAGGAAGAGGTCGCGCAGGAAGTTTCCGAAGCGGTCGCTTTTGCCGAGGCGGGAACGTGGGAGCCGGTTGCCGACCTGCTGAGGGATGTCGGCGCGGAGGCACGAACATGAGCACGAAGATGACCTATCGCGAGGCGATGCGCGAAGCGATCCGCGAGGCAATGATCGCCGACGAAAAAGTCTTCCTGATGGGCGAGGATGTCGGCCATTATGGCGGCTGCTATGCGGTGAGCAAAGGACTGCTGGACGAATTCGGTCCGGATCGCATCCGCGACACTCCCTTGTCCGAGTCCGGTTTCACCGGCGCAGGCATTGGCGCGGCGCTCGGCGGCATGCGACCGATTGTGGAAATCATGACCTGCAATTTCGCCTTGCTCGCGCTCGACCAGATCATGAATACGGCAGCCACCATGCGGCACATGTCCGGCGGGCAATTTCATGTGCCTGTCGTCATCCGGATGGCGACCGGAGCCGGGCGGCAACTTGCGGCGCAACATTCCCACAGCCTGGAAGGCTGGTTCGCCCATATTCCTGGTCTTCGCATCTTGGCGCCTGCGACCGTGGCAGATGCGCGGGCCATGCTTGCCAGGGCGCTGGAAGACCCCGATCCGGTACTGATCTTTGAAAATGCCCTGCTGTATAACCGGGAGGGCGCAGTCCCCGATAACCTTGCGGCCATCGATATCGATCATGCCAGCATCCGGCGAGAAGGCAGCGATATCAGCCTGATAACCTATGGCGGATCGCTCTGGAAATGCATGGACGCTGCCGAAGAACTATCGAGCTTGGGCGTTTCTGCCGAGGTGCTTGACCTGCGCACATTGAGACCGCTCGACGATGCAGCCATCATGGCGTCGGTGGCGAAAACCCGGCGGGTTCTGATTGTCGACGAAGGCTGGCGCTCGGGCAGCCTGTCGGCGGAGATCATGACCCGCATCATGGAACAGGGTTTCTGGACTCTGGATGCACCGCCAATGCGGCTTTGCAGCGCCGAAGTGCCAATCCCCTATGCAAAGCATATGGAAGAGGCAGCGCTGCCGCAGGTCGCTACCATCGTCGAGACGACCCGCAAACTGGTGGGTGCCTGAACGATGGGCATATTCACCATGCCATCGCTCGGTGCCGATATGGAAGACGGTACGCTTGTAGAATGGCTGAAGGCGCAAGGCGACACAGTGACCCGCGGCGATATCATTGCGGTTGTCGAAACGGAAAAAGGCGCAATTGAAATAGAGATATTCGAAGACGGAAAGATCGAGGAAATTCTGGTGCCGGAGGGCCGCAAGGTGCCGGTCGGCTCCCCTCTGGCGACAATATCGGGAGCAGGCGAAGCAGCGGTTTCCGAAGCTGTCGAACCAGCCTTGCCAGTTGCAGTGGAAGCACCGGAGGCACCAGAAGCGGCCCTGGAGATTGCCACAATTCGCCCGGCTATCGAGGATATCTCGGAAGTCCGCGCTTCGCCCGCGGCGCGGCTATTTGCCAGGGAACATGGAATCGACTTGAACGGGATCACTGGCAGCGGACCGAGTGGTGCCATTCAACTGCGCGATGTCGAAGCCGCGAAACCTGCGCCCGCAAAACGGGGTATAGATCTGGATGCAATGCGCCACGCCATTGCAGCGGCAATGTCCCGTTCGAAACGGGAAATTCCGCATTATTATCTGACGCACAGGATAGACGTGAACAGCGCTCAAAACTGGCTCGAAAACTATAATCTGCAGCGCCCTGCCCCGGAACGCATTTTATTTGGCGCGCTACTAGTCAAGGCCGCGGCGCTCGCAATCCGCGATTTTCCGGAGTTTAATGGGCTTTATGAACAAGACAGGTTCAACACCAGTCAAGCGGTTCATGCCGGCGTCGCGATTGCAATCCGTGGCGGCGGCCTTGCCGCTCCGGCGATTCAGAATGCCGATCAGCTTTCATTGGCAGAATTGATGGTTCAGATGCGCGATTTGATCGGGAGGGTCAGGCGCGGCAGCTTTCGTGCGTCCGAACTGACGAGTTCGACCATGACCGTGAACAGTCTCGGTGATCGCGGCGTGGAAGGCGTTCTGCCGATCATCTATCCGCCGCAGGTAGCGATAATCGGATTTGGCAAGATCATGGAACTGCCATGGGTGGTCGAGGGTGAAATTGTTGCGCGGCCGATAGTTCAGATGACATTGGCAGCAGACCACCGGGTGAGCGACGGTCATCGCGGCGGATTGTTCCTGAACGCCATAGCCGAGAAACTTGATACACCGGAGAGCCTATGACCCGCGAGGAAGTAAAAAGGGTATTTGCCGAAGAACTGGAATCCATTGCTCCCGAAGTCGATCTGTCGACCGTGACTGATAGCACCAATATTCAGGAATATTTCGATCTGGATTCGATGGATATCTATAATCTTCTGGCGGCGCTTCACCAAAGACTGGATGTCGACATTCCCGACAAGGATGCATCGGAACTGCTGACGGTCAAAACTGCCGTGGATTATCTGCTTCCCGCACTTCGGACTTAATGTGTGACGCAGCCGCATGAAAAGCTTTATGATATGCAAGTTTCTGGGCTTTGCGCAAAATTGATCCAGGCTATCAAAGCGAGCGCAAGATATTAGCCGGCAAGATTACGGTTCATGTTGCACCTGCGAAGAAAAAAGCGTTACACAGGATCAGAAGTTTCTCCCTGTACCGGAGTCGCCCTTGCGCATTGCTGTCATCGATGAAAACCCCGTTCGCGCGGCTATAATGGAAGACGGGCTTGCTGAAGTGGGTGAGCGCGACGTTTTTGTCATTTCCGAACGCAATGGCATGGCCCGGGCCATTGAAACGATCGACCCCGATGTCATACTCATCGATCTCGGCAATCCGTCTCGTGATATGCTGGAGGAATATTTCTCCGTCAGCCGCGCGATTTCTCGACCGATTGCGATGTTTGTCGAACAATCCGATGATGATGCAATCGCAGCAGCTATTGATGCAGGGGTTTCTGCCTATATCGTCGATGGTCTTTCACAGCGCCGATTGAAACCGATACTGGATCTGGCGGTGCGCCGGTTTCAGGCCTTTTCCCGGTTGCAGACCGAACTCAAGGAAGCGCGAGACGCGCTGTCCGAGCGAGAAGTCGTCGATCGAGCGAAGAAAATTCTCATTCGCAAGCGCGGATTGAGTGAACCGGATGCGCACAAGCTGTTGCGCGATCACGCCATGAACAGCAACAAGCGCATGGCCGAAGTGGCGGAGTCGATTGTTACGGCAGAGCTATTACTGGGAGGCGATCTGTGACTTTGGATCAAATGAATATCGGTTTTCTGCCACTGGTCGACGCTGCCTTGCCAATTTTGGCACAGGAGCATGGCTTTGCCGAAGAACAAGGCCTGAATCTGAATTTCATCAAGGATGTCAGCTGGGCTTCGGTTCTGGACAGATTGCTCTATGGCCACACCGATGCCGCGCATTTGCTGGCTCCGCTCGCCATCGCGACTACTTTGGGCCGGGGCCGGCCAGCAAAGGCGCTGTCGGTGCCGTTCATTCTGGGGCTCAACGGCAACGCAATCACAATGTCCCACAAATTGGCCGATATCGTCGCGCCAGTTGGCATGCTGGGGGATCCCATTGCGGTTGGCAACAAGTTAAAGGCCGAAATTTCCGAGCGCGCGAAGGCGGGAAGCCGGGTCCGGTTCGGGGTTGTTCATCGCTATTCCGGACATAATTACAAGTTGCGCTATTGGCTCGCCCAATGTGGAATTGCTCCTGACAGAGATATCGACATCGTCACGATCGCGCCACCTTTTGCGGCAGATGCCCTGGCCAGTGAAGAGGTGGACGGAATTTGTGTCGGCGAGCCATGGAACAGCGTCGCCGTGGAGCGTGGAGTAGGTCGCATTGTTCTGGTCACCGCACAGATTTGGCGCAGGGGAGTCGAAAAAGTACTCGCAATGCCGACCGCAAGATTGGATGATGATCGGGAAAAAATCGAACGGCTGGTGCGCGCGCTTCATTTTGCCGCGAAACATTTCATCGATCCGGAAAATTGGGACGCCAATGCCAATATACTGGCGCGCGCTGAATATCTCGACGGCTCGGCAAAGCTGATCAACCGCGCGATATCAGACCGGATCATGTTCACTGCCGGTGCCCAGCCAGTCGATGTTCCGGACTTCATGTTCCAGTATCGCGAAGCGGCCAACTTCCCGTGGATCAGTCAGGCAGCCTGGCTTTATTCGCAAATGGTACGCTGGGATCATTTGCAATATAGTGCGGAGGATCAGTTGCGCGCGGAACAGGTTTTTCGTCCCAATGTCTACCGGACGGCACTAAAAGGACTGGACACCCCGATGCCGGGCGCCAACGCAAAACTTGAGGGCAGCGTCACTCGAAATATGCCGGTGGGTTCGACGCAGGGCCGCCTCACGCTTGGGGCGAACCCCTTTTTTGATGGCCGTGTTTTTGATCCGACGGAAGTTCAAAAATATCTGGAGGCCTTACCAAAAGCTTGAAAATTGCTGCAGCGCAATATTTCCACTTGCTTTTTTCACGGTCCCAATGTTATTTGATTCGCAACGGGAAAAGTTAACCCCGTATCCAAATTACCGGTTTGTCCAATGGGGGGCAAGCACAAGGTAGAACGATATATAATCGAATAGGCAATGTCGCCGCCCGAGCCAGTCTAACCGACTGCCGCTTGAGGCGGTTTTTTTGCGTCTTGTGTCGTTCTTTCCTGTCGCCGTGTTAAAAAAAAGGGAATGAGCAATGAAATCGAACCGCCGCAACTTTCTTCTCATGGCTGTATGTGCAGTGTCTTTGTCGGCTTGCGGAAGCGGCGGTGACAGCTCGTCCAACAGCGGCGAGACGGTAAAGCCCGCCACCGTCGACGGCGCCATTGAAAAACCATCCCTGAAGCTCGGCTTCATCAAACTGACGGACATGGCACCGCTGGCAATCGCCAAGGAAAAAGGCTTTTTCGCGGAAGAAGGTCTGAATGTTACCCTCGAACCTCAGGCAAACTGGAAAGTGCTGCTCGACGGCGTCATCGGGGGGCAGCTCGACGGCGCGCACATGCTGGCGGGTCAACCGCTGGCCGCGACCATTGGCTATGGCACCAAGGCTGACCTGATCGCTCCTCTCTCTCTCGACCTCAATGGCAATGCGATCACCCTGTCGAACAAGGTATGGGCGCAGATCGAGCCGGGCCTCAAGAAAAACGCCGACGGCAAGCCGCAGCATCCGATCAGCGCTTCGGTCCTGAAGCCGGTCATTGCAGGCTATAAGGCGCAAGGAAAACAGTTTAAAATGGGCATGGTTTTCCCGGTTTCCACGCATAATTACGAATTGCGCTACTGGCTGGCAGCGGGCGGAGTTGAGCCCGGCTACTACACGCCGGGCGATGTTGCCGGAACGGTTGGTGCAGAGGCCGCCTTGTCTGTCACGCCCCCGCCGCAAATGCCGGCGACGATGGAAGCTGGCACGATTGACGGCTATTGTGTGGGCGAGCCCTGGAACCAGGCAGCCGTGCAGAAGAAGATCGGCGTTCCGGTAATTACCGACGATGAAATCTGGAAAAAGAACCCGGAAAAAGTCCTCGGGCTGCGCAAGGATTTCGCCGAGAAATATCCCGCGACCACCGCCGCCATGCTTCGGGCCATTATCAAGGCACAGCAATGGCTGGACATTGATGGCGGCAAGAACCGTGCGGAAGCCGTTAAAATTCTGGCACGATCCAATTATGTCGGCGCGGACGAGGCGGTGATCGGGGCTTCGATGACCGGTCAGTTCACCTTTGAATCTGGCGACACGCGAGCGGCTCCCGATTTCAACATCTTCTTCAACGATTATGCCGGCTACCCCTTTTACTCCGACGCAATCTGGTACCTCACCCAGATGCGGCGCTGGGGACAGATTGCCGAAGACCAGACCGATCAATGGTATTTCGATACAGCGAAAGCGGTTTATCGGCCGGACCTATATCTCGCCGCTGCGAAAAAACTGGCAGATGGGGGAGCTATCCCTGCCGACAGTATACCGGAAACCGACGGTTTCAAAAGCGAACAATCCGGCTTTATCGATGGCCTCACCTACGACGGAAAAACGCCCAATGCCTATCTCGCGAAATTCCCGATCGGTTTGAAAAAGGGTCAGCGAGTGACCGCTTCGGGCGTCAATTAAGCTTCTGATGAATAAAGGAAACAAAGACATGGCGACCGTCATTGTAGACAAAATCCACAGCCAGAGCGGCAGTGAGTCCACAGCAGAAAAGCCAGGTGACGGCGCTGATCTTTCGGTCAAGCCGGTAAAGGCCAACCCTCTGACTGCCAAAAGCTGGCCAATTGATCCCAAAAAAATCGCCAATTGGCTAAAGAGCCTGGCGGCGCCGATTATTGGGATATTGGCTTTTCTAGCTTTATGGGCAGTGCTTGCTCCACAAGTGGACACGTCACTCGGCAGTCTGCCGGGACCGGTTGAAGTCTCCGCCCAGGGCCTTGCTCTTTTTGATGAATGGTCCGCCGCACAAGACCGGGAAGCGGAATTTTATGCAGCGCAGGACGCCAGCAACGCTGCTGCCGCAGCCAATGGCGAAGCGACGCGGGATTTTCAATATAGCGGTCCTCCGACGTTTCTGGACCAGATCTGGACCTCTCTGGCGACCGTGGCTTTGGGGTTTTTCCTCGCCACAATTATCGCTGTGCCGCTCGGCCTGATCTGCGGCCTTTCGAAAACATTCAATGCCGCGATCAATCCAATCGTGCAGATCATGAAACCGGTCAGCCCGCTGGCATGGTTGCCAATAGTCACCATGGTGATTTCGGCCACCATGACCGACCCCGACCCCAGCCTGCCAAAAAGCTTCGTAATCTCCGCTATCGTTGTGATGCTTTGCTCGCTCTGGTCAACGCTCATCAACACCGCGATCGGGGCGGCATCGATCGACAAGGATCTGCTCAACGTCGGCAAAGTCCTCCGCCTTGGCTGGTTCGCCAAACTTACTCGCTTGGTCCTGCCATCCGCCCTCCCCTATATTTTTACCGGAATGCGACTGTCACTGGGGGTCGGCTGGATGGTTCTCATCGCTGCTGAAATGCTCGCCCAAAACCCGGGTCTGGGAAAATTTGTCTGGGATGAATTCCAGAATGGATCCAGCCAGTCGCTCGCAAGGATCATGTTCGCAGTCATCGTTATCGGCCTGATCGGCTTCTTGCTCGACCGGATCATGATGCTGCTGCAAAATTTCGCCAGCCGCAATCGTACCGTTTGAGGAAGAATATATGACCAGCCCCCTTCCCATCCTGTCCCTGAAAAATGTCAGCAAGTCCTTTGTCGACGGATCGGGTACCCGAAGCGATGTACTCGACAATATCAACCTTGATGTCGCCGATGGCGAATTTATCGCCATTCTCGGTTTTTCGGGCGCCGGCAAGACCACGTTGATAAATTGTATCGCCGGCCTGATCGAAGCCGATGCAGGTGAAGTGCTGGTCAAGGGCAAGCCGTGCAAAGGTCCGGGCAAGGATCGTGGCCTCGTCTTTCAAAGCTATTCGCTATTTCCCTGGCTGAGCGTTGAAGCCAATGTCGCTCTGGCGGTCGATGCGGTTCATCAGAACAAATCCAGGGAAGAGCGTGCGGCGCTGGTGCGGCAGAAGATCGAACTGGTTGGACTGGACCATGCCATGGACCGCAAACCTGCTCAGCTGTCCGGAGGCATGCGGCAGCGTGTTGCAGTCGCTCGTGCTCTGGCGATGGAGCCCGAAATTTTGCTGATGGACGAGCCTCTGTCGGCGCTCGATGCCTTGACCCGGGCCAAATTGCAGGATGAGATCGAGCGCATCCGCAAACATGAAAAGCGCACGATAGTTCTGGTGACCAATGACGTCGATGAAGCTTTGTTGCTTGCCGATCGGGTCGCCATTTTGACGCCGGCGCCTTCGGCAACCATCGGCAAGATATTCGATGTCAATATCGTACGCCCCCGTGAACGCGAAGCAATGAACGAAGATGCCGCCTATAAAACTCTGCGCAATACGATCGTCGGCTATCTCGACATATTGAGCAGCGATCAGAAAGCGGTTGCGTCCGAGACCGCGAACCTGCCGGACATCACGCCTCTGGATCTATCAGGTACGCAGGAAGGCAAGGAGGCGACCTTGCCGCAGGCCTATCTGGATGCAGCCCAAAGCCCGATCACGACGCGCTATCTCGAATTTTTCAAGCTCAAGAAAATTTACCCAACACCCAAAGGTCCGCTGACGGTGGTCGAGGACGTCAATATCCTGATGGACAAGGGCGAGTTTATTTCTTTGATCGGCCATTCCGGTTGCGGGAAATCCACCGTGCTGACCATGGCCGCCGGACTGAACGAGATTAGCGACGGCGGGATTGTTCTGGACGGACGGGAAATTGATGTTGCCGGACCCGACAAGGCAGTCGTTTTCCAGGCACCTTCATTAATGCCGTGGCTCACCGCCAGACAGAATGTCGCCCTCGGCGTAGAGCGGGTTTATCCGCACACCACACGTTCGGAGCGCAAGGACATCATCGAATATTATCTCGATCGTGTCGGCCTTGGCGATGCGATGGACAAGATGGCCGCCGACATGTCGAACGGCATGCGCCAGAGAGTTGGCATTGCGCGCGCCTTTGCCTTGTCTCCCAAATTGCTGCTCCTCGATGAACCCTTCGGGATGCTCGACAGTCTGACCCGCTGGGATCTCCAGGATGTCTTGATCGAGGTTTGGAACCGCACGAAAGTCACTGCCATCATGGTCACCCATGATGTTGATGAGGCGATATTGCTCGCCGACCGGGTGGTGATGATGACCAACGGTCCACAGGCCACAATCGGCAAGATACTCGACGTCGATCTGCCCCGACCACGCGACCGCAAGGCGCTGCTCGAACATCCGAAATTTTATGCCTACCGGCAGGAAGTCCTGCACTTCCTCGCCGAATATGAACATGGAAATCCGAACAAGAGCAC
Source organism: Sphingorhabdus sp. M41 (assembly GCF_001586275.1). NCBI lineage: Bacteria > Pseudomonadati > Pseudomonadota > Alphaproteobacteria > Sphingomonadales > Sphingorhabdaceae > Sphingorhabdus > Sphingorhabdus sp. M41. Next base: position 1,650,262 of record NZ_CP014545.1, on the reverse strand, counting down.
GCAGCAAGAAGCGGCCTGAACAGAGAGGATGCCCGGCAAGAGAGAAGATCTTTAACGGGGAAAAAAATGAAAAAAAGAAATATCATTTTGATTGCAGCATTGTCAGGAGCCGCGCTGGCGACACCTTCCTTTGCCCTGGCCAAGACGGGCGATCCGGTTGTGGTTGCCGAAGGTTTGACACTGGACCCGATTTTCGACGCACGGCTTGCTTATGAGCATGTTGACCAGCCGGTAATAAACGCAGATTCCCTGACATTGCGGACACGGGCCGGGCTCGAACTGGCCAGTGATATCGGGCTTTCATTTCTGGTCGAGAGTGAAGCGACGCTGGGCATTATAAATGACTATAATGACACAAATGCAGGCAACGGTATCGAACCCTTTTCCGTCGTTGCCGACCCGGAAAATATCGAACTGAATCGCATTCAGCTCCAGTTCGCCAAAAAGGACAAGGGCAGTCTTACCGTCGGTCGCCAGCGGATTAACATTGACGACCAGCGTTTCGTGGGCAGCGTCGGCTGGCGGCAGAATGAACAGACTTTTGACGCCGTCAGTGCATCGGTCACGGCGCTGAAACCGCTGACGCTGGAAGCAACATATGCAATATCCCAGCGCACGATATTTGGTGCCGATGCTGGCACGCGCGAAGCTTTTGACGGAGATCTGATATTTTTGGGCGCCGGGATAAAAGCTGGTCCGGTCGATCTGAAGGGCTTTGCCTATCTGCTCGATTTCGACGCAGGCCAACCGGTTTCGCTGAGTTCCTCCGCAACCTATGGCCTGCGTGCGACGGCAAAACTTCCGATGACCGAGGGCCTCTCGCTGGATCTGGCCGGCAGCTATGCTGTGCAAAAAGACTATAAGGACAACCCCGGAAATTATTCGGTCGACTATATCGCCGGTTCGATTGGCACATCCTTTTCCGGCTTTGGCCTGACGCTGGGTTACGAGAGCCTGGGCAGCGATGGTGCAGGCAATCGATTCCAGACCCCGCTTGCCACATTGCACAAGTTCAACGGCTGGGCGGATGTGTTTCTCAGCACGCCACCGGCGGGTCTGGAAGACAAATATGTCAGCATCAGCAAGAAGGTCAATCTGCTCGGCGGCATCACCGCAAGCGCAGCCTATCACGATTTTCGCAGCGATGTCGGCAGCGTAAAATACGGCACGGAATTTGATGCGGCGCTCAATTTCAAAGTCAGCATCTTCAGCGTCGGCCTCAAATACGCCAATTACAATGCCGACAGTTTTGCCGTCGATACCGAGAAATTCTGGCTGCGGCTGGGATATGGTTTTTAACAACTGGAATATGTAAATGAACGCACCGGTTATAATAGATGATCAGCAGGAAAATGCTTCCCGACATGGCCGCGAACGGCTTGTTGTCATCGGCAATGGCATGGCGGGCTGTCGTGCTGTGGAGGAAATCCTCGGCCGCGATGCTGACCGATACGCCATCACCATCTTCGGTGCCGAACCCCGGGTCAATTACGACCGGATCATGCTGTCACCGGTCCTGGCGGGCGACAAGAGCTTTGAAGAGATCATCATCAATGATCAAAGCTGGTATGATGACAATGGCATAGAATTGGTCAGCGGCGATGCGATTATTGCAATCAAACGCGAAGCCAAGGAGGTGGTCAGTGCCTCGGGTCGGGTGACGCCTTATGATCGGCTGCTGATTGCCACGGGGTCCGATCCGTTCATCATTCCGGTGCCGGGGCACAAGTTGCCGGGCGTTATCACCTTTCGCGATCTCGATGATGTCGACAAGATGCTGACCGCAGCAGAAGCAGGCGGAAATGTCGTTGTCATCGGTGGCGGACTTCTGGGTCTGGAAGCGGCTCATGGACTGTCGCTGCGCGGGATGCAGGTTACCGTCCTGCACCTCATGCCGACCCTGATGGAGCGGCAGCTGGATGAAGCGGCAGGTTTCCTGTTGCGAAGCGAACTGGAACGGCGCGGGCAAACCATCATCACCCAGGCCGATACTGCGGAAATATTGGGGGATAGCCATGTCACCGGCGTGAAACTTAAGGACGGAACCGAAATCGACGCCGACCTTGTCGTCATGGCGGTCGGGATAAAGCCATCGATCAATCTCGCCAAATTGGCGGAACTGGAAGTCGAGCGCGGCATAGTCGTCGATGACGATATGGTAACCAGCGATCCGGCGATCCTGGCGGTCGGCGAATGCGTGCAGCATCGCGGTGCCTGTTACGGGCTGGTCGCACCACTGTGGGAAATGTGCCGTGCTCTGGCCGATTTCATGACCAGCAATCCCTCCGGATATGTCGGTTCGGTTACCGCGACCAAGCTGAAAGTGTCCGGGATCAACCTGTTCTCCGCCGGTGATTTTTCAGGCGGCGACGATACCGAGGATATTGTCATGCGCGACGCTTCCCGCGGGGTTTACAAGCGGGTGGTGGTGAAGGGTAACCAGCTGATTGGCGCCGTGCTGTACGGCGATACAGCAGATGGCAGCTGGTATTTCGATCTTCTGAAACGTCAGGAAGATATATCCGATATCCGTGAAGCGCTTATCTTCGGTCAGGCTTTTGCTTCAGGAGGGGCCACGCTGGACCCTGATAGCGCCGTTGCAGCATTGTCCCCCGACGCAGAAATCTGCGGCTGCAACGGCGTTACCAAGGGACAGGTGGTTTCCTGCATCGATGGCGGTGCCGGCGATCTCGACAGCGTTCGCGCCGGTTGCAAGGCATCCGCCAGTTGCGGTTCCTGCACCGGCCTGGTCGAAAGTCTGCTCAGCCTCTCGCTGGGAGATGATTATGGTGGCGCACGCACGGTAACGCCGATGTGCAAATGCACCAGTTTCACGCATGAGGATGTCCGGCGCAATATCCTCGAAAAAGAGCTGAAATCCATTCCGCAGGTGATGCAGGAACTGCACTGGACCACGGCAGACGGCTGTGCCTCCTGCCGTCCGGCGCTCAACTATTATCTGCTGTGCGCCTGGCCCACCGAGCATGAGGAAGACCCGCAAAGCCGGTTCGTCAATGAACGGATGCATGCCAATATCCAGAAAGACGGTACCTATTCGGTCGTCCCCAGAATGTGGGGTGGAATCACCACACCGAATGAGTTGCGCGCGATTGCCGATGCAGCCGACAAATATGAAGCGCGTCTGGTGAAGGTCACCGGCGGTCAAAGGCTGGATATTTTCGGAATCAAGAAAGAGGATCTGCCTTTGATCTGGGCCGATCTCAATGCCGCCGGAATGGTGTCGGGCCATGCATATGGCAAGGCGCTGCGTACGGTCAAAACCTGCGTCGGCAGCGAATGGTGCCGCTTCGGCACGCAGGATTCGACCGGACTGGGTATAAAAGCCGAGCAAATGACCTGGGGCAGCTGGATGCCGCATAAATTCAAGATTGCCGTCTCCGGCTGTCCGCGAAATTGTGCAGAGGCATCAATCAAGGATCTCGGGATCATCTGTGTCGACAGCGGCTATGAACTGAGCGTTGGCGGCAATGGCGGGATCCATCTGCGCGGCACTGATTTCCTCTGCAAGGTTGAAACCGAAGAGCAGGCGCTCGAGTATATTGCCGCGTTCATCCAGCTTTACCGGGAAGAGGCGCGCTATCTAGATCGCACGGCACCGTGGGTTGAAAGGGTTGGCATGGATTATATCAAGGGCCGCATTGTCGAAGACGAGGCCGGCCGCAAAAAATTGCAGAAACGTTTTCTGTTCGCCCAGTCGGTGCATCAGAAAGATCCCTGGGCGGAACGTGTCGCCGGTGCGGAAGGTCACCTGCACAAGCATATCGCCGAAATCCGGCCCTTTGCTGTACTGGAGCCTGCATGATGACTGATGCAAAATGGATCGATATCGGCCCGGTCGAACAGCTGCCGGCCATGGGAGCGCGGACCCTGCCGGTACAGGGTGGCCAGGAGATCGCCATATTCCGCACTGCAACGGGCAGCATCCATGCTCTGGCGAACAAATGCCCGCACAAGGCCGGACCACTTAGCCAGGGCATTGTGCATGACACCAACGTGACCTGTCCTCTACATAACTGGCGCATTTCCCTGCTGACGGGCGAGGCATTGGGAGAAGACAAGGGTTGCGTACCGGTCATCCCGGTCAAAATTGACGCCGGCCGCATTTATATTGAACGCGCTGCTGCTCTGGCCGGCGTTGTGTGAAAAAGATTTGCACCACTTGCCCTTATTGCGGCGTCGGTTGCGGTATCAAAGCCGAAATCACCGGTGACCGCGAGGTCATCATCAAGGGTGACGACGACCATCCGGCGAATTTCGGACGACTATGTTCCAAGGGGACCCATCTCGGGGAGACCGTCAGTCTTGAGGGCCGTCTGCTCCATCCCGAAATCGGGGAACAACGGGTAGGCTGGGATGTGGCTCTCGATCTCGTGGCAAAGCGCTTTTCCGATACCGTCCGCGAGCACGGCCCGGACAGTGTCGCTTTCTACGTCTCCGGCCAGTTGCTGACGGAGGATTATTATATCGCCAACAAGCTGATGAAAGGCTTTATCGGCAGCGCCAATATCGACACCAACAGCCGTCTGTGCATGGCAAGCGCAGTCGCCGCTCATGTTCGTGCTTTCGGCGAAGATGTCGTGCCGTGCAGCTATGGTGATCTCGATGCGGCCGATCTTATCCTGCTGGTCGGGTCGAATACCGCCTGGTGTCATCCGGTGATATGGCAAAGGATCGAAAAAGCGCGCGCGGAACGCGGCACGAAACTGGTCGTCATAGACCCGCGTCGTACCGAAACAGCCGAATGCGCAGATCTTCATTTGCCGATACGGCCGGATGGCGATGTCGCCTTGTTCAATGCTCTTTTGCAGCAAATGAAGCATCGGGACGCGCTCGACGCGGATTTTCTGCGAGACCATGTCAACGCACCGGACCAATTCTGGGACAATATCTCCGGCGATGCGGAAATGGCAGGTGTCGATGCAATATTGCTTGAACAACTGGCCGATCTTGTCGCTGCTCACCCCAAGATGGTGACGCTGTTCAGCCAGGGTGCCAATCAATCCGTTGGCGGCACCGACAAGGGCAATGCCATCATCAATCTGCACCTTGCAACCGGCAGGATAGGCAAGCCGGGCATGGGGCCATTTTCGATCACCGGCCAACCCAATGCGATGGGCGGGCGCGAAGTTGGCGGGCTGTCTTCGATGCTGGCTGTCCATATGGGTTTTTCGGATGCCGAATGTGAGGCTGCCCAGACATATTGGAACAGTCCGACGATTGCGCGGAACCCAGGCCGCAAGGCAGTCGACATGTTTCGCGATGTGCATGAAGGACGGATCAAGGCGATCTGGATCATGGCAACCAATCCTGCCGTATCGATGCCGGATGCAGATTTCGTTAGAGACGCTCTGAAGCGTTGCGATTTTGTAGTGGTGTCGGACGTCATCGCCCAAACCGACACAACTGCCTTCGCGGACGTAAAACTGCCAGCGCTCGCCTGGGGGGAGAAAGACGGAACCGTCACCAACAGCGAACGGGTTGTCAGCCGCCAGCGGGCATTGTTTCCCGAGCCCGGTGAGGCCAAGGCAGACTGGTGGATTATCCAGCAAGTCGCTCGACGGATGGGCCATGGCGAGGCATTTTCGTTCGAAAGCGCCGCTGCGATCTTTCGGGAATATGCAGCGCAGACCGGATATCGCAATGATGGCAGACGAAAACTGGACCTGTCGGAATGGGCCCAGACCAGCGACCTGGAATATGATGTCCTGACGCCAAAGATCTGGGGTGGCACTTCACCGTTCGCGAATAGCAAATTCACTACGCCTGATGGCAAGGCTTGTCTGGTAGCCGTTTCCTCGCCAGCGGCCAGGGTTGCTGATCCCGCATTTCCCTTGATGCTCAACACCGGGCGTTACCGTGACCAGTGGCATAGCATGACCCGCACTGGCCTGAGCCCGCGCCTGTCCCAACATCGCCGTGAGCCACTGGTCGAAATACACCCGCAGGACGCCACTGCTCACGGACTGGAAGACGGCAGCCTCGCGAGGATCATTACGCGACAGGGAGAAAGCATATTTCGGGTCCAGATCTCTGATGCCCAGCGACCGGGCGAGATTTTCGCGCCGATGCACTGGACCGATCAGATGAGCAATAGTGGCCGAGCGAACCGGCTTCCGGATCAGACCGTCGACCCCATATCCGGCCAGCCCGCATTTAAAAACAGTTCCTGCAATATTGCCGCGCTGGAGCCCGAGTGGCGCGCATTTCTTGTCTGTGCCAAGCGTCCGGCCCTGCCCCCGCTTCTCTATTGGACCAGCGCCAGAATCGCGGGTGGCTGGCTGGTAGAACTGGCAGGCGCGGACAATATTGATCTCGATAATCTGCTCCCGGCGGGCGACCGTATGGAAGCGGTCGATCTCCAGCGCGGTATGCGCCGTATTGCGGTTCGCGATGCAAAAGGGAGGCTGGCAGCGGCGCTATATCTGACGCGTCAGGGAGACCTGCCTTCGCGCGACTGGATCGCAGTGCAGCTTGTTGATGATGTTCCGGCAGATGCAGCCTCGCTGCTGGCTGCCCGACCGAAGATCGCCGGGCCGGACAAAGGTCCGACCGTCTGCGTCTGCTTCAATGTGGGTGCCAAGGAAATTACCAGCGCTATCAGCCGGCAATGTCTCACCAGTCTGGAAGAGATCGGCACGGCGCTCAATGCCGGGACCAATTGCGGCAGTTGCCGCCCCGCAATATCAAAATTGCTCGCACAAATGCGGGTACCGGATTTGGAGGCTGCTGAATGAGCGACATCAAGATTGAACGCGGAACCGTCTGGCTGGTAGGCGCCGGTCCAGGCGATCCCGATCTGCTCACCCGCAAGGCCGAGAAGCTCATTCATGCCGCGAGCGTCATTTTCTATGACGCGCTGGTTGGCAAGGAAGTTCTGGCGCTGGTTCCAGGTCAAACCAGACTTGTAGCCGTCGGGAAACGATCTGGCCGTCATTCCAAGGATCAACGCAGCATCAACGAGTTGCTGGTCGAAGCTGCTCTGGCCGGCGAACGTGTCGTCCGGTTGAAAGGGGGCGATGCCGGAATTTTCGGTCGTGCCACGGAAGAAGCCGAAGCGCTGACCGCCCATGGCATCCAATATCATATTTGTCCGGGAATAACTGCTGCATCGGCCGCCGCGGCCAGTGCGGGCGTATCACTCACGGTCAGAGGCCTGGCCCGCAAACTGGTGTTTGTGACCGCCCATGCGCAGGCCGGTGAAGAACTCGATCTTGATTGGAATGCGCTAGCCGATCCAAAGGCGACGTTGGCCATATATATGGGCAAAGCGGCCGCCGCGACAATATCGGGCAAGCTGATCCGCGCTGGCTTGGCCAGCGACACGCCGGTCTTGCTGATCGAAAATGCAAGCCTGAAGGAAGAGCGGCAATTCAGCACCCGACTGGATTTACTCTCTATCTCCGCTCGAGCCGCCTTGGGCGATGGCCCTGCGGTGATGTTGATCGGAGAAGCGGTCAGGAAACCGCAAAAGTCTGTCTGCACTGCGTCAGCTTATAATCCACACTATAATATTGAGGGCTAATTTCCCGCTTCAGGGCGTTGGCCTATAGCGGATGTCAAATAGATGGTGTCGGAAGTGGCTATAGCGAGCAGTCCGATTTCTTTTCTACAACCAGCATGAACACACTTTCAATCCTTCCCCCTCATTGTCGGAAACAGGTCATGTTCGGGAAAATGGGCATCTGCAAAATTGACATGTTCGCGTCGCAATCCTTCTGCTAGCTTTCACACAAATGATGTCAAAACGCCCTTTCTCTCCTCTGATATTTACAGACCTTGATGGCACCTTGCTGGATCATAACAGCTATTCGGCAGCACCAGCTGATCGATTGATCAAGCAGATATGTGATCAGTCCCTCGGCCATGTCATTCCAATCACCAGCAAAACTCACGCAGAGTTGCGCTTGCTCAACCAGGTGATCCCGATCGATGAATCGATCGGCGTGACCGAAAATGGTTCGGTGATTCATATGTCTGATGAGTCTCCCATTAGACGGGATGCCGAGCAAAGCAGACAAATGATGGGGATAGAATACGGCGAAATTCTTGACCGGATCAGAGGTCTTCCTCCGGCCCTTCGTGTGCATATTAACGGCTTTGTCGACATGTCCGCGGATCAGGTCTCGGAGTTCACCCGCTTGCCAATCGATAACGCCCGGTTAGCGAAACAGCGAGAGGCGACGGAACCGTTTCTGTGGTCCGGAACAGATCAAGAGATGGAAGAACTCAAAGCGATCATGTCCGATTACGGCATCCAGATCCAACGGGGTGGCCGATTTTATCATTTCACTGGTCACGCCACCAAAGAGCAAGCGATGGCCTGGACAAAAGGCGCGTTTTCCGATCGAAACCCAGATATTGAGTATATCACAATTGCGCTGGGCGACGGTCCGAATGATCTCGCGATGATCGAGGCTGCCGACTTTGGCGTGATCATGCCCAATCCCGATGGGGTCACGATTGAAAGCATCCAACCCAATGTTCGCATGGCTGCAGCTGTCGGTCCACAGGGATGGGTCTTGGCAGTCCGGGAAATATTTTCGGAATTGGGTTTAATCCTGCCCGAAAGCTGATTAGGCTGGCTTTTCAGAAATTGCAGGAAAACCTATGGCTGATTTTCATCAAAATGGCATTATTTCCACTCTTCACAATTTGACCGATCGGACCACGGTCTCACTGGAAGCCGATCTGATGGGCTTCCGTTCCGCCAATCCGATGGCCCTGGTCCTGCCCAGCCTGTTCTCAGAACTCGAGGGACCTGCGCTCGAACATATTGTTGATCAGCTTTGCGAAGTGCCATATCTGGATGATATCATCATCGGCCTTGATCGTGCGGACAAAGATCAGTTCAAATTTGCGAAGGATTATTTTTCCCGCCTGCCGCAACGTCATCATATCCTGTGGAATAGTGGTCCTCGACTGACTGCTCTCGACGAAGAATTGAAGGAACATGGCCTGTCACCGGCCGAACCCGGCAAGGGTCGCAACGTGTGGTTCTGTTTTGGCTATTTTCTCTCCGCAACCGACGCTCAGGTAGTTGGACTGCACGATTGTGATATATTGACCTATGATCGCGATCTGCTCGCGCGGCTGATGTACCCAGTCGCAAACCCGACTTTCCCTTATGTTTTTTCCAAGGGCTATTATGCGCGGACGACAGAAGAGAAGTTCAATGGCCGGGTGGTGCGTCTGCTCATCGGGCCCCTGCTGGCTGCACTGAAAAAGGTGTGCGAGCCAAATGACTATATCACCTATCTGAACAGCTTTCGCTATGCGCTTGCCGGGGAGTTCGCGATGGGACGGCAAGTGGTGAAAAATATCCGTATCCCGTCCGATTGGGGGCTGGAAATAGGCGTGCTTTCCGAAGTCTGGCGCAATCATTCAACCCAGGCCATCTGTCAGGTCGAGATTGCCGACAATTATGATCACAAGCATCAATCGGTTTCTCACGACAACCCGGAAGCAGGCCTGTCCAAGATGAGCATCGACATCACAAAATCGATTTTCCGGAAGCTCGCTACCGACGGTCAGATATTTTCTCAGGGAACGTTTCGTACGCTCAAGGCGACCTATTTCCGGATCGCACTGGACCGAATAGAAACCTTCTACAATGATGCCGTGATGAACGGCCTGACCCTGGACCGCCATGAGGAGGAAACCACGGTAGAGCTATTTGCCCAGAATATCATGACCGCTGGCGAAGTGTTTCTGGAATCTCCTCATGAGACACCCTTCATGGCCAACTGGAACCGGATCAACAGCGCGATTCCGGATTTTACCGACCGCTTCAAGGAAGCAGTGCGGCTGGACAATGAAGATTAGCGCTATCTTGGTGCTACATTGCTTATCCAGATGGTTTGATAGGGGGCCAGGCAATAATCCCCTTCGATATCGCTGATAATATCGCCGGAAATCAGGTCCCACCATTTATCACCGGCTATCAGATTTATGTCTGCCAATGATATCGTCTTTTCGTCCTTGGTCACGTTGGTGATGGCGAAAATGCTCTGCTTGCGTTCCTGGCTTTGCCGCCAGATCCCGAACAGCCCTTCCGGCAGAGCCAGCGTGAATTGCACCGCATTAGGATGGAAAGCCTGCTGTTTCTTGCGCAAATCAACAAGCGAAAGCAGACGCGTAAAAACTTCCGCCTCGACGGTTTTCGGGTCCGCCAGTTTCTGGCAGATTTCATCATAGTCGACCAGGCATCGGTTAATCGACCGGTTGTGGCCAGTCAGATTGACCTCCTCATAGCCGTTCGGCGTTGCCAAGAGGCTGTGAATGTAAATGGCGGGTATGCCCTCTAGCGCCAACATGATCGCCATGGCCGCCATGAAACGATCGATTTGATGTTCGTCCGGTCCGTCCAGGGTCCCCTGCATTGCTTCGAAATAGGAGATATTCATCTCATAGGGTTTTTCCGTGCCGCCCGGCCCTCGCCGCATTGAAACCCGCCCACCAAAGCTCTGAATGGTGGCCAGCATCTGGTCGACTTCGCCTTGCGGCAAGGCACCTTCCGTTGGACGCAGCCCGATCCCGTCGTGGCTGGCAGTGAAATTGAGATAGGTGCAGCCGGTCAGGGCGGGCGGATTGCTTCGGGTCAATCGTTTCAAATAAAGGGCGTTGCCGGTCAGCAGTGCGTGAGTGAGCAGCGGCGGCAACGAGAAATTATAGATCACATGCGCTTCATTCTGATTACCGAAATAGGTCAGGTTCTCATGATTGGGGATATTGGTTTCGGTTATGATGATCAGCGTTTCTGCGTGATGGTCCATCAGTGTACGCAACAGCCGGATGATCTCGTGGGTTTCATCCAGGTTGATCGAAGGCGTGCCTATTTTCTTCCATAGAAAAGCAACGGCATCCAGCCGGAATATCCGCACCCCATGGTCGATATAGGCCGCTATAATCTTGATAAACTCAAGCAACACTTCCGGATTGGTGAAATCAAAATCGACCTGATCCGTACTGAATGTGCTCCAGACGTGGCGGTCCCCCGCAGCCGTCCGGAACGGCGTGAGCAAGGGGTGCGACCGGGGACGCACCACCTCACCCAGATCGGCCGTGGGATCAGCGGTATAATAATAGTCCTTGCCCGGCGCTTCGTCGGATAGAAATTGCTGGAACCAAACGGATTTGCTCGACCCGTGATTGATAACGAGATCAGCCATGAGCCTATAGTCGTCGGCGATCGCCTCGATATCGGACCATTCGCCAAGCGCATCATCAACCTGCAAATAGTCGATCACCCCGAAACCGTCATCCGAACTATAAGGGAAAAAGGGCAGGATATGTACAGCACCGATTGTCTGACCGATATGTTGGTTTAAAAAACGGTGCAAAGTCTGCAGCGGGCGTTCTCCATCCGACCGGATGGTTCCACCATAAGTGATAAGCGCGATGTCGCTCTCATCCCATAAATGCTTGTTGGCAATTTTCCTGCGCTTGATCATCTTGCCTTTTTCGGGCCAGAACAGATTGACGATACGCTCTGCAAGCGCATCGCAATCCTGATCAGGGTAAACAGCCTCCAAATGCGCTGACAGGCGTTGCAGAAGATGGGTGATTGTGGCGCGATCTTTCATGATTTGGTATATCACTCCGAAAATCTTCTTGACCCCGGCGAAACAATCGGGCCCTTATTGTGCAGTGCATCAAACAACAAATCCCGAGTCAATAAAAGCTTTTTTAAAGAAGCTTTACGAAAGCGCCTTGTCACCGGCTCTGCCTGAAAATGCCATGCGCGATCTGGATTGGCCGCAGGTCACGGGAAAAACCTATTTATTGTCTGTCGGGAAAGCGGCAACTCAAATGGTCGCAGCCATCCAGAACCGCCTTCCCGACCAAATCAATGGTCTGATCGTTACCCGAAAAGGATATGTTCAGGCCGGTTGTGCGCCGGGTCATATACAGGTTGTTGAAGCATCCCACCCGGTTCCGGATGCTGCCGGAGCGGAAGCTGCTCAGGTCGCCCTGGCGGCAGCGGATGCACTCGGAGAAGGCGATCTTCTGCTTGTCTTTATGTCAGGCGGCGCAAGCGCCCTGCTCCCGGCTCCGGCTGAAGGTATTTCCCTGCAGGAGAAACAGGACGTCACACGAGCTCTGCTGCGATCTGGCGCGCCCATTAGCGAAATGAATATCGTCCGCAAGCATCTTTCCGCGATCAAGGGCGGCCGTCTGGCTGCGCGAGCATGGCCAGCGGCTACGCATATGATCGCGATATCGGATATCCCAGGAGACGACATCGCAATGATCGGATCTGGGCCGACTGTGATCGACAGCTCGACTTGTGCTGACGCGCGGGCAATTGTCGAAAAATATGGAATCGCCCTGCCCGCTTCTATCAAGTCGGAGCTGGAAAGCGAACGTCTCGAAACACCGAAATCCGGCGACCCGAAAATGCAGCGCTCGACGGCCGAGATTTGTGCCCGGCCCGCCGATATGTGCGCGGCCGCAGCAACGGCCTGTCAAGCGATCGGCTATGAAGTGATCATGCTCGGTGACGCGCTGGAAGGCGATGCTCTGGAGCTAGGAAGGGAGCACGCGAGACAAGCGCTTGCTTTAAAAGCAACCGGCCGAAAGTTGGCTTTGATTTCCGGTGGAGAGGCAACAGTCACGGTCCGCAATCAAGATGGCCGCGGCGGCCGATGTACGGCTTATCTGCTTGCCTGCGCACTAGAGCTGGAAGGAGAATCTGACATTTCCGGCTTCGCAGCAGACAGCGATGGCATAGACGGATCAGAAGACAATGCCGGCGCATTCCTGTGGCCCGGTATATTGGCCGCCATGGGTGGCAGCGAGCAAGCACTGCGGCTGCTGAACAGCGACAACAGCTATCTGGCCTTTGAAAATGCCGATGGCTTGCTGATGACTGGTCCTTCGGGAACCAATGTCAATGATCTGAGGGTGCTCCTCGTCCGATAGCAGAGACACACGGACTCCACCTTTCTTCGGGAAACTTCAATCAGGCCGACAAGCGCGCCTCTTCAAATGCGCTGTCCAGCCAGTCAGTTTCAAATACTTCGGGCGTGACCGGTTTGGATATATGCCAGCCCTGGCCGATATCGCACCCGTATCGGGTCAGCAATTCCAAGCACGGCTGGTCCTCAATTCCTTCTGCGACAATTTTATAGCCGAGAGCATGAGCCATTTTGATGGTGGATTTGACCATGACCCGGTTGGCGCTGTCAGTGGTCATTGTTTTCACGAAGCTTTGATCCAGCTTGATTTCGCTGACTGGCAGGCGCTGCAAATAGCTCATGGTCGACTGACCGGTTCCATAGTCATCAATGGACACTCTTATACCCGCATTCTGAATGAGTTTCAGTGCCAATGCAGATCGTTCCGGGTCCGCGAGCGTTGCTGTTTCAGTGACTTCGAAAACAATCTGAACATTATCGACATCTGCTTCTTCCACCATGACAATTGCCCTGTGCACAAAGGCCTTGTCACCCAGCAGCTTGGCAGAAATATTGACGGAGCAGGTCAGCCCGGGGCGTCGTTCTCCCCACTTGGTCAAATCATCCAGTGCGCGTTGCAAAACGTGAAATGTCAGTCCGTCGATGCGGCCGGCTTTTTCTAGCAGGGGAATGAATATTGCCGGACTTATCGTGCCACGGTCGGGATGGTCCCAACGAACCAGAGCTTCTGCGCCGTCGAGCCGATTTGCCAAAAGGTCCCATTTGGGTTGATAAACCACACCAAGATTACCGTCCTCGATAGCCTGATCCAGTTCCATCAGCAGATTGTGCTTTTGACCAATGGCATGGTCAAATTCGGAATCGTGCCATGACCATTTCGTCCCGTTGGCGAGTGCCTTTTCCGATGCGATTTTGGACTTGTCCAGAGAGTCACCGCTGATACCGAAAGTCGCATCTATCTTGATCTTGGTGTCTCCTGCCATGACGGGGGCCTGGAGCAGTGCAGTTGCGGTGTCGAAATGGCCCGGAATATCGTCAGTATATTCATGCCTCACAATCCATGCGACCATGTCTGAATCGACATGATAAATGCACTCATCCCGGGCCAGAAAATTCAGTCGGCTGGCGATATTCTGGAACAGAACGCTACGAGATTCCCTACTGGTCAACACAAGCAATTCGCGGAAGTCTGCCAGTCGGGCCGTGGCAATATAGCCGGAACCTTTCGTGGCTAGAATCTTCAGTAACGCCGCCTCGTTAGGCAGTCCGCTGATTTCACTTACATATTGGCTGGTCTTTAGAGCCGTTGTCGTCGTCAGCAACTTTTGCGACAGCATAAATACGGTCAGGAAGAAAAAGGCCGGCACGTTAGAAAATGTGAAAAAGCTCAAATATTCAATCAGCAACAGGAGTGCCACCAGCGCTATAATGGCTGAAAAGGCGATTCCGATGAGACCGGGGGAAGAGATTCTGCGAGATGCTGTACAGGCCAACATCAAGATGGCCGAAAATATCAACGCCGGAAATTTCCCAAGGTCGTGCAAATTCGTTCTCTGGATCAACGTTTCACTCGCCATCGCCTGGATGACGACACCGGGAACCACTCCAAAACGACTGGTAGAGTAACGATCACCCAATTCTATGGCGGTAGCTCCGATGAGCGCCGTTTTACCCCTTAACTTCGGAGAGAGATCGGTCGAGCCCATCAGTTCTGCAAAGCTTAGTCGGGGAATTGTGTTGGGGTCGATAGATTGATCGATCGCAAATTTTTGACCGATATTGCCACGGGCTTGTGCGACCATGCTAGCCAGCGATGGACGTGTTGTGTTCGCGGTAGTCGTTCCATAGCTATATTCATTCAGTTGACCGCGACTGTCAGGAAAAACATTCACGGAAGCCAGAAACGCATTTTGGCGAAAGAGGGTGTTCGGCAGGCTTTCGACAAATTCTCCTCGATCTGTTGACCCTCGTTGCCGAAATGTCGGGAGAATGATCGTGGCATCGGATTTCTCAAAGGCATCTGCGAGAATCTGATCGTCTGTTTCGGTGGAGCGGGATGAAAAATCTATATCGAACGCGATCTGCGTTGCGCCAGCTTCATTCAGCTTGTCGACCGCTTTGGCATAATATGCGCGTGGCCATGGCCAGCGATCCAGTTGCTGAAGAGATATTGCATCAATTTCGACGATAACGACTTGGCCAGATGCCGGTTTTTCCAGCACATTAGCGCGCAGATTGCTCAATCTTTCTTCAACATCGTTACCGAAGTCGGCCGAAACCAATGCAAGACCAGCCGCTAGCGCCAATATCCAGGGCAAGAATGCGAGGTTAAATGCGATTGCCCTGATAGAAGAAAAATCAGTCTTCAACGATATCTCCGCTCGTCAGTTGGTGATCCTATTACTCTAGACCTATCTATTTTGCGTTAATGCAGTCGCAAACTGAGGCTGAGCTTTTGTAGAATCTAAACAGCGGTGGAGTCTTGCTCTGCTATTTGGCTTTAATTTTCACGTTACCGTCGGCATTGCCGCCTGCATTGCCATTTCCATTGCCGCCAGCATTGCCATTGCCATTGCCGCCAGCGTTACTGTCGATAGTGATCCCAGCGTTGACGTTGCCACCTGCGTTGCTGTCAACAGTAGTATCAGCAGCACCATTACCGCCAGCATTGCCGTTGCCGTTCCCGCCGGCATTTCCGTTGCCGTTGCCGCCAGCATTGCCGCTGGCATTACCGCCAGCATTGCCGTTGCCATTGCCGCTGCCATCGCTGCCAGCATTACCATTGCCATTGCCGCCAGCATTGCCGTTGCCGTCGCCGCCAGCATTGCCGCTCCCATCGCCGCCAGCATTGCCGCTGCCATCGCTGCCAGCATTGCCGTTGCCGTCGCCGCCAGCGTTGCCGTTGCCGTCGCCGCCAGCATTGCCGTTGCCGCCAGCATTGCCGTTGCCATTGCCGCCAGCATTGCCGTTGCCGCCAGCATTGCCGCTGCCATCGCTGCCAGCATTACCATTGTCATTACCGCCGGCATTTCCGTTGCCATTACCACCAGCATTGCCATTGCCATTGCCGTTGGCATTTCCGTTGCCATTACCACCGGCATTGCTGTTAGCGCGATTGTTTTCACCGCCGAACGGATTGCCATTGCCGTTTCCAACAGCGCCTGGATTGCTATTATTCAAACCACCATTTTTTTCGGCAAAGCTGGGAATTGCAGAGTTCGATGCCGCCATTCTTGCTGTATCAAGCGAAGATCCACCGTTGCTGACCAGACCACCAGTCAAACCACTGAGCGAAACGGGAGTCTCCAGTACAGGGGCGGTTATGGTTCCTTCAAAAGAACTGGTAGCGATTTCGCTCGAACCCTCTTCGTTCAGAATTTCCGGTTCATCTCTACCGCTGGCTGGCGCATTGGGCGAATCAATCGTCCGGGATTCTGCGCCCGCGATAGTCAGACGGAATTGCTGGTCCCGATTAACCATCCCGATCATGCCGGGTGACAATAATTGAGTCGCCCCACCATCCAGAGTCGACACTTGCACAGCGCCCTCGGTCACCTGCACCGCCGTTCCGGTTTCTGTCACGGTCACGCTGAACGTGGTCCCCTTGACCACAGCCGCAAGATATGGGGTTTCTACACCGAAATGCGGCGTTGCCTTTTTGTCGATCCGAAACAGGACATTACCGATTTCTTCAAAAAACTGGACGATACCACCACTTTGCTTGGGCGCACTTATCCTGAGACGGCTGTTTGGTGAAACAATAACATATTCCTGTCCGCGAACCAAAACTGCGCGACTCTTATAACCTGTGGCAATAACGTCGCCGACGTCAAGGCTTCCGCCGTTCATCGCAATTCGTGATACGCCGGAACGCAGTATATTGACGGTCCCGGCACTTTCAGAAAGTTTCCATTGCGGGGCTTCTGCATGAGCTGTCCCTGCCGTCATGAGGGCAATAATCGAGAGAAATTTTTTCATATTGGTAAATCGCTTTTTTCGGTTTCAGATCGTCTTCTGAGATTCACAGTGGTTATATAATGAGACCATTAGCAAAGAATGTTCCGGAAATAGTTTAAGAACGCCATGAATATTCCGTTAAACACCTGACCCGCTAAGAAATTCCTAAGATTTGCGGTCTAAACAGGCTTGTTTTGTGCCCCGGGAGTTGTTTGTGCATCCAGAAATTAAAATTTTGATGTGGACCTTATTGAGTTGCTGCCCCTCATCCATTCTTGCTCAGCAAAACGGAAATCCGTTCGAAAGCGTTGGCGATCAGGGCGAATGGACAGTTGGCGTGCCAAGCGGAAACGATGTTGTGGCACCCGCTGTTGTTCCGCAGCAACTTGACCAACAAGCCCGTGAAAATCCTTCGATCACAATCGGAGCAGTAAGCATAAATTCCGGATCTCAAATCCCTGCCGAGCTTCTCGCCAGTAGCTATGAGAAATTCATCGGACAGGAAGCCAGCGAGGATTTGCTGCGGGATTTGGCGAGCGATGTATCGGCCGCCGCTAGAAACAGGGGCTATATTTTCGCCAGCGCACGGATTCCATCCCAATCAGTGAAAATCGGCATCGTCGAGGTGCTACTTGATCCCGGCGCTATTGATGAAGTTCGGATCATCGGGTCAGCAAACCGGCGCCTGAGAAAAATCCTGGACGAGTTGCAACGTCCGGCGGCGCTTTCAGATATCGTCGAGCGACAATTGCTTTTGGCTGGCGATTTGCCGGGAATTACGCTGCTCAATTCAAATTACCAGCGCGAAGATGGTAAAGGTGTGCTTGTCGTTACAGTGCGGGAAGACAAGGCAAAGGGGCATGTAGCTCTGGACAATTACGGTCCTGAAACGCTTGGTCCAATCCGAATGAGGCTGAATCTCGATCTTCCGGGATTGTTGACCGACAGTGATGTGCTCACCACCAATGTTATCGGGTCGGCCATTCAACCGAAAGAACTGACCTATATATATGCACGATATGCCATGACCCTGGGCAATGGCGGGACCGTGGTTGGAATCTCAGGCGCAGGCGGTCGCACGCGATCTGGTGGCAGGCTTAGCAATTTCGATTTCACCGGTCACAATCGGTACGCATCGGTTTTTGCCAGCCATGCTCTGAAACGCAGCAATGATCTCAATCTATGGCTCAATGCCGAACTTGCCTATTTGGAGGTTCAGCAATCGCAAAATGGACTCTTGTTCCAGAATGACCAGATTGCGACCGCCGCACTGAATTTCTCGGGAAATTATAATGTCGGTATTGGCCGAATTTATGGCGGCCTAGGGGTTACTCAAGGGCTGGGAATTTTTGGGGCAAGCCAAAGCGGCGATCCACTGAATTCGCGGAACGACGGGAGTGGCGAATTTACCAAGGCAAATTTCTGGATCAACTCCATTCTGAATATCGGAAACGGCTTTGGCATGCGATTGGCGGGCAATGCGCAAATCGCCTCACGGCCCCTGCTCTCTGCGAATGAGATTGCAATCGGTGGTCCCTATTTCGGTAAAGGCTATGACTTCAGCGAACGATTTGGCGACGAAGGTGTCCTTGGCCTGGCCGAACTGCGAAAGGAATTTAACGACGTCAGTGCATGGCTTGACTGGCTTCAATTCTATGCCTTTGTCGATGGTGGTTACGTTTCCAACATCGGAACCAACCTCGGCGACGGTTCGCTTGCATCGGCCGGGGGAGGAATTCGCTCTCAGATAGGCAGGCTGGATTTCAGCTTCGAAGCTGCTGCTCCGGTCGGCAACGATCGCTTTGAGAGCGGAGACCAATCTCCCAAGATCAATATCCAGGTAGGATTGCGCTTCTAGCGCCCATCCTACGCATAAGCCTAAATAAAGCCAGAAACCAAGAATCGCCGGCACATTGCAGTTAGTGAATCATTCCTCTTTGACAGGTCGCGTACTGGAACTCGCATATCCCGCGTAACCGTCAGTAAAGGAAAAGAGCACACCATCGGCTTCTTCCGTTGCAAAGCTTGTCGCCTCGCTATCCGAACTGCCAAATTCCATTTCGTCTTTTTTCAACGCAGAGATCATTGCGTTGCGCTCGTCAGAACAGGCAGTTGTAGCGGCTTTCTTGAAAGCGCTCGTTCCGGTTTTCTCGTCCAGTTGCGCCGTTGTGAAATCAACGAGGCAGTTGGAATAAGCGACGCGCGCGGTTTCCGCATCATCGAGTGCGGCGGCTGATACGGTGCTGAACAAGGCAATACTCAAAAATGCAATCATGACTATCATTCCTAAATTGAGAAACATCCTATAGCATGATTGGAATTCAGGAGCGAAGTAGATTCTGCACTCACCCCGACGGAATTTAACCGGCGAAATCGGTTAATCAAGAACTTGGCGGTTATTGATACACTGAATAATGAGAAGCTTTTCTACGGACGGCAAATTTACATTTGGGCTTGCAACTCGAATCATTTTCGACGAATGGGGCGCCAGATATTGGGTTTCTCTTAATCGAGAATTCAAAGGGAAATCGGTGAGAAAAAGGCTTCGGCCCTATTCAAATCCGGTACTGCCCCCGCAACTGTAAGCGGCTAGCCGATATGCCAAATGCCACTGGATCACCCGATCTGGGAAGGCGGCATGTTCGACAGCGATCCGCAAGTCAGGAGACCTGCCCTATATCGTCGTTCTTCAGCCGGACGGGGTGTGTCGGGTGAACGGGGTTTTCCCCTGCGTAGCGGCAATCTATGTCGTTAACAAAAGGGACTACCTATGTATAAATTCCGAACCTTAGCCACGCTTTTGGCGTCTTCCGCATATTGCTACGCCGTGCCTGCGCTGGCCGCCGACGATTCCGAGATCATCGTCACCGCCACCGGTATTGAACAGGATATCGAAGACACCGGCACCGCTATATCCGTTGTCGATGTAACAGATATTCTCGACCAGCAGATCATTTCGATTGCCGACATTCTGCAGGAGCTGCCGGGTGTCAATGTCACCCAGAGCGGCGGACTGGGGTCACAGACCTCGGTCCGTATCCGCGGCGCGGAAAGCGATCAGACACTGGTGCTGATCAATGGCATCAGGGTCAACGACCCGTCCTCGCCCGATGGTGCCTTTGATTTCGGCAATCTGCTGGCCGGCAATATCGAGCGCGTGGAAGTTTTGCGCGGTGCCAGTGGCGTTACCTGGGGCAGCCAGGCCGTCGGCGGCGTGGTCAATATCACCACCAAACGCCCGACCGAGGATCTCACTTTATTCGTTCAGGGCGAATATGGCGCGCATGATACGGTGCGACTGGTCAGCAATGCCTCTGGCAAGGTCGGGCCTGTCGGCCTGAGCATCGGCGGCGGCTATGTCCGCACCGACGGTATCAGCGTCTATTCCGGCGGAACTGAACTGGACGGCTATCGCCAATATTCTGCTTCCGGACAATTGCAGGTCGACCTGACCGATACGATCCGTTTTGAAGCCAGCGGCTATTATGCCGACAGCCGGGTCGACAATGACAGCGTCTTCCCGCCCTTTAGTTCGGACAACAGCCAGTTTTCGCTGGCGAAGGAAATCTACGGCAACGCCGCCATTCAGGCCCAGGCATTTGACGGGCGTTTCCAGAACCGGTTCGCCTTCAGCATTTCCGACATCAACCGGGATATCATAAGCCCATTTTTCAACTCGCTGCCCAGAGGACGGACGGAACGATTTGAATATCGGGGCGACTTTGCCGTAGTCGATCAATTGCGCTTCATATTCGGCGCTGAGACCGAAGACAGCCGCTATGAAAATAGCGGAGTGAGTGATTCAACCGGCATCGATTCCGTCTATTTCCAGGCGGTGTTCAAGCCTGTCGACGGGCTCACGCTGACCGGCGGAATCCGGCACGACGAACATGATGATTTTGGCGGCAATACCAGCCTGGCCGGCAATCTCGCCTATCGCATTAGTGAAGATGGACCGACAATCCGTGCCAGCTATGCCGAGGGCTTCAGGGCCCCTTCCCTGATCGATCTTGATGATCGCCCATTCGGTTATGGCACGCCAGACCTGGTGCCGGAAACCGCAAAATCCTACGAAATCGGAATCGATCATTCGCTGATCGACGAAGCGGTGCAAGTGGCCGTGACCCTGTTCCAGCGCGACACCGACAATCAGATCGCCTTTGCTGCCTGTCCGGTAGCGCCTGATCCCGCACCAGAAGTGTGCACCAATGGCAGTCGTCCGTTCGGCACGACTTTGAACATTGAACGCAACCGCACCAAAGGCGTCGAGGCGGTCTTGTCTATCACCCCGGTTGAGCGACTGCGATTTGACGCCAATTACACCTGGCTCGACACCGAGAACCGGTCGACTGGCGCCAATTTCGGCAATGAACTGGCGCGTCGTCCGGCGAGCAGCCTCTATCTCAACGCCAGCTACGAGACCGGTTTCGGTCTGAAACTGGGCGCGGATATGCAGATGGTGGGTGACAGTTTCGACGATCTCGCCAACAGCCGCCGTATCGACGGCTATATACTCGCCGGAGCACGCGCGAGCATCCCGCTGAGCGATGCGTTTGAAGTCTTTGGACGTATCGACAATCTGTTCGATGTAACCTATGAAACAGCCACAGATTTTGGCTCTCCGGGGCGTTCGGCGTACATTGGCGCGCGCGCGCGTTTCTGATATCCAATAGCAAAAGGGAATATGATCACATGCAAATCCGTCAATCTTCATCGTCCGTCCAGAATATCTGGGCCGGTGTACTGGCAACTTCGTCGGTTCTGGGCAGCCTTGCATTGGCCTGCATATTCCCTTTTGCCGCGATCGCGACCTTGCTGGCGGCGACCTTGCCGTTCCGCAAGGCAGCGGTCTGGATGGGCGCGGTTTGGTTTGCCAATCAGCTGGTTGGCTATCTTATCCTCGGCTATCCGCAAACCGCGAACAGTTTTGGTCACGGTCTCGCCATGGGCGCGACTGCCATCGCGACCCTGTTCGTAGCGAAGACCATATTGGACATTCGCGGCGATCGCTCGTTGCTGTCGCTCGGCCTGTCCTTTGTCGCGGGCTTCATTGCCTACGAAGCGCTGCTGCTTGCCGCAGCAACGGTCCTTGGCGGCGTCGAGAATTTTTCGCCGGCCATCGTCTGGATGATCGCGCAGAACGACATGCTGTGGTTCGCCGGCCTTGGTCTCCTCTACATGGTTCTCGACGGCACTATATTCGAACGGATCGGAAAGTCGGCTAGCCCACAAGGCTGATTGCCTTATAGCTGGATCCGCAAAGCCGACAGGCGGGAATAGGCATCGCGGCACTGGTCCGCGATCGCCTGCTCCCGTTCTCCCAGCCTGGGCGCGGTGCTTTCCGGTTGCCCGAAACCGGTTGTCTCGATGACGCGCCCATACCAGTGACTTGCCCAGATACCATCCGTTTCACGCTGACCCGATTGCCATGAGAGCATACCGGGGTCCCACGGGATATCCAGAACAGCACAAATCGCCCGCAAATACCCCTCGGGATCGCGCAATATGTCCGCGCTATCAAGCACCACCGGCGGCTTGCCGGTCAGTTGCGCCGCACGATCAACATATTCCAGCTGCCGCCCATAGCCGAGATCGTCAGCCGTAACCTCAACTCTTTTGGCTGCATAGCTGGCCACCACCCGCTCGGGGTCACGGATCAGGAAGGCGTGCCGATGATCGGGAAAGTCATCAATCGACACGTCCGAAACCATATGGTGCGGCATATGTTTCTGATACCAGACCGCCTTGTCGTTCGGTACAGGTCCGCGCATATCCTCCGCCACCGACTGCCAGTCGCAATCCATTGACGCAATGACTTCATCCGCCATCGGCTGCCGCTGGCCAGTGGTTTTCAGGAACGCCCCGTAAAAAGGTTCGTCGCTGACCGCGCAATCGCTGCGCCCGCCAAAGCTGCGCATCATCGCGGTAGAAATATTGCGCGGGCCGGACCACATGGCAATGCGGATAGTCATGATTGTATCACCTGTGTCTCCTGGATCGCCGCGAAGCGTTTATTCTCGAGTGCATTATGGACTCGCGCGAAGACGCGAAGGCGCGAAGCTGTTGCCGCTTTAAATACCTTCTTCGTGTCTTCGCGGCTTCGCGCGAGAAACCTATTGGGAATGACCTGCGGTCGGCTTGATATAGCGCGTAGACGATCCGGCAATATCGTCATCGCAAACCGTTCGAATCGAGCGAAGTCGAGATGCCGGAGAACCGACACAGTGTCGCCACTGCGCTCGACACGAACGGGATCAGGCAACGTCACGCTCGATCAGCTCTTTATACAGCCCCTGCAACCGCTCGACCATCGGTCCCCTGCCCTCGGTCAATATCCGGCCATCGACTTCGGTCGCAGGCACCACCCCGGCAAAAGTCCCGGTGACAAAGGCTTCGTCCGCGCCATAGACGTCGGTCAGCGAGAAATTCTTCTCGAACACCGGGATATCATTCTCCCGGCAGATCCGGATTACATTGGCCCGGGTGATCCCGCCGAGGCAATAGTTCCCGGTCGAGGTCCAGACCTCACCCTTGCGGACGATGAAGAAATGGGTGCTGTTGCAGGTTGCGACAAAGCCATGCGGGTCGAGCATCAGTGCCTCGTCCGCTCCGGCCTGCGTTGCCTGGATGCAGGCGGTGATACAGTTGAGCTTGCTGTGCGAGTTGAGCTTCTGGTCCTGCACCGCCGGATCGCCGCGCCGGACATGGACGGTGAACAGGCGGATACCGTTTTCGACCGTGCTCGGCAGCGCTTCCTTATATTCGGGAATGATCACGATGGTCGCAGAGGAAATCACCACGCGCGGGTCCTGATAGGGCGTCGAGCGGATGCCGCGCGTCACCATCAGCCGAATATGGACACCCTCCTGATCGGCCATACCATTTTCACTGATCGTTTCATAAAGCCGCTCGATCAATATTTCCCGCGTGATACCTATGTCCATGGCAATCGCCTTTGAACCTTCAAACAGGCGATCCAGATGAGCGTCAAGAAATGCGATCCTGCCCTTGTGCACGCGCAGCCCTTCCCAGACGCCGTCGCCGAGCATGAAGCCGCTGTCAAAAACGGATACCACAGCCTCGGCTCGCGGCGTCATAACGCCGTTGACGTTGATCAGAATAGTCTCGTTGCGCGGATCAGCGGTAAAGTCGTGCGTGCCCTTGGCCATGGATATCAACCTTCTGATTTAGTGAAAAACGCTTTGAACTTTACAAAGTTTACAGTGTTAAAAGTAAAAAACCGGATTGCCGCGGAAAACGCTATTTTTGCGGGTGTAACTGGTCTTGCAACAGAGTGGTTCATGGCGCTCAGGATAGCGCAAATGGGGGCATGTAGGAAAGGGATTTGTACCCCGCGAACGGGCGGTATCCAGACGAGAGTTCAGGATAATTCTGTGCCCTACTCTTCGGCAGGGGACATGCAGTTGATCGCTGAGTACCCTCTCCCGTGCGGGAGAGGGTTGCGCAGGCTTGGCAACTTGTTGCCTAGCCGGAGCTGGGTGAGGGTGTACTTCGCTTCAGAGTGCAGAACGCCCTCATCCAACTGCGGCTAATCCTGTCGGATAAGCCTTCCTATCCTTCTCCCTCACGGGAGAAGGAAATCACATATGCAAGACACGCCCATAAGCATCGAGCACGCTCTCGTGCATCATTTCGCTCAGCGTCGGATGCGGGAAGACGGTGTTCATAAGTTCCGCCTCGGTGGTTTCCAGAGTCTTGCCGATTGTATAGCCCTGGATCAGTTCGGTCACTTCCGCGCCGATCATATGGGCGCCGAGCAATTCGCCCGTCTTGGCGTCAAATACCGTCTTGATGAAACCCTCGGTCTCGCCAAGCGCAATCGCCTTGCCGTTGCCGATGAAGGGGAATTTGCCGACCTTGACGTCATGGCCTGCTTCTTTCGCCTTGGCTTCGGTCAGGCCGACGCTGGCGATCTGCGGGTGGCAATAGGTGCAGCCGGGAATATTGTTGACGTCCATGACATGCGGATGACCGTCCTTGCCCATCGACTGGGCGATGGTTTCTGCCGCAATGACGCCTTCATGGCTCGCCTTGTGCGCCAGCCACGGGCCAGCGGTACAGTCACCGATCGCGTAAATGCCGTCGATATTGGTCCGGCAATAGTCGTCGGTCTTGATATGAAAACGCTTGTCGGGTTCAACGCCAAGCTGATCGAGGCCAATGGTCTCGATATTGGGAATGATGCCAACGGCGACGATGACATGGCTGAAATCGTGCACCTCCTTCTTGCCCTCGCTGTCCTCGATCTCCGCCTTGACGCCCTTGTCGCCGGTCTCGATGCTCTTGACACCGGCGCCGATCATGATCGTCATGCCCTGTTTTTTCAAAGACTTTTCGAGGAACTTGGAGATTTCCTCATCCTCTACCGGGACGATCCGATCGAGCATTTCGACGACAGTTACATCGACGCCGATGTCATTGTAGAAGCTGGCAAATTCGATGCCGATTGCCCCGGAACCGATGACCAGCAATTTGGTCGGCGTTTCGCTTGGCGTCATCGCGTGGCGATAGGTCCAGATGCGCTTGCCGTCCGCCTTGGCAAAAGGCAGATCGCGGGCGCGGGCGCCAGTGGCGATGATGATATTCTTCGCAGTCAGCTGTTCCTCGCCCTTGTCCGTGGTGACGGTCAGTTTGCCCGGCGCAGTGATCTTGCCATCGCCCATCACGACATCAATCTTGTTCTTCTTCATCAGGCCGGTGACACCTTGATTGAGCTGTTTTGCCACCCCGCGCGAGCGTTTGACAATCGCATCAAGGTCAGCGCTGATCTTCTCCGCGACCAGACCATAGTCGCTGGCATGTTTCATATTGTGAAACACTTCCGCCGAGCGCAGCATTGCCTTGGTCGGGATGCAGCCCCAGTTGAGGCAGATGCCACCCAGATTTTCGCGTTCGACAATGGCGGTCTTCAGCCCCAGTTGCGAGGCGCGGATCGCGGCTACATAGCCGCCGGGGCCGGAGCCGAGAACGATAAGGTCATAAGTGTCTGCCATGTTATTCCTTTTCGATAATCTCTAGTCGAGTGCCGGTACCTGCACCGGCTTCCCATTGCCATCCACCGCCACAAATATATAGATGCCGGAGGCCGCTTTCATCATCTCATCCTCATGGCGATCCCGGCGGAAGGCTTCGACCTGGACGGTCATCGAACTGCGGCCGATTTTGGTGAATTCGGCATAAACCGACAATTCATCGCCAATCCCGACCGGATGTCCAAAGCGCAAGTCATTGGCCCCCACGACCACCGACTGGTGCTTGCTGTGTTTAGCCGCCAGGGCGCCGCCGGCCTGCGCCATTTGCCCCATCAGCCAGCCGCCAAAAGCCACGCCATAGGGATTGCCTTCGGTGGGCATGACGATGGTGCGGATGGCAGGCACTTTGTTGGCAAGATCAGTCAAGCGAGCATCCCCAGCGGGTTCTCGCACAATTCCTTGAACGCTTTCATCAGTTGCGCACCATCCGCGCCGTCAATCGCTCGGTGATCGAAGCTGCCGGTGGCGCTCATGATCGTCGCAATCTGCAGACTGTCGTCAATGACATGCGGTCGCTTCTGGCCCGCGCCGATTGCCATGATCATCGCTTGCGGCGGGTTGATCACGGCGTCAAAATTCTTGATTCCGAACATGCCCATGTTGGAGATGCTGGCGGTGCCACCCTGATATTCGTGCATCTTCAGCTTGCCGGCCTTGGCACGGTCGGCGAGATCCTTCATCTCGGTTGAAATGGCGCTGAGCGATTTGCTGTCGGCACTCTTGATGATCGGGGTGATCAGGCCACCTTCGATGCTGACCGCAACCGAAATATCGGCGCGTTCGAATTTCTTGAGTTGATCTCCCTCGATCGAGACATTGCATTTCGGCACCTGCATCAGGCTGACCGCCAGCGCCTTGATCAGCAGATCATTGACCGACAGCTTGATGCCGCGTGGTTCCAGCGACTTGTTGAGTTCGCCACGCAGTTTGAGCAGCTTGTCGAGCTGGATATCCACGGTGAGATAGATATGCGGGATGGTCTGCTTGGCCTCGGTCAGGCGCCGGGCGATGGTCTTGCGCATGCCGGAGAGTTTTTCCGACGTGTGCGGAATATCGAATTCGTTCGCTGGCGCAGCTTTCGCAGCAGGTGCAGCGCTTGGTGCCGGGGCGGCCGCTTTGGTCTTGACCGGGGCCGAGCCGCCTTCCGCTGCGTCAATATCCGCCTTGATGATCCTGCCGCCGGGACCGGATCCGGACACAGCGGACAGGTCGACAGCTTTCTGCTCGGCCAGACGGCGTGCCAGCGGGCTTATTTTTAAACGGTCGTTGCCGGAATCCTCTGCGGCCTTTGCGGCAGGTGCGGGGCTGGCCTTTGGCGCAGGCGCAGGGGCCGGAGCGGGCTCTTCTTTCTCGGGTGCGGGCTTCGCGGCATTTTCCGCTTTCGCTACAGGAGCAGCCTTTGCATCGCCAACATCTTCGCCTTCTTCGGCAATTATCGCGATCACTGCACCGACCTTAACATTTTCGGTCCCCTCGGAGACAAGGATCTTGGCGATCACGCCTTCGTCAATCGCTTCGAATTCCATCGTCGCTTTATCGGTCTCGATTTCTGCCAGCAGATCACCGGACGAAACGCTGTCGCCTTCCTTCACCAGCCATTTGGCAAGCGTTCCTTCTTCCATAGTCGGGGAGAGCGCAGGCATTTGGAGGTTGATGGGCATGGCCGATGATCTTTCCTGAATAAGTCCTGTTTTCGCTTAAAGCTGTCCAACATTGCGCCATTGGCGTCAAGGGCGGTCGCTTGCCTTGTGGGCATTTTTATCGCAACAGGTATTTCTGACAGGGCGAGGAGGGTTCATGCGTACATATCTTGTGGTGATCGACGAGACCGATGAGGCCAGCTTGGCGCTGCGCTTTGCATCACGCCGAGCGATGAAAACGGATAGTGCGCTGCACATTCTGGCACTGGTCGAAAGCGAGGGCTTTGTTGCCTGGGGCGGGGTTCAGGCCACGCTCGAGGAAGAAGCAAAGAGCCGGGCCGAGGCGCTGGTGTCCGGTGCCGCCGGGACTTTATTCGAGGAAACCGGTATCCGGCCTTCCATCACGGTAAAACAGGGCAAGGGACCAAAAGTCGTACGGGCGATGATGGATGATGTGGACGGCCTGGCGGCGTTGGTGCTCGGGGCGGCAGCCAATGGCGCGCCCGGCCCGCTGGTCAGCCATTTTGCCGCTACCGAAGCGGGCTCGCTTCCCTGCCCGGTGATGGTTGTTCCCGGGTCACTGAGCAAGGAAGAGATTGATCGGCTGAGTTAGCGCGATTTCGCCAGTTCTCCGCGCGCAGGATAGGCATTTTCCAGCGCATAATCGATGCCCTGCAGCAGTTGATCGAACGGGGGCCGAGTGAACGGCATGCTCTGGATGCTGGCAAAATACAGCGTCTGATCCGGCTTGATAAGCAGCATCCCGGGTTCGGAAAAAGTCTTCGGTTCCTTGCTTCCCGGACGTCCGGATGAAATATAGAGATCGAGATTGCGAGCCAGCTCTTCGCTCAGTCCGTAGCCAAGCAAAAGCTCGTCGATTTCCCATTCATCCGCCGATTTCTGCGCCCGCTCCTTGTCATCCATGCTGATCGCGACAACAGTAACGCCGCGCTTGGCAAAATCATCCACTTTGCGCTGCAATTCGCGAACCTGCATCTTGCAGATCGGGCAATGGGCCCCGCGGTAGAATAATAGCAGGGTGAAATTATCGCCGAGGCGTTGGCTCAGCTGAAACTTGCCGCCATCGATCAGCGGCACGGTGAATTCGGGTACGGTTTTGGCTGGCAGAAGTTTGGGCATCGGGGGGATTCCTTTTTGATGAACAATATATACCCTGATTCAATCCGAATGGTTGCTGTGCCACCACCAACTATTATTTTCGCCGGACCTTGCCCTTGTTGCCACGGATATTGGCGGGACGGCCGGGCTTGCCCTTGCGATGGGGCTTGCCCTTGCCAGCCCGGAACGGAGCCTGACGACCCGGCATATGATTGGCGCCTTCGGCCAGTTCGAACAGCAGGCTGCCGGTGGCGGCATTGGCCTCGACCAGACGCAATTCGATCTTCTGGCCGACATTATAGCTGGTGCCGCTGTCCATGCCGGTGAGCTGCTGTTTCGACTCGTCATAGTCGAATCGTTCGGCGCCCAGCGTGCGAACCGGAACCAGCCCGTCGCCGCCCAGTTCCTCGACCGTGGCAAAAAAGCCAAAATTCTGCACACCGGTGATCCGGCATTTGACGACCTCGCCGACCCGGTCGGCGAGATGGGCGGAGATATAGCGGTCGATGGTTTCCCATTCCGCCTTCATCGCACGGCGTTCCAGCTTGGAGATTTTTTCCGAGATCAGTTCAAGGCGGCCCGCTTCTTCATTGCTCAGCCCCGAATGTTCCGGAATGGCGCTGTTTTTCGGCGCCGGCTGTTCGAGCTTGCAGGCGCTAACCAAGGCACGGTGCACAACGAGATCGGCATAGCGCCGGATCGGGCTGGTGAAATGGGCGTAGCTGCCGAGCGACAGGCCGAAATGGCCCATATTGGTGTGGCCATAATAAGCCTGGGTCTGGCTGCGCAAAATCTGTTCCATGACCAGCGGCAGCAGCAAGTCGTCATCGACCTGCTCGATCAGGCGGTTAAATACTGACGGCTTGATCACCTGCCCCATGGCAAAGCTCATGTCGAAACTCTTGAGATAGTCCTTCAGCGCGATCAGCTTTTCACGGGACGGTGTTTCGTGCACCCGATAAATGACCGGAGATTTTTTCGATTCCAGCATCTTCGCCGCCGCGACATTGGCGACGATCATATAATCCTCGACCACACGGTGCGCGTCGAGCCGTTCGCGGATCGCAATCTCTACAATCTTTCCCTGATCATCGAGCACCACCCGCTTTTCGGGCAGGTCGAGATTGAGCGGCTCGCGCTCGTCACGCGCCTTGGCGAGCAGCTTCCAGCATGACCATAAAGGCTCCAGAGCCTTGCTCTTCAGCGGGTGGTCGAGCTTGCCGTCCATTGCCGCCTGCGCGTCCTCATAGGCAATATTGCCGGCCAGTTTGACAATCGCGCGGGTGAAGCGGGAACCGGTCACCTGCCCCTTCGCATTGATCGTGACATGACATACCAAGGCCACCCGCTCAACGCCCTGCTTCAACGAGCAGACATCGGTGGACAAGGCTTCCGGAAGCATCGGCACAACCCGGTCGGGGAAATAGACGCTATTGCCGCGCTTATAGGCTTCCCGGTCGAGTTTGCTGCCTGAACGGACATAATAAGAGACATCGGCGATAGCGATCAGCGCCTTGAAGCCGCCCTTGTTATCCGGATTGTCATCCGGCTCGGCCCAGATCGCATCATCATGGTCGCGGGCATCGGCCGGATCGATCGCGACAATCGGCAGATGGCGCAGGTCTTCCCGCTGCTCTTTGGATATCTCGAGCTTGGTCGCCTGTTCGGCTTCCTCGGTCACGGCATCGGGGAAATGCAGCGGAATTTCAAATTTGTGGATCGCGATCAGGCTGAATGACTTGGCCGCAAACGGATCACCCAATATTTCCTTCACCCGCGCCTTGATTTCGGAGCCGCGCTTGAGCGGTTCGGCCAGCACCAGATTGCCCGGCTGCGCATCGCCCAGTTCGAAGATCGGCGTGCTGCGCCGGATCTTGCGATCAACCGGCTTCAGCCAATAGCGATCCCGTTCGTCCTTTTCGACAATACCCAGAAGCATCTCGTTGCTCTGGGCGAGTTTCTTCATCAGGAAGGCAATATGGCCCTGCCCGCGCTCTTCGGTCCGGGCGAGAATCCGGTCGCCGATGGCCAATGCGGCACGGCGGCCTTTTTCCTTGATCCTGATCTTCGGCGCAGGCCCACCTTCGTCTTCCCATTTTTCAGGAATGCCAACCGCTTCATTGCCGTCAATCTCGACAATCTTGAGCACGGTTACCTTCGGCAGGCCGCCCACCTTATGCAAAGCCCGCCCCAGATCTCCGGCCAGCAGCCCTTCCTTGGTCATGTCCTTGAGCAAAGCCTTGAGCGCGATCTTGTCCGGCCCCCGCAATCCAAAGGCTTTTGATATCTCCCGCCGTCCTGCAGGCCGCTCCGATCGCTCGATAAAATCCAGTATCTGCTGGCGAGTAGGAACCTGTTTCGGTTTGTGTTTTTTCATTTCGAAATCTGGATTTTGGCATGCGATGCACTTTGAAATTTGTTGGTCATTCTACCTAAGCCGTCCTTTCGACAGTTCTTTACCCGCGCACAGTATAAAAAGCTGCTTCTGTTGATTCCGAATACTTTCTAATTGATCTAATGCCCAATCGGTAAAGCCAGGAAATAGGTTTTGATCGCTGGCTTCGGGGTGAGCATAATCAATCAAACTTGAACGCAGGTGTTCTATCTCCGAGGTGGAATCGATATACTCTTCTAGCGGACGTAAAAGCTTGGGAGAAATTTCAGCTATTGTTAGCAGAGTTTTGTCCGAAGCCGCTTTGTGAGTACGCCTTAGCATCCCACCGCGATCACGCTCTCCATTGTTTTTCCAAGTTTGCCAAGTCTCTTTTCCGCTTGGCTCGCTAACAACTCGAAACTCGCCTCGCGGTTTACTTTTTAGTTGTTTTGAAGCTTGAGTTAGAGCGTCCTCCAGCGAGGCCAATGACGTAAAGTTAAGTTCGATTTCGCGAGACAATATTTTCTTGAGAGCACTCAGTTTTCTCTGATCAGATTTCCATTTCTTAACTGCTTCGATAATTTCTCGTAGCACAAAAAGGATAACTGCGATGACAGCAGTTCCTGTTAGGAAATTCTCGAAGTTGGTGAAGGAGTTCATAGGGACATTAATAAGCTTTACCTATGATTATGCGCTCGACCGCCGGTTTGCCGGTAAAGATGCATTTGCCATCGGCGACTGCCGCGTCAACCGGCACGTTGCGGAAGGTCAGCTTCAGTTTTTTGAGCCGCTCTTCGATTGCTTCCAGCTCTTCACCGGTCGCCTTGCACCATTGCACTTCCAGCCATCCCGGATGTTTCTTTTTCGCCGCATAGAAACGTTCAACGTCGGACCAATATTCAACGCCCCGCTTGATGTTGCCGCTGAGACGCTCTTTGGCTTCTTCATGCAATGCTGTCTGGATATCGGAAAGCAGGGCCGGGATTTCGGGGATGAAATCCGCCTTGGCGAGAAATTTCGTGTCGAGCTTGCCGCTGTCCTGATAAAGCGCGTCGCGCCGGATCATCGCTACCTTGTCCTCGGCCATGTCCCGCGGACCGATTTCAAGAATGATCGGCGCGCCCTTCTTGACCCAGGACCAGCGTTTGGTCTGGGTCTTGGCGCCACTGATATCCAGCTTCACCCGGACCGGCTCGTCAAAGGCTCTCAGCTGGGCAATATCCTTGGCCAGCGCCTTGCAATAATCGAGCACTTCTTCGTCTTCCGGCTTGTCGCGCAGCATCGGCACGATCACGACCTGATAAGGCGCGATCAGTGGCGGCACGCGCATGCCGTCATCATCACCATGGGTCATGATGACGCCGCCGATCATCCGGGTCGAAGTGCCCCAGCTGGTGGTATAGGCAAATTGGAACACGCCCTCCTTGTCCTGGAAGCGGATATTCTGCGCCTTGCTGAACGTCTGGCCGAGGAAGTGACTGGTGCCGGCCTGCAAAGCCTTGCCGTCCTGCATCATCGCTTCGATCGAGTAAGTCGCATCGGCGCCGGGGAAACGTTCATTCTCCGGCTTTTCTCCGGCAATGACCGGCATGGCCAGCACGTTTTCGGAAAATTCGCGGTACATTTCCAGCGCGCTGAGCGTTTCTTCCATCGCCTCGGCCTTAGTGGCGTGGGCCGTATGGCCTTCCTGCCAGAGAAATTCGGTGGTCCGCAGGAACATCCGGGTGCGCATTTCCCAGCGCACCACGTTGGCCCACTGGTTGATCATCACCGGAAGGTCACGCCAGCTTTGCACCCAGCGGGCAAAGGCGGTGCCGATAACCGTTTCGGAGGTAGGGCGAACGACCAGTGGTTCTTCCAGCTTGGCATCCGGATCAACAACCAGACCGCCATCTTCGCCCTTGATCAGCCGGTGATGCGTGACCACCGCCATTTCCTTGGCAAATCCGTCGACATGCTCGGCTTCTTTCGAGAAATAGCTCAGCGGAATGAACAGCGGAAAATAGCAATTTTCATGGCCGGACGCCTTGATCCGCTGGTCCATCAGATATTGCACCCGTTCCCAGATGCCATAGCCCCAGGGCCGCATGATCATGCTTCCCCGTACGCCGGATTCTTCGGCCATGTCGGCTTCGCTAATTACTTCTTGGTACCAGGCCGCAAAATCCTGTTCGCGGCTGATTGAAAGGGCATTTTTCTTCACTTGTTTTTCCTGCGGATTATTAGGTTCCGGTAGTCAGCTGTCGAGCTTGTCGATCTTGGACTGGATATCCGCCAGCTGTTGTTTCAGCGCCAGGATCTCAGCGTCTTTCTCCGACGCAGTCTCTTGCGATGAATCGCCCGCTTTCGCATGATCATTCTGACCAAGACTCAATGCCTTTTCGAAGACACCGGCCAGCGGACTTGCCTTCAGGGCATTTTCGACGGCTTCCTGAAACTGCTTCTGGTTCTTGACCGCCATCTGGCCAAGCGGGTTTTTGTTGAGTGCGCCCTCGACGGCTTCCTGAAACTGTTTCTGGTTCTTGCGGAAATTGTCCATCGACGCCTCCAGATAGGATGGCATCAACGTCTGCATGCTGTTGCCATACATCGAGATCAGCTGGCGCAGGAACTTGACCGGCAGCATCTGCTTGCCGCTGCTTTCCTCGTCAACGATGATCTGGGTCAGAACATTGTGGGTGATATCCTCACCGGTCTTGGCATCGACGACGATGAAGTCCTGATCATTGCGGGTCATTTCTGCGAGAAAGTCGAGCGTGATGTAGCTCGATGTCTGGGTATTATAGAGTCGGCGATTGGCATATTTTTTTATCGTGATCGGATCGCCTGGATTGATATTCTTGGACTTGGCCATGTCAGCTCCCGATGGGTTGGAATTGTTGAAGTTCTCAAACTCTTCTAACCATCAATTATTAAATGTTGCACAAGCACTAAACCTATTTGTGCATTGCCGCAACTTCTGTTGTTATGCTGGATTTTTGCGCAGCATTTTTATTTTGTGCAGCTGCGTTGACGGCAATGGTTTCAGTGACCCTATGTCCACTCTCGAGCGAGACGGTTACCCAGACCGGTGATCAATTCATATTGCGACATGCCCGATTGCCCCGAAGCTATCCCAAGATCATATTCGCAATCAACCCAGTCGCCCTCTTTCAGATTCGGTTCGTCTGACAGATCGATCGCGATCAGGTCCATTGAAACCCGGCCCAATACTGGCAGCACAATGCCCTCATGCATGAACATACCGCTATTCGAGAAACCCCGCAAATATCCATCGGCATAGCCCATCGCCAATATAGCAACCTTGTGGGAATCATCCGCGATATATTGCGCGTTGTAACCAAGCTTTTCACCCGCACGAAGCGATCGAACCTGAATGATTTCCGCTTGCGGGAACGCCACTTGTCTGATGACATCTTCCAAAGCCGGACGTTGAATCCCGCCATAGAGTGACAGGCCCGGGCGTGTTACATCGAAATGATATTCACTGCCCAATGCTATGCCCGCGCTATTGGCCAGACTCCTCCGCTTGGCCGGCACGGTTTCGAGCCCGGCTTTAAACTGTTGCAGCTGCTCTGCGTTCTGAGGAACATCTTCATCGGCGGAGGCAAGATGGCTCATCACCATATCAATCGTCATGCCGTCGAATAGTGCGGCATCGAGATCGTCCACATCGATACCGAGCCGGTTCATCCCGCTGTTGATCATGATATCGCAGCTCTTCCCGGAGCTTTTCCAGCGCTGCAATTGCTGCAAACTGTTGAGCACCGGCTTTGCCGGAGATTGGCGCGCAAAGGGCATATCTGCCGCTCGCACACCATTGAGCACGGACACTCCGGCTCTGCCCGCGGTCAGGTCTTCAATTTCCTGCGCTTCCCGCCAGTTGGCGACGAAAAAATCCGTGCACCCCGCTGCCATCAACCGGTGCACGACATCGCGCACGCCAAGACCATAAGCATTGGCCTTGACGGCCGCTCCCGCACTGGCTTTCCCCGACAGCCGGTCAAGCGCGCGCCAGTTTGCTACCAGCGCATCGGAATCCAGCTTAACTGTCGCGGTCGGCGGTATGTTCGGCTTCACGTCACTCATGAACCGAGCGATAGGACCTTTATCGGTCTTCGTCGAGAGCCGCTTCGGGATCATTGGGGATGCCCCACCAGGCAACGATGACACCGAATGCGACGACGACCCATGTGTACCAGAGACCGGCATATATATCGCCCGATCGCGCCACAATATATCCGGCGATCAGCGGCAGGAAGCCGCCGAGATATCCGGCCCCGATATGATAGGGTATCGACATCGAACTGTAGCGGATCTTGGCCGGGAACATTTCCGACAGCAGGGCGGCAACCGACCCGTAAGTCAGGGCGCTCAGGGCACCGAGAACCAGCAGGATCGCGACTATGCCCAAAATGCTGATCATGTCCGGCTGCTGTTTGGCAAAATCATAACCATGAGCGGCAAGCGCATCACGAATGCCGCTGCTGCGGGCAGCGCCATCTTCCAGCCATGCGGAATCAATGGCGATAGCATTGCTGCCGGCGCTCAGTTTCAGTTCACTGGCGTCAGTCAACGAATAGGAAACGCCCGCGGATGTCAGCGTCTCCAGTATCTTGCCGCAATCGCTCTGCTCGCGGCTGAACAGTTCGGCGAATGGATCCGTGCTGCAGGCACTGCCCTCGACCCGCACCGGATTCGCTTCCGCTGCTGCTGTCAGCCCAGGGTTGGCAAAATGGCCCAGCCCCCAAAATGCCGGGAACAGCAACAACAGGGATAGCAGAGCGCCGACGACAATCGGTTTCTTGCGTCCCACCCGGTCGGACCATTTGCCGACGACAAGATAGAATGACATGGCGATCAGGCCGGAGACGAACAATATGATGTCGACGGTGCGCGCCTCCATGTTCATCGGTCCGCGCAGGAAGGACATGCCGGAGAAAAAGGCCGTGTACCAGATGGTTGTCAGCACGCCCGTGATCCCGAAAAGGGCAACGAAAATACGCTTCTTGTTGCCGGGATAGGTAAAGCTTTCGACGAAGGGATTGCCTGCGGTTTCTCCCGCCTCTTTCATCGCCTGGAAGACCGGGCTTTCATTGAGCTTCAGGCGCATCCAGAGTGATATGGCGAGCAGGATGATCGACAGCAGAAAAGGCACTCGCCAGCCCCAGTCGTTAAACGCCTGTTCTGGGATCAGGAAGCGACAGGCCAATATGACGCCGATTGACAAGACAAACCCTCCGGCAACGCTCGCCTGGATGTAGCTCGTATAATATCCGCGCTTTTCGGTGGGAGCATGTTCGGCCACGTAAATTGCTGCGCCACCATATTCACCGCCAAGCGCAAGGCCCTGCAATATTCGCAGGAAGATCACGATCAAGGGAGCTGCCAGGCCGATTGTCTCGGCGCTGGGAATGAATCCGACGCCCGCGGTGGCAACGCCCATCAGCGTGACCGTGACAAGAAACGTATATTTGCGCCCCAGCTTGTCGCCCAGAAAACCGAACAGAATGGCACCGACAGGACGGAAGCCGAAGCCGATGGCAAAGGTCGCCCAGACCATCAGAATTTCAAGCGTCGGATTGCCGCTGGGGAAAAAGGTGGGCCCGATAATATAGAATAATGTGCCATAGATGAAGAAGTCATACCATTCGAAAATGGTGCCGGCGGAGGACGCCGCGATAACCAGGCGGATTTCCTTTTGCGTCGGCTCGCGCTGCCCCGCCATTGCTACTTCACTGGCCATATCTTACCCTCCCCAAGGCGAAAATTCTTATTCCAGTTCGAGTATCACGGCGTCGACGGCAAGACTATCACCCTGCGCGGCTTCGACCGATTTCACCACGCCATTTTTCTCGGCCCGGAGAATATTCTCCATTTTCATGGCCTCGACCACGGCCAGCGGCTGCCCTTCGACGACAGTATCGCCTTCGCCAACATGCAGCGCGACCAGCAGGCCGGGCATCGGGCAAAGCAGATATTTCGACAAATCGGGCGGAATTTTCTCGATCATGTGGACGGCATGCTGCGCAACATGAGCCGGCAGGACACGAGCCTTGTGGGTCGCACCATGGCTGTTGAGCGCAAAGCCGTTGGCAGTCTTCGCGATTTTCACAGATAGCGGTTTGCCTGCCACCTCGGCAAGGATCAGGCTGTCGCCCGGC
This sequence comes from Sphingorhabdus sp. M41, assembly GCF_001586275.1. Classification (NCBI taxonomy): domain Bacteria; kingdom Pseudomonadati; phylum Pseudomonadota; class Alphaproteobacteria; order Sphingomonadales; family Sphingorhabdaceae; genus Sphingorhabdus; species Sphingorhabdus sp. M41. Next base: position 1,613,017 of record NZ_CP014545.1, on the reverse strand, counting down.
GTATATTCCATCGACAGATCGACATCCTGACCGTCGACCACGATTTCTTCTTCGGAAATAGAAACTTCCATCACCTTGTCGCCAATCTTGACCTGCCATTCCGATGGCGGATCAAGCCGCTTGCCGAGTTGATTGTCGACGCGGCGCGCGCGGTCGGCATGGGCTGTCGCGGCAAAGGCGCCGATGGCGGCGAGATTGCGGAGCAGATCGTCGGATGCCGGAGCGCCCTGAAAGCCGTCCGGATATTCCTCAGCGATGAAATTGGTGGTGATATTGCCTTCGCGGAAACGCTCGTGCTGCATCAGCGCCGAGAGGAAGTCGATATTGTGACCGGGGCCCTGCAGCTCGAACCGGTTCAGCGCGTCGATCTGGCGGTCAATCGCTTCGATGCGGGTCTCGCCATAAGTGATCAGCTTGGCGATCATCGGATCGTAGAAGATCGACACTTCGCCGCCTTCGGCCACGCCATCGTCGACGCGAATACCTTCTTCAGCTTCCGGTGGCCGATATTTGACCAGACGACCGGTGGAAGGCAGAAAGCCGCGATAGGGATCTTCGGCATAGACGCGGTTTTCAACCGCCCAGCCGGTCAGCTTGACCTCGTCCTGCGTCAGCTGCAGTTTCTCGCCATAAGCAACGCGGATCATCTGTTCGACGAGATCGAGGCCGGTGATATATTCGGTGACCGGATGTTCCACCTGCAGCCGGGTGTTCATTTCGAGGAAATAAAAGCTCTTGTCCGCCCCGACGATCAGTTCGACCGTACCAGCGCTGTAATAGCCCACAGCCTGCGACAGCGCGACGGCTTGCTCGCCCATTTTCTTCCGCATCTCAGGGTCGACAAATGGTGAAGGCGCTTCTTCGACAACCTTCTGGTGCCGCCGCTGGATCGAACATTCGCGTTCGCCCAGATAAATCACATTGCCATGCTTGTCACCGAGCACCTGGATTTCAATATGGCGCGGCTGTTCGATGAATTTCTCGATAAACACGCGGTCATCACCAAAGCTGGCCAGCCCTTCGCGCTTGGTCGCCTCAAAGCCTTCGCGGACGTCTTTCTCGTTCCACGCAAGCCGCATCCCCTTGCCGCCACCGCCAGCGCTGGCCTTCATCATCACCGGATAGCCGATTTCGCCAGCGATTTTCACCGCATGTTCGGTATCGTCAATCTCGCCAATATGGCCGGGAACAACGCTGACCCCTGCCTTTTCGGCCAGTTTCTTTGACTCGATCTTGTCGCCCATCGCGGCAATGGCGTTGATCGGCGGGCCGATAAAGGCAATGTCATTGTCATCGAGCTGTTGCGCAAAGCTGGTCCGCTCGGACAGGAAGCCATAGCCGGGATGCACAGCTTCCGCGCCGGTTTCCTTGCAGGCCGCGATAATCTTGTCCGCGATCAGATAGGATTCGCCGGCAGGAGACGGGCCGATATGCACAGCCTCGTCCGCCATTTTGACATGGGGGCTGCGCGCATCAGCGTCGGAATAGACGGCGACCGTCTTGATCCCCATTTTCTGGGCAGTACGGATAACCCGGCAGGCGATTTCGCCACGGTTGGCGATTAGAATTTTTTTGAACATTAATTTGGCTCAATCATTTTTTGAAGTTGATCGGTTCTTTGCGCAGTCAGCTCCGCCATGCAAAGATTGTGGATTAACGGGCGAATGGAGCCACCCCGATAGACATCTGAGACCGCTTCACAGTGGTTGTCACGATAGGCAAGCCATGCCCGCTGGGCGTCCAGCAGTTTTTGGAAATAGCCTCCTTCGGCCTCATTTCTTGCTGCCGCCTCATCGTCCCGCTTTTTGTGCGCAGCAACTTTGCGCCACTGTTCGTTCAAAGCTTTATCGGCCGCCTCAAACTCCTGATGAGAGCAGAAGTTCATATCACGCTGCGTGATGGGTTCGTTGCAATCGACTTGTGGCTGAAGGAGAAACAATAGTGGAAGGACAATCACTCCGCCGCCTCCAGCTTGCATTCCCGCTGCTCGGCTTCCATCGGCACCAGCCCGAGCTTCGCAAATAATGTCTCGTCCGCATCATCGCCGGCATTGCCGGTGGTCAGCAATTTGTCGCCGGTGAAGATGCTGTTGGCGCCAGCAAGGAAACACAGAGCCTGCGTGCTTTCGCTCATGCTCTCGCGCCCAGCGGACAGGCGCACCATCGAAGCGGGCATGGTGATCCGTGCCACCGCGATTGTGCGGACAAATTCGATATCGTCGATCTTCGCCAGCGGCGTATCGGCGAGCATATCGCCGAGCACGGTGCCCTTGACCGGGACCAGCGCATTGACCGGAACGCTTTCCGGATGCCGCGGCAAAGTCGCCAGAGCATGGACAAAGCCGACCCGGTCTTCGCGGGTTTCGCCCATGCCGACGATGCCGCCGGAACAGACGTTGATGCCTCTGTTCCTAACATTCTCGAGGGTTTCGAGCCGGTCGCCGAAGGTGCGCGTAGTGATCACCTTCTCATAATGTTCGGGCGAGGTATCGATATTGTGATTATAATAATCGAGGCCTGCTTCGGACAGCATTTCGGACTGTTCCTTGGTCAGCATGCCCAAGGTCATGCAGGTTTCCATGCCCATCTGCCGGACGCCCTTGATCATCTCTATGATCGCCGGCATGTCGCGATCCTTGGGATTGCGCCATGCTGCACCCATGCAGAAGCGCGAGGAACCGCGATCCTTCGCCTGCGCCGCGGTTTGCAGCACGGTGCGAACGTCGAGCAGCTTCTCTGCCTTGAGCCCCGATTTTGCGCCCGCAGACTGGTTGCAATAGCCGCAATCCTCGGGGCAACCGCCGGTCTTGATCGAAAGCAGGGTCGAAAGCTGGACCTCGCCGGGCTTGTGGTTGGCGCGATGGACGGTTGCCGCCTGAAAAACCAGTTCGTCGAACGGCAGGTCGAACAGCGCGGCGATCTCCTCGCGGGTCCAGTCATTGCGGACTATATGCTCGCCGTTCGTGTCGAGCGAATGCGAGACATTTTGGTCTGGACGCTTGTCGGCTTCGCTCGAAGCGAACGGTTTTACTGTTCCATTTTCACTCATTCCGCAGCTTCCTCTTCGGGGGGCATATTATGGCCCAGCAATCTCAATATATCCGCGGCACATTCCACAATATTGCTGCCCGGTCCATAGATTCCGACCACACCGCTCTTGCGCAGGAATTCGTAATCCTTGGCCGGGATAACACCGCCGGCAAATATCTTGATATCGCCGCGGCCTGCTTCTTTCAGCAGGTTGATCAGTTCGGGGATCAGCGTCTTGTGGCCCGCGGCAAGGCTGGACGCGCCGACCGCATCGACATTTTCGGAAAGAGCCAGATCGCGCGTCTCTCCGGGCGTCTGAAATAGCGGCCCGGAAATCACGTCAAAGCCCATGTCGGTAAAGGCACTGGACACCACATTGGCACCGCGATCATGGCCATCCTGCCCCATTTTCGCGACAAGGATTTTCGGCTTGCGGCCAAGCCGCTGCGACACGGCATCGACGCCTTCGATGACCATCGCATAGCGGGCATTGCCCTCATAAGCCTTGCCGTAAATGCCCTTGACCGGTGTCGGGCGGGTTTCGTAGCGGCCGAATACCGTTTCCATTGCATCGGAAATTTCTCCGAGTGAAGCCCGTTGCCGCGCGGCGTCAACTGCGAGCGCCAGCACATTGCCGCCACCCTTCGCGCCTTCGGTCAGCGCCTTGAGCGCAGCCTGACAGGCCGCTTCGTCGCGATCGGCGCGCATCTTCTCGAGCCGGGCAATCTGCCCCTGACGAACCTTGGCATTGTCGATGTCCAGCGTTTCCATCGAGTCTTCTTCGGGAAGCCGATATTTGTTCACCCCGACGATCACCGCATCGCCTTTGTCCACGGCGGCCTGACGACCGGCAGCAGCTTCCTCGATCATCGCCTTGGGCCAGCCATCGGCAACCGCCTTGGCCATGCCGCCCTCGGCATCGACGCGTTCGATAATCTCCCAGGCTTTCTCGACCAGCTCGTCGGTCAGCGCCTCGACATAATAGCTGCCGCCGAGCGGATCGACGACCTTGGTAATCCCCGCCTCTTCCTGCAACACAATCTGGGTGTTGCGGGCGATCCGAGCGGAGAAATCGGTCGGCAGCGCAATCGCTTCATCGAGCGCATTGGTATGCAGCGACTGGGTCCCGCCCAGCGTTGCCGCCATTGCCTCGATCGTCGTCCGGATCACATTGTTATACGGATCCTGCTCGGTCAGCGACACGCCCGACGTCTGGCAGTGGGTGCGCAGCATCTTGGATCGCTCGGATTGCGCGCCGAGATCGGTCATCACCCGGTGCCACAAGGTCCGCGCCGCGCGCAGCTTGGACACTTCCATGAAGAAATTCATGCCGATCCCGAAGAAGAAGCTCAGACGCCCGGCGAAGGCATCAATATCCAGACCGGTCGCCATTGCCTGCTTGGCATATTCGCGGCCATCGGCGATGGTGAAGGCCAGTTCCTGCACCGCCGTCGCGCCGGCTTCATGCATATGATAGCCGCTGATCGAGATGCTGTTGAACTTCGGCATATGTTCGGACGTGTAACCGATAATGTCGGAAATGATCCGCATCGAGGGCGCCGGCGGATAGATATAGGTATTCCGCACCATGAACTCTTTCAGAATATCATTCTGGATCGTGCCGGAAAGCTTCTCCTGCGAAACGCCCTGCTCTTCCGCCGCAATGATATAGAAAGCCAGACACGGGATCACCGCGCCGTTCATCGTCATCGACACCGACATTTCGTCGAGTGGAATCTGGTCGAACAGGATTTTCATATCCTCGACACTGTCAATCGCCACGCCCGCCTTGCCGACATCGCCAACGACGCGCGGATGGTCGCTGTCATAACCGCGATGCGTGGCGAGATCGAAGGCGACTGAAAGACCCTTTTGCCCCGCCGCCAGATTGCGACGATAAAAGGCGTTTGATTCCTCAGCGGTCGAGAAACCGGCATATTGACGGATTGTCCAGGGCCGTCCGGCGTACATCGACGCCTTTACGCCGCGGGTGAACGGACCGAAGCCCGGCAAGCCCGGATCGCCGGCATCTTCCGCCGTGTAGAGCGGCTTGACGGCAATGCCCTCGGGTGTTTCCCAGGTCAGGTCACGGCCTTTGACTTCCTTGTCAGCCAGTTCCTGCCAGTCTTTGATAGTCGGTTTATCGGTCATATCTGCCCTGCAAATGAATATTCGAATATATCAGCCGTTCGTGAAGAGCCTGTCGAACCAGGCCACCCGAACGAGAGGTGCCCTTCGACAAGCCCGGAACCAGTGGTCTTCACTCGCCCTTGAATTCCGTCTTGCGCTTCTGCAGGAACGCAATCGCCCCTTCCCGCGCATCCTTGCTGTCGCCGGCAATCCGCTGGCCTTCTGCTTCCCGCACCAGCGCAGTAGCATAATCGCTTTCGAGTGCCGCCGCCAGATTCTGGCGCATCACGCCCAATGCCACAGTGGGTCCGCCCGCCAGGCGTTTCGCCAGAGCGCCGGTTTCGTCCATCAGCGCATCATCGTCGACACATTTGTAGATCAATCCCCATTCTGCGGCTTTTTCGCCATGAATTTTCTCGCCGAGCAACATCATCTCGGTTGCCCGGGCCTTGCCGACCAGGCGAGTCAGCATCCACGATGCACCACCGTCGGGCACAAGGCCGATATTGACGAAAGCCTGGAGGAAATAGGCTGATTTCCCGGCAATCGCGAAGTCGCTGGCCAAGGCTATGGAACAGCCGACGCCCGCCGCCGGGCCGTTGACCGCGGTGATTGTCGGGATATCCAGCTTCGCCAGTTTCAGCATCAACGGGTTATAATGCTGGAGCAGCGCCGCATAGCTCCCCTGCCCGCCGGACAAGGCGCTGTCATTCTTGGCTTGCAAGTCGGCACCGGCACAGAAGGCACGGCCTTCGCCGGTAATTACCAGAGCGCGCGCGTCTTCCAGCTTGTCGAGCGCGATGAATATATCATCCGCCATGCCCAGCGAGCAGGCATTCAGCCTTTCCGGCTTGTTGAGCGTGATCGTTGCAACCTGATCGGTGATGTCGAGCTTGATATTTTCGAATTCCATAATTGATCCCTTTGTATGGCTGGTCATCCTGAATTTGTTTCAGGACCGCATGAGATCCTGAAACAAATTCAGGATGACGAGCGTAAGATTAATGCCCCTTGGGCGTTTCCATGATTTCGGTTAGCATCCCGCCCATATCCTTGGGATGCACAAAAAAGATAAGCGTGCCATGTGCACCGATGCGCGGTTCACCAAGCACTCGCTTGCCCATCGCTTCGAATTCGGCCTTGGCGGCGTGAATATCGGGCACTTCAAAACAGACATGATGCTGGCCGCCGAGCGGGTTCTTGGCGAGAAAGCCATGGATCGGACTATCTTCGCCGAGCGGCTCGATCAGTTCGATCTGGGTGCCATTGGTCAGACCTTCGGCCGGCGTATCGACGAAACAGACTTTCACGCCCTGCGCCGGCAGGTCAAATGGCTCGCAAATCGAAGTAGCGCCCATGACATCGCGCCAATGGGCGATGCTGTCGGTGATCGATGGCGTCACTACGCCGATGTGATTGAGACGACCTAGTTTCAATGTGCTTCTCCGTGCGGAATGAATTTATGGACCAGCGGCGCGATGCCTGCCCCAACAAGGACGCCCAATATGCCCGACAAGAGCGCAAAGGCTATCCCGCCGACCATCAGCTTGGCCGAAGTCGGGAACAGGCCGAGCAAGGGATGCGACAGCCATTCGATCAGATGTTCCGGCCCGTGCCAGCCAAGCGCGGCAACATTATGCACCAGCAATCCGCCACCGACCCAGGCCATGGCCAGCGTGCCGATGATCGACAGGGCGGCGAGCAGTTTCGGCATCAGCCTGACCAGGCTGCAACCAAAGGAGCGCAACGCGCCTTCGTTATTCTGGGCAATATGCAGGCCGATATCATCCATCTTCACGATCAGCGCGACCGCGCCGTAAACCGCCACGGTAATCGCTATGCCGATGACCGCGAGGATGATCGCCTGTTCCCACCAGACCTGGTCGGTCAGCTCCGACAGGGCAATCGCCATGATCTCGCCGGACAGGATCAGGTCGGTACGGATCGCGCCCGAGACCATTTCTTTCTCCCGCCCCGGCCCCTCGATAATCGCGGGCTGTTCATGCTTGGTGGACTCGTCGACGTGGAAAAATTCGAGCACCTTCTCGGCGGCTTCGTAACAGAGAAACAATCCGCCGAAAATCAGGATGATCGGTATCAAAAAGGGCGCAAATTGTCCCAAAAGGACCGCTGCGGGTAGCAAGAAGACCAGTTTGTTCTTGAACGATCCCTTGGTGATCTTCCAGATCATCGGCAATTCGCGCGACGGATCAAAACCGGTGACATAGGTCGGCGTAACCGCCGCATCATCGATCACCACACCGGCGGATTTGGTCCCAGCGCGCGCTGCAGCGGCACCGATATCGTCAACCGACGCGGCCGCAACTTTCGCAATGGCTGCGACGTCGTCGAGAAGGGCTACTAATCCTGTTGGCATCAGTTTCCACCGTCATTGCGAGCGCAGCGAAGCAATCCAGTGCGTCGCTCGCGGCTCTGGATTGCTTCGTCGCATTCGCTCCTCGCAATGACGGAACGACCTTCAACCATGGGCAATATCCTCGTATAAATCCCGCCACTGCGGATTGAACGCCTCTATCAAAGCCAATTTCTTCTTCCTTGAACCAGCCTTGATCTGCTTTTCTCGCAATATCGCGGCTTCCATAGTTTCGTGCATTTCAAACCAAACCAGCATTTTGCATCCATAACGTTTCGTAAAACCGTCCGCTATGCCCTCCCGATGCTGCCAAACTCGCTGCGGAAGCTTTGAAGTAACCCCGGTGTAGAGCGTGCCGTTGCGCTTGTTTGTCATAATATAGACCGCGGGCTGCTTCACGCTCTTCCACCACCGTCATTGCGAGAAGCGAAAGCGAAGCGGCAATCTAGAGCCACACACACCGCCCTGGATTGCTTCGCTTCTCTCGCAATGACGGAGAATGACTTTCACTTCACATCCTCACAACGGAATATTGTCATGTTTTTTCCACGGGTTTTCGAGCTGCTTGTTGCGCAGCTTGCGGAGACCCAGAGCCACCCGCCGCCGAGTCGAATGTGGCAGGATTACCTCGTCGATAAAGCCTTTTTGCGCCGCGATGAACGGGTTGGCGAAGCGGGCTTCATATTCCGCCGTACGCTCGGCAATTTCTTCCGGTGTCTTGCCGCGGAAGATGATCTCGACCGCGCCCTTGGCGCCCATCACGGCGATTTCGGCGGTCGGCCAGGCATAGTTGAGATCGCCGCGCAGGTGCTTGGACGCCATCACGTCATAAGCGCCGCCATAGGCCTTGCGGGTGATGATGGTGATTTTCGGCACCGTCGCTTCGGCATAGGCGAAGAGCAGCTTCGCGCCGTGCTTGATGATCCCATTATGCTCCTGGCTGGTACCAGGCAGAAAGCCGGGCACATCGACCAGAGTGATGATCGGAATGTTGAACGCATCGCAATAACGGACAAAGCGCGCAGCCTTCTTAGATGCATTGATATCGAGACAACCGGCGAGCACCATTGGCTGGTTGGCGACGACACCGACGGTGGAGCCTTCCATCCGGCCAAAGCCGCAGATGATATTGCCGGCATGGGCCGGCTGGACTTCAAAGAAATCGCCTTCGTCGACCATCTTGCGGATGACTTCGTGCATATCATAAGGCTGGTTGGCATTGTCCGGTATCAGCGTATCGAGGCTTTCCTCGAGCCGGTCCCACGGATCGGCGGTCGGGCGCTCCGGCACTTCTTCGCGGTTAGAAAGCGGCATGAAATCGATGAAATCGCGTGCCGCGAGCAACGCCTCGATATCATTTTCATAAGCGACATCGGCGACGCTGGTCTTGGTCGTGTGCGTTACCGCCCCGCCCAGTTCTTCTTGCGTCACTATCTCGTTGGTGACGGTCTTGACCACATCGGGGCCGGTGACAAACATGTAGCTGCTGTCCTTCACCATGAAGATGAAATCCGTCATCGCCGGTGAATAGACCGCGCCGCCGGCGCAAGGCCCCATGATCAGGCTGAGCTGCGGAATGACACCGCTGGCAAGAACATTTTTCTGGAATACATCGGCATAGCCGCCAAGCGATGCCACGCCTTCTTGAATACGCGCGCCGCCGCTGTCGTTGATACCAATGACCGGAGCGCCGACTTTCATCGCATTGTCGAGCACCTTGCAGATTTTCTCGGCATGGCGTTCGGAAAGTGAACCGCCGAATACGGTGAAATCCTGAGAGAAGACAAAGACCAGGCGGCCGTTGATCGTGCCGGATCCGGTGACCACACCATCACCGGGAATATGCTGGTCATCCATGCCGAAATCGACGCAATTATGTTCAACATACATGTCGATTTCTTCGAACGATTCATGGTCGAGCAATATCTCGATCCGTTCCCGCGCGGTCAGCTTGCCCTTGGCATGCTGGCTATCAATCCGCTTTTGCCCGCCGCCGAGCATGGCTTCGGCGCGCTTGGCTTCCAATTGTGCGATAATGTCTGACATTAAACCCCCGGCTGTGAATCACTTGGTGCGATATGCCCTAGTCAATGCACAGCCGGTTAGGCAATCGTCAATAGTAATTAATCGCGCGATTAAACCTGAGCTTTGGCCGCGCGTGCCGTAACGTTATCTATTTAAGCAGTACCAGCTCCTCCGACATGCTGGGGTGCAGGGCAACCGTATCGTCAAAAGCCTGTTTGGTCAGGCCTGCTTTTACCGCTACCGCCGCAGCCTGCAATATTTCCGGTGCATCGGGGCCAATCATATGCAAGCCGAGTATCTTCTCGGTCGGATGCTCGACAATCATCTTGTAGAGACTCCGCTCAGCCCGGTCGGCAAATACATTGCGCATTGCCCGGAAATCGGAAGAATAGACCTTGATATTGCCATATTGTTCGCGCGCTTCGCTCTCGGTCAGGCCAACGGAAGCAATGGGCGGCTGAGAGAATACCGCCGAGGGGATATTGTCATAGTCGACCGTGCGCGGGTTATCGCCGAACACGGTGTCGGCAAAAGCCTGTCCCTCGCGAATGGCGATCGGCGTCAACTGGACCCGATCCGTCACATCACCAACGGCGTAGATATTGTCGACATTGGTCTGGCTATATTCGTCGACTTTGATGGCATTTCTGTCATTGGTCGCGACGCCGGCATTTTCCAGCCCCAAACCGTCGATTTTTGGTCGCCTTCCGGTCGCTGCGAGCACAACATCGGCACGAATGGGCTCTTTTTTACCATCCATATACACATCCAGCGCGCCGTCTTCGCGTTTTTCAATCTTGTCGAAGGCGCAGTTGAATTTGAAATTGATGCCCTTGGCGAGCGAGATCTGGATCAGCCGGTCGCGCACGCTTTCGTCATAGCCGCGGAGGATGATATCCGACCGGTTAACGACCGTGACATCGCTACCCAAGCCATTGAAAATACCAGCAAATTCATTGGCGATATAGCCACCACCCGCAATGATGATAGTCTCCGGCAGCTTCTCGAGATGGAACATGTCGTTGGAAGTCGACATAAGATCACTGCCCGGGAAATCGGCTACCGCAGGCCATGCACCAACCGCGATCAATATATATTTGGCCGTCACGGTCTTGCCGCTAGCCAATTTGATCTCATGCGGCCCGGTCAGTTCGGCTCGCTCAAGAATAATCTCAACCCCATGGTTTTTCAACGTATCGGTATAGGCATTGTTCAGCCGGTCGACGTCCTTAAGGACGTGGTCGCGCAATCTGGTCCAGTCAAATTTGGCATTTTCCCAGGTCCAGCCAAAATTCTTGCCGTCCTCCAGTTCTTCCGAGAAATGCGAGCCATAAACCAGCAGTTTTTTCGGCACGCATCCCCGGATCACACAAGTCCCGCCAACCCGATATTCCTCGGCTACCGCGACTTTTGCGCCATAGGAAGACGATACACGCGCGGCCCGAACCCCTCCGGAACCTGCGCCAATAACGAACAGGTCATAATCATATTCAGCCATTTATAATTCCTTGTTGTCAGGCTCCGAAGGCCCGCTTTTTCAGTTCTTCGGTCGATGCATCCAATCGGCTACCATCCTCGGCCGCCAGCTTGTTTGCCATTTGCTTGCCGAGTTCGACGCCAAATTGATCGAATGGATTGATATCTAGCAAAACCGCATTCACGAAAGTCCGGTGCTCGTAGAAGGCGAGCAGCGCACCCAGTGAACGTGCTTCCACATCTTTCAATAAGATCGTGACCGACGGCCTGTCACCCGGATAGTTTCGATGACTGTCATCGGATTTTTTACCAGTCATCAGCGCCGCCCCCTGGGCGAAACAGTTTAGCAGCAGGCCATTATGGTGAGCCGGGCTCAGCGAATCGCCCGGTTGGATGACGGCGAGAAACTCCACCGGCACCAGATGACTGCCCTGATGGAGCAGTTGAAAAACAGCATGTTGGGCATCTGTGCCGACGCCACCCCAGACAATCGGACTGGAATGCAGCGAGAGCGGCTGACCATCCAGAGTCACCGATTTGCCATTGCTCTCCATCTCCAGTTGTTGAAGATAGTCGGGCACCAGGCTGAGACGCTCGTCATAGGCAAAGACCGCCCGGGTTTCGCATTCGCGCACCTGAGCATAATATTGGTCGGCAAAGGCCGCGAGAACCGGAATATTCCGATCATATGGGCTATCCAGAAAATGCTGGTCCATAGCAGCCGCGCCGACCAGCAAATCTTCAAAAACATCGGAGCCGAGCGCCAGAGCGACGCTGAAGCCTATCGAGGACCATAAGGAATAGCGTCCGCCAACGGTGCCGGAAAAGGGAAGTATCCGTGTTTCATCGACTCCCCATTGCACTGCCTGCTCAGGATCCGCTGTCAGGGCCACTACTTGACCCAACGGATCGGCAACGCCCTGTTCGGACATCCAGTCGAGCACCGATTGCGCGTTCAACAGCGTCTCGGCAGTGGTGAATGTCTTTGAGGCAATGACGAGCAAAGTCTTGCTTGCTTCAAACCGCTCCAGCACCGGCTCAAGGGCTGCGCCATCAATATTGGACACAATCGCAAGTTCATATTTTTCATCGCCGAGCTTCAGTGCCTGATGCAGCATTTTGGGCCCCAGAGCCGAACCACCAATGCCGAGATGAATAATTTGCGTAAATTCGCCCAGAGCTCCGGAGTCAATTACCTCAACCAGGCTTTTCATACGCCGGTGCAGGGATTTGGCGTTCTCGACGCTTGCCGGGTCACCGGTTCCGCGTTCCGCGCAATGCTCCGCTGCCTGGCCTTCGCTGATGTTGATCGGCTCGCCAGAAACCAAAGCATTCATCTTTGCGGCCAGCCCTATATCTTCTGTCAATTTTTGAAAGCTCTCCACGACATTCTTGTCGAGATGGGTTTTTGAAAAATCAAAATAGATACCCGCCTGCTCTAATCCGAAATCACGGACACGGTTTTCATCAGTATTGAACAGACTGGTCAGTGAAACTTGGGGGAGCGTCTTGATCGCTTGCCAAAGGCTTGAAGTCATTCAATCATCCGATCTCTATATTCCAATTTGCGCGGCCGCGTTGACAGGCCCTTGCCCTATCGGTCGAACAAGCCCGTCTCAAGTTGAAAATCGTTGCGGCCCAGAGAACGCAAGAATTCTTGACGCCAATGGCATAGTCGGCGAAGGGGCGCCATGGCGCGAAAGAAAGCAGAACGATCGGAAACCCGCGACTTTGTCGCGTTCCTTGTAAAACTAGCATTATTCATCCTGATATTACGTAGTTTCATCTTCTCTCCGTTCAACATCCCTTCGGAGTCGATGCAACCTCGCCTGGTTGTTGGTGATTATCTGCTGGTCGCAAAATGGCCTTATGGCTTCTCAAAATATAGCCTTCCATTCAATATTCCCCTGTTTCCAGGGCGGGTACTGCCACATTCGCCCGAGCCGGGCGATGTTGTGGTGTTCAAGGCTCCGCCAAGCGCCCATGATGATTATATCAAGCGGGTGATCGCCCTGTCTGGTGACATCGTTCAGGTCACCGAGGGCGTAGTCTCGATTAACGGAACGGCAGTGGAGCGGAAAAGAATCGAAGATTTCGAGCATCCGGTCACACCCAACAGCCCCTGCTACCGCGACGAGTTCCAATCGGCGGGAAGAAATGGTACGTCTATTTGCCGCTATCCACAGTTTCAGGAAACATTACCAAACGGAGTTACCTATCGCATTCTGGACATCTACGAAAATTCCGAAGGCGACGACACGCAAGCTTTCGTCGTGCCGGATGGCCATATGTTCTTGATGGGCGACAATCGCGATCGTAGCGCAGACAGCCGGTTCCCGGCCGTAGAAGGTCAGGCGATCGGAATGGTGCCGCAGGAAAACCTCGTCGGACGGGCTTTGATTTCTGTCTTCTCAACCGACGGTTCTGCTGAATGGATCAAGCCTTGGACCTGGTTTACCGCAGCGCGCTGGGACCGCATCGGAGAAACATTTTGAGTCGTCCGGAATTTCTTGATTGGATTGCCGAGATCACCAACCAGCGGCCTTTGACACCAGAACTTTATATCCGAGCCGCGACTCATGGCAGCCACGGCGAAGCAGACTATCAGCGTCTGGAGTTTCTGGGTGACCGAATATTGGGGCTCGTGATTGCAGATCATCTCTATCATCAGTTTCCGGAGGAACCGGAAGGACAATTGTCCCAGCGACTCAACGGGTTGGTGTCGGGCCCGGTTTGCGGCGATGTCGCCAAGCAAATAGGTGTCGGCAGCCATATACTGCTTGGCAAACAGGCGCGTGACGATGGCGCAAGAAAAAGCGTGAAAGTTCTGGGCGACGTCATGGAATCTTTGATCGGCGCGGTCTATCTCGACCATGGAATGGAGGCTGCACGCGACTTCATAATCCGTCATTGGGCGGGCCGCGTTTCCGCAACGGTTGCTGATGTCAGGCACCCGAAATCGGCCTTGCAGGAATGGGCCGCGGCCAATAATCGCAAGGTTCCGACCTACGAACTCGTCGAAAAAAGCGGCCCACATCACGATTTGAAATTCACCGTTCGGGTGAGCGTAAACAATATAGGCGAGGTCCAGGCTACGGCTTCTGCCATTCAGGCAGCCGAGACCGAAGCTGCAAAGAAATTTCTGGAAAAATTCACATGACTCAAAAATGCGGCGTAGTGGCATTGATTGGCGCGCCCAATGCCGGCAAATCAACCCTGATCAATGCTTTGGTCGGACAGAAGGTCGCGATCACCAGTTCCAAACCGCAAACCACCCGTACGCGGCTTTTGGGCATAGCGATCGAGGAAGACACACAGCTTCTGCTGGTCGATACGCCGGGCATCTTCGAACCGCACCGCCGCCTCGATCGGGCCATGGTGTCCGCTGCCTGGGAGGGCGCCGAAGACGCTGATATTATTGTCCTGCTCGTCGATGCACGCGCGGGACTTGGAACCAAGGTTACCTCGATTGTGGAGCGGATCAAGCATCGATCCGAAAAGACAATTCTGGTAATGAACAAGGTCGATATCGCCGCAAAAGACAAAATGCTCGGCCATGTCGTCAAACTGCATGAACTGGCCGATTTTGACGAAACCTTTTTTGTCAGCGCCAAAACCGGTGATGGACTCGAAGAGCTGCGATCCTATCTGGTGAACGCGATGCCGGAAGGCCCGTGGCATTTCCCCGCTGATCAGGTTTCGGATGCCAGCGAGCGCATTCTCGCGGCGGAAATCACCCGCGAGCAGGTTTTCCGGCAGCTGCATGCGGAATTGCCCTATGCGACTGCGATTGCCATGGAACAATATAAGGAGCGGCCCGATGGCTCGCTCGAGATTCACCAGCAAATTCTTGTCGAGAAAGCGAGCCAGAAAGCCATAATCCTTGGCAAAGGCGGCCACCAGATCAAGGAAATCGGCGCGAAAGCGCGCGCCGAGCTGTCCGGCATCTTAGGCAAGCCTGTCCATCTGTATCTCCACGTCAAGGTCAGCGCGAACTGGGATGAAGATCGCAGTCTATATCAGGATATGGGTCTCGATTGGGTCAAGTAACGTCATAGATCGATGATGGGCTCATCAAGGCGGTGGCACCTGATCAGCAATTCGTCGATCTTTCGATTTGAACGTTTTCCAGCAGAATGTCGGTGTCTGGAAATATGGCGCTGAATAGATTACAATCAGACTGTAAACAAAGGTAAAGTTAGCGATAAATTAGCCTTTCGTGACGATGGTCTTCAGCAGGAACAAAGGACGTTCCGAATTGAGGACGATCTTGCAACATTTGACTTCTGATTTGAACGGCATGCGAAATATAATTATGCGCTCTGCGTCTGTCGCAGCCGTGTTCTGCATTAACTCTCTGATCGTAATCACAGCATCAAACTATACCGGAGGCTTTGCCGCGCTTTGGTCCGCAAATGCCAGCCTTGTTTTCATGCTGATGATTTTCCCACGAAAAGAGCATCGATTATATTGCGCCAGTGTTTTTCTGGCGAGTTTGACGGTCAATCTATTTTCGGGATTCACCCTAAATACCGCCATATTCTATTCATTTTCAAACGTGCTGGAGGCAGTGCTGGTTTTCCACATCCTGGTGCGGCTCGGATTTCCCCGGACAGGCCTGTATAACCCGGCGCAGTTGGTTGAGTTCGGGTTAGTTGCGGTTGTTGTGACTGCGATTTCGGCAACTACAGCGTCATTAGATAACATCGAGCAATATGGTAATGCCTGGATATCCTGGTTTGCGTCGGACTTGCTTGGGCTGCTTATCTTCCTGCCCTGTTTCAATATCATTCATGCAACTTTCACCGGCACAGAAAAATATATCTGGCCGGGTAGTAGATGGCTTGAGTTTGCAGGAATCATGTTTCTCGTATTCGCCTTTTCCGCTGCTGCGCTTGTCCAGTCTGCCGTTCCCCTGTTATTCCTAACGGCAATACCGGTTTTCATGTCTGCATTTCGTTTCGGACCGCTCGGCGGCATCGCGTCGACCTTAATCGTAGCGATCGTAGCAGAGTTCCTCACTCTTTCCGGCTTCGGTCCGATTGCCGCGCTCGATACAAGCCAGATCACCAAAATATTCGTGCTGCAAGCCTATATTGCCAGCCAGCTGATGCTGGCGCTGCCGATTGCTTCGCTATTGGCGGATAGGCAGAGCAAGGTCGAAAAAATCATTGAAAACGAAAAATTACTTCGAGTCATGGCGGAGAAAGAGCATAAAAAAGCGGAAGAAGCCAAGCTGCAAAAAATGCGCTTACTAGCACGGGACGAATTGACTGGTCTGTCGTCGAGGCGCCATATTATGGAAAAATGTGAACAGGCCCTGCATCGCGCGCAAACCAGAGCTATCCCTCTATCCATCGCCATTTTTGATGTGGATAAATTCAAGAGCGTGAATGACCGTTTCGGCCATGCCGTCGGTGATGACATACTCCATATGATTGGCAAAATTGCCAAGAAAGCCAAGTCCAAAAACCAATTGATTGGACGTATCGGTGGTGAAGAATTTCTGATTTTAATGCCAAACACATCAATCGCTGAAGCGGAAATGCAAGTCGACAAACTCCGTCTTGCCATAATGGAAACACGTTTACCCGACCCTGACATCGGGGTGACGGTAAGCGCGGGACTGGCGGATAACTCGGGCTCCCACGATCTGAAAGCAATGTTACTCTTGGCAGATAGGGCGCTGTATTCGGCCAAGGAAGATGGAAGAAACCGCCTGAAAATTGCCGCATAATTTGGCTTCTTCCAGACATTCAGTCTGCATTTCAACCATTAGACGTCTTCCTTCGCAGGGGATCAATTGGTTGAACCATAGGTAGATTTCCTGATTTCCTGCAACTTCGATTCCGAATATTCGCCGCGTGGCAAGACCAATGGTTGCTTCCCTAACCTTGGATCTACTCCGGTTTCAGAAACAAAATTCATCACAACAAAGGATTATAGATGAGCCACGTATTGCACGATCTCCATTCCGAATTTCCGGATGACAGCACCACTCTTCATGAACTGAAGATATCCGACGCACATTTCCGAACAATCTCGGACCGCTATCATGACATCAACAAAGAAATCCACCGGATTGAATCAGAAGTTGAAGCCGCTTCCGACGAGCGTAGCGATGATCTGAAAAAACAGCGCCTGCTACTTCTGGACGAGGTGGCTGCAATGATTGTCAAAGCCAAAGCGGCCTGAGAGCAAATGCGTGCACTGGTAGCGAAAGACTGAGCTACCAGTGCAGCTTTCCTTTATTTTGCTTTGGCTTTTGCCGGAGTTTTCTTGGCAGCAGGCTTCTTTTTCGCTGCTGGCTTTTTCTTCGTAGCCGGTTTTTTCTTGGCCGCAGGTTTCTTCTTCGGAGCAGCCTTCTTTGCCCGCTTCTTGGCTGGACCTTTAGCCGCACGATCATCGATAAGCTGAGCGGCTTCTTCCAGAGTCAACTGATCTTTATCGACCGTTTTAGGTAATGAGGCATTGGTCGTGCCATCGGTGACATAGGGACCATAGCGGCCATCCATCAGCTTGATCTCGGATTCGGTGCGCGGATGATTGCCCATGATCTTGAGCGGCTCCATCTTGCCGCGACCACGGCCACCACCATTTTTCGCGGCATCAGCCAGCTTCGCGACAGCAGCATTCATGCCGATTTCGAAAACTTCCGCTGTATTTTCAAGGCGCGCCGATTTGCCGTCATGGCTCAGATAGGGACCATAGCGACCGATTTGCGCCATCACGGGTTCACCCGTTTCCGGATGCTTGCCGACTTCGCGGGGAAGGGACAGTAGCTTCACGGCCCATTCGAGACCGAAATCTTCCGCTGGAATATCCTTGGGGATAGAAGATCGCTTGGCTTCTTTGCCCTCCCCTTTTTCGACATAAGGTCCGAAACGGCCTACTTTTTTGGTGATTTTTTCATCGCTGTCCGGATCGACACCCAGTTCCTGCGGACCTTCATCCTCGTCGGCATTGGCGCCGCCACCCTGCGCGAAACGCCGGGTAAATTTGCATTCCGGGTAGTTGGAACAGGCCACAAAGGCGCCAAAGCGGCCACCACGCAGCGCGAGCTTGCCTTCGTTGCAACGCGGGCACAGCCGCGGATCCGTACCATCTTCCTTTTCAGGGAACAGATAATCGCTGAGGAAAGTGTCAAGTTCTGCGGTCACTTCCGAAGGCAATTTCTCCATTACTTCAACCGTCTTCGGTTTGAAATCATGCCAGAAGGCTTCCAAAATGGCCTGCCATTGGGCGCGACCGCCGCTGACTTCATCAAGCTCATCTTCGAGACCGGCGGTATAATCATAGGCAACGTAACGGTCGAAAAAGCGCTCTAGAAATCCGGTCAGCAGCCGCCCGCTTTCCTCTGCAAAGAAGCGGTTTTTCTCGATCCGTACATAGGCGCGATCCTTCAGCGTCTTGATGATCGATGCGTAGGTCGAAGGGCGTCCAATGCCCAATTCTTCCATCTTCTTGACCAGGCTGGCTTCACTGTAGCGCGGCGGCGGCTGGGTAAAATGCTGGATCGCATCGACGGCTTTTTTGGCCGGGCTATCGCCCTTGGACATGGCTGGCAGCAATCCGCCGTCCTCGTCTTTGTCGTCATCCCTGCCTTCTTCGTAAAGCGCCAGAAATCCGGCGAATTTTACCACTTGTCCATTCGCTCGCAGGCCGGTCTTCCCAGTGCCATCTAGCATTTCCACGGTGGTCCGCTCGAGCCGGGCGGATGCCATCTGGCTGGCCATTGCCCGCTTCAGGATCAGATCATAAAGCTTGGCATGGTCGCCGGTGCCGACGGTGCGCTTGGTAAAACTGGTCGGGCGAATCGCTTCATGCGCTTCCTGCGCATTCTTGGCCTTGGACTTGTAGATACGCGGGCTGTCCGGGACATAGCTTGCGTCATAACGATCGGCGATCGCCTTGCGCGCCGCTGAAATGGCGCTGCCATCCATCTGCACACCGTCGGTACGCATATAGGTGATCGCGCCATCTTCATAAAGCTGCTGGGCAATACGCATTGTATGACTGGCGGAATAGCCGAGTTTACGCGCGGCCTCCTGCTGCAAAGTCGAAGTGGTAAATGGAGGTGGCGGATTGCGGGTAAGCGGTTTGGTTTCGATCGATTCAACCGTGAACAGGCCATTCTCGACGGCGGTTTTGGCCAACATGGCCTGATCCTCATTGGCCAGATCCATTTTGCCGAGCTTCTTGCCATCACGGACCGTCAGCCGCGCTTCAAACGCCTGGCCGCCCTGCTCCATCTGTGCAGTGACAGACCAATATTCCTGTGGCTTAAATGCCTCGATTTCCCGTTCCCGTTCGACGATCAACCGGAGCGAGACCGATTGCACACGGCCAGCAGACTTCGCACCTGGCAGCTTGCGCCAGAGTACGGGTGACAAGGTGAACCCAACCAGATAATCGAGCGCCCGGCGTGCGCGATAGGCATCGATCAGATCCTCATCGAGCGCCCGCGGATGGGCCATTGCATCGGTAACCGCAGCCTTGGTGATCGCGTTGAAGGTCACCCGGTCGACCTTTTCCGGGAGCGCTTTCTTATTCCGCAACACTTCCTGAACGTGCCAGCTAATCGCTTCCCCTTCACGGTCAGGGTCGGTCGCGAGGATCAAACGCGTTGCTTTTTTTGATTCGGCGGTAATCTCTTTGAGCTGCTTCGCCTTGTCGGGATAATTCTGCCAGGTCATGGCAAAACCCTCGTCCGGATCGACCGATCCATCCTTGGGCGGAAGATCGCGAATATGGCCGTAGGAAGCCAATACCTTGAAATCCGATCCCAGATATTTTTCAATGGTTTTGGCTTTGGCGGGTGACTCGACAATAACTAGCTGCATATGTTCCGATTTTCTCTGTTCTCACGTATACGCGCGAGGCTGTGGCAGGGATTGGGTCTAGGTCAAGGCCCTGAATGAAGATTTTTGTCAATGGCGATTGAAAATTAGCCTGTCCACCAGCGATCAGTTCAAAAGGCTTACGCGAGCACCAGCATGCCGGTTCAGCCGACCGGCGAGTTCCAGTTCGAGCAGCGCCAATTGCACCAAAGGCGCGGCCAGTCCCGATTGTCTGACCAATTCATCGACCGTAACGGGCGTGACGCTGAGCAACTCAATCACCGGTGTCCGTTCCGAGTTGTCAATATCCACACAGCGGATTTCTGGAATGTTCGCATTTTCCCCATCATCCCGCAATTCTTGGCCTGGATTCGCGGATTCCGCCCGATCATCGAAATGGCGGATCATTTCCAATATATCGTCCGCCGATTGTATCAGGGTTGCCCCTTCCCGGATAAGCATGTTGCAACCCCTGGATCGCGGATCAAGTGGAGAGCCGGGAACCGCCATTACCTGTCGGCCTGCCTCCGCGGCCAGTCTTGCCGTGATCAATGACCCGGAACGCGGCGCAGCCTCGATGACCACCGTGCCTCTGGCGAGCCCGGCGATGATCCGGTTGCGATAGGGGAAATGGCGCGCGCGCGGTTCCGTTCCCGGAGCCTGTTCTGCCAGCAACAATCCGTGTTCGGCTATTGTCCGCTGGATATCTTCATTCTCCGGCGGATAAAAAACATCCAATCCGCCTGCAATGACTGCGATCGTTGACCTTTTCAGCGAGCCTTGGTGCGCTGAAGTGTCGATGCCCCTGGCAAGCCCGGAAACCACCGAGACGCCGGCCTCCACCAGATTATTGGCCAGGTCACGGGCAAAGCGGCAGGCAGCAGCGGACGCATTTCGCGCGCCGACCATCGCGACCATCGGCTGTTGCAGCAGTTCCAGTCGCCCCTGCCAGAGCAATATCGGCGGCGGATTTCCCAGCTCGGCCAGCAAATCCGGATAAGCGGGGTCGCCGATAAAGAGCAGTCCCGCGCCAAGATCCTGGATCGCCTTCATTTCGGATGCAATTTGGCTCGCTCCGGCAATTCGCGGCGAGCGTCCGCCGCCACGCGCCGCCAAATCGGGAATAGCTTCCAGCGCGCGCGCTGCAGAACCAAATCTTCGGATCAACTGACGGTAGGTAACGGGTCCGATATTCTCGGATCGGATAAGCCGGAGCCGGTCAAACGCTTCCTGGCTTTCTCCCATTCACTTCAAGCCTTTTTTGACGCTCCGACTTTCGGTTCTTCACCGGCAATCAATCGTTCAATATTGGAGCGGTGTTTCCACAATACCAGCAGAGCCAGACCGATGAACATCGGCATGATTGCATATTCTCCCAATACGAAGGCCGCTATTGGCACCGAAATGGCAGCAAGCATTCCGCTAACTGATGAATAGCGCCACAGCGCGAGTGAGCCAAGCCAGGTGACCGCAAATATCAATCCCGCCGTGGGGATCAAGGCTGTAACAACACCCAGCAGGGTCGCAACGCCTTTGCCACCATTGAATTTTAGCCAGACAGGGTAGAGATGACCCAGAAAGGCACCCAGCCCAGCCAAAACACCCAATCCGCCAGAAATCTGCAATGCAATGAATACCGCAGCATATCCTTTGCCCATGTCGAGCAACAGGGTCAGCGCGGCCAGTCCCTTGTTGCCGGTTCGCAATACGTTCGTGGCGCCGATGTTGCCGGACCCCGTCTGGCGCAAATCACCGCCGCCAGACAGGCGGGTCAACACAAGCCCAAACGGGACCGAGCCCAGCAAATAACCGAGCAACAACGCCAATATTGGTTCTATCCACATAGATTGCACTAAAAATACCCCTATTTCGGTTCGCGCTATATTCACCATGGATGATGAGCAAGTATCTCGCCCGAAAAAACGGCCAAGGCCAAACGCTTGTCAGACGAACCGAAGCGGTTGCCGTTGCCATGCTATTCTGGCTATGGGCAAATCATGACCGAAGCGCAGAATGGCGAATGCCCTCCCTTGTTATTTTTCGATACCGGCGTTGGGGGCCTGTCGGTATTGGGCGAGACGATAAAATTGCTGCCCAACGCACCGATCGTCTATGCTGCAGATTATGCTGGCCTGCCTTATGGCATGAAGTCCGAAGCCGAATTGGCGGCCCGCGTTCCGGCGCTTCTCGGCCGTCTGGTCGAACGTTACAAACCGCAATTGGTTACCATTGCCTGCAACACGGCGTCGACAATCGCTCTCGATCACGTCCGCTCCGCCCTGGATATCCCGGTCGTCGGAACCGTGCCCGCGATCAAGCCGGCGAGCGAGATGACCAATACCGGCGTCATCGGTCTTCTCGGTACGAAGGCAACTATCCGCCAGCCCTATGTTGACCGACTCGCCTCCGATTTTGCCGCCGATAAGATTTTGCTGCGTCACGCCGCTCCCGGACTTGTCTATGCCGCTGAGGCCAAGCTGCGCGGAGAAAAACCAGACGTTCAGGTTATCGAAGAAGCCATGTTCGGACTTATCGATCAGGCCGGAGGCAAAAATATGGACACGGTCATTATGGCCTGCACCCATTTCCCGCTGCTTCGGGACGAACTGGCCGCAGCGGCACAACGACCTGTTCAGTTTATCGACGGCGCCCAGGGCATCGCTCGCCGGATCGCCTATCTGACAAAAAACACAATTTGGCCCAGCGAAAGACGAGACGGCATATTTGTTACAACAGGCGATATTGCCGATATCGAACCCTATCGCCCAGCCTTTGCGGAATATGGCATCAGACGGTTCGAAAAGCTGTAAGTCTATGGCGAACAACTCTTATTGCGAGTGGTTCGCGCTGGAAATTGTGAGAAAAGGCCGCTAAAGGCCATTTTCAGAAAACAGCTGAAACAGATTTGACGCAGGATTTGGTGCATAGTGGACTACGATAAGA
Organism: Sphingorhabdus sp. M41; assembly: GCF_001586275.1. Lineage (NCBI taxonomy): Bacteria > Pseudomonadati > Pseudomonadota > Alphaproteobacteria > Sphingomonadales > Sphingorhabdaceae > Sphingorhabdus > Sphingorhabdus sp. M41. Next base: position 1,590,200 of record NZ_CP014545.1, on the reverse strand, counting down.
TTTTTTCGCAAGCGATTGACCGGCTTCATGCCGAAGGCCGCTATCGGGTATTCATCGATATTTTGCGCAACAAGGGTTCGTTCCCGAATGCCCGCTGTTTCGCGCATCATAATGGTCCGCAACCTGTTACTGTGTGGTGCTCGAACGACTATCTGGCGATGGGCCAGCATCCCGATGTTATCGCTGCGATGGAAGATGCCTTGCACGATGTCGGCGCCGGTTCTGGCGGAACGCGCAATATTGGCGGCAACACCCACTATCACATTCAGCTGGAACGGGAGCTGGCCGACTGGCACGGCAAATCCGGTGCATTGCTGTTCACGTCGGGCTATGTATCGAACGAAGCGACGCTATCAACGCTGACCAAGATTCTGCCGGGCTGCATCATTTTTTCCGACGAGCTCAACCATGCCTCGATGATTGCCGGGATCAAGAACAGCGGCTGCGAGAAACGGGTTTTCCGGCACAATGACCTGGAACATTTGGAGGAATTGCTCGCCGCCGAAGATCCGGAAGTGCCCAAGCTCATCGCCTTTGAGAGCATCTACTCGATGGACGGGGATGTCGCGCCATTGCACGCCATTTGCGATCTCGCCGACAAATATAACGCCCTCACCTATTGCGACGAAGTTCACGCCGTCGGCATGTACGGCAAGCGCGGTGGCGGTATTTCCGAACGTGACAAGGCCGCCGAGCGGATCACGATCATCGAGGGAACATTGGCCAAGGCCGTTGGCGTCATGGGTGGCTATATCACCGCTGACCAGAAGATCGTCGACGTTATCCGGTCCTATGCCCCCGGTTTCATCTTCACCACCAGCCTGTCTCCCGTGCTTGTAGCGGGCGCACTGGCCAGCATTCGTCACCTTAAGCAGTCGAGCGCGGAACGCGATGGTCAACAGGCCGCTGCGCAGAAGCTCAAGGACCTGTTTGCCGAGGCGGGCCTGCCAGTGATGGACTCCTCGACACATATCGTGCCGCTACAGGTGGGCGATCCGGTCAAGGCCAAGAAAATCAGCGACATATTGCTCGCCGAATATGGCGTCTATGTGCAACCTATTAATTATCCGACCGTACCGCGCGGCACTGAACGCCTGCGCTTCACGCCCGGACCGGCGCATAGCGAGGCGATGATGGTTGACCTGACCAAGGCGCTGGTGGAAATCTGGAGCCGGATGGATCTCGAACGGGCGATCGCCGCCTAATTTCCGGATCGGTTTTCCGCATTTCAGTTAAATTATCGAGCCAATTTCCCGATTGATGTTCACTGTTTTCGCCGCGCGATAAAAATCCGCCAGAACTTTACACAAGCGCGCGCTTTTCTTTTCTGTGACCTTTGGCCCCAGTCCGCAGAATTCCTGCCATTTTTGTTTCGGCGCTTGTTGTCGAGTGTAACCTTCCAGATCTGCATCAAAATTCGGATGGCTTCGCGCGCGGACGGGCTGCGCCGCTATCATCTATCCAAATTGTCAAAGAGCCTGAATCAGAAACTCCAGAAGATATGTCATCAGGTTCGGTGTAGGAAAGAAGAATCAGCCCCTAGCCATCCGCGATGATGTCCGCGAACCGCTGACGGTCGACATTGCCACCGGACAGGGTGATGGCGGTCCGATCGGTCAGCCCAACCTTACCGGCAAGAATGGCAGCCAGCGCAACGGCGCCGCCCGGTTCGACGACCAGACGCAATTTCTCAAATGCGACCCGCATCGCGTGATCCACCTCGGCGGCGGACACGGCGACCCCTGTCGCGTTGCGGTCTTTCAAAATGTTGAACGTGATTGGAGCGACAGTCAGTGTCTGCAGCGCGTCACAATCGGTGGCGGGCGGGTTGTTCCCTACCGGCACGATCGCGCCGCCTTCCAGCGAACGTTTCATGTCGTCCCAGCCTTCCGGTTCGACGACCATGATTTTTGCATCGGGATTGGCGAGAGCCGTGCCGCTCGCAAGACCGCCACCGCCGCAACAGATGACCAATTGATCCGGCTGGTATCCGGTTCGCGCCAGCATTTGCTCGCGTATTTCTACTCCGCAACTGCCCTGCCCTTCGACGATCCACGGATCATCGAAACTGGGGACCACCACGGCGCCGGTTTCCTGCGCCATATCAGCGGCCAGTTGCTCGCGATTGCCGCTCATCCGGTCATAGGTGATCACCCTGGCACCCAATGCTCTGGTATTCTCCAGTTTCGCTCTGGGGGCGTCCTCCGGCATGATGATCGTCGCCGGCACGCGCAGCCTGCGGGCAGCCCATGCCACGCCCTGAGCGTGATTACCGCTGGAAAATGCGATGACACCACGCTTGCGCTGATCCTCGGTCAGATCGGTCAGACGGTGCCAGCCACCGCGGATCTTGAACGCGCCGACCGGTTGCAGGCATTCCGCCTTGCACCAGATCGTCGTGTCGTCAATTTGTAAAGGCAACAGCGGCGTGGGGGGCAAGATAGCTGCTATTTTTTGCGCTGCTCGCTCCACTCCGGCCAAAGTGGGTTGCCGGTCGGGGTCTATCAGGTCTTGCTCTGTCATAGTCTCTCCCTATATGCGGGTTTCTAATTTCTCCAACATTTAGAGTGAAAATCATGGGTAAAATATTGGTGATCGGCGCAGGCGGCGTCAGTTCGGTAGCGGTGCATAAAATGGCGCAGCTGATAGCGGCGGGCAGCGGGCCTTTTACCGAGATATTATTGGCCAGCCGCACTTTGTCGAAATGCGAAGCGATTGCGGATTCGGTCAAGCAGCGTACCGACGTCGCGATCATGACTGCGCAGATTGATGCTGATGATGTTCCGGCGCTAATCGCCCTGATCAAGCAGGAAAAGCCTGATCTGGTGGTGAACCTCGCTCTGCCTTACCAAGATTTGCCGATCATGGACGCCTGCCTTGCGACCGGAACCGACTATCTAGACACGGCCAATTACGAACCGCGCGACGAAGCCAAGTTCGAGTATAAATGGCAGTGGGATTATCAGGACCGGTTCAAGGATGCTGGCATCATGGCGCTGCTCGGCTCCGGCTTTGATCCGGGCGTGACCAGCGTCTTCACCTGCTGGCTGAAGAAGCATCATTTCGACCGGATCGATACGCTCGACATCCTCGATTGCAACGGCGGCGATCATGGCCAGCATTTTGCCACCAATTTCAATCCCGAGATCAACATCCGGGAAGTTACCGCCAATTCGCGGCACTGGGAAAATGGCGACTGGGTGGAAGGTCCGCCGCTGACGCAGAAGCAGGAATTCGATTTCGAGGCGGTTGGCCCTAAGAATATGTATCTGATGTATCACGAGGAAATCGAGTCGCTGAAGACGCATCTCCCGGAAATCCAACGAATTCGCTTCTGGATGACCTTTGGCGATGCCTATCTGACCCATCTCGAAGTGCTGCAAAATGTCGGCATGACCCGGATCGATCCGGTGATGTACGAAGGCCGCGAGATCATTCCGCTGCAGTTCCTGAAAGCCGTATTGCCGGAGCCTGCGAGCCTTGGCGAAACGACCAAGGGTAATACCAATATCGGGGTGATTGCGACCGGTGTAAAAGACGGCGTTCAGAAGACTCTATACGTCAAGAATATCTGCAGTCATGAAGCGGCGTTCGAGGAAACCGGCAATCAGGGCGTGAGCTATACCACCGGCGTTCCGGCGATGATCGGCGCTGCTATGATGCTGTCCGGCCAGTGGAAGGGCGACGGCGTGTTCAACATGGAAGAATTCGATCCCGATCCGTTCATGGCAATGCTGAACGAGCACGGCCTGCCGTGGACATTGGAAGAATTGGAAGCACCTTTGGCCTTCTAGGATGGAGACCAAGGCAGGCGATCCCGGCGCTTTTGCGCAATTTGACCTGGGCCGGGTGCCCTCGCCTGCCTTCGTCGTGGATGAAGTGGCAGTGCGCCGGAATCTGCAGATTCTGGCCGATATCAAGGAGCGTAGCGGGGCGAAGGTCCTGCTGGCGCTCAAGGCCTTTTCCATGTGGTCCCTTGCCCCGCTGATCGACGAATATCTCGATGGCTATTGTGCGTCGGGGCTGTGGGAGGCGCGGCTTGCCAGGGAGCATTTTCGTGGTCCGATCAGCACCTATTCTCCGGCCTATAAAGCTGGCGATCTGGCCGAAATTAGTGAGATTTCCGGGCATATCACGTTCAACAATCCGGCGCAGATTGAGCGATGGAAAAATGATTCTAATCATAAATTTGCTCTCGATAGTTCGGAAATTGGCTTAAGAATAAATCCGCAAATCGCGCTCGGTGAAACGGAAAAATATGATCCCAGCCAGCCCCACAGCCGCCTCGGTTTTCCGCTCAGTCAGCTGCGGCCGGAACATTTTGAGCATCTGTCCGGAATCCACTTCCACAATTTGTGCGAACAGGGCTTTGACGCGCTGGCGGAGACTTGGGCAGAGGTCGAACCGGTTATCGCGCCGCATTTCGGCTCGCTCAAATGGATCAATCTTGGTGGCGGGCATCATATCACGCGTGAGGATTATGATCGCGAGGCGCTGGTCGCTTTTCTGAAGCAGCTGAAAGCCAGATCGGGATGCGAAATCTATCTCGAGCCGGGTGAAGCCGTGGCGCTGGATGCGGGGATTTTGGTCGGCGAGATACTGGATGTCTTCGACAATGGCATGGCGGTCGGGATTACCGATATCTCCGCGACCTGCCATATGCCCGACGTTATCGAGGCGCCCTATCGCCCGGCCATGCTGGGAGAGCGCAGCGAAGGCACCGCCATTCGTCTCGGCGGTCCTAGCTGCCTCGCCGGGGATATTATCGGGGATTATATCCTGCCCGACAAACCGCATATCGGTCAGCGCATCGCATTCCTTGATCAGGCGCATTATTCAATGGTAAAGACCAACACATTCAACGGTGTTCCCCTGCCTTCAATCTGGCTCTGGAACAGCGAAAGCGACGCGCTAAAATGCGTCAAAAACTTCGATTGGACGGCATTTAGAGACCGGTTGAGCTAGAAAATTGACCGATTGCGACAATTTCTGTGACTGCAGGTCTTTACAGAACAGGAAAGCGGCCATATATCCGCGCTTCGCTGCCCCATGGCCGCTTGCGAATCCGCAAGGCAGCTCAATCGATCTTAGCCGATAGGGGGTCCCTTGAGTTGCACTATTACCATGATGCTGAGGAGCTAACGAGGGCTCTCAGCCCCGATATTCCAGTCTTGCTTAACCGGCCACATGCAGCCCGACGCGCTGCGCGTTATTTCGTCGAGCAATTCCCCGGCAAATCACTTTACGCTGTCAAAGCGAATCCTTCGCCTGCATTGCTGCAGCTGCTGTGGGAAGAAGGCGTAACCCATTTTGACGTGGCTTCGATCGACGAAGTCCGCATCGTTCGCGCGGCATTGCCGGACGCGACCCTCTGCTACATGAATCCGGTCAAGCAGCTGGCATCGGTACGAGAAGCCTATCGCGACCATGGTGTGCGGATTTTCTCGCTCGACAGTCTTGAAGAACTGGAAAAAATCGAGCTGGGAACCGAGCTTGCCGAAGATCTGACGCTTTGCGTTCGGATCCGGGTTGCTTCGGAATTTGCGGAAATCAGCCTCGCTTCGAAATTTGGTGTCGATGTCGATGAATCGGCCGAATTGCTGCAGCGTGCACGGCAACGGGCAGATTGCCTCGGCATCTGCTTCCACGTCGGCAGCCAGGCGATGACCCCGCTTGCCTATGTCCACGCTCTGGAACGGGTTCGTACGGCGATTGTCGGCGCGTCGGTGACCGTTGACATCGTCAATGTCGGCGGCGGTTTTCCTTCCATCTATCCGGATCTGGAACCAGTTTCGCTCAACCATTATTTCTCTGCCATCGACCGCACGTTCGAGGATTTGCCAATCAGCTATTCCGCCGAACTATGGTGCGAACCGGGCCGCGCCCTGTCGGCTGAATATAGCTCGCTGGTGGTCAAGGTCGAACGCCGGCGTGGCAACGAACTGTTCATCAACGACGGCGCCTATGGCACCTTGTTTGACGCCGCGCATATCGGATGGCGCTTTCCGGTGCGCCAGGTTGGTACGGATTCGGAAGAGGGCCCCACCACCGGGTTCAGCTTCTACGGCCCGACCTGTGACGACATGGATTTCATGGCTGGTCCCTTTGCCCTGCCCGACAGCATCAAGGCCGGTGACTATATCGAGATCGGCATGATCGGAGCTTATGGTTCGGCGATGCGGACCAAGTTCAACGGCTATGGCAGCAGCGACGAATATGATGTTGCCGACGAACCGATGGCCAGCCTTTATGTCGGTGACAATCTCGACCGGTCCGACCGGGACAATGTGGTGTCTTTCCCGAGCGCCTGAGCCGTAATCTAGGTTGCAATTGACAATCGTTTACAGTTGACGCAGTTTCCCCCGAGTTTTGGGGAGAACAAAATCATGGATATTACTATTTTGGCACCCGCATCGGTGCTTGTCCTGTGGTCACTGATCATGTTGTTCTGGATGGCCGCCACCAGATTCCCGGCCATGGCAAAATCAGGAGCGGACCTTTCCAAGGCGCCTCCCGGCGGGCGTGGCAGCGACCTGGAAGGGGTGATCCCCGACAAGGTGAACTGGAAATCCCACAATTACACCCATTTGATGGAACAGCCGACGCTATTTTACGCCACGGTGGTGATCCTTGCGCTTGCCGGTGCAGGGCACGGACTGAACCTCTATCTTGCCTGGGCCTATGCGATCATCCGGATCATTCACAGCATCTGGCAGGCGACCGTCAATCTGGTCAACGTCCGCTTTCTGCTTTTCATAGCATCAACCATCTGCCTGCTGATCATGGCGATCAACGCCCTGTGGGTCACGCTTTTTTAAGGTCACATTTTACCAAAATCATGCCAATATAGGGGGACTAATAACGATGGATAACAGCCCATTGCTGCAACCGATGGTTGCGCTCATTTTATGGACCATGCTGATCTGGCTGTGGATGTATGTCACGCGGATCCCGGCAATGAACAAGGCCAAGATCGACTCCGCCAATCTGGTCGGCAGCAAGGGCGGTGATCTGGATGAACTGCTTCCGCCGCAAGTCCAGTGGAAGGCGCACAATTATAACCATTTGCTTGCAGAACCGACGCTTTTTTACGCAATCTGTGTCGTTTTGATCCTTTCCGGACAGGATTATGGACTGAATCTGACCATCGCCTGGGCCTATGTTGGTCTGCGCGTCCTGCACAGCCTGATCCAGGTTACAGTCAACCGGGTGCTCTATCGATTTGCGCTATTCGCTCTGTCGAGCCTGTGCATCATAGCCTTGGCCATTCATGCGGCGATTGCCGTATTCCATTAGTCCGAAACCGACTAGCGGCTGAAGCTGGATACGATCTCGACATGGGTCGACCATAGGAACTGCCCTACCGGCCAGACTTGCCGGAGCTTGTATCCAGCGTCGCAAAGCTGCTTGGCGTCCCGCGCGAAACTGGCCGGATTGCAGCTGATATAGCAGATCTTATCGACATCCGATTGTGCCAGCTGCAAAATCTGTTCGCGCGCGCCCGCCCTTGGCGGGTCGAGGATGACGGCATCAAAGCGATTGAGTTCCTCGACGCTCAACGGCCGCCGAAAAAGGTCCCGATGCTCGCAGAAAATCTGTCGGGTGGAATGATTGGCCGCCATTTTAAGCGCGCCGATGGTGTCGCGAGCGCCTTCCGCGGCATAGACTTTCTGGTCTTCACCCAAGGCCAAAGTAAAAGTTCCCAATCCGGCGAACAGATCGGCGACAAGCCGCGCGTCACCAACGGCTTCCAGCATCGCCGCAACCAGCACTTGCTGGCCATCGCGGGTGGGCTGTAAAAAGGCGCTATGCGGGAACGAGACTGCGGTTCCACTGAAAGTGACCGTCAGCGGTTCCGGTTCCCACTGGGTCTCCGGGCCATAGCCGCCGTCTACAGACAGGCGCGCCAGTCCGTTGGCCTTGGCAAAGGCCGACAGGGCTTCGCGCTGCTCCAGCCCCTCCGGCTCATAATTGCTGATCAGCAGATCAATGCCCTGATCGACCAGCGTCATTTCGATATTCATGTCATGCTTGCGGCGCGATGCTTTTTTGAGAAATGCCCGCAAGGGTGCGAGAAGAGCGAACAGTTGGGGTGCCATGATCTCGCATTGCTGGAGATCGACGATGCGGTGACTGCCGGCGCCGCTGAATCCGAGCTTGAACTGGTCGCCGAGCTTGGCCGCGCGCAGGCTGGCGCGGATCCGGGTTTTCGGTTTGGAGACCTGGGGAGGATGCAGCAATTCTGCTTCCAGCCCCTGTCCTTCCAGCGCGTAGGCCACGCGCTCGGTGAGGAACCGGGTGTAGCTCTCGTCATCCAGATGTTGCAGGCTGCAGCCGCCACAGGACTGAAAATGCTGGCACGGAGGCTCGACATGATGCGGTCCCTTGATCAGGCCGCCTTCGTCATTCAACCGGTCCAGCGGAGCGGAAAAGGCGATATGGCGCCCGTCAGCGGTCACACCATCGCCCTTCGCGGCAACGCGAATGATCAGGTCAGGATCGGCAGTCGCGGTCATAAACATTCCTGCAAGGTGGTGGGGAGTTGGTCGATAAGCATTTCCGGCGTGAAAGCAGGGCCGGCCAATTGTCCGGCCCGGCTGTGCAGCCATTGGCCTTCGCACGCCGCCTTATAAGCACTGATGCCCGTTGCCAAGCGACTTGCAATAATCCCGGCCAATATATCACCGGTGCCGGCTGTAGAAAGCCATGGACAGGTTTGCGCCGATATCGATGCCTTACCGTCGGGACTGAAGATCACGGTGTCGGAGCCCTTCAGCAAAATATTGCATTCCGCCTCTCTCGCCAGTTGGCGGCTATCATCGAGCTTATATTGCAGAGCATCCGGCGTGAGACCGGCAAATTCTCCGGCATGGGGCGTGGCAACGGTCTCGGCAGATCGAACTTTCACAAGATCGGCAAATTGTAAGCCCGCGACGGTGAGCGCATCGGCATCGATCACCAGTGGCGCATCCGCTGACAATGCGGTCGTCAAAAGATCTTTCGCCCGGTCGTCCCGGCCCAGGCCAGGGCCGACAATGATGGCGGAGATGCGGTTGTCGGAAAGCCTCTGTTGCAGGTCGGCCATGTCCTGCACATTCTCGACCACGATACTGGGGTGCGGAGACGGGAATCCGGGGGATGCAAAGATTTTGACATAGCCCGCCCCCGATTTCTGGGCCGCCATAGCCGTGAGTTGCGCGGCTCCGGGCATCGCACCCGCGACCACCGCAACTAGGCCGCGGCTATATTTGTGATCTCGTGAAGTAGGAGCGGCAATCCGCGGCTTGGACAGAATTGCGAGATCGCTGTCCGCCGTGACCCCGATATCGATCCCGACCAGATTGCCCATTTTCGATCGCGCCGGTTCTAGAAAATGGGACGGCTTGAAGGCGCCAAGCGCAATGGTTGTATCAAATTGCGGAATATCGTTGAGCAGCTTGCCATGATCGGATTCGACGCCGCTTGGCAGATCGATCGCGACCCGTCGCTTTGCTCCCATAAACAGGCGTGTAAAATGGCCGAACCATTGGTCGCCGACCGGGCGCGCCAGTCCGGTGCCAAAAAGGCAATCGACAAATTGCGCAGCGGGCTGAGCATCGGCCAGTGCGACCGTTTTGCCCCGCCACAGTGATTTTGCATTTTGCGCCGCCCCGGTTGTCGGGTCAAGCGGCGCGACAACGCTGACATCGACACCTTTTTCGAGCAGCCACTGGGCGATGACATAGCCGTCACCGCCATTATTGCCGGGGCCGCAGAGCACCAGAGTCGGCATATCGGCCGCTATCCGCCAGATCATCTGAGCGGCACCCTGCCCGGCCCGGTGCATCAGTTGCTCCACCGACACGCCGCTGTCGATTAGCGACTGTTCCGCCAGCTTCATTTCAGCGGCGGTCAGTATATTCCCATGATTTATCATGCGCGCCTCTAGTTTCCGGCTGGTGCCGGATCTTTTTGAACAGCGGATGCGGCGCTTGCATTGGCACCGGCCTTGATCTGTGCCGGCAGCAGATATTTGTCGGGACCTACGCTGACCAGGATCTTGCCATCCTCGACGATCGAGACCTGCGCCTTGTCGAAGCCGTCGGCAGCTTCCAGGCCGTGACCGTCGGTCAATATATTGAACCGGCGAAAGCCTCCGTCAGGATGGCGAATGATCATCGTCACCCTGCCTTCGCCGCTCAACCGTTCGGTGAAACAGTCACGGGTGAAATTGCTGTCACCGTTGATTGCGCATTCTATCTTTCCATCGCCACCTGCCTGTGCTGCTGCCCGCTGTTCCGCTTCCGCGAGCACAGCATTGTCCGGCCTGTTTTCGCAGGCGGTCAGCAACAAGGTACAGGCAACAACTCTAGATATCCGCATAGACATGTTTTTCAGCCTTGGCTCCCGGATGGGTCACCGCCCCCTGATAGGCCGGGCCCACATTTTGCGCATAGCGCCACAATGCTCCTGAACCATAATCGGTTTCGCGTCGTGTAAATTTTTTCCGCCGTTCGGCCAATATCGCCTCGTCGACCTCAAGATCGATGATGCCCTTCTCGGCATCGATATTGATCATGTCGCCTTCCTCGATCAGACCGATGGGACCGCCATCAGCCGCTTCCGGCCCGACATGACCGATGCAGAATCCGCGGGTTGCACCAGAGAAACGGCCATCGGTGATCAGTGCGACTTTCTCGCCCATGCCCTGACCGTAGAGCGCAGCGGTGGTGGCCAGCATCTCGCGCATGCCGGGGCCGCCTTTTGGTCCTTCGTTACGGATGACGACAACAGCACCTTCCTTGATTTCACGTTTTTCGACGGCTTCGAACGCGTCTTCCTCGCATTCGAAAACCTGAGCGGGGCCGCGGAACTGCAGGCGGGCCATGCCCGCCACTTTGACGATCGCGCCTTCTGGCGCCAGCGAACCGCGCAGGCCGACAACGCCGCCGGTTGCGGTAATCGCGTGCTGGACATCGTATATGACCTTCTGGTCCGGGTTCCAGACGATTTCCTCGATATTCTCGCCCAGCGTCTTGCCGGTAACGGTGATGCAGTCGCCGTTGATCAGGCCGTTGTCCATCATCGTCTTCATCAGCATGTAGACACCGCCGGCGTCGTGCATATCCTTGGCGACATATTTGCCGCCCGGTTTCAGATCGGCCAGATAGGGTGTGGTCTTGAAGATTTCGGCGACGTCGAACAGGTCGAATTCGATCCCTGCTTCGCTGGCCATGGCTGGCAAGTGCAAGGCGGCGTTGGTCGAACCACCGGTGGCGGCGACCACCCGGGCGGCGTTGATGAAGGCATCCCGCGTGCAGATATCGCGCGGCCGCAGATTGAGCTCGATCAGGTTCATGATCTGACGGCCCGCTGCCCGCGCCATGTCATCGCGAGTTTCATAAGGTGCCGGAGCCATGTTGCTGTTCGGCAGCGACAGGCCGATCGCTTCGGCGACGCAGGCCATGGTGTTGGCGGTAAACTGGCCGCCGCAGGCGCCGTGGCCCGGACAGGCGACTTTTTCCAGTTCGATCAGTTCCTGGAGCGGGCAATTGCCGGCGCTGTGCTGGCCGACGGCCTCGAACACGTCGACGACGGTGACATCATGGCCGTGGAAGCGTCCGGGAAGAATCGAGCCGCCATAGACAAAGATCGACGGGACATTGAGACGGAGCATTGCCATCATCATGCCGGGCAGACTCTTGTCGCAGCCGGCATAGCCGATGACCGCGTCATAGCAGTGGCCACGGACGCTGAGTTCGACGCTGTCGGCGATGACTTCGCGGGACACCAGCGAGGCTTTCATGCCCTGATGGCCCATGGCAATACCGTCGGTGACGGTGATCGTGTTGAACCGGCGCGGCGTACCGCCCGCCTCGATCACGCCTTCGCGCGCGATATCGGCCTGGCCATCGAGCAAAGTGTTGCACGGCGCGCTGTCATTGCCGGCAGAGGCGATACCGACGAAAGGTTTTGCAATATCCTCTTCGGTCATCCCCATCGCATAATAATAGCTGCGCTGCGGTGCGCGCTCCGGTCCGACGCTGACGTGACGGCTGGGCAGGTGGGACTTGTCGAATCTCTGGGTCATTCTGGCTTCCAATATGGCAATTTCCGGATCGTCCTTCCAAAACTCTACCGGTTAAGCAAGAGCCGTTCTTATTTTATCGCAACTACGCAATAAAATATCAGCGAAACGACGTTGTCCTGCCTCTTCGCGGATCAGATCCTGACGGACCTCGACGCCGATATAGGGCTGGCCAATGGCTTCGCACTGGCGGTTCATCGTCGCGTTCAGATCCTTGCCCGAATAAGGCAGCTGATCGCCAATGATCAATCCATCCTCCTCGCCGAGAAACTGCAGCGCCAGTCGCGGGGCGGTCTGATGTTGGTTATACATGATACCCATGTCCCACGGACGTTGCATCTCCGGCTTGGAACGTAGCGTCGGCGAGAAGCTGTGCAGCGACGCCACGAGCACTGGTTTCAAATCGGCGATCAACGCCGCTACCCGGTTGTGATAGGGGGTGAAGAAGCGATCGAGCCTGGCTTGTCTGCCTTCGGCCGACAGATGGTTGCCCGGAATTTCCACGCCATCGCTGCATTCCACAATAACTGCTGCTTCATCGGGATAGCGATTGAGATCGACGATCAGCCGGGAAGCGGTGCTGAGAATGGCAAGATAGCCGCCATGCTCCGTCATCAGGCGCGCAATCGGCGCGATGCCGGGATCATAAGCGATATGATCCTGCTGATATTGCGGAGAGATACCAAGATCAATGTCATCAGGGACATGGCTGGACGCATGATCGACGACGATCAGCACGCCGCCTTCCGAGGGCACGCCAGATATTTCAAAAGCTTCGGTCATCTAATTTTCCCAGTCATCGTCCACACATTTTCCATTGCCTGCCGACAGTTGCGTTCAGCTTTTTCGGCTTCTGCCATCGTTTCAAACAGCGCGAAACATGTCGCGCCGGACCCGGACATACGGGCAATGATCGGCTGGCAATTTTCCAGCAGTTGCAGCAGATCTGTCAATATCGGGACCAGGGCAACGGCGGGTTTCTGAAGGTCGTTTCTTCCGTTCCGGGCGGCTGTGATGACCGGGCTATTCTCCAGCGGACCGCGATCGACACCATCCCAGGCGGCGAATATGTCCGCTGTCGATACCGGAATTAGCGGATTGATCAGAAGTGCAGCGCGGCCCAGCAAATCATCATCTGGAATCGCGGCGAGGTCCTGACCGATACCGGTGCCGCGGCAGGTGTTGCTGGCCACACAGGCGGGGACATCCGCCCCCAGCGGCTTTGCGATATCCGCTAGCTCGGCGAGCGAATGATCCAGCCCCCAGAAACGGTTGAGCAGACGCAGTGTTGCCGCGGCATCAGCCGAGCCGCCGCCGATCCCCGATGCGACCGGGAGCCGCTTGTCGAGATGGAGGCGTGCGCCCTGTTTTACGTCTGACAATTCTGCGAGCCGTTTGGCCGCCTGCATGATCAGATTGTCGCTCGTGCTCAGCCCATGTGCAAAAGGACCGCTGATTTCCAGCGCAACGCCGTCACCGGGCTGCACCGAAATCAGATCGCCGGCATCGAGAAAGGCGAATATCGTTTCAAGCTCATGATAGCCATTTGCAAGTCGCTTGCGGACATGAAGGGCCAGATTTATTTTTGCAAAAGCCGTTTCACTGTCGGTCTCGCCGAAATCTGGATCAGACATCAGGGCGATATGAGATCGGGCCGGAGACCCAGGTCGATCTTGCTGGAAAGGCGTTGCACATCATCTCCCTCCGCAAATAATTTTGCCGATTTCCATGCGTAACGCGCTTCATAGAGACGGCCTACGGCCCAATAAGCGTCGCCAAGATGTTCGTTAATCGTGGGATCCTGTGGCTGGGCGTCGAGTGCGCTTTCCAGATAGATTATGGCACGGTCATGCTCGCCGGTAATGAAATAGGCCCATCCGAGCGAATCGGTGATCGCAGGTGAGTCTGAGCGCAGCTCATGCGCTTGCTTGATTGCTGCGACGGCTTCTGCCTGATTCTCGCGCCGCTCAAGCTGGGCATAACCCAGATAATTGAGAATGGATGGTGAGTTTGGCTGCAATTCATTGGCCTTTTGCAAAGACTTCAGACCTGCCGGCCAGAGCCCGGCCTGCTCCTGGGCACCGCCCAAGGCAAGCCAGTAATTGGCCAGCAACGCATCAGGGCGATCGAGCTTTTCAGCCAGCACGATCGCAGCTTCAAAAGAACTGACGGCAGATCCGTTTTCGCCCTGGGCCTGGAGGGACTGGCCCTTCAAAATGTGCAATTCCGGTGCATCCGGATTATGTTCAAGGGCGATATCGAGCCGCGCGATGGCCTGATCATATTGTTCATTGGAAACGAGACTGGAAATGTGCGAGCTCAGTGCAACCAGAAAATAGGGGCTCCCGACCGGAATTCGCGCAAATTCAGCGGCTGCAAGGTCGTGGTTTTCCGAGGCAGCATATGCTCGGCCAGTCGTCAGGCTTGCGTAGTCCGATTTGCCCGCGACCCTTGCGCCGGCCTGCGCCATCACCTGAGACAGGAAGTCGGCCTGCTGCTCTCTCAGATCGCTGGAGAGTCTTTGAAAAAGAAACGCCAGCCCGATGGTTGGAGTCACTTTTTGCGCAACGCCCTTCCTCTGGCCGCTCTCAATGAGTCGCAGCAAAATTTGCTCGGGTCCGGACGACTGGAATTTCAAAATTTCCTTTGCCGTTTTCGCATCGTTCTTCGCCCAGAAATGCTGCGCCGCGATAACACGCAGCGGCGCCATGCGGGCTTCGTTGCGTTCGACCAGTCCGGCAAGCAGAGCGATCGCCTCGCTTTCTTCACGGCTCGCCAGCTTGCTCAATATGAGCTGTTCTTCCAGATAATATTTGGCGGTTTCATTTGCCATTATCCGCGAGAGCGTAGCCGTCGAATCAGCCCCTTTTGCGCTTTCCATCCAAGCTTCGAGAATCGGTGTCAGAAAAGAAAAATTCCTGAGCGCTTCAAGCTCTATAATCGCCAGACCGGCTCCGCTCCAGTCGCGCAAGGCAAAGGCGTCCGCGTAGGACAATAGCGGCATTTCCGGGTTCGCCTTGCCGCGCAACTGCATGGCCTGGGCGGCTTTCAACGCCAGACCGAAATCACCGACTTCAATGGCACTGATATAGGCTCTCCCGGCCAGCAGTTCATTGTCCGGCTGCTCTTTCAGGCCTTCGGCGTAGATCGCGGCAGCGACCTGCAATTCATTGGACGATTCGGCGAGCCGTGCCGCTACGAAGCGATTCAAGGCTGAGGCACTGTCGCCGCGGCTGGCCAGAGCCGGAGATACGGCCAGCCCTGCGACAAGCAGCGCGCTTAAACCGAGGTTACATATTCGGATAATTTGGACCTCCGCCACCTTCCGGCACGACCCAATTGATATTCTGGGACGGGTCCTTGATATCACAGGTTTTGCAATGCACGCAATTTTGCGCGTTGATCTGGAATTTCGGATTGCCAGCCTCGTCTTCGACAAATTCGTAAACACCCGCTGGACAATAGCGGGCCGAGGGACCGGCGAAGACCGGCAGATTGACATCGACCGGAATATTGGGGTCTTTCAACTGCAAATGTACCGGCTGGTCTTCTTCATGGTTGGTGTTCGACAGGAAAACCGATGACAGGCGATCAAAGCTGATGACGCCATCCGGTTTCGGATATTCGATCTTCACGCAATGTTCGGCCCGTCTCAGGCGCGACCAGTCTGGATGCAGTTTCATCGTGAACGGCATTTTGATCTTGAGATGCTCTGCCCACATCGTAATTCCGGACAATATGGTACCCAGGAAATCCCCATATTTCTCAACTGCTGGCAGGACGTTGCGGACAACGCGCAATTCTTCGCGGACCCAGCTGTTCTCATAAGCGGTTCCGTAAGCAGTGAGCTCGTCATTTGCACGCTCCGCGACGATCGCTTCATAGGCAGCCTCAGCCGCCATCATGCCGGTTTTCATCGCAGTATGCGTGCCCTTGATCCGCGGCACATTCACGAAGCCGGCAGAACAGCCGATCAGGGCGCCACCAGGGAAATATAATTTCGGAACAGCCTGGAAACCACCGTCATTGATCGCCCGCGCGCCATAGGAAACGCGCTTGCCACCTTCGAGGATCTTGCGAACTTCCGGATGTTGCTTCCACCGCTGCATTTCTTCAAATGGCGAGAGATAGGGATTTTCATAGTTCAACCAGGTCACAAATCCGAGTGCGACCTGATTATCGGCCTGATGGTATATGAAACCACCACCATTCGCGCCTTCGCTCAGCGGCCAGCCCTGAGAGTGAATAACGCGGCCCGGCTTGTGCTTGGCCGGATCAATATCCCACAATTCCTTGACCCCGAGGCCATAGATTTGCGGCTGGCTCTCAGCATCAAGTGCAAACTGGTTCTTCAGGATCTTGGTGAGGTGGCCTCGTGCGCCTTCGGCGAAAAAGGTATATTTGGCGTGCAGCTCGAGGCCGGGCTGATAGTCCGGCTTGTGGCTGCCATCGCGGGCAACGCCCATGTCACCGGTCGCGACGCCTTTTACCGATCCATCTTCATTGTACAGGATTTCCGCAGCGGCAAAGCCCGGGAATATCTCGATGCCCATATACTCTGCCCGCTCACCAAGCCAGCGGCACAGATTGCCAAGCGAACCGGTATAGGTTCCCTTGTTGTGCATGAACGAAGGTGTAATGAAATGAGGAATCGAAAACTTCTTCTTCTTGGTCAAGATCCAGTGATGATTCTCGGTCACTGGCGTATTTGCCAAAGGACAATCCTCGTCCCGCCACGCCGGGAAAAGTTCATCCAGACCCTTGGGATCAATGACTGCACCGGACAGAATATGGGCACCGATTTCGGAGCCTTTTTCCAGGATACAGACCGAGAGGTCCTTGCCCGCTTCATCAGCGAGTTGCTTGAATTTTATAGCTGCGCTGAGACCTGCGGGACCACCCCCGACTATCACCAGGTCATAAGGCATTGACTCTCGTTCGCTCATGTCGTTTTTCCTACAATTCTTGCTTTTATTCTCTTGTACATTCGGTCTGTCGTAAACCGCAACCCGCTGGGCAGAAACCTGCTTTCCCGCCAATTGACCTATTCGTCAACTCATGACTCTATGCATGAATGAATTTAATCTCCTCACCAACGACAAATTCGACCCCGGAGTCGATGATCCACAGCCTGCAAGACTGGTGGTCTCTTGCCGGTGTCGAACTGGATTATGCTGATCAACCAGCAGCGCTACTGGCGGTCGAAGCGCCTGCTCCGCGGAAAGATGTCACACCTAAGGTGGCCGTTACGGAACGGGTGCAGGAGGCATTGAAAACGCCGGCACGGGAGGAACCCCTGCCGGCCAATTATCCGGATTTTCTCGACTGGCTGGCTGATAGCAACAGCTTGATCGAAGCAAGCTGGTCCAAGCATCGAGTGTTGCCAAGAGGCATTTTGGAACCAGAGGTCATGGTTATTTCCGCGCTGCCCGAAAAAAATCGCAATGGCGAAGTCCAGCTGTTCAATCCGGGCAACCAGAAGTTGCTCGACAGGATGTTGTCGGCAATCGGATGCGATTCGCACCAATCCTATCTGGCAAACATCGCCCTGTCCGTTCCCGTGGATGGCAGAATTGACGACCAGCACTGGCCGGCGTTGAAAGCCCGGCTCCTGCACCACATAGATCTGGTCCGTCCGAAGCGGGTAATCTTCTTCGGCGATCTCGCTGCGAAGATCATATTCGGGGAAGACCTGCTGACGGCCCGCAAAAATAAGCAATTTATTAACCATAATTCATCAAAAACAGAGGCGATCGTAACATTTCACCCGCGGATCCTGATCGAGCGGCCATTATTCAAGGCCGAAGCTTGGAAAGATCTGCAAATGCTGACAAGGATTTCTGCCTCGTGAAACTGAAATTTGCACTGACTGCTTCGCTATTTGCTCTCGTCGCGACACCTGCCCTCGCGGATGATGGAGCGATACTCTACAATAGCGCTTCGATCGCGAAATATGTCCCGTCGCAGCTGAAGCAGCAGCAATCCGACCATTATCGGGCGCTATTCTCGGCAATGAGCGCCAATCACTGGGATGTTGCGAAAAACCTGATGGACACGGCTCCGACGGGGCCGCTGAAATCGATCGCGCAAGCGGAATATTTTCTTGCGGCCAATAGTCCGCGGGCTGAACTCGGACCGCTGCTGACCCTGGTCAATGAAGCACCACAAATACCGCAAGCCGCTCAATTGGGTCGCCTGGCCCAGAAGCGTGGCGCTCAATTGCTGCCGAATCTGCCACAGCGGCGCAATTTGTCGTGGGTGCCCGGCTCCCCAATTCGGTCAAAACCGAAGGATGTGGATTCGGACAGCACAGCGAACAGCGTGCGCGGGCAGATCATTGATTATATCAAGAATGACAATCCGAGAGGCGCAGAGGAATTGCTCAGCGCCAGCATGATGAACATGTCTTCGGAAGGGCGGACCGAACTCGAGCAGCGGGTAGCCTGGTCTTATTATATCGAGAATGACGACGCGTCGGCCCTGCGCCTGGCCCGCCAGGCTCAAAATGGCTCCGGCGAATGGGTCGGTCATGCCAACTGGGTCGCAGGACTGTCGGCTTGGCGGCTGAACGATTGCCGCACGGCCAGTAGCGCTTTTGAGAAAGTCGGACGGTCGGCCGCCAACGTCGATCTCCAGGCTGCCGGCTTCTACTGGAGCGCGCGGTCTGATCTGAAATGTGGTCAGCCTGAAAAAGTACAGGGCAAATTGCAGGCGGCAGCGCGCCTCGACGACAGTTTTTACGGCATGCTAGCCGCGCAGACCCTGGGCATGGCCGCGGACAAATCGAAGCAATCTGAAACATTCGAGAAATCGGACTGGCGGGCACTCGAGCGCCATGAAAATGTCCGCGCTGCGATCGCGCTGGTGGAAATCGGTGAAGAGCAATTGGCCGATGAAGTGCTTCGGCATCAGGCGACCATCGGAGACGGCAGCGATCACCCTGCCCTGATCAAATTGGCCCGCGAGCTTGATCTGCCGCGAACCCAGCTGTGGCTGGCCCATAATGCCCCGCGCGGCATGGCGCCCGATGTCCAGGCCCGATTCCCTGCGCCAAAATGGAAACCGGACGGTGGCTGGCGCGTCGACCCCGCTCTTATCTATGCGCATACATTGCAGGAATCCGCATTTCGCAGCCAGGTCGTTAGCCCGGCAAATGCCATCGGATTGATGCAGGTGCGGCCCGGAACTGCTGGCGATATCGCCAGAGCCAACGGCCTGAATTTCGCCGAATCCGATCTCTACCGGCCATCGACCAATCTGGAATATGGCCAGTCCTATCTTGAATATCTCGGAAAATCGTCGATTACCGGCGGCAAACTGCCGAAAATTGCTGCGGCCTATAATGCTGGCCCCGGCGCGGTGCAGCGCTGGAACACGGAAATACGGGACAATGACGACCCGCTGCTGTTCATGGAAAGCATTCCCTATGTCGAGACCCGCGGCTATGTCTCGATCATCCTGCGCAACTACTGGATGTACGAGAAGCAGGCCGGGATCCAGTCGGTCAGCGCCCGAGCATTGTCGCAAAATCACTGGCCACAATTTCCGGGCAATCCGGATGGCCGCAAGACCCAGTTCACTTCCCGCTGATATCAGCGCCAAACATTAAAAAGCCGGGCAATGCATTGCGCACTGCCCGGCTTTTTTGTTTTAGAATATTTGTCGCCTAGTAGCGATAATGATCCGGCTTGAACGGGCCTTCGACCGGAACGCCGATATAATCGGCCTGGTCCTGGCTCAGCTTGTCCAGTTTCACGCCCAGTTTCGCGAGATGCAGTTCGGCGACTTTTTCGTCGAGATGCTTCGGCAAAACATAGACATCATTTTCATATTGTTCCGGACGCAACCACAATTCGATCTGCGCCAGCACCTGGTTGGTGAAGCTTGCAGACATGACGAAGCTGGGGTGACCGGTTGCGCAGCCGAGGTTCACCAGACGGCCCTGGGCCAGAATGATCAGCTTCTTGCCATCCGGGAATTTCACTTCATCAACCTGCGGCTTGATTTCGGTCCATTGCATGTTCTTCAGAGCGCTGATCTGGATTTCGCTGTCGAAGTGACCGATGTTACAGACAATCGCACGATCCTTCATGGCGCGCATGTGATCGACGGTGATGACGTCCTTGTTACCGGTCGTGGTGACGAAAATGTCAGCCCGCTTCGTGGCTTCGTCCATGGTCACGACTTCAAAGCCTTCCATCGCCGCCTGCAGCGCGCAGATCGGATCGATTTCGGTTACCAGCACGCGCGCGCCGCCGTTGCGGAGCGATTGGGCCGAGCCCTTGCCGACATCGCCGAAGCCTGCGACGGCTGCGACCTTGCCGGCGAGCATGACGTCGGTTGCGCGACGGATCGCGTCGACCAGCGACTCTTTGCAACCATAGAGATTGTCGAATTTGGACTTGGTAACGCTGTCGTTGACGTTGATCGCCGGGAAAGGCAGCTTGCCGATTTTGGCCAGCTCATAAAGACGGTGAACACCGGTGGTGGTTTCTTCCGAAACGCCCTTGATCGCTGCAACTGTCTTGGTCAGATAGCCGGGACGTTCCGCCAGGAAGCGGGTCAGGGTTGCAACGAAGACTTCTTCTTCCTCGTTTTCCGGCTTGAACAATTCTTCGCCAGCTTCAACCCGTGCGCCCCAAAGCGCGAACATCGTGGCATCGCCGCCATCGTCGAGAATCAGGTTGCAGGTCTCGTCGGCGCCCCAGTCGAAGATACGCTCAACATAGGACCAATATTCTTCGAGAGTTTCGCCTTTGATTGCGAAAACCGGGGTACCGCCGGCTGCGATCGCTGCTGCGGCGTGATCCTGGGTCGAGAAAATATTGCACGAAGCCCAGCGAACATCTGCGCCCAGATCGAGCAAGGTTTCAATCAACACGGCGGTCTGAATGGTCATGTGGAGGGAACCGGTGATCCGGGCACCCTTCAAAGGCTTATCGGCGCCAAATTCTTCACGCAGAGCCATCAGGCCCGGCATTTCGGTTTCGGCTATTTCAATCTCTTTGCGACCGAAATCGGCGAGGGAAATATCCTTGATCACATAATCTTGGGTTGCGGCTGCCACGTCTTGTCTCCTTGGAAAACGAAATGCCGCACGGGCAATCCGGTGCGGCAACATGAGTTTTCAATAACGGCTTGCGGCGTCAGAAGCAAATATAAAGATGTCTTTATATTTGGTATTTTGTAAGCCTATCACGGCGGAGGCCGTAACATTCAGAAGGTCAGGCGCTTCCAAAGCCGCTGGACAGCTTCGTCGGATCTATGCCGAGAGCCTGCCAGGCCATCAGCCACTTGTCCCCGGACTCCTTCTCATACAGCCACTCGGATTCTCCCTTGGCGATGGTCCAGCCATTCTGCGTCAATTCGCTTTCAAGCTGTCCTTCGCCCCATCCGGAATAGCCGAGTGCAATGGTCCATCGTTGCGGACCGCGGCCCTGGGCAATGGAATTGAGCATATCGAGGGAACTGCTGAGCCCCCAGCTGTCACCCACCTGGAGCGTATCCGACATATTGATATCGAGGCTGTGCAGGATGAAACCGCGCTGCGTTTCCATCGGGCCGCCGAGAAAGACATCACAGTCCGGTGCGTTGGTTGTGTCGATGTCGAACTGCTTGAGAATATCGTGAAAGCGGATTCCTTCTAACGTCTCACCGATATTGATACCCAGCGCCCCGTTTTCGTCATGCGAGCAGATTGCCACGACGGATCGCGCAAATCGGGGATCGGCCATGCCGGGTGTGGCCAGAAGAAATTGTCCGGAGAAATAGACGGGGTCATGCATGAAAGTCAGCATAGCGATGCAAATATGAACTGCCCATGGCAAATTTTGCCCGTCTCATGCTTGGCTGTTTTGCCAGCTTGCAATTTCATCCGCCTGTCACCACTATCAACTGTAGAGGCAAGCCTTCACAGCCCGAAACTATATAAGGAGCATGATATGATCAACAAAGGCGATAAGATTCCAGAAGTGAAACTGGTCAAGGCGACCGCAGACGGCCCACAGCAAATCAGCTCCAGCGAATATTTCGCCGGCAGGAAAGTGGCGCTATTTTCCGTTCCCGGCGCGTTCACACCGACTTGCTCGGCCAAGCATCTCCCCGGCTATGTCGAGAAAGCGGCCGATCTCAAAGCCAAAGGCGTTGACGAGATTGCCTGCACCGCTGTCAATGACGCCTTCGTCATGGGCGCATGGAATGATGCTGCGGGTTCGGAAGATGTCACCATGCTGGCTGACGGCAATGGCGAATTTGCGCAGGCTGTTGGCCTGACCATGGACGGTTCCGGCTTTGGCCTGGGCCAGCGCGGCCAGCGTTTCTCGATGATCGTCAATGACGGTGTCGTCGAAGAACTGAACGTCGAAGCACCGGGTGATTTCAAGGTCAGTGCTGCGGAATATATGCTCGATCAGCTTTAAGCCAAAGCGATCGAAATAACGGCCGGCGGAAACCCAGGTTCCCGCCGGCTTTTTAATGTCTACCAACCGCAGGACTTGCCCTTATTCTCTGTCTTCAGCCAGTCCATCAGCGGCGCAAAATAGCTGATCATCGCCTTGCCGTCCATTTCGCGCGTTCCGGTGAAGGCTTCGAGCGCATCGGGCCAGGGCTTGGAAGCGCCCATTTCCAGCATCGCATTCAGCTTCGCGCCGACCTGCTTGTTGCCGTAGAAAGAACAGCGGTGCAGCGGTCCTTTCCAGCCCGCGGCATCGCAGGCGGCTTTGTAGAACTGGAACTGCAGGATTCGGGCGAGGAAATAGCGTGAATAAGGGGTATTGCCCGGAATATGATATTTTCCGCCGGGATCGAAGGCATCGGCAGGACGCTCGACCGGTGGTGTGATGCCCTGATATTGCAGCTTCAGGTCATGCCAAGCAGTTGTATAGTCATCTGGCTTGATGCTGCCCTGAAATACGCCCCAGCGCCATTTGTCGACCAGCAGGCCGAATGGCAGAAATGCGACCTTGTCCATCGCCTGACGCAACAACAGGCCGATATCCTTGTCGGCGCTCGGCACCTTCTTGGCGTCGAGCAAGCCGACCTGAACCAGATATTCCGGCGTGATCGACAAGGCGACTGCATCGCCGATCGCTTCGTGGAACCCGTCATTGGCACCGTCAAGATGGAGATAGCTCTGCTTGTTATAGGCGCGCTGGTAATAATTATGCCCAAGCTCGTGATGAATGGTGGTGAAATCATCGCCATTGACCTTGATGCACATTTTGATCCGGATATCGTCCTTGTTGTCGATATCCCAGGCGCTCGCATGGCAGACCACTTCGCGGTCAGCCGGTTTGGTAAACAGCGAACGCTGCCAGAAAGTTTCGGGTAAGGGTTCAAAGCCAAGCGAGGAGAAGAAGCCCTCGCCTGCCTTGACCATCTTCATCGCATCATAATCTTTCGCGGCCAGCAATTCGGTCGTGTCGAAGCCAATGTCCCCGGCTCCTTCCGGAGCAACGATATCGTAGATATTGCCCCATTCCTGCGCCCACATATTGCCGAGAAGGTCGGCGCGGATCGGTCCGGTTTCTGGCTGAACGGCATCACCATATTTTTCATTCAGCTTGTCACGAGTGTAGCAATGGAGCTGGTCATAGAGTGGCTTGACCTGCGCCCATAGCTTGTCGGTCAGCTTGGCGAAATCGTCGGCCGGCATATCATAGCCCGAACGCCACATTGCGCCGACATCGGCGAAACCGAGTTCCTTGGCGCCTTCATTGGCGATCTCGACCATGCGGGCATAGTCATCCTTCATCGGCGCGCCGACATTGCTGTGCCAGCTTTCCCACATTTCGGAAAGTTCTTCTGGATTGCGATTGGTGCCCATCGCCGCCTCAATGTCGGAACCGTTGATTTCCTTGCCGTTCAGCGTGCCCTTGCCCTTGCCGTAGGCAGAGTTCAGCTTGGTCGCGATCTCGTTCAGCTCGGTCGACGCGCCTTCTGTGGTTGGCGCAGGGAGCACGATCCCGCCGCGCAATTTGTCCAATTTTCGCCGGGTGACAGCATCAAGGCCTTCGACATTGTTGAACATCGCCGCATCAATCGCGGCCTGCACCGACATCGTCGTTCCCTCTGCGCCTATTTTGGCGGCCAAGGCGTCGGTATCGTCGGTGATGAAGTTGGAATTGATCCAGTAGATCCGCCCGGCGTCGATGGAAAAGTCGAACAGCTGCTTTTCGGTTTCCTCGACAAATTTTCTGGCATCGGCTGCCGTCGGTGCAGCGGTTGCCTCCATTGCGTCATTCTCATGATGCTTGGCCAATGCAGGGGTTGCCAGAGCCATGGTGGCGATTGCGACGATCGAAGCGGCGGTTTTCATAGATTGATCCTCAACTGTTGATATTTTGGTTGGAATTGAAACTTTATCGACTGTCGGTCAAGTCCGTGTTTCGCTCAATCGCCAGATAAGCGCTGCGATCATCGCGACCGTGCCGACGATCCAGCTGATGGTTTTTACCGGTTTCGCCAATGCCGCTGTTCCCGCAAGAATGTCACTGCCCTGTTCGTTGACCAGCTGAACCAGCTGACAGATTGTTTCGACATAATCGGTCAGGCCGAAGAGGAAATAGCTGAGCACGCATAACAGGCCGACCTTCTTCAAGGTGGGTGATTTCGCGCGCTGCCAGATCAGCCGCCCGCCAATGATGCCGCCCGACATGTAAAGAAAAATGAAGACGAGATCGGCGATCATGCCCCAGCGGGCCATATCCAGCACCCCTGCGGCGGCCCAGCTTTGCTGGATCGCATTCACGCGCGCCGCCGTCGCCGCGCTCTGATGGTCCAAAATCCCTCCCGGCGCGACCGCAGTCTCCAGCACGCCGCCCGACGCCACCAGATAGAAAAACAGCGCCAGACCACCGCCCCAGAATATCCAGAAATTGCGCCAGCTATACAGTTTCGGCATTGTTCCTCCTATCCGACAAGAAAGCGCACCATTTCCTGGCTCATTTCCGCTTTGGTCACACTGCTCATATGGGTTCCCGGGATAGCGACATGATGGCCGTTGAGCAAAATTGCCGCCAGTTCTTCCGGATCGCCATTGTCGCGATCCTCGCTGCCGCACAGGACCAGCGTCTCTGTTTCTATGCTCGCAGCCTCGGCCGGATCCATATCCGAAAAAGTTCCGAGCAATAGCCTTGCTGCCACCGGGTCAATTTTCTGGCTCTTCATGAACTGGATAGCCATCCAGTGCGGATCACCGCGTCTGGCGCTGTCTCTTGTGTCGATTGCCGCAAAAAAGAAGTCCCGTCTGCGGGCCCATCCGGCAAGACCTGCCAGACCCATGCCCGCCAATATCGCCTTGCCCGGCTGCGTGCCGGTCGCCATTAATTTGGCTGCTGTTCTCGCACCCAGCGAAAATCCGCCCAGGTCAAAGTCGGTCAATTCCAGATGCGCGATCAGCGCCTCGATGTCCCTGAGCAGCACGTCGGCGGGATATGCGGCGGGATCATGCGGTGCCTCGCTCTCACCATGGGCGCGCAGGTCGGGCATGATCACCCGGAACCCGGCGTCGGCCAAGGCCTGAGCATGACCGAATTTTATCCAGTTGGTTTGGGCGTTGGAGAACAGACCATGAAGCAGGATCACCGGACGCCCCTCCCCCATTTCATGGATTTTGAGCTTTACTCCATCGAAGGAAGAAAAATCCCAGTTTTTTACGTTCATCAAACGGTTCTCATATTCCAAAATTTATCAAAGCCAGGACCAAGGAAGAGATTTCAGCGAAGTCCATCGGTATCCGGTCCTGCGAATTCGAAATGATGGCTCTCGATCAAGATATAGTGCTGACCATGCGGTCCGTTCTAAAGCTTCAGGTCCATAGAGGAAAGCCACAAAAGTCTAGCGCTCGGCAAGGCCCTTTTGCTTCATCCGCCATAGCGCCAGATCGATCCGGTCCTGTCCGAAAAAAGGCTCGCCTTCATATACTAGTGTCGGAACGCCCCAGTGGCCGGCGGCTTCCAGAGCCTTCTGATTATCGGCAATTTCCGCATCCAGACTTTCGGCCTGCGCCCCGGCCTCGGCCTTTAGTTCCGCAAGATCGAGGCCAGCCCGTTTGGCTGCTTTTTCCAGATAGTCGCCTTCATGCCAGCCTGCGGTGCCACCCCAGATCAACTGCGAGACTTCATCAGCAAATTCCAGTCCCTTGCCCCGCCGGGAGGCCGCCTGCCCCATCCGGGTCAGTTCAAAAATATAGGGCTGTTCATCGGCAATCTTGCGCGTCGCGATATCCTGGACGATCGGGTCGGGATTGGGCGGTGCCAGAGGGATACCCATATGCTGCGCCACCCGGAAGATATCCTTGAACACATAGCCCAGCCAGTTGGGGTGGTTCTTTTCGAAAAAGTCCGGCTCGCGGATCGCCAGCGGATAGACGAAACGCTGATTGATCTGCAGATCATATTGCTGCGTCAGCGCCACGTATCGCCGCGTCGCGAGATAGCTATAGGGTGAGCGAAATGACCAATATACGTCTGCGTTCAATGTCATGTCTGTATCGTAACTCCGAATGCAATCTGCGCAAGTACATAGTGATTGTTATTAGTAAGCATTGCTATTATATCTCCACTTATGAGCGAAGCTATCGGATTTCTGATACATGACACGGCCCGGCTGTTCCGCCGGGAATTGAACGATCGCATGCGGCACAGTGGCGTGACCGCACTGCAATGGCGACTGCTTGCCTATCTGGCGCGCAACGAGGGTACCAATCAGATCAAGCTGGCGGAATTTCTGGAAGTCGAGCCGATAACCCTCTCCCGCATGATCGACCGGCTTGCTGATGCCGGCATGCTGAGCCGCCGCCGCGACCCGGACGACCGACGCGCGTGGTGCCTCTATCTCGAAGCAAAATCATGGCCATTGATCGATGAACTGCGGGCCGCGTCCGCTACGCTCGCCGACGAGGCGCAAGATGGCCTGAGTGCGGAGGAGCGCGAGCAACTGGGAAAGCTTGTCGAACGGATACGCCAGAATTTGTCGCGCAAGGCATCTGATGCAAAACAACCCGAAAAAGTGGCCTGATGGACATGCTGGAATCCAAAGAAATATCGCAACAAGATGATTCGTCGACCGGCCTGCCTGAAGATGATCAGGAATCGACCCCGGTCGACGGCATTCCGGCGAGCAATCCCCAGCGCCGCTGGGGCCGCTGGATCATCATGGCGATTGTGCCCCTGACCCTGATCGCGATCGGGTCATATTTCTGGCTGACCAGCGGGCAGAGCGTGTCCACCGACAATGCCTATATCCAGCAGGACCGGGTTTCGGTTTCCGCCGAAGTCGGTGGCAGGATCATCGAAACCAGGGTCAGTGAAAATGATCTGGTAAAAGAAGGCGACATATTGTTCCGGATAGATCCTGCTCCCTTCGAAATTGCGCTGGCACAGGCCAATGCCGCGATTGCCGGTGCGGAAGTACAGCTTGAGGCCCTGCGCACTACCGCTGCCGGGAGCAGCGTCGACATAGCTGCAGCCCGGGAAGATATCGGATTTGCCCAGGCCACGTTCGAACGGCAACTGGCGCTGATGCAACGCGGTTTCACCACCAGGGCCGACTTTGAAGCCGCCCAGCATGCGGTCGAGCAGGCGCGCGAGAAACTGCGCCAGGCGCAGGCTGATGCCGCCGAAGCGCAAAGTTTCGCGGCCAATGCCCGTTCGATGCCGGGCGAGAATCCAGCCATTGCCGCAGCGAAAGTACAGCGGGAGCAGGCACGTCTGAACCTGTCCCGCACAATCGTGCGGGCGCCTTCCTCCGGACGGGTAGCCCAGGCAGACCGGTTGCAACCCGGACAGATGATGGTCAGCGGGCTCCCT
The DNA here is from genome assembly GCF_001586275.1 of Sphingorhabdus sp. M41. Lineage (NCBI taxonomy): Bacteria > Pseudomonadati > Pseudomonadota > Alphaproteobacteria > Sphingomonadales > Sphingorhabdaceae > Sphingorhabdus > Sphingorhabdus sp. M41. Next base: position 1,562,324 of record NZ_CP014545.1, on the reverse strand, counting down.
GCCCTTACCATTATCGCCGACAAGAAAAGCTGGGTGGAGGCCAATTTCAAGGAAACCAGCCTGGCGAAGATGCAAGTTGGTCAACGGGCCGACATCACCCTCGACGCCTATCCGGACATAAAGCTGAAAGGCCATGTCGAAAGCATCGGCGCCGGTACCGGCAGCGAATTTTCCGTGCTGCCGGCGCAGAATGCAACCGGTAACTGGGTAAAAGTGACCCAGCGCGTTCCCGTGCGCATCGCGATCGACGAGCCATCGCCGCGCCCGTTGATCGCTGGTCTGTCGACCGAAGTGACCGTCGATATCCGCTCCCAGGGCAAGTGATGGCGACCACCGCAGCGGCCGCCGGTTCCGCGCCAGAAAACAAACTTACCCCATTGAACCGCGGGCTTTTGACTTTGGCTGTCATGGGTGCCTCGATCATCCAGATACTCGACTCGACCATTGCCAATGTTGCATTGCCGCACATGCAAACCAGTCTCGGTGCGTCGCTCGACACAGTGACCTGGGTCCTCACCAGCTATATTATCGCCTCTGCCATTGCCATGCCGATCACCGGCTGGCTCGCCGACCGGATCGGCGGGCGTCAGTTGTTTCTGATTTCGGTGGCCGGCTTTGTCTTCGCGTCGATGCTCTGCGGGCTCGCTACAAATCTTGAGGAAATGGTCGCATTCCGGGTTTTGCAGGGCATCAGCGGTGCCTTTATCGCCCCGCTGGCCCAGACCGTCCTGCTCGACATCAATCCCCCCGAGCGCCACGCCCGCGCCATGGCAATATGGGGAATGGGCATCATGGTGGGACCAATCCTGGGCCCGATCATTGGCGGCTGGCTAACGGAAAATTACAGTTGGCGCTGGTGCTTTTACGTCAATGTTCCGATCGGCATTGCGACAATCGCAGCGCTCTGGGCGCTGCTGCCGAAAAAAGCCGTGTTCCGGCGAAAGTTCGATCATCTCGGTTTCTGGGCGCTCGCGGTCGGACTTGGGAGCTTGCAGCTCATGCTGGATCGCGGCACCCAGCTGGACTGGTTCGACAGCTGGGAAATCCGGATCGAGGCGGCGCTTTCGATCGCTGCATTCTGGGTTTTCGCCGTGCAAATGGCAACAGCCAAAGGCGCGCTATTTGCCCGGGAAATGCTGACCAACCGAAGCTTCGCCACCAGCCTGTTCTTCATGATTGCCATCGGCATCGTGATGTTCGCAAATATGGCCTTGTTGCCACCGATGATGCAGAATCTCTATGGCTATCCGGTCATCGACACCGGCCTTCTCCTAGCCCCGCGCGGCGTCGGCATATTGCTCAGCATGGCGATCGCCGGCAGGCTGGTGGGGAAAGTGGATGCTCGCCTGCTAGTCGGCACCGGATTTTTGATAGTCGCCTTGTCCCTGTGGCAGATGAGCCAATGGTCGGTAGAGATGGATTGGCATCCCTTTGTCATCAGCGGCCTGATTCAGGGGCTTGGCATGGGCCTGGTGTTCATTCCGCTGAACACTCTGGCTTTCGCTTCCCTGCCACCGCATCTGCGAACCGACGGATCAAGCCTGCTCAACCTGTTTCGCAGCATCGGCGCATCGATCGGCATCTCGATTGCATCCGCGCTGCTGGGCAGAAACATCCAGACCAGCCACAGTGACCTGGCGTCCAATGTGACCGGCTCGACGATAAACAATATCGATGCCAGCACGGCAGATCGGTTCCAGGGCCTGGGAGATCAGGCGTTGATGATGGCCGACGCGATCATCAACAAGCAGGCGGCCATGATCGCTTATCTGGATGATTTCCGGGCGATGATGTGGGTGACGCTGGCCGTCATCCCGCTGGTCCTGCTGTTGCAGGTTCCCAAGGCGGGTGCGAAGGCCGTGCCGATGATGGAGTGACTAGCCCTTTTTCAAATGTTTGCGGCCGAGCAATTCCGCGATCTGCACAGCATTGAGCGCCGCGCCCTTGCGCAGATTGTCGCTGACGCACCAGATGTTCAGACCGTTTTCGACCGTCGGATCTTCGCGTACGCGGCTGATGAAGGTGGCGCCATCGCCGACACATTCCACCGGGGTGACATAGCCTTCATCCTCGCGCTTATCGACCAGCATGATGCCGGGCGCGTCACGCAGGATTTTCTGGGCGTCCTTGGCGGACAATTCTTTTTCGAACTCGATATTGATCGACTCGCTGTGACCGACAAAAACCGGCACGCGGACGCAGGTTGCTGTTACCTTGATTTTTGGATCGAGAATCTTCTTGGTCTCAACGACCATTTTCCACTCTTCCTTGGTCGAGCCGTCGTCGAGGAATACATCGATATGCGGGATCACGTTGAACGCGATCTGCTTGGTGAAGACGTGGCTTTCCTTGGGATCGCCGACGAAAATGGCGCGGGACTGTTCGAACAATTCGTCCATGCCGCCCTTGCCGGCGCCGGAAACCGACTGATAGGTGGACACGACCACCCGCTTGATCGTCGCCGCATCATGCAATGGTTTCAGCGCCACAACCATCTGCGCGGTCGAGCAATTGGGATTGGCGATGATATTGCGCTTGGTATAGCCGCTGATCGCCTCGGGGTTCACTTCGGGCACGATCAACGGAACGTCCGGATCCATGCGATAGAGCGAACTGTTGTCGATCACCACGCAGCCTGCCGCAGCAGCCTTGGGTGCATATTCCTTGGTCGGACCGGAACCGGCAGCAAACAGGGCGATATCCCAGCCTGAAAAATCGAAATGCTCGATATTCTGGACCTTGAGCATCTTGCCGGTGTCGCCAATCTCGATTTCGCTGCCTTGCGAGCGGGACGAAGCCACGGCGGCGATCTCGTCATAGGGGAATTCACGCTCGACCAATACATTGAGCATCTCGCGCCCGACATTGCCCGTGGCACCAACGACTGCAATTTTGTAACCCATGAAACTTTTCCTGTTCCTGATATTAAAACAGCCGGTTTTCCTTGGGAGGAGAACCGGCTGTCTGAAACTTTTATAAAGCGATGATTATTTTTTCGCTTCAGTGCCTTTCGCTGGCTGGTTCAAACGGCGTTCCGCAATACGGGCCCGTTTACCAGTCCGGCCACGCAGATAGTAAAGTTTCGCGCGACGCACGATACCGCGGCGAACCACGGTGATGCTTTCAATGTTCGGGGAGTAAAGCGGGAACACACGCTCAACGCCTTCGCCGAACGACATTTTGCGTACGGTGAAGTTGGAGCCCATGCCGCGATTGGTCCGTGCAATGCACACACCTTCAAAATTCTGGGTACGAACGCGCTCGCCTTCGACGACGCGAACACCGACGCGCAATGTATCACCAGCGCGAAATTCGGGGATTTCCTTGGACGCGATAAATGCGTCTACGGCTTCTTTTTCTAGTGTCTGAATCAGGTTCATGACCTATTCCTTATCTTTATCTTTTTCCTGCGCACCAGAGGGCGACTGATCCGGAGCGTCCCTGTGACGCTCCCATAAATCCGGCCGCCTTAGCCGTGTATCTTCCTCTGCCCGTTGTTTCCGCCAAGCAGCTATTTTCGCATGATCCCCCGATCGCAAAACTTCAGGGATAATGCGCCCTTCCCATATTTGAGGTCGGGTATATTGCGGATATTCCAGAATAACGTTCTCGAAACTCTCGTCATCTCCGCTAGAAGACGCGCCCATTACCCCGGGAAGCAGCCGAATGCAAGCGTCTAAAAGCACCAAGGCGCCCATTTCTCCGCCGGACAGGACATAGTCGCCGATCGACACTTCCTCGATCTCGCGGGCGTCGAACAGGCGCTCGTCAAATCCTTCAAAACGGCCACAGATTATGGTGACGCCGGGACCGGTCGCGATTTCGCGGACGCGGGCCTGGGTGAGCGGTTTCCCGCGCGGGGTCATGGCGAGGACGGGGGCGTGTGGTGGTGGAGCCGTTCGTGCTGAGCTTGTCGAAGCACCGCTCGCCTCACCACCCTGTCCTTCGACAGGCTCAGGACGAACGGAGTTCTGTGCCGCCACGTATTTTTCCATCCGCTCCACAGCATGGTCCACCGCTGCGGCCATGATATCCGCCCGCAGCACCATGCCGGCACCGCCGCCCGCCGGCGTGTCATCGACGCTGCGATGTTTGTCGGTCGCGAAATTGCGGGGGTTGATGGTGTCGCAGGCCCACTTGCCCTCCGAGAGCGCCCTGCCTGCCAGCGATGTGCCAAGCGGCCCGGGAAACATCTCCGGGTAAAGGGTGAGGATTTGAGCGGTGAAGGTCATTTATGTGGTTCAATCCAATGACCGGTGTCGATTGCTTTCGCTATGTGCCCCATGGTCAGCCGTTCCAGTTCGTTAGGATAACCAAATGTCCCGCGAAACGGCCAACTAATCAATTGCCAGACTAACATTGGCAAGAAAAGAGGAGATAACCCTTCGTCCAATATTGCAAATCGGTCCCACGGCCATTGATAGACTTCATCTCCATATTTTTCGGCTATCAGATCGACGAACTCTATCACATCGCCTCCAGCGATTCTCAAATCTTGGTTGACAGACGTCTTTTCATTGATCAATTTCAAGCCAGATATTTGCCTAGCCATGGAAATGATATTTGATAGCGTGTCTTCGCTCACGTCGCAAACTCCACGCTTTCAATAGCAGCAAAAGGTGTCGGAGTGTTCGTGGTGAAAGTCATTTCTTTCTGCGCCCGTTGATCCACAATATTCCGGTGGTCATGCCGACGAAGAAACTGCCGAACAGGCCGACGGCGGCGCCGATCGACATCGTCATCATGCCGCCGCTGCTGCAGATTTCGGCATCAAGGCAGTGATCGGACTGGATCCACCACAGGCTGAACAGCCAGTAGAGGACAAACAGCAAGGGGACGGGAAGGCTTGCCAGGAAGGGCAGCCAGGCGAGATTTATGTCGGGGTTCCGCCGCCTGGCAATCTCGATGATCGCAATCGTCAGGCCTGCGATGACCAGGATGGTCACGATCAGCATCATTGCGGTTCGACAAAGTCCGCCAGCACGATCGCCGGATCGCCGCGCATGTCGATCGCCTTGACCGGCACCATGAATTTCTTGCCACTGGCGCGTTCGATCTCGATCACATCGCCGGCGCCAAATTCGTAGATAGCGAATATCTTGCCCAGTTCTTCGCCCGCGTCGGAGACGCAGCGCAGGCCGATGATGTCGATATGGTAGAATTCATCCTCGTCCAGTTCCGGCAAGGCGGCACGCGGGACGGTGAGTTCGGTGCCGCGGGCGGCTTCGGCGGCGTTGCGGTCGGTGATTTCGGCAATCCGTGCAATTGCGCCCATTTTATGGGGTTTGACGGATTTCAGCGTCAATGCGCCGCCGTTGAAATTTTTGTGCACAGTCAGGCTGTCGAGACTGTCACAGAACAGCTTGAGCCGGACCTCGCCGGTGATCCCGTGAGCACCGATAATGACGGCGAGCGGGACGGGTTTGTCCGGGTTCATTGATTAATTCCGTATGTGTCAGGCCTGTTCCGTCGTCTGCAATTGCTGGCCCAATATAAAAATGCGCACCGCTCTCCTTCGACAAGCTCGGGAGGAACGGTGCGCATTGTCATTGGTTGACTAACCTTCAGCTTTAGCTTCTTCGGCAGGTGCGGCTTCAGCAGTTGGTGCTTCTTCTGCTGGTGTTTCGGCAGCAGCTTCTTCAGCCGGAGCTTCTTCCGCTGGCGCTGCAGCAGCTTCCTTGGCGGCTTCTTCAGCAGCAGCGGCTTTTTCTGCTTTCTCTTCGAGACGCTCGGTGGCTTTTTCGCCTGGCTTGCCCTTGTTCGGGTTGTTGCGCGCTTCACGCTTCAACAGACCAGCGGCGTCGAGGAAACGGGCGACGCGATCGGATGGCTGAGCGCCGGTTTCGAGCCAATGTTTCGCACGCTCGGTGTCGAGAACAACGCGCTTTTCGTCATCTTTCGCGAGCAGCGGGTTGTAGCTGCCGATCCGTTCGATGAACTTGCCATCGCGTGGCGCACGGGCGTCGGCGACGACGATTTTGTAATAAGGACGTTTCTTGGATCCGCCCCGGGACATTCTGATTGCTACTGCCATTTTGAAAAACCTTTCTTAAAATACGTTATTTATGTTGTTACGATCATTTCTTCTTGTTCAATAAATTCGCCAGATCAGGGGGAAGCCCGCCCGGAGACATGTCGGGAAGCCCGGGCATGCCGGCCATGCCGCCGCCCTGCCCGCCCATTCCGGCGCCAGCGGCTCCGCCGCCACCACCGAGCATCGACATCAGCCCCTTGATTCCGCCCATCTTCTTGATGCGCTTCATCGCCTTGGCCATTTCCTGATGCATTTTGAGCAGCTTGTTGACGTCCTGCACGGTTGTGCCCGAGCCAATCGCGACCCGCCGCTTGCGCTTGGCGTTGAGGAGGCCCGGACGGGTCCGTTCCTCCTTGGTCATCGAACCGATGATGGCATCCATGCGGACCAGAACCTTTTCGTCCATCGCGCCGCCGGCCATTGCCGCCTTGGCTTTCTTCATGCCCGGCATCATCGAGGCCATTGCACCCAGACCGCCCATCTTGGTCATCTGGTTGAGCTGCGAGCGCAGATCGTTGAGATCGAACTGGCCCTTGAGCATTTTCTCGGCGAGCGCTTCGGACTCTTCCTTGTCGACGACCTGGGCCGCTTTTTCGACCAGGCTGACGACATCGCCCATGCCCAATATCCGGCCCGCAACGCGTTCCGGATGAAATTCTTCAAGCGCATCGATCTTTTCGCCGACACCGACGAATTTGATCGGCTTGCCGGTAACCGCGCGCATCGACAGCGCCGCACCGCCACGTGCATCGCCATCCATGCGGGTGAGCACGACGCCGGTCAGATCGACCTGGTCGGAGAAATTCTGGGCAACGTTGACGGCGTCCTGGCCGGTCAGCGCATCGACCACCAGCAGGATTTCCTGCGGCTTGGAGATATCGGCAACCGCCTTCATCTCGTCCATCAACTGCTGATCGACATGGAGACGTCCGGCGGTATCCAGAAGCAGAACATCGAAGCCCTGCAATTTTGCGGCCTGTAATGCCCGCTTGGCGATCTCAACCGGCTGCTGCCCAGCGACAATTGGCAAGGTGGCGGCACTTATCTGCTCGCCCAAGACTGCCAATTGTTCCTGTGCTGCCGGACGGTTGACGTCGAGCGAGGCCATCATGACCTTCTTGTTGTCCTTGTCCTTCAGCCGCTTGGCAATTTTAGCGGTCGTGGTTGTTTTACCCGACCCCTGCAAACCAACCATCATGATGATGGCAGGCGGCGCGACAGACAGTTCCAGCGCGCTGACTTCAGAGCCCAGCATCTCGGCAATACCGTCATTGACGATCTTGACCACTTGCTGGCCCGGGGTCACCGATTTGAGCACCGACTGGCCGACGGCTTTCTCGGTTACCTTCTCGACAAAATCCTTGACGACCGGGAGCGCAACGTCTGCTTCGAGCAAGGCGATCCGCACTTCGCGCATCGCACCGCGAACATCTTCTTCACGTAGCGCACCGCGACCACGCAGCTTGTCGAATACTCCGCCAAGGCGGTCGCTTAACTTATCAAACATGTTCCGCCTTTCCTTCCTCAAAACAGCCGGATTTCCGGCCAACGCAAAAAGCGCCGGTGGGCGAAACCTCGCTGACCGACGTGTGAGTTATTCGAACTCTAATCTGAATTGGCAATACAACGATTGCCCTTGTTGGCGGCTTATTAGTGCAGTTCGCTCGATATCGCAAGTCCGAATTATGCACAAATATGAACGCCTGTTAACCAGAAATTGAGAAGTGCTGCGGCACAAGGCTGCGGATAACAGTGGGAAAATAATAATGGCTCGACCAGCAGCCGACCAACATCTCAGGTTGATGAAAAACGGATATAAAATATCCGTTGGCCGAGACGTTGTGACCGGCATCATCGTTATCTTGGCGATACTTATGTTCGCGAGCACCGGCGGAACAGTAATCTCCGATGCTATCGACTCCATCACAGGCCAGGCCAAAGCCGGCGACAATGTGCTGGTCCCCGCGTTCCTCCTCAATATTGCCCTGATCCTTTTTGGCTGGCGTCGCTACAAAGATCTGACAAAAGAAGTCGAAGAACGGGCCGCCGCCGAACAGCTTGCCCATTCGCTCGCAGTAACCGATCCGCTGACCGGTTTGCTCAATCGTCGTACAATCGGTGAAAGAACAGCGGAGATGATCCGTCTCGCGCAACGGAAACAGAAGAGCATCACTTTCATGATGCTCGATCTCGACAATTTCAAAAATATCAACGATGTGCATGGCCACAGCGCTGGCGATGCCGTGCTGAAACAAGTGGCCGCCCGTATCGCAAAAATCGTACCGCCCCATAATTTGCTGGCGCGGCTTGGTGGCGACGAGTTTGCCTGCGCCTTTGTCTTTGATCCCGAGCAGCCAAAAATGGTCGAGCGGATTGCGGACGATCTGATTGATGCTATCGCTTCGCCGATCGTTGAAAATGGCAACCAGCTTGAAGTGACGACGTCCATCGGCATGTCCTGCTATGATCACGAATCAGAGGGCGTTGAGGTCCTGATGCGCCAGGCGGACATAGCCATGTACAGTTCGAAAAAGCAGGGGCGAAACCGCCATTGCTGGTTCGATGCGAACATGGAACAGGAACTGCAAACGCGCCGCTTGCTGGAAACGGGTATGCGGATAGGGATTCCCAATGGGGAATTTGTGCCCTATTTCGAACAACAGATAGATCTCGCGACCGGAAAGTTGACCGGCTTCGAAATGCTTGCCCGATGGGAATCACCGACACAGGGCCTTATCTCTCCGGAAATATTCATCCCGATTGCCGAGGAAACCGGGATGATTGGCGAGCTGTCGATCAGCGTTATGAGACAGGCTCTGAACAGCGCCAAAGATTGGGATGCCGCCCTCACCCTTTCGGTCAATATTTCCCCGGTCCAGTTGCTCGATCCCTGGCTGGCGCAGAAAATTGTCAAATTGCTCATCGAAAGCGGCTTCCCGCCCAAGCGGCTGGAAATCGAAATCACCGAAAGCTCGTTGTTTGAAAATCTGAGCCTGGCGCAATCCATCGTCGGCAGTTTGAAAAACCAGGGCATCAACATCGCCCTGGACGATTTTGGCACCGGCTATAGTTCGCTTGCCCACTTGCGCGCGTTGCCATTTGACCGGATAAAAATTGACCGCAGCTTTGTATCATCCATTCTCCTGAATTCAGAAAGCAAGGCCATCGTCAAAGCGATCAACGGACTAGGCGAGAGCCTAGGGATGCCAATCACCGCAGAAGGTATCGAAGACAAAGAAACCGAGAGCGAATTGCGTGAAATGGGCTGCGCCCAGGGTCAGGGCTGGTATTATGGACAGCCTCTGACGGTCGAGGAGACGCGCAAGCTTTTGGCAACACGCGATTTGCTGGCTGCTGACGACGCCAACGACAGCGATGCCCTGCCATCGGACATCGTCCATCCCTCCGTCAAAAATAATGCCCTGCAAGACGCCGGCTAGGAGGATTGCCGTCAAGGCCGGCTAGCCGAATTGCTGGACTCCCGGGGGCGTCATCCCTAAATCGCCAGTCATGACGACAGGACGCTTTCACAAAATGCACGGATTGGGCAATGATTTTGTCATTATCGATGCGCGCGAGGAAGAGATCACACTGTCCGGCGCACAGGTCGCAGCCATTGCAGACCGGCATAGCGGCGTCGGCTGTGATCAACTGATCATCTTGCGTCCTTCGATCGATGCGGACGTCAAAATGCAGATTTTCAATTCGGACGGAAGCCAGGTTGAAGCCTGTGGCAACGCAAGCAGATGCGTCGCGAAGCTGATCGGCGATGAAACCCGGATTGAAACCGATGGCGGCATCATCATTGGCAGTGCAACCGCGGATGGCGCGATTGTCGACATGGGTACGCCCCGGTTCGACTGGCAGTCCATCCCCCTCGCTTATGCTATGGATACACTCAACATGCCGGTTGGATGGGAGGATTTACAGAATCCCGCTACCGTCAATGTCGGTAATCCGCATGTGATTTTCTTCGTCGATGACAGCGCTTCGGTGGAGCTGGACCGGTTGGGTCCGATGATCGAATTCGATCCGCTATTTCCGGAAAAAGTGAACGTCAATATCGCGCATATCAAGAACGGAGCCATATATTTGCGCGTCTGGGAACGGGGTGTGGGACTGACCCGGGCTTGCGGCACCGGCGCCTGCGCCACTGCCGTCGCTGCGATTAAACGGGGCTTGGTGAGCAGCCCCGTGCAGGTTAATTTACCGGGTGGAACGCTGGTGATTGGCTGGCACGACGGCGAATCGATTCAGATGCAGGGACCGACAAGCTATGTCTTTTCAGGCGAAGCGGACTGGACCCGATTCTGATGAGCGCTCCGGAAATGATCAGCATGGGGTGTCGGCTCAATATTGCGGAAAGCGAGACGTTGCGCCAGAATCTGGCTGCCAACAATATCGACGGTGACAATCTGATCATCGTCAACAGCTGTGCGGTGACCAATGAAGCGGTCAGACAGACGCGGCAAGCCATCCGCCGGGCCAAGAAAGACAATCCGGAAAAGAATATCATCGTCACCGGCTGCGCTGCGCAGGTTGACCCCGCGATGTTTTCCGCCATGCCGGAAACGAGCGCGGTGGTCGGCAATTTCGACAAATATGATGCAGCCAATTTCAAGCTCGGCCTGCAAAGCAACCGTCCGGATATACGGGTGTCCGACATCATGCGGGTCACCGAAACCGCTCCGCACATGGTCAGTGCCTTTGCCGACCGTTCGCGCGCCTTTGTCGAAATCCAGAATGGCTGTGATCATCGGTGCACTTTTTGTATCATTCCGTTCGGTCGGGGCAATAGTCGTTCAGTGCCTGCCGGGCTGATCGTCGATCAGGTTCAGGCATTGGTCGACCAGGGATTTCAGGAAGTCGTGCTGACCGGAGTGGATGTTACCAGCTATGGTCCGGACCTGCCCGGCGCGCCCACGCTGGGCATGTTGATCGAGCGTATTTTGAAACGCGTGCCGGAACTGCCTCGGCTGAGGCTTTCCTCTCTTGATGGCATCGAAATCGATGACCGTTTGTTTGACCTGCTGACCGGAGAAGCGCGGCTCATGCCGCATGTCCATTTATCGCTCCAGTCTGGGGACAATATGATTCTCAAGCGGATGAAGCGACGGCATAACAGGGAGCAGGCGATTGCTCTGGTCGAACGGTTGAAATCCAGGAGACCGGAAATCGCAATCGGCGCAGATATTATTGCCGGATTCCCGACCGAAGACGATATCATGTTCGCCAACAGTCTCTCGATAATCGAGCAGTGCGATATTGTGCATGGCCATATTTTTCCCTATTCACCGAAACAGGGCACACCGGCGGCGAAAATGCCGCAGATCGATGGCCAGGTGATCAAGGAAAGAGCCAAAATATTACGGACGGCAATCCGCGAGCGGTCCGGGTCGTGGCACCAGTCGCTGGTCGGGTCCCGGCAGAATATACTGGCAGAAATCTCCGGCGATACCGGCTATTCGGAAAATTTCGCCCGGGTGCACTTCGATACTAAGGCGAGCAAGGGGCAGATAGTGCCGGTCGAGATTATCGACATGCAGGACAAGAAATTGATTGGCAGGGTGATAGCGTGACCGAGAAAAATAGTTGGAAAGAGCGTCTGTTTGGCGGCTTCAGCAAGACATCGTCACGGCTGACCGAAAATCTGGCAGGCCTGGTGACCAAGGCGAAGCTCGATGAGGCCACGCTTGATGATATTGAAGACGCACTGATCATGTCGGACCTTGGTCCGGCAACGGCTGCGTCGATCCGCGAGAAGCTCTCCGTCGAGCGGTTTGAAAAAGGTCTGACCGAACAAGCGGTGAAGGAAATTATCCAGCGCGAGATCGCGGCCATATTGGAACCGGTTGCCATTCCCCTGGAAATCGATGCCTTTCCCCGTCCGCAGGTGATACTGGTCATCGGCGTCAACGGTTCTGGAAAAACCACCACGATTGCCAAGCTGGCCCACCTGTTTCTCGAACAGGATTATGGCGTCATGCTGGCAGCGGGCGATACATTCCGGGCAGCGGCCATCGGTCAGCTAAAGATATGGGCCGAGCGACTGGGTGTACCGATCATCAGCGGGCCACAAGGCGGCGATAGCGCCAGCATCGTGTATGAAGGCGTCAAACAGGCCACAGAAACCGGAATCGATGTGTTAATCGTCGATACAGCCGGACGACTGCAGAATCGCAGCGAGTTGATGGATGAACTGGACAAGATCCGGCGGGTGCTGGGTCGGCTCAATCCGGCAGCGCCGCATAATGTCGTGCTGGTACTGGACGCGACAACCGGACAGAATGCCCTGTCCCAGATAGAAGTATTCCAGGACGTGGCCAAGGTCACGGGACTGATCATGACCAAGCTGGATGGCACTGCGCGCGGCGGCGTGCTGGTGGCGGCGGCAAAACAATTTGGATTGCCGATCCACGCCATTGGGATCGGTGAAACCGTTGAAGACTTGAGACCGTTCAAGGCCGAAGATTTGGCCGCAGCCATAGCCGGGATAGAAAAATGACCGAAGCCACTGCAATTGAGGAAATCCCAAAAGAACATAGAGGCCTGAGCTTCGCGCTCGATTTCGGGCCGCTGCTGGTTTTCTTTCTGGTTTATAAATTCGGAGCGCCCGAGGGCAATCCGATCACCTCGGCAATTTATGGTACGATCGCCTTCATGGTGGCGATCGTCCTCGCCATGATCGTTTCCAAGTGGAAGCTTGGCAAGATATCACCGATGATGTGGATGTCGGCAATTCTGATTCTGGGATTTGGTGCCCTCACCATCTATTTCAACGACCCGCGTTTCATCCAGCACAAGCCGACGATTATCTATGCCGGATTTGCAGCGATATTATTCGGCGGGCTGGTGCGCGGCAAGGCCATGCTGAAAAGCCTGCTGCAGGCGGCGTTCGAAGGTCTGAGCGACGAAGGCTGGATCAAGCTGTCACGCAACTGGGCCCTGTTTTTTACAGCCATGGCAGTGATCAATGAACTGATGGTCGCAACCCTGACCTTCGACTGGTGGCTGACGATCAAGGTCTGGGGCATCACCACCGCGTCCTTTGTCTTCGCCATGTCGAATATCCCGATGCTGATGAAGCACGGCTTTTCGGTAGAAGAAAAGCCGCGCCCTGAAGGCCAGGACGCGGCTTGAACTTAATAGCGGAGGCTGACGTTTAGCCCTGGTCGGCGCGGCTGACGCCGTCTCCGTCCAGATTGAGCGCGACGAAATCCCAGTCGATTGCATTGTCGAGCAACGCGGACACATAGTCCGGACGGGCATTCTGGTAATCCAGATAATAAGCATGTTCCCAGACATCGAGCGTAAACACAGGTTTTACATCGTGAGCGACCGGTGTGTCGGCATCATGATAGGATGTGATTTTCAGCTCATCACCATCGAGAACCAACCACGCCCAGCCACTGGCGAAATGGCCGGTCGCTTCTTCCTTGAACTTGGTTTTGAAGTCGTCGATCGAACCGAAGCTGCTTTCCAGGCGATCTTTCAGTTCTCCGGTGATTTCCTTTTTCTCCGGCGACAGACACAGCCAGTAGAAACTGTGGTTCCAGACCTGAGCGGCATTGTTGAACAGGCCACCGTCTGCTGACTTGATGATTTCCGAAAGCTTTTTGCCTTCATGATCGGTGCCCTTGATCGCGTCATTGGTCTTGCTGACATAAGCATTGTGGTGCTTGCCATGATGATAGTTGAATGTTTCTTCGGAAATCAGGTCTCCGAAAGCATTTTTATCATACGGGAGCGCGGGAAGTTCGAAAGCCATAATCTGTTTTCTCCATTTTTTTTCGAGATATGACAGGGCAACGCATCAATAGCGGAAAAGATGCAAGAACAATTATCGCTTTGATCGCCTGGCGTGGTCAAAAATCCATTTTTTCGTGACATGATGACGGTCCCGGCATAATGTTATCCCCTTGTTACGGAATATATCTTTGGGGGATGCACAATGGCAAAATTTTTTGGAAATCTGAATGCGGTGATGATTGTCGGCTTGATTGCGGCAATCGCGCTGATGTTTGGCCTGGATGGCGATATGGTCACCGGCAATGCAATCGGCCGCTGGCTGCACCTGTTTTTCGGTGTGCTGTGGATCGGACTGCTCTATTATCTGAACTTTGTTCAGGTGCCACTGATGCCGACCATCCCGGACGAGCTGAAACCAGCTGTCGGCAAACATATTGCACCCAAAGTATTATTCTATTTCCGCTGGGCCGCTTTGCTCACGGTGGTCACCGGTCTTTATGTCGCATGGGCTAGTGGCTGGGTCCATCAGGCCATGACGCTGCAGGCACCGTTTACGCTGATTGGCGTCGGCATGTGGATTGCCATCGTCATGGCAGCCAATGTCTGGTTCATCATCTGGCCCAAACAGAAAAAGGTTCTGGGAATCGTCGAAGCCACAGCCGATGAAAAAGCAGCAGCAGGCAAAATCGCATTGATGGCCTCGCGCACCAATGTCCTGCTTTCCCTGCCGATGTTCTATGCGATGGTAAATGCCAACGCCGGATAAGACTGGAAGAATTGGAAGCATAAAAAGGGGGCTTTGCGGCCCCCTTTTCTATGTCCCCAGCAGATCATGCCTCTTTAGAGAATGGCGCAACTGGTCATAGGTCAGGTTGAGTGTCTTGGCGGTCTGCCGCTGATTATAGCGTGATTTCGCCAGCGCGGCTTCCAATATCCGCTTTTCATAGGCTTCCACCGCCGCTTTCATGTCGTCCACATCCTGGAAGACCGGTTCCGTCGCAGCCGGGTCAGAATGCACAGGCTGGCCTTCTCCCGTCGACGGTTCAGCAGGTTCAGCGTCCGGCCCTTCCTTGGTCTCTCGTGGCTTCCAGGGCGATTCAAACGGGTCGAACACAACATGGTCAACCGGTCTGCTATGATCATTCCATTGGTAGACGGCGCGCTCGATCACGTTGCGCAATTCCCTTACATTGCCGGGCCAATTATGCCGGTTCAGCGCCTCCGATGCGAGACGGCCGAAGCCGGGCCATGACGGCCATTCCAGTTCGGCGGCCATGCGACGGCCGAAATAGTCCGCCAGTACCGGGATATCGCCTTCGCGCACGCGGAGCGGCGGCAAAGTCACAACTTCGAATGAAAGCCGGTCGAGCAAGTCGGCGCGAAATTTGTTTTGTTCCGCCATTTTTGGCAGATCGGCATTGGTAGCCGCGACGATCCGGACATCGACGCGCTGTGGCCGGGACGATCCGATACGCGTGATCTCGCCATATTCCACTGCCCGTAACAGACGTTCCTGCGCGCCGGTAGATAATGTACCCAGTTCGTCGAGGAATAATGTGCCGCCGTCTGCTTCCTCGAATCGCCCTACCCGCGCCTTTGTCGCACCGGTAAAGGCTCCTGCCTCGTGACCGAACAATTCCGCTTCAATCAGGGTTTCCGGCATCGCTGCACAATTGAGCGTGATAAACGGCCCATCCCAACGCAGACTGAGTCGGTGAAGGCGTTCGGCGATAAGCTCCTTGCCTGTTCCGCGCTCACCAACGACAAGCACGGGGCGGTTGAGTGGCGCCGCCCGACTGGCTTTTTCCACGGCATCGAGGAAGGCCCCCGATTCTCCGACAAACTGACTTTCCCGTTCCATGGCCAATATATAGTGTCAATTACCATTAAATAGCAATTAATACCATGTTCATCAGGCAGGAAATTATAGATAATCGATATATTTCAATATGTTGATCGAGTTGGCACGCCTTCTGCAATGTAGTGTTCAGATACGCAACACACGAACTTCTGGAGGAAACCATGCCTGCACTGACCAAAATGAGCCGCACCGATATCTCTGCGGTTATCTCGATCCTGCTATTCAGCGTGACGATTTTGCTCAGCGCCGTCGGACCCGCACAGGCCGAAGGTATGATGGTGGATCACCAGACCGAATCCCCCTCTGTCAGCTTTGTTAACATCGGTTATCGGGCATGACGGAAAAAATGGCCGGGGCCCCTTCTTTCCCCCTTGTCGAAGTCAGGTCCCGGCCACCTTTTGAAATTCAACAGGATGATGTAGAACAGGACTGGAGCAAAGGCTCGAACAAGTTCAAACAGAACCACAGACGCAACCGGAGTATGTACATGGCTGGTATTTTTTCAAGAACACGCGACATTATCGCCGCCAACGTTACCGACATGCTGGACAAGGCTGAAGACCCGTCCAAAATGATCCGCATGATCATCCTCGAGATGGAGGAAACCCTGGTCGAAGTTCGCGCCTCGGCGGCTCGCACGATTGCCGACCAGAAGGAAATGCGCCGGCATATCGACAAGCTGGATCATCTGACCGAGGACTGGAGCGAAAAAGCCCAGCTCGCGCTTTCCAAGGATCGTGAAGATCTCGCCAAGGCGGCATTGGTCGAAAAGCGCAAGGCTGCTGACATGGCGGACCAGTTGAAAGCGGAAATCCAGGTGCTCGATGATGCGCTCCGCGCGTCCGAAGGTGACATTGCGAAATTGCAGAAGAAACTGCAGGAAGCCCGCTCGCGCCAGAGCAGCCTGGTCAATCGGCTTGAAAGCGCTGAAAATCGCGTGAAATTGCGCGAAATGTACAATGGTGAGAAAGTGCATGATGCCTTCTCGCGGTTTGAATATCTGGAACGCCAGGTGGATTTTGCCGAAGGCCGTGCCGACTCGCTTGGCATGGGCGGAGAGCCACAGAGCCTGGAGAACCAGATCGCTGCGCTCGAATCCAGCGACAAGGTTGATGAAGAACTGGAAGCCATGAAGGCAGCCATGAAAAAAGGTGACGCATAATGCAGGAAGAACTCATCATCATTCCCATCGTAATGGGAACGTTATTCATCGGTCTGCCGTGGTTGATCTTTCACTATGTGACCAAATGGAAAACCGCGGCGACGATCACCAATGAAGATGAGAATCTGCTGGAAGAATTGCACCACATGGCCCGCCGTCTGGATGACCGGATGGAAACCATTGAGCGCATCATGGCAGCGGACAACCCCGACTGGCGTCAATCCGGTCTTCCAAGCCCCTCAACTGAGCCAACCCCGACGCTCGAAAATTTTGACGAGCTGCTGAAAAAAGAAAGGCACCCCTCATGAGCTCCTCCCGCACCAAATTCTATCTCGACAAGCAACGCGCAAAATGGAGCGGTGTCTGTGCCGGGATCGCCGACTACACCGGGATCAATGTGGCCTGGGTTCGACTCGCAGCGATCATCGCAACGGTAACCTTTGCCTTTCCCTGGACGCTGATAGCCTATTGGATCGCAGCCAAGATTTCCGAGCCAAAACCGATCGGCATGTATCTGAGCGATCCGGAAGACACCAAATTCTGGCAGGGCGTGCGCCAATCGCCGCGCCGCACCAGCCGCGACATCAAATCGCGCTTCCGGGAAATCGACCGCAAGCTGGCCGACATGGAACTCTATTACACCAGCAAGAACACGACGCTGTCGAACGAGATCGAGAACCTGCGCTAAGCGCCTGAACAGGGAGAATGGATATGGATTGGGGAAGCCCCGAATTTGTTATCGCCATCATCGCCGTCAGCTATGGCGGATGGATCATCAACAACTGGATCCGAGCCAAACATGGCTATGAACTGGAAGATGAATGGGGCGGAAAGACCGGCAAGTCTGCCAAAGCCAGCCCGGACGAACATCGCAAGATCGAGTTGCTCTCCAATGAAAATGCGCAACTGGTCGGCAAGATCGACCGCCTGCAGGAACGCCTGCAAGTGCTCGAACGGATCGCCACTGATCCCGCCAAACGGACGGCGGATGAAATCGAAGCATTAAGGGAGAAGAATTGATGGATCCGGAAAAGATCACCATGATCACCGAACTTGCCCCAATCATTGCAGTTGTCGCTGCTATTGCAGTCGGCGGCTGGGTCCTGACCACCTGGATGCGGATCAAGAACGGCTATCCTCTGGAAAACCAATGGGGCAAGTCAGTCTATCCCAAGACCGATCAGGAAGCCGTCGAGCGGGTTAAATTGCTGACCAATGAAAATGCCGAACTGCGCGCCGAACTGGGCTCGGTCAAAGACCGGCTCGCCAATGTCGAACGGATTGTCACCGATGACAGCCACCGACTGACCCAGGAAATAGAACAGCTGCGCGACAAGCGCGCGAATTAAGAGGACAGAGTTTATGGAAGGCATAATCGCGCTACTCATCCCATTCGGAGCATTTGCCGTCGCCGGGTTCGCAATATGGACAGGTCACCAAAGGAAGCTGATCAAAATGCGCGGAGAATTTCCCGCCACCCATGACGCAGACGCGGAGCGGATGCGCGAAGAAATGAGATATCTCAAAGACCGCGTCGCAGTGCTGGAAAAGATCACAACGGATGGTCACAGCACACGGCAGCTGGAAAGCGAAATTGAACAATTGCGCGACCGCTAGTCGGGTAAGCGCGGACGGGAGGGAATTTTCAGATGAATCCTTTTGAAATGGTTGTTGCCATAATCATCGTTATCACAATCGGGAAAGTGCTGAGCACGCGCTACCGCGCGCAACATGGAATTGTCGAAGACAAGCATGGCAATGAGGTTGCCGCTCAGAATCGGGATTCCGGACGGCTGCAGGAAGAAGTGAAATATCTGAAGGAGCGCGTCGCGGTGCTCGAGAAAATCGCCACCGATGATCGCGGCGCACGGGAACTGGAAAACGAGATCGAAAAATTGCGTGACCGGTAAACCGGTTCGGAAAGTGGAAGGACAAGCATGATGCAAGAACCTGCTTTTTATATGATCACCGCAGCATTTTCGCTGATTGGATTGACGGTGGTCGCACTCGTCACCCTGCGTGGCTGGCGCGACTGGATCGCGCTCAAATCCCGCGAAATCGAGCAGCGGCGCGAGGATAATCCCCCCACCGCCACATCGCGGATCGAGGTAGCGGATCTGAAAGAGCGTATCCGCAAGCTGGAAGCGATTGCGGCGGGCGTGGAGCTTTAAGGCACACGCCGTTCGTGCTGAGCTTGTCGAAACATCGGCTTGAGCGCGTGCCGCCTGCCCTTCGACAAGCTCAGCACGAACGGGTGGTTTAAAACGGGTGACCTTGCTCCCTCACCCTGCTAACCGCCCTCCCCATGAGCAAAATTGACGACCTGATCGAAGAATATGAATTTCTCGAACCCGATGATCGCTACCGCCTGCTGATCGATCTCGGCAAGCAGCTTGATCCGATGCCCGACGCCCTGAAAACCGATGCGACTTTGGTGCGGGGCTGTTCCGCTTCGGTCTGGGTCTATCCCACGCAACTGGATGACGGGCGGCTGCATTTCCTGGCCGACAGCAATGCCGCGATTACCAAGGGCATCATCGCGCTGGTGCTGGAAACCGTGCAGGATCAGGCTGCAGAGCAGATCACGGGCACAGATATAGCCGCAGTGCTCGAACCTTTTGATCTGAAAAACCAGCTGAGTTCAAATCGTACCCAGGGCATTCCCAATATGATCGGGCTGATTCAGGAAACAGCATCACGATTGCAAAACAATTGACGTGATACGGAGAGGGACATTTGCGTTCGTCCCGATCTCATCCCAGTCCAGTTGAAAAAGCGAAGCCGTGCTTCGTGAACGGCAGTCTCTAGATAGGTTTCCAGACGCGGCGTTCTTCGGCGATCCGCAAGACATCGAAAGCCGCCTGAGCCGCCTGGAATTTCTTGGCCGCCTCTGCATCGCCCGGATTGACATCGGGATGATATTCCTTGGCCATTGAGCGCCACGCCTTTTTCACCGTGTCAAACTCGACATCGGGAGTCAGGTCAAAAATTTCCAGCGCGGTCATCTCGTCGCGCGAACGGCTGCCGTCGCCGGAACCCATCCAGCTGTAATGGGCCGCTTCCTGATAGGCATTGGCATCACGCTGCTCATCGGCTTCGCGTTTCTTGCGCTCTTCCTTGTCGAGCCCCTCGAAATAGTCCCAACCCCGGTTATATTCGGCCGCATGATTCTGGCAAAAATACCAGCGTTCGGGACTATTGGGTGATTTGGGCGCTGGACAGTTGCCCGCTTCGTCGCAACCGTGCCGGTCACAAAGCTTGACCTGTTGCGTTTCGCGGGAGCTTTCATAGCTTCCCCAGCGGGGAAAACCCCAATTATCGGATCGTTTTGCTTTTGGCATGAACTAGACTCTATCAAAGACTGGCGTCAACTACCAGCCTCTTCCACATGCTAGTTGCGGGTCAGGATGTTTGCAGTTGCGCGTTCCAGATCAGGGCGCTGCGCAAGTTCGGCCTGACTGCTAGCAAGCATCGCCCAATAGCGCGCCTCGCTTGGCGATTTGGGAGTGCCCTGGCCACGATCGTGAAGCTGCGCCCAAATCGCTCTGGCCCCGGCATATCCGTCCCTTGCGGCAAGCGAACAATCCTTGGCCACCTTGTCCGCCTGCCCCTGCTGATATTGCAGCTCGCATATCCAGTTGTTGCCCTCGACATTCCCGCCATCGGCCAGCAACCGCAGCTTTCGCATCGATTCCTCAACCTGGTTTCCGTAAATGCCCAGCGCGTAAGTGGCATAGGGATGACCGCGATCCGATGCGTCCTTGAACAGGTCGATCGCCCGCTTTTTGTCGACAATGCCGAATTTTCCCTCCCACAGGGCGAAACCGAGATGCGATTGGGCCTTGGCATAGCCCTGCGCAGCGGCGAGCAGATATAGCTCCAGTGCGCGGCTTGCCTTTTCCGGCTGGTTCTCCTGATAATACCAGGCCAGTTCGGTCTGTCCCGCAGGATGCCCTTGTGCCGCCGACTTTTCCAGCCAGCCCACAGCCTGTTTCAGATCCTTGCGAACCCCGACACCGAGATGGTACATATAGCCCAGGAAAGATTGCGCCAGCGGATCACCCTTTGTCGCGAGCCGGGTCAAATCGCCGACACCCAGATCGCCGAGAACCTCACCGACCAATATCGTTTCGTCCTCGATCGCAAGGCGTGCCATGGGAATGCTGATTGCCAAAGAAGATCGCGTTGCCGGAGAAGAAGATGCCGGACCCGGATTGCCAGAGGCATCTGACGGCAGGTTGAGATAGAAGTCCTCAAACCAGCTGCCATAATGAAACGGTTGCTGCGGCCCCAAATCCAGCTCTCTTGTGTTGGTATAAACCTCGCGCGATACGACCTTGAAATAATCGGACAGCTCGAGACCGGGAATGGCAAGTTTGCTGGCAATCGCTTCGGCAAAGGGACTTGTACTGGAATCCGCAGGAGCGGCATCCAGAGCCGGCTTCCCCTTGGCGGTAGAATAAAAAACTGCGCCTTGCGTCATCTCCAGCAACCCCATCGGCGAAATGCCGCCATCAGGGTCATCGCTGCTCTCGTCTTTCAGCCGCACAATCGGGTCGGCGGTCCGGCAGGCATCCATGAAGAACAGGTTAAACTTTTTCGCCTTTGAAGCGGCTTCAAGCATCTTCTCCAGCGGAAGAAACTCTGTATCGAGCTCGTCCCTCGACGCAAAAGCCGGCGCATTGACCGGAACCATGAAATTGCGGCCGTTATATTCAAAACCGTGGCCGGCGTAATAGACAACCGCGCTGTCGGCCCTGGCTGCCTTGGCTGCAAAAGCAGCGGTAGCGCTGTTCAACTCGGCGATATTCGCGTTGCGCACGTCGATGATTTCAAAACCCGCTTTGGCAAAGGCGGTGCAGACATGGTCGATATCATTGACCGCGTTCGCCAATGCGGGCCAGTTGATGTCATCATAGGCGCTGATACCAATGAGCAGCGCAACACCGCGCTCACCCTGAGGAGCCACGCATTCCGCCTTGGCGGGTTGATCAAGGCAGAACAGACAGGCCAGGACAAAGCAGCTGAGCAGAAATTGTTTCATATCCGGGTTTAGCATTTATCGCCCGAGGTTCAACGATCAAATCCAAAATACCAGAGGGTCTGTAAGCCGGGTTCTGTCCATCCGCCGAAACGGAATAGCCAGCCATTCATCTAGGCCATGCATTGCTGCGTGGCTCAAGCAACCAACCCGGGCAGCAAGCCGAAAAAGCCATATGCCGCCCCTATTTGGTTTTGCTCCAGGTGGGGTTTACCATGCCAGGCCTGTTGCCAGTCCCGCGGTGCGCTCTTACCGCACCCTTTCATTGTCACGTGACCGAAGTCGTCGCGACCTGCTTTCTGTTGCACTTTCCCTAGGGTTGCCCCCGCCGGACGTTATCCGGCACCTTTTAATCGTGGAGCCCGGACTTTCCTTCCGCCTCCGCTAAAGCTTCGGCGGACGGCTGGCCGACCCTCTGGTGCGCCCTATTTAGTGATTCCGCGCTCTCTGTCCAACATTAAAGACAAAAGCAGCGAGCGGCACTCGCCATCGATGACGCCGTCGATATTCGCGGGCCGGAACCGTCGCTGAAAAGCGACGACAGCGGCTGTCTGGTCGGAAATATCATAGCCAAACCGTTCCAGCGCCAGCATGAAGCCGCCATCTGTCCAGGGCGGCTCGTTCAGTTTCGCTGCCGGTCTTTTCAGCGCAATGCCGTGACGCGCCAGTCTCTCCCAGTCAAACAGCTCGCCCGGGTCCTGCTTGCGCGCAGGCGCCAGATCGCTGTGCCCGATCACATTGGAAGACGGGATATCGTGCCGCTGGACGATGGCATGGGCAAGCCGGGTCACCGCATCCATCTGCTCTTCCGGGAACGGGACGTAGCCCCATTCATGACCCGGATTGACGATCTCGATACCGATACTGGCACTGTTGACGTCGGTAATACCGCGCCAGTAACCGCGCCCTGCGTGCCAGGCCCGCTTTTCTTCATCGACCATCTGGACGATCTGGCCATCCTCGGTCACAACATAATGGGCCGATACCTTGGCTTGCGGATTGGCCAGCCAGTTTATCGCCGAAGCCGCATCCTTCATGCCGGTATAATGCATGACGAGAATGCTGATCGGCAGCTGGCGGTCGTCAAAATTCGGGGACGGCGTCCATATCGCATCCATGAATGACCTTCCCTTTCCAACTCAAGGAGTGACGATAGCACCCAAAAGCAATTCTGTCGTGGACGCAGGGGAAATTCGCAGGTCCCCGCCATTTTTCAGCGCCAGTTCACGAGTCATCCACGCAGCGGCTGTTCGGGCGCTGATGTCGGCAGGCGCTATAGTGCCATCAAGGGCGCTCCGGATTGCTTCATCAAGAGCGATTTTTTCGCCTTCTGCCCGGATGACCACTTCGATACCCAGTTCACCCTGCTCCGCTCCAACGTCCAGTCGACCACCTCTGACCAGGGTCTCTTTGGCAATCAACGCCAGGTTAAGCAGGATTTTGATCGCCTTTTTCGGCAATGCCTCCCCCTGCAATGCCCAGCCCAGAGTGATTTTGCCCGAATCGCCGAGCAGCGATTCGATCAGTTGCCGCGCTTCTCCGGGATCGACATTGTCACCAAAACCGCCGGCTGCACCGAAGGCGAGCCTGAAATATTTCAACTTGTCCGCAGATGCTCTCGCGCTGTCCGCCAACAGGTCCATGCAGCGATCGCGCATCACCGGATCGGTTTCGCCTTCCAGCAATTCAAGGCCGTTGTTGAGGGCTCCGACCGGACTGAGCAAATCGTGGCATATTTTCGAACAAAGCAGTGATGCCAAGTCAACTTCACTATCCGACATATAAACGCGCCCTTAACTGTAATTGCTATTCCGCGGCTGTTTGGCCCTTTGCTCCCGAGCAATCAAGCCTGATCGCGTCAAAACGCCCATAAATTTCGCCATTTTTGGTAGCATGCCACGCTGCGGCATCCTGCCCGTTCAAAATCAGCCAGAACCGACCGTCGGGCGCGGCGCTGTCCGCGTCGGTCCGGGACGGTCTTATGCTTCCGGCGGGATGCGAATGATAATAGCCAAGGATCGGCGCACCGCCGTCCCGCGCATCACGCTCCGCAGCAATCAAATTTGCCGGATCGATCTCGAAATGGCGCAACGTATCGGCGGCCACATTTTGCGCTGCGCGATAAGCGACAACCCTTCCCTCCCGGCCAAACAATATTCCGCAAATTTCTCGCGGGGCTCCGGCGAGAGCCAACTGTTGGAGTTCTGCCAACATGGTGCTTGATATAAACAGTTGCATGGCCCACATCTACGCGATGAATGCGGGGCAATCTACAATATCCGGAATATTACCGGAAACTGAGAAAAAACAGCGTCTGGATGCGGCTTTGACAGAAGCGGTGGACGGGCTTTCGCGTGAGCGGGTGAAATCGCTTATCTCGGGCGGCAACCTTGTGCTTGACGGTGCAATATTTACCGACCCGTCGGCGAAGAAAATTGGCGGGAAGACGTATGAGCTCACCATCCCGGAACCGATTGCCGGCCCTGCCCTGGCGCAGGACATTCCGCTCGATGTGGTGTTCGAAGACACGCATCTGATCGTCATCAACAAGCCGGCAGGCCTGGTTGTTCATCCGGCTGCCGGTCATGCCGACGGGACTCTGGTCAATGCGCTGCTGCACCATTGCCGGGGCCAGCTGTCCGGCATTGGCGGTGTGACCCGCCCCGGGATAGTCCACCGGATCGACAAGGACACCTCGGGACTGATGGTCGCGGCCAAAACCGACGCCGCGCATCAGGGTCTAAGCGCGCTGTTCGCCAAACATGATATCGAGCGGCGCTATATGGCCATCGTCAACGGCCGGCCCAATCCTCCGATGGCCACCATCGAGGGGAGCATCGGCCGTAGCAATGTCAATCGCAAGAAAATGGCGGTTGTCGGCGATGACCGGGGCAAGTCGGCGATGACTCATTATACCGTCAAGGAAATGCTCGACGGTGCGGCTTTGGTGGAATGTACGCTCGAAACAGGACGCACGCATCAGGTCCGGGTTCATATGACCCATATTGGACATAGTCTGATTGGGGACCCGCTCTATGGCACTCGTCGAAAATCAATGCTTTCCCGCCGAAAAGATATTCAATTTGGACGCCAGGCCCTACATGCTGCTAGTCTTGGATTTGTTCACCCCATAACGGATGAAAAATTGATGTTTTCTATCGATTTTCCGGACGATATGCAGGAACTATTCATGAAGTTGCGTGTATAGGTAACACACCTTATATCCGCTTTTGACCGAAGGGTGCTTAATGAGGCCTGGAGGCGCAACATAAGAAGGAACGAAAATGGCTAATGGTAGCAATGTTCCGGCAAAAATCCCTGCCTTAGGGGGGGACGCGAGCCTGAACCGGTATCTCTCGGAAGTTCGTAAATTTCCGCTATTGACCCCAGAACAAGAATATATGCTGGCGAAACGCTATTCTGAACACAAGGATCAGGAAGCAGCAGCCCAGCTGGTTACGTCGCATCTGCGACTCGTCGCCAAGATTGCGATGGGCTTTCGCGGCTATGGCCTGCCGGTGTCCGACCTGATTTCCGAGGGAAATGTCGGCCTGATGCAAGGCGTGAAGAAATTTGAACCGGAACGCGGTTTCCGCCTCGCGACCTACGCGATGTGGTGGATTCGTGCGTCTATCCAGGAATATGTACTGCGCAGCTGGAGCCTCGTCAAAATGGGGACAAC
Organism: Sphingorhabdus sp. M41; assembly: GCF_001586275.1. Lineage (NCBI taxonomy): Bacteria > Pseudomonadati > Pseudomonadota > Alphaproteobacteria > Sphingomonadales > Sphingorhabdaceae > Sphingorhabdus > Sphingorhabdus sp. M41. The sequence goes on along the minus strand of NZ_CP014545.1, from coordinate 1,536,795 downwards.
CGCCGCTCAGAAGAAGCTTTTCTTCAACCTGCGCCGGATGAAGAATAATCTTGATGCATTCGAAGACGGAGATCTGTCGCCGGAAGACGTGCAGAAAATCTCCACCGATCTGGGTGTTGCCGAACATGAAGTGGTCAATATGAACCGCCGCATGTCGATGGGTGGCGATGCCTCGCTGAACGTCTCGCTTTCGTCCGAGGACGGCGATGGTGGCCAGTGGCAGGACATTTTGGAAGACGACGGCCCGCTGCATGATGAAGCCATTGCCTCCGCACAGGAAGCCGACTTCCGTCACGATATGCTGACCGAAGCAATGGGCTCGCTGAACGAACGCGAACAGCATATTTTGGCAGAACGTCGTTTGTCCGAGGATCCCAAGACGCTTGAGGACCTGAGCAAGGTCTATGAAGTCAGTCGCGAGCGCATAAGACAGATCGAAGTCCGCGCTTTTGAGAAACTGCAAAAAGCGATGCTCCGCATCGCCGGAGAAAAGCAGCTGCTTGCAGCGAGTTAATGCTCAAGATTGACGATGTACCGAAATAGCGAAGCGCCCCGAAACAGGATTTGTTTTCGGGGCGTTTTGCATTTAGATTGGGTCCATGGGGCTCATCAAATTTCTCTTCAAATTTGCGGTTTATTTCATCCTGATCACGGTGGCGTGGGTGGGGATTTATGCAATTGTACCACCACCGGTCACCGCCACCATGATCCTCGACGGCAATGGCATCACCAAGGACTGGACGAGCTTCAGCGATATTTCTCCGAATATGGCACGGGCGGTGATCGCTGCCGAGGACAGCAAGTTTTGCAGCCATAATGGTTTTGATACCGAAGCGATTCAGAAAGCAATCCAGCGCAATGCTCAGGGCGGCCGCATAAGAGGCGGGTCGACCATTTCGCAGCAGGTCGCGAAAAATGCCTTTCTCTGGCAGGGCGGCGGATTCTTCCGCAAGGGTCTCGAAGCCTATTTCACCTTTCTGATCGAGACGATCTGGAGCAAGCACCGGATCATGGAAGTCTATCTCAACATCGCGGAGACTGGCATCGGCACCTATGGCGTTCAGGCAGGTGCCCAGCGTTATTTCAACAAAGATGCAAAAGACCTCACCAAGATCGAGGCCGCGCGCATCGCGGCAGCCCTGCCCGCACCAAAGAAACGGGCTGTCAATGGCGCTGGTGGATTTACCCGGCGCTATGGCAACACGATTGCGGCGCGGATCAATGTTGTCCAGAACGAGAAGGCGGATCGCTGCATTTATAATTGAGCATGCTCCTGCGGAGACAGGAGGCCTACTCATGAATTACTAACGCCGAACCATTGCTTTGAAATATTCTGAAAACGCACAGCACTGGCAGCAGGTTAAAACAGTCCCTCGCTCAGTCTGGAGATTTCAGGAGATTGCCCCCAGCCTTCGCCGGGGCACCGTAATGCTAGGCAGCGTCTTCCTTCTTCGCTTTGCTGCTCTTGGCGATCACCTTCACCGGCTCTTTGGTGCCCGCGACGACATCCTTGTCGATCACGATCTCGTCTACACCCTCCAGATCGGGCAGGTCGAACATCGTATCAAGCAGGATATTCTCGACAATCGAGCGCAGGCCACGTGCACCAGTTTTGCGTTCGATCGCCTTGTTGGCAACGGCGACCAGCGCGTCGTCGGTGAATGTCAAACCGACATCTTCCAGCTCGAACAATTTGCGATATTGCTTCACCAGCGCGTTTTTCGGTTCCTGAAGAATCGTCACCAGGGCATCGACATCAAGATCTTCTAGGGTGGCGATAACCGGCAAACGGCCGACAAATTCAGGGATCAAGCCGAATTTCAGCAAATCCTCGGGTTCGCCCTGCGCCAGCAATTCGCCGACGCGGCGTTCTTCCGGAGCGGCTACATGGGCACCGAAACCGATGGATTTTCCTTCCAGACGGTCACCGATGATCTTTTCCAGACCGGCAAATGCGCCGCCGCAGATGAACAGGATATTGGTTGTATCGACCTGCAGAAATTCCTGCTGCGGATGCTTGCGCCCACCTTGTGGCGGAACACTGGCGGTCGTGCCTTCCATCAGCTTCAGCAAAGCCTGCTGAACGCCTTCGCCGGACACATCGCGGGTGATCGATGGATTTTCCGCCTTGCGGCTGATCTTGTCGATTTCGTCAATATAAACAATGCCGCGCTGGGCCTTCTCGACATTATAATCGGAAGCCTGGAGCAGTTTGAGAATGATATTTTCGACATCTTCACCGACATAGCCAGCCTCGGTCAATGTCGTTGCATCGGCCATGGTGAAAGGCACGTCGAATGTCTTCGCCAGGGTCTGTGCCAACAGGGTCTTACCGCAGCCGGTCGGACCCACGAGCAGGATATTCGACTTTGCCAGCTCGATATCGCCGGATTTTGCAGCGTGATTGAGACGCTTGTAATGGTTGTGAACAGCGACCGAAAGAACGCGTTTCGCGCGTTTTTGCCCGATCACATAATCGTTCAGCACATCGCAGATTTCCTGCGGAGTCGGAACTTCACCATCCTTGCGGCCCGTAGCAGCACCCTTGGTTTCCTCGCGAATGATGTCATTGCAAAGCTCAACGCATTCATCACAGATGAAAACAGTGGGTCCTGCAATCAATTTGCGGACTTCATGTTGGGATTTGCCACAGAAAGAGCAATATAATGTGCTCTTCGAATCAGATCCCGTCAATTTCGTCATAAAAAGTCCTTTAAACCGGCCAACATTGTAATCTAACCGTCAAATTCCAAAATGCCACCGCTTTTTTCACGGCTTCCTAAGCGGAAAGCCAAGTCTATCAAATATGGCTTAAATTTCATTTAGGGCTGCGCTAACCGCTTATTTAGCATCTTCTGCCGGCACCGGGCGCTTGTTGTAAACTTCGTCTACAATGCCGAATGCCTTGGCTTCATCCGCTTCCAGGAATGTGTCGCGGTCCATGGCTATTTCAATCTCTGCCACCGACTTGCCGGTATATTTGGCGTAGAGTTCGTTCATGCTGGCACGGATACGCAATATTTCCTTGGCCTGGATCTCGATGTCGGACGCCATGCCCTGCGCGCCGCCGGATGGCTGATGCAACATCACCCGTGCATTGGTTGTTGCCATTCGCATGCCCGGTTCACCGGCTGCCAGAAGAAAGCTGCCCATCGAAGCCGCCTGGCCGACGCAAACCGTACCGACGCGGGGCCGGATATATTGCATCGTATCGTGGATCGCCATACCGGCAGTCACCACGCCACCGGGCGAATTGATGTAGAGATAAATATCTTTCTTGGGATTTTCAGATTCCAGAAACAGCAGCTGGGCCGTGATAATCGACGCCATTCCGTCTTCGATCTGGCCAGTGACGAACACGATCCGCTCGCGCAGCAGGCGGGAAAAAATGTCGAAACTGCGTTCGCCGCGGTTTGATTGTTCGATAACAACCGGGACTAGAGCGTCTGTGATCGGATCATGCATGTTGTAAGTCGTCCTGTTTTTAGCTTTTTTGTGCTAGTCTTTAGCTTCGCCACTACATCGGGTTTATCGCGGTATTGTTCAAGGGGTTTAACGATGTTGGATGACAATGATTGTGCTCCAGAAAAAATACGTCACCGGCACGACGATCATTGCGCACCATCCCGGCTATCCCTACATGTTCTCCAAGGCAATGCTGATCGTTACGCGATCGGTGCTACAAAAAATTCCATTAGCGGAGTCAAGAATGATAAACACCAACAGCCCGATCACTCCCACATATAATGATGAGGACGAAGACGAAAACAAGTCTGGTGGCCTTCCCGGCGCCATGATGACGAAGTTTCTTGAAGCCCGCACAATCATGATATTCGGCGGAATTGACCAGAAGCTGGCGGAGCGTGTTTCGACGCAGCTTCTCTATCTCGATCACGTCAATCAGGACCCCATTCGCATTTTTCTGAATTCGCCCGGCGGTCACGTCGAATCAGGCGACACAATTCACGATCTTGTTCGTTACATCAGCTCGCCGGTCGCGATGATCGGGACTGGCTGGGTAGCCAGCGCCGGCACGCATATTTTCCTCGGCGTTCCCAAGGAACAGCGGTTCTGCCTGCCCAATACAAGATTTCTGATTCATCAGCCATCCGGCGGTGCCGGAGGCAAGGCATCCGATATCGCAATTCAGGCGCAGGAAATCGTAAAGATGCGCGAACGGCTGGCACGGATTATTGCGGAAGAAACCGGGCAGGACGTCGAGCGGGTCCGCAAGGATATTGATCGCGATTACTGGATGAGCACCGAAGAAGCCAAGGAATATGGCATTCTCGGCACGGTGATCAACAAGGCGAGCGAAGTCACCATCTGATCCCGGATTAAGCCGCACGTCGCGGACTTACACTGGCAAATATCAGCGCATAAAAAAGCCGGACAGGTCCTCCCTGCCCGGCTTTTTTTATCTGCAAACCAGATTTATTATTTCTTGGCTGGTGCCTTTTTGGCAGCAGGCTTCTCCGCCGCTGGCTTCTTGGCAGGCGCTTTTTCCGCAGCAGCTTTGGCCGGAGCCTTTTTCGCTGCAGCTTTCTTGGCCGGTGCTTTTTCTGCTTCAGCCTTGGCTGGTGCTTTTTTCTCAGCAGCAGGCTTTTTCGCAGCAGCCTTCTTGGCCGGCGCCTTCTTCTTGGCGGCTGGCTTGGTTTCCGCTTCGTCTTCTGCCTCGATCGCGGCTTCCAGTTCTTCGCGCGTTACCTTGCGGTCGGTTACTTCTGCCTTGTCAAACAGGAAGTCGACAACCTTGTCTTCATACATTGGAGCACGAAGCTGGGCAGCGGCCATCTGGTCCTGCTGGATATACTGAATGAACCGGTCGCGGTCTTCCGGACGATATTGTTGGGCCGCCTGCTGCATCAGCATCGACATTTCCTGCTGACTGACTTCTACGCCATTGGCCTGGCCGATTTCGGAAAGCAGCAATCCGAGACGGACACGACGGACCGCGATATCGCGATATTCGTCCTTCTCGTCTTCCATTTCCTTGCGAGCGGCTTCGGAATCTTCTTCCTGCTCGGCTTCCTGCTCGAGCTGCTGCCAGATCTGGCTGAACTCGGCTTCGACCATGCCCGGTGGCACTTCGAAATCATGACTCGCGGCGAGCTGGTCAAGCAGCTTGCGCTTCATATGGGTGCGGGTCAGGCCGTTGAGTTCCTGTTCGATCTGCCCCTTGAGCAATTCGGTCAGTTGATCGATGCCTTCGAGACCCATGGATTTCGCCATTTCGTCGTCGGCCTTGGCGACCTTCGGCTTCTGCACTTCGCCGATGACAACATCGAACGTTGCGTCTTTGCCCTTGAGGTCCTCGACATTATAGTCATCGGGGAAGGTTACCTTGACGAGAACTTCGTCATTGGCTTTCTTGCCGATGAGCTGGTCCTCGAAGCCCGGGATCAAACGGCCGGAGCCCAGTTCGATCGCCATGCCTTCGCCCTTGCCGCCTTCAAATGGCACGCCGTCGACCTTGCCTTCAAAATCGATCAGGCACTGGTCGCCGACCTGCGCCTTGTAGGATTTGGCAGCGGTTTCGAACTGCTTCTGGCTCTCGGCAAATTTCTGCAGGGCTTCATCAACGGTTTTCTTGTCCGCTTCGACTTGCAGACGTTCCAGCTTCAGGCCTTCAACATCCGGTGTCGGAACATCCGGCAGGATTTCGAGGTCCAGCTTGACGTTTGCGTCCTTACCCGGCTCATAGCCTTCTTCAAGGTCGACATTGGGCTGCATCGCCGGACGGAGCTTGTTGTCCGTCAGGGTCTTTTCGATGCTTTCCTGGATCGAGCTGGTCAGCGCGTCCTGCATCAAGGCATCATTGTGCATCTTGCGCACAAGATTGGCCGGAACCTTGCCTTTGCGGAAGCCGGGCATATTTACCTGGGGTGCCATTTTCTGCACTTCGGCTTCGACCCGCGATTCGATATCTTTCGCGGTAATCTTGATTTCATAGGCCCGTTTCAGACCTTCGTTCAGCGTTTCAACAATCTGCATGACTATCCTTTGGTGCCTTCATATTCAGTGTTTTTCGATCGATTTTGCAACTAACTTGGTGCGGGCGAAGGGACTCGAACCCCCACACCCGAAGATACCAGAACCTAAATCTGGCGCGTCTACCAATTCCGCCACGCCCGCACAGTTACGTCGTCAAAACTCTATCGAAGTACGATTGACCCGCGCGCCTAGCCCAATGGCGGGCTGAGGGCAAGTGGGCTTTGCGATGGATTTAACCCAAAGCCTTCTTCAACAATTCATTCACCACCTGCGGATTGGCCTTGCCCTGCATCGCTTTCATCGTCTGACCGACGAAGAAACCGAACAGCTTGTCCTTGCCGTCGCGATATTGGGCGACCTTGTCTTCGTTGGCGGCCATCACGTCGGCGATCACTTTTTCGATCGCGCCGGTGTCGGATTCCTGCTTGAGGCCCTGCTCCTCGACGATTTTTTTCGCGCCATCGCCGGTTTCAAGCATGATTTCGAATACCTGCTTGGCGATCTTGCCGGAAATCGTGTCGTCGGCAACCAGACTGAGTAATTCAGCTGCTTGCGCGGGCGAAACCGGGCTATTCTCTATATCGAGACCCATGCGGTTGAGGGCCCCGAATAATTCCGATGTGACCCAGTTTGCGGCACTGCTGGCGATTTTTTCAGGCTGGTCGGTGGTTTCGAGCAGCTCTTCGAACCAGAGAGCGGTTTCATGCTCTGCGGTCAGGACCGCTGCATTATAGGCGCTCAGGCCGAGGACGCTCTTGTAGCGCGCGCGCTTCTCGTCCGGCAGTTCGGGAAGGCTTGCCTTGCAGTCAAAGATGAAATCATCTTCCAGTTCCAGCGGCAGCAGGTCGGGATCGGGGAAATAGCGGTAATCATGCGCATCTTCTTTCGAGCGCATCGACCGGGTTTCGTTGCGGTCGGGATCGAACAGGCGGGTTTCCTGGACCACGGTGCCGCCGTCCTCGATCAGATCGACCTGACGCTGGGCTTCATATTCGATCACAGCCTGGATGAAGCGCATCGAGTTGACATTCTTGGTCTCGGTGCGGGTGCCGAGTTCACCACCCGGCTTGCGCACGCTGACATTGACGTCGGCGCGCATCGAGCCCTGTTCCATATTGCCGTCGCATGAACCGACATAGCGCAGGATCGAGCGGAGCTTGCGGACATAAGCCGCCGCTTCCTTGGGCGAAGTCATATCCGGCTTGGAAACGATTTCCATCAGCGCGACGCCGCAGCGGTTGAGATCGACATAGGACATGGTCGGATGCTGGTCGTGCATCAGCTTGCCGGCATCCTGCTCGATATGGATGCGCTCGACACCGATCGCCTTGCCGTGGGCATCGGGATCTTTTTCATCGAGCGAAATCTGGATCATGCCCTCACCCACGATCGGATGGTAAAGCTGGGAAATCTGGTAACCCTGCGGCAGATCGGCGTAGAAATAATTCTTGCGGTCGAAGCGCGAATATTTGTTGATCTGCGCATTGATCGCGAGACCGGTGCGCACCGCCTGACGGACGCATTCGCCGTTCAGCACCGGCAACATGCCGGGCATCGCAGCGTCAACTAGGCTGACCTGCGTATTCGGCTCGGCGCCAAATTCGGTCGAGGCGCCGGAAAAGAGCTTCGACTTGGAAGTGATCTGTGCGTGGACCTCGAGGCCGATCACGACCTCCCATTCGCCGGTTCCGCCCTGGATACGATATGTTGATTCAGTCATTTCTACCACCACTGCTCTGGTTTCGCGACAAATCCGGCGCGTTCTTCGATCGCCAGTCCGGCGTTAAACACGCTCTGTTCATCCAGCGCCTTGCCGATGATCTGCAAGCCTAGCGGCAATCCCTTGCCGTCCAGTCCCGCAGGCACCGACATCGCTGGCAGTCCGGCCAGCGAGCTGGGCACGGTGAACACGTCGTTCAGATACATGGCCAGCGGATCGTCGCTTTTCTCGCCCAGACCAAAGGCCGCGCTTGGTGCGGTCGGCGTCAGGAGCAGGTCGCAGCTGTTCCAGGCCCTGTCGAAATCCTGCGAGATCAGCGTCCGGACTTTCTGCGCCTGCGTATAATAAGCGTCATAATAGCCGGCGCTCAGCACATAAGTGCCGATCATGATCCGGCGTTTCACTTCCGGTCCGAAACCGGCTTCGCGGGTCGCGGCATACATGTCCTGCAGCCCTGCCCCGTCCGGCAGATCGCGCAGTCCGTAGCGCACGCCATCATAGCGCGAGAGGTTGGACGATGCTTCGGCAGGGGCGATGATATAATAAGCTGGCAGCGCATATTTGGTGTGCGGCAGCGAGACATCGACGATGGTCGCGCCGGCATCCTTCAGCATCTCTATGCCCTTTTGCCACAGCGCATCGATTTCCGGAGGCATGTTCTCGACCCGATATTCCTTGGGAATACCGATTTTCTTGCCAGCAAGGTTGCTGCTGAGCGCCGCTTCCCAGTCGGGGACGGGGAGATTCAGCGAAGTCGAGTCCTTGGCATCGAAACCGGCCATGGATCCGAGCATGATCGCGCAGTCGCGGACATCATGCGCCATCGGCCCTGCCTGATCGAGCGAACTGGCGAAAGCAATCGTGCCCCAGCGCGAGCAGCGGCCATAAGTCGGTTTGAAACCGGTGATGCCGGTGAAGGCGGCCGGTTGGCGAATCGATCCGCCAGTGTCAGTGCCGGTCGCGGCTGGCGCAATGCGTCCCGAAACCACCGCTGCGCTGCCGCCCGACGAACCGCCGGGAGTCAGATCGCTGTTGCCGCCGTCATTGCGACGCCAGGGCGAGATGACATTGCCGAAGGCGCTGGTCTCGTTCGACGAGCCCATCGCGAACTGGTCCAGATTGAGCTTGCCGAGCATGCCGGCACCAGCCTTGAACAGGTTGGACGACACGGTCGATTCATATTGCGGAACAAAGCCCTTGAGGATGCCGCTGGCCGCGGTCGTCTCGACGCCCTGCGTGCAGAAGAGATCCTTCATGCCTATCGGAACGCCGGCCATCTTGCCGAGGGTTTCACCGGCCGCCTTCGCCCTGTCGGTCGTTTCCGCCGCCGCCAGAGCATGTTCCGGTGTTTCGACCAGAAAAGCATTCAGTGGCTTGGCCGCGCTAACTCGCGCGATAAAGGTCTCTGCAACTTCTTTCGCGGTGAAATCGCCATCGGCGATCCCGCTGCGGATATCCGCGATACCCATTTCAAATATTGCGGTCATAGCACTGGCTCCGTTCGTGCTGAGCTTGTCGAAGCATTGGTTCGCGCCATCTCACCCTTCGACAGGCTCAGGGCGAACGGGGTTTCTTTCCGAAACATCATTATTCAATCACCTTGGGAACTGCAAAAAAGCCATGTTCGGCAATTGGCGCATTGGCCAGTATCTTGTCGCGAATCTCGCCGTCGGTGACGACATCTTCGCGCAGCCGCAATTTGTTCGGGATCACCGCCGTCATCGGCTCCACCTTCGAACAATCCACTTCGCCCAGTTGCTCGACCCATCCCAATATCTGGTTGAGTTCGGGCACGAAGGCATCCGCTTCGGCTTCGGTAATCGCGATCCTCGAGAGGCTGGCGATCTTTTTGACGGTTTCCTTATCGATTGACATGACTCATTCTTTTCAGGTTCATCTTTTTTCGGGTATTTTGGATTTATATTGTGTACCGAGCGCCGCTAGCACTGGCGCGGAGCGGCTTCAAGCGGATTGAGGCAGCAGCATATAGGTTGGAGCATATTTTGGCGCGTAAATTTCTCTATTTTGTCGCAAGCATCGTCATCCTGGTCATTGCCGGTGCATTTGTTTTCCGTGTCTACGGCGAAGAGCTGATGGAAGTGGCCTTTGTTCCCGACGCCGAATTCACGGCACAGGAAGTGCTGGAGAACAATGTCTACGCAAACACCGACATGTGGCTGGCGCGGCCTGAATTGGTGAAAGGCAACCCTGCCCTCTGGCTTCCGCAGGGATATGAGGATGCTGAACCGGCACTCGCGGATAATGAAAAAGCCGCGGTTTTCTTCGTCCACCCGACTTCCTTTCTGAAAAAGGACCAATGGAATGCGCCCTTGGATGACAAGGAGTCGCAAGCGCGTGCGCGAATATTCCTGCGCGGTCAAGCCAGCGCCTTCAATGCCGTTGGCACAGTTTGGGCGCCGCGTTACCGGCAAGCGACTCTGGGGGCCTTTCTCACTGAAAAACCCGAAGGCCAGCGGGCGCTCGATGCAGCCTATCAGGACGTACTGGCAGCCTTTGATTATTTTGTCGCCGAGATCCCGGACAATCAGCCGATCATTTTGGCGGGGCACAGCCAGGGCAGCCTGCATCTGACCAATTTGCTCAAGGACCGGGTTGCGGGCACACCGCTCGCCAACCGGGTTGTCGCTGCTTATGTGGCCGGCTGGCCCGTCTCTGCGGAAACCGATGTCCCGGAAATGGGACTCGATATTTGCGAAGCACCCGATCAGACGCGCTGTATAGCAAGCTGGCAGAGCTTTGCAGAGCCCGCCGATTATGGCCGAATTCTGAAAGTTTATGACATGACGATCGGTTTCAATGGTCAGCCTCGCAAGGAGACGCCCATCCTGTGCAGCAATCCGATCAATGGCGATATTGGCTCTTCTGCAATGGCCTCGGCAAATCTCGGAACCCTGGTCCCCAATGATGATCTGAGCGATGCGACGCTGGTGGCGGGCGCGGTTCCGGCCAGATGCGATGATCGTGGCTTTCTGCTGATCGGTGATCCGCCCGAAATCGGTCCCTATGCCCTGCCCGGCAATAATTACCATGTTTACGACTATAGCCTGTTCTGGACCAATATTCGTGCCGACGCGCGCCGGAGGATGGCAGCATTTCGGGCTCGCTAATCTCTGATGATGTCGCGGCCTTTGCCCAGGCATTGCCGGATGGCGGCCGGTTGCTGGGCCTTGATATCGGGACGAAAACGGTGGGCATGGCATTGTGCGATTCACACTGGACCTTCGCGACGGCGGCCGAGACCATCGAACGGCGCAAATTTTCCAAGGATCTGGAGCGGATCAAGGCCGTGATTGCCGAACAGAATATCGTCGGACTTGTGGCTGGCCTGCCGCTCAATCTGGATGGTAGCCAGAGCCAGCAGACCCAGGCGGCGCGATCTTTCGCACAGAATCTCAAGCCGCTTGGTCTGCCGATATTATTGTGGGACGAACGCTGGAGCACCCAGGCGGTCACCCGCGACCTGATCGCATCGGACGTCAGCCGGAAAAAACGCGCCAAGGTGGTCGACAAAATGGCTGCCGCCTATATTTTGCAAGGAGCGATCGACAGGCTTGCCGCGCTGCCATCATGACTCTATAGAACCCGCTTTAATGACATCGCAAAAAACCGCATCGTCGCAATCCTTTCCAGCCGGATCGGATGCTTTTCCTCATCGTCATCTATTGGGTATCGCCGGGCTGCACCCCTGGGAGATATTATTTCTGCTCGAGGAGGCCAAGCAATGGGTCGATCTCAACAAGAAATCCAGCAAACATGCCGACAAGCTGGATGGCCTGACCGTGATCAATGCCTTTTTCGAGAATAGCACCAGAACGCTGTTATCCTTTGAAATCGCCGGAAAACGCATGGGCGCGGATGTCGTCAACATGCACGCGGCACAATCGAGTATCAAGAAAGGCGAAACGCTGATCGATACGGCGGTTACGCTCAACGCGATGAAGGCAGATGCGATTGTCATCCGTCACGGCAGTTCCGGCGCGGTGCAGCTGATTGCCGACAAGGTCGATTGCCCGGTGCTCAACGCCGGCGACGGCAGCCATGAACATCCGACACAGGCCCTGCTCGACGCCTTGACGATCCAGCGCCGCAAGGGCGACATCAGCGGACTGACGGTGACCATCTGCGGTGACGTGATGCACAGCCGGGTCGCGCGCTCCAATATCTATTGCCTGACCACGCTCGGCGCGAAAGTGAAGGTTTGCGCCCCGCCCTCTCTGCTTCCCGCCGCCCTCGATCGTTTCAATGTCGAGGTCTTCACCAATTTCGATGAAGCTCTCCAGGGCAGCGATGTGGTGATGATGTTGCGGCTTCAGAACGAACGCATGAACGGGGACTTCATCCCCAGCCCGCGGGAATATCATTATCTTTACGGCCTGACGCAGGAACGTCTCAAGCTCGCCAACGACGGCGCTTTGGTGATGCACCCGGGGCCGATGAACCGCGGAGTCGAGATTGACAGCGATGTTGCCGATAACCTGGAAAATTCCGCGATAACCGAACAGGTCGAGATGGGGGTCGCAGTGCGCATGGCATGCCTCGACATATTGACCCGCAAGTCGCGTGGCGTGGAGGGCTGGTCATGAAACGGATTTTCACCAATGCACGACTGATGTTGCCGAACGAGCCACAGCCCAAAGAGGGTGACTTGGTTGTCGATGGCGATCGCATCGCATTGGCTTCGGATGTCGCCGATGGCGAGCATAGAAAAACAGTCGACTGCAAGGGCAGGATATTGGCACCGGGAATTGTCGATCTTGGCGTATTCGCGATCGACAAGCCGGCCTTTCGTTTTGGTGGAATTACCAGAGCCGCGTTGATGCCGGACCAGTCCCCGGTTCTCGATTTGCCGGCAATGATCAAGCAGAGCGCCGCCGAGGGCAAGCCGGATCTATGGTCTCATCCCATCGCGGCCGCGACACCGGGCCTCGAAGGAAAGCGTCTCGCGGAAATAGGCTTGATGAAACGGTCAGGAGCCAAAGCGGTGGCCACGGGCCGACAATGGATCGCAGACAGCGGACTGATGCTGAAGCTCCTGCAATATTGCCGGTCACTGGAGTTGCCGCTGATCGTGCACAGCGAGGATGCTGGACTGACGTCCGGCGCTGTCGCGACCAATGGTGAAACCGCAACGCGGCTGGGATTGGCCAGCGCTACGGCAGCGGCCGAAGCCGTGTCGATCGCCCGGGATATTGCGTTGGTCCGTGAAACCGGGGCCCGATTGCACTTTCGTCAGGTTACTACGGCGGATGGCCTGAACCTAATTCGTACTGCGAAATCCGAGCAGTTGCCGGTGACCTGTGGCATCACCCCTGCCCATCTTTTATTATCCGACATCGCGATCAGCGATTTCCGCACATTTGCCCGGCTTTCCCCACCGCTGCGAAGCGAAGAAAATCGCCTTGCCTGTATGGAAGCGGTCCAGGACGGGACGATTGATGTGATTTCTTCGGGCCATGATCCGCGCGGGCCAGAGGACAAACGCCTGCCCTATGCGGAAGCCGCTACGGGAATGGCTGGAGCGGAGACGCTGCTGGCGCTCTCTTTCACGCTGGTCCGGGACGGCATGATTTCGATCGGGCGGCTGTTCGAGCTTTTATCCACCAATCCGGCAAAAATACTCGGTGTCGAGGCAGGCTTGCTGCTTCCGGGATATGAAGCTGATTTCATCCTCGTCGATGAAGACGGTCCCTGGCAGGTCGATACCCGCAAAATGGCTGCAGCTGCGGGCAATACACCTTTTGACGGGCTCCCCGTCCAGGGTCGCGTGACAGCCATATATAAAGGCGGCAGAGCTTATTAGCTCGCCGCCTCTAGCTGATATATTTGGGTGTAACTAGCGCGAGGCCAGTTTTTTCGGTGTCTGGCTCGCCATACGTGTCGGCGCAGCCTTGCTGACCCCCGTGGCATGACGAACAATGCAATTTCCACCCTTTGCCTTGATGCCGGAACACATTGCTTCGGCAGTTTGCGCATTGCCAAAACCGATAGCCGCCAAGCGATACAGGGTCTTACCCTTCACGTTGACCCGTGAACTTGCATATTGAAACGAATTCAGATCGCTATTCCTGGCCGACAATATCCCCCAAGCGCGTTTGGCGCCCTCGGCCGAAGAGAAAGCACCCAGTTGCACCAGATGAGTTCCGGATGACGATCCCGTAGTTTTCTGGGCTGGCTGATAGGAGGCTTTCTGCATCACGGGTTTGGCAGCAGATGCGGACTGAACAGCAGCTGTTTTGACTGGAGCCGAGTTGTTGCTTTCTGTGACAGATTTGGAGTCCGCGACAACGCGTGATGCTTTTGTTTCTGCTTTAACCAGCGGTGTAGCAGCCGGGGGTTTTCCGCCGGCATTGCTTGCTGGCACCGAGACCGATGCCACTTTAACGCTATTTTCCTTGGCAAGAAAATCGACATCACTTCCTGCCGTTGGTGCCGGTCCGATGGCCGGCAGCGGGCTATTGCGGTCAAAGCTCGCAACTTCGCGTCCATAATCCTGTTCGGGAGAAGCCGCTACACTCACCGGTGCATAAGCCGCCCGCAGAGCGAGTTGAACCGGTTGACCCGGGTCATTCGCTACCGGAGTTACGTTGAGCACGGTAGCAACGCGCGTTTGATAGGCGCCCGGGCGCGCCATCTGGGCCCATTGCATGACACGGTCGTTGACCAACGCTGGCGACACATCCTGCACCGCCATCAACTTGGCTTCTTTCCAGCGACCATCCAAGGCATATGCCAGACCGAGGTTCTGGCGAGTACGGCCTGTGACATTGGCTTCACGGATCGCTTGCTCAAGAACCTCAATCGCGGTCTTGCTGTCGCCGGCAAGGGCCAGAGCGAGGCCATAATCTGCGGCCGGAATATATTGACGATTATCGATCACGAGGGCTTTCGCTTTGTCCGCCTTGCCCTGGCCCAATTGCGCCAGACTGAGGCTCAGGATGGTGCGGGCATCGGTCTTGCCGAGTTCCATTGCATCGAGAAAACTGCGTTCCGCGGAAGCCAGACGACCAGCGGACAAATAGGCCTGACCCAGCAAGGCCCTTGTTTCGGGGTCACTGCCAACACCAGCTACAGAGCGCTCGGCATAGGCAATCGCAGCGTCAAGATCGCCTTTGGCCAATGCCTTTTCGGCTTTGCGGGCATATTTCGCGCCGTCTTTGACCGATGCCGGTTCGCTTGACATGGATGCGACGGAACTGCCCCCAAACGGGCCGCAACCGGTCAACACGGTGGCGAACACCATGGAGGAAGCAGCCATTCTCAATATTATATCGCGTTTCATTTCTATGTCCTCGCGTTAAAAATCAGTCGTTTCAATTCGAATTCGCTTCAAACCTTGATCAAGCAGCTCCGCGCGATGGAATGCGCTTGGCCAGATCGTCCAGTTCGGGAATAGTCTTCAAATATTCGTCTACCGCCTTGGTCACCAATTGCTGGGCCGAGACATTTTTGACTGCGGTCGCCAAGCGCAATTTTAAATGTCTTTCCGGATCGAGACGAAGGGTGAATGCCGTTTTTGCCTTGCTGGTCCTTGATTTCGTCGCCGGCCTCGGTTGCTTTGCCTCGCGACCTTGCGTTCTGGCAGCGTCCAAAAGAACTGAATTTCGCGCCAGTGGCTTAACTTCGCGCGATATTGGAAGTGATATGGGTGCGGCTGCCAATTCTCTTTGGCCCGTCTCCACCGTTTCTTCCTCGGCAGGCTTCACACCCAATTTGGCAGCGATTTCTTCCTGCTGCTGCCTGACGGCGGCGCCAGGGTTGGGAATTGCTCCAGCCAAGGGGTTGTGGGGCAGATGTTCGACGGGATGTGCATCATGGTCGGGATCAACGTCATAGCCCATGTCATTCCAGCCAAGATCCTCATGGGTTTCACCAGAATGATCGGACGAATTGTCAGGGAAATTCGAATAGCCCTGACGACGCATCGCCGGCTTTGCGCCGCCTTTTCGAGCCAGCAGGCTGGAGGAAAGAGACGCGAATGGTTTCGGATCGCTCATTTTTTCAGCTTCCCCCATTACGAACCAACCACGCGCCGGCCAAAGTTGCCAGCTTGCCGATGAACGCCCGGATTGACGTGCTGAGCCATTGCCGGAGCGCTGAAAATCGTCCGGCGGAAATTCTTCTCAAGCCGATCGGAAATATAGGACCAGAGATGGACAATCTCCTGCGCTGACCGGCATTTGGCGTCGACTTCCATCACGGTACGGCCGTCGATCATGGAGCCTGCAAAATCAGTACGATGATGAACGGTAACCGGTGCCACGGTGCCGTGCTGAGACAGCGCAACGGCCGCTTCGGAGGTGATCTTGGCTTTCGGGGTCGCACCGTTCACGACGAAAAGCAGCGGCTTGCCGGCCCGTTCGCAAAGATCCACGGTCGCGCCGACGGCACGAAGGTCATGCGGACTCGGGCGAGTCGGGATAACGATGAGCTCTGCAACGGATATCACGCTCTGGATCGCCATGGTGATGGCCGGAGGTGTATCGATGACGGCCAGCTTGAAACCCTGCTGGCGCAATATCGCCAGATCGGAAGCGAGACGGGAAACGGTGGTCTGTGCAAATGCCGGCAATTCGGCTTCTCGCTCGTTCCACCAATCCGCCAAGGATCCTTGCGGATCGATGTCAATCAATACAACAGGGCCAGCCCCGGCCAATTGTGCCTGCACAGCCAAATGACCCGACAATGTAGTCTTGCCGGAGCCACCCTTTTGCGAAGCCATCGCTAGAACTCGCACGCTATTCCCCTTGTTCAATCACGGCAGAATCTGCCTAAAAATCTTTGTCCGGGTGCTTTTGTGACAGAACAGGTCTAAAATAGGGTTAACAAGTTCATGGCGATTTTGCGCTGCGGAGAAGGAAGATTTACAGTGACCCGTTAGGGGAATCCTCAACAGCCGCTCCAGTTTTTGCTAGACTTGGAGAGTCGCGGCAGTTTAGCACTGAAAAAACGGCTATTATCGCGCAGTTAATGAACATTGATCACCAAGGAATATTCCATGAAAAAGGCCAATCATCCCATCACGCCGTTGCTCGGACTGGCACTAATTCTGGTTTCCGCGCCGGCCTTGGCTGATGTTAAGGCCGGGGTCGACGCATGGGGTCGCGGCGATTTTCAGACAGCGATTAACGAATGGCGGGGACCTGCTGCAAAAGGCGACGCCGATGCACAGTTCAATCTTGGCCAGGCCTATAAATTGGGTCGTGGCGTTCTCCAGGATTTGGGGGAGGCTGAAAAATGGTACAAAAAAGCGGCTGATCAGGGTCACATGCAGGCCAGTGACAATTATGGTCTGGTGCTGTTTCAGGCCAATCGCCGGAGCGAAGCCCTGCCCTATTTGCAGGCCTCCGTCGAACGCGGCGAACCGCGGGCGCAATATGTTTTGGGTACCGGCCATTTCAACGGAGATTTTGTCGAAAAGGACTGGATCAAGGCTTATGCTCTGATGACGCGCGCGTCGGCACAGGAACTGCCGCAGGCAACGAGCAATCTTGCTCAAATGGATCGCTTCATCCCGATTGAAGACCGCCGTCGTGCGATCGAACTGGCGGGCCAGATGGAGCAGGACGAACAGCGGATCAAAACCGCCCAAGTCGGTGGCCTGCGTCCGCCGCAGTCGACCGGGTCCGTGCAAACGGCGCAATTGCCGCCGTCCCGTCCTGCCCTACCCACCCCGGTTCCGGAGGCAGGCCCGAATGCGCCTGGCGTTACTTATGCGCCAAGCCCGACACCGGCGCCAGCACCGGTCCAGGCAGCACCCGTCGCGACACCGGCTACGGTAAAAGCTGCCGTCAGCGGAGACTGGCGTGTGCAGCTGGGCGCATTTAGCGATGAGAATAAGGCGAAAAACCTGTGGACCAAGCTGGAAGGCAGCATTTCTGCCTTGGCCGGAATGCAGCCCTATCTGGTCAAGGCGGGCGGGATCACCCGGTTACAGGCAGGACCTTTTGCAACCCGGGCACAAGCGGATTCGATGTGCAGCAGCGTCAAGGCTGCCGGCAATGACTGCATTACAAAGCGGCGCTAGAACGCGTCTATTTGGTGACCCACTGGTCGGCGCCAATTCCCTGAATATACAGCAGCGCCGTGAGATCATTATATTTGATGGCGATGTCAGCGGCTTGTGCGGCTTTCGGCTTGGCGTGATATGCAATACCGAGTCCAGCCCGTTGCAGCATCGGAATATCGTTGGCACCATCACCAACTGCCATGCAAAGCTCCAAGGACAGGCTCGCCGCTTGCGCGCCTGACTGCAGCAGCTCGTCCTTGCGGGTCGAATCGACTATCGGTCCGTCCAGCCCGCCGGTCAGCAAGCCCCCGCCTTCGCCCAGAATATTCGCATGAAAAGACTCAAATCCAATGGCTTGCGCGACAGGCTTCGCAAATTTTGTGAATCCGCCTGACACCAATATAGTCGATGCTCCGCTCCGGGCCATGGTTCTGACAAGGGTTTCCGCCCCCGGCATGATTTTCACCCGTTCATCCAGACAAAGTTGAATAGCGGCGGTATCCAGCCCCTCGAGCAGCGCTACCCTGCTGCGGAGCGCTTGTTCAAAATCCAGTTCGCCCTGCATCGCGCGTTCGGTGATCGCTGCGATCTCGGACTTTATGCCGGCATAATCAGCCAGTTCATCGATACATTCGACCGTGATCATGGTGCTATCCATGTCGGAAATCAGGAGTTTCTTGACGCGATTTGCTTCCGGCTGCACCGCCACGTCAATATCGCCTTCCATCTGTTCGAGATGGGCCCGCACCTTGACCGGATCTCCTTTGAAGAAAATATCCAGCGCCTTCGCGTCGATCATATCGGATTGACGAATGATCGAGGCACCGGAAGCGCCAAGGCCCGAAATCGCCGACTGAATATCTCTCTCATTCAGGGATTCTTTTGCTATGAGCGTGGCGATGAACATGATTTCTCCAAAACAGGGCCGGAATGTTGCGCTGGTTGTTGGCCCGACGGCCAGCGGCAAATCCGCATTGGCATTGGATATCGCCAAAAAGCAACCCTCGGTGATCATCAATGCCGACAGCGCCCAGGTCTATCGCGATCTCACCATTTTGAGCGCGCGCCCGACCGAGGAGGAGATGCAGGGCATCGAACATCAGCTCTTTGGCTATATTGATGGCGAAGAGGCCTGTTCCGCAGCGCGCTGGGCGAGTGACGCCAAGACGGCAATCGCTGCCGCCCACGAGCGCGACATTTTGCCGATACTGGTGGGCGGCACTGGTCTATATGTCCGGATATTGCTCGAGGGCATCGCGCCGATTCCGGAAATTGAACCGGAAATCCGGCAGGAAATCCGGAAAATGGAAACATTGGAAGCATATCGCGCGCTTCAGCAAATTGATCCGGTTTCGGCAGAAAGGCTGAATGATACCGACACCACCCGCATCCAGCGCGCGCTGGAAGTGGCAAAGTCGACTGGCAAGCCACTGGATCATTGGCAAAAGTACAAGGTTGGCGGGATTGGCAAAGATATCAAATTGCATCCGCTGGTTCTGCTGCCGCCACGAGAATGGCTTTACGAACGCTGTGATCGGCGCTTGCACGAGATGGTCGACCGAGGCGCAAGGGAAGAAGTGGAGAGACTAATGTCACGCAATCTGCCCGCCAACCTGCCAGTCATGCGGGCGATCGGCGTAGCTGAAATCGCAGCGTGGATAGTCGGAGACTTCAGCCGTGATATTGCCATCGAGCGGGCGCAAATCGCGACGCGGCAATATGCCAAGCGCCAATATACCTGGTTCCGCAATCAGAGTCCGGCGGCTTGGCCACGAGCCGAAGACATATTAAATAACGATATCAATATCAATTTTGAAACTATATTACAGTATTAAGCCTTGACATAATATAATCAGATATGTAGCCAGCCCCGAATTAACAAAGCCTTGCCTATTGTGTTGCAGTGCATCATGGCGGGCCGGCAGCACGTAACAGACAGTTGATGGAGCATGATGTGGCCGAAAAAAGCGGCGCCGATATATTGGTCGAAACCCTGCTGGATCTGGGTGTGGATACCGTTTTCGGCTATCCGGGCGGCGCTGTGCTTCCCATTTATGATGCGCTCTATGAGCATCCCAAGATCAAGCATATTCTGGTCCGTCACGAACAGGCAGCGACCCATGCGGCGGAAGGCTATGCCCGTTCCACCGGCAAGCCCGGCGTTGTGCTGGTTACGTCCGGTCCCGGAGCGACCAATGCCGTCACCGGTATCACCGATGCGCTGATGGACAGCATCCCGATGGTCGTCATCACTGGCCAGGTCGCCACCAATCTGATCGGCACCGACGCTTTTCAGGAAGCCGATACGATCGGAATTACGCGCCATTGCACCAAACATAATTATCTGGTGAAAAAGCCGTCCGATCTGGCGCATGTTGTGCAGGAAGCCTTTCATATCGCGACACAGGGCCGCCCGGGCCCGGTGGTCATCGATATTCCCAAAAATGTTCAGGTTGCGGCAGCAGAATTCAGCCGCAATGTGACCACCGGCAATTCCCGCTATCAGCCGCAGACCGAAGGCGATTTCAAGGCGATCAACGCCGCTGCCGAAATGATCATGGCTGCGAAAGCGCCGATTCTCTATACCGGCGGCGGGATCATCAACAGCGGACCCAAGGCCAGCGAAGCCCTGCGGGAACTGGCCGAATTGCTCGGTTGCCCGGTAACTTCGACGCTGATGGGACTGGGTGCCTTTCCGGCTTCTTCCGACAAATGGCTGGGCATGCTGGGGATGCACGGCACGTTTGAAGCCAACATGGCGATGAACAAGGCCGACCTCGTGGTCTGCCTCGGCGCACGCTTTGACGACCGGATCACCGGACGGCTCGACGCATTCTCGCCGAACAGCAAGAAAATCCATGTCGATATCGACCGCTCTTCAATCAACAAGACGATCAGGGTTGATCTGCCGGTTATCGGCGATGTTGGCCGGGTAATGGAGCAATTGATCGCCGTTCTCAAGGGTCGTCGCTTTGCCACACCCGACCATGGCGAATGGTGGTCGCGGATCAAGGGCTGGCGCGCGACCAATTGCCTGGATTATCCTGAGAGCAAGACGGAAATCATGCCGCAGGAGGCGATCCGCAAATTGTGGGAAGCGACCCACAAGCGCGAACCGATCATCACCACTGAAGTCGGCCAGCACCAGATGTGGGCGGCCCAGCATTTTGATTTTGAAAACCCCAATAAATGGCTGACCAGCGGTGGCCTCGGCACCATGGGCTATGGCTTGCCTGCCGCCATTGGCGCGCAGCTTGGCAATCCCGAAGCTCTCGTCATTGATATTGCCGGTGAAGCGTCGATCCAGATGAATATTCAGGAGCTCGGCACCGCCACCCAATATCGCCTGCCGGTGAAGATATTCATCCTCAACAACGAATATATGGGGATGGTTCGCCAATGGCAGGAACTGACCTATGAAAGCCGCTATTCAAACAGTTATAGCGATAGTCTGCCGGATTTTGTGAAGCTGGCGGAAAGCTATGACTGGACCGGTATCCGGATCGAGGATCCCGCCGATCTGGAATCCGGCATTCAGAAGATGATCGAAACCGACGGACCGGTCATGGTCGATTGCCGGGTCGCAAAACTGGCGAACTGCTTCCCGATGATCCCGTCCGGCGCAGCCCATACGGAGATGCTTCTGACCGAAGCCGACGTAAAAGGTACGATGGACGACCAAGCAAAGGCCCTAGTCTGATGCATATTCACGAAGAAGCCGTTGAACGGCACGTTCTTGCCGTATTGGTCGACAATGAGGCCGGCATATTGGCCCGGATCGCCGGTATGTTTACCGCGCGCGGCTATAATATCGACAGCCTGACCGTCGCCGATATCAGCGAAGACCATGCCGTGAGCCGGATCACCATCGCCACCAACGGACCGCCGCATGTGATCGAGCAGATTATCGCCCAGCTCGACCGGCTGGTGCCGGTGCACAGCGTTCGCGATCTGACCGCTTCCGGCCCCCATGTGCAGCGCGAACTGGCGCTGGTGAAGGTTGCCGGCAAGGGTGAGAACCGGATCGAGGCGATGCGTCTCGCCGATGCCTATCGCGCCCGGATTGTCGACGCGTCCACCGAGAGCTTCATTTTCGAGATTACCGGTGCGCCGGAGAAAATAGAAACATTTGTCGCTTTGATGCGCGAAGTCGGGCTGGTCGAAGTCGGCCGAACCGGCGTAGTCGCCGTAGGACGGGGTCCGACAGCCAGTTGAATTTGAATTAATCCAACCGTCATTCTGAACGCGTTTCAGAATCTGTTCAAAGGGCCAAGAGGGCCTTGCAATGGATGTCGGAACTAGTCCGACATGGCAAAAAGAAGGAAAGAAAAGAGAATATGAAAGTCTATTATGACGCCGATGCTGACCTCGGCCTGATCACCGGCAAGAAAATCGCAATCGTCGGCTACGGCAGCCAGGGCCATGCCCATGCCCAGAACCTGCGCGACAGCGGCGTCAAGGATGTCGCTATTGCGCTGCGCGCCGGTTCAGCAACCGCGAAAAAGGCCGAAGATGCCGGTTTCCAGGTGATGACCAATCAGGCTGCCGCGAAATGGGCCGATATCGTCATGATCCTCGCGCCCGACGAGCATCAGGCGGCCATCTATGCCGATGACCTGCACGCCAATATGAAAGAGGGCGCCGCCCTCGCCTTCGCCCATGGTCTCAACGTCCATTTCGGACTGATCGAAGCGCGCGAAGATCTCGACGTGATCATGATCGCTCCGAAAGGCCCAGGCCACACGGTGCGCAGCGAATATCAGCGCGGCGGCGGTGTCCCTTGCCTGATCGCGATTGACCGCGATGTTTCCGGCAATGCCCATGATGTGGCGCTGGCTTATGCTTCCGGCGTCGGTGGTGGTCGCTCGGGCATTATCGAGACCAATTTCCGCGAGGAATGCGAAACCGATCTGTTCGGCGAGCAAGCCGTGCTGTGCGGTGGTATCACCCATTTGATCCAGGCGGGTTTCGAAACCCTGACCGAAGCCGGCTATGCTCCGGAAATGGCCTATTTCGAATGTCTGCACGAAACCAAACTGATCGTCGACCTGCTCTATGAAGGCGGCATCGCCAACATGCGCTATTCTATCTCCAACACCGCGGAATATGGCGATATCACCACTGGTCCACGGATCATCACCGCCGAAACCAAGGCGGAGATGAAACGGGTATTGGCGGATATCCAGTCAGGCCGATTCGTGAAGAATTTTGTTCTCGACAATCGCGCCGGACAGCCGGAACTAAAAGCGGCTCGCAAAGCAGCCGAAGCGCATCCGATCGAGGAAACCGGCGCACAGCTTCGCGCGATGATGCCGTGGATCGGCGCTAACAAGCTGGTCGACAAAGAAAAGAACTAGACCTTATCCGGACGGGCGGCCTCATTCGCGGCCGCCCGATCCCGGGCTTCAGCGAAATTCAGCAGCTCAGCCGCGAGTTCGTCGTCGCAATGCTGTACCAGTCGTTCGACAGACGCTCTCAGGCTCTCGTCAGCCGACACGGTTTTTGACGCCATTGCCCATTCCGGAAATTGCCGGCGGTTTATCGTCCCACTTTTCAAACGAATTATTGCCTGATGACGCTTATCGAGTGAAATCCGGGCAAATGTTGCCTCGACCTTGGCCTCATCCCCTTCAAGATATTGATAATATCTCCGACGATCATGGATCAAGATACCGGTTATCTCATTACGATCATTGTTGTTTTTGGCCCGACGCAAAAGATCGTCAGCCTCATCGCCGTCCATTTCGCGGGTTGGTCTGCTCATATAAACAAGACGATACATTCGCGCATTTCCACTGATTGTGCAGTATATATCTAATTCGCTATTCTTAAAATATTGTAACTTAAGGTAAAAAGACGACAAGAATATTCCCGTCGTCCCTCGCTCGTTTCGTCGATTGATGCCGATTCGACAGCGCGACAATCATCGCATCAAAATCAAAAGTTCTCTCAGGAGATGGCTCTCCACTATCCAGTCGGAAGCGCTGTGATGCCTCCTCTCTGACCCAGACGGTTTGACCGGCCACTAAAAAATTATACCGCCAAGCTTGATTTATCTGGCCGTCCCGATAAAACCGCAAGCATGACACGGTCACAGGCCCTATTGCTGCTACGACTTATACGCCCTTAGGCGTACCAATGCTGCTGCCGAAAAGGCGCAGCGCCCCGCCTAAGGGATGACTTTCCATATATTATCAGCAAACCCTCGAATTTGTGCCTTGCGCGCATCTTCCAGCAGCATAAGAGTGAAGCCATGCATAAGAACCCGTCACAGAAATATCGTCCGTTTCCACCAATAGACCTGCCCAACCGGCAATGGCCATCGCGCACAATCGACAAGGCGCCGCGCTGGCTGTCGACCGATTTGCGCGACGGCAACCAGGCGCTGATCGATCCGATGGATGGCCAGAAGAAACAGCGCTTCTTCGACCTGCTCGTCAAGATCGGCATCAAGGAAATCGAGGTCGGATTCCCCTCCGCCGGGGCCACCGATTTTGATTTTATCAGCGGTCTCGTCAAATCCGGCAAAATCCCTGACGACGTGATGGTACAGGTGCTGACCCAGTCCCGCCGCGACCTGATCGAAACCAGCTTCGCCAGCCTCGAGGGGGCGCGGGCAGCTATTGTACACTTGTATAACGCGGTTTCACCCGCGTGGCGCGATGTCGTGTTCCGGCTCGACAAACAGGGGGTGAAGGATATTGCCCGCGAAGGCGCAACCATATTGCGCGAACAGGCCGAGAAATATCCCGACACTGACTGGCATTTCGAATATTCGCCGGAAACCTTCTCGACTGCCGAGCTGGATTTCAGTCTGGAAGTGGTCGAGGCTGTCATGGAAATCATCGAGCCGACAGCCGAGAAACCCTTGATCCTCAATCTGCCCGCGACTGTCGAGGCCTCGACGCCCAATATCTACGCCGACCAGGTCGAATGGATGTGCACCAATATCAGCAAGCGCGACCATGTTGTGGTCAGTCTGCACACGCATAATGACCGGGGATCGGGTATAGCCGCATCGGAACTGGGGATGATGGCCGGCGCGGACCGGGTAGAAGGCTGCCTGTTCGGCAATGGCGAACGCACCGGCAATGTCGATCTGGTGACATTGGGACTGAATCTCTACACGCAAGGCGTTGATCCTGAACTGGATTTTTCCAACATGGACGAAATCGTCAAGACCGTGGAATATTGCAATCAGCTTCCTGTCCCGGCCCGCCACCCCTATGCTGGCGAACTGGTTTTCACCGCATTCTCCGGCTCGCATCAGGATGCGATCAAGAAGGGCTTTGCCGCGCAGGAACAGCGCAATGACGAATATTGGAACGTGCCCTATCTGCCAATCGATCCCCGTGATCTTGGCCGCGACTATGAAGCGGTCATCCGGGTCAACAGCCAGTCCGGCAAAGGCGGCATCGCCTGGATTCTGGAGCAGGACCACGGCCTCAAACTGCCCAAGCGTCTGCAGGCCAATTTCAGCCGCACGGTGCAGGAGCTGGCCGACGAAACAAGCCGCGAACTGTCGTCGGATGATATCTGGGATGCCTTTCAGAAACGCTATCATATCGATGGCAGCGGCAAATATAGCCTGATCGATTATGACGAGCGGGCCACCGGTGGCGAGCGGATCTTTGTCGGCAAGGTCAAGGGTCCCGATGGCGAAATTTCGGTCAGCGGTCGCGGAAATGGCCTTATTTCCAGCGTGGTTGACGCCGTTTCCTCTGCTCTCGACATAACTCTGGAGATCATCGACTATAGCGAACATGCTCTGGGTTCGGGCAAGGACGCGCAGGCAGCAGCCTATATCGAATGCAAAACCGGTGACGGGAAGGAATTCTACGGCGTCGGCATCAACAGCGATGTGGCCACCGCATCGGTCGAAGCATTGCTCAGCGCCGTAAACCGGATTTAACCAGTCAGTTAAAATAACAGTGGAATATGCCACCGCATCGGCTATTGCGGTGGCATAATTTTTTCAAATCGGGGTTTCCATGACTTTACCAGCCATTTTTGACAATCTTCGCCTGCCGCTTATCGGCTCTCCCCTGTTCATCGTGTCGGGTCCGGAACTCGTCATTGCCCAGTGCAAGGCCGGTATCGTGGGCAGCTTCCCTGCCCTGAACGCCCGTCCACAATCGATGCTTGACGAATGGCTGCACCAGATCACCGAAGAACTGGCCGCCTGGAACCGGGAAAATCCGGACAAGCCGGCAGCCCCTTTCGCGGTCAACCAGATTGTCCACAAGTCCAACGACCGGCTCGACCAGGACATGGCGACCTGCGCCAAATGGAAAGTGCCGATCGTGATCACCTCGCTCGGTGCAATCGAGGATCTCAACACCGCGGTCAAAGGCTGGGGCGGCATCGTCCTTCACGATATCATCAACAACCGCTTCGCCCACAAGGCGATCGAAAAAGGCGCGACCGGCCTGATCCCGGTTGCAGCCGGCGCGGGCGGCCATGCTGGTACGCTCTCCCCGTTCGCATTGATGCAGGAAATCCGCGAATGGTTTGACGGTCCCGTGGCGCTATCCGGTTCCATTGGCAATGGCGCGTCGATTCTGGCGGCTCAGGCCATGGGCGCCGATCTCGGCTATGCCGGGTCCGCCTTTATCGCGACCAAGGAAGCCAATGCGGATCAGGCATATAAGGAAGGCATTGTCGACGGCAAAGCCAGTGACATCGTCTATTCCGACCTGTTTACCGGCGTGAAAGGCAATTATCTGCGCAAGTCGATCGAGCAAGCCGGTCTGGACCCCGACAATCTGCCTCAGGGCGACTACAAGACCATGAACTTTGGTTCCGGCGGCAATACCGAGAAAAAGGCCTGGAAAGACATCTGGGGCTGCGGCCAGGGCATCGGCCTGATCAATGACGTGATGAGCGTTCAGGACATGGTTGACCAGTTCACCCGGGAATATCGCGATGCGCGCGAGAGCTTGAAGCTGCGGTTCAATTACTAGAACCCGTTTCTTCCGGAAATTTGCCGTTAGCTAGTCAATAGGGCGCGATTTGCTGAGCGGAGAGGGAATCTTCGGGAAGATAGATTGGACCGTCGCTGCCCAGCACAATCCGCCCGCCGACCAGGCCAACAAACAGAAGCAGAATCACCAGCCATATCAAGAATATGCCGCTGGTGATTCGCCAGTTTCTCGGCGGCAATCCCTGAACCAGAAATGTCACGATACCAGCAACATTGATGCAGACGAGATTGGTTGCCAGCAAGAACAGGGCTCGCAAGCCGAGCATTTCTTCACCGCTGCCAAAGAATAAACCGGCAGCGGCGATCGGTGGCACAAGCGCAACAGCGATCATGACGCCAACGAGCGAGAGCGAGGCACCCTGACTGAAGGCCAGCACGCCAGCGGCTCCGCAGGCCAGAGCCAGAGCAATATCAGCCGGATGAACTATCGAACGATTTCGGAGCTCCGGGACCAAAGGATTGACCTCGATGAACATGCCCAGCAGATAGGTAAAAATCAGCGCCGCCAATATGCCGGTGACCAGCGTGATGATCGCCTTTCGACCGAGTGCCTTGTCACCGACCGTTGCCGCCATCGCCATCGCCATGGTCGGACCGAGCAAGGGGGCGATTATCATTGCACCGATTACCACTGCAGTCTGGCCGCTGCGCATGCCCAAAGCCGCGATCAGCGCCGACAGGATCACTGTCAGCAGATAATTGGGCCGGAGTTCCAGACTGGCCTCGATATCGTCGTAAAGCTCGTTGGTGCTGATACGGTCGCGGGTGAAGAAGATTTCCAGCCTGCTCGGCGGCTTGCATTCCTCGGACGAAAAAGGCGCAATTTCCTCCAGTTCCGGGATTGCCGGCAGAACCGCCTCGACTTGCAGAACAAGCACAGAAAATCCCGCAACATTTTTGAAATTATCGTCCAGTTCGGCGATCAGCGATTCAATCGATCGGCTGGGGACAACGCAGGAAAATTTTTCAAGCCCGTCGGGCACGGCCTCCTGCCAGAAACGACTGCAATGCTCCGCTATGATCGCTTTCGTCCGCGGCACTTCGGCATCCGGTACGATGATTTCAACCAGCCTTGCCGACATTACAGGTTCCTTCCGCTTGCGAGACATATGTCACGCCAAATCGGGTCAGTCCGAATATCCCCGGATCACGATCGCCCGGCACCAGAGCCTGCTACATCTCTCCGCGTTCACGCCGGATCGCAAACCATTTTTCGACATTGGCATTATGTTCTTTCAATGTCTTGGCGAAGATATGCCCGCCCTTGCCGTCGGCGACAAAATAGAGCGCTTCGCTTCGTGCCGGATTCAGAACCGCCTCGATCGAAGCCCGGCCCGGATTGGCTATCGGTCCTTTGGGCAGCCCGACCATTGCATAGGTGTTATAGTCGTTGACCTGGGCAATTTCCGATTGCCGGATACGGCGACCCAGCGGTTTTCCGCGCGTGATCGGGTAGATGATCGTCGGATCGGCTTGCAGCATCATGTTGCGCTCGACACGGTTGCCATAAACCGCAGCAACCGTCCGCCGTTCCCTTGCCAGAGCGGTTTCCTTTTCGACGATCGATGCCAGAATGATCGCCTCTTCCGGTGTGTTGACCACACTGGCTTTCGTCCGCATGGGCCAAAGCTCGGCAAGCGTATCACTCATCGCTTTCTGCATCCGCTGAACCACCGCCGCGCGTTGTTCTCCGCGTTCAAAACTGTAGCTGTCTGGCAGTATGGATCCTTCCGCCGGCACGGGAATATCACCCTTCAACAGTTTTTCGGCCATCAGTTTTTCGTAAACAATGATCGACGGCGTCCCTTCTGGAACGGTGATTAGCCGTTGCACCGATTTGCCGCCCTGCAAGATGTCCAGAATCAGTGCATTGCTCGCACCTGCCGGGATTTCAAATTCTCCAGCCTTGATCGGCTCTGATCCACCGAGTATTTTTGCCCTGGTCAAAAAGCTATCAGCGGACTTTATGACGCCTTCCGATTCCATGACCTGTGCGGCCATAGACAGGCTCGAACCGGATTTGATGACGATCGTCCGCTGCTCTTCCAGCGGTCCGCTGGCGTTCCAGCCATAGAGGAAGTTCCCCGCCAGCAGCACTGCAATGACCGCCGCCGCCACCAATATCAGGCAACCGAGACGGCGCATGATATTAGATGGCTTTCATGATGATGCTGGCGTTGGTGCCGCCAAAGCCAAAGCTATTGCTCAGCACGGCTTTCACTTCCCGTTTTTTCGCAAAATGTGGCACCAGATCAACGCCTTCACATCCTTCGTCGGGATCATCAAGATTGAGCGTCGGCGGCACAATCTGATCACGCAGGGCGAGAATGCTGAAGATGCCTTCCACCGCTCCTGCGCCGCCGAGAAGATGGCCGATAGCCGATTTGGTCGAGCTCATCGACATGGTCTTGAGGTCATCGCCGAACAAGCGCTTGATCGCAGCCAGTTCGATGGTGTCTGCCATCGTTGATGTGCCGTGCGCGTTGACATAGTCTATATCAGCGGTGGTCAGGCCCGAACGCTTGAGGGCCATTTCCATCGACCGATATGCGCCGGTGCCGCCAGGATGCGGTGCGGTAACATGATAGGCGTCGCCGGACATGCCATAGCCGACAACTTCGCAATAGATTTTGGCACCACGCGCCTTGGCATGTTCATATTCTTCGAGACATACGACACCAGCGCCCTCGCCCATCACGAAACCATCGCGGTCCTTGTCATAGGGACGGGACGCAGCTGTTGGATCGTCGTTGCGTTTGGTGGACAGCGCCTTTGCCTGAGCAAAGCCGGCGATACCAATCGGACAAATGGTCGCTTCCGCGCCACCGGCCAACATCACATCAGCGTCATCCAGAGCGATCATTCGAGCGGCATCGCCAATACTGTGGGCGCCGGTGGAACAAGCGGTCACAACCGCATGATTGGGCCCCATCAGTCCATATTTGATCGAAACCTGGCCGGAAATGAGGTTTATAAGGCGTCCGTGGACAAAATGCGGGCTGACCCGGCTCGGTCCGCGTTCATATAATACGATCGATTCTTTTTCGATTCCCGGCAATCCACCGATCCCGGATCCGATGGAACAGCCAGCGCGCAGCTTGGCTTCATCGGACATGTCAGTGAGACCGGCATCTTCAAGCGCCTGACCGGCCGCATCGATACCGTAGATGATAAACGGATCCACTTGCCGCTGAACCTTGTGGTCCACGCGCAAATTTGGATCAAAGCCATATTCATGATCGGCAGGCTTTACCTCGCAGGCGATATGGCATTTTTGATCGGATGCATCAAAGCGGGTGATTTTCCCGGCTCCCGACTTGGAAGCCAATATATTGCTCCAGGTCGTTTCCACATCTCCGCCCAGCGGCGTTACCAGGCCCATTCCGGTTACAACTACACGGCGCATATCATGCCTCTCCTTGCGGGCTTTCCTTGCCCTAAATCAAAAACGGCCACCGGTTCAGGACATTCCTCCCGGGCCGGTGAGCCGCTTTGCTGTCTTTCAGCGATCATTGGCCCTGAGGCGTGCCAGTTTTCGTGGCAGCACCCCAAAATCAATTAACTCTTGTTTTTGTCGATAAAATCGATGGCGTCTTTGACGGTACCGATTTTTTCGGCTGCATCATCTGGAATTTCGACGCTGAATTCTTCTTCAAACGCCATAACCAGCTCAACGATGTCGAGGCTGTCAGCGCCCAGATCATCGATGAAAGCAGCTTCTTCAGTCACTTTGTCGGCTTCAACACCCAGATGCTCAACAACGATCTTTTTTACGCGGTCTGCAGTCTCACTCATGAGAGGTCCTTTTTGTTAGGAATGAATTTCAATTTCGTCCTAGTGCGGTGGCGCGCGCCTTGCAAGTGTCCGTGAAGTCGAAATCGTATGGGAGATGATGTTTTTAGGCAAAGCCCTAGGAAATCATCGCCATACCGCCATTCACGTGCAGCGTCTGGCCGGTCACATATGCAGCTTCCTGACTGGCCAAATAGACCACCGCGGCACCAATATCGTCGCCATTGCCCATTTTACCCGCGGGAATCTTGCGGTTGATCTCGTCTTTCTGGGCGTCGGTCAGCGCATCGGTCATAGGTGATTCAATGAATCCCGGCGCTACGCAATTGACGGTGATGTTTCGCGAAGCCAGTTCCTGGGCCAATGCCTTGGACATGCCGACCAGACCGGCCTTGGACGCAACATAATTGGCTTGTCCCGGATTGCCGGTTGCCCCGACGACCGAACTAATCGAAATGATCCGGCCGTGGCGCGCCTTCATCATCGGCCGGGCAGCAGCGCGGATCAGCCGAAAGGCCGATTCCAGATTGACCCGGATCACGTCGGCAAAATCCTCGTCCGACATGCGCATCACCAGCCCGTCGCGGGTGATGCCGGCATTGTTGACCAATATGTCGAGCTTGCCGAGCTTCGCTACCGTATCCGGGACCAGTGCATCCACTTCTTCCGGCTTGGAAAGATCGCATGGCATTACGATGTGACCTTCACCGGCCATTTCGGGAATCATCTCCATCAGCACGTGCCGACGCGTTCCGGAAAGCGCGATCGTCGCGCCTTGCGCAGCCAGGGATTTGGCAATTGCCGATCCGATCCCGCCCGAAGCTCCGGTTACCAGAGCAGTCATTCCGGTTAAGTCAAACATTCCAAATTCCTTCACGATTCCATATAATTGAGGACGGATTCTCGGGCTAGAGAGTCTTCAGAAAAGCCTCGATATCAGCCAGGGAGACAAGGCTGACGGTCTCGGTTTCGGGCGCAATCCGGCCAACCATCCCGGTCAGCACCTTGCCGCCAAATTCGACAAATTGCTCGACTCCGGCTTCCGCCATATTGCCGACCGATTCCCGCCAGCGCACAGTGCCGGTGACTTGCTGCACCAGCAGTTCGCGGATTTCATCGACGTCCGAGACCGGAGCCGCTGTAACATTGGCATAAACGGGAACCACCGGCGGGAAAATGCTGGCCTCGGCCAGAGCTTCTTCCATGGCTTCGGCCGCGGGCTGCATCAGGGAACAGTGGAACGGCGCTGACACGGGAAGCAGGATACCGCGTTTGATGCCATGCTCCTTTGCCGCCGCAATCGCGCGCTCGATCGCACCAATATGCCCGGAGATCACCACCTGAGTCGGATCATTGTCATTGGCGACGGTACATATTTCTCCCTGAGTGGAAGCATTGGCCAGCGCCGACGCCTTCTTGATATCAGCGCCCAGCAAGGCCGCCATACCACCCTTGCCCACCGGCACCGCTTTCTGCATCGACAGGCCGCGCAATTTCAGCAATTCCGCCGTTGTCGTCAGATCCAGGGCTCCGGCAGCGCATAAGGCCGTATATTCGCCAAGACTGTGGCCAGCGACATAGTTGCACAAATCCCCTAGCGACGTGCCGCCATCTTTTTCCATCACCCGCAAGGTGGCGATGGCATTGGCCATGATTGCCGGCTGGGCGTTTTCGGTCAGGGTCAGCTCATCGAGCGGGCCTTCGCACATGAGCGCAAACAGATTTTGCTCCAGCGCGTGATCGACTTCTTCGAACACTTCGCGCGCGGTGCTGCTCGCTTCGGCAAGCGCTTTGCCCATGCCAACCACCTGGCTACCCTGTCCCGGAAAAATAAATGCGCGCATGATGACCCCCAATTGGAAAATATGGTGCGGAATTAGGGAGAATTGGCCGGTCATGCAAGCGTCGCCGTAACGTTGTAAAAGCATTGCGTATTTTTAATCGTCCGATTAAACCCCTTCACATGAACGATGAGACATTCGAGAAAAGACTAGCCGAATATTGTTCGGAAACCTTTGGCAAGGGCGGCGAGCTCACGGGCGTTCAACGACTGTCGGGTGGCGCGAGCATGGAAAGCTGGGCTTTTTCCTACGGCGGTGAGGATTATGTCCTGCGCCGCCTGCCCGGCGGCCTTTCGCCAAATGATGACGGCTTGCGTGGCGTCCCGCTTGCCACACAGGCGGACATTATTGAATTGGCCCGTACTGCTGGCGTTACAGCCCCGCAGGTTCGTGGACGGCTGCAGCCTGGCGATGGCCTGGGCGAAGGCTTCATCATGACCAAGGCGGAGGGCGAAACCCTGCCGCATAAAATATTGGGCAATCCCGCCTTTGCCGAGGCCGAAGGCAGGTTGACCGAGCAATGCGCGCGCGAACTGGCTGCCATTCACCAGATACCGATGAATTCCCTGACCCGGTCGCTGGAATATTTTTCCCCCGACGAACTGATCCGGGTCCAGAAAGAAAAATATCACGAGATCGGCGGCCAGATTCCGATCTACGAATATGCATTTCACTGGCTCGAGCAGAATGCGCCCGATGCCAGCGACAAATATCTGGTGCACGGCGACTTTCGCATGGGCAATCTGATGATCGACCATCAGGGCCTGTCGGCGGTACTCGACTGGGAACTGGTTCGGCTGGGCGATCCGGTTCAGGACCTTGCCTATCTGTGCACGCCGAGTTGGCGATTCGGCCATTATGAAAAGGCAGCCGGCGGCTTCGACAGCGCCGCATCCTTCCTGCAAGCCTATGCCGATGCCAGCGGGGCTGCGGTGGATCCGGACCGCTTTCGCTTCTGGCTGATCTATTCCACCCTCTGGTGGGGCGTCGCCTGCATGGTGATGGGGCAGATCTGGCGCAGCCATGGCGACCGCTCGCTCGAGCGCACGGTGATCGGCCGCCGGGTGTCCGAGGTGGAAATCGATCTCGCCCTGTTATTTGAGGAGATTCTGCCCGACAGCATATCCACTCCGCTCAACTGGTCGATGCCCGAACAGGAAAGCGTGACCGGCGAGACCGGCTATGGCGAACTGTTGACGGCTCTTGAAGAATGGAACGCAAAGCAGGTGATGCCCGGCCTGCAGGGTCATGACAAATTCCAGTCGCGCGTCGCCGGCAACGCTCTCGGCATCGCGCGGCGGCAGGCAGAATGGGGACCAGGTTTCCGGGAGGCCGCCCGCACCAGACTCGCCGCTATCGGACATGATCAGAAACAGCTGTGCAGCGGACTTGCAACCGGGAATATCGCGGTAACCGATGCCGCTGTCTGGAACCATCTGCGGCTATCCGCTCTGGAACGACTATCCATCGACCAACCCAAATATGCCGGCCTGATGGTCGCGCTCAACAAATGGAGTCCATCATGACCAATTTTGAAATCCCGCAGGAAATCGAAGATTATCTGGACGTACTGGATGAATTTATCGAAGCCGAGATCAATCCGGTTGAACAGCGCGATGACAATATCCGTTTCTTCGATCATCGGCGGGAAGATGCGCGAACCAACTGGGAAAATCAGGGACTGCCAACCGAGGAATGGGAAGCATTGCTGGTCGAAATGCGGCAGATTGCCGATGCCGCCGGCCATTATCGCTATGCCCTGCCCGCGGAATTTGGCGGACAGAATGGTACCAATCTGGGCATGGCCCGAATTCGCGAGCATCTGGCGCACAAGGGACTCGGCCTGCACAATGACCTGCAGAACGAGAATTCGATCGTCGGCAATCTGGTCCAGCCGCTGATGTTGCGCGACTTTGGCACCGAACAGCAGAAGCGCGACTATATTCCCGAGATGCTCGCGGGCAGGATGGGCTGGTGTTTCGGGCTTACCGAAGAAGATCATGGATCGGACGCGACCTGGATGGACACGACTGCGGTCCGGGAAACCCGCGACGGAGTCGATGGCTGGCTGATCAACGGCAACAAGATGTGGACCACCGGCTTGCACAAGGCATCCCATGTCATGACCTTTGCAAGACACAGCGGCAAGGACGGCGACGCCAGGGGGATTGGCTGCTTCATCGTGCCGGTGGACGCAGAGGGCTTTGAAATTGGCGAATATATGTGGACATTCAACATGCCCACCGATCACCCGAAATGCTCCTATACCAACGTCTGGATTCCGGCTGATGCGGTGCTCGGCGATCTCGACATGGGCCTCGCCTGCGCCCAGCATTTCGTCCATGAAAACCGCATACGCCAGGCCGCCTCTTCGCTGGGAGCGGCGCAATATTGTATCGACGAATCGGTGAAATATGCGGGCGAACGCAAGCCGTTCGGCAAACCGCTGTCGGTCAACCAAGGCATCCAGTTCCCGCTGGTCGAACTGCACACCGAAGCGGCGATGCTTCGACAGTTGATCTACGCGACGGCAGCCAAGATGGACACGATGCCGAAGCCCGATGTTGCCAAATATCTCTCCGCCCAGGTCAGCATGTGCAACTATCGCGCAAACCGCCTGTGCTGCGACGCCGCCGACCGCGCGATGCAGGTCCATGGCGGCATGGGCTATTCCCGCCACAAGCCGTTTGAGCATATCTACCGGCACCATCGTCGCTACCGGATCACGGAAGGCGCGGAAGAAATCCAGATGCGCAAAATTGGCGGTGATATGTTCGGATTTTTGCACAAGAAGAAATAGTAGCTATCTGAGAATGCATCGTTAAATTGGCCATTCGATATCTGATCGGGGAAATTCAAATAGTCAGGTAGTTCAGACTATGCAGGAACAGTTGATTGATCGTATTTATGAATGTTCCGTGGTGCCGGAGCTTTGGCCTGACGTTCTGGATGAACTGGCGCAGATAACCGACTCCATAGGTGGCATGCTGTTTTCTGCCCGGAAAGCGGTAAACTGGACTGCTTCGGAAAATGTGTTCGAAGCATTTGAGACCTATGTCAAAGATGGCTGGTTTGAAAAATGCCCCCGGCGGACCTGCATGATGGGGAAATCGCAGCCAACATTTTTTGTCGAACAGGATTTCTGGAACGAAGAGGAACTGGCCAATAATCCCTTTTATCGGGATTTCTTTCATCCGCGCGGTCTCGGCTGGTCGGCCGGAACGCTTCTGCAAATGCCGACCGGAGACAATATCGTCTTCAGCATCGAGCGCCAGCTGGATCAGGGTCCGATCGAGCGCAATCACGTCGACCGTCTCAATGAGCTTCGTCCCCATTTGTTGCGCAGTGCCTTTGTTTCGACTCGACTTGGCCTGCAACGCGCGCAAGGCGCAAGCGAAACGCTTTCCAAGTTCGGCCTGCCCGCTCTGGTTCTCGACGCCGAAGGCAAATTTGTCGAAGCCAATGACCGGGCTCAATCGGTTGCTGACCATGTGCAATTCAATGCGGCTGGCGGACGAGTGACTTTTTCAGATCGGCGTTCGGGAGACTTTTTGAGCAGCGCATTGAAAACACTGGATGGCATTTCCTCCACTGACAGCCTTTCCTTTCCGATTCGCAACCAGGATGGCAACGCGATTTTCGTAGGCCATGTCATGCCGTTAAAACTGGCTGCCCATGATATTTTCGCCAATAGTTATGCGCTTCTATTCTTCACCCCGCTCGATCAGACGCGTGCGCCGTCGACTACCTTGATGCGAAGCCTGTTCGACATGACTGTGGCTGAAACCCGGATTGCCAAAGGCCTGGTGAAAGGTCAGACTTTGGCCGAGATCGCCGCAGACGGCGAAGTATCGATCACCACCGTGCGATCGCAATTCAGCAGCGTGCTTGAAAAAACAGGCTGTGGCCGTCAAGCGGAACTGGTCGGACTGCTTGCCAACATCGCTATGGGGCAAAGCGAGGATGCTTCGGACGGGTAAGCGACGGCCCCTCGCGAGAACATAAGTTTCAACCGATTGCTCTTTATTTGATAATCAGGAAAATTCTCCGCCTTCATTCAAATGAATGATGAAAGCGCTTTTTGCTCCGCGCATAAACAGTCTCACGGCTCCTCGTTGGGGAGCAAAGTTTCTCAACTCGAAAAACTGTTTGATGCGCAAAGGGAGCCAGAATATCATGATCAGATCACAATTTTTTTCCACAACCGCAATCGCCTTTGCTGCGATGATTGCAATTGCCTCGCCTGCCGAAGCCGCAACGAAATCACCCGTGGAGCTAACGCATTGCGATGCGAGCTATGGCACAATCGCCGTGGTCGATGGAGATATCCAGGGCTGGAGCAAATTCGGACTGGGCAGCCCCCGCGAACTGGTCGCGGCAATTACGCGGGAATCAGGATGCTTTGAGGTGCACAACACTGCAAGCGCAGCGCCGGCCAATTTCCTGGTCAATGTTATCGCTGGCGACAAGGAAGAAGTCGACCAAGGCGTTCAGGCAGCAAAAGGTGTCGCGACAGAGGCCTTCATCCGTTCAGGTGCTGCGGGTCAGGTTTTGGGAAGCGTTCCAGGAGCAGGCGCGCTAATGGGGATGTTTGGCGGGCTTGGCGGCAAGAAAAAGGTGGTTGCGGCCGGCATTCGCGTGGTCAGCCCGACGAACGGCCAGACTCTGATTGCCGGCACCGGAGAAGTGAAAAAATCGACCCTGTCTTTTGCTGGTGGAACGGCATGGATCGCTGGTGCTGACAGTGCGGGCTATTCCGGATCGAAAAACGGCAAGATGCTGACCGAGGCTTTCATCATCGCCTTTAATAGCGTTGTCTCCCAGGCCGGCGCGTTATCGACGGTTCACACAGCATCCCCTGCTGCTGAGGCCGCGGCAACATATACCGTGGCCGTCGACACAAATCTTTATGCCAGTGCCAGTGCGAATGCCAAAACGGTGCGGGCGTTACGGGCCGATACCGAATTGACTCCCACAGGCAGCAAAGCGGGGCTGTTTGTCGAAGTCAGCGACAATTACGGCACCAAGGGATGGGTTTCGGTGGAAGACTTGCGATAATAGCGACCCGATCGCAAGCTGCCATCGTCTCGAGGACGCTTTCCAACCGGAAAGCGTCCTTTTTTGCAGGACCTGGTCGACAGACTTCCAGTATCGCATGCTGGTTTCGAGTGTCCGGGTTCGGGGATGCATTGGATACGCACTACTTCTTGCAATCCGCTCCCAATTCCGCCATAGGCGCCGCTTCCGCGTGATCCGGTCCGTCCGAATCACCCGGAAAACGAAGAAAGCCGGAGGGGCGTGTCTGCATGGTGCGGCGTCAGCGATCGGCGGTAAATGAAGGAATGATTGCATGCCAATGTATGAGCATGTCTTCCTCGCGCGACAAGATCTGAGCCAGTCTCAGGTTGATGCTCTCGCGCAGGAAGCCACCAAAATTGTTGAATCGAATGAAGGCAAGGTCGTATTGACCGAAACCTGGGGCCTGCGTACGCTCGCCTACAAGATCCAGAAGAACCGCAAGGCACATTATGTCATGCTGCGTCTCGATGCACCGGGCAGCGTTGTCCTGGAACTCGAACGCCAGACCCGGATCAACGAAGATGTCATCCGTTTCCTGACCATCCGCGTCGACGAGCATGAAGAAGGCCCGTCCGTGATGATGCGCAAACCCGAACGTGATCGCGAACGCAAACCGCGTCGCGACGACAATTAAGCCAGAAAAGGAGTTAAAACATGGGACGTCCATTTTTCCGTCGCCGCAAAAGCTGCCCCTTTTCCGGCAAGAACGCAAAGCCCATCGACTATAAAGACGTGAAGACGCTGCAGGGATTCATATCCGAACGCGGCAAGATCGTACCAAGTCGTATCACCGCAGTTTCCGCCAAGAAGCAGCGCGAGCTCTCCAGAGCCATCAAACGCGCACGCCATCTCGGCCTGCTGCCTTATCTCGTGAAGTAGGAGCGAAACAATGGATATTATTTTGCTTGAACGCGTAGAGAAACTGGGAAGCATTGGCGACATCGTCACCGTCAAAA
Source organism: Sphingorhabdus sp. M41 (assembly GCF_001586275.1). Classification (NCBI taxonomy): domain Bacteria; kingdom Pseudomonadati; phylum Pseudomonadota; class Alphaproteobacteria; order Sphingomonadales; family Sphingorhabdaceae; genus Sphingorhabdus; species Sphingorhabdus sp. M41. The sequence goes on along the minus strand of NZ_CP014545.1, from coordinate 1,498,403 downwards.
ACGGCTATGCTCGCAATTTTCTGCTGCCCAACAAGAAAGCGCTGCGCGCCAACGAAGCCAACAAGAAGGTCTTCGAAGCCAATCGCCAGCAGATTGAAGCGGACAATGAAACGAAGCGCAAGGAAGCCGAAGCGGCATCCGGCGGCATCGACGGCAAGCAGATCGTTCTGATCCGTGCATCGTCTGCCAGCGGCCAGCTTTATGGTTCCGTGTCCGTTCGCGATATTGTCGAAGCCCTGAACGCCGATGGCAAGAACGCCGTCGTTGAAAAGAGCATGGTCATCCTGGAAAAGCCGATCAAGACACTCGGTGTTTTCGATGTTCGCGTTCGCCTCCACCCGGAAGTCAACGTTACCATCCAGGCCAATGTCGCCCGTTCGGATGATGAAGCTGATCTGCAAAAAGACGGCGTCGACGTGATCGCCCAGATGTTTGAAGATGATCAGGCTGAACTGGCCGCTGCAGCTCTTTCGCCTGACAGCGAAGATGCGGGTGAAGAAACAGTTGAAGCAAATGCAGATGCTGCGCCTGAGACCACAGAAACAGAAGAGCAGGACGATACCGAAACCAAGGAATAGTCCTATTCTGACTTTGATTTTGAAAGCCCGGGTCCGGACCGTCGAAAGACGGCCCACCAGACCCGGGCTTTCTCTTTGGAGGATCGGTTGAATAACGATTGGCAATCCGTTTTTGCACAAGATGCGTCACTCTTTCCGCATCTTGCTGATTTGGCCAAGGATCAGGTGCTGCTATCGACGATGAGCGAAGCCGCCTTCCGGCAAGCCAGCTTTCTTGACCAGCGCATATTGACGCCGGAACTGCAGCGGCAGATCGTTTCATGGCCGGATATTCCTTCACTGCCTCCGTCTTCCCTCAACAAACCCCATTATATTTTCCACGTCGGCCATGTCGGATCGACTCTTATTTCCCGGCTGCTGGGGGAACTGGACGACTTTCTTGCCCTGCGCGAACCGGCAATATTGCGGCAACTGGCTGAAGTTCAGGTTGTCAAGCCGGCTGATATCGGCTGGTCCGAACAAGAGCTGGCGACACGTCTGACCCAGGTAGAAAACTGGCTCTCGCGCGTATTTCACGCAAACCAACGGGTGATGATCAAGGCTAGCAGCTTTGTCAGCCCTCTCGCTAAGAACTTGCTTGCAGACAACGGCACGGCGCTCTTCCTGTTCGCTTCTCTTGATCGCTATCTGCCAACCATATTGGCCGGGGATGCATCAAAACAGGAAGCGGCGGCGCTCGCCGAACTCAGGCTGCTCCGGCTCGAACGGCACTGCGGCGAGTCATTGGCCAGCAAAGAAACTTTGTCGCTTGCCCAGACCGCTGCTCTGGGGTGGCTGTGCGAGATGGTCACGCTCTGTGATGCCGAACATCATTGCCCAGACGCAAATATCGCGTGGATGGATTTCGATGATTTTCTTCACCAGCCCGCCGAACAGCTGCAGATTGCGGCCAGCCATTTCGGACGACATCTTTCCATGGAAGATTCCCGGAGTCTGGTTTCCAGCCCGATCATGACCAGCTATTCCAAGGCCCCCGAATATGACTATAGTGCATCGCTGCGGGAAGAGCTCTTGGCCGAAGCTGCGCAAATTCATGCTGACGATATCAGGCAGACGCTGCTATGGGTTAACCAATTGGCGCGGCGCTTCCCGGTAGTAGGCGCGGCGATAGCAAAAGCGGAAACGAGACGATAATGTTCAAGCAACTCAGCTTACTCGACCAAAGTCAGGTCAATGAACTGAAAAAAATTGCCGATACCGCAAAATTTGTCGACGGCAAGATCAGCAATCCGCACAGCAAGGTGAAGAATAACCTGCAATTGCACGATGTCGAAGGTTATAAGAAATCCTCGCAGATCCTGCACGACGCGCTGATGGCCAATCGCGAATTTGTCGACTTCGCATTTCCCGAGAGAGTCGCACCGCCGCTGATCACGCGTTACAAGCCGGGGATGAACTACGGGCTGCACGCCGACAGCGCGATCATACCCCTGCCCGACGGCCCGCTTCGCTCCGACTTGAGCTGCACCATATTCCTGAGCGATGTGAACGACTGCAAGGGCGGCGCCCTCCATGTCACCCAGGGAGAAGCGAGCATGCGGTTCAAGGGCGTTCCGGGGACAGCGATCGTTTATCCCTCTTACACGCTACACGAGGTCGAGCCGGTGACCGAAGGCGAACGCATGGTTGCGATCACCTTCATCCAGAGCAAAATCCCCGATGTGATGAAGCGCAATCTGCTATACGAACTGAACGAAGTCGCGGCTCTCGAGGGCCTCAATATGGCGCAGGAAAATTATGCCCGCCTGCAGGCGGTGCAATATAATCTGATGCGAAAATGGATGCGTTGAGCGGGCTTTCGCCTCAATAGCCCATCAGGCTCATCACTTCCTCGCGACTGCGCGCATCTTCCAGGAAACAACCCAGCAGACGGCTGGTGGTCATCGAAACACCCGGAGTGCGCACGCCGCGTGCAGTCATGCAGCTGTGGCTGGCTTCGATCACGACGGCCACACCGGCGGGCTTCAAATTATCCCAGATACATTCTGCAACTTCGGCAGTGAGCCGTTCCTGCACCTGCAGCCGCCGCGAGAATCCGTGGAGCACGCGAGCCAGTTTGGAAATGCCGACAACCTTGTCGGTCGGCATATAGGCGATGCTGGCCTTGCCGATAATCGGAGCCATATGATGTTCGCAGTGGGAGTGGAACGGGATGTCCTTGAGCAGCACCAGCTCGTCATAGCCACCGACTTCTTCGAAGGTTCGCGCCAGATGCATCGCCGGGTTCTCGGCATAGCCTTCGCAATATTCCTTCCAAGCCCGCGCCACGCGTTTCGGCGTGTCGATCAGCCCTTCGCGTTCCGGGTCTTCGCCGGACCAGCGCAACAGCGTCCGCACCGCGTCCTGGACCTCGTCGGGTACCGTAATTTTCTGGGCTTCGCGCTCCGCAAGCGCGTCGACAATGGATTGGGAATAATCGGCCAAAACAGGTCCTTCAGTTCATCGGGTGCAATGCCGACAAACTAGGCGAGCATCGGGCCATGTGCAAGTGCACCTTGGGGCAGGATCTGACAAAAGAGGGAAAGTGGTGCGCCCAGAGAGATTCGAACTCCCGACCCCTTGATTCGTAGTCAAGTACTCTATCCAGCTGAGCTATGGGCGCTAACCAGACGGTGCAGATAGGGGGTGATGCCCGCGCTTGCAAGCCATTTTAGTGGCTATTTTGTCATTCATTTGTAGAAAGACCATCAACGGACGGAGAGACGGTCGATGGGAACATGGGGTACGGGCAGTTTCGAGAATGATTCCGCGGTAGACTGGGCCGCCGAAGTCGCCTCGACCGATGACATTGAAGGCAAGTTAAACGAGCTCGAATCGTTTGGCCAGACAGACGATTGTGGGCCGGAGGCATATATCGAAGTGGATCTGGCAAGCGAAACCCTGGCTGCAGCGGAATGCGTCGCCTTTCTCATGGGGCAGCAGGCCGCCGATGTTCCCGACGACCTCCGCAACCGCCTCGGTACCATGGCAAAGCCCGACACGCCTCTGATCAACAAGGCGAAGGATTCGGTTTCCCGAATATTGGCAGGATCGGAACTGCTCGAACTATGGTCAGAAGAGGATAGCGAAACCAATGAGTGGAATATCGCCGTTACCGGCCTGATCGACCGGCTCAATGCCGATGTGCCCTGTGACCCGCCGCCGCTGACACAAATCGAAAGCAGCCAAGGCTATCTCACGCCCTGCGCCTTTTGCGATCAGCCCATTACCGAAGACGAAATTTTCCAGCTCGAATTTCGTGACCTGTCAAACGCGGACGGGCTGTTTGTCTCACGAGGTCTCTATTGCCATCTCGCCTGCCTGAACGGGAAATTGCACAGCAAGCACATGGTCCAGAACTGGAAATTCAACATCGCTCAGGCCGAAATCGACCGGATACTGGGCCGAACGGAAGACTAGCTTCGGTTCAGCGCCGCCTGCGCTGCCGCTAGCCGCGCGATCGGCACGCGATAAGGCGATGCGCTGACATAATCGAGACCGGTTTTCTCGCAAAATGCGATCGAAGCCGGATCACCGCCATGCTCACCGCAGATGCCGAGTTTGATATCAGGACGAACGGCCCTGCCCCGTTCGGCGGCGATTTCGATCAACTGCCCGACACCCTCGATATCGAGGCTGACAAACGGGTCGCGCGGGAAAATGCCCTTGTCGACATATTGGGTCAGGAATCGCCCGGCATCGTCGCGCGAGACGCCCAAAGTGGTCTGGGTAAGGTCATTGGTGCCGAAGCTGAAAAATTCACCATGTTCGGCGATTTCACCGGCCATCAGCGCAGCGCGCGGCAGCTCGATCATCGTCCCGACGAGATATTCGATCTCGCGACCTTTTTCGGCGAAGACTTCTTTGGCCATCCGGTCGACGACATCCTTCATCAGTTCCAGTTCGCGCGCAGTGGCGACGAGCGGGATCATGACTTCGGGAATTGGCGCCTGACCGCTGGCTTCGGCGACTTCGCAGGCGGCTTCGAATATCGCGCGTGCCTGCATCTCGTAGATTTCGGGATAAGTGACGCCAAGACGGCAGCCGCGATGGCCGAGCATCGGGTTGAATTCGTGCAATTCATTGGCCCGCTGTTTCAGCGTGTCAACGCCGACATCGGCGGCTTTGGCCACTTCCTCGAACTCCGACTGGTGATGCGGCAAAAATTCATGCAGCGGCGGATCGAGCAGCCGGATGGTCACCGGCAGCCCGACCATGACTTCAAATATCTGGCGGAAATCATTGCGCTGTTCGGGCAGCAGTTTCGCCAGCGCCTGCCTGCGGCCCTTTTCGTCGGGGGCAAGAATCATCTGGCGAACCGAAGTAATACGCGCTGCATCGAAGAACATATGTTCGGTGCGGCAAAGGCCGATACCCTCGGCACCGAAATCACGGGCGACCTGGCAATCGAGCGGGGTTTCCGCATTGGTGCGGACACCAAGACGGCGAACCTTGTCGGCCCAGACCATCAAGACGCCAAAATCGCCGACCAGCTCGGGCTGGATCGTATCGACACGGCCGGCCATCACCTGGCCATTGCTGCCGTCGATGGTCAGCAAATCGCCTTCCCTGAGTTCGCGGTCGCCGACCTTCATCACCTTGGTTTCATTGTTGATCGAAACCGTGCCGGCGCCGGAAACACAAGGTCTCCCCATGCCTCTGGCAACCACAGCCGCATGTGACGTCATGCCGCCACGCGCCGTCAATATGCCCTTGGCCGCGTGCATGCCGTGAATATCTTCCGGCGAGGTTTCGACTCGTACCAGAATGACGTCATCACCCATTTCGGTGCGCCGCTCGGCCGTATCGCTGTCAAACACGATCAGGCCGCTGGCCGCACCGGGAGAGGCCGGCAGGCCGGTCGTCAGCACATCGCGCGTGGCTTCCGGATCGAGCGTCGGGTGGAGCAGCTGGTCAAGCGCCATCGGATCGACGCGCATCACCGCTTCTTCCTCGGTAATCAGGCCGTCATGGGCCATATCGACCGCGATTTTCAGCGCCGCCTTGGCGGTGCGCTTGCCCGAGCGGGTCTGCAGCATCCACAATTTGCCGCGCTCGACGGTAAATTCAATATCCTGCATGTCGCGATAATGGCGTTCGAGCAGGTCAAAAACGTCGGTCAGTTCCTTGTAGGTTTCCGGCATCGCCTCTTCCATCGACAGCGGCTTGGCATTGGCCTGTTCGCGTGCTGCCCTGGAGAGATATTGCGGCGTACGAATACCGGCGACGACATCCTCGCCCTGCGCATTGATCAGCCATTCGCCATAATAGAGGCTCTCACCGGTCGACGGATTGCGGGTGAAGGCGACGCCGGTGGCGCTGGTTTCGCCCATATTGCCGAATACCATCGCCTGGACATTGACGGCCGTGCCCCATTCGCCGGGAATGTCGTTGAGACGGCGGTAGACCTTGGCCCGGTCTGCCTGCCAGCTGCCGAACACGGCGCTGACCGCGCCCCAGAGCTGATCATTCACATCCTGCGGGAAAGGCTTGCCCCATTGCTCCTCGACCAGCGACTTATATTCGCCGACCAGAGCTTTCCAATGCTTCGACTCCATCTCGGTATCAGTGAAGAAGCCATTGTCTTCCTTGATGATTTCCAGCGCTTCTTCAAAAGCATCATGGTCGAGTTCGAGGACCACATCGGAGTACATCTGGATGAAACGGCGGTAACTGTCCCAGGCGAACCGTTCGTCGCCGGATGTCTTGGCCAGACCTTCGACCGTGTCATCGTTCAGACCGAGATTGAGCACGGTATCCATCATGCCGGGCATCGAGGCGCGGGCGCCGGAGCGAACGGAAACCAGCAGCGGATCGGCGGCGTCGCCGAATGACTTGCCGGTGACGGACTCAATATGGGTAATGCCCTGCGCGACTTCGTCCCGGACGCTGTCTGGATATTGGCCGCCTTCGGCATAATAGCGGGTACACATTTCGGTCGAGATCGTGAAACCGGGAGGAACCGGCAGACCAATATTGGCCATTTCGGCGAGATTGGCGCCCTTGCCACCGAGCAGGTTGCGGGCCTCTGTGGAATCACCGGGCGCGCCATCTGCATCTATTCCGCCACCGAAACGATATACATATTGGGTCATTCTTGCTTTCAACTCCATATGTTAGCCCCACCTCTTCAGAGGAGGGGTTGGGGTGGTGCCGTGTCGCCAGGAAATTCGGAAAGCGGCATCGAGCCCCTTTCCTCATATCCCACCCCTGAATCCCCTCCCTTGAAAGGGAGGGGCCAGTTTCTCAGGTCACCTTGCCGAAAAAACCTCGCCGTCGAACTTTACAAACTTTACACTGTTATGAATCAAATATCTTCTAGCCCTCAATCTGAGAGAAATCAGCGACTTGGTGGACGGCATTGCGGAAGCGTGCCAACAGGGCAAGCCGGGCTTCACGCTTGTCTTCCTCCTCGTCGTTCACCGTCACATCCTCGAAAAACTGGTCAATCGGCCCGCGCAATGCGGCCAGAGCGGTCATCGCGGTTTCAAACTGCTCTGCCTTGATCGCCGCGGTCACTTCCGGCTGCGCCGCGTCTAGCGCGTCGATAAGGGCCTTTTCGGCTTTTTCGGGTGTGTAGGAAAGGGATTTTGCACCATCTTGCTCCGCACTTGATGCGGAGCGCTCTCGGCCGTTCGTCTCGAGCGAAGTCGAGAGACCCTGTCCTGCCGCATCCGTGTCTCGACTACGCTCGACACGAACGGAATTGCCCGCTTCTTTCTTCAAAATATTCGAAGCCCGCTTGTAACCGGCGAGCAGGTTCACGCCATCCGGAGTTTCCACAAAAGCCTGCAACGCCTTAACTCGGGCGAGCAGGCGCACCAGATCGCCTTCACCGCCGAGCGCGAAGACCGCGTCGATCAGATCGTGACGGACGCCCGCTTCGCGTTGCTGGACTTTGAGGCGGTCGGCGAGGAAATCGAGTATCCAACTCTTCACTCGCTCATGCTTGTGAACGAATGTCAGGAAGTCTCCAATTGGGGATTCAACTTCACCTTCTTGGTACTTCACAAATGCTTTTACATCAAAGGCAGCATATTCGAGGTCAAGCTCATGGTAAGCCACACGAATATCACCTACATGCATTGAACCCATTTCGTTTTCATCATCAGGGTAAATGTTCCATTCATCTTTTTGTTGAAAGGTACATTTCAGACCAACCAATGCTGCATCGACGAGTGCATTCAAACTAATTTTCATGTTTGACGTCGTGATCAAGCTCAGGATGCCTATCGCGGCCCGCCTCAAAGCAAACGGGTCTTTCGACCCAGTCGGCTTCTCGTCAATCGCGAAGAAACCAACCAGCGTATCCAGCTTATCCGCCAGACTCACCCAAACCGTAACCGGATCGGTAGGCACTTCATCGCCCTGCCCGACCGGCTTGTAATGATCTCTGATCGCGTGCGAGACTTCCACCGGAAGTCCTTCTTTCTCTGCATAATAACCGCCCATCAAGCCTTGCAGCTCGGGGAACTCGCCGACCATTTCGGTGACGAGATCAGCTTTGCAGAGACGTGCGGCCTGCTTGGTCTGTTCCGGGTCGGCACGGAGTAACCCAGTCCCTTCTAAAGACGCCAACCACTCAGCCAGCTTGGCCACACGCTCTACCTTGTCGGCAACCGTTCCCAATTTCTCGTGGAACACAATGTTGCTCAATTTCTTCGCATGATCCTCCAACTTGGTCTTCTGGTCAAGTTCCCAGAAGAATTTGGCGTCGGAGAGCCGTGCGGCGAGGACTTTCTCATTCCCCGCGATAATTGCCTTGCCGCCATCGCTGGCGGCTATGTTTGCCGTGCAGACAAAATTCGGGGCCAATTTGTCCTCCCCATGCTGCGCATTGGGAGGATATTTGCACACGAAATATTTCTGGTTCACCCGGGCGGTCAGCTGGATCACCTCTTCGGGCACATCCAGAAACGCAGGGTCAAATGATCCCAGCAAAGGCACCGGCCATTCGGTCAGGCCGGCATTTTCGATCACCAGACCTTCGTCCTCGACCAGATCCAGTCCGGCATCCGATGCAGCCTTGGCGGCGCCGTCGCGGATGATGTTCTGGCGTTCTTCATGGTCGACGAGCACATGGCAGGCGCGGAGCTTTTCGGCATAGTCACCGGCATTGCCGATGGTGATCATGCCCTGATGATGAAAACGATGTCCGACAGTATCATAGCCTGACGTCAAGCCGTCAATTTCGCAGGGCACAAGGTCATCGCCGAGGATCGCAACGATGCCGCTCAGCGGTCGCACCCAACGCAGACTTTCGGTGGAAACGCTGGCATCACCCCAGCGCATGGATTTTGGCCATGGGAAAGCTTTGATGATCGCCGGAATGGCTTCCGCCAGCACATCCCTGGTGTCGCGGCCCGGCTTGTTGATCACCGCGAAGAAAGTCGGACGCCCCTTGATATCGCGCACTTCCAGCTGGTCGCGGGTGACGCCATTCTTGCGGCAGAAACCCTCTACCGCCTGATCGGGCGCCGCTTCCGGTGGTCCCTTGGCTTCCTCGCTGACCGCTTCGGTCTGTGCGGGCAGGTCTTTCGCGATGAGGGCAAGTCGCCTTGGCGTCGAATAGACGGTGATCGCGCCGGCTTTCAGGCCTGCTTCTGCCATTTGCGCGGTGAACAGGCGCTCCAGGTCAACGCGGGCCTTGGCCTGCATGCGGGCGGGGATTTCTTCGGAGAGCAGTTCGAGAAGGAAATCGGTCATCTATTTCTTCCTCCCTGTGCGTAGCATGGGGAGGGGGACCGCGCGAAGCGTGGTGGAGGGGCAACCCCTCCGTCAGTCCTTCGGACTGCCACCTCCCCATTGCTGCGCAACGGGGAGGAAAATAGGGTGTCTAGTACCATCACGCTGCCCACCCGTTTTTCGTCATATAGGCTTCGCAACTGCCCTTCGCCAGATCGCGAACGCGGCCCATATAGCTGGCCCGTTCCTGTACCGAGATCACGCCGCGCGCCTGCAGCAGGTTGAACACGTGGCTCGCCTTGATCGCCTGCTCATAGGCGGGAATCGGCAATTTCTTGTCGAGGCAATTTTCGCACTCGGCCGCCGCCTTGTTGAATAGGTCGAACAGGGTTTCGGTATTGGCGACCTCGAAATTCCACTCCGACATCTGCTTCTCATTTTCCAGGAAGATATCGCCGTAAGTCATTCCAGCGCCATTATAATCCAGATCATAAATGCTATCGACGCCCTGGATGTACATGGCCAGCCGTTCGAGCCCGTAGGTCAGTTCGCCAGCCACCGGCTTGCAGTCAAAACCGCCCATTTGCTGAAAATAGGTGAATTGGGTGACTTCCATGCCGTCGCACCAGACTTCCCAGCCCAGCCCCCAGGCGCCGAGTGTCGGGCTTTCCCAGTCATCCTCGACGAAGCGAATGTCGTGCAGCATCGGATCGATGCCGATCACCGACAGGCTGTCGAGATAGAGCTGCTGAATGTCGGGCGGCGATGGCTTGAGGATCACCTGATATTGGTAATAATGCTGCAACCGGTTCGGATTTTCGCCATAGCGCCCGTCGGTCGGACGGCGGCAAGGCTGGGCAAAGGCCGCATTCCACGGATCGGGGCCAAGCGCCCGCAATGTCGTCGCCGTGTGGAAGGTCCCTGCCCCCATTTCCATGTCATAGGGCTGCAGGATCGCGCAGCCGCGATCACCCCAATATTGATGGAGTTTCAGGATGATCTGCTGGAAGCTGAGCGGCTTCGTATCGGTCAAGATGAAGACTTTCTTCGCATGCCAAAAAAGGAGGTGCAATATTTACGCGCTGCTTTGGCGAAAGGGCGGCAGAGGGTCAAGGGAGGAATGGCCTGATCTGCGACCTTATTCGTCATGCTGAACTTGTTTCAGCACCTCTTGAGAACGCGCACAGCCCGTGGAGGTCCTGAAACAAGTTCAGGATGACGGGGGTATTCCAGTGACGGGATTATTCCGCCGCCACCATCTCCACTACTCTCTCCACCGTCACCGACACTGCGTTCAACACGGCATTGCCGGACAGCGGATCAAACCGCTCCGTATCGGTCAGGTCATTGATCGAAACCCCCGGCTTCTCGCGCGCTACCGACAGACCGACGCCTTTGCGGCCATGACCGAAACCATGCGGGATCGAGACCACGCCCGCCATGACGTCATCGGTAATCTCGACCGGGAGTTCGACGCGGTTCACCCGGCTGGAAACTGACGCCATGACGCCATCTATCAATCCGCGGGCGGCCGCATCATCGGGATGGATCATCAATGTGCAACGATCAGGGCCTTTCAGCAGCCGCTTGCTATTGTGCAGCCAGCTGTTGTTCTGGCGGACATGGCGGCGGCCGATCAGGCGGAGACTGTCGGGTTGTTCGTTATCGAGATTTGCGGCGAAGCGCTGCAGCTCGGCGAGAAAATCGGGATGGGCGCAGTGGATCTTCCCGTCCTCGGTGCGCAGCCGCTCGGCCATGCACGGGCGCAGCGGCCCGAGATCTATGCCATTGGGCGCCGCCTCGACCTCGGCCAGCGTCAGTCCGGCGGGCGAGCTTTGCAGCATGCCGTCGAGCACATCGCGCGGTTCGCGGATATTGGGGACGTCCTGCCCGTCCTGCGCCAGGATTTCCCGTGCCAGTTCAGCGATAATTTCCCAGTCGGTCTTCTCGCCGTCCTGCAGTTCGAAGATCGCCGGCGAGTAGCTGGCATAGTTGCGGATCGCCAGCGGCCCGAAGAAGAAGGGATAATGGTCCTTCTCCAGCGGTCCGCAGGGTGGCAATATATAGTCGGCGTGGCAGCTAGTCGCCGTGACATACATGTCGAACGACACCATCAGGTCCAGCCGGTCCAGTGCGCGGTCGAGCTTGGCCCCGTCTGGCGACGACAGCACCGGATTGCCGGTGACCACGAACAGCGACCGAATCCGCTCGTCATCGTCGCGCAGCATTTCATCGGCAAAGGTCACCATCGGCAGTTCGCTCATCACCGAAGCCATTGTGCCGCGCACCGTTTCGGCGGTGCGCACAGACCCCCTGCCCACCAGATTGATCGTGTCGAGCGCTGGCTGCGGCACCATCGTGCCGCCCTCGCGGTCGAGATTGCCGGATGCGATATTGATCACCTGGATCAGCCACTGGTTGAGCGTGCCAAATTCGCAGACCGAGACCCCCATCCGGCCATAGATTGCGGCGGGCTGGTCGGCAGCAAGCTGCGCCGCCATATCCTGCATGGCGGCAACCGAAATCCCGCAATGGGCGGAGAGCCGGTCCAAATCAAAGTCTGCAATCGCTGGTTCGATGGTGCTCCAGCTGTCATCCAAAAGGGCGTCAAGCCGCGATATATCGGCTAGCCCGGCATCAAAAATGCTTTTCAATATTCCGATCAAGAGCGCGGTGTCGGTACCGGGCTTTACGAAATGATGTTCGTCCGCCAGCTTTGCGGTTTCGGTCCGGCGCGGATCGACGACGACCAGCCTGCCGTCACGGGCCTGCATCTCCTTCACCCGCTTCTTGAAGTCGGGCACCGTCCAGATGCTGCCGTTGGACGCCGCCGGGTTGCCGCCGATGATCAGCAGATATTGGCAGCGGTCGATATCCGGAACGGCAGCAAGACTGACGTGACCATACATATGATATTGCACGACATGATGCGGAATCTGGTCGAGCGTCGAGGCGGAATAGAGATTCTTGACTCCGATCGCGTGGCGCAAGGTGCTGATCTGGGTGGAAATACCGTAATCATGGGCGCTGGGATTCCCCATATACATGGCCGGCTTGGCGCCCTGCCCCTTGAGATCGAGCAACTTGGCGGCAATTTCGGAAAAAGCCTGTTCCCAGCCGATTTCCTGCCACTGGCCATCAACCTTTTTCACCGGCTTGTGCAGACGATCGGGATCATCCTGCAAATCGGCAATGGCGGTCGCCTTGGGACAAATATGCCCCCGGCTCAGTACATGATCGGGATTGCCCTTTATCGACAATATCTCTCGTCCGTCGACCTCCACCAACACGCCGCAATTGGCTTCGCAGATATGGCAGGTACGGGCGTGAATCGTGCTCATCGGAAAACTCCTTGAATTAACCATTCGATTAACAGAATTGTGAGGCCGTCGCCAGTGCCACAATATCATCGCGCAAAATTTGCTGGGCATTTGTCGTCAATTGTTCAATGAAGCCCGTCCCACCTTCTGCCGGAGCAACTTTTTCATGCCGCGTAACTGGCTTTTCAGCACCTTACTCTTCCCGCTCTATCTGTCACTCACGGCTTGTCCGGCTGAGAAGGTGCAAATTGCCAGCGCGGGCAGCGAAGCGGTGCCGGCCATTGCTGATACACCCGCGGTCATGCCGGATGACGCTGACCCTGCCCTCTGGGTAATCAAGGACGAAGACACGACCATCTATCTATTTGGTACCGTCCATATCCTCAAGCCCGGCATGACCTGGTTCGACGAGGCGGTGAAGGCCAGCTTTGATGAATCGGACGAGTTGGTGGTGGAAATGATCAAACCCGACCCTGCCGTGATGGTGAAAATCGTCAATGATCTGGCCATCGACAAGACCGGCATCTCGCTGCGCGACAAATTGACCGTTGAAGACCGGGCAGATTATGAAGCGGTTCTAACACGGCTGAACCTGCCGGTCGCCGCATTCGATCCGCTTGATCCCTGGTTCGCCAGCGTCAATATTTCGCTAATCCCGCTGATGCGCAACGGATATGCTGCTGATCAGGGGGTCGAAGATGAATTGCTGGCACAGGCGGCCGCCCGGGAGATGAAGATTACCGGGCTAGAAACGCCTGAGCAACAGCTGGGATTTTTCGACAATCTGCCCGAAGCGGTGCAGATCAGATTTCTAAATTTCACCGTCGATACTGTTGATGATGCGGCAGAAGGCATGGAACAAATGGTTGTCGAATGGGCCAACGCCAATGTTGATGCGCTGGGCGAACTGATGAATGCTGGCCTCGAAGATGATCTTGTATACGAGACGCTGCTGGTCAACCGCAATATCAATTGGGCCGAATGGGTCGATCAGCGGATGGACCAGCCGGGGACCATATTCATGGCGGTTGGCGCGGGCCATCTTGCCGGAGACAGCAGCCTGCAGGCGATTCTGGCGAAAAAAGGGCTTGTTGCAGAACGGATTGAATATTGATTATTCCCAACCCCGGACTTTCTTTTCCCGGCAAGCACACCAGATAGGACTCATGAGAATCTTTACAGCACTCCTGTCGCTCTTCGCTCCATTGTTGCTCGCTGCGTGCAACAATGCGCCCGAACCGGTGACCATGAATACAGTCAAGACCGGCACGCCTGCCATGTGGAAGGTAACCGGCACCCGGCCCGAACAGGTTGGTGTGGCCTATATGTTCGGCACGATCCACATCCTGCCCAACGACGTGCAATGGCGCACACCCGCCCTTGAGGCCGCAATTGCCGATTCGGACCATCTGGTGATCGAAGTGCTGGGACTGGATGATCCCCAGAGCGCCGCCAAGATATTTTCCCGCTTGGCGGTTTCTCCAGGCCAGGAGAAATTGAATGCGCGGATCAAACCATCACTTCGCGACGACCTTGACCGGATCATCGACCAATCCAACATTTCCGAGCGTACGCTCAACCGCATGGAAACCTGGGCAGCGGCGCTCTCGCTGGCATCCGCCCAGACCAGAGGACTGGGACTGGATTCCAGCAGCAGCGTCGAGAAGAAACTCACCGCTCAGTTTAAGGAATCGGGCAAGCCGATTGAGGCACTTGAAACCATAGAGCTGCAGCTGGGTTATTTCGACAAGCTCCCAGAAGCGCAGCAGCGGCAAATGCTGACCAGCGTGATTGAAGATTCAGCCGATGCCCAGCAAGCCTTTGAAAAATTGTTCAACGCCTGGATGACCGGTAATATTGAAGAGATAGTGACGCTGTCCGATGCTGGCATATTGACCGATCCCAAGACTCGCCAATATCTGCTGGTGGCCCGCAATCTGAATTGGGCGGAGCAACTCGATTTGCGCCTGCAAAAGCCAGGAACCTCGCTGGTCGCTGTCGGCGCGGCCCATCTCGTCGGACCGGATGCGGTTCAGGAAACGCTCGCGAAACGCGGGTATAAAATCGAAAAAATCCAATAATCAGGGCATTGCATGACATTTATATTTGATCGGGAAACCGCGCTAATCGCGCAGGGAGATGGCCAGTTTACGATTGAGGCCAGCGACATATACCGTAATCCCACCGGAATGGCTTTTGGCGGTTGGGTCGCGGCAGTAGCCGGGCGCGCTGTGACAATGCATCCGGAATGCCGCGGACCGCTGGTTGCGCAGCAGATCGTCTACATGACCGGTGTTGGTCCCGGCGAGGTAACGCTCTCCGTCAAGCTGCTTCGCGCCGGTTCCTCGACGCAATTCTGGCGCGTGGAATTGTCGCAAAATGGTTCGCTGACGAACGCAGCAGATATCGTCACCAGCACCCGTCGGCCCACGGATATCGATTATCAGGTGGAAATGCCGACGACCAAATCGCCGGAAGAATCCATAGCCCTGCCCTCGGTCAACCCCATGGCACCGGAATGGGTTACGCGTTATGACCAGCGCATCGCCAAGGGCATGCCGTTCGCCGTCAATGATTCGCCCGAAGCCATTGTCTGGATCAGGGAAGCGGACGGTCGTCCGGTCGACCGGATAAGCCTTCTTTCGATTCTCGATACACCAATGCCCAGAACCTTTTTCGTCACCGAACAATTCCGCCCTGGCTCTACCGTGTCCATGGCGACCTATATCTACGCGAGCGAGGAAGATCTGGCGGCTGCCGGTATCGATTTCATGCTGCTGCGAGTGACTGGCGCGACTGTCCGCAACAGCGCCACTGACGGACGGGTCGAGATCTGGTCGCAAAGCGGCATATTGCTGGCGACGAGTTCCCAGATCGGATTCTTCCGCTAGGCTGGTTCCGCGCCGCAAAGCCCTTGCTTTTGCGATGGTCCGACCTTATAGCGCCCTCTTTCCGACCATGAGCACCCTGGAGGCGTGGCGGAAATCTAACAAAACCTTATTTTTGGAGCAACATTATGAGTGATCAGCTGACTATTTCAGCCGAGCCACGCGAACGGGCTGGCAAGGGAGCCTCCCGTGCACTGCGTCGTGAAGGCCGTATCCCCGCCGTTATTTATGGCGACAAGAAAGAAGCCATTGCAATCCACGTCGAAGAACGTGCGTTGAACAAGCTTCTCGGCACCGGCCATTTCATGAACTCGCTGGTTCAGGTAGAAGTCGACGGGAAGAAAACCCGCACTCTGCCAAAGGATGTTGCTTTTGACCCGGTCACCGACCGTCCGCTCCATGTTGACTTCTTCCGCCTTGCAAAGGGCGCGAAGGTACAGGTCAACATTCCTGTTGTCTTCATCAACGAAGAAGATTCGCCTGGCCTGAAACGTGGCGGCGTCATGAACGTTGTCCGTCACGAACTCGACCTGATGTGCGATGCGGATCATATCCCTGACCAGATCGAAATAGACGTTACCGGACTGGAAATTGGTGATTCGATCCATATTTCCAGCATCACCCTGCCCGCTGGCGCGGAAAGCTCGATCACCGATCGTGACTTTACTATTGCTGGCGTGACTGCACCATCTGCGCTCAAATCTTCCGACGACGAAGCCGAAGAAGATGCAGCCGGTGAAACAGAAGTCACCGAGCAGGATGCCGATACGGTCGAGGGCGAAGACAGCTAGACCTTCAGCCATCAAACAATGTAACGAAAAACCGTCCATGCTACATTTACAAAGCATGGGCGGTTTTTTTGTCATTCAACAAGCTCAAGGCGAGCTGGAAGAGCGTTAGAAAATGCAACTATGGGTCGGCCTTGGCAATCCGGGCGCGCAATATGCGATGCACCGGCACAATGTCGGCTTCATGGTGATCGACGCGCTTGAGGAAGTGCATGGCTTTCCCCCGCCCAAGCAGAAATTCAAGGGCTGGACCATGGAAGCGCGGCTGGGCGGCGAAAAGCTGGTCCTGCTAAAGCCCGCGACTTTCATGAACGAAAGCGGCCAGAGCGTGCGCGCAGCACTCGATTTCTACAAATTGCAGCCGGAAGATGTCACTGTCTTTTACGACGAACTGGATCTCGAGCCGTTCCGGATCAAGGTGAAACGCGGCGGCGGTGCAGCGGGCCATAATGGCATCAGATCGATGATCGCGCATATCGGACCGGATTTCCGCCGGGTGCGTATCGGCATCGGCCATCCCGGCCACAAGGCGCGAGTCACAGGGCATGTTCTGGGCAATTATGCCAAATCGGAAATTGACGATCTGGCGGATATGCTGGGCATCATCGCCGCAGAAGCAGACTGGCTGGCCAAAAATGATGATGCGCGCTTCATGAGCGAAGTCGCGATGCGGATGCAGGAATAGAGAATAGTTTAGAACAAAATCGCCACCCTGAACTTGATTCAGGGTCCAGAGCGTATATGCGCAACTTTTGAACGATTTGGCACGGGATGCTGAATCAGGTTCAGCATGACGGAGTTAGTAAAATGGGTTTCAAATGCGGTATCGTTGGCCTTCCCAACGTCGGAAAATCAACGCTTTTCAATGCACTGACCGAAACACAGGCAGCGCAGGCGGCGAACTATCCGTTCTGCACGATCGAGCCGAATGTCGGCCAGGTCGCCGTGCCCGATCCGCGACTGCAGCAGATTGCCAAAATCGCCAGCAGCGCCAAGATTATCGAAACACAGCTCGCTTTTGTCGACATCGCCGGTCTCGTAAAGGGCGCATCACAAGGCGAAGGGCTTGGTAATCAGTTCCTCGGCAATATCCGCGAAGTCGATGCCATCGTCCATGTGCTGCGCTGCTTCGAGGATGACGATATCCAGCATGTCGCGAACAAGATCGACCCGATTTCCGACGCGGAAGTGGTCGAGACCGAACTGCTGCTCTCCGATCTGGAAAGCCTCGAAAAACGCGTCCCTGCCTTTCAGAAAAAAGCGACCAGCGGCGACAAGGAAGCAAAAATTGCCGCCAGCGTATTGGGTCAGGCGCTGGAATTGCTGCGCGAAGGCAAGCCGGCGCGGCTCACTCAGCCCGAGGGCGAGGAAGAGCAGAGAATTTTCGACCAGTCGCAACTGCTGACCGCCAAGCCGGTGCTTTATGTCTGCAATGTCAGCGAGGCCGATGCGGCCAAGGGCAATGATCTGAGCGCTGCCGTATTTGAAAAAGCCAAGGCCGAGGGCGCGGAAGCAGTGATCGTGTCTGCCGCGATCGAGTCCGAACTTGTTGAGATGGATCCGGACGACCGGGCCGAATTTCTGGCCGAGCTCGGCCTCGAAGAATCGGGCCTCGCCCGGGTGATTCGCGCCGGTTACCAGCTGCTGGATCTGCAGACCTTCTTCACCGTCGGTCCCAAGGAAGCCCGCGCCTGGACCGTGCACAAGGGTGCCAAGGCCCCCGAAGCGGCCGGCGAAATCCACAGCGACTTCGAGCGCGGCTTCATTCGCGCCGAAACCATTGCCTTTGACGACTATGTCGCGCTTGGCGGCGAAAGCGCTGCTCGCGACGCCGGTAAGCTACGCCAAGAGGGCAAGGAATATGTCGCTAAAGACGGCGATATCTTCAATTTCAAATTCAATGTCTAAATTGTCACATTGTTCAGCTAGGCGATATTGATCCGGGAGAAAGCAGCATGTTAAGGTCCATTTTTTCGCTGATTATGGCAAGTCTGCTGCTCGCCGGTGGCCCTGCCTTTGCTGCGACCACTCCCGAACAGGACGATTCGGGTAGCGAAAAAGTTGAACAACGCGAGCCGGTCACGATATTGATCTCGATCGACGGCTTCCGGCCCGATTATCTCGAACGCGGGATTACACCGCATCTCAGCGCACTGGCGGCTTCCGGCATATATGCGCCGATGCGCCCTTCTTTTCCGAGCAAGACCTTCCCCAATCACTGGACGCTTGTGACCGGCAAAACACCGGATCATCACGGGATCGTCGGCAATACCATGGAAGATTCGGCGCGACCGGGCGAAGTTTTCAAAATGGCGACCAAGGATCCGTTCTGGTGGAGTCAGGCCGAGCCTATCTGGATCACTGCCGAAAAACAGGGCATCCGTTCCGCCACTATGTTCTGGCCCGGGTCGGAAGTGAATTTCGATGGCATCCGACCAGCGGACTGGTGGCCGTTCAGCCAGGATCTGTCCAATGATCGACGGATCAACGCGATCATCGACTGGATGCGGCGGCCAGCCAATATCCGGCCCAAGCTGGTTACACTCTATTTTGATACGGTCGACACGGCAGGCCATTATTTTGGCCCCGCGCCAGGCGAGAAACTGCACGCCGCGATCACCTCCGTGGACGGTGAGATCGGTCGCTTGAAACAGCAACTGGAGGCCATGGGACAGCCGGTCAATTTCGTGATCGCGTCGGACCATGGCATGACCGAAACCGCACCGGAACGGATCATACATCTCGACCGGATCATGGCGCGCGACCAATATCACCTGGTCGAAGACGGCAATTATGCCGGTGTCGAGCCGCTGGACGGCAATATCGATGCGTTGCGCGCAGCCTTCATTCGCCCACACGAGCATATGCAATGCTGGGATCGCGAGAATATCCCGGACCATTTCGCTTATGGCACAAATCCGCGTGTGCCTTCGATCCTCTGCCTGCCGGAAACCGGCTGGGTGGTCTATCAGGATGTCCCGGAATGGATGACCGGAATTGGTGGCGGCCATGGCTATGATCACCGGGAACCCGACATGTTGGCCTTCTTCCTGGCGAGCGGCCCTGCCATTAGCCCAGGCGGTCAGTTACCGGCCTTCGACAATGTGGACATTTACTCGCTTGTCGCCAAATTGGCCGGTGTCACGCCCCAAGCGAGCGATGGCGATCTGACCCCATTTGCATCCTCACTGCGGCCCTGAAGGCTACTGCCATGCTCTATTATGAAGATATCGAAATCGGTGCGGTCCAGAAATTTGGCCATTATCAAGTCACGCGAGAGGAAGTCATCGAATTCGCTTCAAAATATGACCCGCAACCCTTTCACCTCGATGACGAGGCTGCCGCCAAAACCCATTTTGGCCAATTGTCGGCCAGCGGTTGGCATACCGGATCCATGGCCATGCGGATGATCGTGGACAATTTCAAAAAACAGCAACAGGCGGGACTGGGCTCTCCGGGGATTGACAAGCTGCGCTGGGTCAAACCGGTATTCCCCGGTGATATCCTGCGCTGCGAAAGCCAAATACTGAGCAAAAGGCGATCGAAAAACCGGCCCGAAATGGGGATTACCACGGGCATCTTGACCGTTTTCAACCAGAATGATGAGCCGGTTATGACCATGGAAAGCACCGGGCTGATCGCAGCCCGCAATACGGAAGCACCAGCGGCAGACTAGCTTCCCGACACCCCCGACCAAGCGAGGCTTTGCCAAAGAATATACTGATTTATCAGCCTATTAACCTATGTATTATCAGGTAAATTACGGTCAAATATTTTGACAAACATTGATCACAGACACTAATATTTTTTCCCTGCCCAGCGTGCAGCTGCTGGCCTTTGAAAAATATTGGGAGTATTGGATGAGAAATAGCAATGACTGGGACGGTCTCGAAGAACGGGACGAGCATGATGAACGGCTGGTCAAGCGAGCCGCTGCGAAAATCTGTCGGCAGGATGGCCCATGGATTCCGGTTTCTGTTGGGAACATATCGATCTACGGTGCTCAGGTGGAGAGCGATACCAAAGTTGAAATCGGCGAAGCGGTCAGCCTCTCTGTCGAAGGATTGGGTGATTTCGATGGTGTAGTCCGCTGGAGCCGCCACAATCATTTTGGCGTCCGCACTTTCGATACAATCAATGTTGGTCTCTTCGACGACCGATATTAACGAAAAAAAATGGCCGGTTTGTTTTCGTCCTAATAGTCACCCGACATTCTCAAATGCCATTTTCACCTGATTCCGGATTGGTCCGTCAGCATCATTGCAAAATGTCGCTATCGGCCATTCTGGTATAGAAAAGACTGACCGGATCGCTGTTTTTGGCGCTGCACGTCTTCAGATCAACTATCCTGTCTCCCCGGAAACCGGTCAATTCCGTGCCATCGTCACTCAATGTCAGCCCCATGCCAACCCATATTTGCAGCGCGCATTTCTTCTGCATCGCCCGCGAAAACGGGCCGCGATGCGCGCCGTAAATCAGATTTCCGTGAACGGTTGCGGTGAAATCTATATCATTTTCGTCATTGTTCGCCGACCGCTTTTGATATCGGGAAGTCAGGCTCGACCCGTCCTGGGTGAAATAGAGAATGTCACCGTCAGCCTGCTGCCAATAGCCGGTCAAATCGCTATCGGCTTTTTGGGTTTCACCAGCCTCGGATCGCGCATCGGCGGCGACGCCGTTGACCATCATCAGGGCAGCAAATGCATAGGCCGCAAGGCGGTCTCTCATGGCAAACTCCAGTTTCATCCTGAACCGGAGCCTAATGCACTCCGTCCAACAAGCAATGACCTAGATCACAAATGGCCGATTTTGCGGCAATTGGCTCACTTGCGGCCAAATAGCTTTTCCACATCATCGAGTGCCAATTTCACCCAGGTCGGCCGTCCGTGATTGCACTGGCCGCTGTGCGGAGTCACTTCCATCTCGCGCAGCAGCGCATTCATTTCAGCAACGCTCAACACCCTGCCGGCCCGGACCGAGCCGTGGCAGGCCATGGTCGACGCGACATGATCGACCCGCTCCTTGAGGCTGAGCGCCTGATCAAAAGCGCCAAGCTCGTCGGCCAGATCATTGACCAGTTCCTTGACGTCACCAGAGCCCAGCATCGCCGGCGTTGCCCGCACCAGCATCGCAGTCGGACCAAAACGCTCCAGATCCAGTCCGAATTCCGACAATTCCGCAGCGCGCGCCTCGAGCCGGTCGCAGGCATTTTCGTCCAGCTCGACCACTTCTGCCATCAGCAGCGCCTGCGATGCCACCGTGCCGCCTTCGACGGCCTTGCGCATGCGTTCGAGCACAAGCCGTTCGTGCGCTGCATGCTGGTCAACGATCACCAGCCCGTCTTCCGCTTCGGCAACAATATAGGTTTTCGCGACCTGTCCGCGGGCGATGCCCAGCGGATGGCGGCTGGCCTCCGGTACTGGCCCCGAAGCCTCCTCTGCCCTGCCCATCAGCGGCGCGATATCCTCGCGCAGATCCATCTCGGCAAAGGCAGTATGACCATCATGCACCGTGGCAGACGGATAAGGTTGCTGCGCCACGCTGGCTCTGCCCTGCGAGGTAAATATATTGGTTTGCGGATCGGGCGCCACAGGCTCGCTCTGCCATCTGCCGAGGGCCGATTCCGCCGGGCGCTGGACCGCGCGAAATCCGCCTTCATCGAGCGCCTTGCGGAGGCCACTGACAATCATGCCGCGGATCATTGCCGGTTCGCGAAAGCGCACTTCGGTCTTCGCCGGATGGACGTTCACATCGACCAGTTCGGGCGGCATATCGATGAACAGGGCGACAACGGGGTGGCGGTCCCGCGCGAGCATCTCGGCATAAGCACCGCGCACCGCGCCGACCAGCAGCCGGTCCTTCACAGGGCGGCCGTTGACGAACAGAAACTGATGATCGGCAACCCCGCGATTATAAGTCGGCAAGCCTGCCACGCCGGTCAGACGAATTTCTTCCCGTTGCAGATCGACGCCAACGCTATTGCCGCGCAGATCGCGGCTGGTCAGAGCGGCGACCCGTTCCGGACCGGTTTCCCCGGCCTGAACCGCTATCGCCTTGCGCCCCTGATGCTCCAGCGTGAAGCCGATATCGGGGCGTGCCATTGCCAAGCGCCGGACGATATCGGTACAGGCCGCATATTCGCTGCGCGCCGTGCGGAGGAATTTGCGCCTTGCCGGCACTTTGCCGAACAATTGCTCCACCCGCACTTTCGTTCCCGGCGGAATCGCCGTCGGCCCCTCCTGCACCAGTTCGCCATGATCGATCACCCGGGACCAGCCATCCTCGCCAGCCATGCGACTTTCGATTGTGAGCCGCGCCACGCTAGCAATGGACGGCAGGGCTTCTCCACGGAACCCCATGGTTGTCACCAGCTCAATTGCCTCGTCCGGAAGTTTCGATGTCGCATGGCGTTCGAGCGCGAGAGAAATGTCGTCCCGGCTCATACCGCAGCCATTGTCGGAGACCTGGACAAGATCGAGCCCGCCTTCCTCCAGACGAATATTGATCTGGCTGGCCCCGGCATCAATCGCATTTTCGACCAGCTCTTTCAGGGCGCTGGCCGGGCGCTCGACCACCTCACCGGCAGCGATCCGATTTATCAGGCTATTTGGGAGTCTTCTTATTGACATAATGGCGTTCCTAGCCCAAGCGACCTTACCAAGCGACCCCTGATTTTTTGGGCGATTCCCATGGTTAACCTCATGACCCGTTCAGCTTGATTATCGCTTGGTTTAATTGTTGCAGCAAGCTCTGCAAATATAAGAAATTACGGACAAAAATATGTTTGAAAATCTGTTCAAGTTCCGTTCGCAAGATTTGGCGATCGACCTCGGCACCGCTAATACTGTGGTTTATTTGCGCGGCCAGGGTATCGTTCTCAACGAACCATCGGTCGTTGCGATCGAAACCATCAACGGCGTGAAAAAAGTCAAAGCCGTCGGCAATGACGCGAAGATGATGATGGGCAAGACCCCTGACAGTATCGAAGCCATTCGACCATTGCGCGACGGTGTTATCGCCGACATCGATGTCGCCGAGCAGATGATCAAGCATTTCATCCAGAAAGTGAACGGCAAGAGCAAGCTGTTCAGCTATCCCGAAATCGTGATCTGTGTGCCCAGCGGTTCGACCTCGGTCGAACGCCGTGCCATTCGCGATGCCGCTTCCAACGCCGGCGCCCGTCAGGTATTTTTGATCGAAGAGCCGATGGCAGCCGCCATTGGCGCCGACATGCCCGTCACCGAACCGATTGGCTCCATGGTCGTCGACGTAGGCGGCGGCACCACCGAAGTCGCCGTGCTTTCCTTGCGTGGTCTGGCTTATACGACTTCCGTCCGCACCGGCGGCGACAAGATGGACGAAGCGATCGTTTCCTATGTCCGCCGTCATCACAATCTGCTGATCGGTGAAACCACCGCCGAGCGGATCAAGAAAGACTTTGGCGTTGCACAGGCTCCTGCCGATGGCGTGGGTCACACCATCCATATCAAGGGCCGGGATCTGGTGAACGGCGTTCCGAAAGAAATTTCGATCAACCAGGGCCAGATTGCCGAAGCGCTGAGCGAGCCGATCGGCACGATCATCGAAGGCGTTCGTATCGCGCTGGAAAATACGGCACCGGAACTGGCTGCCGATATTGTCGATCAGGGCATTGTCCTGACCGGCGGTGGCGCTCTGATCTCTGGCCTCGACGCAGCGCTTAGCGACGAAACCGGTTTGCCGGTGACGGTTGCCGAAGATCCGCTGGCCTGCGTGGCCATCGGAACGGGCCGAGCAATGGAAGATCCGATGTTCAGAGGCGTCTTAACCACTGCCTGATTTCGAGCATATGATGGAACAACGATAGGAAGCGAAAGGATAAACCGATATGGCGCCGCCAAACAATCGGCGTCCAGGATTTTCCAAGCGGGCGCAGTACAGCATATTCGCCAGCTATTTGCTGGGCATATTGGGAGCGGTCTTGGGACTGCTTCTGTTGCTCATCTCGTTCATCGATCCTCAGGGGTTTTCAGCGCTTCGCACCATAGGTGCTGAAACCATGGCGCCAGTCAGCAAGTCGCTCACCGAAATCGGTGGCGCAACGGGCAGCGCCGGCGATGAAATTTCTGCCTATTTCAACGCAGCATCCAAAAATGCCGCCATGCAGCAGGAACTTGAGCAGAATCGCATAGAAATCCTGGAAGCCCGTGCCCTCAAGCAAGAAAATGAACGTCTCAAGCGGTTGCTAAAGCTGGACGAGGAAGTGCCCGATTCAATCGCCATGGCGCGATTGATCAGTTCGACAGCCTCGAGTTCGCGGCGAATCGCAACCTTGGGTGTCGGCAGCAGCAGTGGACTCGAACCCGGCCAGCCCGTGCGCTCGCCGGAAGGACTGGTCGGACGCATATTGGAAACCGGACCGACGACGGCCCGCGTACTGCTGGTGTCGGACGGCAAGAATGTCACCCCCGTGCAGCGCGCCAGTGATAGCCTGCCCGCCTTCGCCACCGGTCGCGGCGACGGGACAGTGGACATACAACCGATCAACATCGGCACCAACCCGTTCAAGGGCGGCGACCTCATGATCACTTCGGGCAGCGGCGGTCTGTACAGCCCCGGCATTCCAGTAGCTGTCGTCATTCGCAAAACCGAAACCGGTGCCATAGGCCGGGTATTGGCCAATCCTGCCAAGGTCAGCCACGCGATTGTCCAGCCCATCTTCCAGGCTGAAACGATGCGCCAGATCGAAAAATATTCCGAAACGGACGCAGATCAGGAAACCGGCGAATAGTGCCCCGTTCCCGTCAATCCAGGATTGGCCGGCAACCATCTCAGTTGCGGATCAAGGCGATACCGCCCTTGACCGTTGTCATGGGCTCGATGATCACGGCCCTGCCGATCATCACCGATTATCCGATTTTGCCGCCCATGGGCTTGATGGTGGTACTGGCCTGGCGGTTGATTCGCCCTGGATATTGGGCCGTCTGGGCCGGGTTTCCGCTGGGTCTGATCGATGATATTTTTAGCGGACAGCCACTGGGCAGCGCCGCGTTTCTCTGGTCGGTGATTTTCATCCTGCTCGAAGGCGTCGACAGGAAAGCGGTGCGCCGTGACTATTGGCAGGATTGGCTTATCGCCTCCACTGCCATGATAATTGTGCTAATAGGCGGCATGCTGATCGTCGATTTTCAATCCAATTTACTGCGGCTCGACTTGCTGGTGCCGCAAATCTTGCTGTCGGTCCTGCTCTATCCGTTTGTCGCTCGGCTGATCGGGGCGATCGATAACTGGCGGGTGGCTTCGTGAAACCGGCCAAAACGATCAGCAGTGCCATGCAGGAGCTGACCTTCACGCGAAGGGCGACGGTGATCGGCGGATTGCAGATTGGTGTCGGGGTGCTGCTTGCTGCCCGGATGGCCTATATCTCCGTCGCCGAGAACGAGCGCTACAAGCTGCTGTCCGAAAGCAACCGGGTCAATCTCACACTGGTGCCGCCCCGGCGAGGCTGGCTGATCGACCGCAACGGCAAGCCTATTGCCAATAACAAGACCGATTTTCGCATCGACATCATTCCGGACCGGCTGCGCGACAGGAAAAAGACCGTTGCCACGCTGGCAAACTTGCTGGCTCTCGATGCGGAAGAACTGGAGCGGATCAACAAGGAACTGGAACAGGCAAGCAGCTTCCAGCCCGTTCAGGTCGCCACCGGACTGGATTCCGAACAATATGCCGCCGTCAGCGTCCGGCTTCCCGACATGCCGGGCGTGTCACCGCGTCAGGGCTTTTCGCGCAATTATCCCAGCGGCCCGGCCATCGGGCATCTGGTCGGCTATGTCGGCATTGCTTCGTCCGAAGATTATAAGGAAAATCCCGATCCGATATTGATTACGCCGGGTTACAAGATCGGCAAGGATGGTCTGGAGAAAATCTTTGAGGGCCGGTTGCAGGGAAAACCCGGGGCAAAGCGGGTCGAAGTCACGGCACGCGGCAAAATCGTCAGGGAGCTCAACACCCGCCCCGATGTTCCGGGAAAGCCGTTGCAACTGACCCTCGACATCGATCTTCAGGAATATGCCGCCCGCAGGCTGGGTCCCGAATCCGGCTCGGTGGTCGTTCTGGATTGCCTGAGCGGTGACATATTGACGATGACGTCAATGCCATCCTTTGATCCGAACAGCTTCTCCGATGGTATCGGTGTCACCGAATATGGCATGTTGCGCGAAGACGACCACGTCCCGCTGCTCGACAAGTCTCTCAAAAGCCTGTTCCCACCGGGATCGACGGTCAAACCGATGGTCGCCCTCTCCTTTCTGGAAGCGGGACTGGACCCTGACGAAACGGTCAATTGCAACGGCGGACTTCAGGTCGGCAACCGCCGCTTCCGCTGCTGGAAACGGGGTGGCCACGGACGGGTCGACATGGCCAAGGGCATTTACCAGAGCTGCGATGTCTATTTCTACTATTTTGCCCAGAAAATCGGGATCAATCCGATAGCCTTGATGGCCAATCGTCTGGGGCTGGGACAGAAATATCCACTGCCTGTGCTCAGCCAGTTCTACGGCACGGTTCCCGATCCGGCGTGGTTGCGCAAAAAATATGATCGGGAATGGCAGGCCTATGATACGGTCAATACCACCATCGGTCAGGGCTATATGCTGGTCAATCCGACTCAGCTGGCGGTCATGGCCGCGCGTATTGCAACGGGCAAGAAAATCGTTCCGCGCCTGATCATGGACAAGAAGAAAACGCCGATCGAAACATTGAACCTTGATCCTGAACATCTCCTCTATGTCCAGAAGGCGATGAGCGATGTGGTGAACGGACCCGGCACAGCCGGGCGGGCTCGGCTGCCGATTGAAGACGTGAAGATGGCCGGGAAGACCGGTACGGCGCAAGTGGTCAATCTTGATTTCGGGCGCGGTGGCCAGGATGTTGCCTGGAAATATCGGGATCACGGCCTGTTCATCTGCTTCGCCCCCTATGACAATCCCCGCTACGCCGCTGCGGTGGTGATAGAACATGGTGGCGGATCGGGCGCGGCCTATCCCGTTGCCCGAGATGTCCTGACCTTCCTATATGATCGCGAAAAAGCGATGGATATTCTGACCGGGATGGAAAAATCCTGGGGCGGTACAATCCAGGAACGGATGGACATAAAAATGGCGGCCTATCGCGCCAGGAAAAATGCTGAAAAGGCCGCAGCCGAAAATCCTGTTCCGGCGAAGCCCGCGGCCACCGAAGCCGCTACCGATGCCGCTACAGATGCCGCTACAGATGCCGACGCTGGAGAATAGAAATTGAGTGATTTCATTCCAGCGCCGATTGCGCAGCTTCCCTGGAAAACGATCCTGCTCTTGTTCGTGCTGGCCAGCTTTGGCTTTGTCGTGCTCTATTCCGCCGCTGGCGGCAGCCTGACACCCTGGGCTGGCTTGCATATGGTCCGTTTCGTCATCTTTGTCGGAATGGCGATCGTGCTGTCGCGATTCAAGGAATCCTTCTGGAAAACAATGGCTTTCCCGGCCTATATCGCCGTGGTTCTGATGCTGCTCGGCGTGGAATTGATCGGCGCCGTCGGCGGCGGCAGTCAAAGATGGCTGAACCTCGGCTTCATTCGACTGCAGCCATCAGAACTGATGAAGGTCGCGATCATATTGGCGGTTGCCCGTTTCTATGATCTTCTGCCGCCCACTCAGACACGAACATGGGGTGCGATATGGCCGCTTTTTGCCCTGCTCGCGGTTCCCTGCGCCCTGATCCTGCTGCAGCCCGACCTCGGGACGACGATAACGGTTGTCGCGGGTGCGCTGACCATTGCCTTTCTCGCAGGCCTGCCGCTGCGTCTGTTCATCGGCGGCGGCGCGGCCATCGCGATATTGGCTCCGATCGCCTATTTCTTTGCGCTGGAAGAATATCAGCAACGACGCGTAACCACTTTCCTCAACCCGGAAAATGACCCGCTCGGTTCGGGCTATCATATCAGCCAGTCCAAGATCGCCATCGGTTCGGGCGGTCTGTTCGGCAAAGGTTTCTTGAATGGCACCCAGAGCCATCTGGATTATCTGCCAGAGGGGCATACCGATTTCGTCTTTGCGACCATGGCCGAGGAATGGGGCCTGTTCGGAGGCATTCTGGTATTGTTCTGCTTCTTCCTGCTGTTCCGCTGGGGCCTCGGCGTGGCGATGAAGGCAAAAACCCGTTTTTCCCAGCTCACTGCAGCGGGACTGACGGTGACGATTTTCTTCTACGTAGCGATCAACCTGATGATGGTGATGGGACTGGCACCGGTGGTTGGCATACCCCTGCCCTTCCTGAGCCACGGCGGATCTTCGATGATGACAATCATGATCTGCGTCGGGATATTGATGTCGATCGAACGCCACCCGGGCCGCCGGGGTGGCGCATTTGCATGATTATTCCAACCAACATGTTGCGTTCGTGAAATCCGGCCCTATATAGCCACTCATATGGACGCTTAGCTCAGTTGGTAGAGCAGCTGACTCTTAATCAGCGGGTCGTGGGTTCGAACCCCTCAGCGTCTACCATTTTCGCCGATAAAGAAACCATCCGGCGGATGGTTTCCGGCAAAAATCCCTGTTATCAACCAGCGCATTTCCGCGATTTTATTGTCACGGCGGGATTCGCGCTTGCTGCGCTTTCAGGCCGAACGGGCTATAATCCAGTGCCCGGCTATGCCCCCGATGGAACCCCTCGGTCCTGATCTTCCGGCAAGGCTATTGGAGTCGCCGCGCAGATCGTCCGGAGCGCCTGTTTCAACCCTTCTTCGATTGTCGGGTGATAATATGGCATTTCCAGGAGCTGGCTCGCCGTCTGCCCCTGCTGGATCGCCCATGTCAGCATATGCGCCAGATGCTCGCTGGCGGGCGTACACAAGTCAGCTCCGATCAACCGGCCATCCGGCGCAGCGGCATAGAGCGTAAGAACACCTTCATTGGTGCCTTCCACCCGCGCCCTGCCCTGATCACTGAAATCAGCGGTTCCGGTAATCACCCCGTCTTCTTCCGACTGACCGATTCGCGCCACTGGCGGGCTGGTGAAGGTGATGCTGAAATGCGGAAAGCGGTCCGCGTGTATCGACACCGGATAAGCTACAGCATTGCGCCCGGCGATCGCGCCGTCCTGCGAGGCTTCGTGCAGCAGAGGCAGGTCATTGGCAACATCCCCGGCAAGAAAGATCGAACTGTCACCACATTGCATCGTGTCGCGATCGTGGACGGGTACACCGTCATCGTCGAGCGCGATTCCGGCAGCGGAAAGATCGAGGCCCTCGAGATTGGGCGGTCTTCCGGTCGCAACCAGAACATGATCGAAATCCGCCTGACCCGAAGATGCGCCGCTCCATGCAAGGCGGACGCCATTCTCTATAGTGTCGGCCGTCAGATCCACGCCCAGTTGCAGGCTAAGGTCCTTCTCGATGATCCCCTTGAGCGCCGCGTGCACCTTGTCGCATCGAATGCCGCCAAGGCGTTCGCCCTGATCAAATAA
Organism: Sphingorhabdus sp. M41; assembly: GCF_001586275.1. Lineage (NCBI taxonomy): Bacteria > Pseudomonadati > Pseudomonadota > Alphaproteobacteria > Sphingomonadales > Sphingorhabdaceae > Sphingorhabdus > Sphingorhabdus sp. M41. Next base: position 1,468,683 of record NZ_CP014545.1, on the reverse strand, counting down.
AGTGACTTCCACGCCCAGTCGCGCCATAGCCTGTGCCAGTTCCAGACCGATGGGACCGGAACCGATGACGGCGAGGCGGGACGGCAAGTCCTCCAGATCGAATATATTCTCGTTGGTCAGCAAGCGCTTTCCCAATCCGGCGAACTGTTCGGGGACAAAGGGAACCGAACCAGTAGCGATTACGATACGGCGAGCCTCAATCTGACGGCCATCGTCCAGCTCAAGGCTGTTGGCCGCAATGAATCGCGCCCTGCCCCGCAATCGTACGCGTTCGGGAATATCGGCGATGCTTTCGCGAGTGAGGCGGGCGAAACGATCACGCTCGGTGCGCACCCGCTGCATCACGGCCTTGCCGTCGATCTCTACATTCGAAACCGTGATCCCGAACCGGCCGGTAGACCGGGCAGCATGGGCCGCATGCGAAGCCGCGATGAGCAGCTTCGACGGCATGCAGCCTACGGTCGCACAGGTTGTTCCGTTATAATAGGGATCAATCAGCAGCGTCCCGGCGCCATTGGAGCGGGCAGCCCGTTCTGCCGCCAGCCCGGCGGTGCCGGCACCGATGATCGCGACATCGCAGCGTAACATCTTGGCCATATCAGGCGCCAATCGTGATCGACTTGACGTTCACAAACTCCTTCAGGCCCACTTCGCCGTGCTCCCGACCGTAACCGCTGTCCTTGACCCCGCCAAAAGGCATGTCCGGCGAAGCAATGGTATAGGTATTGATGTTCACCATGCCAGTATCGAAATAGAGCGACGCCATTTTGACCGCACGATCAACGTCCTTGCTGAAGATACCGCCGCCCAGGCCATAGCGACTGTCGTTGGCGATGCGCATTGCGTCCTCGTCATCTTTCGCCTTGATGATAGAGGCCACAGGACCAAAAATCTCGTCGTCATAGGCGGGTTGCCCCGGCGCGACATCGACCAGCGCGGTGGCGGGATAGAACCAGCCCGTGTCGTCAGGTATCTTGCCACCGGCGACAATCTTCGCACCCTTGGCCACACTTTCCTCCACCTGCGAGTGGACCTGATCACGCTGACTGCTTGATACCATCGGGCCAAGCTGAGTGTCGCCGTCATTCGGGTCGCCCATTTCCACCGCGTTAAAGGCTGCCGCATAGCCTTCGACAAAGGCATCATAATTTTTCTCGGTGACAATGAAGCGCTTCGCGTTGACGCAGGTCTGGCCGTTGTTGAAGATCCGGCCCTGGACACAGGCCTTGATCGCAAGATCGAGATCAGCATCGTCGAACACCATATAGGCATCGTTGGAACCGAGTTCGAGAACGGTCTTTTTCGAGACGGCTGCCGCCCGCTGGGCAACTGCGCGGCCGGCTTTGTCGCTACCGGTCAGGGTCACGCCGCGAACGAGATTGTGCTCGATGATCGCATCGGACTGATCGTGGGTTATCAGCAGAACGCCAAACAGGCCCTTGGGCAGACCCGCCCGCTCGTAAATATCACGCAGCAGCAGTCCGCTACCTGTGCAATTTGCTGCATGTTTCAGCAGGACGCCGTTACCGACCATCAAACTGGAAATCGAATAACGGATCGCCTGGTAGCAGGGGAAGTTCCAGGGCTGGATGCCATAGATAACGCCCAGCGGCGAATAAGTGACAAGCCCTTTGCCGTCCGGCACTTCACGTTCTTCATCCGCTAGCATGGTGGGACCGTGCTTGGCGGTATAATCGCAAACGCCGGCGCAAAGCTCGATCTCTTCGCGCGCGTCGCTGAGCAGCTTGCCCATTTCATCAGTCATCAATTGGGCAAATTCCTCCTTGGAATTGCGCAATTCATCAGCGATTGAAGCAATCACGCTGGCTCGTTCATCCAGCGTTTTCAGACGCCAGTCGAGAAAAGCATCATGGCTTTTCTGGACGACGTCCATCGCCTCTTCATCCGACATGATCGGATAGGTTTCCAGAAGCTCTTCGGTGAGTGGGTTTACGGTCTCGATGGTCTTGTCGGTCATGGGGAAGCCTTTATTTTCTGATTTGGTATGAAGCATCGCGAGGGGGCTGGTTCAGCCGTAGGTTTTGCGATGTTTGTCCAGCGTATCGGAGGCATGTTCGAGCGCCTTGTCGATCGCCTCGACAAATGTCTCGTCAGTGAGTCTGTAAATGCCCTTATGAGCAGCACAGATGATCTTTGTGTCGGCCCAGTCGCGCGCGAGGCCTCTGGCCCAGGCTATATAGTCGTCCGCCGCTCCAGCGCGTTTCTCCAAGCCGTCAGCAAGCTTAGGATGGAAACGCAATTTAGGGCCCGGCACGACTTTCTGGACGAGCGACGGCAGATCAATAAACATCAGCGTATCGTCAACGTGGACGATGTCCGTTTCCCGGTGACGCACGATGACCGAGCCAACATGTACACTGTCGTCATCAGAAATGAAGTCGACGCCGGAAGGGATTGAAAAATCGAATATATCGGAGAATTGGCTTTGGGTTGCCCTGTCCTCAATCACATCCGGATCCCATTGCAAATGCGGAGCCTGCTCGTGATGGCGGCGGGTACCTATCAACCGTGCATGCGGCAGAATATCCTGTATGAATTTGCAGTGGATGGTGTGAAATGGGTGCACATTCAGCACCGCCTCGATCAAAGCGCCGTCTTCGGTCAACGCCATCAATTCTGCTTGATCCGATTTGTCCAGTTCGTAGGAATCGATCAATATGAAAGTCCCGCCAGGCTTGCGCACCAGCGACATATGTGTGCCAATATTGATGACGTGCGAGATTTTAAAATCACCGCGTATATTCCAGAAATTGTCAGCCAGATGTTCGATCGCGGCGCTCCTACGATTGTTTGCTTGGGGATTGCCAAGACAACACCCGAGCGCTGTATCGGTTCCGCTGTAAACGCTAATGATCGGAGGAGCGCGGTCGGCAGATGGCGTAGAAGCAGCGACTTTGGCGCCGAGACTTGGATGATAAAATCAAACAGCCAATATTACCGAAGTTAGAACTCTATGACATGGTCGCTATAAATCAGCGGAACGACTTACCAACCTTCCGCTAGCGGAGCTGGCTGTCCTTGCTGCCACGCCGATTTATGCCCGCACTTTTCCTGCCCGCATCACGCGCCGACTGGCAGGCGACACAGGTTCTAGTGCCGGGTAAGGCGCGGCGTCGGGCTTCGGGAATTTCCTCACCGCATTCTGCGCAATATTTCGCGGCTTCACCAGACGGCATGTCTGCCCGCGCGCGCTTCACCGCGTCGGCAATTGTATCGTCAATCTGATCCTGTACCGCGCCATCACGCGCCCAACCGCCTGCCATAAAAAGCTCCCAATTTTATCCATTTAAGAAAAACTATATGTGGGAATTAACGATCGGAGGGCACAAAGGTTGCGGACGCAGCCCGGTCGGAACGGAAACGCGTCCCATATATATAGAAAAAGGCGGGACTCTTTTGGAGAACCCGCCTGATATTTCTAGAACAAAGCGCGAAAAAATCGGGGAGCGAAACTCTGCTCCCCGGATTGATTATTTGTTGACGGCGTCTTTCAAACCCTTGCCGGCTTTGAATTTTGCCTGCGTGGATGCTGGAATCTGCATTGGTTCACCGGTGCGCGGGTTGCGGCCGGTTGAAGCTTTACGCTTCGAAGTCGAAAAAGTACCAAAACCAACGAGACGAACTTCGCCGCCGCTGGACAATGCGCTGCTGATGGAATCAAATACGGCATCAACCGCTTTGCCGGCATCACTTTTGCTGAGGCCGCTATGATCTGCAACGTTACTGATAAGATCCTGTTTATTCATTCTGGGTATCCCCCCTTCTCTATTGGCAATTCATTTTGAATCGCGCTCTTGTCTGACGTCAGTAATGCGAAATTATCCGGGTGTGTCAAAGAAAAACCGCTGTTTTCTGCGCCAAACCTCCATTTTTTACGCCAAATGACAGGAAATGGGACAAACGGTTAAGGCGCGTTATCTGTTTAGATTATTTTACAGCGACAATTCACCTGTGTTTCAGATTCGCGACTCGATGTTGAACGTCAATTAATGGCGCGCTGCAGACCCTGCGTCATCAGCAACCGGTGCCGTTGCGTGGCTGGCCAGTTCGTCTGCATCACTCCATTCGATCGGCACCACTTTTTCCGTCAGCGCTTCAGCAAGCACTTCATCAACGTGGCTCATCGGTATGATCTTGAGTTTCGAAGTAATATTTTCCGGAATTTCGACGAGATCTTTTTCATTTTCTGCCGGAATCAAGACCGTGGTGATGCCACCGCGCAATGCTGCCAGCAGCTTTTCCTTCAGTCCGCCGATCGGAAGAACCCGACCGCGCAATGTGACTTCGCCAGTCATCGCGACATCGCGCCGCACGGGAATGCCGGTCAAGGTGGAAACGATAGCGGTGACGATGCCGACACCTGCCGACGGCCCGTCTTTTGGCACAGCGCCTTCGGGCAAATGGATGTGGATATCCTTGCGGCTGAAGAAACTGGGCTTGATGCCATAAGATGGTGCCCGCGCCTTCACAAAGGAGAGCGCCGTCTGAATGGATTCGTTCATCACGTCACCGAGCGTACCGGTCGTCTTGATCTGTCCCTTGCCGGACACCGTAACGGATTCAATCGTAAGCAGCTCACCGCCGACTTCCGTCCAGGCGAGGCCGGTTACGGCACCGACCTGATTCTCTTCCTCGCCGATGCCATGGCGATATTTTCGAACGCCGGCATATTCAGCGAGATTATCGGGCGTGATTTCCACGCTCTGATACTCACCTTCCAATATCCGGCGCAACGCCTTGCGAGCCAGTTTGGCGATTTCGCGTTCCAGAGTCCGGACACCGGCTTCTCTGGTATAATAGCGAATCAGATCGCGCAGCGCGTCTTCGCGAAGGGAAAACTCGCCCGTTTTCAGGCCATGGGCCTCGATCTGCTTTTCAACCAGATGGCGCTTGGCGATCTCGACTTTTTCGTCCTCTGTATAGCCTTCGAGACGGATGATTTCCATCCGGTCGAGCAATGGCTGTGGCAGATTGAGCGAGTTGGCGGTGGTCACGAACATAACGTCCGACAGATCAATATCTACTTCGAGATAATGATCCTGGAACTTGTCATTCTGTTCCGGGTCGAGCACTTCGAGCAGCGCCGAGGCTGGATCGCCGCGGAAATCCTGTCCGAGCTTGTCGATTTCATCGAGCAGGAACAGGGGGTTGGACGTGCCCGCCTTCTTCAGATTGGAGACAATCTTGCCGGGAAGCGAACCGATATAGGTTCTCCGATGCCCGCGGATTTCCGCTTCGTCGCGAACGCCGCCGAGTGACTGGCGCACAAATTCGCGGCCAGTTGCGCGCGCAATCGAACGACCGAGCGAAGTCTTGCCGACGCCGGGAGGGCCCACGAGGCACAGGATCGGGCCTTTGAGCTTATTGGTACGAGTCTGCACCGCGAGATATTCAAGAATCCGTTCCTTGACTTTCTCGAGCGCGAAATGATCATCATCCAGAACCTTCTCGGCCTGTTTCAGGTCTTTCTTGAGCCGCGACTTCTTGCCCCAGGGCAGTCCGAGCAGCACATCCAGATAGTTACGCGTTACCGTTGCCTCGGCAGACATCGGCTGCATGCCCTTCAGCTTTTTCAATTCGGCAGTTGCCTTGGCTTTCGCTTCCTTGGAAAGCTTGAGCTCCTTGATCTTCTTGCTCAGCTCGGCGAGTTCGTCACCCTCGCCATCTTCGCCGTCGCCCAGTTCTTTCTGAATCGCCTTCATCTGTTCGTTGAGATAATATTCGCGCTGGGTCTTCTCCATCTGGCGCTTGACCCGGCCACGGATTTTCTTCTCGACCTGCAACACGCCCAGTTCGCCTTCCATGAAGGCAAATACCATCTCGAGACGTTTGACGGGATCATCCTCCATCAGGAGGCTCTGCTTGTCGGAGACCTTTACGTTGATATTGGCGGCAACCGCATCGGCGAGGCGCGAGGCATCGTCAATTTCGCCCAACTGAACCACCGTCTCTGCCGGCATCTTCTTGTTGAGCTTCGAATAATTTTCAAATTGTTCGACCACCGAACGCATCAGCGCCGAAGTCTGGGCGTCATCAGTCGCCTGTTCGTCGATCAGGTCTACCGAAGCCAGCACATAGCCTTCATCCTTGTCTTCAAGGGACAGATGCCTAGCTCGCTGCTTGCCTTCCACAAGAACACGAACGGTTCCGTCAGGCAATTTGAGCAACTGCAGAACGGTTGCGACCACTCCAAGATCGTAGAGCTGATCGCGAACGGGATCATCTTCCGCCGGATCGAGCTGCGCGACGAGGAAGATTTCCTTGTCCGAATCCATTGCTTTTTCGAGTGCCACCACGGATTTATCGCGACCGACAAAGAGCGGCACGATCATGTTCGGAAACACCACGATGTCGCGCAAAGGCAACAATGGTAGCGTTTTGGATTCAGGGGCGGGATTTACTTCGAATTCGGACATTTCTACTCCAACATATTGCGCTGCAACAGCGCTTCTCTCCACTATATGGTGCCTGTTGGAGACACTTCAAGCGGAATGCATCCGATCCGCAGCAGGACCTAGAATGGCAGTTTAAAACCTGGGGGTAACTGCATACCGCTGGTCATCTTGCCCATTTCCTCGCTGCTCACCGTGTCGGCACGATTGCGGGCGTCATTGAACGCCGCCGCGACCAGATCTTCCAGCATCTGCTTATCGTCGGGCTTCATCAGGCTTTCGTCTATCGTCACCGCGATCACACGTCCTTTTGCCGTTGCCTTGACCTTGACCAGTCCGCCGCCGGCCTGGCCTTCCACTTCGATGCTATCAAGCTTCTTTTGCGCTTCCTCCATCTGGGTCTGAACCTGCTGCGCCGCTTCCTGCGCGGCTTTCATCATTTCTTCCATCGATTTCATAGCTAAGCGCTCCTTGATTCTTGTGGGCGTGGGTCGTCATTTTCCAGCAGGACGGCATCGGGAAAAGCTTCAAAAGCGGCTTTTACCAGCGGCGCATCCAATATTGCCTGTCGTTCAGCATCTCTGGCCATCTGTTCCTGTTCGGCGAGGCTCGGCTCCGCTTCACCCGGCCCTTCGGTGATATTCCACTCCTGACCGGTTTCCTGCTTCAGCGCTCCGGCAATTTTCCGGATATCTGCCTCGGCGATTGTACGCACCGGCTGATAGACAAGGTCGGGTGCATTGAGCGAAACGACCCGCATGTCGGCAATCAATATGCTTTCCAGAACAGCGGAAACCCGGCCGACGGCGGTGACAATATCGGTGAATTTGGAGGGCAGCGCGCCAGTTTGCGGTTCATGCTGCTTTTGCGGAGCAACGGGCTCAGCAATCATCTGCGCGACAGGTTCGGCCACGGGTGGTGCAGATTGTTGATTTTCCGGCGCGCTGGCGGTCGCCGGCCTGCTCTGCTCCAGCATTTTCCCCAGTTTTCCCGGATCGGGCATATCGGCGGCACAAAGCACACGTAGCAGCGCCATTTCGCAGGCTTCGCGCGGCAGATGCGCTTGCTGAACTTCCTGATAGCCCTTGAGCAGCAACTGCCAGAGCCGATGCAGCACCGGATAGGAAAGCTGTTCCGACCAGTCGGAAAATTGCTGCCGGGCGGCGTCTGACAGTGTCGGATCACTCGCTCTGCCAACCTTGAACAGGGTCACTTGATGCGAGAGCGAAAGCAGCCCGTTCATCAGCGACAGCGGTTCGACGCCAATCCTATATTGTTCGGCGATCGCATCCAGTAGCGCAGCCGAATCGCCTTCGAGCAATTGGGCAAACAGCCGCCGGACCGCACTGCGATCCGAAAGACCAAGCATGTCGCGGATCTGGGCAGCCTTGACCTCGCCATCGCCATCCATATCGGCATGGGCAATCGCCTGATCGAGAATCGAAAGACCATCGCGAACCGAGCCTTCGGCTGCCTGTGCGATCAGATCCAGCGCTTCCTGCTCTGCGGACACGCCTTCTTTCCCGACGATCATGCCGAAATGTTGCGATAGCTGATCGGCGCTGATCCGCTTCAGGTCAAAGCGCTGACAACGCGACAGGACGGTGATCGGGACCTTGTGGACTTCGGTCGTGGCGAAAATGAATTTCACATGCGGCGGCGGCTCTTCGAGCGTCTTCAAAAGCGCATTGAAAGCATTTTTCGACAGCATGTGCACTTCGTCGATGATGTAGATTTTATAGCGCGCCGAAACCGATGAATAGCGCACCGCTTCGATAATCTCCCGGACATCGTCGACGCCCGTATGGCTTGCGGCATCCATTTCGATTACATCGATAAAGCTGCCTGTGGCGATGCTCTGGCAAGGTTCGCACTGACCGCAGGGATCGATCGTCGGGCCGCCCTCCCCATCTTCGCCGATGCAGTTCAGCGCCTTAGCAATCAACCTGGCAGTGGATGTTTTGCCGACGCCACGTACGCCAGTCATCAGAAACGCATGCGCAAGCCGGTCGCGCTTGATCGCGTTGCCCAGCGTCTGGACCATTGCATCTTGACCGATCAGCTCAGAAAATTTTGACGGCCGATATTTGCGCGCCAGCACCCGATAGGGTTGAGCCGCAGCCGGAGCGGGCTGATCCGGCGCGTCGACACCGGTGGCCGCGAATATATCTTGTGAATCGGACATGATGGGAGAGTTTAGGGGAGAGCCTTCGGCTTGTCGAAGGCTATTCGCCGTCAATTCCGAGTCTGATCGAAAATATGGACGAAATTCGTCCAACTATGGATATTACGGGAGGGTTGTTATTTGAGAAGCGGCCAAAGCACTATGGCGTTTCAAAGTAGGAGCCGAGCGACCCGCAGAAAAATCGTTGCGGCTGCTTCCTTCCGGACCTGACCGGGTTGGCGAAGACTGCGTCCACCCGACTCCCGCTGCGCATATGGTAGGAAGCTGACAAAAATGCAAGCCGTTAGACGATCTGCATATTATGGCTCTCAACCGGCATATGCACCGTCAGGCCATCAAGGTCCGCTGTGAGTGTGATCTGGCAAGCCAGTCGGCTAGTCCGGCGTGCCCCAGCGGCCAGATCAAGCATATCCTCTTCCATCTCTGTCGCTTCGGGCAATCTGTCAAAATCCGCTGATTCAACAATGACATGGCAGGTCGAGCAGGCCATCTGGCCTTCGCACGTACCTTCGAGAGGCTGGTCGTGGATTTGTGCGACGGTGAGCAGATTGTCGCCTTCCGATGCCTCTGCAGTAACCGTTTTTTCTCCGTCAGAGCTGACAAAATGGACGGTGATCTTCTTCATGATAGCTGACTCTCCGCGGCTCGATTGATCAGGCGCGCCGCCTGTTCCACATCGTCTATACTGTTATACCGTCCAAAGCCTAGCCGAATGGATGATTTGATCTGCGCAGAGCCCATCCCCAGAGCGGCCAGTACATGACTTGGCCGGCCAGAGCCGCTGGCGCAGGCCGAGCCGGCGGAAAAGGCCACGCCGCGAACATCGGACATCAGGCGGGCAACATCGAGCCCCTCGCGGCGGATATTGAGATTGCCGGGATAGCGCTGATCAAGCGAGCCATTCACCGTCCAGTCAGAGAAAAGGCTGCGCGCCTTGTCGGCGAGGCTGGCGATATGCAGCATATCCTCTTGCTGGCGCTCTGCACTTAATTTGGCCGCAGCGCCCAGCCCCGCGCATAGAGCCGGAGAAAGCGTGCCCGACCGAATTCCCTGCTCCTGGCCACCGCCATGGATCAGCGGCGGCACATTGATACCGTCTCGCACCCAAAGCGCGCCAATGCCCTTGGGGCCGTAAATCTTGTGGCCGGAAAGCGCGATCAGATCGGCCTGGCCGGGAATATCAATCCGGCCGAACCCCTGCACCGCGTCACAAAGCATCAGCGCGCCAGCACGATGCGCCATTTCGGTGATTTGATCGACAGGCTGGATAACGCCAATTTCGTTATTGACCAGCATCGCACCAACCAGCGCGGTTTGCGGCCCCAAACATGCTTCCAGTTCTTCTAATATGATCAGCCCCTGCTGATCGACGGGAAGCAGTCTGGTTTCAAAACCCTGCGTGCCATACCAGAGCGCAGTATCGCGAACCGCCGCATGCTCGGTGTCGATGATTGCGATCTCGTTGCGACCTGGCTGAGTTCTGACCGCACCCATTGCCAGATTGATCGCTTCCGTCGCACTTCCCGTGAAAATCACGCGCCCGCCGGGGGGCAGCAATGCGGCAACCTGTTCGCGCGCGACTTCCACGGCAGCAGCAGCCCTACGACCCAATATATGGGGACTGTGCGGATTGCCAAAGCCATCCTTCAGCCATGGCACCATCGCATCAAATACCTCTGGAGCAAGCGGCGTGGTTGCCTGATTGTCGAGATAGATCGGGTTCATAGCCGGGCTCAGCTCTGCCGGGATGCCGCGAATATCGACTTCCACTTGTCGATGAAGGCGTAAATATGAGTCCGGCTTGTGTCCCGTCCGATGCTGACCCGGATCACTTCGCGCGCCACTTGCGGGTCGGTTCCCATGGCTTCGAGCACATGGCTGGTCTTCAGCGTCCCCGATGAACAGGCGCTGCCGGCAGAAACCGAAAATCCGGCCATATCAAATTTGATCAACTGGGTATTGGCGGCAACCCCGGGCATGTGATAGCTGGCGATCGTCGCAATGCGGGGAGCCTTCTCGGCAATCACGGAACCACCCTCTTTCTTTATCGCATCATCAAGATGCTGGCGCAATTCCGCCGCTCGGCCTGCCCAGTTGGCAGGTGCCTCCAGGGCCGCGGTCATCCCCATGATATAAGGCAGGTTCTGCGTCCCGGACCGATAGCCCTGCTCCTGCCCGCCATCGGCTTCGAGCAGCCGGAGATCCTTGACCAGAAGCGCCCCAACGCCCGGAGGTCCGCCGAATTTATGGCCTGCTACAATGATCAGATCGGCATCCGGCAATGGCATTTTTCCGATCGATTGCGAACAATCGGCCAGCAGATAGCCGCCCCGGTCGCGCACGACTTTCGCCAGCGAATCCAGGTCCTGGATCACACCGGTTTCATTATTAACCGACTGGATTGCCACCAGCGCCGGTTCCTCCGCAGACTTCAGCAGGTGGTTCAGGTTCATGGGAACGACCAAACCGTCCGTGTCGACCGGAATCATTTTCGCATTTTTGGCGAATCGCAGAACCACATCATGCTCTACCGGCGAGACAAATTGCGTCTCCGGCTTGGATTTCGTTAGCGCGATCTGAACCGCTTCGCTCGCCCCACTGGTAAAGATAACATCGCCCTTCCAGCCCAGCGCATCCTTGAATCGCCGACGGGCATTCTCCAGCATCGCTTGAGCGGCGCGGCCGTCGCCATGCGGTGAAGACGGGTTGGCCCAATGTTCAAAACCCTCCGCGCAGGCTTTCTTGGCTGCATCGAGCATCGGCGCGGTAGCGGCATAGTCGAGATAGATACGTTTGGGGTCGGTCACGATATGGGCAAAAACTCTCTGGCTTGCGGGATTGAGTTGCGGATTGTTCGACTCTCCCTATATAGACGCTGCATCCAGCGCAAAAGCTATTCTGACTTCTCGCGCTCTGGACACGACAATCTAGATCGAAGAATTGAAAATCCATGCCTGACGTAATTTTTACCGGACCCGAAGGCCGCCTCGAAGGCCGCTTTAGCCCAGGACCCCGTGACCGCGCACCGGTTGCGATGATATTGCATCCCCATCCGCAAGCGGGCGGGACGATGAACGACCGGATCACGCAGGCCATGTACAAGACATTCGTCAAACGCGGCTTCGCAACGCTGCGGTTCAATTTTCGCGGCGTCGGTCGCTCGCAGGGCGTATTCGACAATGGCATTGGCGAATTGTCCGATGCTGCGGCTGCACTCGACTGGGTGCAGAGCTTCCATCCCGAAGCCCAGACGACCTGGATCGCCGGCTACAGCTTTGGCGCCTGGATCGGCATGCAGCTTCTGATGCGCCGTCCGGAAATCCGCGGCTTCATCTCGGTATCTCCACCAGCGAACATGTATGATTTCAACTTCCTGGCACCCTGCCCGTCATCGGGTATCATTGTGCAGGGCGTGAATGATGAAGTCGTCACCCCCAGCGCGGTCCAGAAACTGGTCGACAAGCTGCGGACGCAAAAGCACATCACCATCCATCACGACGAAATTCCCCGCGCCAACCATTTTTACGAAAATGAAATGGAATTGCTGATGGGCTCGATCGACAATTATCTCGACATGCGGCTTGCACCGGATTCGCCGATTAAATAGGTCTACTGACCTAGTTGACGGACGACGGTGATAGCGGCTGATTGCTCTCCGGTGTGGGAATCGACCAGATTCCGACATTGGCGAACATCACAGCGGCCGCCACTAGCATCAGCAAGCCCTGCTTTCGATTGGTGCCCTTGCGCAATATGTAAATTCCGCCAACCAGCAGCGCAGCTCCTGCGAGCATGAGTATCGATAAGATCAGGTTTGACATGCCGAAGCAGTTACCGGCGCATCAACTGGCTGACAATCAAATCTTTCGATGAGTTTGCGGAGCGAAGGCTTGGCCGAGCCCGGATTCAGGCGCAGCATTGCCAGGAACATCAATATTATCTAGATCAGAGACAGAACAGGACGAACCAGAAACGGAACTGGCAGTGTGATTCCCGAACCTTCCCTGCTGATGATCGCCCCGATGGCGGATGATCTGGACTTGGCACGATTGCCATGGTCGGAAGCGGCAGCGGAACATATATCCGTCAACCCAGCCAAATTCAAAAATCTGGAAATGGTAGAGGTCATATTCGACGCCATGACCTTCCTTGTCTCTCGTCTGACCGTATCGGAAACACACCAGCATTTGGTTGCAAAGAAATGCAAGCCGCTGTCATGCGCTCCGCCTGATGTCGGAGAATCTGCCATCGGGGTCGCACTGGGAGAGAATCTAGCCAGTGCCGGGAATCTACCCGAGGTAAACCGTCGATTGCTATTGCTCGGCAAATGGATCGGAGAGGGATTGAACGCGACCGCAGCAGCCTGGCTGCCGTCCCGGAGGCTGACGAATTTTTCTCAATATGCCAGGGCCGTTGACCAATATGTCAGCGACGGCCGCTTCCCGGCCTTCTTTCAGACCTCCATTTAGGAGGTTCGCGCCGGGCATTTCGTGACCAGCGGCTTGGACTATTTTGCCGGCCAGGAAATACGGCTGACCATCGAGCAGGCCTATGGCCTTACCGATGTAACCGACAGGCTGGCGCACATCATCGTCGATATCGCGAGGCACGGAAAGGTAGGCAGGCCCGCCCGCTCAGCGGGCATGGCTGAAGGAGAAACGCTGGTTTACACCCCCAGCGATGATCTTGGCCATGTCGACATCAGCATCCAAAACGATGCCTTCAACGCCGACGCGGCCAAGATTTAACTGGTTTCTAGGCTGCTGTCGGTGCCGCTTCCCGGACATTCTGGTCAACATGCTCGGCAAATTGCTCGAAATTGTCGATGAACAATTTGACCAGCTTTTGCGCGGTTTCGTCATAGGCGCTCGGGTCAGACCAGGTCGAACGGGGATCGAGAATCCCGCTGTCTACGCCCGATACCGAGATCGGAACTTCAAAGCCGAAATTCTCGTCAGTCCGGAATTCACCGTCGTTCAGGCTGCCGTCCAGTGCGGCATTGAGCAACGCCCGGGTCGCCTTGATCGGCATCCGGTTGCCTTCGCCATATTTCCCGCCGGTCCAGCCGGTGTTGACCAGCCAGCAACGCACGCCGCCCTTGGCGATCCGCTCTTTCAGCAGATTGCCGTAAACCGACGGATGACGCGGCATGAACGGTGCACCGAAACAGGTCGAGAAAGTCGCTTCCGGCTCGGTCACGCCGATTTCGGTACCGGCGACCTTGGCGGTATAGCCGGAAAGGAAATGATACATCGCCTGTTCTGGCGTAAGCCGCGAGATCGGAGGCAATACGCCGAATGCATCCGCGGTCAGCATGATGATATTCTTGGGTACCGGACCCATATTTTCTTCGGAAGCATTCGGGATGAATTCGATCGGATAAGCGCCACGGGTGTTTTCCGCCTTGCTGTTGTCGTCGAGATCCAGTTCGCGGGTTTCGGGATCCATCACGACATTTTCCAGCACCGTGCCGAACCGGCGTGTGGTCGCGAAAATTTCCGGTTCCGCTTCTTCGGAAAGACGGATCATCTTGGCGTAACAGCCGCCTTCGAAATTGAACACGGCAGTATCCGACCAGCCATGCTCGTCATCGCCGATCAGCACCCGGCTGGCATCAGCGGATAATGTGGTCTTGCCGGTTCCCGAGAGGCCGAAGAAAATCGCGGTATCGCCTTCCGGACCGATATTGGCCGAGCAATGCATCGGCATGACCGAATCGAGCGGCAGCAGATAGTTGAGCAGACCGAAAACCGATTTCTTCATTTCACCGGCATAAGCGGTGCCGCCAATCAGGATCAGCTTCTCGGTCAGATTGACCGCGACGACGGTTTCGCTGCGCGTGCCATGACGCGCTGGATCAGCCTTGAAGCTGGGCAGATCGATGATCGTATATTCCGGATCGAAAGCCGCCAGTTCGTCTGAACTCGGCCGTACCAGCATCGTGCGGATGAACAGATTGTGCCAGGCCAGTTCGTTGATGATGCGGACATTGACCCGATGTTCCGGTTGCGAACCACCAAAAAGGTCCTGCACGAACAACGTATCCTTCTCGGCCAAAGCAGCAAGAAAGTCTTCCTTCAGCGCGGCAAAATGATCCGGCGTCATCCCGACATTGGTTTTGCCCCACCAGACACTGTCTTCGGTTTCGCCGTCACGCACGATGAACTTGTCATTGGCGGAACGTCCGGTGTGTTTACCGGTTTCGACAACCAGGGGACCGTCCTTGGCCAGATGACCTTCGCCCCGGGAGACAGCGGCTTCGACCAGAGCGGGCGCACCGAGATTCCAGTGCTGTTCGCCTGAATTGGTAAAACCTTGATCATTTAACGTTACAGACGAAACTTTTGGCACTGATAATCCCCTATGGCTTGGAACAGGTTGAGGTCACGCCGACCCGGCGAATTTGAATTGGCGCTTACTGAACCCTGTCGAGTCGGTCAAATTTCTTCCCCACGCACTGGCAAAATTGTAGTTTCCCAGACAATTCGCGACTTCGTTTGTCAAAACCGTCACCGACAAGCTATCTTGTAACATATTAGCCCATCCCCTAGATCACATCCAGCGCAAGCGGCAAAGGAACGCAAAAATAATGGCAGCCAATATTGCTCTTGTCGATGACGACCGCAATATATTGACCTCCGTGTCGATCGCTTTGCAGGCCGAAGGCTTTGTCACCCGTGTATATTCGGACAGCGAGGCGGCGCTTCATGCGATATTGGAGAATCCGCCGGACCTTGCAGTGTTCGATATTAAAATGCCGAAGATGGACGGGCTGGAACTGCTCAGAAGAGTCCGCGAAAAATCCAATGTGCCGGTGATCTTCCTGACCTCGAAGGATGAAGAGCTGGACGAGGCACTCGGCCTTGCAATGGGCGCTGATGATTATATCAAGAAACCGTTCTCGCAGCGGTTGCTGATCGCACGCGTCCGGTCCATATTGCGCCGCACGGAATTCATAAAATCCGTCGACGAGGGGCAGGACGAGGAAGCTGCAGAACCACTTGTTCGCGGAAGTCTCGAAATGGATCCGGCGCGCCATCTGGTGCGGTGGAAAGATGTAAACGTAACCCTGACCGTCACGGAATTCATGATTCTCGAGACTTTGGCCCATCGGCCGGGTGTCGTGAAAAGCCGGAACCAGTTGATGGACGCAGCCTATCAGGATGATGTCTATGTCGACGACCGGACGATCGACAGTCATATCAAGCGATTGCGGCGGAAATTCCGCGAAGTCGATTCTGAATTTGATGCAATAGATACGCTATATGGAGCCGGATATCGCTACACGGAATGAAGGCGGACAGGATGAGGAAAGTGGACTGTCCCTCCGCTGGTCAGCCAGGCTGTCTCTCACAACACGCATCTTGGTCGTCAATGTCCTGGCCATTGCATTGCTGGCCGGCGGTCTGTTCTATCTCAACAATTATCGGGACAGGCTGACCGAAGAGCGTTTGACTCAAGCCCGAATGCAGCTGACCATTATCGCTGATGCCTTGTCCGCAGAAAATGCTGAACACAGAAATGCTCTCGTCCGTCAATTTTCCAGCCATTTGGGCGCCAGGCTCCGTCTTTACACTCCCGACGGAACGAAAATCACCGACAGTTTCGCGCTGGCCAAGCCGACATATGAATTTGTCGATCCGGATAGGGAACCCTTACGAAAGGATATCGCCCGCATATTGGACAGGACAATTGAAAGCGTCGTATTCAGCGCTCCTATTCCGGATTTCAGCGAACCGTCCGATGATATAGCGCGCAACTGGCCGGAGCTTGTCGCGGCCGGAACCGAACCGCAAGCGATCAGTTCCGTCAGCTTTGCGCCAGACCGGACTCCAGTGATTACCGCTGGCAAAGCGCTGCCCGACGGGACCGGTTCAATCCTTCTCACTGCCAACGCCCGCGATATAACGCGCATCGTGAGAGCGGAACGATCCAGTGTGCTTCTCGTGATATTGGTTGCCGCGACCGTATCGATCTTGCTCTCGTTATTTCTCGCCCGCACCATTGTCAGACCGATCAGAAAACTGGCCCGCGCCGCAGTCCGCGTTCGCATGGGAAGATCAGATGAAATCGCGATTCCCAGAATGCCGGGACGACGCGATGAAATCGGCCAGCTGAGTCGGGCGTTGTCCGACATGAGCGCTGCCCTGCGCCATCGTATCAACGCCACCGAGGCCTTTGCTGCCGACGTCAGCCATGAAATCAAAAACCCCCTCGCCTCGCTCAGATCAGCGCTCGAGGGGCTGGAACGGGTCGATGATCCGGACCTGCAAAGGCAGCTTCTCGATGTTGCCAACGACGATGTCCGTCGTATCGATCGGCTGATCAACGATATTTCCGATGCATCTCGAGTCGATGCCGAGCTGGCCCGGGCCAGATTTGACCCCATTGATATCGGCAATATGCTGGAGCAACTGCTCGCGGCACGGGAACAACGGGCCTCCAATCTGGGCGTTCATATCGCCTTCGCGCGACCGGCCAGGGATGTTGCCAAGGTAATGGGCGATGGCGGACGGCTGGAACGGGTTTTCAGCAATCTTCTGGACAATGCCGTCTCTTTTTCACCCGAAGGTGGTCTGGTGGAAATATTGGCAACCCCGGATGGTGATGAGATTGTCATCCATGTTGCGGATGAGGGACCAGGCGTTCAGCCGGAACAGCGAGAACAGGTCTTTCAGCGCTTCCATTCCGACCGGCCAGATGGCGAAGCCTTTGGAAAGCATAGCGGACTGGGGCTGGCGATCGCGAAAACGATCGTCGAAGGTCATCAGGGGACGATCAAGATTTTGGATCGACCTGGCGGACAATCGGGCGCCTGTTTTGAAATTCGCCTGCCAAAGGCACCAGAATGACCAGCAAGACCGGAGACGATGACCGGGCAACGATTCACGCAACTGCCGTCGCTATTGCTGGTGCCGGCCTGCTGATTCGCGGAAAGTCCGGATTGGGCAAATCGGATCTTGCCTTGCGTCTTGTCGACCGCGGTGCCACGCTGGTCAGCGATGATCAGGTAGACATCAGGCGCGAGGGCCAGAATTTGCTGCTCAGCCCGCCGACCAGCCTTGCCGGCAAGCTGGAGGTTCGCGCGCTCGGCATTTGCGAGTGTGACCATGTTTCCGACGTAGCGCTAAAATTGATCATCGACCTGAAAGAACATCCCGATCGCTTCCCGATGGATCGACAAAGCATGTTTTTGCTGGGAATAAAGGTCCCATCCTGTACATTGAACGCTATGGAAGCGAGCGCAGCAATCAAGGCAGAATGGGCTTTGCACCGGATAATGCAGGGCGCGACAGAATCATGAGCGAAAAACTTGTCAAACCGGTCCTGCTGGTCACCGGCCTATCCGGGGCTGGAAAATCAACGGCGTTGAAAACGCTGGAAGATATCGGCTGGGAAACGATCGACAATTTCCCGTTTCGACTGGTGGAGCGCTTGCTGAAAACACCGCCATCAACTTCCCGGGGCGACAGCGACCCGCCGCTGGCAATTGGTTTTGACAGCCGGACCAGAGGATTTGAGCCGGACAAGCTGATCAAGGGCGTAAAGCGTCTGCAGAAGAAACAGGATTATCAAATTTCCACACTTTATCTGGATTGTGCGGGCGGTGAACTGGAACGGCGCTATAGCGAAACCAGGCGCAGGCATCCGCTGGCTCTGGACCGCCCGGCAAAACAGGGTATCGCGCTGGAGCGAACCATGTTGGCACCATTCCGAAGCTGGGCGGACCACGTGATCGACACCACCGATCTGACCGCCAACGACCTGCAGCGCGAAATCAGGCAACAGTTCACGCTGGACAAGGATGCGGTGACGACGATCACGCTCACCAGCTTCGGCTTCTCCCGGGGCATACCCAATAATATTGATCTGCTGTTTGATGTCCGTTTTCTGGCCAACCCGTTCTGGAATTCGGAGCTCAAGCTGATGACCGGACTCGACACCGAGGTGGCAGAATATATCGGCAGGGATCCCGCTTATGTCGAAGCGATAGAAAGATTTGTCGACATGCTCAAATTCCTGCTTCCGCGCTATCAGGAGGCCGGCAAGGCCTATGTCAATATTGGCATCGGTTGCACTGGCGGGCGTCACAGATCGGTACATGTAGCGGAGCGTCTGAGCAAAGACTTGCACGCGGCCGGCTTTTCGCCCAATGTCCTGCATCGCAATTTGGCGTCAAGGCCAATGGAAGCGCTGGAATCTATGCAGAAATCGAACGGGAACAGGGGAATTTAATCAGGTGATTGGATTGGTTCTCGTGACACACGGGCATCTGGCAACCGAGTTTGTCATTGCCATGGAACATGTCGTCGGCGCGCAAAAGGCGATCGCCGCGATCGGCATCGGTGCGCGCGATGATATGGAAGAGCGCCGCAAGGAAATCGCGGATAGTGTTGCAAAAGTCGATTCCGGCGAGGGCGTCATTATTTTGACCGACCTGTTTGGGGGTACGCCTTCGAATCTTGCCATTTCCCTGATGGAAAAAGGCAAGGTTGAAGTTATCGCCGGTGTAAACCTGCCGATGCTCATCCGTCTGGACGGCGCCCGCAAATGCATGGATATCACATCCGCTATCGCCGCCGCGAAGGAAGCGGGTATAAAATATATCAGCGTCGCTTCGGAAATATTGGGAACCGATGCGTGAGCGAATTTCGCAAAACCGTCGAGATTACAAATAGCCGCGGCCTGCACGCGCGCGCGAGCGCGAAATTTGTCACCTATGTCAGCAAATTGCCCGACGGACTGGAAGTCAGGGTGGCGAAAGACGGGTCGGAAGTGACAGGAACATCGATCATGGGGCTGATGATGCTGGGCGCAGCAAAGGGCGATAATATCGAGATCATTGTCTCCGGCGATCAGGCAGAAAGCGCGCTGGAAAAGCTGACGGGCCTGGTCTTTGACGGTTTCGGCGAAGACTGAACCCATGCGCCACCAGATTACCGGCTTCTCCAATCCGACGATCAAGCGGCTCAGAAGCCTGCGCGAGAAAAAGCATCGCAAACGCGAGGGCCTGTTTCTCGCAGAAGGACTCCGGATTCTAGCCGAAGCGCTCGACAGCGGCAGAACTCCCAAGATATTGGTAGTCGTTGAAGACACCGAGCTGCATCCGCTCGCCCAGAAAATCGAGGCAGCGACAGTGGCCGCCGGCGGCGATGTTATCGAAACCAGCGAAGCAATCATTGCCAAGCTCTCCGGCAAATCCAATCCGCAATCGATCATCGGTATCTATCCCGATCATCCTGTTCCGCTCGAAGAGCTGGATCGATCGAGTTCCAATATCTGGCTGGTCGCACAGGCGCTTCGCGATCCTGGTAATCTCGGGACGATTTTGCGGACCGGCGATGCTGTTGGCGCCGGGGGTCTGATCCTGATCGACGACTGCGTCGATCCTTTCTCGGTCGAGGCGGTGCGCGCCAGCATGGGCGCCATTTTTACCCAGCAGGTCGTGCAGGCACGATGGCCGGAATTCCTGACATGGCTCCGCAATGGTCCGGGCGAACTGGTCGGAACCAGTCTCAACACGGAAAATGACTATCAGTCGGTCCGTTACAAGACGCCAACATTTCTGCTGATTGGCAACGAAGCGCAGGGATTGCCGGACGATTATGAAGCGGCCTGCGACACGCTGGTGAAGATGCCGATGATGGGCAAGGCTGACAGTCTCAACGCGGCTGTCGCCGCCTCGGTCATGGCCTATGAAGTGCTGAATCAGACCCGCCAGAGATAGTTTGGCGTTCCTGCCCTCTCTATGTTAGCTTGATGACGGAGGGGGAAAATATGAAAAACATAATAATATTGTCATCGCTGGCAACACTGGCGCTCACGGCCTGCGGAGCGCCTGCGGAAGAACCACCGGTCGTCGAGGAGCAACTGGGCAACTATAGCGCCATCGGCACCGAGCCCGGATGGGCCGTCGATATCAAGGACGAGAAAATCGCCTTTACTGCGCAGAACGGCAAGGATTTCACCTTGCCGATTGACCGGACAAAGAAAACCGATGGCGGATGGGAGCTCAGAGGCTTTTCCGGCACCGATAATATCAACGTCTACATCACCAGCGGCGAAGAATGTAACGATGGCATGAGCGATCGTACCTATGCCGATACGGTCAAGATAGAAGCGAGCGACAGTGGCGTTTTAAACGGTTGCGGCGGCAGCTTTACCGAAGGGCTGGACGGGTCGGCCTAGGCACTATTCTGCTGCACGGTCGCTGATCTGCCGATCCTCTTCGATCAGTTTTTCGGCGACCGAGTCACTATAGCGGGGCAAAGCCTCGATTTCGGGCACGGGCTCGAGATCCTTCTTGCCGGTTTCAATCTGCAGCTCGGCAAATTTGCGCCCGGTCGCCATGATATTGCGCTCGAAGCTGCCGACAAATTTATTATAATTGCCGACCGCGCTGCCAAGGCCGGAGCCCATGCGTTTCAGATGTTCCCCCGCCACCGCCAGACGGTCGTACATTTCCTTGCCAAGCTGGCCTATCTGCTTCGCTTCTGCGGCCATTTTTTCCTGACGCCAGACACCGGCTACGGTCCGGGCGATGGCCACCAGATTGGTCGGTGTGGCCAGCAGCACCTTCTTCTCGAAGGCATGGTCCCATAATGTCGGTTCATGTTCCAGCGCGGCGGCCAGAAAATGCTCGCCCGGCACAAACATGATCACATAATCCGGCGCATCCTCGAACTGGTCCCAATAGGCTTTCTTCGACAGGCCATCGATATGCGCCTTCATGCTGTTGCAGTGGCGCGCCATGGCAAAGCTGCGCGCAGCCTCATCTTCCGCCTCAAACGCATCCTGATAGTCGTTGAGCGAGACCTTGGCATCGATCACCAGCTTGCGACCACCGGGCACATTGATCACCGCATCGGGACGCAGACGCCCCTCGTCGGTGTCGATGCTCTGCTCGGTGACAAAATCGGTATGTTCGGATAGCCCGCAGGTTTCGAGGACATTCTTGAGTTGTTGCTCGCCCCAGCGGCCGCGCGATTTGGGCGCATTGCGAAGACTGTTGACGAGGCGCGCCGCTTCCTGCTGCACCCTGTCCTGCCCTTGCCTGACCTGTTCAATGGTAGCGCTGATCCCGGCATAGGATTCGGTCCGCTCTTTTTCGATCTTGGTGATCGAGGCTTCGTAGGTCGCCAGACGTTCGTGCACCGGCTGCAACAGCTTGGCGATTTTTTCGCCGCCCTTTTCATTCGCCTGGTCAAAGCGCTGGTCGGCCCGCTCGAGAAACTGCCTTTGCGCCGTTTCCAGCATCTTCGCGCCAATTTCGGAAAATTGCGCCGACAGAGCCTCTTTCGCTTCGATCAGCTGCTGCATCTGCTTTTCATGATTGCGGGCATCGGCCTGTAGCGCCGCCAGTTCGGTTCTCGCCGCATCACGCTCATCGCGGACACCGTCGAGCGTGATCCGCAAGGCATCGGTGGCCTGCGCCGCGTCCTTGGCCGCCTGCACCGCATCTCTGGCCGCCTGAGCGGCGTCCTTGGCCGGCTTACCGCCGATATACCAGCCCAGCGCCAGCCCGCCCAGAAGAGCGACGACGATTGCGAAAATGACAATGATGGGGTCCAAATTAACTCTCTTTCCGATAAGAACGAAAAGAGAACCTAGGAGCGTTTTCCGGAATAGGCAATACACGTCAATCCGGGAAAGACAATTCAGAGCGGTGCATTCGCTAGCTGCCGTTCGTCCTGAGCCTGTCGAAGGACAGTTCAAGCCGATAGGTGCACTTTGACAAGCTCAGTGCGAACGGGGTCTTATGAGCTGTGAAATGATCTGACCATCAGGCCGCTATGCCATGTTCCTTGCGCAGCTTAGCAAGCTTCTTCAGTACCATTTGCCGTTTCAGCCGCGACAGATGGTCGATGAACAATATCCCTTCGAGATGGTCCATCTCGTGCTGCAGACAGGTCGCCAGCAAGCCGTCGATCTGCTCTTCATATTGCTTGCCGTCAACATCTTGCCAGCGCGCTGTGATCGCCGCGGGGCGTTCCACGTCAGCATATTGATCGGGCACCGACAGACAGCCTTCGCTGTACAGGTTCATGTCTTCGGATGGATCGAGAATCTCGGGATTGATGAACACGCGCGGATCGTTGATCACGCCATGGTCATGGTCGCAATGCTCGCCATGTTCATGCTCGTGCGGCACCGGTTCCTGCAGATCGATCACCAGCACGCGTTTGGGTACACCGACCTGAATCGCGGCCAGGCCAATGCCCGGCGCGTCATACATGGTTTCAAACATGTCCTTGATCAGCGTTTTCAATTCGTCATCAAACACGGTTACGGGTTCGGACACAATTTTCAGGCGCGGATCAGGCACCTCTAGGATCGGTAATATAGCCATGGTGCAAATTTAGGGATTGTGCCGGGATTCGTCAAGCGGCGCGGAACAGCGCTCCAGCGGCGACTTGTATATTCAGACGATATCAAAACGAGCCGAATGGGCGGATACAGCCACAATAGCCAACCAGAGGCTCGGCAGCGGCGGAGCAAATAAAAAGGCGTGCGGTTCATTGGTGGAACCGCACGCCTTGTTTTAATCAGCTTTGCAGGCTTGGTTTAGAACTGCCCACGCACCGTGATGCCGTAGGTTCTTGGTTCTGCAAGGAAAGCCGAATAGGTCTGCTGCGATGCTACAAATGGCGTGTTGAACGCGACCTGCGAATAATTCACATTGAACAGATTTTGTGCCCAGCCTTCGATCGCCCATTTGTCGTCTGGGCCACGGATACCGATACGCGCATTGACCAGTGTGAAGCCGTCCTGCTCCTTGCCATAGAGCAGATCCGAGCCGGTGTTATAGTCGCTGGTCGTCCGGGCGTTCACATAGAATAGTCCGGTCAGCCCGCTATTTCCGATTGGCGGGGTATAAGACACCGACGCAGTCGCTGTGATTTCAGGAGCGTTCGACAGATTGTCGCCTGGCAGCAAACGCAGAGCTGGATCAAGCGCCGTGCCGTTATCACGCCCAACCAGATCATTTTCATAGCTGGTATCGGTATAGGTGAGACCCATGGTGAAATTTACGTGCCTGATCGGATTGATCGATGCTTCCAGTTCGACACCCTGTGCAACCACGCCATATTTGACATCATCCGGAGCACAGTTGCCGGTGGTTCCGTCGGCATCCTTGTCCGCGCCGTTCAGATCAGTGCTACAGGCGTTGATATTCTGCACCAGGAAAACGGAGCCATTGAATGTGTTGAGCTGGAAATTGTCAAACTGCTGACGGAAAGCGGCAACGCTCAGCGAAAATTCCCGAGACGAGTATTTTGCACCGATTTCAAACGCATCCACCGTTTCCTGGTCGAACTGGAGATTGGCGGTGTCACCCGTCAATGCCGGATTGGCCAGCGTCGAACTGGTCAATGCAGACCGGTCAAGGTTGAAACCGCCGGCCTTGTAACCGCGCGAGAAGCTGCCATAAAGCATCAGATCGTCGGTCGGCTTGTAGGACAATATGGCAGTGCCGGTGAACTCACTCTCGCTCCGGCTATCAGCCAGGGTTACGCCGTCCAGTTCGGATGTCGAATTACCCTGACACGCGAGACCGATGAGGCCGGCCGACAAAGCACCCAGAGGCGCGAAATCCAAAATACCATCACCGTCAGTATCGACAGATGGGGCAAGCAGCGGCGTAAATGCAGCGCGCTGGATCGGGCACATCGTATTGTCGTTGGTGAACGCCGCCCGGAAATCCTTCGTTTCATTGGTATAGCGCAGGCCCAATGTGAGATCGAGCTTGTCGGTCACATGGAAGATATTGTGAGTGAAGAACGCGAAATTTTCGCTCGTCTGATTATACCGGTCAAGAACCGTTCCCCGGTCATTGATCTGGGCCAGATTATCCAGCCCTGCAAAAATCAGTGGTGTGGCAGCGCCAAATGCGCCGGCTCCGCCATTTGCAGCCTGCAATGCAGCTCTGCCGCCAGCGCTCAGACAGCCTGTGCTGGTCGGAGATGCCAGAGCCGGATTGACAGCATTGACGATCCGGCATGGCGCGAACGCTCCATATTGCGAACCAAAGCGGATGTTATCGCGGGTTTCGAGTTTTTCATTCGCGTAAAAACCGCCGATCAACCAATCCAGCTTATCATCAAAAGCCGCACCCTGCAGCCGCAATTCCTGCGTGAAGGTTTTAAATTCCCGGGCACCAGCATTTTCGGTTGGTGCGCGATAGAGAATGTCGACCTGCGTATAATCCGTATCCGATGCCTGGAAGTTGGAATATTCGCGATAGCCGGTAATCGACGTCAGGTTCAGATTGCCCAGTTCGGCATTGATCTCAACCGAAGCGCCAAAATCCTCCGTCTCGCCAGCATAGGAACGACCGGGAGTGACGTAAATATTCCGGTTGAACGTACTTTGGGTCAGCGCGTTGCTGTTTTGACCTAGTGCCAACAGCACCGGAATGATCGGGTTGGCCGGGTCTGTTAGAGCAGGCGAACCAGGTTGTGGGAGGGCGAAAGGATCAAGTCCGGGACTTACCCGCGCCTGCTGTGCAAATTCCGGCTGGACGAAAGTCGCCGCGCAGCAGGATTCGTCTTTCTTCGAATAGTCACCGACCACACGAATGCTCAGCGTGTCGCTGGGTTCAAACAACAGCTGACCGCGAACCAGGAACCGGTCTTTGTTATTGACGTCGGTCCCGTTTACCACATCATTGTAGAAACCGTCGCGTTTCAGATAGACCCCATCGATACGCGCAGCGATGTTATCGCTCAGCGGTCCGTTGATGCCCGCTTCCAGACGAAGCAGGTCATAATTGCCATAGGTTGCAGAAGCATGTCCGGAAAAGACAAATTCCGGTGCTGCCGTGGTGATGTTGATCATACCCGCAGAAGAATTGCGTCCGCCCAGTGTTCCTTGCGGACCGCGCAGAACTTCAATCCGGTCAATCGGGCCCAGTTCGCTGAGCGCATTACCACTGCGCGACCGGTAGACACCATCGATGAACACGGCCACGGAGCTTTCCAGGCCGGGGTTGTCCCCCACGGTACCAATACCGCGTATACGGGCCGAGCCGTTGGCTTCGTTGCCGGTCGAAGACACAAGCAATGAAGGTGCCAGCTGATTGAGCTCGCGAATATCGCTGGTTCCGCTCTGCTGCAATTGCTCCGCGCCAATAGCCGAAACGGCAATAGGCACATCGGACAGAACCTGCGCCCTGCCCTGTGCGGTCACGACGATCACATTGTCATCGTAATTGCCCTCATCATTTCCGCTAGCCTGGTCAGCTGCATCGGATTGTGTCTGTGCATAGACGGGAGCGGTGGCGATTGCTGCTAGTGCGATTGCGCAGGCAGACAGATTCAATGCTAGTTTCATAACATGCTCTCCTGAAATTTTCTTTTTTATTGCCACCAATGATAGCCTGACAGTTTGCATTTGATAGCCAAATCGCAGATCATTGCGCCAATTTTCTTGGAACTGTGGCTTTATTGTCAATATATGGAAGGACCTGATATAAAGAAATGAAGCTGTATTTCATTTCCTTTACTGGTCCTGCCGACTGGCAGACGAATAAACCCAGGGTAATGACTTGAAATAACGGCCTTTTCTGGGCGTTATCGAAATGTCCACTTGTCGGCGCAGCAAAAACTCAGCTTTATCACCACTAAAAAGGCAAACGCGGTCAAAAACCCGTTTACTCGCTGTGAATCGGCCTTCGAGAGCGCAGCGCCTGCGCCAGCGTGCCTTCATCGAGATAATCCAGTTCCCCACCCACAGGTATGCCATGAGACAATTGACTCAGCCTTATCGGATAATTTTCCAGACGTTCGGCAATATAATGGGCAGTGGTCTGGCCTTCGAGCGTCGCATTCATCGCCAGCACCACTTCGTCAATGCCGCCTGCCTCAACCCGTCTGATCAACGTATCGATGCCGATGTCCTCCGGACGAACGCCGTCCAGCGCCGACAATTTTCCGCCCAGCACATGAAATTTGCCGGGAAACAGCCGCGATTTATCCAGTGCCCAGAGGTCGGAAACTTCCTCAACGACGCACAGCGATTTTTCATCGCGTCGGGGATCGGTGCAAATCTGGCAAGGATCCTGCGTATCGACATTGCCGCAGACACCGCAGGTCACGAGCCGCTCGTCTACGCGTTCCATCGCCGCCAATATCGGTTTCATCGCCGTCTCCGGACGTTTCAGCAGGTATAAAACCGCCCTCCGCGCCGAACGCGGGCCGAGGCCGGGAAGCTTGGCGAGGGCCTGAACCAGATTTTCGATCTCTTGCGATGCCATGGCTTAGTCATTAGGAGCAGCCGCACAAACCTGCCAAGCAGAAAATGCCTGTCCTACATGAACGCGAATATTTATCGTCCCGATCATGCCAGAGGCTGATCAAATATTTGAAGGCAAAAGCAGAATTCTGTAACGCGATGGCGCTGATCCGGGAAATCAGATTCCCGATTAGGGGGTGTGACCCGTGTGACCCGAAGAAAGATTATTTATGACGTCCGGCACGAAATCTCTGCGCATTGCCTTCATGGGAACCCCGGACTTTGCGGTCCCGGCGCTGCAAGCGCTGCACGCGGCCGGACATGACATCGTAGCGGTCTATTCACAGCCACCACGTCGGGCTGGTCGGGGAAAAAAGCTCGCTCCCTCGCCTGTGCAACGCCTGGCGGAGACGCTCGGCATAGAAGTGCGCACGCCGTTTTCCCTAAAGGATGAAGCCGAACAGGCGTCCTTTGCAGCGCTCGATCTGGATGTAGCGATAGTCGCGGCTTATGGGCTGATCCTGCCGCAGGCAATATTGGATGCGCCCCGGATGGGTTGCCTGAATATCCACGGCTCGCTGCTCCCGCGCTGGCGCGGTGCGGCACCGGTACAGCGCGCGATACTGGCCGGCGATACAGAAACCGGCATCACCATCATGCAAATGGAAGCGGGACTGGATACCGGACCGATGCTATTGAAATCGACGACCCCGATTGACGGGAAGACCGCTGGCGAACTGACCGATGAACTGGCCAAGGCGGGTGCGGAGCTGATGGTGCAATATCTGGCCACGCCATCAGAATATCCCGCCGAAGCACAAGATGACACGCTAGCCACCTATGCGAAAAAAATCGAAAAACAGGAGGCGCGCCTGGATTTCAGCAAACCTGCCGAACAGGTGGAACGGCAAATACGGGCCTTCACCCCTGTCCCCGGTGCCTTTTTCGAATTTGGCAATAATCGATATAAGATTCTCGAAGCGCAGGTCAGCGACACCAACGATGAGGCTGGCAAAATTCTGGACGACCATTTGCTCATCGGCTGCGGGACAGGGTCGATCCAGCCTCAAACCATTCAGAAGGCAGGCAAGCCCGCAATGAACCTCAAGTCCTTTCTCAACGGCACCAAAATTCCGATCGGAACCGTCCTGCAATGACCCGCTTTGCCCTCACTCTGGAATATGATGGCCGCCCGTTCATGGGCTGGCAGCATCAGGATCACGGCCCCAGCGTCCAGCAGGCGGTAGAACAGGCGATCCACAAGATCACCGGCCAGGACGTGCGTGTTTTTGCGGCGGGTAGAACCGACGCCGGTGTCCACGCGCTGGCAATGCGCGCGCATTTCGATCTCGAGACGAAGCTGACACCCTTCCGCTTGAGCGAGGGTATCAATGCCGGACTGCGTCCCCATCCGGTCGCGGTGCTGGCCTGCGACATTGTCGACGAGGAATGGCACGCCCGCTTTGCCTGCGAGGGGCGGCGCTATCTTTACAAGATCACCAATCGCCGCGCGCCCCTGACCTTCGACCGCGGGCTAAGCTGGCAGATTGCGCCCAGCCTTGACGCCGAAGCGATGCATAATGCGGCGCAGGCGCTCACCGGCCAGCATGATTTTACCACCTTTCGTTCGGCCCATTGCCAAGCGCAAAGCCCGATCAAGACGCTCGACAGCATTTCGGTCAGCCGCTTTGGCGAGGAGATTGAAGTGGAGGTGGCCGCCCGCTCTTTCCTCCACCATCAGGTCCGCTCGATCGTCGGCTGCCTGAAACTGGTCGGCACCGGCAAATGGACGAAAGTGGATCTCAAAAACGCACTGGCGGCAAAGGATCGCAACGCCCTCGGCTTCAACGCCCCGCCGGACGGTCTCTATTTTGTCGAAGCCATCTATCCGGATTGACCAGGGCCCGGCGAAGGCCGGGACCCAAAATGTTGGTACACCTTCGGCTAGGCTCCAGCCTTCGCCGGGGACTAGAGCCCGAACAACCGCGACAACGATTTGTCGAGCAGCAGCAGCTGCCACAGCAAGCGGCTGTTGTCGGAGCGCCCGGCGATGTGGTCGTCCGCAACCTTCCGCATTGCCTTGCTGTCAAACCAGCCGGTCCGCGCCAAATTGCCGCCGCTGGCAATATCCCGCGCAGTGTCGGCAAGCGGCCCGCGGAACCATTGCGCGATCGGCGTAACGAAGCCCATTTTTGGGCGGTAGAGAATATCATCGGGGAGATACTGTTCCATCGATTTCTTGAGGAGATATTTCCCCTGCCCCTTATGCACCCGCAAATTGGTCGGCAGCTTCGCGGCAAATTCCATCAGCTTGTAGTCCAGCAACGGCTCGCGCGCCTCGAGACCCACAGCCATACTGGTTCGATCCACCTTGGTCAAAATATCGCCCGGCAGCCACATTTTCATATCCGCATATTGCGCCTGATCGAGACCGTTGCGCGCCGGCGCATTGTCCATCAGGTCGATCATCCGCTGCTCCGCCTGATAATCGCCCAGATCGCTGCGCATACGGTCCGAATAGATTTGCTGGCGCCCTGCTGGCGTTGTCACCCCGACTGCTTCGGCATAGCCTTCCGGTCCGGTGCGGGCGAGCGAGAGCAAGGTCGACTTGGCGCGAAACGGACGCGGTGCCCAGTCTGCCTTGGGATAGACCGATCCCAACCAGCCGAATGCCGGTCCGCGCAAGGATTGCGGCAGAAGGCCCCGCACCCGTTCTTCGGCATGGTGGAAGACATGGCGGCGATAGCCCGCCATTGCTTCGTCGGCGCCGTCTCCGGACAGAGCCACCGTGACGGTCTCACGGGCCAGCTCGGCCACCCGATAGGTCGGCAAGGCAGAGGCATCGGCAAACGGTTCATCAAAATGATCCGCGAGCGTATCGATCAGGCCAAAATCATCCGCAGCCACGATCCGTTCGCGGTGGTCGGTCTGAAACCGTTCCGCGACCTGCCGGGCATAGCCGGTCTCGTCGAGCGACTGCTGGTCGAAACCGATCGAACAGGTCTTGACCGGACGACGGCTTTGCTCGGCCATAAGGGCAACCACAGCGCTGCTGTCGACGCCACCGGAGAGAAACGCGCCCAAGGGCACATCCGCGATCATCCGCGAACCGACAGCCTGTTTCAGCAGATCGACCAACTCTTCTTCCAGGGCCCCCGCCGAAGCCTTGTGCCGCTGGCTGAAATCCATATCCCAATATCGGACCGGCGCGGACTCCGGCTTGCCCTGTTCGAGCAGCAGATAATGGCCAGCCGCCAGCTTCCTGACGCCCCTGAGTAGCGATGTCTGATCCGGCACATAACCAAAGGCGAGATAGTCATCGACCGCCCGCAAATTGGGTTCCCGGCGCAACAACGGATTGGCCAGCAGCGCTTTCAGTTCCGAACCGAACAATATGCTGCCGTCGGAAACGCGCGCATAAAACAGCGGCTTCACGCCCAGCCGGTCGCGGGCCAGAAACAACTTCCGGGTGCGCTGATCATAGAGAGCGAACGCAAACATACCGTTCAGTCGTTTCAGACACTCTACCCCCCATTGCCGCCAGGCATAGAGAATGACTTCGCTGTCGCTGCTGGTCTTAAACTGGTGGCCAAGACTTTCCAGTTCCGCACGCACTTCGCGGAAATTATAGATTTCGCCGTTGAAACTGAGGACCTGCGCTTCATCGGGTGTCAGCATCGGCTGGGCGCCGCCCTCCAGATCGATGATCGAAAGCCGCCGATGGCCAAGCCCGACACCCGGCGCGGTCCAGATGCCCGATCCGTCGGGTCCGCGGTGGGACAGGCTGTCGGTCATCTTGCGCAGCCGCTCGGGATCAACCGGCTTGGCCGTCTCCAAATGAAAGATACCTGCAATTCCGCACATAGGTGCGCCCTAGCGCAGCCCGGCCATCGCGTCAGCCAATTTGTCGACCGGCCCCAGATCAGCCAGAAAGGCATCGATTGCAATCCGGGGCGATTCATCGCGCTTCGTCTCGGAGGAGACCAGGATCGCCACGGCCTGTTGCGGCCCGCCCAGCAGCTTGCTCTTCAGCGTCTCCAGCTTCACCACCGAGCCACTGCCGGTGAGCTTGCCGCCGATGCGGTAAAAGGAGAGAACATCGCGTACCACCGGTCCCGGCGCGATCAGTTCGACCGCGACCGCCCCTTCCGGTGCTTCCAGAGCCCGGTTTCGGGACCATTGCGTATCCGGGACAAGAGCGCCCTGTCCGTAGCCGACAATCTCGCGCCCTTCTTCCTGACGGTCGTAAACGGCGACCGACATATCGACTTGCAAGCCGGTGGAGCTGTTCCGATAGCGTCCGAGCAGCTGGTGGCTGGCGCCGTCAAACTGCGGTTGCCAAGGGTAAAGCGGCTGGTAATCCACCCGCTCCCAACCGGCTATTTCCGGCAGCGCAATCTTATCCGGAACTGGCGATTCCTGTGCAGCAAGGATCGAAGTCCAGAGCACCGGGATCAGAACGATAGCCGCCATCGCGGCCATGACCGTCACGGGCTTTTGCGCGGTCGCCCGTGCAGGCTGGCTTTGGCGCAAAGCATTTCCATCGATCATCGGATCGTCGATCTGGCGATCAAAAAATGGCCAGCCGATCGCCATGAGCAAGATCAGGACAAAGGCGAAAAAGAACCAGCCGTAAAAAATATGATCGAATCCGACTGCGAAATCGAGAGACGTATGATGGGCGATATAGATGGTGCCGAATGCGCGGACACCATTGGCAAGGATCGGGACAATGACCGCAGCGATCATGAACAATATCCGCCGGTTCCAGCTCTGGAAACAGACATTGGCTACCAGCGTGCCATAAGCGAGCATCGCGATCAGAAACTTGATGCCGGAACAGGCCTCGGCAACCTTGAAATAACCGGTCGGTGTCGATATGAAAATCCCGTCGATAAAGGCGGGGATATTGGCCCAGCCGAGAAAGATCATCGACAATTTGGCGGTGACCATCTGCAGGAAAGGCACAAATTCTTCACCAAAGGGAACGAGGAAAAAACTGAAGCCAAGCGGGAATATCAGTCCGCGCGCTACGGTTGGCCCGAGCAATGTGACAACCGCACCTTGCAACATCATCAGCAACCCGAGATGGCGCGCAAGGGAAACGCCGGCCGCTTCACCCAGCAGCCATCCGAATGCAGCAACGCCGGTCAGGAACAGACCCGGCAACCAGATTTCCGGCACCAGCCTTGCCAGTTCGTTCTGCCGCTGCTGCACCAGCCAATAGAGGATCGGCAAAATCACGAGGCAGTGATTGTAAGTAGAGATCGACCACCAGGTCCGGACCATGTCCGCGCCGTCCCGCCAGAAAATCCCCAATATTGCCAATGTGGCAATCGCCAGTAATTTCAGATGCGTCGACCAGAGCGAGGCCGGAATAGCAGGTTGGTCGCTGGTCGAAGTCCGATCGGTAGTAGCGCTCGTCATGCAGCAGCCTCGACAACCACAGCATCGATTATCCCGCACAAGTCCGGCAGGCCAGCGAGCTGCCTTTCCCAAGAATATTGCGCATGAATGAGCTGCTTCGCCTGCTTTCCCAGTTGCCTGGCCCGCTCAGGATTCTCGAGCAATTCGCACACCAGTTGCGCTTCGTTATTGACAGACTGCGCGATCAGAAAATGCTCGCCGTCGATCGCCCCAATGCCCTCCGCTGCGCAGCCCGATGCTACCACCGGCTTGGCCATCGCCATCGCCTCAAGCACCTTGTTCTGGATACCTCTGGCAATCCTCAGCGGCGCAACCACAATATCGGCAGCCATGATCCAGCTGCGAATATCATCGACAGCACCAACCACAACCGTTCCATTCCTGCCGTCGAGTTGCTTCACCCTGTCGGTGGGTGACCGCCCGACGATTGCAAAACAGGCGTCAGGAAAACGCGCGAGAATCGCCGGCATGACCTGAGTGCTGAAGCTCTGCACAGCCTGAACGTTCGGCTGATAGTCCATCTGGCCGGTAAACAGGATCATCGGTCCGCTATCTTCGAAGCCCGCGGGCTGCACATTCGGTGCGCCATAAAAGTCCAGATCGATCCCGTTGCCCACCGCCTTCACGCGGCCGTGGGGCAGCCCGGAGCGCTGACGGAACAACTGCGCCTCGGCATCACTGACAAACAGGCTATGGTCGGCCCGTTCGGCGACTTCTTGCTCGAAAGCTCGCAGCAGTCGCCCTTCCCGGCGATTGACCCAGGCCATCGGACCCGAACCATCATCTGCATAGCTTTCGAATTTTGCGCTATCCACGTCGCCAAAGTCCATCACCACGCGACCGCCGAAATCTGCCGGGATGAACTGGGCCATCTGCCCGGAAAATACAAAGATACAATCAATCGGTTGCGTGGCGATGACCCGCGCAACATGGGCGCGGATTTCGGGACTGTCGAAACATGTCAGCGAAACCGGCTTGCCGGTTAGTATCGCTTCCATCCCGCCCAGCCACTTGGGCTTTTTCCGAACCACGATTTCGCAGGACGCCAGCTCCGATTTGCGCTCCCACTCTTCCTGCCTTTCGCTCTCGTCATCGGCGAAACAGGCAACATGTACGGACGCGCATTCCATCAGCTTTTGGAGAAAATGGTGCGAACGGATCTTGTCGCCCCGATTGGGCGGCCACGGAACACGGTGCGCCAGAAAAAGGATTTCCCCCATCAGCCGAGACCCTTGGCTATCATCGGCCCTAGCCGGTTTGCAACCGACAGGGGCAATCGCTGCCACAGCGCCACCTGCAACCGGTATTTCGCGCTCATCGGATTGACATCGCGCGCGTCTTCGCCATCGGCAGTGCGCGTTGCATAGGAAAGCGGCCGAGGCTCGAATCCCCAGTTTTTCTTGAAGGAAAAAGCGCCGGTGCCATATTTGGATCGACCGAAATCAAACGATCTACATCCGCGCTTGCGAGCGTGGTTCATCAGTTCATAATACATGATATCGTTGGCGCGGAAACGCCGCGCATCCCATGTTCCACCGCCCCAGTAAGGCATTACCGTTTGCTGATGATAAAGACTGAGGACGCTGGCTACCGGCAGGCCATCGCTGAGCACGGTGAGGATATCGGCATCCTCGCCAAATGCGTCGAGGACTTGCTCGAACAGTGCTTTGGGAAACACCGGCGTCCCGAGATTGCGGACACTTTCTGCATAGACGGTATAGTGATCTGTCCGGTCCTGTTGCGTCGTCCCTATGCGCACGGTCAGATCGTTTTTGAGTCCCTTGCGGATTTCAGCGCGCTGTTTTCGCGGAATGGCGAGTAGCTGGCTTTCCGCATCCTCTGCCAGGGCAGTCACAAAACCCGCATAGACGTCCTGTTTGCACTGCCAGCGTGCATCAGGGACAGGTCCGCCGCGCAATTCGACGGTGGGGAAACTGTTACCCTCGGCAAAACGCCACGCTTCTTCAGCTAGCAACTGGACCGCCCGATCACTGTCCGCGAGGATACCGCCGCCGACGGCAAAACCCGAAGAAACCAATGCCCGGCCGAACAATGCGGAATGAATCAGGTTAAGCGGCAGAATGCCATGCAGCAGCCCGTCGCCATCTTCGGCAAGGAGATATCGCCATTCATGACCGCAGGCTTTGCTGACCGACAGCAACCATGCAGGCCGATGAAAAGCGGTACCTTCCGGAGAGGCGGCAACAAATGCCTCGATCCGGGCCAGTTCCTCTGTGTCAGGATGCTCCAGAACACGGACCGACAACGAACCTGGCTTGAATGCCATGTTCATCACATCAGCCCCGCTTCCAATGCGGCAAGCTCGTCCACCCTGCCCCATTTGAAGTCCTGCCCCGCGCGCAAGAGCTTCGCTCGCATGCCTTTCAAATTGGTATAATGGCGAAGCTTCGATTTTGTCGGCGCGTTGCCGACCCGCGGTTGACCCGGATCGATTTCCCAGGGGTGAAAATAGAATATCGCCCCGTGCCCGTCGTCGCGTTGCATTTTCCTTATGGCCCGATCGTACAAAGCATAAGGCAGCAGCCGGAAAAACCCGCCTCCACCAGCGGCAAGCGTCCGATTGCCGAGTTTTACCGTGGTTACCGGCAGTTCAATGAGATCAGATCCTTCTATGGGCTTCCATGCAAAGCGCGGGGACCCCGCCCAGCCATAATGGTCATGGTTGATAGGCGCGACGCTTGATGAGTAAATATAGCCTTGTTCGGCCAATATTTCATGCGCCCACGGGGTTCTGTGATCGATCGAAAAACTGGGTGCCCGGTAGCCGATGACCTGCTGGCCGGATGTATCTTCGATGATCTTCC
Organism: Sphingorhabdus sp. M41; assembly: GCF_001586275.1. Taxonomy (NCBI): domain Bacteria; kingdom Pseudomonadati; phylum Pseudomonadota; class Alphaproteobacteria; order Sphingomonadales; family Sphingorhabdaceae; genus Sphingorhabdus; species Sphingorhabdus sp. M41. The sequence goes on along the minus strand of NZ_CP014545.1, from coordinate 1,433,599 downwards.
GGCTGCGATCAAGATCTGCCCGGAACTGGTCGGGTGACAATGTGAATACACGGGCATGGTCATAGCCGTGATTGGCGATTTCATGTCCTGCATCGGCGATTTGCTGCATCAGCGCCGGATAGCGTTCGGCGACCCAGCCCAGAATGAAAAATGTCGCCTTGATTTGCGCTTCATCAAACAGCTCGAGCACCGCATGGGTGTTGCGCTCTACCCGATGTTCGAGCTGATCCCAGTCGGCACGATCAATGACCGTCTCAAAGGCTCCCACCTGAAACCAGTCCTCGATATCGACCGACATGGCGTTGAGCAAAGCATCCGCTTTTCCCGCCGTGGCGAAAGTTTCAGGCTGCACGTCCCGCATTGGCATAATTTTCCTTGCTCCGGACATCGCTTTCCACCCATTCCACGAGCATCGTCAAGACGCGGTGCAGGTTTTCTTCCTGACCATTCACGCGGTTTTCCAGAAGGGACAGTCGCTTGGACATTATATCGATCCGCTGCGCAGTCGCTTTGTCGGCGGCTGGCGCCGGCGCAACATTCGTCATCGTCTCCGTCTTGCCGCCACCCTGGGGTTCGCCCGACTTCGCCACCGGCTGCGCCGGTGCTTCTGGTGTCCGCAAATTGACCACTTCATGCTCAGGTGCCGATACCGGTTCCACTTTCGCCTCAGACGACTCGGCCTTGTCCGACGTTGGGGTCTCGATTGCCGCCGCCTGTTCAACTGCAGGAGCACTATCCCGTTTGGGCTTTTCCCACAGCGGATTTTTTGTTGCCGATGACGCGGTGGGCGGAGCAGCAATTTCGACATCCTCGCCATTCAGATCGGCAAGCACCCGTTCAACCATCGGCTGGTCGATCGTCTCGGCATGTTCGATTGACCCCATCAACAATATCCGGCTCATCAGCGCGTTGATTTTGCGAGGCACACCGCTGGTTTCAGCATAAAGCAACCGGAAAACACCGGAAGTGATCTTCGGCCGCCCCGACCAACCGCTTTTGGATAGGCGATGGGTTATATAAGGTTCTATTTCTTCAGGATCCATCGGATCGAGATGATGGTGCGCGATGACCCGCTGGCGCAATTGTTCGAGCTGATTGGAGTTCTGCAGCATATCACGAAACTCCGGCTGACCGAGCAGGAATATCTGCAGCAAAGCCTGTCCACCAAGCTGGAAGTTTGACAGCATCCGCAATTCTTCCAGAGCACCCGCGGGGAGGTTCTGCGATTCGTCCACGATCAGCAAACAGCGCCGACCGGCCCTCGCTTCGGCGTGCAAAAAATCTTCAATCGCGCTCAGCAATTGAGCCTTGTCCATATTGTAGGTGTCGATACCAAAATGATTGGCAGCCACGCGCACAATATCCTCACTGTCCAGCTTGGTCGTGACGATATTGGCCGCCGTCAGACGCGCCTTGTCAATTGTCGCCATCAGATGGCTGACCAAAGTGGTCTTGCCCGCGCCAACATCACCGGTAATGACGATAAACCCTTCACCCTGTGCCAGACCATAGCCCAGATAGGACAGCGCCTTGCGGTGCGTCAGGCTCTCGAAATAAAAATGTGGATCGGGAGTCAGCTGAAAGGGTCGGCCATTCAATCCATAAAATATATCATACATGCGCGTATCTCCGATCATCAGCGGTGACGATGCTCTTAAAAATCATATCGAAGCCCCAATAATGCGGAAGCCGTGATCTCGCTGTCGAAACCATCTTGCTGGAAACTGTCCAAGCCAACGGCAGCCGTACCCTGCAGCCCGGGCAAAATCTGGCGATAATAGGCAGCGTTGGCACCGAGCCCCAGAACATTGGGTGCCGCGGCAAAACCGCTATCCAGCAGATTCGCGTAAACATTCGCATCAAAACTGGAATAGGTATCGAGCTCTCGTCCGATCGTCAGATTAGCATAGTAATTCTGGTCAACCAGACCGTCGGTTGCAGATACTGCGCCCAATTGCGAAGCAAAGAACCGGCGGCGCGCATATCCTACGCCCAGTCCGGTATTCCATCCGCCGTAATTATAGGTGAGTTGCCCATTGACGCCCCGCGCGCGGAATGAGGATGCGGCTGCAGATTGCAGTATATCATTGAAGCAAAGGCTGCTCGCTTGACCGAAGGCACAACCGTTCAGCTCCCCGCTCAGAGGATTGCGCGAACTGGTAAAGTCGGGGCCCAGATTTGCCAGATTGTCGTTAAGCAAATTGCCGAAACCGGAAACGGTGTCATAAACCGAAATATTCAGGGCTGTATTCTGGTTCGGCTGGTAGGCAAAGCTGCCGAAATAGGTTTCACTGCCGTAACGCTGACCGACACGCGCCTCGAGAGAAGTACGGCGACTTGGTCGCCAGAGCACACCGGCATCCCAATAGATACCATCCTGATCATATGATAGTAATCGGGGCGAGGTTTCGTCGGTGACGAGGCGGCCGTCATCGCCGATGACTGGGATGCCATTGGCATCACGGACAGCGTCCCGTTCCGAAATCTCGATATCTTCATAGCCAACACCGCCAACCAGTGCCAGAGTTGGCGACACCGGCACGGTTACATCTGCGCGCACCTGTTTTGCTTCGAAACGCTGATCAAGCTGACTGCCATCCTCACGTTCCCAGCCAGCACCAACGGACCAGCCAAAGGGAAGATCGCCCGGCTGCATGCCAACACTGGCGCTGGCCGAATGGCTCACGCTATCGTCGAACACGTCAATCGGAAGCTGCCCCGGAGGCAAGGCCCCGGTCGCCTGATCTTCGACCTTGGTATATCCGATCCGGTAACCGGCAGTTACATCCATTGCCCCCACCCGGGTCGACAGATTTGGACCGGCATAGACCGAATAGACCTGCGTGACATTGTCCACATTGCCAACTGTGTTGGATGGCGCTTCCCCGCGCAAATCAATCCGGCTGCGGGTTGCAATAGCGCCAGCTTCCAGCGACAAAATATTGGGAATTAATTGCACATTACCCCGAGCCAGCCCGGAAATCACATCATCGTCGCCGATATTATCCTGATAATAGAATCTCCGTTCGTAGCGCAGGTTCAGCTGCGCCTCGGCAGAGCGCGTCTGGATCGAGCTGTCTATGCCGGCTGCAACCGAACTATAGGTCAGCACATCGCTGCCGTCTTTGAGATCGGCAACCAATATTTGCTGGATCTCGATATAGGGCGCTGCATCAGCTTTGCGTTCGCGTGCATCAACAACGGGCGCGCCCAGTCCCAGCACAGGTAGAATAGCTGCCCCATATTTCAGGACATTTCTCGTCGTTTGCGAGGTCATGCCTTATTCTCCATATCCATAATAAGATCCAAAGCGCCTTCCCGTCGGCGAGAATTTCGTGCCGTTCAGAAGGAGTTGGATATGTTCACATCCGCCCATCAAACTCAGCGCGTCGCGCAAGGCGGTTTCGGTTGTCTCATCTGCTTTGACCACCATCAGGACCTGACCAACATGCGTCGCCAGAACCGAAGCTGGAGATGCTGACAAAGCCGGGGGTGAATCGAAAATCACGATGCGTTGCGGATTATTCTCGGTCAGCAGATTAAGCACCTGCTCGGTTCGCGCCGATGCCAGATATTCTGTATCAGCATTGGTCTGATCACCGGCCGGCAAGATTGCCAGCCCGGGAATATCTGTATGAATGATGCAATCTTCAACCGGCAATTGTGGATCGGCCAACGCGTCCATTAGCCCTTTGCTCCCTTCCAGACCAAGACTGGACAATATGCTTGGCTTGGCGAAATCAGCATCGACGAGCAGGACTTCATTGTCCTTCTCCGCTGCGATCGAAAGTGCGAGGTTCAGGGCACAGAATGTCTTGCCTTCGTTCGGATGCGCGGAACATATCAAAATCCGTTCGCCATGCGGCACCCGAGCAGCTTTCTGACTGCCCTTGGCGGCAAGCAGCAATTGGCGCTTGATGATTCTGAACTCTTCCGAAATACCGGTTACCGGTCCATCGGGAACGATGAAACCGGCTTCCTGCAACTTGTCACGATCGACAATGACACGCGGGCCATCATAGGGCTCGGCCGGCCGGCGCTTGACTGGAGTGACTTGACGGACCGGAGTTTCCGGCGGCAAATTTTCCGAAGCCGGAGCACGCCGGTCAACTGTCCGGACTGCGGGAATATAATCATAAATTTCCCCTGCCCTTTCGAGCAAAGAAGCAGCTTTTTTGGGACGTGTATATTCGTTCATATCTGCACCCTCAGGCCACCATGCCGCGCTGGATAAATTCAACGATCATCAGCATGCCAAAGACGCCGAATAGCGCACCACTTGTGCCGTAAAAAAATCGCATTTTCTTCTTTTTGATCTCGCGCTGAGCGCTGGTCAGAACTTGGGAAACCGATCCGATTACCGGAAGGCCGCTGGCTTTTTCCAACTTGTCCGCAGTCGGGTAGCTGGTTTGCAAATGGCCCATCGCGAAAGCCGAGCCGACGCCGCCACCGATGCCGGCAATCAGAACCATGGCCAGCAACAAAGGCCGGTTTGGAGCGGCCGGGGACCGCGGGCTGGATGGTGGATCGATAACGCGGAACTTGACGGAGTCGGTTTCGGACTCCACCTGACCACGCAATTTAATTTGCTCCCGGTCGGTAAGCAGCTTGTCATACTGGGCTTTCAGCACCTCATGATCGCGATTGATCCGCGACATTTCGGCAGCAACTCCGGGTTCTAGCGATTGTTTCGAAGCCATTTGGGCCATATCGGCCTGCAATACATTTTTCCGGGCCTGCAAAGCGGCAACGCTTGCCTGCCGTTCAGCCCGCATGCTTTGCAGCGAGCTATAAGCAGGATTTGGTGTGCGATAGCCACCGCCACCAGCCGGTTCCTTGCTTGCCTGTTTTCGTAATGCGGCTATTTCAGCTTTCATGGCAACGACATCGGGATGGCCATCGGTCCAGCCACGGGCCCGCGCCGAAGCCAGCTGTGCCTCCGCTTGAGCCAGTTGGCCACGGGCACTGCCATCACTGGCGCCGCCAAATCCGGGCGTAGCGATAGACGCAGGCGTGCCGGAGAGCTGTCCATTCAAGGCGGCTAGCGAAGCCGAAGCCTGGCTCAGTTGCGAGTCTATCTGTCCAAGTTCAGCCCGGGCTGCCTCCATCCGTTGGCTGATCGATCCAACTCCTGGCAGCAGACCCAGATTTTCCGTCTCGAATTGCGCCTGCTTCTGCTCGACTTCCTGAAGCTCTTTCTCCCGTTGAGCGAGTTGGGCGTCAAGAAACTTGATCGTCTGGCTGGTTTCGGTGCGATCCCCGGACAAATTCTCTTCGACAAAAATATCTATCATTTTCTGCACGATATCGCGGGCCAAAACGGCATTCTCGGCATCCGAGAAATTGCTCGCGGAGGAATTTGCGGTAATTTCGAACAGATTGTCTTTTTCCGATTTGATTTTGATGCTCTTGCGCAGCATCTCCACTTTGGCAGACAGTTCACGATCCGTGGAAACTGACCGGTTCAGAGCGGTTCCACGAACGACCTTTTCGAGATTGATAGTCGAAGCGAGTGTTTCCTGGACGCGCTCCATATTTTTCTTGCGCTCACGCGCATCAACACCAACCTTGTCGGACAGGATTGACTGCATTTCGACGGAAATGCGCGCCTGCGATTCATAGCTGTTGGGGATCAGTGCGACGACAAGCCACCCTAGAAGGCAAAGTCCCCAGGCGACAGCCAGCGCAAGCCAGCGCCGATTCCAGACGCTGTGCACCGCAATTTTAAATTCATCGTAAAGACCGTTCATGTGTCTATTCAATTCCTGTCATAGGGAGCTAAAAACAGCTTAAAACATACTCTCCGGAATGATGATCACGTCACCGGGACGCAGCATGACATTGGCGCGGGTTTCGCCTTTCTTCATCAAATCGTCGATCCGCAACGCAAATTCCTGTTGCTTGCCAGTGCCACGGTCGAACCGGATCAACCGGGCGCGATTACCGGAGGCAAATTCAGACATGCCGCCGACAGCGATCATCGCATCGAGCAGAGTCATATTGGCGCGATACGGAATCGATGCTGGCTTTTCAGTGGCACCCACGACACGGATTTGCTGGGAAAATGTGCCGGAAAAATTATTGACGATGACCGAGACAAGCGGCTCGTTGATATATTGCGACAGCTGCAGCGTCAGATCCTGTGCCAGCATCGCGGGCGTCTTGCCCACGGCGGGCATATCGGTGATCAAAGGTGTTGTGATCCGTCCATCAGGCCTGACCTGTACCTTTGCGCCCAGCTCGGGATTTCGCCAGACGAAGATGGTCAGTTCGTCGAGCGGGCCGATGACATATTCTTCTCCGGGGCCTTCCTGCATAGACACAAAGGATGCCGGCGGCAGTTGCGGCCCGCTGGAATTGCCGGAGCAACCGGCGACGGCAAGTGACGCCATGCCAGCGCCGACCATCAGCTTAGCCAAGTGATTGTTTTTTATAGCAGAACGCATTTTTACCACCTCGTATAAACCATCTGGTGAATGGCCGAATTCCAAGAGAAAACGGGCAATTCACGCAAAGTTACGAGGCGGCTATGCTGGAAAATAGTGAATATAGCGTTAGGATTAGCTGAATTTGCAATTAACGACACCCGCGCTTTGACAGCAGCCCGGACCGTCAGGGCTAGTCGACCAACAGTTCCTTGGCCGGCCCCTGACCCAGAAAGCTGGCGGGACTTGCAGTGGCCCCGTAAGCGCCGGCGCAGAAGATCGCGACAATGTCCCCAACGTCAGCTCTGGGCATTGCGGCACTGTCGCTCAAACGGTCCAGCGGCGTGCAGAGGCAGCCGACTATCGAAACCGTTTCTGCGGTTTCCTCTTCAAACCTGCTGGCGATGGCAGCAGGATAATTGCGTCTGACGACCGTGCCGAAATTGCCGCTCGCGGCGAGCTGGTGATGCAGACCACCGTCGGTGACCAGAAAGGTGTGGCCCTGGCTTTGCTTACGATCCACTATCCGGGTCAGATAGACGCCCGCCTCGCCGACCAGATAGCGCCCCAGTTCGATGGCGAATTGCGTTGATGCCAATATCTCCGGCAGCCGCTCGAACTGGCCTGCCAGAGCCTCGCCGACCTTGGCAATATCCAGCTGTTCGTCACCCGGAAAATAGGGAATACCGAAGCCGCCGCCCAGATTGACATGAGCCGGCGATTTGCCGATCTCCGTCGCAAGACGAGCGGCAAGTTCCAGCGTTTGCGCCTGTGTCTCGATAATCGCATCCGCGCTGAGCGCCTGCGAACCGGCGAAAATATGAAAACCCCGCCAATCCGCTCCGGCATCCAATATCCGCTTCACCACCGGGGCAACCAGTTCGATATCCATCCCGAACGGCTTCGCACCACCACCCATTTTCATGCCCGACCCTTTAAGGTCGAAGTCCGGATTGACGCGAACCGCCAGACGGGTTTTTCTGTCCAACCGGGCACCGATTTTCAGCGCCCGTTCGCACTCACCGGGCGATTCGATATTGATCGTGACACCGGCCTGGATCGCTTTTTCAAGCTCCTCGTCCCGCTTGCCCGGTCCGGCAAAACTGATGTGCTCCGGCGCCGCTCCCGCTTCCAGCGCCATCCGCAATTCACCACCTGAAGCGATATCGATACCGTCGGCCAGTCCTACCATATGGCGGAGCAGCGGCGGAAAGGGATTGGCTTTCATCGCATAATGCAGATCAAGGCGATCGGGCATTGCCGTCCGCAATTGCGCCATCCGGTTGTCCAGCAGGTTGCTGGAATAGACGAAAAGCGGCGAGCCGTGTTCCGCAACCAGCGCGCTGACTTTCTGTCCACCAAGGGCCAGTTCGCCGTCGGTGGCATGATATCCGGAAGGGATCGGCCCTGTGGCCTTGGTCTTGATCATTCGATATCCATGCTGGCCAATGCGGTGCGGTCCAGCTTTCCATTGGGGTTTTTGGGAAATTCCGAAAGCAGAATGATATCCCGCGGGTGCATAAAATTCGGTAAATTCTGCTTTAGATATTTTGCCAGCTGCTCTGCAACCGCTGAAGTTTCCGCCCCCTGTTCAACCGGTCGGACAAACAATCTGATGGCATGGCCCAGTCGTTCATCAGGGACGCCCAGGGCAACCGCTTCCGCTACCATCCCCGATTCCACTGCTATTTCCTCAATCTCGGTCGGACTGATCCGGTTGCCAGAGCTCTTGATCATCGCATCGTCTCGACCGACGAAATAGAGCAGACCGTCATCGCCGCGCTTCACCGTATCGCCGGAGAAAACAGCGGTTCCAGCATATCTTGACGCTTCCGGGGCACTTTTGAATCTCTGCGCAGTCCGCTCGGGATCATTCCAGTAACCCTGCGCAACGAGCGGCCCGCAATGGACCAGTTCTCCGGGTTGATCCGCCCCGGCGACAGTCCCCGTTTCATCCACCACCAATATTTCGGCATAAGGGATTGCGGTCCCCATGCTGGTCGGATTATCATCGATCAGAGCGGGATCAAGATAGGTTGAACGGAAAGCCTCGGTCAGGCCGTACATTGCATAGATGTCGGTTCCGGAACCGAATATTCCCCGCAACTGCTTGACCAATGTCGGGGTCAGTGCACCACCGCTGTTGGTCAGCCGCCGCATCGAGGCGACCGCTTCTTCCGGCCATTCATGCTCCACCAGTTGCACCCACAGTGGTGGTACCGCCGCTAAAGTTGTGATCTGTTCGCGAGCGCAGGCCTTCAGGACATCCCGCGGAGTAAGATAATCCATCGGCACTGCGCATCCGCCAACAGCCCATGTCGAGAGCAACTGGTTCTGGCCATAGTCAAAGCTCAACGGCAACACGCATATCGTGCGGTCGTTGGCTGAAAGCTTCAGATATTCGGCCACGCTGAGCGCGCCCAGCGTCAGATTGGCATGGCTGAGCATGACCCCTTTCGGGCGGCCCGTAGACCCGCTGGTGTACAGGATTGCGGCCAGATCATTGGTGTCGGTGGATTCCGCACTGGGCTCCATTGATATTTTGACGGATTCCAGAAAAGTCTCAACAGCCTTGTCCTCGAACAATTCACAATCCTGTTTGCGGCTGTCTTCGAGAGTTTTCAGACGCCCGGAATTGCTGATCAGCAGTTTGGCGCCGCTATCGGCCATAATATGCGCAACCTGCGCCTGCTTGAGCAAGGGATTGACCGGCACGTGGACCAGGCCTGCCCGGGCCGCCGCCAGCGGCATGACGCAAGCCAGTTCGGTCTTGGACAGCCATGTCGCTATCCTGTCACCCCTGGCCAAGCCCTGCCCTTGCAGCCATGCCGCCAGCAAGCCGACACGATGATTTAACATCTTGTAGCTAAGAGTCCCCGAACGCGTGACGAGAGCGCTTGCATCCGGATTCTTGCCTATCGCCAGATGGTCGAGCGGGAATGCGGCGGTTTCGGGAGTGATGTTCAATTTTTGACCTATGGGAAAAAGAGCAGATTTGTGACAGATACGACCTTAGCCATGACCAGTGAATATCATAGCAATTTTCAGTCCGTGCAAGCCATTGCGGGAGAAAAACTGGGCCGATCAGTCCAGAAGTCGCTGTTCGACCGGATCGAATGGCTGAAGCCGCTGCACGAGCTGTGCCTGCCGGACAAATCACCATTGATTGTCCACAGCACCGAAGGCGAAGCCGAAGCGTGGATGTTCCTGATGAAAACCGGCCTCGGCCGCCATGCAGCACTGGCCAACTGGTATAATTTCACCTTTCGCCCGATTTTTCTGGGTGATTATGACGAAGTGACCAAATTGGCATTGCTCGCCAAACTCGCAACACAGCTCAAATCGAGCTCTCATCATATTGAAATCACGCCGGTTCCGGACGAAGATTCCGCTGCCAGCCTGACCGAACGTGCGTTCGAGCAAGCGGGCTGGATCGTCTTCCGGTCAAAGGCGGATGACAATCATATTCTCAACGTCAAGGGGCGTACCTTCGACCAATATTGGGCCGATCGCCCCGGTCAGCTGCGCAACACGGTACGCCGCAAAGCGAAGAAAAATCTTGTATCGGTCCGGATTGAAACGCAATTTTCCGATGAGGATTGGGATGATTATGTGTCGGTTTATGAGCGCAGCTGGAAACCGGAAGAGGGCAATCCCGATTTTCTGAAAAAGCTGGCCCAACACGAAGCGGCAGCAGGCTGCATGCGCCTGGGTCTGGCCTATATCGACGGAGAGCCGGTCGCCGCACAATTCTGGACAGTCGAAAATGGCGAAGCACTGATCCACAAGCTGGCACATATTGAAGACGCGACAAAAACATCTCCCGGAACGCTGCTGTCTGTTGCCATGTTCCAGCACGCGATCGACATCGATCATGTCGATCTGATCGACTTTGGCACCGGTAATGACGGCTACAAGCGCGAGTGGATGGAAGAGGTCCGGGACCGCTACCGGCTGGAATTTTACTGGCCGAACAATCCCTTGTCCTGGCTACCTATTTTGCGACACTATGCCTCGGGCCTTGCCGGAAAGCGCACATCGCTTTAGGGAAACGCCGATATCCGGGATTCGGGGGTTTTTGATGCAGAATAAGGTCGAGTTAATGCCGGAAGCCGCCGTGCGCGCAGTGATGCGGGACATTCTGGGGCTAAGCGAGGAACAGGTCGCGGAATTTACGGCGGAGACCGAACTTTTCGGTGCCCTTCCCGAATTGGACAGCATGGCTGTTGCCGGGCTGCTCACCGAACTGGAAGATCGTCTGAATATCATGATCGACGATGATGAAGTGGACGGCGAACTTTTTGAAACCTTTGGCAATCTGGTTGCATTTGCCGAGATGAAAGTCACCGAGTGACGCTCATCCCCGCATTCGTCTCCTACGAATTTGCGGATCGCAAAGAATTATGTTTGTCCCTTGCAGTCCGGTCTGCCCGCCGCGTCATGCTCGTCCCTCCCCTGTTCGACGAGATGAACCGGATGCGCAAGATGCTGGTCGATGTCATGCGGTCGCTGCATGCCCTTGAAATCAGCAGTTTCCTCCCTGATCTTCCCGGCACCAATGAAAGCCTGGCCGCGCTGGAAGAGATCACGCTATCCGACTGGCAGAAAGCCGTTCAGGCCTGCGCACAACAGCATCAAATCTCTCATATTGCCTCGTTCCGCGGCGGCGCTTTGGCCGTTGCGGAAATGCAAAGGGCCGATCACTGGATTCTCAGCCCGGTAAAAGGCGCGACCATCCTGCGGACGATGATGCGGACCAGGGTTGCGGCTGACCGCGAGGCTGGACAGAACACGAGCCTCGCCGCACTGGCCGAACTGGCCAGGACCGGACCGCTGGAACTGGCTGGAAACATCATCGGTTCCGGGTTGTTTGCGCAACTCGAGGCTGCACAGATAGCGGAACTGAAAAGTCAGCGGATCGTGCGACTCGATTCCGACGACAAGCCCCACGATGTACAAATCCCCGGCTCCGCCCTCTGGCTCCGCGCCGAACCGGATGATGATCCAGTGATGTCCTCCGCTATCGCGCAGGATATCGCCGCGTGGATGGGCCAATGACGCGGAGCTTTCACCATATAGCCTGTAAGAGCGACAAGCTCGCGGCGACGCTGGATTCCGCAACAGGCACGACCGCCTTGCTCATCGTCAGCGGCGGCAATGAAATCCGCTCGGGCGCCCATAGTGGAATGGCAGGATTGGCGCTGCGGATTTCGGAACAGGGCTTTCCGGTGCTTCGTTACGACCGGCGCGGAATTGGCGAAAGCAGTGGCGACAACCAAGGATTTCTGGGTAGCGCGGATGAAATTGCGGCAGCCGCAGAATTTCTCCGGCAGGAACAGCCGCAGATAACGTCGGTCGTCGCCTTCGGCAATTGCGATGCGGCGACCGCTTTGGCTCTGTTCGGACCGGATGCCGGAATCAATGGCTATATTCTGGCCAATCCCTGGGTGATCGAGAGCAGAGTCGTACCGGACGAAACACAACCGACAATGTCCTCAGCAGCGATCCGCTCCCGCTACTGGGACCGGATAAAGAATCCGCGCACGATTGTCGATCTGCTCTCCGGAAAAATCGATTTCGGGAAATTGCTGAAAGGCCTGAAACAGGCCACCCGATCAGAAGAAAATAGCGCGCTTTCATTGCAGTTGCGCAAGGCTCTGTCGGGACTGGAAGCGAATACCCGTATTTTGTTGGCAAAGCGCGATACCACCGCACGCGCATTTCTCGCCGCCTGGAACAGCGCAGATTTTGCGCAAGTGAGAGACAAAGTCACAATAACCGTCGAGCCCCTCGACAGTGCATCACATAGTTTCGCAGATAAAGCGGCCAGAGAATGGCTCACCGAAAAATTGCTGGAAGCGCTGCGCGCCGCCTGACTATTCGGCGGCGATCAGCTCAAATTCCTGTTCGGCCAGAAAACGCTCGGCATCAAGCGCCGCCATGCAGCCCGTTCCTGCTGCAGTCACCGCCTGCCGATAGACATGATCCATGACATCGCCACAGGCAAACAGGCCCGGAATCTTGGTTTTCGGCGTACCCGGTTCAACCTGGATGTATCCGCCGTCGATCAGATCGAGATGGCCCTTGAAAATCTCGGTTGCAGGCGCGTGTCCGATCGCAACGAACGCGCCGTCGAGAGCAAGGTGGCTCTTCTCGCCAGTCTGCGTATCGACCAAGTCCAGTCCGACCAGCCCGACAGGCTCGCCGCCGCCGACAAAGCGTTCGACATTGGTGTTCCACAACACGGAAATCTTGGGATTGGCAAAGAGCCGATCCTGCAGGATCTTCTCCGCCCGCAGGCTGTCGCGGCGATGGATTAGCGTCACATCATCGCTATGGTTGGTCATGTAGAGCGCTTCCTCGACCGCGGTATTGCCGCCTCCGATCACCGCTACCTTCTTGCCGCGATAGAAAAATCCGTCGCAGGTTGCGCAGGCCGAAACGCCCTTCCCTGACAATTCTTCTTCACCGGGTAGGCCCAGCCATTTGGCCTGCGCACCGGTTGCAATCACCAATGTATCACCTTCATAGATATCGCCGCCATCGCCGGTCATCCGGAACGGGCGCTGGGAGAAATCGACGTCGACAATCGTATCGAAAATCGTGCGTGTACCGACTTTTTCAGCCTGCGCCTGCATCTCTTCCATCAGCCACGGCCCCTGGATTACATCGCGAAAGCCGGGGTAGTTTTCGACATCAGTAGTGATGGTCAACTGACCACCTGGCTGAAGGCCCTGAACCACGATCGGTTCCAGTCCGGCGCGGGCACCATAGATAGCGGCCGACAATCCGGCAGGTCCCGAGCCCAGAATGAGCATTTTCGTGCGATGCGTTTCAGCCATAATCCATTCCTGTGGTGATGATTCTGTTGGTTGCAAATAGGGATGCCCGACGCCGGTAGGCAAGACCTATCACCGTCAAAACAGGCGTAGAATATTTTTGGCCGGTGATAGTACCCATTGGCGACTAGCAAATTCGGGTTATATTCCAGAGAAATATAACCCGAACGTCCGCCAGCCCCAGAGTCAAAATCTGGAACAGATTATGATATGTCGTCTTATTCAGGAAGTTGAGCGAAAGCGCAGATCTTGTTGCCGACCGGATCGCGGAGATAGGCACCATAAGCATTGCCCGGCGCGTTCGGCCGCGGTCCCGGTGCACCTTCATCACGCCCACCATGCGCAAGGCCTGCAGCATGGAAACTGTCGACAGCGTCTTTGCTCGCGGCTGCAAAACTGATGGTACCCCCATTGGCAAAGCTGGCGGCACCCTCGTCATAAGGTGTCATCACCAGCAATTTCCCTGTTTCGGTAGCATAGACACAAGTGCGGTCGTTAACCTGACCAACGCTTTGTACGCCTAGCGGTGCCAACGTGGCATCGTAGAATTTTTTAGAATCTTCGAGATTATCTGCACTGATACAAATATGGGTAAACATGGTATATGATCCTTTTCGGTGTTGGATTTTTTGGTGTTGGATATCGTATGAGTTTGGCATTCTGAAGAACCGGCAAGTTGTTAATCTCACCCATTATCTTCAGACATTCATGCACTGGAATTTTCAGCTAGAACTATATCGCGTTTACTGAAAATTACCCAGCTGAACTGATGGCAATTGACGGACTGAGTTCCGCGATCAACCGCCCTGATTGCATTTCATTTGCCCTTGCGAAATAAGATAAAATTGTCCTCTCCCTGCCCTTGCAACAGCCTACCCAAACCGGAATGATTCTCCGGAAATGCTCTGATGACACTTCAACAGGGCGACAGATTGCGTGAAATAATAGTATGCTTTGCATATCAATTGCTCTATGCTTTGTCACTGCATGAATTCTACATAAGTATGAATCATTTGGGAGGGATGTCGTGAACAATCTTATAAAATCGAGCTTGGCCAGTGCCAGTATTTGGGCAATCTTGGCCGCAGCAACACCTGCATATGCGCAGGATCAATCATCATCTGGCGAGCAGGCCGATGGCGAAAATGGCAATAATATAATCGTCGTGACAGCGCAATTTCGCGAGCAGAATCTGCAGGATACGCCGCTTGCGATTACAGCCATAAATTCTGATATGCTGGAAGCCCGCGGCCAGACCGGGGTCGAAGATGTTGCGAAACAGGCACCAAATGTAACGCTAACCCCGCAAGGGCAGCAAAATGGTAACGGCCTTATCGCCTTTATCCGCGGCGTTGGTCAGACCGATTTCAACTTTGCCCTAGAACCGGGCGTCGGCATCTATGTCGACGACGTCTATATTCCGACGCTGACCGGTTCCTTGCTCGACCTGATGGATCTCGATCGCATCGAAGTTCTGCGCGGTCCGCAAGGCACGCTCGCTGGTCGCAATTCAATCGGCGGAGCGATCAAGCTTTTCTCCACCAAGCCGAAAGGTGATGGCCGCGGTTCGATCTCGGCCACTTATGGCTCGTTCAATCGGATTGATGTTCGGGGTTTTGCCGACTTTGCCATTAGCGACAATCTGTTTGCCCGCATTTCCGGTGCAACCAAGAATCGTGACGGCCATGTAAAACGGCTCGATTACGGAATTACCCATCCCGGGTCAGGCGTCCCCAGCCAGTCGGTTGGCCCTGACGCCGAACTCGGCACCTTGGGCGGCACCAGCTATGCAGCCGGCAAGCTCGCGCTGCGCTGGGTGCCAAGCGATCGTGTTGAAGTGAATATCGCGGGCGACTATTCCCGTGATCGCTCCGAAGCCGGGGCATCCGTATTGATATACGGCAATCATGCAGCGACAACGTCGGACGGGATACCCTGGCTTGCCAATACCAACACCGGCGCTGCCATTCCGATCAATTGCGCTTTCGTACCCTCGGGCGTGAACAGCTGTGACAATCTGACCGGCTATGATCCAAGATATGTCTCCTACGCAACCTTCGCCGATGTCCGGACACCAACGACACAGGCACCATATAAGCCGGTAATTTTCGATCCGCATTCGCATCTCGACAATTACGGCATCTCGGCAACCATCGACATCGAACTGTCCGATACATTGGCGCTCAAATCGATCAACGCCTGGCGCGAATATACATCTGACTGGTCACAGGATGTCGACAATACACCGGTTTCAAACCAGCAGCTACAGCAGGAACTGAAGAACGAACAGTGGAGCACAGAATTGCGCCTGTCGGGTACGGCGTTCAATGACTTGCTCGATTTCACCGTCGGCGGCTTTTATTTCGAACGCGACGGCACTCTGACGGCCCGGGTCGACCTTAACTATGCCGGCCTGGATTTCATTCACGGACCTGACCCGACGCCTGCGAAAAATTATGCATTGTTCGCCAATGGCACCTTCCAGGTCAGTGACGCCTTCAATATCACTGCGGGCATTCGGCAATCATGGGATGAGAAGAGCTATACGTTCTTCCGTCGCAATCCCGACTTGACGGTTCCGGGACCGGCCCCCTGTGCGTTCTTCCTTGGTGCACCGACAGCAGGGCCGGTCGGCATTGGCAATGAACCAAATTGTCTGTTGCTGGGTCTCAACGATGTCACTCCGCCAACTTTCAAGGATAACCGTATCGATTGGCGCGTGGCTCTTGATTACCGCTTTTCCGACGAACTGTTATTCTATGGTCAGGTCTCGACTGGCTATCGTGCTGGTGGATTTAACCCGCGGCCCTTTTTCGGTCCGTCCGCCGGCGAGTGCGAGGATCTCCCGCCGGGTGTCATTGCACCATGTAACCAGATCAAGCAATTCCAACCGGAAGAGCTGGTTGCCTATGAAATCGGCTTCAAGTCTGACTTTGCTGGCGGTGATGTCCGGATCAACGCGGCGGCTTTTTTCAACGATTACAAGAATATCATTCTGACATTATCAGCTTGTCCGGGATCTCCGTGCCTGCAACCCAATAATGTCGGCAAGGCCGAGGTCAAAGGTTTCGAAATTGAAACCCTGCTGACCCCGGTTCACGGCCTCTCGATTGACGGCGCGTTGAGCTATCTTGACTTTAAATATAAGGAACTGGGTGCTGGGACGGCCGTCACACTCGATATGGTCACACCCTATACGCCCAAATGGAAATGGAGCTTTGGCGTCCAATATGACTTCGAAGATGTCGCTGGCGGTACATTGTCAGCCCGCGTCGACGGATCGTATCAGAGCCACGTCTATACCGAAGCCCTGAACTATGATGCGGTTTCTGTCGCTACATCACCTGCAGGTGTTCCGCCAGCCACCACCCCGTTCGTCCCCGGCGTATCGGCTCCCGCTGGTGGAGGGGCACTACCGAATGTTATCGCTACCAACCGGATTGATGCACAATTTCTAAGCAATGCTCGCCTGACCTGGAAACAGGATAGCGACAGCCCTTGGTCAGTCAGTCTGGAAGTGCAAAACCTGTTCGATAAATATTATTTCACTTCTCTGTACGAGCAGTTTGGCAGCCCCGGCACCATTTCGGGAGCACCCGGCTTGCCCCGGACCTGGGCCTTGACGCTGAAGAAAGACTTCTAAAGACTGGCTCATGCGATAATCACAACGGGAGGGGGAAAGAACAGGGCTTTTCTCCTCCCTTTTTTTACCTTCTGCCAGCCCACGACAACCGGTTGCCTGTCCAGATGATGAGAGCGAAGCGAGCGGTCTGGTCGCAGAAGAAAAACAGATGGCACATTATGCCACCTGTCATAAGTCTCATGCCAGCTATATCCTGTGCTTCACCCACCCCTTGCTTCGTTCCGTGGCACGGTGAGGCACAACTGATCAGTCTCGCTATGTGCGGTCCACCAGCTGCGGTCGATATTATCTATCGAACTGCGTGCCGGTCCAGGTCAGATAAGCAGCATTTTTATTGGTTGTTCCACCAAGGACCATCCTGCCATCCGGAGTCAGATTGCCCTTGTAAACGGTTCCAGTGCTCTGACGCCGAAAATTGATCTGGCCGTTGCGAAACTGTTCATAAATGACCACGTCATTGCTCTGGGATCCATTGAGACTATCCATGAAGACGGCATCAAAATAATTGGTGCCGGGACGTCTGCGCCAGGTGGAATCCAATACCCGTCCATTGCCCAGTCGCTCAACAATGATCCATCTCTGACCTGGATCATAGCCTCCCGCCGGTGCGGTGTAGTTGGGTCTCGGCTGAACATAATTTGTTGGCGGCCGGTATCCAGGCGTAGAAGGATTTTGGGTTGTGGCGGCAGGTGCTCCCAATAGCCCCAACAGGAAATCACGGACGCCATTGCTTTTCTTTTGCGGCGCTGGCGGTGCGGTCACCGGTCGCGTACCACCGGGATATCCCCCTTGGGGTGTTTGAACATAGCCCGGATTGCCAGGTTGCAGGTAGCCGGGATTCACTGGTTGCTGGTATCCCGGATTGGCGACAGGATAAGGCGCAGCAACAGGCTGTCCGTAGACCGCATTATTGCCTGTACCCTTGGCATTATTCGAACCGGAAACGGCCTGAGTGTTGCAATCCACGGTTCCGGGATTCGGACTATATACGCAGTTTTTGAAACGGCGGCCAGTCAGCGTCAGCGCCTGTTTCGTGGGATTGGAAGGCGTGGCGTGACATTCCGAACAAGACAGGCCGGAACTCCTAGCGAAACCTATATTCGCTTCAACTGGTGCCGGCATCAGAAAACTTGCGCCATAGGCAAGAGTCAGAATTGATCCTGCTGTTGCGATTGCTAATGGTTTCGTTGATTTTTTCATGCCCGCTCCCCGTTCCCTTAAACTTATTTTCCGGTCCATCGCTCAATCTTCCCAGATCGATGCGGTCCAGCTATCGCCTTGGCCGAAATTGGCACCGGCAACGGTTCCGTTAAATATGTGATTAGTGTCGGCTGAAGGAATACCGGTATATCGCATCTGCAATTTGGCGCTGAAAAAACTTACGGCCCCGTTTCGATATCCTTCATAAGTCAAAATATCATCGAGATGTTTGCCATCAATATACATCGTGGCATCAACCACATTTGTATTGGGACGGAACTTCCAGATCACGTCAGCAGATTTTCCAGTGCTCTCGCGCAATTGTACCAGCCAGATTTTTCCAGGCTGGAAACCCGCGGAAGCGTTTGGCGGTACATAATTGCCCGGTGGAGGACTGTAGGGGTTTTGTCGTTGGACGACCTGAGGAGGTTGCGGAGACCGAGCACAGTTCAGTTGATATCCGCATTGAGCATATCTCTGGCCGAAGCCATTGACCGAAGACCGGCTTGCGGTGACCCCTGCCACATGACACGCTCCACATCCCGAACTGGTAGCGGTCGCATAGGCTGGCGTGGCGTTGACCGCGGATGGTTGGAAATAGTTGATGGCAATCGCGATTGCGAAAAAACTCATTACGACGGACGTCGCTAATTTATGTCCGAACTTCATTCCGGTTCCCCCCGAGACGTTTGGTAACCTTTCGAAAAAGGCCTTACGATCCAGGGTTTTTGTCCCATCTATATGATGAGTTTTATCGGGAGCCCCCACTCCGGTTGATTCTACAATCAATAATCAACAACGGTTTCAGCCTATAAGCATGAAGGCAAAAGTCAAATGCCTTGTCCCGTTTGAAAGCAAAAGCTGCTCATCCAGTCTTCACCGATACTGATAATGTACAGCGCGAATTATGTTGCGTTTCAGATCGAGGCGATCAGCCAGAACATCTTTCACAGACCAAGTCGATAGTCTTCCCGCCAACACCGACTAGCTTGATGTTTCGCGATCAACTTCATGTTCAAGCCGTAATCGAATATTGAGATTGACCAGCACCGCGGCACATTTGCTTGGAAACGCGCGTCTCTTCGCCATCGATAATCGCAACATCGGTAATGGTGAGGCATTTGCGACCATTGGGCTCGGTGTTCAGCGCAGTGACGGTAGAAGACCCTGACACACCGCCACGGGTCGGACTTTTCCAATTGGCTACTGCTCCGACGGTCTCCTGCTGGACAACAGCATAAGTTGCTTCAGAGGCTTTCTTCTGTTCATCCTGACTCAACTTGCAGGCGATTTCACCAACAAGCGCCGCACCGACGGCACCGGCGACCAACACGCCGACATCGTCAAGGCCGGCCACGGCTCCGACCACTCCACCAAAAATGCCGCCCAACAATTGGCCACGGCCCCTGGATTTTTTACAGGACTTGTCGCCTCCTGACTTACCGGAGGTTTTGCCCTGTTTGCCGGAGTTGCCGCTGCCTCCTTCCATGTTCAGGAAACCGTAATTGGAGGGGACCGGATAGCCACCACATCCGGTATTGTAGCAATATCGATCGCTCAGGTAATTGCGATCCAAATGATAGAGTTGCTCTGCAGCCCGATAGATCGCCATATTTTTTCCGTCCGGATCTGAGTTTGCATGCTCCTGCCGCATCTCCTTGTAGAACCGGTCTCTGCTGGCAGCAGAATATTCCATTTTTCCTGCCACTTTATCCGTATAAATCCGGGAAATTTCATCCTGATATTGATTCATGCGTTTTCGATAGTCGGTCAAAACGCTGCTGTAATAATTATCCAGCCGCGTCGTACATTGATTGATATTCTTCGCTTTGTCGTGAGGGTCGGGAAGATGCAGATGATCTTCGCGACAATCCGGATAATCCTGCTGCAGGAGAACCGGGGTTGGCGGTAACTGCGGCAAAGGCGGTTCTACTCGCGATGGCGGCACATAGGCCTTGTCTTCCGCTGCCTGAACAGGTGATCCTTCTGGATTGCCGGTACCGGCAGGTTCTTGTGGCGGTTGGGGCGGGTTTTGCGACTGACCGGGACCGGAAAATCCTCCCGAGCCATTTGCGGCATCACTGTCCGGGTTCGGTAGAGATACCGCCGGATCATCATTCACCGGAGCACTTCCATATGCTGATGATGGAAGTGGTACCGACTGCGGAGTGGCCACCCCTCCCGGTCGCTGGCTGTTTTGGACCTGACTGTTGCAATCCCCCTGGCTTGACGATGAGCTATAGATGCACTGGCTATACGCGATACCGACACTGGTCAGTCCGTTCGTTATGGGATCCGAAGCATCGGAATGGCACTCGGAGCAGGAAGCACCGGTGCTTCTGGCAAAAGCCACATTGGCTTCGACCGGACTTGGGTGGATGACGAACGCACCAATCGCGATTGCAGTCATCGTTCCAACGGCAGTCACAGCAAGCGCTGTTTGAACCTTGCTCAAATATTCCTCCTGTTTCATGCCCATGACGAACCGAGACCCAGAGCTCTAGCCGATGTGGCCAGCCAAATCTAAATTACTTCAACTTTCCTTTGACCTCTTCCACCAACTATCCCTCCGGCATGCTTGCGACAATATGCCTGCAAGAATTGATCGGCCAGACCTTTTTTTACATTCCAACTCTCATCCCGGTGCATCACCCCAAAATGGGATCTAGGATCAAGAAATAATCCGGCATCAATATATCGAGTCTGAGCAGGCGCTGTGATCCACACCACACAGGCCCTGAAAAACCGGTGATCGGCAGGAAACCCCTAACGAATTTAACGCAGCTGACCTGCGTTTATAATCGTTAATTTTTGTCGATTCGATTGCTACATTCAAAACAATGTTTTGGTAGCGGAGGAGGGACTCGAACCCCCGACACATGGATTATGATTCCACTGCTCTAACCACCTGAGCTACTCCGCCATCGGGTCCCGGCGATTATTTAATCGCCACGAAACTCTCTCTGGACGGCGGCGCTATAGTCATAGCCTTCGGTCTGGTCAACAAGCTGAAGCGAGAAATACGCTAAAACTTGCACGGCCAATACGATCCGCGCTAACAGCGCTTTTCGGGCCGATATGTGGCACCAAGGGGCAGATATGAACGCATTTTATGACATATTGATTGTTGGCGCTGGCCATGCGGGCGCGCAAGCGGCCATCGCATTGCGTCAGAAAAAGTTTGAAGGCTCGATCGGCCTGGTCGGAAACGAAAAATATCCACCCTACGAACGGCCCCCGCTGTCCAAGGAATATCTCGCCGGGGAAAAGCCGTTTGAACGGATCTTGCTGCGGCCCGAGAGCTTCTGGGTCGAACGCGAAATTGATTTGCTCACCGGTCGCCGGGTGTCGAAACTTGATCCGATCGGCAAGAAAGTGATTTTGGCTTCCGACGATGAAATTGGTTATGGCAAGCTGATCTGGGCAACAGGCGGTTCTCCGCGGATGCTCGATTGTCCGGGAAGCCAGGCGCGCAATATTCACGCTGTCCGATCCCGCGCCGATGTCGACAAGATCATGGCCGCTCTGCCGACCGTCAAAAAGGTCGTTGTCGTCGGCGGCGGCTATATCGGACTGGAAGCAGCTGCGGTTCTGACCAAATTGGGCAAGCAGATCACCATTGTCGAATCGCTCGACCGGGTCTTGTCCCGTGTGGCAGGCGAAGCGCTCTCCCGATTCTTTGAAGCCGAGCACCGCAGTCATGGAGTCACCATTGAATTGGGCGCCACTGTCGCGGGATTTGAAACTGGTGAAGATGGCATTGCCACCGCCGTTACGCTTACCGACGGACGGACGCTGGAGGCGGACATGTTCGTGGTCGGCATCGGGATTATTCCGGAAACGGGCCCCCTCGTGGCGGCAGGCGCAGCGACCGGCAATGGCGTTGACGTCGATCAGCATTGCCGCACCAGTCTGGAAGATGTTTATGCGATCGGTGACTGCGCTGCGCACAGCAATGCCTATGCCGATGGCGCGATGATTCGGCTGGAGTCGGTCCAGAACGCCAATGACCAGGCGAAAGTGGCCGCGCTCGACATCCTTGGCGAGGAAACCGAATATGATACCGTGCCGTGGTTCTGGTCGAACCAATATGATCTCAGGCTGCAAACGGTGGGCCTCTCGACCGGCCATGACAGCTATGTTGTTCGCGGCGATCCGGAGTCGCGCAGTTTTTCGGTGATCTATTATCGCGACGGCAAGGTTGTGGCGCTCGATTGCGTCAACGCCACCAAGGATTATGTGCAGGGCCGCAAGGCCGTCGTCGAGGGATTGAATCTCGACAAGAACGACCTGGTCAATACGGAGATTCCGATAAAGGAAGTCGGAGTCCGCTAACGCCCGCGAAAGGGCCAGCTGCCGATGTCCTGCCAGGGGCCATCAAGATAATAATGCAGCCCGATCCCGTGGATGGCGAAGGGTCGCGGCTCGAATTCGTCGGAAAGCTCCTCCAACAGGCGCTGCGCCTCTCCGGGAATCACCTTGTTCTGCACCGTGACATGCAGCCGGGGCGTCTGCTGATCCTGCGCCACCAGCAATCCGGCGAACCGGTCCGCCAGTTCCATCCGCAGGGACAGCAATTCCGGCGCATGCAGTTGATAGGCCACGCCGCGTCCAAGATGGATCAGCCCGGATAATCGGGCTTCTGGCTTCGGCAAGCTGCTGGTCAGTGATATCACGGCAGACCTGATTTCATCCAGTGCCTGCGGCGGCAGATGATGGAACAATGTGATATGGGCTCTCACCAGATTGCGCTCCGGCGGAAAATGACGTCTGCGGAGGCCATCGGCCCAGGCGAAGTCCGCCTTGCCCATTTCCGCCGTCATGATGATTGGTTTGTTAAGGCGCTCCATGCGCCGATGCTATCGCACAATGTAAAACCGCGAGCAATTTCTCGCTCGCGGTTCATTTTCTCGGGTTGTGCGTCGGACTTAGGCCGCCTTGCGCGATGCTTCCTCGCTGTCCAGCCATTCGAGCAGCTTTTCGGGGGTCGATTCGACATAGGGATCGTTGTCGACACCATCGTCATTGATACCGGGCTCTTCGAACCATGCGCTGACGACGCCATCATCGGCAATCATCGAATAGCGCCAGCTGCGATCACCAAAACCGAGATGGTTTTTCTTGATCAGCATGCCCATACGCCGGGTAAAGTCGCCCGATCCGTCCGGCAGCAGCTTCACTTTTTCCAGACCGAGGGACTTGCCCCACTGGTACATCACGAATGCGTCATTGACCGAAATGCAATAGACTTCTTCAACGCCGCGCGCCTGGAATTCTTCATAGAGACGTTCGTAGGCCGGGCACTGCTCGTTCGAGCAGGTGGGGGTAAATGCGCCCGGCAGGGAGAAAACAGCAATGCGTTTCCCGGAAAACAGGTCTTTGGTATTCACGTCTTCCCAGCGGAAGGGATTTTCGCCGTCGACCGATTCGTCGCGAACGCGGGTTTTCAGGGTAACTTCAGGGATATTTCTACCGATCATCATGGGCTCCATTGGTTTGAATGAGGGCCGCCTAGCATCGAAAGATTGATAGGCTAAATTGATTTATTACACTCCACTGATTGACATAATCACTCAAAGTCTGTGCGGCTGCAAATGCCTTTGGTGCATGGCATTTTCCGCATCACGCGGAATTCACACGACGCTTCCAGAAAATTGCAGCACTGAAAACCCGCCCCACGCTCCGGTTCGACATTCTTCTTGATCGGGAACCGCGCGAGTTGCACTATCCCGCAACCACGGGGAGGATGAAATGACGGAAGAAACGAAAATACCGGTCTGGTTCTGGATCATCGGCATTGTCGCGCTGGTCTGGAACGCCATGGGCCTTGGCGCCTATTTCCAGCAATATATGATGAGCGCAGAGGATTTCGCGGGGCTCCGTCCGGAACAGCAGGAATTGCTCTTCAGCCAGCCATTCTGGCTGACCGCCGCATTCGCCATCGCGGTCTTCGCCGGCTTTGTCGGCTCAATCATGCTGCTAGCGCGAAAGCGCCTCGCCGTCAGACTATATCTCCTGTCGATGGTCGCCGTGCTGATCCAGTTTGGCGGCCTGTTTCTGGCTTTCGGATATGCGGATGCCCTGATCGGCGGCGAGTGGGTGATGCCCCTTCTGGTTCCCATTTGCGCAGTCGGGCTATATTTCTACGCCCGCAAGGCGGAACAAGACGGCATTCTCACCTAGGCAGACGTGCTGAACGGGGTGAAATCGGTATCTTCATCATAGATATCGACACCTTCGCGCCGTTTGAGCCATCCGACCACTAGATATGTCACCGGCGTCAGCACAGCCTCCCAGAGCACTTTCAGGCCCCAGTTTGTCACCATCACGGTAAACACCACCGAAGCCTCCCACAGCCCCCAGAATGCCAGTGGATAGAAGATCAGGCTGTCGACGCCCTGCCCGACAACCGTCGAACCGATGGTGCGGCTCCACAAGGCCTTGCCCTGCGTCCAGACCTTCATTCGCGCCATCACATAGCTGTTCACAAATTCACCGGCCCAGAAGGCGACTATCGATGCAGCCACGATGCGCGGGACCTGGCCGAACACGCTTTCATAGGCGGCCTGCCCTTCCCAGCCCTCGGCCGGCGGCAGCGACACCACCACCCAGCTCATGAAGGCCATGAACAGCAGCGCGGCAAAGCCGGCCCAGATCACCCGCCGTGCCCGCGCATAACCATAGACTTCGGTCAGCACGTCGCCGATCACATAGCCAAGCGGGAAGAATAATATGCCCGCACCATAGATCCACTGCTCACCGCTGATCATGATGAAAGTCGGCTTGGCCGCGCCAATGACATTGGACAGCAGCAGCACCGTCACGAAAGCCGCCATCACGAAATCATAATAGCGGAACCGGTGGCCGGTCTGGCTGGAAGCGGAAGTACGGACTATGGGATTATCGGTCATGGGCTGACCTTAGCTCAGCCGGGAGACAATTCAACATATGGATAATAGGCGCGATTTCTGCGTTGGAATCTTCTTCGATTCTGCAATCGCCAAGTGCGCATAGTCCGCGCGCCTTTTTGGGTTTCGAGATACTGGGCTCATTCGGCTTGTCACAAAGCGGCGACCATATGGTGCGTTAGTTTTGCTGCATCACTCCAAGATATAGCAGGGTTAGGCCAATGGTATTGCTGAGACCGTGAGAAAGCATGAGCGGCCACAGGTTTCGTCTGAAAGCCAGATACAGAAGTCCGGATGCAATGGCGATGGCTCCGGTCGCCACCCATCCGGCCATACCCTGATAATAGAAGTGAGCTTGCCCAAACAGGATCGCCTGACAGACAATGGCAAGAAATGCCGAAAATGGTATGCCCGTGAACAAATACTCAAAACGCGAAAATAAAGCTCCGCGGAATAGCATCTCCTCGGCGAACGCTCCGATGAGCCAAGCGAGCATCAGCCAGAAAAGAAAGACAGGAAAATTGCCCTGAAGATTGTCGAACCGCCCCTGATATCTTGCATCTATGGCACGAGTGGCCTCGTCGGGCGCGCTAAAAAGGCTGACGATGAAAGACTCAGCGAATATGCCAACACCGATGGTCACGACCAACGCAATGATAGTCCACATGGCCAGCAGCTTCATATTCTCGGGGCGCTTCAGCCCAACACTGCTCCAGCTTTGATCATTTTGGCGAAGACAGATTGTTGCAACCCCCAAAGCGAGAAGAAGCGAAATCGGTCCAGCAAGAGTCCAGATCGCGTCAATTTGCAGCAGCAGATATTTGCTTGTCAAAAGCGTAAAGATGATAAGCAGTAGATCGCGAAATGCTGTCCATCGACCGGGATTGCTGTGATCTGGGTTTGTCATGAATATTCCTGTTCACTGATAATGCGTTGCGCTCGGATTTGCGGGATTGAGGATGATGCGGGCCTTTCAGAGCGCCCGAACCCGCTCCAGGACTGATTTTTGCTCAAGCGCCTCTGTCGCGCGCCGCGTGATCGCCGGCATGTCACATTCGATTTCCTCGAACAGGCCGGCGAAAGCACGAGCGGCTTTTTCCAGACATGCCTGCAAACGCCCGAATTGCTCTATGCCGCTGGGTGTCAGCCGCAGAATTTTCCGCCGTCCGTCCTGGGGATCTGCGAACCGCTCGACGATAGCTGATGTGATGAGTAGTTCGACGCGTTGCGTTGCCACCTGATGGGGCTGCCGAAGAAGCTTAGCAATGTCAGCGGTGGATATTTCGCGCCGCTCACCAATTAACAAAATATAGGACACAGCTCGTGCGGGAAACTCGATACCCGCGTCCTGCAGGAGCAATTCACCCTGATCAGAGATCAAATCCGCTAAGCGAACCAACTGATTGGCGATAAAAGCGCCTCGCAACGGATGGCTATCGACGTAACTTTCCACAGACACAGACTCCGATAAATTTATACAATCTATTGTACAATAAGATGTATATATCGAATTCAGTCAACCTGTTTCTTCTGCGGGACCTGCTCACACCCCAGTGGAAATGCCTCTAAATCACGCAGTGAGCGGCCGTTCTCATGCAAGACTGATGGGATAAATTTGCTGGCAAAACCGTGGCTTGATCAAAGTGACTTTTTAAAGATCAATTTTCTCTATCTCGGCAAAATGTGTCTCAAGCGCTCGATGGGAACACCGGCCAGCTATCGATTATCGCACCATCGTCATAGATCGCGATATCTCCGAATTGCAGGAACACGGCTTCGCTTTGTGTCGGACGCAGGAAGACAAAATCATCGGGCCGGATGTCGGTGCCCGGGCCACCATTCAGCATTTCCTGGTTGCTGGAGCGAGCGAATGTACTGTTATAGCGCAGTCCGGGAGGATCTTCGGGATGCGCCATCCACTTGCCACCATAGATGAAGACCGTCTTGTCGAGATTGGGATTGAGCGCCCGTTTTGCGCCGTCGGCAAATTCCATCACCGGCAACCGCGTTTCATCAAGCACCTTGAGAGCAGGCGTGGCGATGAAAGCGGCGGGCGCGAACGGTTCCAGTAAACCGGTGTCGAAGTCCGTTGGCTTGACCAGCGCCGAACCGACCGAGATTTCGTTGGCAATATCGGTATTCTTATAGAGCCGATAAGTCGGGCTGCCGGCCGCGTTGCGGGTCGCGGCTGTGACCTCGGCCTCTCCAAAGACGTGCTTTGCTGAGCCCAAGGCCGAACCATAAATTTCCCACGCACCGTTTTTGGCCCGGTCCCGCCAGCCCAATGTCGTAGGAATTTTCGACAAGTGCGGCTCGTAACCCATCAGACCGGAAAATTTCAGGCGGTTTGACTGGCGGATTTTTTCCATCATGCCGGTCAGCGCATCGCCGGGCTCCATCCCGCCACGGTGCAGACCTACGTCCAATTCAATATTGATCGCCATATCAGCGCCTTGCGCGTCAGCAATGGCGGCATATTGATCGAGCCGCTCTGGTGTATCCGCCAACCATTGAACCTTGCTGGCCGCTTCCGCTTTATCCTGCGGCAGCGCGGCGAAATAATTTTTCACGGCCTGCGCCGGCATCGGCTTGCCGATCAGCTGGTTCGCGTCCGGCATGGCTTTGCTCAGCGCGATCAGCATTGGCAGGTTGAATGTCATCAGCCGGTCGGTGTGGGCGCGTTTCCGAATATGACCAATCAGGTCGAGCGAAGGCAGTGATTTGGCGACGATCCGGTATCCCATGCCGTCCGGCAAATCAGACATGAGTTGATCAATATTCGCATTCAGCCGCGCCCGGTCGATCACCAAGGTGGGCTGCGCAATTTTCGCGTCGCGCAATGCCTTCTGCATGGCCAGAAAATAGGGGCTGCGCGGTCCGCTCTTGTCTGATTCTCGTCCCAATGCCACAGCCATTCCTCCCGCTATCACCGCTCCGCCAACCAGCATTTTTCTACGGCTCAATTTTGCCATGCTAGGCTTCTCCCCAGATTTTGGAGAGATAGGGATTTACAAGTTTTCCTGTCGGATCAAGCTCCCTGCGCAGCTGATTGAAAGCGGCAAATTTTGGATAAAGTGCCGACAATTCCTTCGCGCCAAGACTGTGCAATTTGCCCCAGTGCGGGCGCCCGCCGGCGGCGCGGAATATTGGTTCGAATTCCGTGAAGAAATATTGGAAGTTTTCCGAAGAATCAGCATGAATGGCGATCGAAAGCCGGTGGCCATCGTTGAACGGGCTGAGCCAGGCATCGTCCGGTGCGGTGACCCGTGCCTCAATGGGATAGAAGGCATCATTTCTGCTTTCCATCTTGGCGATCACCGTGCGCAATGTCTCCAGTCCGTTTTCCAGCGGAATATGATATTCCATTTCGTTGAATTTGGAAGGACGGCTGGTCGCGAGCAATTTCCAGCCCGCATCGGTGGTATCTTCTCCGGCCTCAGGATCAACCGACGCTGCAAATATCTTGCGCCTGAGCCACGATGACCAGCCGAATGTATCCCGCAACTGTTTTAGATCCTGAAGGAAATTATCATCTTCGCTTGGCTGCTCTCCTGACAGAGACCCTTCATATTTGTCATGGGTAAAGGTGGCGCCATGACCCGTGTTGGGGAAGAATACCGCTTCAAAATTCCGGTGCTGTTCGGAGAGGCCCATATATTGGTCGAGGATATCTTCGGTCTTGACCAGTTTCACGCGGCGGTGCAGATCAAAGGCCGGTTCGACTTGCAGATCATAGCGGGTGATGATTCCCAGCGCACCAAGCGATACCTTGCCCGCCTGGAACAGGTCCGCATTTTGCTCGGCGCTTGCTTGTACAATATCGCCCGACGGGGTGACCAGTTCAAAGCCCCGCACATAATCGTGAATCGCGGTCAGGTTGCGCCCGGTGCCATGGGTAGCAGTGCTGAAACCGCCCGCGAGCGTCTGCACGTCGATATCGGGCAAATTGGCCAAAGCGAGGCCCTGTTCATGGAGCAGGCGCGCGGCTTGTTGCAGCTTGGTACCGGCTCCCAGCGTCGCGATATTTGTTACTGGATCATGGCTGATGATTCCTGACAACGCACCTATGTCCACCATTGTCCCTTCGGACGGACATAAAGCGGTAAAGCTGTGGCCGCTTCCCGCCGGGCGAATGGGTGTCGGGCTGTTTTGGACCAGCGCCACAACTTCTTCGGTGCTGGTGGGAGCTGCCAATATCTTTGGCGTCGCTTTTTCGATGCCGGACCAGTTCACCCAGGCGCGTTCACCGGTCGGGGCTTTGGGCAGATCGGGATCAAAGCCGTCGCGGACAAAATTCTTTGAAGACCACCAGGCCTGGCTCCCCACCGGAATGGCGACTGCAACAGCGGCACCCCCCAATAACAATTTCCTGCGAGAAAGGGCCATCAGCTTGTCCTTCCGGCCATGAAGGCGATCAATTTTTCCAGTTCTTCATCCGAACAATCACTGCACAATCCCATCGGCGGCATGGCGTTGAGACCGGTCTTGGTACGGGCCAGCAAGCCTGCTGCGCCCCTGGCGTCATATCGAACGGCCCATGCGGCTTTATGTCCGGTCAATGGCGCTGCGGCGTCGACGGCCGAGTGACAGGCTCTGCAACTCCGGTCATATTTGGCCGCGAGCTTCGCATCATCGGGAGTGAGGTCAGCGGCAAGCTGGATGTCGGAACCTGTAGGCGAAATCGCGGCAACCATCGAATCGCCGGTTTCGCCATTCTGGTCGGCACTGCCTTCCCCGCATGCGGCGAGCAAAACCATCGATGCTGCGACCAGTCTTTTCATATCCCAATCTTGCCTTTTGCCAGAAAGATAGTAATTACTATCTTTCAATATTCATAGTGTCAAGAGGACGGACATGCCTACGAAAGCGAACATATCCGACAAGGCGGTCGAGCCGCGCCGGCGTCCGCGACAACAGCGGGGCGAAGACACGATTGACCGGATATTGGAAGCCTCGGCAGAGCTGTTGGAGGAACTGGGCTTTGACAAGCTGAACACCAACCTCATCTGCAAGCGCGCCGGCCTGACCCCGCCAGCGCTTTATCGCTATTTCCCGAACAAATATGCGGTATTGAAAGCCTTGGGCGAACGTCTGATGCGGGTTCAGAATGATGCGCTCTATGACACGCTCGACGAGACCGGGATATTGCCAACGGCCCAGAATATTGCCGATCAACTGCGCGGACAATATGATGTGACCATGGCCCAGGAAGGTGGCCCATGGATCATGCGCGCGCTGCACGCGACACCGCAGCTCGCCGATGTTCGGCGCTCGTCCCATGGCGAAATGGTCAAAAGATTTGTCGATTTACGCGTGAGCGAAAAACCGGGCACCGATGTTCAGGAAATCGAACGACGCTATCAGATCATCGTGGAAACGGGATATGCGGTTCTGGAGATGCTGATCGACAATCCGGACTTGGATGTCGATGCCACGTTGAAAGATACCGGGTTCATGCTGTTTGCGCTCCTCGATTCCGGGCCGTCCGTTTAATTGCTCTGCGGTCGCCGTCGATATGCACCCGGTTTGGAACGACCAATTCGCTCAGCATTTTTGCCATTTTTGTGAAAAACCCTTGTCTTTGAACGGATCTGGTCAAACAGCCCCAGTCGCGCATGCGGACGCTCCGCCGCACCCTGAGGAGGAAAAAACCTTCCTTATTGACAAGTTTGAAAAATGAAACTAGGCGCAAAGCCGCAAAAATCTGCGGTTTTTTGCAAATGGCGCCCGTAGCTCATCTGGATAGAGCGCGAGACTTCTAATCTTGAGGCAGCAGGTTCGAGTCCTGCCGGGCGCACCATTTTCCCTATTTCTTGAAACCGCGCTGGACAGCTTCCATCGGTTCGGAAGTGATCGGATAGCCGATGCCTTCCGGTATGCACAGATGGACTTCCTCGCCCCGCTTCTCGATATTGGGAGAGACCATCACCGACGGGTGGTCCTTCACATGCGCGACCGCCTCATCAAACGATCCGAATTGCGCCAGCCGCTCTAGATTGCGCTTGGTCGGGAAGATGATCTTGACCTCGCCCGCTTCGGCGCGATCAAGCACTGATTGGGCATTGCCCCAGAACAGATTGTAATTCTCGGTTTCATCGACCGTTGCCTGTGCCTTGTGATCGTCATGCGAGATCATGTAGAATCGCGTGTCGAACACCCGCTTTTCCGCAAAAGGCGGGCACCAGCGCGAGAAGGGTATCAGCTTCTCCAGCTCCAGCTGCCAGTCAAACTGGTTGCAGATATCGGCCAGCACCGTGCCCTTGTGCAGCGCATCCCTGGCCTCCAGGACACGCCGGGGATCGAGATCCCCCTCGACGGCGACCGCAATCCCGGTTTCCTCGATCGATTCCCTGACCGCCGCAATGCGTGCACCATATTCTTCAAAATCGTCATGACCGAGCGCTCTGGCAAATTCGAAATCCGCGTCATCAATCCGGCCACCGGGAAATACCGCGGCACCGGCGGCAAAGACCATTTTAGCCGAGCGCTCCACCATCAGCAGATCCGGCGCATTGCTCCCGGGCTGATCCCGGAATATCACCAGCGTGGACGCGGGAATCGGTTTGGGCATCGGCTTGCCTGTGATCGCATCCATCGCTGGCGCTCTGCTGTCGGTCTCTGGTTTGTTCATTCTTTCATATGAACAGCAAGCGGCGGCTTTGCCAAGTCTTTTGATTCTCACCGGCTCGGGCAGTCGGATTTGCCAAAAACCGAACGGCGTGGCAGGATCATGACATGGGAATTGTCGAGCTATTGGGATTGGCCGGTAGCGTCAGCCTGATATCGGGCTGGCGGCTTTATCTCACCGTCTTTGTCACCGGTCTGGCGATGCGTCTCGGATGGGTCAGTCTTCCCGAAAACCTGCAGGTCCTCGACGCCTTTGCCAATCCCTGGGTTCTGGCAATCAGCGCGCTCGGAGCGCTGGCGGAATTTTTCGCCGACAAGATTCTCTGGCTCGATTCGATCTGGGACACCATTCATACCGCGATCCGGCCGCTGGGCGGCGCGCTTCTTGCTCTGGCGGTTGTCGACGCCAGCGATCCGGTGTGGCAGCTTGTGGTGTTTCTTCTGGGAGGCAGCGCAGCGCTGATGAGCCATGGCGCAAAAACCGGCGCTCGCGCCCTCGTCAACACCAGTCCGGAACCGGTCAGCAACGCCGTCGTCTCGACCGGCGAGGATATTGCGACCGGCGGCCTGCTTTTCCTTGCCTTTGCCAATCCGGTTGCCGCGCTGATCATTGCATCGCTCATGCTGATCCTGTGCATTTTTCTGGTCTACAAAGGCTTCAAGCTTTGGCGGAAAATGGTTTCCAGCGGCAGCTAGCCAAGAGCCTGGCTGCGGCCAGGCCGAATATGGAGCGCAAGATACAGAGGGAAAAATGGTCGGGGAGACAGGATTTGAACCTGCGACCCCCTGTACCCAAAACAGGTGCGCTACCAGGCTGCGCCACTCCCCGACGCGCGCTTCCCCTAGGCGGTGCTTTTCGGAAAAGCAAAGGGTTTTTACGCTTCTTTTTGCCGCGGCTCGGAAGGAGACCGATTCACGGCAATTGAAATAAATATGGTGGGCCCGGAGGGATTCGAACCCCCGACCTAGCCGTTATGAGCGGCCAGCTCTAACCAACTGAGCTACAGGCCCATATGAGCAGCTTTTTCAGGCAGATCTCAATGGGAGGGTGCGATAGCGGAAGCTATGACGACTTGGCAAGAACGATCATCGCAATTTGTCAGATTGACAGAAATGAGATGCTAGCTGTCCTTCGCAACCCGCATCAATTCGCTGATATCGACAGGTTTTACATTGCGTGTTGCAAGATGGTCCAGAACCTCCCGCCACCAATCGTAAAAACCCTCGAGATCGGCTTGGCTGCGAACATAAGGCGTATGGCCGGGAGACAGTGAAGGAGAGTGGAAGGAGAAGACCAGCAATCGCAATTCATCATCCAGCGCGACGTCGATTGCCTCCTTCGTTTCGCGCGCGGAAATGCCTTCGGGCGTGAGCGGAATGCGCTCGATCATCTTGCTCCGGGAGAATAGCGCATTGACCAGCGGATATTTTTCCATGATCCCGGCCACAAAACCGGCTTGCTTGCGCAAAAGCCCTGAATAGACGGTCGTCAGGGGCACTTCGAGAAGCTTGGCCTCCCCATTCCACCAATAGGGTTCCGAACCAACCGCCAGAAAATCCGGACCGCCCTGCCCGCTATAGTCGAATCGCGGACGAATACTGCTGTCCATCTCAAAGCCATGTTTGATCAACAGCTCTGTCGTGTTCGGCCCAATGCCATAGCGACCGGCGCGAAAAATCGTCGGCGTGATTCCAATTTTGTCACGAATGGCATCGCGCAATGTGACGAGCTTCTCCTCCTCCAGCTCTTTCGGCAGATTGCCTGCAAAACTGTTGTAGATATTTACCTGCTCGTCGAAAGGCGGATTGATCCAGGGATGTAAATGAACGCCAACCGTCGCTCTTCCTTGCTCTGCAACGGTCCTGAGAAAGGCTGCAGCTGCGTCATTTTCAATGATCGCATAATCGATAAAATAGACCGGCTGAACTCCGTGAGCCTCTATGAACTCCTGAAATTCCTGCAGCTGGGGAACAGATGCGGTGGTATGGCCCTCGCGCTGAAACGGGGCATCCCAGTCAAACTCTTCTTCCGTATCTACCGAGATGAGAAAGCGTCTGCCGAATTTTTCCGGCCAATGGACGTGGCGATTCGGCCTCCGGATTTTCATCGGCTGATGATCCTGTGCAGAAATTTCTGTCACCTCCAGTTGGTCCGTATTTTCCGAAAAACCGGACCATGAACAGACTGGCTATTCCGATTCCGTTTCCCGAATTTTGATTTTGCTAGTCGTCGCTGCTGGCAGGGTCAAGGCAATGTTATCCTCGGTTATGGTGAGCGAACCACCGGCGGACTGCGCGAGATTCCGCACCAGGCGCAGCGAGAAACCCAGACCCAGCAGCGAGGATTCTCCGACATCACCATCGATGCCCTGTGACGGGTCAAGCAATATGCTTTCTGCAACATCCTTGATCCGCGAGGGACGTGACAGAGTGAACTGGTTGATCGGCTGCACGCCTATGCAGGTCCGCAATTCACCCTTGAGCGTCTCGCCATTTTCGCAGGAAATAATCGCAGCCGACAACAAGCGGGCAAAAATCCGTTCGACCGATTCGCCATCCAGCGCAAACGGCCGAACCGGCTCTGCCTTGCTGATGTTGAGATCGACCACCTTGCTCTGGGTAAGCCCTTGCAGACGCTGAGTCATCCGCTCAAACAGCCAGTCGGCTTTCGTGCTTCCGCTGGATTCCGGCAATTGCCCGGAATCGACTTTCACGGCAACATCCAGATCTTCAAAACCAGCCAGCAATCGTCTCGCTTCATCCATGATGTTGCGCGCCAGCGACCGATATTCACGCGAGGCCGGTCCGAAAAGCTGCTGATCGATAATCTCGCTAAAGCCGATCACAGCATTGAGCGGCGTCCGCAGTTCGTGGATCAATTGCTGGAGCTGTTCGCGACGTTCGACATTGACACCGCTATGAGCGGCATCTTCCGCCATATTGGGCCGCCGCATCAGTCCGCGATAACCTTCAAAGCGTCCCGTTTCCTCGCTAAAATAAGGTATTGCGCTCATTCGCCAGTCGCCGGCGACAATGGACGCGCCGCAGAGTCGCATACGCGCATTTTCCATGGGCATGCGCTGACGGAATGCTGCCGCACCATAAGCATCGGGACCGGGGCCTTCATCAAAGGCGGGCTGAGCGATGCTGACACCGACTATGGCGCCTTTCGGCGGCC
Organism: Sphingorhabdus sp. M41; assembly: GCF_001586275.1. NCBI lineage: Bacteria > Pseudomonadati > Pseudomonadota > Alphaproteobacteria > Sphingomonadales > Sphingorhabdaceae > Sphingorhabdus > Sphingorhabdus sp. M41. Next base: position 1,398,779 of record NZ_CP014545.1, on the reverse strand, counting down.
CCTCGGTCCAGTTAATCGTGCCGGTCTCGTCCGTTTCAAACCGGATGGCCTCAAGCGATTCGACAAAGAAGCTTTTGCCGCCATCTTCACCGACCAGTGGGCGCTGCATTTCGGTCGGGCGCTTCTTTTGGTAATCCGCGATCTTTTCGACCAGCGCGCTGATTTGGGATTCAGCCAGCTGGCCAGCGGGATCCCCTGATCGGTCTGACGGCGATTCGATCGCAGGTCCTGTATCCGAACTGGCGACGGGAGCCAGCTCTTCTTCCACAATTTGCGGAGCAGGCTCTTCTTGTTTCTCATCAGCGAACACGAAACCCTGTGATTGCAATCTCGCCTGCGCGCGGGGCGAAAGCCTCGGGAAAGCATCCGCACAGCTTTCCGGTGGCAGGTCAGCAGACATCATGGCAGCATCGCAGACAGCATCAGTATCGGCGGTCAAATAGACCAGCAGCGGCGCGGACCGCAATCGGCCGCTCAGCGATTGCACGGCGGCCACACGATCCTGTTCGGAGACTCTGTCGTGCAGATCACGCAGCCGGGTCAATCCGGCCTGGACATCATGGTTCGCCAAATCCCCGGGTTTCTGCGCCAACAGATCGGTCACCTGGCGCCATTGCGTGGCTGCTCCTGGGCCTTCCGGCAGGCTCCCCTTGAGCACGGTGGTCAGACGGTCATCGAAGCGCAATATGAAGATCCCGAAAAGCGTTGGTGTATCCGATTATTAAGTGGGTGATAACTCTTCCGCCGCCTTACTGGAAGCAATGAATATTTCTCGTCACAATGTGGGACATGGGAGAAAGCGTTGCTTGGTTTGCTTATTATATTATAACGATCAAATGATTCGCGAACGGATATTACATTTCTATGGCTGACACAAATTTGGACGAAATCGACCTGAAAATTTTGCAGCGGCTACAGGATGATGGCCGCATTACCAATGTAGAACTTGCCAACAGCGTCGGTTTGACGGCTCCCCCCTGCCTCCGTCGCATGCGGGCATTGGAAGATGAAGGAGTGATCAACTCCTATCACGCTGCGATCGATCCGGCCAAAATGGGCTACACGATCACGGTATTCGCAATGGTCAGCCTAAAAAGTCAGGCAGAAACCGATTTGCAGGCCTTTGAAGAACATGTGCAAAAGCTCCCCGAAGTACGGGAATGCTATATGCTGAACGGCGAAATCGATTTTATACTGAAGGTCGTCGCCAAGGACCTTCAACAATTTCAAAGCTTTTTGACCAGCCAGCTAACCGCCGCCCCCAATGTCGCCAGCGTCAAGACATCACTGACCATCCGGTCGGCCAAGCATTTGCCGGGCGTTCCGATCCAGGAATAAAAAAGGGCGCCAATGGCGCCCTTCTTCAAATCACATAAAAGACTCGACTAGCTTGTCGGTTCAGCCGCTGCCGGAGTTGCCACCGGGGTTGCCGGCGCAGCCTGTTGCGCGATCCAGGTCTGCCACATCGTGGCTAGTGGCGCGCGGGTTCCGGAAACCTTCGCAAAGGCCTGCTTGGCTGCTGCCAAGTCGCCAGCAAAAGCATGGGCCGTACCGATCCCGACATAGCCGCGATTCACATCGGCTCCGGGCTTCGAAAGACCCGCTTCATAAAAGGCTACAGCCTTGCCATAATCTTTGTAACCAAGCCAGACATCGGCAAAATTCATCATCACCGAACTGCTTCCGGAGCCTCGCACCCCGGATGGCTGGCTAGGCAGCGATGCTTTGTCAGACGACGCCTCGCGTTTTGCCGGCTCGAGTAGCTCGGCGATCAGTGGGCTGGTAGAGCTGACGATGCCTTTCTTTTTTCCTTCTTCCAGGACAGCGACCACTTCACCAAATAGATTCTTGCGCTGCGCCTCTTCCGCAAACTCCTTGTAGTCACGGGTTGTCTTGAGAGCGTCAGTGGCTTTCATGAAACGCAGAACCTCAAGATTCTGAACGCTATCGGATTGAGACGTCCAGCGGCTCGCTGCGATGGCATCACCCCAAGAATCCCCGGAAGGATAAGCCGAGGCCCATTTCGCTGCCCAGGTTGAATATAGGCCCTTGTTGCCACTGGCCAGCGCGCGATCACGTGCCAGTCGGTACCATGATTCGGGGGCTTTGGTTTGCGACGCATTGGCGTTGTTCAGAATTTCGTCCCACTTTGCCAGGCCTTCGGGAAACATATTCCGTTTGAAATAGCTCTCGGCCAGCAGCGGTTCGATGTTATTCTCGCGATAACCAAGATCATAGGCTGCCTGGAACCTCTGGGCAGCGTCGGCCCAGCGTTCCGCGCCATAAGCAAAATTGCCGGCAAAAAAGTTGAACGCCGGCAACTGTTCCGGTCCGGTCCGGCCGCTATCGAGCGAGGCAATAATGCCTCTTTCCTGCAATCCGGTATCGGTGAGCTTGCCACCAAGTTGAATGGCCAGCTGGCCAGCTATGAAACGATCATCGGGCGCAAGGGTTTCGGCCAGCAGAGCTTCTACCAGCGGCTTCGCAGTCGCAGGTGTTTCGGTTGCCATTGCGGCCTGAATAGCAGCCACTTTTGGTCTGACTTCCTTGCTAATCTGAACCCCGGAATCCTTTTCCTTTTTCTTTTTCGCTGCCTGAGCTTCCTGCGGCAACGCTGTTACTGCCAGCGTGCCGACAGCAGCCAACGCAACGGCCATGGAAAAATGAGATAAAAAACGCATGAATATCCTCCGGATGATTATTATTTGGGAGAAACGGGTTCCCCGGAATATGGTTGCACCATACACTCTTGGCCTTATTACCAAGCTTTCTTAGCTTTCCTAGAGTGAATCCGCTGAATAGAGGTTGAACGGCTGCCGTTTCGCAACGGCGTGGAGCGCTCCATAGAGTATAATGAGGTAAAATCGCGTGCTTGCAATCATATCCCCCGCCAAATCTCTGGATTTTGAATCCGCTATTCCCGCAACCCCGCCATCCGCAAATCGCTTTCCCGACGAAACGGAAAAGCTGGCGAATGCGATCGGAAATCTGACAGTAAAGAAGCTGAAAGCGATCATGCCGGTTTCCGATAATCTGATTGCCCTCAACCGGAAGCGTTACAGCGAATTTTTCGATCAGCCCGAGCGGCCTGCGATCTATGCCTATAATGGTGATGTCTATACCGGGTTCGAAGCCAGCAGCCTTAGCGACGAAGCCATGACCTTTGCCCAGGGTCATTTGCGTATCCTCTCCGGTCTCTACGGGCTGCTCCGTCCACTCGATCCGATTCGCCCGCACCGTCTGGAAATGGGCACGAAATGGGCACCGCGCTACAGCAAGCTGACCGACTTCTGGAAAGACAAGATTGCCGATGCGCTGGCAGATGATCTGGCGCAGATTGAAAGCCAAACCATCGTCAACCTCGCGAGCAACGAATATTGGGCATCAGTCAAACCCCATGTCGCAAAATTGCCCGGACGGATCATCGAAGTGGATTTTCGCAAGGACAGTCCCGACGGTCCCAAGTTCATCAGTTTCGAAGCCAAGCGCGCGCGCGGCATGATGGCGCGCTATATCTGCGAGAACCATCTGACCGACCCCGCGGCGCTGAAGGGTTTCGACTATGACGGTTACCGCTATGATGGCGAAGGCAGCACAGAAAGCAGCCTCCGCTTCCTTCGCACGTGACTGGAAGGACAGCCGTCATCTTTGGCGCAACCGGCGGAATCGGCTCGGCAATTGCCGATAGTCTGGAAGCCGACAGCCGGTTTGACCATATTATCCGCTTCTCCCGAGCCGATAACAGCCCCGTCACCGTTGACCTGACATCCGAAGCAAGCATCAGGGATGCGGCGGACTGGCTGCAGGACCACGGGCTTTCGCCCTCGCTGGTTTTTGTCGCAACCGGACTTCTGCATGATGAAATCAAAGGCCCGGAAAAAAGCCTCCGGCATCTCGACGCCGACTGGCTGATGAAAAATTATCAGGTCAATGCGATTGGCCCCGCCATGGTCGCCAAATATTTCCTGCCGCTGATGGACCGCAAAGACATTCTGAGATTCGCCGCCCTGTCAGCCCGTGTCGGCAGCATTTCGGACAATCGGCTTGGCGGCTGGTACGGCTACCGGGCCTCCAAAGCCGCGCTCAACATGATGATCCGCAACCTCTCGATCGAATGGTCGCGCAAGAACGACAAATCAATCATCGTGGCTCTGCACCCCGGCACCGTCGACACGAGGCTGAGCGTCCCATTTCAGGGCAATGTTGCGCCCGAAAAATTGTTCGATTCCGGGCGCGCCGCTCGCCAGCTTCTCGCCGTTCTCGATGCGCTGAAACCCGCCGACAGCGGCAAAATATTTGCGTGGGACGGAACAGAAATCCAACCCTGATATCCACCCGGTAACATTATTGTAAAACTGGCCCGAAAGGCTGGCTTTTGCCAGCCCGTTCGCCTAGAAGAACCGACAAGAAAAAACCCATGAAAAAGGCCCGTTTGTGAACGAACAAACCACTCCACCGTCACCGTCCAATATCGAACCGATAGACATCGTCGATGAGATGAAAACCAGCTACATGGATTATGCCATGTCGGTCATCGTCAGCCGCGCATTGCCTGATGTGCGCGATGGTCTGAAGCCGGTCCATCGCCGCATATTATTCGCGGCGCAGGAAGGTGGCATGGTCGCCGGACGCCCTTATCGCAAATGCGCAAAAATCGTCGGTGACGTGATGGGCAACTATCACCCCCATGGCGACAGCGCGATCTACATGGCGCTGGCCCGCATGACCCAGGACTGGTCGATGCGCGTGCCGCTGATCGACGGTCAGGGAAATTTCGGTTCGATGGATCCGGATATGCCGGCATCGATGCGTTATACCGAAGCGCGACTGAACAAGGTCGCCAATTTCCTGCTCAACGATCTCGACAAGGATACTGTCGACTTCATCCCCAATTATGACGGCAGCCGGCAGGAACCGAATGTCCTCCCTGCCCGCTTCCCGAATCTGCTGGTCAATGGCGCTGGCGGCATCGCCGTCGGCATGGCCACCAATATTCCGCCGCACAATCTCGGCGAAGTGATCAACGCCAGCCTCGCCTATATCGAAAATCCCGGGATCACCATTGACGAGCTGATCGAAATTGTTCCCGGTCCGGATTTCCCGACCGCACCGCTGATTCTGGGCCAGTCCGGCGCCCGCGCAGCCTATAAGGACGGTCGCGGATCAATCATGATGCGCGCGCGCCACGTGATCGAGGAAGGGCGCGGCGACAAACGCTCGATCGTCCTGACATCGATTCCGTTTCAGGTCGGCAAGTCCGGTCTGGTCGAGAAAATCGCCGAAGCCGCCAAGGACAAGCGGATCGAGGGCGTCTCCGACATTCGTGATGAATCCAGCCGCGCCGGTGTCCGCGTGGTGATCGAGCTGAAGCGCGACGCGACCGCCGACGTAGTGCTCAACCAGATCTGGCGCTTCACCCCTGCCCAGTCCAGCTTCCCGGCCAATATGCTCGCCATTCGCGGCGGCCGGCCGGAAGTGCTGACGCTGCGCGACATCATCGAATCCTTCGTCAAATTCCGCGAAGAAGTCATCACCCGCCGCACCAAGTTCGAACTGAACAAGGCGCGCGAACGGGCGCATATCTTGCTCGGCCTGGTGGTTGCGGTCACCAATATGGACGAAGTGGTCCGGATCATCCGCGGTTCCTCAACCCCAGCAGAGGCCCGTGAATCATTGTTGCGGCGCGAATGGCCGATTGCCGAGATTGCTGGCTATATCAAGCTCGTCGAAGCGACCGAAACCGAGGTCGAGGGCGATACCTATAAGCTGTCCCAGGTTCAGGTGAAGGCGATTCTCGATCTGCGCCTGCAGAAACTGACCGCGCTCGGCCGCGAAGAAATTGGTGACGAGCTGAAGGAACTGGCTGCCGCGATCGAGGAATATCTCGCCATTCTCGCCGACCGCGAAAAGCTTTATGCCGTGATGCGCGAAGAGCTTGAAGAAGTGCGCGACGAATTTGCGACGCCGCGCCTCTCCGAAATCACCGCAGCATGGGACGGTCTCGAAGACGAAGACCTGATGGAACGCTCCGAAATGGTCGTGACCGTCACCCACGGTGGCTATATCAAGCGCACTCCGCTCGACACCTTCCGCGCCCAGCGTCGCGGCGGCAAGGGCCGCGCTGGCATGGCGACCAAGGACGAAGACGCGATCACCGAATTGTTCGTGACGTCGACGCACACGCCGGTATTGTTCTTTTCCACCCACGGCAAGGTCTACCGGCTCAAGGTCTGGAAACTGCCGGAAGGCGGTCCACAAACCAAAGGCCGTCCGATGATCAACCTGCTGCCGCTGGCGGACGGGGAAGTAATTTCGACGGTCTTGCCATTGCCCGAAGACGAGGCGGAATGGGCGGCGCTGCACGTGATGTTCGCCACTGCCAAAGGCGGCGTCCGGCGCAACAGCATGGACAGTTTCACCAACGTGCCTTCCAATGGCAAATTCGCGATGAAATTTGACGAAGGCAGCGATGATCGCCTGATCGGCGTCGAATTGCTGACCGACAATGACGATGTCCTGCTCGCAACCAAGAACGGCAAGGCCATCCGCTTCGCCGGTGATGCCGTGCGCTCTTTCCAGAGCCGGACATCCACCGGTGTCCGCGGTATTGCGCTGAAGGGCGATGACGAAGTCATCTCGCTGTCGGTCCTGCGCGGTTTCGAAGCTTCGACCGAGGAACGCGACCAGTATCTCAAGGCCGCTCCGTGGAAGGACAATGAGAACGCTCCCGAACTGTCCGCCGAACGCATGGCCGAATTCAGCGAGACCGAGGATTTCATCCTCACCGTCTGCGCCAATGGCTATGGCAAGCGCTCGAGCGCTTATGAATATCGCCAGTCGGGCCGCGGCGGTCAGGGCATTCTCAACATCGACAATATCAAGCGCAATGGCACGGTCGTTGCCAGCTTCCGGGCATCGGACGACGAGCAGGTCATGCTGGTCACCGACCAGGCAAAGCTGATCCGCATGAAAGTAGCGGATATGCGGGTGATTGGACGGAACAGCTCGGGCGTCAAATTGTTCGACGTCGCCAAGGGCGAACATGTCGTCGGCGCTGCCAAGATTGACGAGGAAGAAGAGCCGGAAAACGAAGCCGAAGAAGCCGTGGTCGAGGAAATGGTCGATCAGGGCGTTTCGGACGGCGATGTGGCAATAACGGATGAACCGGACGATTCAGCCGAATGATCCAATACCGTTCGTCCTGAGCTTGTCGAAGGACGCCTCCCACCAGAAAGAGGTGCGTCGACAGGCTCCGCACGAACGAGAATAATATCGAGGGGAAAGCTGATGAAGGTCACACCATCCGGGCAAGCCTGCGGAGCCGAGGTGACGGGTATCGACCTGACACAGCCGCTTTCCGCTGACGATATTGGCCAAATCCGCTCTGCCTGGCTGCAACATCATGTGCTGTCCTTCCCGGACCAGGCCATGAATGATGACGATCTGGAGCGGTTTACCCAATATTTCGGCGCCTTCGGCCTTGACCCGTTTTTCGATCCGATTGAGGGCCGTCAGCATATTGCAGCCATCCGGCGCGATGCAGACGAGAAATCGCCGTTGTTCGCCGAGAACTGGCACAGCGACTGGAGCTTTCAGGCCCGTCCGCCAGCGGGAACCTGTCTGCTGGGCATCACCATTCCCCCTGTCGGCGGCGACACATTATTCGCCAATCAACATGCAGCGCTCGATGCGATGCCGCCGGAAATGCGGGAAAAATATGAAGGCCTTGTCGCGATTCACAGCGCGCAAATGGCCTACGCTCCCGACGGCGCCTATGGCGAAAAGGACGAGGGGCGCAGCATGGCGATCCGTCCCGATGAGTCCGCCCGCGAGACCCAGACCCATCCGCTGATCCGCGAACATCCGGAAACCGGACGCCCCGGACTGTTCAGCTGCCTCGGCTATATAATAGGCTTTGAAGGCATGGCGCAGGAAGAGGCCCTGCCCCTGCTGCAGCAACTATATGCCTGGCAAAGCCGCGACGAATTTGTCTATCGCCACCAATGGCAGCCGAATATGCTGGTCATGTGGGACAATCGTTCTGTCCTGCATTGCGCGACCGGCGGCTATGACGGGCATGACCGGTTGCTTCACCGGACCACTATAGCCGCTTATCAGGCGTGAACCGGGTCGGCGCTGTCCGCTGCCATTTCGTGCCTTAGTGTTCTGACAATTCCCGTCGCGATCATGAACTGACCGAAATAATAGAAAGGCCAGACCAGCAATGTCGGTATGATGCTGGTTTCCATCGGGCCCATCCGCGCAAATATCAGCAGGTCTGAAACGAGAAACAGAATCGCTCCCGCACCGACCTGGTAGCGGGAGAAACGGCTGGTCCACGCCATGGACGCCATCGCCGCCACCGACAGACAGTAGATTGCGATGGTCAATGCGTCGCCCCTGTTGGAAGGCAATGCCCATGCAATCAATACCGACAGCGGCACCAGAAGAATCGCAAATATCTTCTGGCTCAGACCCAGTTTGTGGCGACGATAGCGGGAATAGAAGCCGATTGCGACAAGATGGCCAATGAGAAACGCTCCGGCACCGATCCGCATGTCATATTCCAGGGTCATGTCGCCGATCGCACCAAATGCCATGATCGCTCCGACAATTTTGCCGTCCAGACGGTGCAGCCGGATCAGGGCGTAAATCGCCAGAAAGCTGACTCCGAGACCCTTCCAGACGACAATCAGCGGTTCCGGAAGTTCCGGATTGTTCAGGACGCAGGCAAAATAATAGCTGATGCCGAACAGCAGGCTGAGCAGCAGAAATGGTCTGTTTTCGGCAAATGCGCTTTTCATCGGAATATTGTCTCCCCCACGTCGGATTCGCCTCTAACACGCAAAGAGCGTGACTGCCAGATTGACATTAGGGCCTTACCACAACAGTAAGGCGCGCATGACAGATGTACATATTATCGGTGGCGGACTCGCCGGGTCGGAAGCAGCATGGCAACTCGCGGAACAGGGCATAAAAGTGCGCCTTTCCGAGATGCGGGGCAGCGGCGAAATGACACCTGCCCATCAGACAGAGGGTCTGGCCGAACTTGTCTGCTCGAACAGCTTCCGCTCCGATGACGCAGAGAAAAATGCCGTCGGCCTGCTCCATCAGGAAATGCGCGATCTCAATTCGATCATCATCGGCGAAGGCGACAAGCACCGCCTGCCCGCCGGCTCGGCGCTGGCCGTCGACCGTGATCATTTCTCGGAAGGCGTAACCAAGCGGCTCAGCGAACATCCCAATATCGAAATTGTCCGCGAGCGGATTGACCAGCTGCCCGAAAGCGGACTGACCATCGTCGCTACCGGCCCGCTCACCGCCATGACGCTCGCAGAAAGCATCGGCGCTGCCACCGGCGAGGATTCGCTCGCCTTTTTCGATGCCATTGCCCCGATCGTCTATAAAGACAGCATCAACATGGACATCGCCTGGATGCAGTCGCGCTGGGACAAGGTCGGACCGGAAGGCGATGGCAAGGATTATATCAATTGCCCGATGGATCGCGATCAATATGAAGCGTTCATCCAGGGACTGCTCGACGGCGATAAAACCGACTTCAAGCAATGGGAAAAGGACACCCCCTATTTCGAAGGCTGTATGCCGATTGAAGTGATGGCCTCGCGCGGTCCTGAAACATTGCGCTTCGGTCCGATGAAGCCGGTCGGCCTGACCAACGCCCACACGGGCCAGAGCGAATATGCAGTGGTCCAGCTCCGTCAGGATAATGCACTCGGCACGCTCTGGAACATGGTCGGATTCCAGACCAAGCTCAAATATGGCGCGCAGGCTGATCTGCTCAAATCCATTCCCGGTCTGGAAAATGCCGAGTTCGCGCGCATGGGTGGCCTCCACCGTAACACCTTCATCAACGCGCCCAAGCTGCTCGACAAGGAGCTGCGCCTGAAGAAAGCGCCGCATATCCGTTTCGCCGGCCAGATAACCGGCTGCGAGGGCTATGTCGAAAGTTCGGCGGTCGGATTGATGGTTGGCCGGATGGTCGCTGCGGAAATCCGCGGCGAACCCTTCACCCTGCCGCCGCAGACCACGGCATTTGGCGCGTTGCTGTCGCATATTACCGGCGGCGCCGATGCGCGCGACTATCAGCCGATGAACGTCAATTTCGGGCTATTCCCTCCCTTCGAACAGCGGATCAAGAAGAAGGAACGCAAGGAAGCTTATACCAAGCGCGCCCGGGAAGATTTCGCCCAGTGGCTGCAACCTTTGTCGGCACAGGGCCTGCAACTCGCTTAAGCCCTGCGCCTAGCATTTGCACCGCGGCGCACTACGCTTGGGTCGCGTCGTGCGAAATTCCGTGCGGGTCAGCTGGCCATTGCCGTTGGCATCCGCTCCGGCAAAGCGGTCACTGGTGGCAACCGCCCATTCCTCGAACGTCAGTAGATTATTGCCGTCCTTGTCGAGCTTCCGGAACGAATCGGTGCGACTGCTCATCATCTCGAGACGCGTGATAATCTCGTCGCGATTGCGGTCATAGCGGTTGAACCGCATTTCTTCGCGGGACGCCTTATAGGCTTTCGGCGGCGTTGGCGGTGCAGGACCCACCGTTTGCGCATCCAGCTCCGCTTCCGGCAAGCTCTCGGGGTCAGCCGGTTCTGGCGGTGGTGGTGCTTCGGGAATGGGAACATCCTGCCCCTGTGCACCAATCCACAGGAACAGACCGGCCGTCAGCAATAACAATATACCGGCAGCACCGGCGGCAAATTTCTTCATCAGCCAAATCCGCAGATCAGCGACTGTCGGTCTAGTGACCAGATATCCCGTGCCAGATTATCCGTGCGGCGCTGGCAGGATTATAGAGATCGGCAGTCAATTGGCCCTTCCTAACATCGCGAATCATCAGTTTGCAGAGGATTGAGAGCGGTCGTCCGCTTCTGTCAAAATCGGGCTGCGGCCGGGATGCCACAATCTCCGTACAGCGCTCGAACGCGGAGTGCCGCATATTTGCGTCCGAACAATGGCGGGCAAAGTCCCACAAGGCCCAGGCCCTGCCCAGCTCCGCCTGCTCTTCGCTCAGCGATTTTCCACCCGCCAGAGCAAATTCGAATGTTCCGCCGCCACGGGCTTCGGCATAATTGTCAAACTGACGATCCTCCCAGGGAAAATCATCGAGCATCGCTTCCCATCCATCCAGCAGGACCAAAAGCGGAGCCAGGCTCTCACCCTTCTCCTCGAAAATATTGATGTGCTCGACCAGCGGTTCGCCCGCCGGACGATCTGCTGCCGGCTTGGTTAATATATCCCGCCACCAGGTTAACCGCATCTGTCCGATCAATATTTCCGATGTCGAGCGGATAACCTCCGCGAAGCGGGCATCGAGCGCGAATAGCATCGCGTACCGAGAGCGGTCCTTTTGCCTTGCATAGGCCAGAACTAACCTGTGCAATGGCTCGAGTTGTAAAACCGTGTCAGACATGGACATGACGTCAACGCTTTTCCGCCCGAAATCAAGGTAAACGTCGCGTTAACCAAGCCTATTGCGCCGTCCCTAACCCTTTTTTCCCTATCAGGCAGACCGAAAAGAAATTTATCGGCGCAATTATCGTCGCACAGATCAAGGGCTACGGAATGTTTGACAGCAACAAGATGAAATCTGCAAGGTCATTTTTGCAGGAGTTGCGTACCAATACCGCTGGTAACACGCTTGCGATGGCCGGCATGGCTCTCTTTCCGCTTGCCGCGATGATTGGTGGCGGTGTTGATGTCAGTCGCATCTATCTGGTGCAGACGCGTTTGCAGCAGGCGTGCGATGCCGGAGCCCTTGCCGGGCGACGTCAAATGAGCAGTGGCAGCTGGACCGCGAACAACAATGCGGCCAACACGGCAGCCCAGAATATGTTCAAGGCGAATTTCGATACCGACGCCTTTGGGTCCTATGAAGGAACGTCTACATTTTCCGAAAATGCCGGGACCGTCACTGGCACCGCATCGGTGAAACTCGACATGGCCGTAATGCAGATGTTCGGCTTCGGCACCAAAAGCGTCGCCGTCGAATGCGATGCCTCGATGAGCATTCCCAATACCGACGTCATGTTCGTTCTGGACACGACCGGGTCGATGAACTGCCCGGATACCGGAACCTCCTATTGCGGTAATAATGGCAATGTCGAAGCTTCCAATGCCAGGATCAAAGGGCTGCGCTCGGCGGTCAAATGTTTCTACGAGACATTGGCGAAAAGAAACAGCAGCGAAGATTGCGGATCGACACCGGCAGCGGGCAGCGCCAATACCGCACATCTGCGCTTCGGCTTCATGCCGTACAGCACCAATGTCAACGTCGGCAAACTGCTGCCCAATGATTTTCTGGCGGACCGATGGACCTATCAATCGCGCGTGGCACGGACTAGGTTGGAAAATGTAGTTGTCGATTATACGGCGGGAACGCCTTATCTTTACGGCAGCAGCTATTATTTCGATGACCGCTGGAGCCGCACAGAAACTGTTGACACACATTATAACGTGCGCAACTCGCGCGCCTGCGACGATCTTCAGCCCAACGACTATGATGACATGTCTGGAAGTGAAGGCCCGAAATATGGTGAATATAGCTGGACCTCCGGGGGCGAACAGATCACCCGTTGGTTCAAGGATGTCGACGGCATTCGTTACGATTATAGCACCGACTATAACAGCAGGTGGGACCGCTGCCGCATTGAGCTTCGGACCCGCGACCTCGTAGAGCGACGGGAATATCGGCAAGTCAACTCGCCGGTTTACGAACAGCAACAGGTCTTTTCCCATTATGATTATATGCCGGTTGAGCATAATGTCAGCGGGCTGAAAGCAGGCGGTTCGTCATGGAACAATTCGGTCGACCTGCCGGTCGGCAACCAGGGACTGGATACCGGCATAACTTGGGATGGCTGTATCGAAGAACGGCAAACTGTGAGGACCACAAACTTCGATCCGATACCCACGGCCGCATATGACCTGGATATCAATCGGGTGCCGACCACCGGTGATCCTGCCACGCAATGGGGACCGCTGCTGTATGACGCCGTCTGGGCCCGATATAATGGAAGCACCAACGATCGGACCAACTCGACCGTTTCTAATTCAAATACGTTATACAGAAATTTCAGCTATACCTGTGCGTCCGAAGCGCGCAAACTGCAGCGCTGGGACAATCCCGCCGATTTTGACAGCTATCTTGACAGTCTTGATGCCATCGGCAGCACTTATCACGATATCGGATTAATCTGGGGCGCTCGTTTTCTTACGCCTGTGGGGATCTTCGGCTCAGAAAATGCTGCGTCGGAAACCGGCGGCACCATTGACCGCCACCTGATTTTCATGACCGATGGCGACACGGTGACGAGCAATACACAATATACTTCTTATGGAGTAGAATGGTATGATCGCCGCAGAACTTCCACGAGTAGCGCGCCATCAGATTCGACACTCGAAACACAGGTAAACAGCCGCTTCCTGGCAATGTGCAGCGCCATCAAAAACCAGAATATCACGCTTTGGGTGGTATCCTTTGGTAATGGTGTGAGCTCAAGCTCGATCACCAATTTGCGCAATTGTGCGACTTCCGGAAAATTCTACAACGCCAGCAACAGCGCGGAATTGCTGGCCAATTTCCGCTCCATCGCGAACGACATCTCGCAACTGCGACTGACCAACTGATGCCGCAGTTTCTGAACAAGCTACGCGCCCTCAAAAGGGATGATGTCGGTGCAGCGCTGGTCGAATTCGCGCTCGTTGCACCCGTGCTGATCCTTTTGATAATGGGCATGCTGGATATCGGGCATCGCATTTACGCGACTGCGATTCTGCAGGGCTCGATCCAGAAGGCTGCCCGCGATGCCAGCCTTGACGATGGCGCAGCAAATGCCAGCGCCATTGATGATCGCGTGAAGACATTGATGTTGCCGGTGATTCAAGAAGAACCGATTTCAAATTTTGATTTCGAACGGCGAAATTACAGTGATTTCTCGGATATCGCGAAACCAGAAGATTTTACCGACACCAATAATGACGGTGAATGCAATGATGGCGAACCTTATGACGACCTGAATGGCAACGACAGTTGGGACGCTGACAGAGGCGCTGCCGGTCAGGGCAATGCAAAAGATGCGGTACTGTATACCGTCACAGTTACCTATCCACGGCTGTTCCCGATGGCGGAAATGATTGGGCTGCCGCAGGATGAAGTGATTGAAGCCAGTACGGTTTTAAGGAACCAGCCATTCGGTGAACAATCCGCACGCGGAGGGATCAAAAATTGTACCTAAGCAAAAAGCTCAGCGGGCTAAAATCGTGCAAATTTATCAAACGGACATTGTCTGCCCTCGCAGTCAATACGAGCGGCCTTGCGCTCATTGAGCTGGCCTATTCCCTCCCTATTTTAATGGGTGTGGGAATGTATGGCGCAGAAGTCGCCAATGTTGCGATGGTGAGAATGCGTGTGAACCAGGTTTCCATGCATGCGGCCGACAATGCGTCCCGTATCGGCGAAGGCTCGCTCTTGTCTGCCAAGAAAATCTACGAAAATGACATCAATGATTTGTTCGTAGGCGCGCAACGTCAGGCGGGTAGCACTATCGATATACTTGAACACGGGCGGATCATTATAAGCAGCCTCCAAAGGCATAGCGATGGCGATCAATATATCAGCTGGCAGAGATGCAAAGGCAAAAAGGCTCATGTCTCAAGCTATGGGACCGAGGGGGAGAACTCCCCGTCACGCCCAACAGACGGAATGGGTCCCGCGGGTGCCAAAGTAACCGCCCCTGCCGATCAGGCGGTTATCTTTGTAGAAATTGCTTACGACTATCAGCCATTGATATCGAGCAACTTTACAAGCACGCGGACGATAACCACACGAGGCGCCTTCAACGTCCGTGATCGTCGAGATTTGACGCAAGTCTATAACCAAACTGGCAGTGATCCAGTTTCCCGTTGCGACCTATATAATAGTATCAGCTAGACCGCTCTGGAATATCAGGACCTTATCGATAGCAGACTTTCTTAACCGCCGCGATGATCCGTGCGCTGTCGAGAAGAGCCGCCTTCTCCAGATTGGCCGCATAAGGCAGCGGAACATCCTCGTTGGTCACCCGCATCACCGGAGCGTCGAGATCGTCGAAGCCCTGCTCCATGCATAGCGCTACGATTTCGCTCGAAATCGAACAGGTCGGCCAGCCTTCTTCAGCCACCACCATCCGGTTCGTCTTGGCGAGACTTTTCAGAACGGTTTCCGTATCCAGCGGTCGCAGCGTACGCAGATCAATGACTTCCGCTTCAATGCCCTCACCTGCCAGATTGTCTGCGGCTTCCAGTGCCAGACCGACACCGATCGAATAGCTGACAATCGTGACATCACTGCCTTCGCGCATGATCCGCGCCTTGCCGATAGGCAGCGTGTAATCCTCGATCTCCGGTATGTCGAACGACCGTCCGTACAGCAGCTCGTTTTCCAGAAACACGACCGGGTCGGGGGTCTGAATTGCCGCTTTGAGTAAGCCTTTGGCGTCCGCAGCATCATAAGGCGCAATAACGATCAGGCCGGGAACCGCCGCATACCAGGGACCATAATTCTGGCTGTGCTGCGCACCCACGCGCGATGCTGCACCATTGGGGCCGCGGAAGACGATCGGGCAGCGCATCTGGCCGCCGGACATATAATTGGTTTTGGCTGCCGAATTGATGATCTGGTCGATCGCCTGCATCGCAAAGTTGAAGGTCATGAATTCGACAATCGGTTTCAATCCGCCCATCGCCGCACCGGCACCAATGCCGGCAAATCCATGTTCGGTAATCGGCGTATCGATCACCCGCTTGGGACCAAATTCCTCGAGCAGGCCCTGCGTAACCTTGTACGCGCCCTGATATTCGGCGACTTCCTCGCCCATTACAAAGACCGTTTCGTCCTTGCGCATTTCCTCTGCCATGGCGTCGCGCAAGGCTTCACGCACCGTGAGTGAGGACAATGCGGTGCCGGCAGGAACGGATGGATCATCAGCCCGCGATATCGGGGCGGGTGGAGCTGCTTCCATGATTTCAGGCTTTGCTGCTTCCACCGGCTCGGGCTTGGATTCCTCTTTCGCTGCGCTCGGCGGTGCCGCTTCGGCTACCGGACCGGTCTCTTCATCTTCGCCGGCCATTTCGGCAATCACTGTGCCAACCGCAACTTCGTCGGTTCCGGCTTCGACCAGAATTTTCGTGATCACGCCTTCATCAACGGCTTCGAATTCCATCGTTGCCTTGTCGGTTTCAATTTCCGCCAAGATGTCGCCGGAGCTGACTTCATCGCCTTCCTTGACGAACCATTTGGCCAATGTGCCTTCTTCCATGGTCGGCGACAGGGCGGGCATTTTCAGTTGGATCGCCATCAATATTGCTCCACCAGCACGTTGGTATAAAGTTCGGACAGATCCGGTTCCGGCGATTCCTCGGCAAAGTCTGCCGCTTCCATCACCGTCTTGCGAACCTTCTTGTCCAGCGCTTTCAGATCCTCTTCCTTGACGCCCTTTTTCAGCAAGGCCGCTTTCAGACGCTCGATCGGATCGGATTTTTCACGCACGTCCTGAACCTCGTCACGGCTGCGATATTTGGCCGGGTCGGACATCGAGTGACCGCGATAGCGATAGGTTTTCAGCTCCATCAATACCGGACCGCCACCGCCCCGCACGTCCTTCAGGACTTCCTCGACCGCACCGCGAACCGCCAGCACATCCATGCCGTCGACCTGCACGCCGGGAATGCGAAAGCTTTCGCCGCGGCGGTAGAGCTGGTCCTCGGCGGACGAGCGGTTGACGCTCGTGCCCATCGCATATTGGTTATTCTCGATCACGAAAATCACCGGCAGCTGCCAGAGCTCGGCCATGTTGAAGCTTTCGTAGACCTGCCCCTGGTTGGAAGCGCCGTCACCGAAATAGGCCAGACAGACTCCACCGTCCTCCTTATACTTGTGAGCGAAGGCCAGACCGGTGCCGAGCGAGACCTGCGCACCGACGATGCCATGGCCACCATAGAATCCATGCTCGACCGAGAACATGTGCATCGAGCCGCCCTTGCCTTTCGAAATACCGGAAGCGCGACCGGTGAGCTCGGCCATCACAATATTCGGGTCGATCCCGCATGCCAGCATATGACCATGGTCGCGATAACCGGTGATGACGCTGTCCTTGCCGGGGTTGATCGCAGATTGCAGACCGGTCACGACCGCTTCCTGGCCAATATAGAGATGGCAGAAACCACCGATAAGGCCAAGGCCGTATAGCTGCCCTGCTTTTTCCTCGAACCGGCGGATAAGCAGCATCTGCTCATAAAAATCGAGCATCTCCGCTTTGGTCGCGCTGTAAATCGGTGCCTTGAACCCGCCTGTAGAATGCACGGTTCTCTTGGCCTTGGCTGGGGCGCGTTTCGGCGCCGGGGTTTTTTTGGCTGGGGCGGTTTTCTGGGGAGCTTTTGCCACGCGAGCGGAATCCTTTTTTTGACTAGAAAATTGCATAGCCAAAACCGTTCGGTTACCCAAGTACTTAGGTTCAGTGAGCGATTAAATAACTGCGGTAATGACTTGAGACAGCCATAGGCTATTTCAGCGGGACGATAATCTCGTCAGGATGAACGACGTTGACTTTCTTGCGCAGCAATTCGCCGATCAAATCCGGGTCAGCGCCTTTTGGATCAAGCAACTGCACCCTGTTTTTCAGGGCGGCGCGCTCGCTTTCCAGCTTGGCCAACTCAATCCCGCGCATCTCCAGCTGTGCCTGATAGTCGCCCCAGGCCAAGATCCCGGTTGGCCCGAGCACGGCATAGCCGGCGATGGCAAGAAGAGTCATCAACGCAAATCCCGGCCCGAGGGCCGCTCTTATCAGATCAGTGATTTTTTCGCGTTGCGCCATAGAACAGCCTTGAATCAGAAAAGTGATTCGCTGGCAAGAGGCTTAATACCCATTTTGGCAGTTCAGCGCCCAAATGCCCCGCAATAGCGAGGAACCGGCGATCAGCTGAAAATTGATCGGCCTGCGTAATGCGCGACACTGCCCAGTTCTTCTTCGATCCGGATCAGCTGGTTATATTTGGCGAGCCGGTCTGACCGTGCGAGACTACCAGTCTTGATCTGACCGCAATTGGTCGCAACCGCGAGATCGGCGATGGTTGAATCTTCTGTCTCTCCCGACCGGTGCGACATCACCGCGGTATAAGATGCATTATGCGCCATCCGCACGGCTGCCAGCGTTTCGGAAAGCGTTCCGATCTGGTTGACTTTCACCAGCAGTGAATTGGCGAGACCGTCCTTGATGCCCATCGACAGGCGCTCGGGATTGGTTACGAAAAGATCGTCGCCGACCAGCTGCACCTTATCACCAACCGCATCGGTGATCAGCTTCCAGCCTTCAAAATCATCTTCCGACATGCCGTCCTCGATCGACTTGATCGGATAGTCGCGGCACAGGTCCGCGAGATATTCGGACATTTCTGCCGGGCTGAGCACTTTGCCCTCGCCCGAGATATGATATTTGCCATCGCGGAAAAATTCGGTAGCGGCGCAATCCAAGGCGAGCACAACTTCGTCGCCGATCTTGAAGCCGGCCTTTTCAACCGATGCCATGATGAAGTCGAGCGCTTCACGCGTGGATCCCAGGTTCGGCGCAAAGCCGCCTTCATCACCGACAGCCGTGGCGAGACCTTTCTCCGACAGGCCTTTCTTCAGCGTGTGAAAAATTTCCGAGCCCCAGCGAACGGCTTCGGAAAGGCTGTCGGCACCCACCGGCATCACCATGAATTCCTGAAAATCGATCGGGTTGTCGGCATGTTCGCCGCCATTGATGATGTTCATCATCGGTACTGGCAGCACATGCGCCGAAACACCGCCGACGTACCGGTAAAGCGGCAAGCCGCGCGCATCGGCCGCAGCCTTTGCCGCAGCCAGGCTAACGCCCAATATCGCATTGGCACCCAGCCGCGCCTTGTTCGGCGTTCCATCGAGCGCGATCATCACCGCATCCAGTTCTTCCTGGTCTTCGGCATCCAGATCGGTCAGCGCTTCCTTGATCTCGCCATTGACCGCATCGATCGCCTTGAGAACGCCCTTGCCGAGATATTTGCTCTTGTCGCCATCGCGCAATTCGACCGCTTCATATGCGCCGGTCGAGGCGCCGGATGGGACAGCGGCACGACCAAAACTTCCATCCTCGAGCAGTATATCGACCTCAACCGTCGGGTTGCCCCGGCTATCCAGAATCTGGCGGGCATGAAGGTCGATTATTGCGGTCATGGTAAGGCTCCGAGTGAAGAGAAATATTCGCCACGGCCTTATCGCGATGACCGGCTTCATGCAATCCATTGAACCGCTTTTATCGTCGCCTTGCCCCTTGATTCAAAAGCATATGTTCCCATTTCGAGTATAAGGGAATAATATTGGCAACGCTTTGCGTTTGTAGAATATTGGCTAGAGGCACATTTAAGAAGGAATATTGATCATGGCAGAAGTCAAGAAACCAACCGGAAAAACGCCGGCAAAAGCTGCGGCAAAAAAGCCCGCCGCGAAGAAAACCGCTGCCAGGAAGGCTCCTGCAAAAGACACTTCTGAAGTCCGCACCACCAAGGCCCAAAAAGCTGCTCCGTTGAAAGCCGGCGCCACCAAAGCGGCTGCGCGAAAGACCGAAAGCACAAGTGATTTCAAGGATCGCGCGCTGACCAAAGCCAAATCCGCCGCCACGCAGGGCAAGGAACGCACCGGCACCGCCATTGAAAATCTGAGCAAGATGATCGAGGATAGCGCCAAGACCATCGACGATAATGTTGGTGAGAAATATGGCGATTATGCCCGTTCGGCCGCAGACGCCGTATCGTCTTTCGCGGAGAAGCTCAATTCCAAGGAAATTGATGAAATGGTCGAGGACGCGCGCGGCTACGTCCGCAAAAGCCCGGCAGTGGCCATTGGCGCAGCAGCCGTCGTCGGATTCCTGTTATCCCGTCTGATCAAATCAGGGATGGATGATAGCGACGCATGAGTGTAGCATGGCGTCACCATATCAACGGGTGACGGATGTTGCAGGACAAGGAAATTCCAGTTTTGGATGACGAGTTTGAAACCGGCGCAGCCGCAGGCTCTGCAGCTGACGACATTGAAGCGAAAACTCTGACATCGCAGGTCGCTGGCCTGATCGAGGATGTGCGCCTGCTGGCCCATGCCGAAATCGAATATTATCGCGCCAAATTGTCCATCAACATGCTCGCTACCAAGCGGCTTTTGACACTGTTCGGGATCGCGATCATATTCGCGACCACGGCAATCATTGCCTTGATTCTTGGCCTTTTGCTAATATTGTCACATTATCTTGGCCCTGTGGCAGCAACCGCCATCGTGACCGGCTCAGCGCTGCTGATTGCCGTGATCACCATGAACATGGCGGTCAAACGGGCGCGAAAGCTGCCGCTGGATGAACATGATGCATGAGAGTGATGATGCCGCGAAATAATGACGAAATATTCAGCCTGCGTACGCTTGCGATGGACCGGGACCAGGCCCGCGCCAATCTCAAAAGGGATACGGCAGCGGCCAGGATACGTTTGAAACCGTCCAATCTGATGACCGAGGCAAAGACCAAGGCGGCGAACCGGGTCCGCAAAGCCGGCATGAGCGCTGTCGACGGAATCAGGGCCAATCCCGGCCTCACCGCCACGGTTGCCGCGACCGCGACCCTGATCGCGATGCGCAAACCGATTGCCAAGCTTATCGCCAACCGCAAAATGTCCGAGCCGGATCAAACGGAGGAATAGACTATGAACAAGCTGACCGACAATATCGATAAAGCCCGCGCAGCATCCCGGGAACGGCTCGAAACGGCAAAGGAAATCGCGACCGAAAGCACTATCGTCGCCCGTGAGAAAATGTCCGAAAGCAAGGCGCGCGCCGCGGCCTTGCTTGGCGAAGGCCGCGAAAAGGCCGTCGAGAGCGTCACGGCGACCAGAGATGCGGCGAAAAAGGCCGTGGCCAAATCCGAAGAAACCTTGACCAACAGCCCGCTGGCGATTGTTGCCGGGGGCGCCGTTCTGGGTATCCTCATCGGCGCCCTGCTGCCCAAGAGCAAAGCCGAAGGCAAATATGTCGGCGGCGCCGGTCGCAAGATCAACGAAACCGCAAGAACCGCTTATCAGGCCGCCAAGGATGCCAGCCGCGACCAGATTGGCGAGCTGGGTCTGAGCAATGACAATATGCGCGCTCAGTTCAAAGATCTGTTTGGCAAAGCGATCGAGGCTGCTAAGAGCGCGATGGCCGCAGCACAAGATGCGGTGAAAGACGAACATCAGGGCAAAAAATGAGCGAACAACGCAGCAAAATTCATCTGGTCATGGGCGGACGGGTCAAGGACCCGCGCGGCGTGGAATTTGTCAATCTCGACAAGATGGATCTGGTCGGTGTCTATCCTGACTATGAGGAAGCCGAGGACGCCTGGCGCTCAAAAGCCCAGATGACGGTCGATGATGCCGAGATGAAATATGTTGTCGTCCATCTGCACAAGCTGCTGGAGCCAGACGTACCGCTCGAAGATTAAGCGCTGCGGAAACGCCATCCGAGCAAGGGCCTGGTGAGCAGCAGACCGGCGACAAATCCGCCGATATGCGCAAAAATCGCGATTCCCTGCAGATTGCCGCTGGTCGCAACGCCGATCATCAGCTGGATCCCGACCCATGCCAGCGTCAGCCAGACGATGCGGACGACATGGCCGGGTATCGGCCCCACCGAATCAACCCGGTTGCGGGCGAATAACAAGGCATATGCTCCCAATATCGCTGAAATCGCGCCGCTTGCGCCGATCATCGGGATCATGGAATCACTCTCGACAATATATTGCGCAAAAGCCGCAGCATAAGCGCCCACCACATAGAGAACTGCCGTCAGCTGCGCGCCCATCGCCTGCTCGACAAAGCGGCCACAAAACAGCAGCATCAACATGTTGAAACTCAGATGGAGCAATCCGCTGTGCAAAAAGGCAGAGGAAAGCGGCGTCAGCCAGGCCGGCACCAGCCAGCCATAAGCGGTCAGATCAAGCGCTTCGCCGCTCAGCCGGATCGGAAACATCCCGCCGCGCAGCACCGCTTCCTGCTGCCAGCCAAAAATCCAGATCAGCAGATAGATCACGACATTGGCGATGATCAGGCCGTTGGTCAGCTTTCCGGCGGGCATGTTCATCGCCGCTAGATGAACTCAATCTTCTCGAGCAGGAAATATTTGTCGCCGGACGGTACCGTCACTTCGATATCGTCGCCGACACTGCGACCGATCAGGGCCCGGCCAATCGGCGAATTATAGCTAATCTTGCCGGACTTGGCATCGGCTTCCGCCTGGCCGACCAGCTGATATTTCACCGGCTTGTCATTCTCGTCGAGCAAGGTCAGCGTCGCACCGAATACGGCCTTGTCGCCGGACAGGGTCTTCGGATCGATGACCTGGGCGCGGGAAAGCTTGTCCTCAAGATCGCCAATGGTCGCTTCGACCTGGCCCTGACGTTCCTTGGCGGCATGATATTCGGCATTTTCCGATAGATCGCCATGGGCCCGCGCGGTCTCGATCGCGTCGACAATGATCGGACGCTCCAGCTTCAGCGCCTTGAGTTCGGCTTCCATCTTGGCATGGCCTTCGGCGAGCATTGGTACTTTTTCAACAGCCATTATTTTGGCCTTTCCTTACTGATACGCTGCCGATTTCAGCCGTGCAGCGTCTAAAACAGTTTTCCGGCGCCCCGCTTGGAAGGAGCGCCCGCAGTGTGACAAAATGTCGGAAAATTAAGTCTGCGAAGCCTTATAATAGGACTGTAACGCGCGAACTTCAAGAGTCTGATCGCGCATCGCCTCAATCGCCTGCATCGCGGCGTTGCTCGCGGTCGCTGTGGTATAGATCGGAATCTTGCCAACCAGCGCCGCCGCCCGGATCGATTTCGAGTCCTTCAGCGACTGCCAGCCCTCGGTTGTATTGAAGATCAGGTTCACTTCGCCATCCTTGATCCGGTCAACAATATGCGGTCGTCCCTCGACAACCTTGTTGACCTTCTCGACCTTGATTCCCTGTTCGGTCAGATAATCCGCGGTTCCGGACGTGGCAATCAGGCGAAAGCCCAGCTTCTCGGCGAGCCTTGCTGCCGGTTCGATCACCTTCTTGTCGGTTTCCTTGACCGAGATGAAGATCGTGCCGCTGTCAGGCAATATATTGCTGGCACCAAGCTGCGCTTTGGCAAAGGCAATCGGAAAGCCCTGGTCGATACCCATGACTTCGCCGGTGGATTTCATTTCCGGCGACAGGATCGGATCGACACCGGGGAAACGGTTGAACGGGAAGACCGCTTCCTTGACCGCGGTATAGTCGATATGCCGGTTGATCACCGGCAGGTCTTTCAATTTCTCACCGGCCATCACGCGCGAAGCAATCTTGGCAATCGGCACGCCAATCGCCTTGGCGACGAAGGGCACGGTCCGGCTGGCACGGGGATTGACCTCGATCAGATAGACTTCGCCGTCTTTCACCGCGAACTGGATATTCATCAGCCCGCGAACCTTCAGACCGAATGCCAGAGCCTCGGTCTGCCGTTCCATTTCGGCTATGATCTCGTCGCTCAGACTGTGTGGCGGGATCGAGCAGGCGCTATCGCCCGAATGGACACCGGCTTCCTCGATATGCTGCAGCAGACCGCAGACCACGACTTCGTCGCCATCACATATCGCATCGACATCGACTTCGACCGCATCGCGCAGATATTGGTCGACCAGCACCGGACTGTCGCCCGACACCTGCACCGCGGTATTGATATAATTTTCCAGCTGCGCCGGCCCGTCGACGATTTCCATCGCCCGGCCACCGAGCACGAAGCTCGGCCGCAGCAAGACCGGATAGCCGATACGCTCGGCGATTTTCACCGCTTCGTCGCGGGTCCGGGCCATGCCGTTTTCCGGTTGTTTCAATTTCAGCTTGTTGACCAGCTTGGCAAAGCGCTCGCGGTCTTCGGCCAGATCAATCGCATCCGGAGAAGTGCCGAGGATCGGAATGCCCGCGTCTTCCAGCGCCTGCGCCAGTTTCAGCGGAGTCTGCCCGCCAAATTGCACAACCACGCCGACCAGTTCGCCCGACTGCTGCTCGACGTGCAGGATTTCCAGCACATCTTCAGCGGTCAGCGGCTCGAAATAGAGCCGGTCGGACGTATCATAATCGGTCGAAACGGTTTCCGGATTGCAGTTGATCATGATCGTTTCATAGCCAGCGTCCGACAGCGCGAAACAGGCGTGGCAACAGCAATAGTCGAATTCGATCCCCTGCCCGATCCGGTTCGGTCCGCCGCCAAGAATGACGATCTTCTTGCGATCCGAAGGCTGAGCCTCGCACTCCGGAGCCCCGAAAATCGGCGCTTCATAGGTCGAATACATATAAGGCGTCTTGGCTTCAAATTCCGCCGCGCAAGTATCGATCCGCTTGTACACTGGCCGCACGCCCAGCTTGTGCCGCAAGCTGCGCACTTCGGCTTCGGTGGTCGCACCCGCCATCGCGGCAAGCGCGTCATGGACCAGTCCGTGGCCTTCGGCGACTGCGCGCCCTGCACCGCCAGCCACATGGACCGAGTCGATCGCCAGCTTGGCCAGCCGCTGATCGGAAAAGCCCATGGATTTCAGCTTGCGCATGGCCTGCGCATCATTGGGCAGTCCATTGTCAATTACGTCTTGCTCGGCATCGATAATCTCGCGAATTCTGGCGAGAAACCATGGGTCAAAACCGGCAATCGCGTGGATTTCCGCATCGCTGAAACCTTCGCGCATCGCTTGGGCTGCAACCAAGAGACGATCCGGAGTCGCCCGCGCCAAAGCCGCAGCAATATCCTCACGCGGCGCGCCGATCAGTTCCTGCACCCGGTTGAAGCCGTCGAGACCGGTTTCCAGCCCGCGCAGCGCTTTCTGCATCGATTCGTGGATATTGCGGCCAATCGCCATGACTTCGCCAACCGACTTCATCGCGGTCGACAGCAATGGCTCTGCGCCCTTGAACTTCTCGAAGGCAAAGCGCGGAATCTTGGTGACAATATAGTCGATCGTCGGCTCGAACGATGCCGGGGTAGCACCGGTAATATCATTCTCGATCTCGTCGAGCGTATAGCCGACCGCCAGCTTGGCGGCGACACTGGCAATCGGGAAGCCCGTCGCTTTCGAAGCCAAGGCAGAAGAGCGCGACACCCGCGGGTTCATCTCGATGACCACCAGTCGGCCGTCCTTCGGATTGACCGCAAATTGTACGTTGGAACCGCCAGTCTCAACGCCAATTTCGCGCAGCACCGCGATGCTGGCGTTGCGCATGATCTGATATTCCTTGTCGGTCAGGGTCAGCGCTGGCGCAACGGTGATACTGTCGCCGGTGTGCACGCCCATCGGATCGACATTCTCGATCGAGCAGATGATGATGCAATTGTCCTTTTTGTCGCGGACAACCTCCATCTCATATTCTTTCCAGCCGATGATCGATTCCTCGATCAGCACCTCGTTGGTCGGCGAGGCTTCCAGCCCGGTGCCGACAATATGCATGAATTCTTCTTTATTATAGGCAACGCCGCCACCGGCCCCGCCCATGGTGAAGCTAGGCCGCATGATCGCCGGCAGGCCGATTTCCTCGAGCGCCCGCATGGCGTCTTCCATATTATGGGCAATCGCCGACCGCGGGCTTTCGAGACCGATCTTGGTCATCGCCGTCTTGAACTTCTCGCGGTCCTCGGCCTTGTCGATCGCCTCGGCGTCCGCGCCGATCATCTGCACCCCATATTTTTCGAGCACGCCCATCTTGTTGAGCGTCAGCGCCGTGTTCAGCGCCGTCTGCCCGCCCATCGTGGGCAAAATGGCGTCAGGACGTTCTTTTTCGATGATCTTTTCGACAATTTCGGGCGTGATCGGCTCAATATAGGTCGCATCCGCCATTTCCGGATCGGTCATGATCGTCGCCGGGTTGGAGTTGACCAGGATGATCCGGTAGCCCTCTTCCTTCAGCGCCTTGCACGCCTGCGTGCCGCTATAGTCAAACTCGCAAGCCTGCCCGATAACGATCGGGCCAGCGCCGATGATGAGGATGGATTTTATGTCAGTTCTTTTGGGCATAGACTATTTTGCAATCATTGATTACATTGACTGCATTGCAATCAATTGGTGAAAGATCATGGGTAGTGTAACGATCAGAAAAATCGACGATGCGACCAAACAGTCGCTGCGAGAAGTCGCGGCCAGAGAGGGGCGCTCGGTCGAGGCCGAACTGCGCGCGCTGATTGAACGAACCTATGGCCCAAAAAAGCGGCGTTCGTCTGATGAACTTCCGGACAAGAAAGTGGGAGAGAACCGGGCCGAATATCTCATCCGTATCGCTCCGGACGTCGCCCCTCCGGCCATCCCGTCCCGAGACAAGGGCATTCCGGACCCTGAATTCCCGTGATAATTGTAGATACCAACGTGTGGCGCGAGATATCGCACGCACAAGGCAATCAGCGCGTGAAACGATGGTTTGTCGATCATGAAACTGAAGTACTGCTGTCCTCAATCGTGCTGTCGGAGATGCTCTATGGCGTCTGCAAAATGGACGACGGGCAGAAAAAGCAGTTGATGCTGAGCTGGTACCAGCGCCTTGAAACAGAGTTTTCTGATCGCGTGCTGGATTATGATCGTAAATGTGCTTCTGCTTACGGCCTCCTGGCGAACGAGATCCGCCTCGAAGGCCTTGATACCGGCGTGATGGATGCGATGATTGCCGCTCAGGCCATTGCGAATGAAGCCGCGATTGCAACGCGGAACGCGAAAGATTTTGCCTTTGCCGGGATTGCCGTGATTGATCCGTGGGCCGAATGAAAGTGGACGACGGAGGAAATATTCGGCCTGCGCCGATAGCAAGAGCAGAATTTATGTCAGCTCTTTGAACCATCACGCCGGATTCTCGTCAGAAATTTCGCCATTTTCGTTACAGGCGAAGCAGCCCCAACCATCATGGTCGATGTCATATTCGCTTTCGATCTCGAGGCATTTGCGGGTCAGCTCGCGGATCGTCTCGCGCTTGGTGTCGAGGTCAATCTGCAGTTCGATCACCCACTCGTCATCCTCGTTGGACACCAGCGCCGAGCGAAAACCCCATTTGGCCGCGTCATTCTTCAGCTTGTTGAGATCGGCAACCGCCCCGACAAATTGCACGTTAATTTCGCGCACAACATGCGACAAATCGCCGCCCGCTGCCATATTTTGCAGGATTTCGTCATCAATTGCCCATTCTTCGGCAAGATGCGCTGGATCAATCGGGCCGCTCATTGGCTATGGCCTCCAATCAGGATTGTGGTTATGTCAGTTGTTGTGGACACTTATGCTATCAACTTCAAAATTTCACTGACCAACTTCTTGGCCAATTCTCCGATTGCTGCACCAGAAAATTTTTCCGAGAGGAATTTCAATGGTTTGATCAGAACAGCAAACAGTGCGCTCAACCGCACAGATTTAGCGTTAATCAAAGTCGACCCTGCTTCAATCTCTGATTTGAGCCGAACTCGGGAATCACCAAGCTCAGCGCCGATCGCATTGGACCCGTTATCTAAAGTTGAAATTATTTCTGACAGTTTTTCATGCAAATCATTAAACTGATTGTCGTTTAACTGCACGATCCTATCTGCTGCCGGAATCGAGATAACACCGCCTTCATTCTTTTGTTCATTAACGACGACCTCAGCAGCCTGAATTCCGTTAGCTTTAAGCCAATACTTCATCACGTCAATATCTTCGTCATAGTCGCTTTCAAGTAAGTTCTTTTCGACGAGATGATCGACTACCCGCAGCAGGAAAACCTTAGACAATCCACCGCCGATTGCTTCCTTCACATCATCAATCGTGGCACTGAAAGCATCATCGCTCTCATACTCTCGAATGTACAATGCTGTTAAAACCAAATCTTGGGCTGCATTAAATGAAATCATCAATTTCTACTTTCGATCAATGAAACAAATTTCTCGAACAGATAGAAACTGTCCTGCGGCCCCGGACTGGCCTCGGGGTGATATTGCACGCCGAAGGCGCGTTTGCCGATGATCTCGATGCCGCAGTTGCTGCCGTCGAACAGGCTCTTGTGGGTTTCGTGAATAGTGTCGGGCAGCGTCTCGCTGTCCACCGCAAAACCGTGGTTCATGCTGGTGATCTCGACCAGACCTTCGGTCTCGGCCCAGCCGCCGCCGATCCGCTGCACCGGATGATTGGCACCGCGATGGCCCTGGTGCATTTTCACGGTCTTGGCGCCCGCCGCGAGAGCGAGCATCTGGTGGCCAAGGCAAATGCCGAACAGCGGGATATCCGCCTCCAGCAACTTCTTGATCACCGGGACCGCATATTCGCCTGTCGCCGCCGGATCGCCGGGGCCATTGGACAGAAACACGCCCGCCGGCTTCAACGCCATGATTTCTTCATAAGAAGTTTCAGCAGGAACCACAGTGACTTTTGCGCCAGCCTTCACAAGATTTCTGAAGATATTGCGCTTCGCGCCATAATCGATCGCCACCACATGCGGCCGCGACGAAGATGCTTCCAATTCTTCCAATGGCGCATAGCCATGACCCAGCCGCCACAGACCACCCTTGTCCCATAAATGCGTCTGGTGCCCGGTCACTTCCTTGGCCAGATCCATGCCTTCCAGCCCCGCCCAGGCCCGCGCCTTGCCGAGCAGCTCGTCGATATCAAACTTGCCCTCGGGATCATGAGCGATAACCGCATTGGGCGCCCCCGCTTCGCGGATCCGCCGGGTCAAAGCCCTTGTATCCACACCGGAAATTCCGATCCGGCCCTGTTCCGCCATCCACTGGTCAAACGGCTTCTGGTCACGGAAACTGGACGGTGCGGTAATATCCTCGCGGACGATACAGCCCAGGGCGTGCGGGCTGTCCGCCTCGACATCATCTTCATTGGTGCCGACATTGCCGATATGGGGAAAGGTGAAGGTCACGATCTGCCCGGCATAGCTGGGGTCGGTCATCACTTCCTGATAGCCGGTCATCGCGGTGTTGAAGCAGACTTCACCGACCGCAGAACCGGTCGCGCCAAAGCCCCTGCCCCAGATGATCGTGCCATCGGCCAACACCAATATCCCTGTTGCACCCTCGGGAGCGGCGGGATTATGGGCATCGGTCATGGGCTGTTCCTTTGGGTCCGTTTGAGGCGCAAAATTTCATGGGACCTAGAACCAGATTTCTGGTCTCACAATCTATGAAAAAAATTATCTTCCCGCTATGGTGGTCGCTTACTCCAAAAATATGAGGGACGCCATGATTCGCGACACCGTGAAAGCCGCGCAAATTGCCGCCATGAAGGCCGGTGACAAGGATCGCACCGCCGCGACCCGCAGCATATTGGCGAAGATCAAGGACAAGGACATCGAACTGCGCACCAAGGAAGATGCGCGCGACGATGATGCGATCCTGATCGACGTGCTGCAAAAAATGGCCAAGCAGCGCCGCGAATCGATCGACATGTTCGAATCCGGTGGCCGCACCGAGCTCGCCGCAGCGGAAAAACTGGAACTGGCGGTGATCGAGGAATTTCTCCCGGCGCAATTGAACGAGGAAGAAACCGCTGCCCTGATCGATGGTATCAAGACCGAACTCGGCGCCGACGGCATGAAGGACATGGGCCGCGTGATGGGCGAACTGAAGAAACGCCACGGCACCGAAATCGACATGAGCAAGGCCAGCGCACTGGTGAAGGCGGCGCTTTCGTGACACTGAATACAGGTTGTTCGTATCGAGCGACTTCTGTCCGTTCGTGTCGAGCGAAGTCGAGACACCCGGGAGAAGCGTAATTGGCCTTTTGGACCTACATGCTGTTATGTGCAGATGGTAAGTTCTACACCGGTCACACGGATGATTTGGAACGCCGGGTGGCTGAACATGGCAGCGGTGGATATTGTAAGTTTACGAGCCAGCGCCGACCAATAGAATTGGTGTGGTCGGAGTCTTTCCCGACTCGAGAAGAGGCTTTGTCAGCCGAATTAACAGTCAAGAAATGGTCCCAAGCCAAAAAGCGCGCTCTAATCGCAGGTGACTGGAAAAAATTGTCCTATTTTGCGAAGCCTCCGACAGAACGTCTCTCGACTTCGCTCGAGACGAACGGAGAGAGCGGCGCCCAAAACGCCGTTCGTGTCGAGCGTAGTCGAGACACCGAGATTTCAGAATGACCCTCACCCCGCAATGGCTCGAAGAACTGCGATCGCGCGTCACCCTGTCGACGCTGATCGGGCGCACCGTAAAGATCCAGAAGGCCGGTCGCGAATATAAGGCCTGCTGCCCCTTTCATAACGAGAAATCGCCCAGCTTCACGATCAATGACGAAAAGGGCTTCTACCATTGCTTCGGCTGCGGCGCCCATGGTGACGCGATCAGCTGGATGACCGAACAGCGCGGGCTGGGCTTCATGGACGCGGTCAAGGACCTCGCCGCCGAGGCGCAGATGGAAGTCCCTGCCCCCGATCCCCGCGCGGCGCAGCGGCAGGAGGTGCGGGCAACCCTGCATGACGTTATGGCCGCGGCGCAGGACTGGTTTGTCGAGCAATTCAACAGCACCGAGGGCGCTGGGGCACGGGAATATCTGAAAAATCGCGGCATATCGGAAAACACGATCCGCGAGTTCGGCTTTGGTTTCGCTCCCAATTCCCGCGGAAGGCTCAAGGACGCGCTGTCCAGACACGGCATGGACCAGCTGATCGAGGCCGGCCTGCTGATCAAGGTCGATGACAAGGAGCCCTATGACCGGTTCCGCGGCCGCCTGATGATCCCGATCCGCGACCCACGCGGCCGGGTCATTGCTTTTGGCGGCCGGATATTGGGTGACGGCGAGCCGAAATATCTCAACTCCCCCGACACGCCGTTGTTCGACAAGGGCCGCACGCTCTACAATCTCGACAAGGCCTCTCCCGCTTCCCGCCAGACCGGCCGGATCTTGGTGGTAGAAGGCTATATGGACGCCATCGCCTTGGCGCAGGCCGGGTTCAACGACGTCGTCGCCCCGCTCGGCACCGCGCTGACCGAACATCAGATCGAACGTATCTGGAAAATGGTCGAGGCACCGATACTCTGCTTTGACGGCGACAATGCGGGTCAGAAAGCTGCCATGCGCGCCGCCTTGCGAGCGCTGCCGATATTGCGCCCCTCGCACAGCCTGAACTTCATTTCCCTGCCCGCGGGACAGGACCCCGATGACCTGATCCGCTCCGACGGCGCTCATGCCTTTGCCGCCCTGATCGCCAGGCCGCAGATGCTCGACGACAAGATCTGGCAGGTGGAATATGACGCCGAGCCGCTCAACACACCGGAAACCAAGGCCGGCCTGAAAAAGCGTCTGTCCGACCATGTGCGCGATATCGCCGATCAGGATATTGCCCGGCATTACCGGCAGGCTTTTGACGAACGCTATCAAGCCGCCTTTTTTGCCCAGCGGGATAGTCGCCCCGAAGCCAGGCGCCAGCAGAATAATAATCGCAAATTCCCATCGAAATTCGTCTCTTACAAACCGCTGGAGGACACCAAGACCTTTTTGATCGAGGGCTATGATCTGCAGATTGCCAAGGGCATTTTGGGTGGCCTGATCCGTCATCCCTGCCGGATATCCGGGCATTTTGAAGAACTCAGCGCGATCAAGCTTGCCGATTCGCAGTTACAGCTATTGCTCAGCGAATTGATCAATGCGGCAATGCGCAAAGAAACGCTTGATATGCACGGCCTTCTTACCATATTGGAGAAGACAGATTGTTATAATGTCGCAAAAGGGCTGTTACGGGCCGACGCGCTGAATTTCACTTTCAACCGCAAGCTGCCAGACGATGCCCCTTCGCTTTTGATCGAACGGGCGCATCGGGATTTGGCAGAAGCGATAAAAGTGGTGACGGCGCGCCCCGGATTGGAAGCGGCTCTGGCAGAGGCAACGAGGCGAGTGCAGGACGATCTTACGGAAGAAAGTTATGCCGAGCAGCAGCGCCTTCGCGAAGCGAAGCAGTTATTTCATGAGCGATTGGTCGAACTGACCCAGATCGACGATGCAGTGTAGTTTTAAATTAGGGGCCTGAGCCATTGGCAAGTAAAGCAAAAAACACCAAAGCCGAAGACGAACCGTTGATCGATCTCAATGATAGCGCCATCAAGAAACTGATCGCTCAAGGTAAAAAGCGCGGCTATCTCACGATAGACGAGCTGAACGAAGCCCTGCCCCAGGACCAGAACGAGCAGATTGAAGACGTCATGTCGGCGATCTCCGAAATGGGCGTCCGGATTGTCGAGAATGACGAGGAAGCCGCCGAAGAACTGGCCGGCGAAGAAGTCGAATCCATTGACGGCAAGGACAAGGACAAGAAATCCGCTGCCGCCGCTCCCAAGAAAGCGACCGCCGACCGGACCGACGACCCGGTACGCATGTATTTGCGCGAAATGGGCGCCGTGGAATTGCTCAGCCGCGAAGGCGAAATCGCGATTGCAAAGCGCATCGAAGCAGGCCGCGACACGATGATCTGGGGGCTTTGCGAAAGCCCGACCACCTTCAACGCAATCATCGAATGGTCGACGGCGCTCAACGACGGCGAGATGCAGCTGCGCGAGATTCTCGACCTTGATGCCATGCTCTCCAAGGATCCTGTTCCGGAGAACCTCGAAGAAGCCGAAGATGACGATGATGGCGAAATCAGCGAGAAGACCGCTGGCCCATCGTTCAAGGATGATGACGAAGTCGAGGATGAAGAATCGGCCGATGGCGAAGATGATGATGAAGCCGAACTGACCGAACGCCGCACCAAGCGGGTTGTCGAGGAGGAAGAGGAAGACAATACTCTCTCGCTCGCCCAGATGGAAGAAGCCCTGAAACCTGAGGCGCTTGAAAAATTCGCGCTGATTACCTCGGTGTTCAAGAAATTCTCGAAACTGCAGACGATCCGACTGGATTCTCTGGCAGCGGGCAAGGATTTCCCGACATCTTCCGAGAATAAATATCATAATTTGCGCGAAGAACTGACCGCTTTGGTCGAAAGCGTGCAATTTCATGCCAATAAAATCGAGTTTCTGGTCGACCAGCTTTACTCGTTCAATCGCCGGCTGACGACACTCGGCGGGCAAATGCTTCGCCTGGCCGAACGCCACAAGGTCCCGCGCCGCGCCTTTCTGGAAAGCTATGTCGGTAACGAACTCGACGATAACTGGCTGGCGAGCATGGCCAAGACCGACAAGAAATGGGCCGCATTTGTCGAAAAAGAAGCGGAAGCCGTTGATCGCATTCGCGCAGAAATTTCCGATATCGCCAATGCCACCGGCACTTCGCTGGTCGAATTCCGCCGGATCGTCAACATGGTCCAGAAGGGCGAACGCGAAGCACGAATCGCCAAGAAGGAAATGGTCGAGGCCAATCTCCGCCTCGTGATTTCGATCGCCAAGAAATACACAAATCGCGGCCTGCAGTTCCTCGATCTCATTCAGGAAGGCAATATCGGCCTGATGAAAGCGGTCGACAAGTTCGAATATCGCCGCGGCTATAAGTTCAGCACCTACGCAACCTGGTGGATTCGTCAGGCAATCACGCGCTCGATTGCCGATCAGGCGCGGACCATCCGTATTCCGGTCCACATGATCGAGACGATCAACAAGCTGGTCCGCACCAGCCGTCAGTTCCTTCATGAACAGGGCCGCGAGCCGACTCCGGAAGAAATGGCCGAACGCCTGTCCATGCCGCTGGAAAAAGTGCGCAAGGTGATGAAAATCGCCAAGGAGCCGATTTCGCTCGAAACGCCAATTGGTGACGAGGAAGATTCGCATCTCGGTGACTTCATTGAAGATAAAAATGCGATCATTCCGGTGGATGCCGCGATCCAGGCCAATCTGAAAGAAACCGTGACTCGCGTATTGGCCAGCCTGACACCTCGAGAAGAACGTGTGCTTCGCATGCGCTTCGGGATCGGCATGAACACCGATCACACGCTCGAAGAAGTTGGACAACAATTCAGCGTCACGCGCGAACGTATTCGGCAGATTGAAGCCAAAGCATTGCGCAAGCTTAAGCATCCGAGCCGCAGTCGCAAGATGCGCAGTTTTCTGGATCAATAAACTCGCCACCGCAAGGCGGACAGCTATGGTTTGTAAATCCCTAACAGCCGGTAAACCTAGTCTTTAGGTATCGCCGTTATATTCGAATATAGACGATGATGCTCGATGCATTTTCGCAACCCTATTCGGATATCGGAAACGCGATGCTAGGACAAAATGCACAATTGGTGACACCGTCAGGTTTTGCTGGCCAGATTGGCACGCTTGGCAGCGATTCGGCCCCTTATGTCCGCCTTATGACTGAAGACTTTTCAGCTTTGTCCGGTGCAGACCTCGCGGATATTGCGCATTTCATGTGCGTTCTGCACGGACGCCATCCCGGCGTGATTGATCAAGCCGCGACCAAGACGGCCGATGATGCTGCACGGGAATGGCTGGTTCAGGCGACCGGCGGCTTTGCTGCCGAACGGGCCTTTCTGACCAAGCTGACCGTCGCCGCAGGACCGATTTCCGGTGTTAGCCTGGACGATCAAAGCAACTCCGCAGTTCTCGGTCAGCGAAAGGCACTGGAAATGCTGTCCCAGTCCGATCGCAGCGGATGCGCTATCGGTGCCGCTATCGCACTGGTTACGGACTGGCATCACATCAGATATATTCTGGAACAGATCGCATTGCGAGTCGGCGTTGAGGCGCGCTCATCGATTCTGCCAAGCGTAGAAAAAACCGCCGATCTCAACGACCGCCTCGCTCAAACTCCTGCTCTGGAACGGGCATTGAATTTTGGCGCCGAACAATTGCTCAACCAGCATCGGGGTCTTTGGCAACTACTGGAAGCGCGCAGAAACACTCGCCTGTCCCGCTAATTGTTCCGTCAGGTCCCGACGAACTTAACTAAATGATTAACTTGCCTAGAATGGGTGTTTTCCCTATCGCCTTTGCTTTGATGTTCACGGCAAGGAATAGAAAATCATGCGTTTTGACGGTACCCAGGACTATGTTGCAACCGATGATCTGAAGGTTGCGGTCAATGCCGCCATGACCCTCCGGCGTCCTCTGCTGGTCAAAGGCGAGCCCGGCACCGGCAAAACAGTTCTTGCCTATGAAATTGCCAAAGCCATGGGCACACCGTTGATTGAGTGGAACGTTAAATCCACCACCAAGGCGCATCAGGGCCTATACGAATATGACGCGGTAGCCCGTCTCCGCGACGGCCAACTCGGCGACGAACGCGTACATGATATTTCCAACTATATCCGCAAGGGGAAGCTATGGGAGGCGTTTACCGCTCCCGAACTGCCCGTGCTGCTGATCGACGAAATAGACAAAGCGGACATCGAGTTCCCGAACGATCTTCTGCAGGAACTCGACCGCATGGAGTTTCATGTCTACGAAACGAAAGAGACGATCAAGGCGGTCGAACGCCCCATTGTGATCATCACCTCAAACAACGAAAAAGAGCTGCCTGACGCCTTCCTTCGCCGCTGCTTCTTCCACTATATCAAATTCCCGGATCGCGAGACGATGCAGGAAATCATCAACGTTCATTTCCCTGACATCCAAGGCATATTGGTCAAAAAGGCAATGGACATTTTCTACGATGTCCGCGACGTCCCGGGCCTAAAAAAGAAACCGAGCACCAGCGAATTGCTGGACTGGCTGAAATTGATTCTCAACGAGGACATGCCGCTCGAAGCCCTGCAATCGAACGACAGCAGCAAAGCGATTCCGCCATTGCATGGTGCGCTGCTCAAGAACGAGCAGGACGTGATGCTGTTCGAACGCCTTGCCTTCATGGCGAAACGCGAAGCGCGCTAAGCAAAGGCAGATACGATGTTCTTTAACTTCATGGACGAACTCAGGGCGGCTGGCATTTCGGCTTCGCTCAAGGAACATCTGGTTCTGCTCGAGGCGCTCCAAAAGGACGTCATCCAGCGGAATCCGGAGGAATTCTATTATCTTTCCCGAGCCACCTTTGTAAAAGATGAGGGTCTGCTCGACCGCTTTGACCAGGTTTTCTCGAAAGTCTTCAAGGGCATAGAATCGTCTTATGGCACTCAGGAAGAAGATATCCCTCTCGACTGGCTGAAAGCAGTCGCGGAGAAATATCTGTCCGAAGAGGAAATGGAAAAGATCAATTCTCTCGGCAGCTGGGACGAGATTATGAAGACGCTGAAAGAGCGTCTCGAAGAACAGCAAAAGCGACATGAGGGCGGTAGCAAGTGGATCGGTACGGGCGGCACCTCACCTTACGGCAATTCAGGCTATAATCCCGAAGGCGTCCGTATTGGCGGCGAAGGCGGCCAGAAAAAGGCGATCAAGGTCTGGGACAAGCGCGAGTTCCAGAATCTCGACAACACCAAGCTGCTGGGAACGCGCAATATCAAGGTCGCGCTCCGGCGCCTGCGCAAATTTGCCCGCGAAGGTGCTGCCGACGAGCTTGACATCGACCGGACAATCAAC
The DNA here is from genome assembly GCF_001586275.1 of Sphingorhabdus sp. M41. Classification (NCBI taxonomy): domain Bacteria; kingdom Pseudomonadati; phylum Pseudomonadota; class Alphaproteobacteria; order Sphingomonadales; family Sphingorhabdaceae; genus Sphingorhabdus; species Sphingorhabdus sp. M41. Next base: position 1,362,291 of record NZ_CP014545.1, on the reverse strand, counting down.
GGCACGGCGAAACAGGGTTGGCTCGACATCCACATGCGCCCGGAACGGCATAATGCGGTGAAGCTGCTATTGTTTCTCGACGTCGGCGGTTCGATGGATCCGTTCATCAAGCTATGCGAAGAATTGTTCAGCGCGGCGACCACCGAGTTCAAGAATCTCGAGTTTTTCTATTTTCACAACTGCCCCTATGAAGGCCTGTGGAAAGACAATCGCCGTCGCTTTTCCGAGCGCACCAACACCTGGGATGTGCTCCATAAATATGGCCACGACTATAAGCTGATCTTTGTCGGAGACGCGTCGATGAGTCCCTATGAAATCACCCATCCGGGCGGCTCTGTCGAACATTTTAATGAAGAAGCCGGGGTGACCTGGTTGCAGCGACTAACCAATACCTATCCCGCTGCAGCCTGGCTCAATCCAGTGCCGGAAAAGCAATGGGGCTATTCCCAAAGCGTCAAGATTATCCGTGAACTGATGAATGACCGGATGTACCCGCTGACGGTTGACGGCCTGAGTGATGCGATGAAAGAATTGACCCGCAAGCAGGGTTGAGCCTCAGCCTTCAATCGCCAGCAATGTAGTGCCATCATATTTTTCGGCTGCCGGCTCAAAAATTTCGGACTTCTCAAAATGCAAGTCCTCGACCCGGACATCCTTCAGGCCAGAAAGCTTGAAAGTACCGAGTTTTATCTCCCGCGGCGGCTGTCCGTCTTTCTCGATCGGCACGGCATCGACATACATTTCGTCATGGCGCGTATAAAGAATATGCGGCGCCAGTTTGAACGTCGTATTATTATAAGTCGCAGCCACACATTTTTTCAGTGCAACGCCTTCAAAAAATTCTTTGCTCGGTAACATGGGGGGCAATTATCAGATATGAGGGCGAATGCAATAAATATGTTGCAGTGCAGCATATTTAATAGAGGCAATATTGTCCTGATATCTCGCCCCACGATTTTTCATCCGGCGCTGCGATTGCTTCCAGATCATTCGCATTTGTTGATTCGTTCTCGATCCACTGCCGCAAGGCCGCTCCCCCATTAATGACGTCGAAAGCCAGCTTGTCTTCCTCATATTCATAAGGAAAATCGCGCCACAGCTCATAGCCGGGGTAGAGTTTCCCGATTGCTTTCAGCGCCAGCGCCTGAAGCCGCCAGGGTCTGAAAGACTGGTGATCATAAGCGCGGCCCTCGGCATGGATCTGGACCCCGTTACACAACTGACCCTGATATTTGTGAAAAGTCGGTTCGAACCAGATCTCCCGCAATATACAACCATCCAGCCATTGCGGCGCTTTTCGCCGCATTTCCGCGATCACCGCTCGCGCATCGATATCCGGGGCGCCGAAAAGCTCCAATGGCCGGGTCGTTCCCCGCCCCTCGGACAAATTAGTCCCTTCCAGCATTACCGTGCCGGCATAAGCCCTCGCCATATTGACGTTTGGAGCGTTGGGGCTCGGATTGATCCAGATACGATCTGTCGGCCAGCCAAATCCGGCCCCTTCCGGCTGCCACCCCTGCATTTCGATAACCTTGTAATCGACGTCGAGGTTAAAATGGCTCACCATCCAGCGCCCCATTTCGCCCATTGTCAGCCCGTGGCGCATAGGCATCGGCCCTGCCCCGACAAAACTTTCCCAGCCTTCTTCCAGCAGCGTGCCCTCTACCGGCCTGCCCGCAGGATTGGGGCGGTCCAGCACCCAGACTGTCTTGCCGTGCTCTGCAGCGGCTTCCAGCATGTAGCGCAAGGTGGTGATGAAGGTGTAGATCCGACACCCGAGATCCTGAAGGTCGATCAGTACAACATCGAATGTTTTCATCGATTGAGCCGTTGGGCGACGGACCTCACCATAGAGACTGAAAACCGGAATATTGTGGACCGGGTCGTTGAAATCGGGCGACTCGATCATATTGTCCTGCTTGTCACCGCGCAGGCCATGTTGTGGCCCGAAGGCAGCGGTCAGGTTGATATCATCGAGAGCTGATAATGCGTCCAGACTATGTACTAGATCGCGTGTCACCGAAGCCGGATGAGCCAGCAACGCGACTCGCTTTCCCACCAAAGGCCGGCGCAGGTCGGCGTCCTCGATCAGTCTGTCTATTCCGAATTTCATCAACGTTCCGCTGCCTCCATTTTGAGCGTAAAACCATCCCGGTGGTGGAAATCCGGCCTAGCGGCGGGATGCGCCAAAGCCCAGAGTGATTTCGCTCCATCTTGCGTTTCAATAACCGCCGACAGGCCCGCATCAAGTTCATTCGCCATCCAGATATCGGGCAATTGCAGAGTGGCTTCGAGAGCCATATGGGTATCGCTGAAATCCATGTATATTTCGGGTGCTTCAGACATCGGGAGCTGACCCATCCCGTCACGATAGCGGTCGAAAATATAGGCGGCCCAGTTGCCGGAAGGTGAAAAGTTGAACTCGCAATATCTTTCGGCTCCCGGTTCACCGAGGAAAAGTTCGAAACAGGTATTCTGCCAGAGACCATCCATCCGTCGCGACTGATCCAGATCAACCGGCAGGCTGACTTCTTCAACATTTCCCTCTGCATGATATCGCAACCATATCGTGCCGGTCTCCGACATCGACCATTCGACCGTAATCTTATCGATTGCCGTTACCGGCGTCACGGGATGGCTTTGCAAGTTCAAACGCATATTGCGACTTTCGTTGTCCCCATGTAACGCACCAGTCCATGACCCATTATCAATCTGATCTCCTGCGTCTACTCAATGATCGCGGCTATATCCACCAGTTAACCGATGCCGAAGCGTTGGATTCTCTCGCCACGAAGAGCATCATTCCCGGCTATATCGGATTTGATGTCACCGCCGATTCCCTTCACGTCGGGAACCTGGTCCAGATCATGCTTCTTCGTCGGCTGCAGCAGGCGGGCCACAAACCGATCGTTCTGATGGGCGGCGGCACCACCAAGGTGGGCGATCCTTCCGGCAAAGACGAGATGCGCAAATTGCTGGATGATGACGGAATTGCGTCAAATTTTGCCAAAATCCGGGACAGTTTCGAGAATTTTTTGACATTTGGTGACGGTCCCACCGATGCGGTGATGGTCAACAATAATGACTGGCTGGGCGAGCTGAAATATATCCCCTTCCTGCGGGATATCGGGCGTCACTTCACCATCAATCGTATGCTGACCTTTGACTCTGTCAAACTCAGATTGGAACGGGAACAACCGCTGACCTTTCTCGAATTCAACTATATGATCCTGCAAGCCTATGATTTTCTAGAACTGTCTCGGAATTATGGCTGCCAATTGCAGCTTGGTGGTTCGGATCAATGGGGCAATATCGTAAACGGGATCGAGCTTGGCCGCAGGGTTGACGGTGCCGAGCTATACGGTGTCACCACCCCTCTGATCACCAAGGCTGACGGTTCCAAAATGGGCAAGTCCGTGGATGGTGCTATCTGGCTGAATGCAGACCGGCTTTCGCCTTACGATTACTGGCAATTCTGGCGAAACACCGACGATCGGGACGTGGGCAAGTTCATGAGACTTTTCACCGATATTGATCTGAAAGAGATTGCGCGGCTGGAATGCCTGCAAGGCTCCGAGATCAACGAAGCAAAGAAAGTCTTGGCTGATGCTGCGACAGCAATGGCCCATGGACAAAGCGCTGCAAGCGACGCCGCCAAAACAGCGCAGCAGACCTTCGAACAGGGCGCTGCAGGCGGCGATTTGCCTGTATTTGAGACAGCAGAAAATCCGATTTCGCTTCTCGATGCCTTGGTTGGAATTGGATTCTGTACATCCAAAGGAGAAGCGAAACGGCTGGTTGCGGGCGGCGGCGCCCGAATTGATGATCAGCCCGTCAAAGACGCCGGATTCATGGTTTCCATTTTCGACCATGACCTGAAGATTTCCGCAGGGAAAAAGAAGCATGGTCTACTCAGAAAATCCTGATTGTTGGCCTGACCTCACCTGCTAACCAGCATTTACCTTTTATTCTCGATCTTTGATTATTGTGGCGAGGTACCAATTCACGGAGCTCGCTGCGGATGACCGGCCCACCACCTCAAACAGTATGTGATATACGCCGCGCCACGCGTTTTTCGATCGATTTTGAGACCATTTGCGAATATCATCCTCATCAGGAAATCCGTGTACGCATCGCCAATATTTCCGCCAACGGCATGATGCTCGCTGCCTCGATCGACAGGGAAAAGGGAGACCGGGTAATCGTTCACCTACCTGTTGCCGGGCGTATCGAAGCCCATCTTGCTTGGTCTCATCAAGGACGCCAAGGATTTACGTTCGAGCGGGTGATCCGAGAACCAGATTTCTATGCGATGCTAGACAAAATCAACGGTATCTAGGCTTTATCCGCTTCGCAACAGACTGACGCCCCAATCGCGCTCGAACAGGTAAAGCGCGATCCGCGCCGCCTGCCCTCTTTCGCTCGCCAAACCACCATCGCGGTCAAGCAACAGCCGTGCATCATCAGTAGCTGCTCCGATAAAATCACTGACTTGCGCCGGTGTGGCAATGCGAAAGCCGGCATCCCCCGATTGACGCGTCCCCAATAATTCCCCTGCCCCGCGCAATCGAAGATCTTCTTCCGCGATCCGGAAGCCATCATTCGTCTCGCGCATCAGGGTAAGTCGGGCGCGCGCCGTTTCGCTCAATGTCTCACCGCGAATCAACAGGCAGTTGGATTTGACGCTTCCCCGCCCTACGCGGCCGCGGAGCTGGTGTAACTGGGCTAATCCAAAGCGATCTGCCGCTTCGATGATCATAAGACTGGCATTGGGTACATCCACCCCGACTTCGATAACCGTAGTGGCAACGAGGATCTTGATTTCATCACGCTGAAAGCGCCCCATCACCAAGTCTTTCTCGGGCCCCTTCATCCGGCCATGCACCAGACCGACCTGATCGCCAAACCGCACCTTCAGGGCGGAAGCCCGGTCTTCTGCCGCAGCAAGATCGCTTTTTTCGCTTTCGTCGATCAAGGGACAAACCCAGTAGGCCTGGCCGCCAGAAGCTATATGGCGAGCCAACCCTTCCACTACATCCGGCAAGCGTGCATCGGAAATCACGCTGGTATCAATGGATTGGCGTCCAGGAGGGAGCTCGTCAATACGGGAGACATCCATTTCTCCATATTGACTGAGCGTCAGGGTTCGCGGGATGGGTGTGGCGGTCATCGCCAGCAAATGCGGTGTGCGATCGGCTTTCTGGGTCAGCATGAGGCGCTGCGAAACACCGAACTTATGCTGTTCATCAATAACGGCCACCGCGAGATTCTTGTACCGGACATGCTCTTGAAAAATCGCGTGGGTCCCTATCAGGATGTTGATGGACCCGTCCATCAGACCCATTAGTGTCGCCTCGCGAATCTTGCCCTTGTCGCGCCCGGTCAATATGGCAATGTTCACCGGCAAACCGGTTAGTAATTTCTGCAGACCTTGAAAATGTTGACGTGCCAATATTTCAGTCGGGGCGAGAAAAGCGCCTTGGTATCCCGCTTCCACCGCTGACAGCAGCGCCATTAGCGCCACCAGCGTCTTTCCCGATCCGACATCACCCTGAAGCAACCGCAACATCGGTGCGCTTTGCGCAAGATCGCCCTCAATTTCGGTAATGCAGCGCTTCTGGGCATTGGTCAGCTCGAACGGCAGCTTCAACTGATCGCGAAGCCTGCCATCACCTTGAATAGGGATACCTTTCTTGCTCCGGTTGCTGGCGCGCACCAGCATGAAGGCGAGCTGGTTGGCAAATACTTCGTCATAGGCGAGCCTGTCACTGCTATTTTCGCTTTCGTCGCGATGAAGCGCGACGATGCTATCCTTCCAACTCTTCCAGTTTTTCGCAGCCAGCTGGCTCGGTTCGATCCATTCCGGCAGGGATGGAGCAAGCGCCAGCGCCTGCCCGACCAACTGCTTCATCCGTACATTGCCGAGCCCGTCGGCCAATGGATAAATTGGTTCCAGAAGCGCGATGTCGTCCCCCTGTCCGGGGTCGAGCACCTGGTCAGGATGGACCATCTGCAACTCATCACCATAACGTTCGAGCTTTCCGGAAATGACCTTGGGCTCGCCCAGCGGCAGTAATTTCTTGGGCCAGCCCGGGTTCCGTCCGAAAAAGGTCAGGCTGATATAATTGCCAGCCTTGTCGGTGGCGTGGACCCGCAGGGGGCTGCGCGGACCGCCTGTGCGATAGTCGACCGGCGTCACCTCAACGATGATCGTCTCACCAACATCGATTTCATCCAGTTCCTCGACGCGTTTGCGGTGCATCCAGTAGCTCGGTTGATGGTAGAGCAGATCCTTGACGCGGGTCAGTCGCAGCTTCTCGAGCGGCTTGACCAGCACCTTGCCGACGCCTTTGAGCGACTGGGTTTCGCCAAATAATGGATTGAGTATCTCGGGCCGCATGTCTATCCGCCTTTATACCGTCGCTGGCTCATTATGCCAGCCAAGTTGGAGCAACAAATATGGATCGCGAAACAAGGCTGAAACGGCTGCAATTTCGCGCCTGGCATCGCGGAACACGTGAAGCCGACTTTTTGATAGGCGGTTTTTTTGATCGCTATAGCCAGGACTGGTCCGACAAGGAATTGGACTGGTTCGAGAGGCTGCTCGTCGAAGATGACGTGGATGTCATGGCCTGGGCGATTGGGACACTGCCTGTTCCTCCGGCTTTTGACGGGCCGGAAATGGCGAACATGCAGCAACTCGACTATATCGATGCAACGAAATAATATTCCTGTCCTATATCCAGAAGCGATTTTGAGTGTCTTATCTAGATAAATTATTGTCCTCAGAAAAAGGCATGACGCTAGCCGGTGTGCCAACCGGCTATCGCCCTCTGTTTCTGTCAGAAATGGCGGTCCATTCCGGTCGCCGTACGATGTTCATTGCTACCGATGATGCGGCGATGAGCGCTATTGTCGAAGCTGCCCGTTTTTTTGCACCAGAGCTGGAGATTATCGAATTCCCCGCTTGGGACTGCCTTCCTTATGATCGGGCATCCCCGGCGCTACATACCACTTCGGACCGGCTTGCGGCGCTGTCCAAGTTGGCCATGCCGTTCACCGGCGCGCAATTGGTGGTCACAACAGTCAACGCGATAACCCAGCGGGTGCTGACACCCTCACGAATCAAGGAGTTTGTCACCCGACTCGCACCCGGCACGATTGTTGAACAGGAAAAACTGATATCTTTCCTCTATGCAAACGGCTTCGTCCGGGTAGACACTGTAGCCGACAGCGGCGAATTTGCGGCCCGCGGTGGGTTGATCGATCTATTTCCGCCAGGTGCCGAGCTACCCATCCGAATAGACCTTTTCGGTGACGAGGTAGAGAGCTTGCGGCAGTTCGATCCTGCAGACCAACGTACGGTAGGCAACATAGACGGGCTCGATCTGCTTCCGGTATCGGAGTTCCTGCTAGACGCCGATAGCATCACCCGCTTCCGTACCCGCTATCGGGATTTATTCGGTGCCGTTTCGACAGGCGATGCTCTCTATCAATCGATCTCGGATGGACGCCGATTGGCGGGCATGGAGCATTGGCTGCCGCTTCTCGAAGACCGGCTGGCTACGATTTTCGATTATTTGGAAGCAGATTCGCTAATTCTACGGGATGCAGCCGGTTCCGCGGCAGCAGAAGCGCAATTTGCTGCCATTGCAGACTATCACAAGAACCGAGTTGAAGCCGACAAGGCCAATCTGTCTAGCTACCGCCCGCTGCCACCAGAAATGCTTTACCTGACAGCAGATGAATGGCGGTCCCGCGAGGATGATGCGCCAATCCACATATTGAGCGAATTTGACGAACCCGAATCTGAAACCGTCATGTCAATGTCGGTGTCGTCGCCGCGCGATTTTTCTCCGGAGCGAGCGCGCAATGAGAATATCTATCAGGCTTTGAGCGGCCATCTCAACAGTCTGACAAAATCCGGAACCACCGCCATAGTCGCCAGCTATAGCAAAGGTTCGCGCGCGCGCATCTTTGACTTGCTCAAAGACCATGACGTCAAAGGTGCAGTGCTTTGTGACGACTGGGACTCCTGCCTCTCGGCTGCGCCTGCAATAGCCCTGACAATATTGCCCTTGTCTTCCGGATTCCGGTCAGACGAACTTTCGTTACTCACCGAACAGGATATTTTCGGAGACCGTCTGGTCCGCAAATCCAAGCGTCGCAAAAGCAGCGATGCCTTCATCGAAGAATTGTCAGCGCTCAGTCAGGGCGACCTCGTCGTCCATCTCGAACATGGCGTCGGTCTTTATGAAGGCATTGTTTCGATCCCGGTAGGTACAAGTCCGCATGATTGTGTCCACCTCAAATATGCCGGTGGCGACAAGCTTTATGTACCGGTCGAGAATATTGACGTCCTCAGTCGCTATGGTGAAGGCGGGGACAGTGTTGTGCTGGACCGGCTCGGTGGCGAAGCCTGGCAAAGGCGCAAATCGAAGCTGAAGGAACGCATCCGGGCAATTGCTCATGAGCTGCTGAGAACCGCTGCGGCACGCGCTTTGCAACCGGCAACACCTACCCGCGTCGAAGCCAGTGAAATGGCCGGATTTGCAGATCGCTTCCCTTATCAGGAAACCGACGATCAGCAGCAGGCAATCGAAGAGGTGCTCGGCGATATGGCGTCCGGAAAGGCAATGGACCGCCTGGTCTGCGGCGACGTCGGTTTTGGCAAGACGGAGGTCGCGATGCGCGCCGCCTTTGCCGCTGCAATGGCGGGTATGCAAGTCGCAATAATCGCTCCCACAACCCTTCTGGCTAGGCAGCATTTCAACAATTTCGAAGAACGTTTCCGGCCCTTTCCCGTAAAGATTGGTCGGCTATCACGACTGGTTACGCCAGCAGAAGCGAAGAAAACCAAAGAAGGTCTGACCAGCGGCGAAGTCGACATTGTCATTGGCACGCATGCACTGCTAGCCAAATCGATTGAATTCCAGCGACTCGGCCTGATCATCATTGATGAAGAGCAACGTTTTGGCGTCACCCACAAGGAACGCCTCAAGGCAATGAAGGCGGACGTCCATGTCCTGACCCTCACCGCCACGCCTATCCCGCGGACATTGCAGATGGCGATGACCGGTATGCGCGAACTATCCGTCATCCAGACTCCGCCTGTCGACCGATTGGCCGTGCGTACTTATGTTATGCCGTGGGATCCTGTTCCACTGCGCGAGGCGCTGTTGCGGGAGCATTATCGGGGAGGCCAGTCGTTCATAGTTGTCCCGCGTATCGCGGATCTTCCCGACATCGAGGATTTCCTCAAGAAGCATGCGACCGAATTGACCTATGTCGTAGCGCATGGCCAAATGGCCCCGGCGACTGTGGAAGAGCGGATGTCCGCATTTTATGACCGCAAATATGATGTCTTGTTGTCGACAACGATTGTAGAAAGTGGCCTCGACATTCCCAGCGCCAACACGCTGATCATTCACCGCGCCGATCGCTTTGGCCTCGCCCAGCTCTATCAACTCAGAGGCCGTGTGGGACGATCAAAAACCCGCGCTTATGCCTATATGGTCACGCCAAAGGACCGGATAATTACCGAAAAGGCGGAGAAACGGCTCAAAATTTTGGGCGATCTCGATAGCCTTGGTGCCGGTTTCGAGCTCGCCAGCCACGATCTCGATATCCGCGGCGCCGGCAACTTGCTGGGCGATGAGCAATCCGGCCATATCAAGGAAGTCGGGTTTGAATTGTACCAGTCGATGCTGGAAGACGCGATATTGGAAGCGAAGGCCAAAGGTTCTGGCTTACCAATGCCAACCGACAGTTTCTCTCCACAGATCACGGTCGATGCTCCGATCCTGATACCGGAGGCCTACGTCCCCGACCTTTCACTCCGAATGGGGCTTTATCGCCGCATGAACGGTCTCAAAACGCTCCCGGAAATCGAATCCTTCGCTGCGGAAATGATCGACCGGTTCGGCGATCTGCCGATCCAGACCGACAATCTGCTCAAGCTTATGCATATCAAAATGAATTGCGTGAAGGCACGAATAGCGAAAATCGAGATGGGGCCGCGCGGTGCCCTGGTCACCTTCCACAATGACAGTTTTCCGAATGTTCAGGGTCTGCTCGATTATGTCGACCGCCTCAAGGGAACCGCGAAAATCCGTCCGGACAATAAATTGTTCATCGAACGCAAGTGGCGTGATCCCAAGTCCCGTCTGCATGGGCTCACACAATTGACGACAGGACTATCGAAACTGGCGCAACGAGTGACCGCTTAATTGCTGCGCAGGGCGAAAGCTTCAAATTCGTCTGGGGAAAGCGGTCCGGACCGCAGGAAACCCTGAAAAAATTCACAGCCCTGTTCTGCGAGGATATCGAGTTGGGATTCAGTTTCGATGCCCTCGGCAATCACACTGAGATCAAGGCTATGCGCCATGTCGATTATCGAGCGCACGACAACCTGGTCCTTGGGTGATCCGCTCATATCACCGGTCAGCCCGCTATCGATCTTCAAATAGTCTACCGGTAATTGCTTGAGATAAGACAGGCTGCTGTAACCTGTGCCGAAATCGTCAATCGCTATGCAAATGCCCGCCCTCCGCAATCGGTGCAATTTGTTCGCCGAAGCGGATAAATTACCGATCAATTCGGACTCTGTGATTTCCAGAGTCAGATGACTCGGCTCAAAACCGGCAGCGTCGACCTGCCCCAGCATATCATCGACAAATGTTTTTGCTGCCAAATCGCCTGCCGTGACATTCAATGAAAGTCTTAGAAACCCTAGACTTGCCGGCCAACCGGCCGCCAGTGTCAAAGCCTGTTTGTGAATCTGGGTCGAGAGAGACTCCATCACCCCGGCCCGTTCGGCGACGGCGAACAGAGTGGAGGCGCCCAACAGCCCGTATTCGGGATGCTCCCACCGCGCCAAGGCTTCTGCGCCAGAAAGCTCACCGGTTTCGACTTTGATTTGTGGTTGAAAGGCGATTACGATCTCACCGCGGCCCATTGCCCCGGGCAATTGATCTTCCAATATTTCTTCGAGATGCACATCCGCTTCCGAAACAGTACTGAAATTGATCGGCAGAGCATCTGCGGCGGTCGCTTCCGCAAGCGCCAGAACCGCCTTTCTGATCAATGTATTCTCGCTGGAATCGCTGTTCCCGATCGCGACCCCTACCCGGGCGACAGGATTGATCGGTCGCCCCTCCAGTTGCAAGTCATCAAAAATGTTGCTGATCAAGTCGTTGGCAAAAGCTGAAACTTCGCTTTTCTGAATATTAGCCAGCGCGACCAGAAAATTCTGGCCATCGAGACGCGCGACCAGGTGCGGGCCTGCATATTGACGCTGCGTTTGATCCATGAGCCTGTGCCCGACAATCCGTAGCAACTGGTCCCCGGCGTTTCGTCCGAATGCGGCGTTGATCATCCGGAAGTTCTTGATGCCGATCGCAATGAGCGTCAATTGGCTTCCAGCTTCCAGCTTCTTCCGAATCCACGTGCGGGCCGATGCCGTATTCCGCAAACCGGAAAGCAGATCCCGCCCGGTCCAGTCATCCACTTCCTCGTTGTTCGCGAGATATTCAATTCTGCCTGAAATCCGGCCATCTGCTTCGTGCAAGTGATGGATGACCGCCCGGCCATTGAACCGGTGTGGCACCGCCGCCTGCCTGGCACCATCGCGCAGACGGCCCATGGCCCCTCGCACGCGCTTTTGCTCTTCATGCGATAGCGCACGGTAGATGCCGGTCATGGGATATTGCCTGAAATCAATCTCTCCAGCTGCTGCCAGCAGGCTATCGCTTATCCAGTATCCCTTGATGGAGTCCAAGGTCATCGACCATTGCAAATCCGCAAATGTCAGCAAGGATTGCTCATGACTAGCCCGTTCGGCGCCACCTCTGAAATTTTCGACATAGCGATAGGCATAGTTGATTGACTGGTCGAGGTTCGCACCGGAATCGGCAAAATCCAGATAATGGGTCGCGCCTGAGTCAAAACATTGTGCGATCACCTCCCGCTTTTGGTTGCTGTCGACCAATGCCAATATCGCAATTCCGCTTTCGGTTGCCGTGCGTGAAAGATCTACAATCGCTTTCAGGCCTTCCTGTTCGGCTTGACGGATATCGATCACCGCGATCATCGCTCCGGCGGAAAAAAAACGGGCGCTCAGATTGTGCAGTCTGCGGGCTGAATGGACTCGCCAGCCGAAAGACGCAATTTCAGCGGCCAGCGAATCACGCTCGTGAAACGAAAGCAGGAACAGGTTTCTGAATTCAACCGGACGCACAGTCGAGATAGATGATTCTTGGACCTTAAACCTCCTTGGTTTGCATAGCCGGACCGCCAATTTTACGACGAATGCCTATCTTTTTCCGTAGCAGGAAAACCTTTATAGGGCGTTGCTTGCCTATCCGGAAAACGCTAGCCCTATAGCATTGAATCAACATGAGGCGCCCAATGCAAGACGGTTTCGGACGCAAAATTGATTATCTCCGTATTTCGGTCACTGATCGATGCAATTTCCGCTGCCAATATTGCATGTCGGAGAAGATGACTTTCATGCCCAGGTCGGAGCTGCTGACACTGGAAGAGATCACGCTTATTGCGGAACGGTTCATCGGGCACGGCATCCGTAAAATCCGGCTGACCGGCGGCGAACCGCTGGTAAGACGGGATATGAAGGACGTTATCCAGCGGCTCGGCAGAAAGGTGGCGTCGGGAGAGCTGGAAGAACTGACGCTGACCACCAACGGGTCCCTGCTGACCGAATATGCCGACCATCTTGCAGGTCATGGCGTGCAGCGGATCAATGTCAGTATGGACACACTCGACGCCGCACGCTTTTCCGAGATCACCCGCGGCGCCGATGTGAACGTTGTGCTGGATGGCATAAAGGCCGCCAGGGAAGCGGGTATCCGGGTCAAGATCAACATGGTCGCGGTTCGCGATTTCAATGAGGCGGATCTTCTGCCGATGGCCGAATATTGCGCAGAACAGGGACATGATCTGACGATTATCGAGAGCATGCCCTTGGGCGATGTCGGGGCTGATCGCAAACTGGCCCATATTTCCGCCGATGAATTTCTGACACCGTTGCGGGACCATTATACGATCCTTCCGATTCCCCATCGCAGCTCCGGCCCTGCGCGCTATGTATCGGTTGAACCGCTCGGCCTGCGACTGGGTCTGATCACGCCGCTCAGCAATAATTTCTGCGATGATTGCAACCGGTTGCGCCTGACGACCGATGGCAAGATATTCATGTGCCTTGGCCATAACGCACATGTCGATTTGCGCGCGGCTGTCCGGAAGGATGGCATCGCTGCCGTTGACCAACTGCTCCAGCAGGCTCTAAAGCTCAAACCGCAGCGCCATGATTTCAATGCGCAGCTCGATGGGTCCGCAGAGATATTGGAGCGTCACATGAACGTCACGGGCGGATGAGCAACAAGAAATGGGCACTGATCGTGTCGCCTACGCCGCCGGCGCAAGAGGCCGCCGAAAAGCTTAAATCGCTGATCGATTGGGTGCCGGTAGAACAAGCCGACCAGGCCGTGGTTCTGGGCGGTGACGGCTTCATGTTGCAAACACTTCATCAAATGCTCAATCGCCGGAAGATCATGCCGGTCTATGGCATGAATCTGGGCACGGTTGGCTTCCTGATGAACAACTGGCATCTGGAAGACCTACACGAGCGATTGACCAAAGCTCGGGCTTTCAAAGTCAAGCCGCTCAAAATGGAGGTTGAAACCATTTCCGGGGCCAGCTTCACCCTGCCCGCGATCAACGAAGTTTCGCTTTTGCGCGAAACCCGGCAAACGGCAAAGCTCGAGATTGAGATCAATGGCCGGATCATGATGGAAGAGCTCGTTTGCGACGGTGTGCTGATTGCGACACCCGCTGGCTCCACCGCCTATAATCTGTCCGCCAACGGTCCGATTCTTCCGCTCACCTGCAATCTCCTTGCCCTGACTCCGATCAGCCCGTTTCGGCCAAGACGCTGGAAAGGTGCCATATTGCCAGACAAGATGGAGATTACCATCCGAGTGCTTAACCCCGAAAAACGGCCGGTTAGCGCGGTTGGCGACCAGCAGGAAGTCCGCGATGTCAGCTGCGTCAAGGTGGCAATCGACCGCAGCCAGTCGCTGACCATGCTGTTCGACCCGGAACATGCGCTCGACGATCGCATCGCTATGGAACAATTTGTCGTTTGATGACTTGCGGGACGCAAATGACATTGTTATAGGCGCGCTTCACCATGAAAGGCTCGGTCGAGAATCGAGCATGTTCCCCGATAGCTCAGTGGTAGAGCATTCGACTGTTAATCGAATGGCCGTTGGTTCGAATCCAACTCGGGGAGCCATTTTCCATGGTTCCATATTTCACAGAATCCGGCTGATCTGAGGATTAGCGATCTGCCCCAAGCGAGATTATTAAGGCGTTGACCCGTCTTGAAGCGGAACTTTCACGGTTAGGCCAACGTAGGAAAGCTGGCGGGTGATTATAGTGTCCCTGGATCACGCAACCTTGGCGAGCGCGACCTGATTGCGACCGTTTCTCTTGGCATGATATAACGCCTGGTCCGCCCGATCCATCGCATCATGAAGAGAATCGGCATCAGTTAGGACCGCCAGGCCGAAACTCGCGGTAACCTTGTGATCCGCATCCAGTTCGGGGTGGGCAATGAACCGCAGCGAATCACAGATATGCTGTGCCAGCAGCTGTGCGGTTTCGATCGGGATCCAGTCGGTCAGAATTGCAAATTCCTCGCCACCGGTTCGGGCTACCTGACCTTGGTTCTGGCAAAGGCCGGATGCCGTTTTTGCGATTCTTTGCAGAACCTTGTCGCCCGCAGCATGCCCATATTGATCGTTAACCCGCTTGAAATGGTCGATGTCGAAAAGAATGACCGACCGTATATTTATGCTGTCCTGACTCCGAACCGTGGAGGTTTTGAAGAGCCCCTTCAACCCACGCCTGTTTAGCAGTCCCGTCAACGGATCCCGGTTGGATTGCCCGTGGAAATGCCAAATCATGTCGAGCCCGGCGGCGTATAAAAGCACCACTGCGAGGGCCAGAGCGCAGATGCCGCTCGTGAAATGGAATATCCAAGCGTAGGTTGATTGCGAATAGCTTTGCTCGGTCAGCGTCAGACCATGAAGCGAATAGACAACCGCGACTCGAACGACGAACGTGGTGGCCACCGTTGCGATCACTCCGAACAAGGCTCCGTCTATCACCCTCCCTCCCGCCTTCCACAAGGGAGGCAGACACAAGGCCAGAAGAATGCCTGCAACTACGCTGACCAGAACCGATCGTATGGAAATATCCGGAGCAAAAAAGGTGAGCACTGTGAAGCCTGTGACAGCCGATGATAGAATAAGACCTACCAGAATATTCGGGAAAGCCGCATTGCACCTGACATAAATCGCCTTTGCAATAGCCAGGCTGAATATCCAGAACATGGCGGTCGAAACGAATATGAAGGCGATATGAGTCGAGGGTGTCCGCGTGCTATCGATCACATAGCCCATCAAAGCCGCCGAATAGCCGATCGCGACCCATCCGGAAAATGGCTGGCGCTTGTTGAAAAAATAGATGAGCCCGAATACCAGCGCAAAGATCGCCAATATGATCACCGTTTGGATATGAAAGCCGGAATTCTCAGACATCGGACCCTGTCTAACAGCCATGCGTCAATTAAATCTTAACCGCATTTTTTTGGCGCGTTCAAGAAACGGCATCGGTTTATCAGAATCAGGATGTTGCAGGAAAGCAGGGCTTTGGCGGATGATCGCGGCAACCTGAATCCACAGGACTCGTATCGGAAACTTGACAGCAAAGACCGGTTTTATTTTCCGCGACCTTTGTCCCAAAAACGCGGATGTCCTAGCTTTTTGCGCCGCGAACCGTGCGGCGAGTGTAACCTTTCAACCCGCTCTGGCAATCGATCAGCTTAATCTATGCGGGCGTACGGCAGAGACATGGTCAAATGCATATTGTCAAAGCGCCTGTCCTGACCGGGGCAAGACGCCAGTGAAGACGATAAACGATTCCGGTCGGTATAGGACAGCGCCTTGCCAATGATGATTGCGCCTTCTCCCCAGCGGGAGAAGGATAGGAAATCTTGCCGCGCAACTGTCAGCGCAGGCGGCTAGATGCATTGGGATGTGGGTGTTCCGACATTGAGTTGTAATGCTCTGCGGTCCCGCCACCTTCATCCCAACGGACTAGGAAGAAAGGCAATTTCAGCAGACTGTCCCAGCAATAGCTTCGGCCAAGCGAAAGCGCGAACGCTGCAACAGGCATCATGTTTCAAACCCATAAAATTCTCACGGCTACATATAAAATCAGCAAGGCCGTCAGTCGCCTGATCCAAATCTCCGGCAGTGCCTTGCTGGCCAATATGCTGCCGACCTGCCCGCCGAGCAGCACGCCGAGGAACAGCGGCCAATAGGCAAAAATTGCCTCGCTGCCGCTGCTCCATCCGGATTTCATCAATTGCCCAGCCAGACCGGCGATTGAGTTGACCAGGATGAACACGCTGGCGGTGGCGGCGATCCGGCGGCTGTCGGCCCAGCGGGAGAGCAGCAGGATCGGGGCGAGGAAGATTCCGCCGCCGATGCCGACCATGCCGGATAGAAAGCCTATACCGGAGCCGACGGCGGGGGCGAATAGCCTGTGGTCTGTCCATTGCCCATCGGGAGCGCTGTCCCCTGCCCGTTTGATGAAAGGCTCGATGATCAGCAATATGCTCGCAGCCGCCAGCGACAGGCCGAGCAGCAGCATGAAACTGTCCTGTTCCAGGACCATGCGGCCGCCGAGCCAGGCGGCCGGCACGGATAATAGCAAAATCGGCGAGATTTTTACCCAGTCGATCAGGCCGCGTGACTGGAAACGGATGGTCCCGCCGGTCACGACGATGATATTGCACAATAGAGCAATGACCGGCAGCGCCCGATAATCGAGCGCGGCCAGCGCCAGCAGGGCGATATAGGTGGAGCCGCCGCCAAATCCGACGCTGGCGTAGAGCGCCGCTGTTAGCGCAAACAGCAGCGCCAGGCCGAGAATTGAAAAACCCATCTCAGTTCCCGCCTGGCCGCCGACGTTTCAGATCAAAATTTGCCGTGACAATGCTTGTATTTTCGGCCCGAACCACAGGGACAAGGCGCGTTGCGGCTGACCTTGCTGCCGTCAAACGCGTCATTCGGATTGTCCAGCTGTCCCGATTGCCGTGGCGGCAAAGCGGTTGAAACTGTCCCCAAAGTGCCGCCGTCGATATCATTGCTGTTATCTTCGCCGGTCAACGGATCGATATGGGTGGTCAGGAAGTCCGGCAGCTCCGGCAGGTCGGGTACGACAAGCTCTTCCGGCTGGTTGAACTGGCTGATCGCGATGGTCTTGGTCACGCCTTCGCGGATGATTTCCAGCATCCGCTCGAACAGGCCGAACGCTTCCTGCTTATATTCGTCGAGCGGTTTTTTCTGGGCATAGGCACGCAGGAAAACGACCTGACGCAGCGCATCCAGGGTGGCGAGATGCTCTTTCCAGTGATGGTCGAGCAATTCGAGCAGGATCGATTTTTCGATATCTTCCCAAACGCCAGGTTTTTCAGCGTCGACCTGAGCTTTTTTCGCAGCAAAATCGGCATCGGCCATTTCGGCGATCCGGGTCTCGATCATCTCGGGCTCGACCGCGTCTTCCTGCAGCCAGCTGTCGAAATCCGGCGTGAGGTTGAGCACGTCCTGAACGCGAGTCTTGAGACCTTCAATATCCCATTGTTCAGGATAGCTGCCCGGCGGGCAGGCATCGGCAACCATCGCGTTGACGGTTTCGTGCCGCATGTCTTCGACCACATCGCCAACTGTTTCCGCATCCATGATTTCCGAGCGCTGCTCGTAGATAACCTTGCGCTGGTCATTCATCACGTCATCATATTCAACGACCTGCTTGCGCGCTTCGTAATTGCGCGCCTCGACCTTTTTCTGTGCCGTTTCAATGGCTTTGGACAGCCATTTGCCACCGATTGCCTCGCCGTCCTCGAGATTCTTGTTCATCATCTTGGCGAACATCGTTTCGGTCCCAAAGATACGCAGCAGATCATCTTCGAGACAGAGATAGAAGCGGCTGAGGCCCGGATCACCCTGACGACCGGAGCGGCCGCGCAGCTGGTTATCAATCCGGCGGCTTTCATGCCGTTCGGTGCCGAGAACGAACAGACCGCCCGCCTCTCTCACCGTTGCGCGCAATGCCCGCACTTCTTCCTCGATCTTGGCGATGGCCTTGTCTCTTTCCGGCCCCTCTTCCATGTCGCCCAGCTCTTCCTCGATCCTGAAATCGATATTGCCGCCGAGCTGAATATCGGTACCGCGGCCCGCCATGTTGGTCGCGATTGTGACCGCCCCGGGAGAACCGGCCTGCGCCACGATATGCGCTTCCTGTTCGTGGAATCGGGCGTTGAGAACATTGTGCACGACGCCTTCCTTGTTCAGAAAGTCGGAGAGCAGTTCCGATTTTTCGATCGAAACCGTACCGACCAGAACGGGCTGCCCCTTGTCGCTATGTTCCTTGACGGTTTTTGCAATGGCGGCAAATTTGTCGAGCGTATTCTTGTAGAATTCGTCATTCTCGTCGATCCGCAGGACCGGCTTGTTGGTCGGGATGGTAACGACGTTCATCTTGTAGATTTCGAAGAATTCCGCCGCTTCGGTTTCCGCGGTGCCGGTCATGCCGGACAATTTGGGATACATGCGGAAATAATTCTGGAAGGTAATCGACGCCATGGTCTGGTTTTCGGGCTCGATCTGAACGCCTTCCTTGGCCTCGACTGCCTGGTGCAGACCGTTTGACCAGCGCCGTCCGTCCATCATCCGGCCGGTAAATTCATCGATGATGATGACCTTGCCATCCTTGACGATATAGTCGGTGTCGCGCTTGCGCATGACATTGGCCATCAACGCCTGGTTGAGGTGATGGACGACCTGGGTATTTTCGAAATCATAGAGATTGTCGCCGACCAGCAGACCGGCCTCTTCGAGCAGGCGTTCCGCCTTTTCCGTGCCCTCTTCGGTCAGCGAAATATTGCGCGATTTCTCGTCTTTTTCATAATCTTCTTCGGTGATATTCTGGACCACCGCGTTGACCTGCAAATAGAGATCGGACTTGTCATCGGTCGGTCCTGAAATGATCAGCGGCGTCCGGGCTTCGTCGATCAGGATCGAATCGACCTCGTCGACAATCGCGAAGTTGAACGGCCGCTGGACCATCTGGGCCCGCTCGTGCTTCATATTGTCGCGCAGATAGTCGAAGCCGAATTCATTGTTGGTGCCGTAAGTAATATCGGCAGCATAGGCTGCCCGGCGCTTGTCTTCGCCGAGATTCGGCACGATCACGCCGACTTCCAGGCCGAGGAAATTATAGACCTGGCTCATCCATTCCGCATCGCGGCGGGCGAGATAGTCGTTGACGGTGACAACGTGCACGCCCTTGCCGTCGATTGCATTGAGGTAACAGGCAAGCGTCGCGACCAGGGTTTTACCTTCACCGGTGCGCATTTCGGCGATTTCGCCGCGATGGAGCACGATACCGCCGATCAACTGCACATCATAATGGCGCTGACCCAAAGCCCGCTTCGCAGCTTCCCGCACGACCGCAAAAGCTTCCGGCAAAATGTCGTCGAGCGATTCACCGCCGGCGACCCGTTCCTTGAAATAGGGCGTTTTCGCCGCAAGTTCTTCATCCGACAGAACTTCGATCGCTGGTTCAAATGCGTTGACCGCATCAACCACTTTCTGCATGGATTTCACATAGCGGTCATTGGCTGACCCGAAGATGGATTTGGCTATATTGCCGAGCATGACATTTCCAATTTATAGATTTTTTCCGGCCAATCAAAGCCGGGAACAGGATGAATTTAGGGGGAATCGCTTGCCATTCAATAGCGGCAAGGCCGAGAAGGGCGCTAGGGCGCGCCTTCTTCATGCTCCAGCTTGTCGCCAACTTCGCTGCGTATCGCAACGACGGCCCACACTGGTCTCATGCTGCCGGTTCTGACTGCGAGGCGTGACTTGGAAAGGCAGGCTTTCACTGTAGCGCAGAACGGATGATCCGATGATCCGAGCCTTGCCGTTTCGACAAGTGCAGATGGCCCCGCGACTGCGGATTCAGACAGATTGGCGGCGCTTTCCAGTTCGGGCACCATGCGTTCCGCAGCCGCTGCCGACGCAGGCACGGCGAGGCCGACAGCGTTGAATAGCAGCAACATAAAACTTGCAAAATATGCGTTCATGGACAAGGCCTCGTCAATATCAGCGCGTTCTATCAAAACATAATATAAAGGCAAGTTAAGTGTCCGACAAACTTTCGCCTCTGGCGCCCGCCCAATATCCAGTTTTACCCGAAATTGCAGGCGTCACCCGTCGCATAGCGCGTGCGCAATATAAGGATTGGGATCGCTGCGACCTGACCTTTGTCGAACTGGCTGCGGGTACGTCGGTCGCCGGGGTGCTGACCCAGAGTAAATGCCCTTCCCCGGAAGTCGAATATTGCCGGGAAGCCCTCCACGGCGGCAAGGCGCGCGGCCTGGTCGTCAACGCTGGCAATGCCAATGCCTTTACCGGTGCGCGGGGCATGGCGGCGGTGCAGAAAATATTATCACTGGCCTCGGCTCATCTCGGATGCACCGAGCATGAGATATTCGTTTCCTCGACAGGGGTGATCGGCGTGCCCCTGCCCCAGGACAAGGCCGAAGCGGGCCTGAAAGCTGTGTTCGAAGCTGAGCCCTGCAGCTGGAAAGACGCGGCGGCAACGATTATGACTACCGATACTTTCCCGAAAATGGCGACGACAAGCGCGATCATTGGCGGCCAGACCGTCCATCTCAACGGGATTATCAAGGGTTCCGGCATGATCGCCCCCGATATGGCGACGATGCTCGGCTATATTTTTACCGATGCGACGGTTGATGCCGGCCTGCTGCAGCGGATGCTGAGCGCGGCGACGGCAAAAAGCTTCAACTGCATCACCGTCGACAGCGATACATCGACCAGCGATACAGTGCTGGCCATTGCCACCGGCCAGAACATAGCCCCTGCCCTGACGTCATTCGATGACGCTGGTGCCGATGCCTTTCAGGCGGCGCTCGCCGATCTGTGCATGCAGATGGCGCATCTGGTGGTCCGCGATGGCGAAGGCGCGAGCAAATTTATCGAAATTGCGGTAACCGGAGCGGACAGTGACGGCAGCGCCAAGCGCATTGCCCTCTCGATCGCCAACTCGCCGCTCGTCAAGACCGCCATTGCCGGCGAGGACGCCAATTGGGGGCGCGTCGTCATGGCCGTCGGCAAGGCCGGTGAGCCGGCCAACCGCGACCTGCTGGCGATCAGCTTCGGCGGCGTCACCGTGGCCCGCGACGGGCTGGTCGTGCCGAATTATGACGAAGCGCCGGTGGCGGCGCATCTCAAGGGCAGCGAGATCGACATCGCGGTCGACATTGGGCTGGGCAATGGCAGGGCAACGGTCTGGACCTGCGATTTGACCCACGGTTATATCGATATCAACGCGGATTACAGGAGCTAGGCGCATGCATTCCCTCTATCAGCCCGTTCTCGACATAATCGAAAACGCGTCGCGCGATATTGTTATGCCCTATTACCAGAATCTGAAATCGCATCAGGTTGACGAAAAAACGCCGGGAGATCTGGTCACTGTTGCGGACCATCTCAGCGAGGAATATATTGCCGGGGTGCTCTCTGCGCTGCTCCCGGAAACCAAGATCGTCGGCGAGGAAGCCTTTGCCACCGATGAAGCGGTGCTGGATCAACTGGCCGATGGTCAGGTCTGCATCATTGATCCGATCGACGGGACCGGAAATTATGCCGCCGGACGGCCGCCTTTCGGGATCATGATAGCCCTGGTCGAGCAGAATGAAACCGTTGCCGGCTGGCTCTACGACCCGTTGACCGGGCGCATCTGCCATGCCGATAAAAATGGTGGCGCTTTCATCAATGGAGATCGGGTCACCGTTCCGGAAGATCATCCGGAAAGACCGGTTGCGGCGCTGGCCACGGGGTTCATGACTTCCGAAGAGCGGGAAACATTATTGGCCGCTGCCGGACCTTTTTACGAAATTGTCGACATTCCGCGCTGTGCCGCAGAACAATATCCGCGGCTTGTGCAGGGAAGCAATCATATTTCGGTATTTCAGCGGACTCTGCCGTGGGACCATGCGTCGGGCGTGTTATTCCTCAACGAAGCTGGCGGAAAATGCGCACGCTGGGACGGTTCTGATTATCGCCCCGCAGACCGTAGGAAAGGCCTGCTCGGCGCCTCATCACCGAAACTCTGGGGCGAGGCAGCCGAGCGGCTCGGGGATATTTTTAAACCTTAGGCAGGCAGGCTGGATTCGAGCCAGGTTTTCAGCTGGCTTTTTGGAGCCGCGCCAACCTTGGTTTCAACCGGAACGCCGTTGTTGAACAGGATCATGGTCGGAATGCCGCGTACGCCATATTTCGCCGGCGCATCCGGGCTGTCGTCGATATTAAGCTTGGCAATGGTCACCTTTCCGGCCAGTTCATCGCTGATTTCTTCGAGCGCGGGGCCGATCATCTTGCAGGGGCCGCACCATTCTGCCCAGAAATCGACGAGCACGGGGCCGTCAGCCTTCAGGACATCGCCTTCAAAACTTGCGTCGGTAATTGCTTTGGTAGCCATAACGAATCTCCAATTGTTCTAACCCTATTTAGGTATGGTCGCGCCGCTGCTCAAGCGCAGTAGCGGAAAGGATTTTCATATCGGCTCAAAGCCGGGCTTGTGCCGGTCGATCAGATCCGGGGAAAGTTCCAGCATTTGCGGACCGTGCGAGTAGAGCAGACCGGCCTTGATCGGGCGATCCGGGAAGATTTTTTCCAGCGCGGCGACATAGGCCGCCATCTGGCGCAGATAGGCGACGGGCGCCTGTTCGGCATCGTCGGGAACCCTGCGGCCGGTCTTGAAATCGACGACATAGATATAATCATCGGTGATCAGCAAGCGGTCGACCGTGCCGGAGATGACATGTTCGCCGACCACCGCGGCTATCGGCGCTTCTGCGAGACTTTCCGGTGCAAAAAGAGCGGACCAGACCGGATTGTCCATGACCGCCAGAACCGTCGTGATAATCTCTGCACGGCGAGCAGGATCGGCGATCTGCTTCTGCTTTTCCAGCCAGCGGTCGGCGACATCCATCCGGCGATCCGGCACGATATTGGGCAATCGCTGGAACAGGCTGTGCAGCAATATGCCTCGTTCGGCAGCATCGCGCATGGTCAGATCCGGCGGCGGGTTGCTGGCATCATCGGGGCCAAGATGCGATGGAGTCAGGGGTCGCGGCGGGCGCGATTCTTCCGGTGCCGGCCGAAATAGCCAGTCCGGCGGCGGTGCTTTTCCAGCACCATGGTCGCTACCATCGTCGATGACAGATGGTGTCGCGGGCCTGTTCCGGCTCTCCGTCCGATATTCGCGCACCGCGAACCAGTCCGGGTCTTCGCGCCATTCGCTGCCCAAGGTCGTCAGGCCGCGCTCGATCGCGCCATACCAGCTTAGTTCCGGCACTTCGCCATTCGCTCTGGGTCCGAGAACACCCGCCACCACCAGATGTTCTTCCGCCCGGGTCATCGCGACGTAGAGCAGCCGCCAATGTTCTTCCATCGCAACCTTGTCGGCATAGGCCGCATGTTCGGCCAATATGCCGACGCGCTCGGCCTTGCGGACCGGCACCACCGGATATTCCCGTTCGCGATCGGTCCCCTCGCCCAGTTTGATGCTGAAACCGCCGCTTTTCTTGCTCGCCGGATCGAAAGTCGCATTGGCAAGGATCACCAAAGGCGCCTGCAAGCCCTTCGCGCCGTGCACGGTCATCAGCCGCACTTCATTGCCGCCCTCGACCTGCTCGCGCTTGATTTCGACATCACCGCGGTCGAACCAGTCCAGGAACCCTTGCAAGGTCGGGATATGGTCCCGCTCAAAGGCCAGGGCGGTCGCCAGCAATTCGTCGAGCGGGTCGACCGCCGCATGGCTAAGCCGGGACAACAATTTGCGCCTGCCCTGCATCGGGCCGGACAAGATCGTTTCGAGAAATTGGTAAGGCGTGTTGAAATCGGCCATCGCCAGCAATTGCTGCAACGGCTTTATCTGTTCGCCCAGCCCGTCCTGCCGGCGCAGAAATTTCCAGAGGCTCTTCTCGCCATTGGCCTTGCCGCGATGACCACGCGCTAGCAGACCCTCTTGCGTCCAGCCGAGCAAAGGCGAGACCAGCAAGCTAGCGAGATTGAGATCATCATTGGGCTGCAGCACGAAGCGGATGGCCGCGAGCATATCCTGCACCACCAGCGGCTGGTTCAGGCGGATACGGTCGATCCCGGCGACCGGAACCTTTTCGGCAAACAGGCGAGCGACGATCAGCGCGCTCAGCTCGTCGCGCTTGCTCACCAATATCAATATATCCTTGGGTTGCAGCGCCCGGTTTTGACGATCCAGCCAAAGCGGGTTTTCCGGCGACAGCCATTGCTTGATCTGCACCGCCAGCTGCTGGGCGAAGACCCGTTTTTCCTCGCTGGCCCAGGACTCCTCATCCTCGTCATCACCGTCGCTGGTGTTGGCGATCGGCTTCCACAAAGTCACGCTGCCGCTGGAGTCGAGATAATTGCTGCGATGATCGGGGATTTTCTCGTCGAGACCCAGTTGCTCGTGGCTAAGCTGTTCCAGCGTTGCATCGACAACCTTCAATATCGGCGGTGTGGAACGGAAACTGCGATCCAGCGACAGGTCGCCGAACGGCTTTTCCGATGCCTCTGCCAGAGCGAAAAACTCGGTTCGCGCATTGGCATAATTATGCGGACTAGTGCCCTGAAATCCGAAGATCGCCTGTTTGAAATCGCCGACGGTGAACAATGTCCGGTGCCGTTCGGGCTCCACGCCCATGCCGGCAAAAAATTCACCAGCCAGCGCCCGGACAATATCCCATTGCGCGACATTGGTGTCCTGCGCCTCGTCGATCAAGATGTGATCGGTGCGCTGGTCGAGCTTGTAGCGGATCCAGGCCGCCATATCGCTTTTCTGCAAGAGCCGGGCGGTCATCCGGATCATGTCGTCAAAGTCGACAACGCCGTGCAATTTCTTGGCGTCAGCGTAGCGATGGTAGAAAGCCTGCCCGGCCTGTAAGGCACCTGCGAACAGATCGGCATATTCGAACAGCACCGCCTTTTCGAGCAGGCCGTTGCTCCATTCGAACAGCGATCCGGCGATGAAATCATAGTCCGGCAGGGCTCTGAGTAGGCCCTTTGTGGGTTTGGGCGGCGCGCCGGTGGTCTTGGTCGCCCAGGCCAGATGGACATCCGGCAGGGCGGCAGCGCGTTCCTGCGGATTGAGGGTCAGCCACAGGCGAATCGCCAGTTGCCGCTCCTGTTCCTTCTTGCCGCCAGCTTCTGCCATTGCATCGCGCAACAGGGTGATCGCGCGGAGGTCGATCGCTTCGTCGCTGCAACGATCCGCCAGCCACGACTGCGCATCGCCGTCAATCGGCAGACCGAGCAGCCCGCGGACGAACGGCAATATACCAGAGGGCAGTCCCTCCATCGCATCGGCCTTGGCCGCGCAGGCCATCAGAAAATGCTCGGTCGCCTCTTCGCCCATCCGGACGCTCAGGCGCTGGATCGCCTCGATGATCTGCGGACGCCTGGCCTGTTCCTCGTCGAGCAACAGATCACCCAGCGCCTCGCGCGCCAAAATTTTCTGGTCGCGCGCCTCAATCGGCTTGAACATAGAGGCGATACCGGCCTCCTCCGGAAAAGAGGCAAGCAAGGACTGGCAGAAGCCGTGGATGGTCATGATCCTGAGGCCACCACCTTGCGCATCGAGCACGCGGGCAAACAAGGTCCGCGCGCGATCTCTGGTTTCCGGTCCGGTCGATGCGCCGATTGCAGCAAGGTCGCTGGCCAGCCTGACATCATCCATCCGCACCCAGGCGGCCAGTTGCCGGTTGATCCGTTCCGCCATTTCCGCCGCGCCGGCCTTGGTGAAGGTCAGGCAGAGAATATGTTCGGGATCGACCTTTTCGGTCAGCAGCAGGCGAAATACCCGCGCGGTCAGGACCTGGGTCTTGCCGGTGCCCGCCGATGCGCTGAGCCAGATGTGGGCATCAGGCTCAACCGCATCGATCTGCCGGTCCTTGAGCGGAAAGATTTTTGGCTTGGCGCTACTCATCGTCAGCCATTTCTGCCGGTGCACGACCGTACCATTCCTCGAGCCGCATCAGCTGGTCATAATCGGCGTAGCGGGCATATTCCGGATGCAGCTTGGCGGTCATCGGCTCGCTGCCCTTCAGATATTGATCGGCGGCCTCGTTGAACCGGGCGACGGCATGGTCGACCATCGCGTCCGCCGGGATGATATTCTCGCCGCGTCCCTTTGCGGGCGAGCGGATATAGCCGAAATCGTCGGTGCCGCCCTTTTTCGCCAGCGACCAATATTCGAAGGCAACCGCCTCACCTTCAATATCCTTGAACCCGCCGAGTTCGGCGATGGCAGCCAGCAGGCCAAGCTGCAGATTATAGCCCTCGGCCACCGCCTTGTTGCTCGGCGCACCGCCGGTCTTGTAGTCGACAATCGCGATACCGCCATCGGGCATCCGGTCGATGCGGTCGGCGATGCCGGACAGTTCGACACCAGCAATCTCGGCCTTGCCGTAAATTTCCGAGGCCAGCGGTTCGCGGCCCGTCTTGCGACCCTCCGCCAGCGTAGCGGCGATCCAGTCCAGCCCTTCCAGCAGGCGCGGCGCCCACAGGCTGCGCATCAGCGGGTGCAGGCCGGGATCATTGAGAAATGCCTGCGCCCGTTTGCGCAACGCCGCCGGCGCATAATCATCCTCTCTCGCCCATTGGTCGAGAATGTCGTGAATGACGGTCCCGCGCCAGGCCGCGCTCGGGTCGGCGTCGATCATGTCGAGCGCGGCAAATCCCATGATCTTCTTCGCATAGAAGGAATAGGGATCGGCGATCAGGCTATCGACCTGAGTGACCGAAATAGGAATAAGGCGCTGTTCCCTGCTCGGCAGGGGCGCTGGACGGACATAGGGCGCGGGTTCGCTTTCCGGCTGGTCGATAGCGGACAACCAGGCTCGGGCCTGCGGATGTTCCTTCAGATTGTCGCCGCACATGCCCTTCAGCCGGAGCAGGAAACGCGAAGCAATGGCGGGACCGGAATCATCCCGGTGCGCCCGGGAGAGGATGACCTTCCTCGCTCCCATTGCGCCGACCAGATCGTGCGCGGAAAGACCGATTTGCCGCTCCTGCGCCGGCAGGCCGAGCGATTTGCGGATCATCGGCGCGAGCCACGGATCGGGCGTAATCGCCTGCGGCCAGCTGCCCTCGTTGAGGCCGCAGCAGATCACCAGTTCCGACTGTTGCAGCCGCGCTTCCAGCAAACCGTAAAGCGCGATCCGAGGATGGCCGCCATAAGGCGGACGAACAGAAATATCGGCCATCAGGGTCTCGAAATAGCCGGGCAGTTCATTTGCCTTGATGCGGATCGGTCCCATTTCCGCGCGAATCTGCAGCTTCGCCAGCAGGTCGGCCAGTTCCCGGCCGCCCGGACCGGCCCAGATCGCGCCCTCGGTCAAATTTTCGGCCAATTGCCTCAGCTGGTCGAGAAGCTTGGGCCAGTCGAGCGAAGAGGCGAAGAGACTTTCCATCGGCTCGAACATCGTGCGCACCGATTGCCACCATGGCGTGATGGCGGCGCGCAATTTCTTTGTCCGGTGATTCTCGGCCTTCAGCAGCGCGTCAATGCCCGCCAGTCCCGGTGCCGGGCGCGGGCCGCGCAGCAGCAGGTCGAGCCTGCGGACATGGTCGAGCCATTGCAACCGCCCTTCCCCGCGCTGCACCAGCGGGTGTTTGAGCAAGGCTAGAAATTCCGCCGGCGGGAAACCGTCCGCGACCGCAGCCAGCAGGTTCAGGAAAAAAACGCCTTCCGGCAGTTTCGCCAAGGGCTGGCCAGCGGTGTCATCGACCTGAATTTCCCAGCGTTTCAGATGGGCCGAGATACGGGTCGCCAATGATCGGTCCGGCGTTACAATTGCTACCCGCTGATCCGGATCTTCCAGTGCTTCGCGCGCCAGAAGGGCGATGATCTGGGCTTCCTCGGCGCTGTTGCGCGCCTCGACCGTCTGCACCCCGGCAAGGCTGCGTTCGCTGCTGTCCAGCGTCTGCCAGCGTACCGTCAGTTTCGGGATCGCGAAGGCATTGCTCAGCGCCCGGCTGCGCCTGGCCGCCGCGCCGCTTTCGCCGGTACGCGGCCAGCGCAAGATTTCGCCGCGCGCGATCGACATGCGGTCGAGCAGCAATTTCATATGATATTGCGGGTGGGTTTCCTGCGCGCGCTTTGTGTAACCGCTGTCCGGGTCGGGCTGGAACGGGCCGAGCAGTTCCCATTCCTCGTCCGGCATGATCAGGTCGAGGTCTGGCAAGACCACCAGCCCCTGGGGCATGAAGGATATGGTTTCCAGAAAACGGGCAATGGCCGGAGCGGAGGTGGTGATGCCGGCCGCGACGACGAAATGATCGGGCGGCGAGGTCTTCCAGCTTTTCGCGATATGATCAAATAGGGCATTGCGGCGCACCGCCTGATCGACCCGCTGCCATTTTTCCAGCTGCTGCCGCCATTTCTCGGCGATGATCAGGAAGAAGCGGTAGGAATCCTGCCAGTGGCTGGACAGGTCGAGACTTTCTGGCTCAGTCTTCATCAGGTCGGCCAGCGAGATTTCCTCGACATTCAGCTGGTCGAGCGTGCTGGCAAATTCGCGCGCCAGCCGCAGCGCATCCTTCGCCAATATGGCATCGTCGCGCAGCCGGATTTCCTTCTGGATCAGTTGCGCCAGCGTGAGCAGGCGATCCATCGGATCGACGGCGGCCGGAATATCGAGCGCCAATTCCCCGGAATCGAGCGCGACACCGATTGATTCGTCCAGATCGAGATCGCCGATCACCGCCATTTGCGGCAACAACAGCCCGTCTTCGCTCAGCCGGACAAAAGCTTCCTGCAGCGCGCGCTGCGCCCGGTTGTTGGGCAAGATGACGAGGCCGCGGGCGAGCCCGAAGGCGTCCTTGGCAAATCGGTCGATCAGTCCCTGTGCCAGCGCATCAGCGAAACCGCCGTGTGCGGCGATATTGTAGATGGATGGTCGGCGGCGGTCAGACATTCGCCAGCGCGGCTTCTGTCGGCGCTATCGCTTGCGGCGAGCCGACCTCGAACCATTGGCCGTGGTGAACTGTGCCAAACAGACGACCTTCGCCGATGGCGCGCTCCCAGAAGATATTGGTTGAAAAAGGACCGGTGGGCGCATCGCGCAGCAGCCGTTTCGAGATCAGCTGGATGCCCGAATAGATCAGCGGCGCCTTCTGGTCGGGAAGCTTGCGCGAAATCCGCTGCTCGCCATCGAGATGGAAATCACCATGGCCCTGATAATTGTGAGCGGCCTCCCGCTCAATCAGCAGCAGCAGCGCGTCCATCCTGTCCTCGTCCCATGCTTCCGCCAGCTGCAGCAGGCTGTTGGCTGGCCCATCGGTCCATAGATTGTCGCTGTTGATGCAGAAGAAAATATCTTCCGCGATCAGCGGCTGTGCCTGCACCAGTCCGCCGCCGGTCTCCAGCAGCTGCGCCCGCTCGTCGGACACCTGAATATCGATCGGATAAGGCAAGGCGGCCAGATGCGCTTCCATCATGTCGGCGAGATAATGCACGTTGACCACAGCCTTGCCTATTCCCGCTGCGACAAGCTTTTCGAAACAATGATCGATCATTGCCTTGCCGGCGACCTCGACCAACGGCTTGGGCCGCGCTTCGGTCAGCGGCCGCATGCGTTTGCCAAGTCCAGCCGCCATGATCATCGCGGTGTCGACTTTGATCATTGGGCTGCTTTCGCTGCTGGCATCGGGCGGCTGCGGACCTCGTGCGGAATATTCCGGCCGAACCATTCTGCCATCGGTTGCAGCGCAGGATGACGCAGATCTTTCTCCAGCAGGCGCCACATTCTCGGCAGGAAATCGAGATAGCGGGCCTTGCCGTCCCGCATGCAGAGACGCGTGAAGATGCCGATGATCTTGGTGTTCCGCTGCGCGCCCAATATGGCATAATGGCGGCGAAATTCGTCCGCCGCATCCTGGTCATGACCGGCGAGATAATATGCGAGCATATTCTCTTCCAGTTCATCCGGCACATCGCGGCGGGCATCCTGCAACATCGAGACCAGATCATAGGCAGGATGGCCCATCAGAGCATCCTGGAAATCCAGCAGGCCGAGCCGGCCGTCATCCAGCAGCATGATATTCTCGGCGTGATAGTCGCGCATCACCGTGACCGGCGGATATTGCGCCGCGATCACGGGCGCGAGAATGCCCCGCCAGATCGCTTCGAAACCCTCTGCATCGACATCCAGTTGCTGCGCCGGACAATACCATTCGGTCAGCAAATTCGCTTCGCGTAGATATTGCGCCTCGTCATAGGGCGGCAGCGCCGCCGCCGGTGCCTTGTGCAGGTCCCGGAGCAGATCAATCACCCGACGATAGATCGCGTCCTCGTCCTGCGGATGGTCGTCAAGATGTTCGCGCATCCGCTGGTCTCCGAAATCCTCCAGCAGCACCAAACCCTGGTCGAGATCGCGGGCGAAAATCTCGGGCGCGGCAAATCCGGCTCCGACCAGATATTCGGCAATCGCGATAAACGGTTTCGGATCTTCATGCGGCGGGGGAGCATCCATCAATATGGCCCGGCGATCACCGTCACGGACGCGGAAATAGCGGCGGAAAGACGCATCTCCCGCAACCGGCGACAGTTCTGCATCGCGCCATCCATATTGTGTCAAAAATTCTGCCGCTGCTGCTGGCGGTTTCATGTCAGTGGCCATCGTTTGTTCCAAGCGTCCCCGGCTGTCCAAGTCAACCGACGATTGCCCTCCCCGGTAATTTCCAATTCAATATTGAGAGCATCCGTCCAGAAACTGTCGGGCATCCGGTCAGGCCATTCGACGATCATGGCGCCATCGACCAGCGCGTCTTCCAGACCGAGTTCGGGAATTTCTTCCGGGTCATCGATCCGGTAGAGATCGACATGGGCGACCGGGATCCTGGTTTCGGGCGGTTCATAGGGCTGGACAATCGCGAAGGTCGGACTGGGCACTTCCCCGTCATAGTCCAGTCCCTGCAATATGCCTCTCGCCAATGTCGTTTTTCCGGCACCCAGCGTGCCCCGCAGCGCGATCTTGTCCCCGGCCCGCAGCAGCGCGCCCAGTTTCCGCCCGACATCCAGGGTCGCTTGCTCGTTTTCCAATATCAGCATTGTCTCATTGCCGCGGCAGATGCAGGGTGACCAGCGTACCCTGCCCGGGTTCGGAGGTCAGGGTTAGGTCACCGCCATGGGCGCGGACCAACTGGCGCGCCAGCGGTAGCCCGAGGCCGCCCGCTTTTTGATTGGCCTTCTGGTCCCGAGACCGGGCGAAACTGTCAAAGACCTTGGACTGCTCGCCGGCGGTCATCCCGGGGCCATTGTCCGATATGTGGATCAGAGCCTGCTTCACATCCCCGGATCCGTGAATGAGCAACCGCCCGCCTTCGTTGGTATATTTGATCGCATTGTCGACAATTTGCGAAATGGCCTGGGTCAGCCTTTTCTTGTCAGCCATCGCCGAGCCAAGCTTCTCATCCAGTTGCAACTCCACACCGATCGCCTTGGCGGAAGCATCGTCAGCGAAATGGCCCGCTATATCCTCGATCATCCTCTTCAGATTGACCTTCTCCTTGGCTATCGGCAGCGCGCCGGCTTCGCTTTGGCTGAGATCGAGAACATTTTCGATCTGGTTGCCCAGACGTTTGACCGACTGCAGGATGGCGCGCACATATTCGTGGCCCTTATCGGTCAGCGGTCCGGCAATGCCCTGATCCAGAAGCTCCGCAAAACCGCCGATGGAGGTAAGCGGAGTCCGGAATTCGTAGCTCATGTTGGACAGGAAACTGCCCTTTATCGAGTCGGCCTCGACCAGCGCCTCGTTGCGTTCGCGCAGCGCCTGTTCGATCCGGTAGCTGTCCGAAATATCGAGCATGGTGAACAGCGCATTGCCATCGGGCAAGGGAATCGCGGCAAATTCAAACCGCCGGCCATCGGCGAAGTTGAGACGTCCGCCCTTCTGCTGCCGCTCGGTCGTCGCGCTGCGCACCATTTCCCGCACTTCCGAAATGCGGGCTGGCTGTTTCAACTGCCCCGCCATTTTCTGCATCAGCGAATCCACCCGCGGATGCTTGCTAAGGTCGGTTTCATCGAGACCCCAATTATTAGCAAATTGATGGTTCCAGATGTTCAGCTTGCCGTCAGCTGCGAACACCGCGAGGGACTCGAACAGATTGTCGAACGTCGCTGTCCTGACCCTGAGCAAGGTATCGCGGGCGCTCGCCAGCTGGACCTGTTCGGTACGGTCTTCGAAAATGACCAGCAATCCACCGTCCGGTGTCGGATTGGCGAGCACCCTGAGGTGGGTACCATCGGCCAGCAACCAGTTTTCCTCACTTGCTCTGGTGGCCTGAAACCAGCCGGTTCGTTCTTCGCGCCATTCCGGAAAATCACGGACCTCCGGAAGGCGGTTCATTTCGCGCATGCGGTCCAGAACACGCGGAAATTCCGGCCGCTCCGCTATCCATTGCCGACGCATGGAAAAAATGCGCTGGAACGGCAGATTGCAGAATCTCAGCGATTTGTCCGGACCAAACTGGGCCACGCCGGCGGAAATCTTGTCGAGCATGTCACGCTGCGATTCACCGAAACGTCGCTGTTCCCGCCGCGCATCATCCAGTTCCTGAATATCGATCGCATAGCCAGCAATGCCCGGCTTACCCAGCGGCACGTCGACCACCTGCATCATGCGTCGTTCACCGCCCACCGTCGTCGCAACGATCCGTTCGAGTGGCTCACCTCTATCCCGCGCACGGGCCGCGGCATGTGCCGGGCTGAAGCCATCGACCGGTTCCACCAGCTCGATTCCCTTGGCAATCACCTGTTCGCCATTGGCGGCATCGACAGCGGCAACATAAGCGCTGTTGACCAATGTCAGGCGCAAATCTGGAGATCGGTGCCACATCGGAACCGGCGCTGCCTCAATCAAGGCAGAGAGCGCATCAAATGCCGCGCGTGCCGCTTCGTTTTCCTCGCGTAGCTTCGCTATCTGCCCTTCGCTGTCGGTGGCATCAAAAACCCATAAAAGAGCGCTGCCATTGGGGGCAATCTTCTGATCCGCCAGTCCGCCACGGATCAGCAGGGACTTGTCCGAACCGACAATTTTAATGGCCCGAACAAAACTGTTTCCGGTTTTTTGGGCAAGATTGACATCCTTCATCAGAGCATCGAGATCCTGTCGGATCATCCCGCGGGATTCTTCGTGCAATTCTGAAATATGCGCAGGCAGGTGATCGAAACCAAGCCAGTGCATCAGCCGTTGGGAAGCCTCCAATTTGCCGTCTGATCGCACCAGCAGTGGCAAAGCAGGAGATGTTTCGAGCAATCGCCCCAATCTGCCGGATTGACGCAAGGTGGACTCCGCCCTGGCCTTCATCGCCAGGCCCGTCCAAATTGCCCAAGCGGCACCACCGAGCCAGGCAGCAAGAATGAGGCCCAAAATTACAGCAGTGAGATCCGGAACACTCGACATTGACTATTGCGATTAGACGGATAGTTAACCTTCGAAAACCCCTATTCTTTATGACTTGGAAAAGCGCGACGGACTAAGCTATTCTTCCCGTCGCAATAAAGCGGAGAACAGCCATGCCGATTGACGAAAGCCGGACCTTCAAGCCGATCAATATCGCGTTGCTGACCGTTTCCGATACACGCACGCCAAAAGAAGACACGTCGGGCGACATATTGGCCGAGCGGATCGAGAAAAAGGGCCATATATTATTCTATCGCAACCTGTTGAGAGACGAAAAGTCCATCCTTGTCGCGCAGCTCCACCAGTGGATTGACGATGAACAGGTCGATGTCATCATCACCACCGGCGGCACCGGCTTGACTGGCCGCGATATTACCCCGGAAGCGCTTAATGCAGTCAAGGACAAGGATATTCCCGGGTTCGGCGAATTGTTCCGCTATCTGAGCATTGCCAAAATCGGCACCTCCACTGTGCAATCCCGCGCGTGCGCCGTGGTCGCACGCGGCACCTATATATTTGCGCTGCCGGGCTCCAATGGCGCGGTCAAAGATGGCTGGGACGGCATATTGGATACGCAGCTCGACAGCCGCCACCGGCCCTGCAATTTTGTCGAACTGATCCCCAGGCTACTTGAAAAATAGCTATTCAATTCATTTGTTCTTTATATGTTCTCATGGTATGAAGAACGAATGCGCGACAAAAGCCGAATATATCCAGACGCAAGAAAAGGCCGGGGTGCGCCATCCAACGAAGTATCGCAACGGTTCAATCTTCAGGACCGCGAGATCGACGGCGACTGGCTGGATGAAAGAGACATTATCGGAGACGGCGCCGCCAAGCTGAGAACCGACGTCACGATCGAATATCCCAAATCGATCATCAGCTACAACCAGTCACCCGACCTGCCGTTTGACCGGTCAATCAACGCTTATCGCGGATGCGAACATGGCTGCGTCTATTGTTACGCGCGGCCTACCCACGCTTATCATGACCTGTCCCCCGGGCTCGACTTCGAAAGCAAGCTGTTCGCCAAACCCAATGCTGCGGACTTGATCCGCCAGACATTTGCCAAACCGAATTATCAGCCAGCCAGCCTTGCCATCGGGACCAACACCGACCCGTATCAGCCGATCGAGAAACGCTACAAGATCACCCGGCAGATATTGGAAGTCATGCTGGAGACTTTCCATCCGGTGGTGATTACAACCAAATCCAATCGCGTGGTCGAGGATGTCGACTTGCTGGCACAGCTGGCCGCGCAACAGCTCACGGCAGTGGCGATTTCCGTCACCACTCTCGATCCACAGACGGCGCGTTTGCTGGAGCCCAGAGCGCCCGCTCCCGCACGGAGACTGGAAGCTGTGCGAGCCCTCAGCAACGCCGGCATATATGTGCACGTCAATATTGCACCGGTCGTTCCCGGCATTACCGATCACGAGATTGAATCGATTGTTGCTGCCGCGGCAGATTGGGGCGCCACGAGCATCTCCTTCATCCCCATGCGCCTGCCACATGAAGTCGCACCGCTGTTCGAACAATGGCTCGAAAGCCATTATCCGGAGCGGAAATCCAAAGTGATGAGCATCGTCCGGCAAATCCGCGGCGGCAAGCGCAACGATCCCGATTTCCACAGCCGCATGCGTGGTCAGGGCCCATGGGCCGACCTGATCCGCACCCGGATTGGCATCGCGTCGCGCAAGGCCGGAGTCGGCAAGGCCAAGCTCAAGCTCAGAACCGATCTGTTCCGGCGCCCGATAATCAAGGGCAGCCAGTTTGAACTTTTTTAAGCTTCGACCAGGCTTTTCAGCTGATATTCCCGATATTCGTCGCGTAACGCTCGTTTCAGAATCTTGCCTGTAGCCGTGTGCGGCACCTCATCGACAAATTTCACTTCGTCGGGCAGCCACCATTTGGCAACCTTGTCGCCGAGATATTCGATCACATCGGTTTCCGACACATCGCTGCCCGGCTTGCGCACCACCAGCAGCAAAGGCCGCTCGTCCCATTTCGGATGATAGACGCCAACCGCAGCCGCTTCGGCGACCCCGGGACAACCGACAGCGGCATTTTCCAGTTCGATCGAGCTGATCCACTCGCCGCCGGACTTGATCACATCCTTGGCCCGGTCGGTAATCTGCATAGTGCCGTCAGGATGCAGCACGGCGACATCGCCCGTATCAAACCAGCCATCATCTTCCACGGCATCCTCATCCGCTCGATAATAGCGCTTGATGATCCATGGCCCGCGAATTTCGAGCGTGCCGCTGGTTTTGCCATCGCGCGGTGCAACATTGCCTTCTTCATCAACCACGCGCAATTCGACGCCAAAGGGCGGCCTGCCCTGCTTGCAAATGATATCGACCTGCTGATCAAAGTTCAGTTCGTCCCAGTTTGCCGGCAGCGCGCCGGTTGTTCCGATCGGCGATGTCTCGGTCATGCCCCAGGCATGGGCGACGCGAATGCCGCTTTTCATCAACCGTTCGATCATCGACCGGGGACAGGCCGAGCCGCCGATCACGACCACGCCCAATTTGCCATAGTCACCGCCATTTTCATCCATATCGGCAAACATCGACAGCCAGACCGTCGGCACACCGGCACTATGGGTGACACCTTCCTCGCGGATCAATTTCCATAATACCTGTGCTTCGTTGCTGGCGGAAAAGACCATTTTTGCACCGACCGCGGCACAGGCAAAGGGCAATCCCCAGGCATTGGCGTGGAACATCGGCACGACCGGCAACATCACCGAGCGGGTTGCCAGATCCATCACATCGGGCTGCACCTCGGTAATCGCATGAATGACGTTCGAGCGATGCTCGTACAGCACGCCTTTCGGATTGCCGGTGGTGCCGCTGGTGTAGCAGAGGCCACAAGGATCATTTTCATCGACATCGACCCATTCGAATTCTCCGTCTTCCGCATCAACAAGCTCGCGAAATGTAGGATAGTCGCCTTTCTCGCCATCAAACTGGATATAATGTTCGACCGATTTGAGCTGAGGCTTGAGCATTTCGACGACTGGCGCGAACATTTTGTCGAACAGCAAGACGCGGTCTTCGGCATGGTTGATGATATAGACCAGCTGCTCCTCGAACAGACGCGGATTAACCGTATGGAGGACGCCCCCGATACCGGCCGAACCATACCAGCTGATCAGATGATGGGCGTGATTCATGGCGATTGTGGCGATCCGATCGCCTTTCTTCATTCCAAGCCGCTGCAATGCCTGAGAGAATTTTCGCGATTCAAGCCCGATTTCGGCCCAGTTGCTGCGCGTGACATTGCCATCCGCCCAATAGCTGACAATCTCGCGGTCACCATGCTCCCTTGCAGCATGATCGATCAGATTGGTGATCTTGAGCGAACTCGCTTGCATCGCACCGGCCATATTTTCTCTCCACATAAGTTATATTTGGCCGGTTTCTGGTATGTTTAGGGCTAGCTGACAAGCCTTAATTTGGGTTTCGCTACCCGCATTGGTCGGGCCGGGCCCAATCGGACACCGGAGATACCTTTTACCCGATCCAGCATCTCCACGGTTTCGGCATCCAGACGGAAGGACCTTCCTAGACAGACTTGAACAGGGTCGCCGTCTGGTCCAGCCATCAGCGCCACCAGTTCGCTCTGGCCGCCAACCAAAGGCGCCAGCAAATTGGTCAGTTCATGCAATCCCGCGATATCATGGACTTCCAGTTCCATGCGTGTCCGGGTCGTTTTCTCCAGTCCGTCCAGCGGCTGAACCGTTCGGATCGCAACACGCGGATTTTCATCTTCCGACTGCTGGTCCAGCTCAACCTTGAGCAGAGCGCAGCGGCCCTGCTGCGCGAGCTCTTCCAGAATCTTGCACTGGTCTTCATCAAAGCAACTGGCGGAAAACTGGCCGCTGCTGTCCGACAGGTCGGAAAGCGCGAATCTCTTGCCCCTGCGGCTGTCGCGCCAGCGTACTTTCTCGACGAGCGCCGACATGACCGCCGGCTTGCGAATCCCTTCGCCAATCGGGTCCCCACTGCAAAGGCTGGCATAAGTCTGCGCGCCTAGCGAAGCGGCAACCGCCTGGAACTGGGAAACCGGATGCGAGGAGAAATAGAAGCCGAAGGCATCGCGTTCATGGATCATGACCTCGTTGAGCGACCAGTTGCTGTTCTCCGGCAATCGTATCGCCTGCATTTCGCCGCCGGCGCTGCCTTCTCCGAACAGGCCGCCCTGCCCGCTTTCACGCGCGTCGGCAGCGCTATTGGCGACCGACAGGATCATGTCTGCGCCGTCATAAATCGCGGCGCGATTGGGTTCCAGATCATCAAACGCACCGGCCGAAGCAAGGCTTTCCAGCTGGCGCTTGTTGAGGCCGTGCGGGTCAATCCGGTTGGCAAAATCCTCGATCGACGAGAACGGGCCATCCTCGGCGCGTTCGGCGACCAGGGACTGCATCGCCTTCTCGCCGACATTTTTCAGACCTGCCAGCGCATAGCGGACGGCAAGCAAAGCTTCCGGCTGTTCCTCGACGGAAAAATTGGGCCGGCTCTTGTTGATCGCGGGGCCCAATACGGTGACGCCCAGCCGCTTCATATCGTCGACAAAGATGCTGAGCTTGTCAGACTGGTGCATGTCGAAGCACATCGAGGCCGCGTAAAATTCATGCGGGTGATGCGCCTTCAGCCAGGCGGTCTGATAGGCGAGCAGCGCATAAGCGGCAGCGTGGCTTTTGTTGAAACCATAGCCGGCAAATTTGTCGATCAAGTCGAACAGCTCATTGGCCTGCTCGCTGTTCAAACCGTTTTCCGCGGCACCCGTCACGAACCTTTTGCGCTGGACATCCATTTCCGCCTGGATTTTCTTGCCCATGGCCCGGCGCAGCAAATCTGCTTCGCCGAGCGAATAGCCGGCGATGATCTGCGCGGCCTGCATAACCTGCTCCTGATAGACAAAAATCCCGTAGGTTTCCTTGAGAATATCTTGCAGCAGCGGATGCGGATAGGCGATTTCGACGCGGTCGTTCTTGCGGTCGCCGAACAGGGGAATATTGTCCATCGGACCTGGCCGATAGAGCGAAACCAGTGCGATAATATCACCGAAATTGGTCGGCTTCACGGCCGCCAGCGTGCGGCGCATGCCTTCCGATTCCAGCTGGAACACGCCGACAGTGTCGCCGCGCTGAAGCAGCTCGAAGACTTTCTCGTCTTCCCAGCTGAGACTATCCAGATCGACTTCCACGCCGCGTTCTGCGAGCAGCTGGACGCCCTTTTTCAGCACGGAGAGAGTCTTCAGTCCCAGAAAGTCGAACTTCACCAGCCCGGCTTTTTCGACAAATTTCATGTCGAACTGGGTCACCGGCAGATCCGAGCGTGGATCGCGGTATAGCGGCACCAGCTGGTCCAGCGGGCGATCACCGATCACCACGCCGGCAGCATGGGTCGAGCTGTGTCGTGGCAGACCTTCGAGCTTCATGGCCAGATCAAACAGCCGCTTCACGTCCGCCTGCTTATATTCCTGCGCCAATTCCGAAATACCGTTGAGCGAGCGCTTCAAATCCCAGGGATCGGTGGGATGATTGGGTATCAATTTGGTCAGCCGGTCGACTTGCCCATAAGGCATTTGCAGCACCCGGCCGACGTCGCGCAGCACGGCGCGCGCCTTCAGCTTTCCGAAGGTGATGATCTGGGCAACTTGCCGGTCGCCGTATTTTTCCTGCACATAGCGAATGACTTCACCGCGCCGGGTTTCACAGAAATCGATATCGAAATCCGGCATCGAAACCCGTTCCGGATTGAGGAAACGTTCGAACAGCAAGCCGAGTTTGATCGGATCGAGATCGGTGATCGTCAACGCCCATGCGACAACCGAGCCAGCGCCCGAACCACGACCCGGCCCGACTGGAATATCCTGATCTTTCGCCCATTTGATAAAGTCGGCAACGATCAGGAAATAGCCCGGAAATCCCATGCTGACGATCACATCAAGCTCGAATTGCAGACGGTCGAAGTAAACTTTCCGCTCATCCTCGTCCGACAAGTCCAGAATTGCCAGGCGCGCTTCGAGACCAGCGGTGGCATCACGGCGCAATTGCTCGATCTCTCCCGCCAGATCGCCGGCCAGACTGGGCAGGATCGGATCTCTTTTCGGCGGCGAGAATGCACATCTTTGCGCTATGACCACAGTGTTCTGTAACGCTTCCGGGATGTCGGAGAACAGATCCTCCATCACCAGTGCGCTTTTCATCCAAAGATGTTTGGATGGTTTTTCGCGGTCGCCATTTTCGACATAAGCGGACTGCGCGATACATTTCATCGCATCATGGGCTTCGTGAAAATCAGGATCGGAAAAACAGCTCGGGTTGGTGGCGACCAGAGGAATGTCGCGATCCATAGCCAGTGTGACGAGACCGGATTCCGCAGCCATTTCGACCGGATCTTCGCGGCGGGACAGTTCTATATAGAGCCGTCCGGGAAAATATTCCTGTAATAATGAAAGATAGGATTCGGCTTCCGACTGCTGTTCTTCCGCGATCAATCGGGCGAGCGCGCCTTCACCGCCACCGGTCAAAGCGATCAAGCCGGCGCTGTGATTTCCCAGCATATCCATCCCGACATGCGCTTCCAGCTCGTTGGGCCGATCGAGATGGGACGCTGAGACCAGCTTGCAGAGATTTTCATATCCCTCCGCATCCTGCGCGTAGAGTGCGAGCCAATCCAGAACCGGCTTGGCCGGGTCGCCGCTGCCCGGTCGCGCAACTCTGAGGAAGCAACCGGTGATGGGCTGCACGCCTTGCGAACGACAGCCGTCATCAAAAGCCATTGAAGCGAAAAGGCCAATCCTGTCGCAAAGCGCAACCGCCGGGAAACCACGCTCTTTTGCTGCAGCACCGATAACCGCCGGCTCCATCGCACCGTCGAGGATCGTATAGGCAGAAAAGGCGCGAAGATGGACGAAAGGGATTTGGACCATGGCGTCAGACTAGCGTGATAATAAGGTCTTGCATATGCTGACCGTGACCAGAATCTTAACTATCGACTATTTGTCCACAGTATAGTTGGCGGATCGCCAATTCGGATCGCGTTCCCCCGTCTGTTTCAAACGATCGGGATCTGATCGCGGCGAACAATCGCCTCGGGCGGCGGCGCTTACAGGAGCGCTTCAATCTCGCTTTTCAGCTGTTCCGGCTTCACCGCCGGACCGTAGCGCGCAACGACATTGCCTTCGCGGTCGACCAGGAACTTTGTGAAATTCCACTTGATCCGGGAACCGAGAAGACCGGATTTTTCGGATTTCAAATATTTCCAGAGTGGATCGGCATCATTGCCGTTCACATCAATCTTGCCCATTAACGGAAAGCTGACATCGTAGTTGAGCGAGCAGAAATTCTTTATTTCTTCGGCATCACCAGGCTC
Source organism: Sphingorhabdus sp. M41 (assembly GCF_001586275.1). NCBI lineage: Bacteria > Pseudomonadati > Pseudomonadota > Alphaproteobacteria > Sphingomonadales > Sphingorhabdaceae > Sphingorhabdus > Sphingorhabdus sp. M41. The sequence continues at coordinate 1,321,230 of NZ_CP014545.1, read as the reverse complement.
CTGATTCCCGAATTGATTGCAGGGAAATGCCAGTATTTCGAGACCCTTGTCCTGATATTCCTGGTGCAGTTTTTCGAGCCCCTCATATTGCGGTGTAAACCCGCATTTCGAGGCGGTGTTCACTATCAAAAGCACTTTGCCCTGATGGGCGGACAAGTCCTCCATTGAACCATCCGCTTGCTTCACCTGAAATTCCGTAACCTTCATATGCGCCCCGCATCGTTTGTTTTTTTAGGTTTTGCTCGCCCACAGATTGATACTCACACGTAAAAAGTCAAAGCCAATCTCGTTTCGACCTGAAAAACCTAGGTTAAAACTCCCTCATGGAGCCGGACGACCCGATCCATTTTGGCGGCCATGCGTTCATTATGCGTCGCGATCAATGCAGCACTGCCTTCCTGCCGCACCAGTGCGATAAATTCAGCGAGAACCAAATCGGCTGTCGCTTCATCCAGATTACCGGTGGGCTCATCGGCCAGCACCAGTTTTGGGGCGTTGGCCAGAGCGCGGGCAACCGCAACGCGCTGTTGTTCACCGCCGGATAATTTGCTGGGATTGTGGTCCAGTCGCTCGCCCAGCCCCAGGCTGCGCAAAAGTGTTTCCGCTCGTGCTTCGGCCGCTTTCTGGCTCACCCCTGCAATCAGTTGCGGCATCACTACATTTTCGAGTGCGGTAAAGTCGGGTAGCAGGTGATGGAACTGATATACGAAACCCAGCAAATCGCGCCTGATCCGCGTATGGCCGCTTGCTGGCAATTGTGCGGTCTCTTCGCCGTTGAGCTTGATCGATCCTTCGAAGCCGCCTTCGAGCAATCCGACCGCCTGCAATAAAGTTGACTTTCCCGAACCAGAGGGGCCAACCAGCGCGACTATTTCATTCGCATGGATATCGAGATTTACGCCGCGAAGCACCTCGATCACGACGTCGCCTTGCACAAAGCTGCGCTTCACATCGCGCAATTCGACGGTTTTTTCGATTGTCTTGTCACTCATAGCGAAGCACCTGAACCGGATCGGTACTGGCGGCCTTATAGGCGGGATAGAGAGTCGCCAGAAAACTGAATAATAATGCCAGTCCGGCGATACCGACGACTTCCATCGGATCGGTCCGCGCCGGCAACTCGGTCAGAAAGCGGATCGACGGATCCCAAAGATTTTGCCCGGTGATGATCTGAACGAAATTGATTACATTTTGGCGGAAATATATCGCAATCAGGCCGAGCACGATTCCCGCGGCTATTCCGAGCGTGCCGATGGCGGTTCCGACAGTGACGAAAATCCGCACCAGTGACGCTCGCGACGCACCCATGGTGCGGAGGATTGCTATGTCTCTGGTTTTTGCGCGCACCAACATGATCAGCGACGACAATATGTTGAAGACGGCAACCAAAATGATGATCGACAGGATCACGAACATCACCACCCGCTCGACCTGCAGCGTTTCAAACAGGGAAGCGTTCATCGTCTGCCAGTCGGTGATAACGCCGCGATCAGCTACCCTGGGCACCAGGGGTGCAATAATTTTCCCGACATTGTCAGCATCATCTGTTTTGATCTCGATCATCCCGATCTGGTCACCCAGCAGAAGTAACGTCTGAGCGTCTTCCATCGGCATCATCACCAAAGCCTTGTCATAATCATAGACACCGACCTCGAATATCGCGGCCACCTCATAGGCAATCTCTCGTGGCATCGTTCCGAACGGCGTGGACCGACCCTGCGGATTGATAACAGTGATCCGGCTTCCTACCTGTGCCCCTAGTGTTGTTGCCAAGCGGCTGCCGATACCGACGCGCCCGGCGCCGGGCTCTAGGCGCGACAAATCTCCGGCCACAGTTTTTCCGTCCAGCGTGTCATTGTTCAATATGTCGGGCACCAGCATGCCGCGCACCAGCACTGCCTCGACTCGTCCGTTGAATGTAGTCAGCAAAGGCTGCTCAATCATCGGTGACGCGGAGACCACACCCTTGGTTTCGCGGGTTTCCTCAAGCAACTCGCGCCAATCCGGCAGACGGCCCCCATAGCCCTGGATAACAGCATGGCCATTGAGTCCGACGATCTTGTCAAACAGTTCCGCGCGGAAACCATTCATGACGCTCATCACCACGATCAACGCGGCAACGCCCAACATGACTGCGACCAGACTGATACTGGCAACGAGGAAAATAAATCCTTCCCCCTTGCCGGGCAACAGATAGCGTTTTGCGATGACCCATTCATAACGGGATAGGAGCATGACTTGGGACGACTTCCTTGGATCAGGTTTCCCTGCCTTTACGGTTGCTGGCCGGGGCAAGCAAGTGGCATGGTGGGAAATATGCTGTTGCCGATAAGACACAAGCAGTGATCAATCTTCTGAAACGCCCAAATTTATCATGACAAATTTATGTCAGTCGATCAGAGATGGTTACAGAATCAAACATCTCGATTAACGGGTCATGGTTCAGGGATCCCTTCCGGTTCCGCCAAATGTTGGGGGACACGCGGCGTTGAATAGGACGGGAAAACAGGGGGCGAATTATTTCGTCACCATTTTCGCCCGGGTGCTTATTGGCATCCGGGCGTTTTTTTTGCGCTGATTATTTTCTAAGCCCTTGTGAATTTGTCTTTTTCTTCCTCTTGAAATCCAGCAGCTTGATCATATCTTTATTGTTGTGAGACGCCATTCGGGTTTCACAGCAACGAACCGGATGCCGCATTTGCGGGTCCAAATTTACATTGCTCAATTTTAGAGGATATAGATATGAACCGTTTTGACTTTACCCCATACCGCCGCTCGACCGTAGGTTTTGACCGGCTGTTCGACCTTCTTGAAAATAATGCTCGCGCGCAGCAATCCGAGAATTACCCGCCGTTCAACATCGAACGCAGCGGTGAAGATCAATATCGGATCACGCTCGCCGTCGCCGGCTTCAAGGACGATGAAATCGAAATCACCGCCCAGCAAAATTTGCTGCTCGTGGCCGGCAACAAGCAAGCCGAAGACCATGAAGGCAAGCAATTCCTGCACATGGGCATAGCCAACCGCAACTTTGAACGGCGCTTCGAACTCGCCGATTTCGTCCGCGTCGAGAATGCCGAGCTGGCCGATGGCCTGCTGGTGATCGACCTGGTCCGGGAAATTCCGGAAGCGATGCGGCCGCAGACAATCGCCATTAACAAGGGCGACAATGTCACCAAGATTGCTGACAAGCGGAATAAGAAAGAAGACAAGGCCGCCTAAGTCAGGCTTTCATCAAAAAACAGAGGCAGCCAGAGCAATCTGGCTGCCTTTTTTTATCAGCTGTAAAATGAAATGGGGCAGCCGGATGAGGATCCGACTGCCCCTGACACCCGCTTGGTGTCACTCTTGACGATAATTAGCCCGGGTCGCAAAAGGCCAATTTTCGTCAAGAATCTGCTTCGGCTATATTGGAAAGCGTCGCATGGTCCAATATCCGGACCTTTCCGCTCTCCACTGCCACGATCTGGCCTTCCGACCAGGCGGACAGCTGCCGATTAATATGTTCACGCGACATCCCGGCAAAGTTACCGAGTTCGCTCTGGCTCAGGTCCAGCTTCAGCCGCCCTTCTTCTGCGCCGACTACCGATAGCCTCAACAGATAGCGTGCCAGCCGTGGACCAGATGTATACGCCCGATCACCTTCGATCATGCTGTTGGCCATGCGGATCCGCTTGGCCATGACTTTCAGCAGCCGCAGCGCCATGCTTTTGTGTTTTTCCAGAATTTCTTCAAAGGCTTCCCGAGTTATCGAAAGCGCCGACGTCGGTTCGATGGCGGTCACGCTGGCCGTCCGCTCGCCGCCGTCGAGTAGCGCGATTTCACCGAGGACCTGCCCGGCTTCCGCATAATCGAGAACAACTTCATAGCCATTGCTGGCGATCATGCTGGTGCGCGCATTACCTGACAATAATATCAGGAGCGAGTTTCCAGGATCGCCTTGCATTATTAATTCATCCCCTTTTTTATATTGCACAAAATGCCCACGCAATATCAAGTCGGCCAACTCGGCCTCGTCACAATCAGCAAACAGACTATGGTCGGCCAATATGTTTGCCAGTTCTTCGGCTTTCACTGCACCCATCCCTCGGTCCTGTCTGGAAGCTTTTGCCAGCTCCCTTGCACCGTATTCGCGTGACAATAGTCACATCCTGTAAAATATATTGGACAGATTCGACATCTGCCAACATCTAGCGAAAACAATTGTTTTATGTGCCTAAACGAGACGGCTTTGCTGCAATGCCGCAGCAATGAAAGACGCAAAAAGCGGATGGGGATCGAAAGGTTTGCTTTTCAGTTCCGGATGAAACTGGACGCCGACAAACCAGCAATGGTCCGGTCGTTCAACGGTTTCCGGCAACTCGCCATCAGGAGACATGCCCGAAAAGATCAGACCGGTTTTCTCCAGCCGTTCGACATAGCCCTTGTTTACCTCATAGCGGTGGCGGTGGCGTTCACTGATTTCGCGGCTGCCATAAATTTCGCTGATTTTTGAGCCGGGCTGCAACATCGCATCATAAGCTCCGAGTCGCATGGTACCGCCCATATCGCCACCGGCTTCCCGTTTTTGCAGACCTTCTTCGGTCATCCATTCGGTGATCAGCCCCACGACCGGCTCTTCGGTTTCACCAAATTCGGTTGTCGACGCCGTGTCAATGCCGGCCAGATTGCGGGCCGCTTCGACGCAGGCCATTTGCATGCCGAGACAGATACCGAAAAACGGAATGTCATTTTCCCGGGCAAATTTGACCGAACCGATCTTGCCTTCGCTGCCCCGTTCGCCAAAGCCACCCGGCACAAGAATCGCGTGAAGCGGCTCCAGTTTGGTGGCCAGATCCTCTTCATTCTCGAACATTTCCGCATCGAGCCAACGAACCTGCACTTTCACCCGATTAGCCAGGCCACCATGAAAAAGCGCTTCCTGGAGCGATTTATAAGCGTCCTGCAAGCCGACATATTTGCCGACCACGCCGACAATCACTTCGCCTTCCGGATGTTCGATCCGCTCCATCACATCGTACCAGCGTGACAAGTCAGGCTCCGGCGCATCATCGATGGAAAAGGCGCGCAGCACCTCCCGGTCCAGACCTTCCCTATGATATTGCAACGGCACGTTATAGATATTGCTCGCGTCCAGAGCCGGGATCACCGATTCTTTCCTGACATTACAGAATTGAGCGATCTTGGCCCGTTCGCTTTCGGGCAGCGGATGCTCGCAGCGGCAGAGCAATATGTCCGGCTGGATACCCAGCGATGTCAATTCCCGGACGCTGTGCTGTGTTGGCTTTGTTTTCAGTTCACCGGCCGCGGCAATATAAGGCACCAGCGTGACATGGACGGAAATTGCATTGTCCCGGCCAACCTTGTTGCGCAACTGTCGAATCGCTTCGATAAACGGCAGGCTTTCAATGTCGCCAACCGTGCCGCCAATTTCGCACAGCACGAAATCTATGCCATCCAGCTTGTCTTCGGCAAATTCCTGGATCGCATCTGTGACGTGCGGAATGACCTGTACCGTCGCACCGAGATAGTCGCCACGGCGCTCCTTGGTGATGATCGATTGATAGATTCGGCCCGAGGTGACATTGTCGGACTGCAACGAAGGAACGCCGGTAAAGCGCTCATAATGGCCGAGATCGAGGTCGGTCTCCGCCCCGTCGTCGGTGACATAGACTTCGCCATGCTGATAGGGCGACATCGTGCCCGGATCAACGTTGAGATAGGGGTCGAGTTTCCGGATTCGCACGGAATATCCGCGAGCCTGCAACAGAGCGCCGAGGCTCGCCGCCATCAGACCTTTGCCAAGAGAGGAAACCACACCGCCGGTAATGAAAATATATCGCGCCATGGGAGAAAAGGCTTAAGCCGTTAACCCCACATATGGCAATCCCGCGAATCCGGAAAAGCGAAATAAATATTATTAGGAGATGGTCATTTTCCGCTCATTGAGCGGTTAACAAACCAACGTTCACAGCTACAGCTGTGACACCTGGAGAATCAAACTCTGTCGAAAGCGTTGAGAAAACTTATTGGTCGAGCGGAATCGAACCGTCCGTGCTGGTTGCTGGTGCTTCTTCTGCCGCTGCTGCAGCGGCTGCCGCCAGTGGATCGTCGCCGACCAGAGGCACATCATCAGCCGGAGCGGAAATCGGCGCCGTATCGCGTTGCAGACTCTGGTCAATCGATTCAACCTTGCCTTCCGCAGCAGCCAGAACCGCCAGCGTGATCGACAAGGCGACAAATAATACCGCCAGAACCGATGTCGTCCGGGTCAGCAAATCCGCTGCGCCGCGCGCCGACATCATGCCCGACGGAGAGCCGCCGACACCCAGTCCGCCGCCTTCGGATTTCTGCATCAATATGACACCAACCAGCATGGCGGCTACAATGGCTTGAAGGACGGTGAGAAAAAGAAACATGGGTTTTCCGAACTAATATAGCGAGCAAGCGCTCCGACGTGCAGCGCACATAGCGATTGCCCCGTCCGAGTTCAAGCGATGATCCACTCCCATGCAACAGACAAAGATTGTCAAACTTCGGGCCAGGGAAAGCCGCGAACACATGTTGCCAGATAGAATCTCACAAATGAAGGAAATCAAATTCTGGACGGATTGGCCATCCGTTTTCTTCGAGACCGGGACATAGGCCTTCATATCGAGATTGTTCAGGCTGCTGCAGCCGCCTCGATAATCGGACCGAATTTCGCTGCTGTCAGACTTGCGCCGCCGACGAGTCCGCCATCGACATTGGCAATCGCCAGCAACTCGGCTGCATTGCCGCCGTTCATCGATCCGCCATAGAGGATGCGCACGGCGTCGCTACCCTGCCCCATCAATTCTGCGAGCTTCGCCCGGATCGCGGCGTGCATTTCTTCGACATCGCTAGCTTCGGGAACCCGGCCGGTGCCGATCGCCCATACCGGTTCATAGGCAATAGTCAGCCAATCTGCACTGGCATGCGCGGGAAAGGAACGGGCCAGCTGGATCGTGACAATGTCTATCGCCTGTCCGGCATCGCGCTCCTCTTCGGTTTCACCCACGCAGATAATCGCTCCCATACCGGCCGCATGGACCGCTTCCGCCTTGGCCTTTACCTCGGAATCGCCTTCCTGCTGATCGGCGCGACGTTCGCTGTGACCGAGAATCGCATAGGTTGCTCCTGCTTCCTTGAGCATGGCGGCGGAAAGACAGCCGGTATGCGCGCCGCTCTCGGCAAAATGGCAATCCTGCGCGCCAATGGCAAAGCCGGGGTTGGCCTGCACAGCCGGGCCAATCAAAGTCGCCGGGGGACAGATGCCTACATCAGCGCCTTCATGATTGGCTGCGATCGCGGCAATGGCCGCTATGTCCGAAAGCTGCGCGCGCAGTCCGTTCATTTTCCAGTTGCCGACAATATATTTGCGGTTTGCCATGATGCCCTCAGCCTTTTCTATTTTCCTGATGCTCGCCCGCTAACAAATATCCATGCGCTTGCCAATTTCCTTCCGCAGTCTTTTGCTTGAACCACAAAGCCAAGCCGCCTAAAGCAGGCGCAAATCCAACTCCCGCAATGGAACCTATCTTTCATGATCAGTTTTTTCCGCCGTATTTTTTCCTCGAAGCTGGGTCTTTTCCTGACCTTCTGCTTTGTCGGGTTGATTGCCATTGCCTTCGCCACGGCAGACGTGTCGAGCAGCGGCACATTCGGCGGGGTCACCGGCTCCGGCACCGCTGCAAAAGTTGGCGACAGCAAACTGACCAGCGCGGAGCTCAGCCAGTCGGTCAACAATGCCTTTCGCGGCGAACAGCGTGAGAATACTGGCCTCGATCTCAAGAGCTTTATCAACGGCGGTGGATTTGACGATGTATTGGAACGGCTGATCAACAGCTTTGCCATTGCCGATTTCGGTACCAAATATGGCATGGCCGCTGGCAAACGGCTGGTCGATGGCGAAATCGCCAGCATACAGACCTTTCAGGGTGCAGATGGTCAGTTCAGCGAAGAAAATTTCCGGCGCGCCTTGCAGCAGCAGGGTATAAACGAAACCCAACTGCGCGATGATTTCACGCGCAATCTGCTTGCTGACCAGCTGTTGACCGCAGCAGGTTTCGGGGCGGCGGTTCCGCAAAAGCTGGTCGTACCTTATGCCTCTCTGTTGCTGGAATCCCGCGAAGGACAGATCGCCACCATTCCGTCGGTTGCGTTCATTGACAATAGCAAGCCGGCAAAGGCAGCTGTTGAGGCCTTTTATGCCAAGAACGCCTCCCGCTACACGATTCCCGAACGCCGGACGATCCGCTACGCTTTGTTCGAAAAATCCCGGTTCAACGACAAGATCAAGCCAACCGAAAAAGAAATTGCCGGCTATTATAATCTCAACAAGGTCCGCTATTCTGCCAGCGAGACCCGCAATCTCAACCAGGTCATTGTGCCGACAGAAGCAGCGGCAAAGGCACTGGCCGCCAAGATCAATGGCGGCACGACTTTGGAACAGGCTGCCCAGTCAGTCGGCCTGTCTGCCGCCGAAGTGGGATCGGTCAGCAAGACCGCCTTTGCCGGCAGCGCATCGCAGGCTGTCGCCAACGCCGCATTTGCGGTTCGATCCGGCGCCATTGCCGGGCCGGCGCAAAGTGCGCTTGGCTGGCACATAATCAAGGTGACGGATATCAAGCAGACCCCTGCCCGCTCGCTCGACCAGGTCCGGACCGAGATCGTCAACGAACTGACTCGCGAAAAGATCGAAGAGGCAATGGCGGAATTGACCGTGCGCATGGAGGACGAGTTTGCTGACGGAGCGACGCTCGGCGACATTGCCAAAGCGGAACAGCTCAAAATTGAATCCACTCCTGCTCTCCTCGCCAATGGCCAGAACCCGAATGACCAAAATTACCGGCCAATCCCGGAAATGCAGCGGATATTGCCGATAGCTTTTGCATTGGAAGAAGATTCCGATCCGCAGGTGGTCGAAATCATTCCCGGCCAGCAATATGCCGCTGTCGATGTCTCGGAAATCACCGAATCCGCGCCGCCGCCGCTGGCACAGATCGAGCAGCTGGTGACCCGCGACTATATGCTCGACCAGGGATCGAAGAAGGCGAAAGCCGTCGCGGACAAGATTGCCAAAGCGGTCAGTGGTGGCACATCCCTGTCCAAGGCCGTGGTCGATGCCGGGGTGAAATTGCCCGGCATCCAGAAGATCAGCTCGACCAGAGCGGACCTTGCCCGGCAAAGCCAGCAGGGTCAGGTTCCTGCGCCGCTCAGCCTGATGTTCAGCATGGCGCAGGGCACAGCCAAATCGCTGGCAGCGCCGCGCGATCAAGGTTGGTTCGTGGTTACCCTCGACAAGCTCAATCGTGGCGATGCCTCGAAACGCGAAGATTTGCTGAACGCGACAAAGACCCAGTTCAAGCAGGTGTTCGGTAACGAATATACCGCGCAGTTCATCAACGCGATGAAGGCGGATATTGGTGTGGAACGGAACGAGAAAACGCTCACCGCGCTGAAAAACCAGCTGCTCGGCGGAAACTGACCCACCTATGGCGGGCAGTTTCGGACTTGAAGCGGCGCGCGCGGCACTGGACAGCGGCAAGCCGGCGCTGATCTGGCGACGGCAGGTTGCCGACACCGAAACGCCGGTGTCAGCGGCCCTGAAGTTGATGGAAGAAGGCCGCGGCGACTATCTGCTCGAGTCGGTTGAAGGCGGGGAAACGCGCGGACGCCACAGCATGATCGGGCTAGCGCCTGATCTGGTGTTCCGGGCTGATGGCGAAAAAGCCGCGATCAACCCTAAATGGCTGCAGGACCGCGAAGCCTTTGCCCCGGAAAGCGGCGACAGCCTCTCGGCCTTGCGCAATCTGGTCAAGGCCTGCCAGATGGACGTGCCGGAAGATCTGCCCCGCGCCCTCGCCTGTTTGGTTGGCTATTTCGGCTATGAAACCATCGGGCTGGTCGAGAAGCTCCCCCGCGCGCCGCATTCCGAGCTCGACCTGCCCGACATGCTGTTTGTGCGGCCCACCGTAATCCTGATCTTTGACCGGCTGGCCGATGAATTGTTTGTGGTGGCACCAGTGTGGCCCGAGAGTGACGGCGATAACGAAGCCAAGATTGCTTCAGCGGAACAACGACTGGACGAGGCGCAGCGCGGACTGTCCCTCCCCGTTCGTCCTGAGCTTGTCGAAGGACAAGTCTCAGCCACCAACGAGGCTAACGTCGACAATCTCAGCCCGAACGGCCCGGAATTCACCCCGCAAATCTCTGCCGAGAAATATGGCGAGATGGTGCTGCGCGCCAAGGACTATATCGAAGCCGGTGATATCTTCCAGGTGGTGCTGGCCCAGCGTTTCACCACGCCCTTCACCCTGCCGCCGATCGAACTCTACCGCGCGCTCCGCCGGATCAATCCGTCCCCTTTCCTGTTCTTCCTCGACCTGCCCGGCTTTGCCCTGACCGGTTCGAGCCCGGAAATCCTGGTCCGCGCGCGCGATGGCGAAGTCACCATCCGGCCGATCGCCGGCACCCGCCCGCGCGGCAAGAATGCCGCCGAGGACAAGGCGAACCGGGACAGCCTGCTCGCCGACCCCAAGGAACGCGCCGAACATCTGATGCTGCTCGATCTTGGCCGCAATGATGTTGGCCGGGTGGCATCCGCGCACAGCGTCGAGGTTACCGACAGCTATACCGTCGAGTTCTACAGCCATGTCATGCACATCGTCTCCAACGTCGTTGGCGAACTGGCCCCGGACAAGGATGCGCTCGACGCCCTGTTCGCCGGCTTCCCCGCCGGCACGGTCAGCGGCGCGCCAAAGGTCCGCGCCTGCCAGATCATCGCCGAACTCGAACCCGAAACCCGCGGCGCCTATGCCGGCGGCGTCGGCTATTTCTCCCCCGACGGCAGCATGGACAGCTGTATCGTCCTGCGCACCGGCATTGTGAAGGACGGCACGCTGCATGTGCAGGCGGGCGCGGGGATCGTGGCGGATAGCGACCCCGCCTATGAGCTGGCCGAATGCCGGGCCAAGGCCGGGGCGTTGCTGGCGGCGGCGAAAGAGGCGGTGAAGCGAGCGCGGGATGTTGGTTTCGGGCAATAGCTTAAAAGTTCGCTATGGCCGCAAATAGGGGCATGGCGCGTGCAGTTCCTGTCCGTCGGCTACCGTCCGAATATCAGACATTCGCCGAAACACGATTTTATGTCCGCTTCGCGCCCCAATTTCGGCCATTCGACTCGCCTGTTTATTACCCTGAAAGCTGCCACCCGTTCAGGTGGCAGGCGACGGCGGCTTTCGCTCCAATAAGCGCCAATGCGGGGTAAGCCCATATTGGAGTCTTCGAGCTGCTAATCCGCCTATTGCAGCGTCAATATGACACTAGTCATCGGTTGCTTCCAGAATGACCTTGACCGTCTCCTGTGGCTGATCCCACATAGGAAAGTGTCCGCTGCGCTCAAACCAGTGGATCGTTGCTCCAGGAAAGGCCGCCATCGCGCGGTTCGCCTGCTGCGGTAGACACAACCGATCCTTGCGTCCCCAGCCGATTACAACTGGTGAAGGCGTGTTCGCAGAACCCTGCTGATTTGCGCCGGTAGCGAGATCCTTCACAAGCGAGTTGACGATACGCGTATCCGCCAATGACCTTAGTTCGTGCGCGACGAATGCGGGATCGAGCGCCCACGGCCTTGCGGAAAGCTGGACCAGGAGCGCGCTCCGACCTGCGATATTTCCGGTAATGGCAGGAAGCGCCGGTCGCAGCGCCCGAACCAGAGCAATCGATGCCGTTATAGTGGTCCTGAAGAACTTACGCTCCCATCCTTGCCAGAAGCCACCTGGATCCAGAGCGACGACCGCGCCGGCCTTGCCGCGTCGCGCCATCTCGAGCACCATGCGAGCGCCCATGGAGCTGCCAACCATATCGATCCCTGTGAGTTTCTCAGCCCCGAGCCAATTGTCCAAGCTGCGCGCCAGCCCGTTAAACGTCCCACTGTCGGCCTCTTCGGGTGTCTGCCCGTGCCCTGGCAGGTCCAGGGCGATTACCTCCCTCACTTGGGCAAGCGCAGGCAAGATCGTATCCCAAGAGCGGTAAGTTCCCCCCAGTCCATGAACAAGCAGAAGTGGTTTTCCGCGGCCTATGCGCGTGTGGTGTAAGGTCATGTGAAAGTAACACCTTACAACGGGTTAAGTTCCGCTCGGCCCACGGCTGTCCATTTTGCCGAGTGGTTCGCCAAGAGCGGATAGTCCGTTACCGGCCCAGAAGCTGTAATACGGATCGCTCATCTTGAATGACCGCTCCCCACCCAATAGCAGACGTCAAAGACGAACAGCGCTTCAGCACACTAACGGCTTAAACCTATTCTTAGCCAACCAGACTCACTCCAGCATCTTCGGCGCTTCCTTCTGCAGCTTGGCCTTTATCTTGTTGGCGAACATCGCCAGCATCGGCGGCAGGTCGAGAACGGCGTAGACCTCGTCTTCACGGACATGCATGTCGCTGATGATGCGCTGGCCGATGGCCTCCAGGGTGAAGTGGAGATGATCGCCTTCCCAGTGATGGTCGGTCAGGCTGGCGCCCGGGATGACATCGCTGAGCGTGTGGATGCCGCTGCCGATGCGGTTCCTGGCTTCGGCCAGACCCAGTTTGTGCGGAATGTTGACGGTGACGGGCTCGCCCATGAAATATTCTCCCTTTTCGGTGCTTTATCAGCACTCGGTCGCACGTCAAAGCTTGGCGAGAGCGGAATTTCCGATTAGGCAGCTTTGCATGATCCTCGTTATCGACAATTATGACAGCTTCACCTTCAACCTGGTCCATTATCTGATGGAACTGGGCGCCGAGGTGCGCGTCGAGCGCAATGATGCACTGACCGCCAGCGAAGCTCTCGCCACCGGCGCGCAGGCCTTCCTGATTTCGCCGGGTCCCTGCACCCCCAATGAAGCGGGCATATCGCTCGATCTGGTCGCAGCCTGCGCCGATGCGGGCAAGCCGTTGCTCGGCGTGTGTCTCGGCCACCAGAGCATCGGCCAGCATTTCGGCGGCAAGGTGGTGCGCGGCGGGCTGATGCACGGCAAGACATCGCCGGTCACCCATGACAGCAGCGGCGTCTTTGCCGGCCTGCCCTCGCCTTATACCGCGACCCGCTATCACTCGCTGATCGTCGAGGATATTCCCGCCTGCCTGCCGGTCAACGCGACCGCCGACGATGGTTCGGTCATGGGTTTCCGCCACGAAAGTCTGCCGATCCACGGCGTGCAATTCCATCCCGAGAGCATCGCCACCGAACATGGCCACGCGCTGCTGGCCAATTTCATGGCGATCGCGGGGATCGAAGCGAAGGAACGGGCATGACCCTGCCCGACCCGGCGAGCGCCCTGTCCGAAGCCGCGGCCCGCGAAGCCTTTTCCGCGATATTGGACGGATCCTGTTCGGCAGAGGAAATCACCGCCTTTCTGGTCGCGCTGGCCGACCGGGGCGAAACCGCTACCGAGATTGCCGCTGCTGCGCAGGAAATGCGCGCGCGGATGATCGGCGTCGACGCGCCCGCCAATGCCATAGATGTCTGCGGCACCGGCGGCGATGGCAGCCACAGCCTGAACATTTCCACCGCCACCGCTCTGGTGGTAGCCGCCTGCGAAATTCCGATGGCGAAACATGGCAACCGCGCCGCATCGAGCAAATCGGGTGCGGCGGATACGCTGGAGGCGCTCGGTCTCGATCTGGCGAAAGCGGCGGCCAATGGCGAGCAGAGCCTGCGCGACATCGGCATCGCCTTTTTCTTTGCGCCCAATCATCATCCGGCGCTCGGCCCGCTGGGACCGATCCGCAAGGCCATCGGCCGCCGGACGATCTTCAATCTGCTCGGTCCCCTGTGCAATCCCGCGAAGGTCAAACGCCAGCTGATCGGCGTAGCCTCGCCCGATCTGGTCGAGACCTATGCCGAAGCGGCGCTGCAACTGGGCTATGACAAGGCGATGATCGTGTCCGGCGAAGAAGGACTCGACGAGCTCAGCATTTCCGGTCCCAGCCGCGTTGCCATGATCAGCGACGGCCGCGTCACCATCAGCCGCATCACCCCGGAAGACGCGGGACTGACCCGCCATCCGGCGGAAGCGATTAAGGGCGGCGATGCGCAATATAACGCCGCTGCGCTCAAGGCATTGCTGCAGGGCGAGAAATCCGCCTATCGCGATGCCGTGTTGCTCAACAGCGCTGCCGCGCTGATGGTCGCGGGCGAAGTCGACAGCTGGGAAGAAGGCGTCGAGGAAGCCGCCGAGGCGCTCGACAAGGGGCTTGCCAACGCCATGCTCAATTGCTGGATCGCCAATCAATGAACAAGCTTGAAGAAATCTGCGCGACAACGCGGGAATATGTCCGGCAACGGAGGGCTGATGTCCCGGCGTCGAAGCTGAGCGATGACATCGCCCGTCAGAGCGCGCCGCGCGGTTTTGCTGCGGCGATCCGGGAGAAATCAGCCACCGGCTTCGCCCTGATCGCCGAGATCAAGAAAGCCAGCCCGTCCAAGGGCCTGATCCGCGCGGATTTCGATCCCCCTGCTCACGCCCGCGCCTATCAGGCTGGTGGAGCTGCCTGCCTGTCGGTTCTGACCGACCAGCCCTATTTTCAGGGCGCGGACGAATATCTGGTGGCTGCGCGCGCTGCGGTCGACCTGCCCTGCCTGCGCAAGGATTTCATGGTCGATCCCTGGCAGGTCGCCGAATCGCGGGCGCTGGGCGCCGATGCGATCCTGATCATCATGGCGGTGCTCGATGACGCTCTGGCGGCTGAGATCGAAGCGGAAGCCCTGGCGCTCGGCATGGACGCGCTGATCGAGGTGCATGACGAAGCGGAGCTGGAACGGGCGCTGAAGCTGCAATCGCCGCTGCTCGGCATCAACAACCGCAATTTGAAGACGTTCGAGACCAGCCTCGACCAGACCGAACGGCTGGCGAAGCTGGTGCCCGACGACCGGATTATGGTGTCGGAAAGCGGTATCTTCAGCCATGAAGACTGCCAGCGCCTCTCCCAATCCGGAGCCCGCGCCTTTTTGGTAGGTGAATCTTTGATGCGACAGGATAATGTGGAGGCCGCAACCCGCGAACTGCTGACAGGAACCCAATGAGCAAATTGACCCATATCGACGGCGACGGCGCGGCCCATATGGTTGATGTTGGCGGCAAGGCCGACACGGTCCGCGAGGCCCATGCCGAGGGCCGGATCGCGATGAAACTGGAAGTCTTGGAAGCTATAAAAGCGAACGCCATGAAGAAGGGCGATGTGTTGGCGACCGCTCGCATTGCCGGGATCATGGCGGCGAAGAAGACCAGCGATCTCATCCCCTTGTGCCACCCGCTGGCGCTGACCAAAGTGGCGGTCGATTTCACCTTTCTCGATGATGGTATCCAGGTGTCGTCCATGGCCCGCCTCACCGGCAAGACCGGCGTGGAAATGGAAGCCTTAACAGCCTGTTCGGTCGCACTTCTCACAATCTATGACATGTCCAAGGCGATGCAGAAGGATATGGTGATCAGCGACATCCGGCTGCTCTCGAAAAGCGGCGGCAAGTCAGGAGACTGGGTCGCGGAATGAGCAGCTTGCTGCCTCTGGACGAAGCCCAGCAGCGACTGATCGCGCTGGCGTCCCGCCTGCCCGCCGAAACGCTTTCCGTCCATGATGCGCTCGGCCGCTATCTCGCCGGAGACCTGATCGCCAGACGCGAGCAGCCGGCGGCCGATATGTCGGCGATGGACGGCTATGCGATCCGTTTCGAGGACCGGAACGGCCCGTGGACCCTGATCGGCGAATGTCCCGCCGGAAGCCCGCCCTGCCGCGCGCTGCGACCGGGAGAAACCGCCCGCATTTTCACCGGCGCCCTGCTGCCCGAAGGCGCCGATACCGTGGTCATGCAGGAAAATGTCGAAGCGGACGGCGCCACCATCCGACTGACAGCAGAACCCTCACCCGAGAAGGGCCGGCATATCCGGCATCAGGGCGGCGATTTCAAGCAAGGAAGCGTCGGATTACCCGCAGGCAGCCTGCTCAATGCGGCGGCGCTCGGCGAAGCGGTTATCGCCGGCTATGGCGAACTGTCGGTCGGCACACAGCCCCGCGTGGCGGTGGTCTCGACCGGCGACGAACTGGTCGCGCCGGGCAGCGACACCCTGCCCCACCAGATACCCGCCAGCAATGACGTCATGCTGTCAGCCATGCTCTGCGGCCTGACCGCCGAAACCCGCAGCCTGAGCCGCATTCCCGACGATATGGACATATTGTGCCAGACGCTGGACAGCGCAAAAGACTGCGATATCATCGTCACCATCGGCGGCGCATCGGTCGGCGATCATGATCTGGTCGGCCCCGCCTTCCGCAAGCTCGGCGCCGCAATCGATTTCTACAAGATCGCGATGAAACCGGGCAAGCCGGTGATGGCCGGAAAGCTCGGCAAGACGGTGATATTGGCGCTCCCCGGCAATCCCGCCTCCGCCTTTGTCGCGGCCACCCTGTTCCTGCTGCCGCTGATCCGCTTCATGGCCGGAGCCGCCCGCTATCTGCCCGACTATCAGAGCGCCCCGACCCGCGAAGCCCTCCCCGCCAACGGTCCCCGCGCCCAGTTTCTGCGGGCGAAGGTCGACCAGGCCGGGATCACGCCCTTCAACAGCCAGGACAGCGCTAAGCTTTCGGTCTTGGCGGCGGCGAATGCACTGCTATGTCGGCCAGCTCATGCGGCAGCGTCTGATGTTGGTGAGATGGTGCCCTATGTTGGGATATAATTCATAGTATCCAGAATAAATCTCTTGGAATCAGTGCCTTATGATAATCTTCTCAAAGTTTTTATTTTGATCTTGCCATAATCGTCATCCGCTATCGGTACCTTGATAGCGCACTGAACGGCTGAGATCCGGTGTCCTTCAAACGTATCTGACGGGAATGAAAAATACCGTGCGCAGATAGAAGGTTGGCCAGCGCTGGGCAAAGTGGGGTCGTCGAGACGTCCAATTGTGTGAGACAATTAAAAATCCATGGACAAAGTCCGATTCCGAAACGCGCCATTAACCTTATTGGACTAACCGACTGGAAAAGGAGCACTAAGGGTCGATGCAGACGCAAATTCTTGGACTGGTAACACCGCTCATGGTGCTATTTTTCGCGGCGACCTTCGCAGTGCTTTGGCGAGTAGGACGCATGAAGCGTCACGTGCTCGGCTACGGCATTGCCTTCACCCTTTCTGCGGCGGGATTTCTGATCACCCATTTGCTGCCTGCTGATGCTTTCTACGTCTTCCATTTGACGCAGTTTTTCTACACTATGGGCACGACGGTGATGCTGGTTTCGGTCTGCGAGCGCGCCGGGCAGCGGCTTCATCTAGGAAGCATGGCAGTCGTTTACCTCATTAGCGCATTGGTGCTGGGAGTGGCTGTCAGCTTATCCAACGAAGTCGCTTCGCGGCTGGTCATCGTCAATATGGGCTACGGTGTCATGTTCGCCATGGGCGTGACGACGCTCCTCACCGCGCGGCGCCGCAAAGTGTTCGATGTTGCGATCATCGCGGTCATGGCGTTTCATGCTGCCGATTTCCTCTTAAGACCAACCTTGACCCTGTTGTTTGAGCAGGCGATTCCGGCCGAGGTCTATCGGGACTCGATCTATTATTCCCTAATCGGGCTTGTTCTCGGAGTGAAAGGCGTGACCACCGCCACGGTTCTGATCGGTGCGACAATCGCCGAATGGACGACTTCGCTGCGGGAAAGCAGTGAGCGTGATGCGCTCAGCGGGCTGTGCAACCGGGGTGCGTTTGAAGAGTCGATGCGAAATCTTCTCCCACGTGCGCAGACGGAGGGACTGCCACTGAGCCTGGTGGTAGTCGATATCGACCACTTCAAGAAAGTGAACGACATTTGGGGGCACCAGGCGGGCGACCAGGCGATCGCGGGCATTGGCAAACTCATCGGAAACATGGTGCGTGGATGTGACACGGCCGGCCGAATCGGCGGAGAGGAGTTCTGCATCGCCATCTGGAATTGCCCGAATAACGCTGCAGAGCAGTCGGCCGACCGAATCCGGCGGGCATTCGAAAGTCTCGAGCATTCCGGCCTGAGCAACGATGTCCGTCTGACTGCGAGTTTTGGCGTGGCCACAGCCCGTAATGGGGAGACATATGAGCAGTTGTTCGCGCGAACCGATGCTGCGCTCTACAGGGCCAAGTCGAGCGGCCGGAACCGTGTCGAGAATGCCGAAGAACGCAATCTGAAAGCGGAACGCCCTCTGAAAGAGCCCGAGCCCCCACTAAAATCAGAACAAATCAGGTTTAAGCGCGCATTGGGCTGATCAATAGTCCGCTGGACACTGCTCGACAACCTGCTTGGCAGGCTATGCATACATAATATGTCCTCGCGCTCCCCGCGCTGTCGCTGCAAGGATTGCCGTCGCGCTTCAACAGCCCGGACCCTGTGTGCTTTCCCGCTTGACTTCCCCCGTTTTGTTTCTTAATTGTTCTTTATTCGTTCCCAGAACAGGACACTGGACATGCTCACGCAAAAGCAACATGAACTCCTCTGCTTCATTGATGAAAAACTCAAGGATAGCGGCGTTTCCCCCTCGTTCGAGGAAATGAAGGAAGCGCTGGGGCTCAAGTCCAAGTCCGGCATTCACCGATTGATCAGCGCGCTCGAGGAGCGGCACTTCATCCGCCGCCTGCCCAACCGGGCGCGGGCGCTGGAAGTGTTGAAACTGCCGGAAGGTGGCGTGCAGGAAGCGGCCCCATCAAATGTTGTCTCGCTGCACCCGGAAACGCCGGTGCGCGAAGTCATTTCCAATCCTGCTCCGGCTGCCAATAATGATGTCCTGGAAATCCCGCTGCACGGCCGCATCGCCGCCGGCGCGCCGATCGAGGCGATGGAAGGCCAGTCGGCGCTCAGCGTTCCTGCCGCCCTGCTCGGCCCCGGCGAGCATTATGCGCTGGAAGTATCCGGTGATTCGATGATCGACGCGGGTATCCTCGATGGCGATTATGCGCTGATCCAGAAAACCGAAGTCGCGCGCGATGGCGAGATTGTTGTGGCGCTGATCCACGAGGAAGAAGCGACGCTGAAATATCTCCGCAAGGATGGCCGGAGCATCCGCCTCGATCCCGCCAATGCCGCCTATGAGCCGCAGATTTATGGCGAAGGCGAAGTGCGCATCCAGGGCAAGATGGCCGGATTGCTGCGCCGCTACTGATCCGGCCTGCCGCTGTCGTTACCACCATTCCTGACGGAGCGATAGCGGGTCCATATATGCCTGCCGGTCCAGCCGAGCGCGGTGGATATTTTCTGCCTTTCCAGATCGATGGTCATGCCGCCGACCTGTGACAGCAGGTTGCGGTCAGCCTTCAGCCAGCGCGGCTGGCAACTTGCCGGCAGCCACCGATCACTGACGACGATATCGGCGCGGCGACAGGCTGCGGACAGAGCCAGAGCGGAAATATAATGCGAGCTGCGGGTCGCCAATATATGCCAGTCACGTCCGTCCGTGCGCAAAGTGACCAGACAGCTGTCAGCATTGCAATCGGCATTCGTCCAGTCTTCCAGCGCCTGCGATTCCCCTTCTACTCCGGCAT
Source organism: Sphingorhabdus sp. M41 (assembly GCF_001586275.1). Classification (NCBI taxonomy): domain Bacteria; kingdom Pseudomonadati; phylum Pseudomonadota; class Alphaproteobacteria; order Sphingomonadales; family Sphingorhabdaceae; genus Sphingorhabdus; species Sphingorhabdus sp. M41. Next base: position 1,301,672 of record NZ_CP014545.1, on the reverse strand, counting down.
TTTCCCGGATAATGTCGCGAATGAAATCACCGCTGCGTGTGCGCAACATCGCCAGCTCGCCCTGATCGTTGCGAATGCCGACATGGCGGCCGTCGCCGGTGATATAGATATCGGGCGCGCGGGTGTTGGCGATCAACAGCGCTCCGATCATCGCCGGAATCGCCCCCAGATAACGCCAGCGTTCTCGCCACAGACAAAGCCACAGCCCGCCAAGCAGCACCAATCCGAACGCGAGCACCGGCATAGTCGGCGACATCGTCACCGCGCCGGGTCTACTCGAGACAAAATGGGCAAGCCCGATCAGGCTGCTCAGCGCCTGCTCGCAGAGCCACCAGACCGGCGCGCCAAGACCCACGCTGTCCAGCACCAGAGCCAGCGCCTCCAGCGGCATGATCACGAATGTTGTCAGCGGGATAGCGACGATATTGGCCAATGCGCCATAAAGCCCCGCCTTGTGAAAATGATAGAGCGCGATCGGCATCAGCGCGATTTCCACCACCAGCCCGGTAAGGAACAGCGCAAAAATAAAACGTCCGGCGCGGCGCAACAGATTTTCCTCGCGCAGCATGACCAGCGCCTTAATCTGCGGATGCTCGTGCAACGCAATGATCGCGGTAACCGCCGCGAAGCTGAGCTGAAAGCTCGGTCCCACCAGCGATTCGGGCCAGAAAATCAACACGAAGAGCGCGCCGGCAGCGACCATCCGCAAGGTGATCGCGCTGCGCCCCATCATCAGCGCCACCAGCACCAGCAAGGCCGCGACACAGGCCCGAATCGTCGGCACCTGCGCTCCGGTCAACAAGGTATAGGCGACCGCCGCCAGCGCCGCGCATCCGGCCGCCACGACCGGTAACCGAAAGCGCAGCGCCAGTGTCGGTGAGAGAGCGAGACTTTTGAGCACCATCAGATAAATCGCCCCGACAACCGCAGTGACATGCAGCCCGCTGATCGAGAGCAGATGCGCCAGCCCGCTGCGCCGCATCGCTTCGGCATCCGCTTCGGCAATCGCGCCGCGATCCCCGGTGGCCAGGGTCACGCCAATCGCACCGGCAGCGCCGGCCATCCGCGCCTGTACATGAGCCGAGAGCTGTTGTCGGTATCGCGACAGCGCGAAAAGCGGATCGGCGCGGCGCAATATCTGAATAGCGCCCAGCGCCTGGCCGGTCGCGCCGAGCCCCTGAAACCAGGCCCTTTCGGAAAAATCATAGGCCCCCGGCAGCGCCGGCATCGCCGGTGGCATCAGCCGGGCGCGCAGCTGGATCAGGGCACCGTCCTGCAAATCGGGACTGGCCCGGTCAAGCGGCACATTCACCCGAACTCGCGGCGGCAATTCGGGATTTTCGCCGGTGCCAAGCGTCAGCCGCACCATATCGCGCGCTAAAACCGGCTCGACCCGCTCGATCTCCGCGTTGAAAGTGACGACAATTGGTCGTTCCAGCACCGGCGCAGCGACGCTCCATGAACGCAGCCAGATCAGCGCGCAGCCTATGGCGGCCAGCAGCGCGAACCAGAATAAAGCCTTGCCTGCGCGCGTATCTCGCCCGTTCATGACCGCAATCAGGCCGAGCCCGCCGCACAGACTTATAAACGCCAGCCACCAGGCGGGGTTGGCCAGATTGAACCAGGACGCAATGCCGCAGCCAAGCGCCACCGGCACCCATAAGGGAAGCTGGTCCCGCTCCTTCTCGAGCTGCATTTCAATCAATTTGGGGAGTTGCGGCCCGCGCCGGAAATCAGACAATTGTCGCGGGTGAAACAGCGTGCTAAGGGCGGTGCCAGTCGAACCGGAACCGGTGCCTAAGGTGCCATTCGGGCTCAATCCATCCCGCATTTCAAATACCTATCACAGGGACCTTGCAAGCGTGAATTCAAATGATGCTGAACAGCCGAAAGAGACAAATATGGTCGTAACCCGCTTTGCCCCCTCCCCAACCGGGTTCCTGCATATTGGCGGCGCGCGAACCGCGATGTTCAACTGGCTATTTGCTCGGCATCACGGCGGCAAAGCGCTGCTTCGCATCGAGGATACCGACAAGGCGCGCTCCACCCAGGAAGCGATTGATGCGATTTCTGAAGGGCTTGAATGGCTTGGCCTCGACTGGGATGGCGAAACCGTCTTCCAGTCCGAACGCGCCGAACGCCATGCTGAAGTTGCCCATGAATTGCTGGCATCCGGCAATGCCTATAAATGTTTCGCCACACCCGAAGAGCTGACCGAAATGCGCGAACAGCAGCGGGCCGAGAAAAAGCCGATGCGCTATGACGGCCGCTGGCGCGACCGCGACCCGTCTGAAGCCCCGGAAGGCGCGCCGTTCGTGATCCGGCTGAAAACCGAAACCTCTGGCAAGGTAACCATTGCTGACATGGTGCAAGGCGATGTCTCGGTCCAGAACAGCGAGATCGACGACTTCATCCTGCTGCGCTCGGATGGCACGCCGACCTATATGCTCGCCGTGGTGGTCGATGACCATGACATGGGCGTCACCCATCTGATTCGCGGCGATGACCATCTCAACAATGCTTTCCGCCAGCTCGCCCTGATCCGGGCGATGGGCTGGGCCGAACCGGCCTATGCGCATATCCCGCTGATCCACGGCAATGACGGCGCAAAATTGTCCAAGCGCCACGGCGCTCTCGGCGTCGAGGCCTATCGCGATATGGGCATATTGCCCGACGCGATGTTCAACTATCTGTTGCGCCTCGGCTGGGGTCATGGCGATGACGAGATCATTTCCCGGGAACAGGCGATCGAGTGGTTTGCGCTGGAAGGCGTCGGCAAATCGCCTTCGCGCTTCGACACGAAAAAGCTGCAGAATCTGAACGGCCATTATATGCGCGAGGCAAATGATGCCGACCTCGTTCGGCTCGCGACCCCGTGGATCGAGAAGGATTTGGGCAGGACATTATCATCAGCAGATAGCGAATTGCTCGGTCAGGCGATGCCGGTTTTGAAGAGCCGGGCAAAAAATCTGATCGAATTAGCCGAATCCAGTCTTTTTCTCTTTAAAAAACGCCCACTTGGCCTCGACGAACGGGCAGAAAATCTGCTAGACGCTGACGCACGGACGCTGCTTAAATCGATTCATCTTGGCTTGACCGATCTGGAAGACTGGACGCTCGAGGCCACGGAAGAAGTCATAAAAGCGATCGCAGAGTCTGCCGAATTGGGGTTGGGAAAGCTCGCACAACCTATGCGCGCTGCACTGACAGGAAGTACCAGTTCACCCGGAATTTTTGACGTCCTGATACTTCTTGGCAAGGAAGAGTCTTTGGGGCGTCTTGCAGATCAAATAGAAAAAACCTGAGTTTCAGGAGCAGAAAGGACAATATCGTGGGCGATAACGCAAAATTCAGCATCAACGGTGAAAATTACGAATATCCGGTTCTGACGGGCACTGTGGGCCCCGATGTCGTCGATATCCGCAAATTATATGGCCAGACCGGTGCCTTCACCTATGACCCGGGCTTCACCTCGACCGCCAGCTGTGAGTCTGAACTGACCTTCATCGACGGCGGCGAAGGCGTATTGCTGCACCGCGGCTATCCGATCGAACAGCTCGCCGAGAACAGCAGCTTCATGGAAGTCGCGCATCTTCTGCTGCGTGGCGAATTGCCGTCGGCGGATGAATATGCCGATTTCACTAACACGATCACACGCCACACCATGGTGCACGAGCAGTTGCGCGGTTTCTATCAGGGCTTCCGCCGCGACGCCCATCCGATGGCGATCATGTGCGGTGTGGTTGGCGCATTGTCGGCTTTCTATCATGACAGCACCGACATCAACGATCCCGCTCAGCGGATGATCGCGAGCCATCGTCTGGTCGCCAAGATGCCGACCATTGCCGCCATGGCCTATAAATATTCGATCGGTCAGCCGTTCGTCTATCCCGACAATGACCTGTCCTATACCGGTAATTTCCTGCGCATGACCTTCGGCGTTCCGGCCGAGGAATATGAAGTGCATCCGGCGATTGAAAAGGCGATGGATCGGATTTTCATCCTCCACGCCGATCACGAGCAGAATGCGTCGACCTCGACCGTCCGTCTCGCTGGTTCATCCGGTGCCAATCCGTTTGCCTGCATCGCAGCCGGCATTGCCTGCCTCTGGGGCCCGGCGCATGGCGGCGCCAATGAAGCGGCGCTCAACATGCTCCACGAAATCGGCCATCCCGACCGCATTCCGGAATATATCGCGCGCGCCAAGGACAAGGACGATCCGTTCCGTCTGATGGGCTTTGGCCACCGCGTTTACAAAAATTACGATCCGCGTGCATCGGTGATGCAGGAAACGGTTCGCGAAGTATTCGAAACGCTGAAGGTCAAGGATCCGGTCTTCGACGTAGCCTTGAAGCTTGAGGAAATGGCGCTCAACGATCCGTATTTCATCGACAAGAAATTGTTCCCGAACGTGGATTTCTACTCGGGCATCATCCTCTCGGCGATCGGTTTCCCGACATCGATGTTCACGGTGCTGTTCGCTCTGGCCCGCACCGTCGGCTGGGTCGCCCAGTGGAACGAAATGATCTCCGATCCCGGCCAGCGCATCGGTCGTCCGCGCCAGTTGTACACTGGCCCGGCCAAACGCGACTATGTCTCGATCGACAAGCGCTGATAAAAATTGAAATTGTGCAAAAGGGGGGCGTTTCGCTCCCCTTTTTTTATGGCTTTTTCCGCTCTGGTAGCGACAATGTGAAAGTTGAACCTTCGCCCGCCTTGCTCTCAACGGCCAAACTTCCACCCATCGCCCGGGCCAGCTGGCGGGAGATAAACAGGCCCAGTCCGCTGCCACCGTCGCCGGATCGACCCAAACGCTCGAATTTTTCAAAAATCCGAGCTTGATCTTCCTCGGCGATACCATCGCCTTGATCGGAAACGGAAATCCTGGAAAATCCCGGTTCATTAGAGACAAACAGCTTGATCACGGAACCATCGGGCGAATAGCGGATCGCATTCCCGATCAGGTTGACGAGAATTTGCAGCGACCGACGAAATTCGCCGCTCGCGGGCGCCTTTTCGTCCTCGTCCGGAAGTTCTATTCTTATCTGATGGTCGGCTGCCTTGACCGCTAGCAGGCCTGCCGCACGGTGAGCCAGATCAACCAGATCGATATCATCGCCGGCAACGCTAAATTCCGGCCGCTCGATCGCTTCCAGATCGGACAGATCATTGACGAGGTCAAGCAGATGGCGGCCGGCCGAGGCGATATCCTTGGCATAGCTGGCATAGTCACCGCGCAGCGGGCCTTCCAGCTTGCCACTGATCGTTTCGGCATTGGCAATGATCTTTCCGAGCGGCTGGCGCAGAGCCGGGCCCAGTTGCATGCCGAACAGACTGTCGCTGATCAGTTTTCCGGTCGCGCGTTTCACGTTTGTTTCACTGGCTTCCGGATCAGCCAATGCGTCCTCCGGCGTTGCCATGAAGCGATAGCCGGCGAACAGGCCCGCCTTGTCGATCAATGGATAACCTTGCAGGACAAACAAACGCTGCGCTGCATTTCTTTGCCGCATCCGTTGGTTCCGGATCGGTTGACGCTCCGCCACAGCCTCCAGCAATTTGGCATGCGCAGAAGGTGGAATCACATCATATATATCGAGTAGAGACTGACCTATGCCCTCAGAATCCTGTTCCGCGCCTCCGGGCATTTGCTGCGCAATGATTCGCAAGGCTGCGTCAGTCCTGATCGCTCCCCGGCCTTCCAACCTGTCAAAATCACGCTCGCGGCCGGAATCAATTTTGCCGCTATCGTCATGGCTATATTCTTTCCAGTCGATGATCGACAGGCTCAGCGGCTTTGTCTTTTCCAGTGAATCGAAACGTGTTTCAACCCACATTTCGATGCGGCAGTCATCGTCCGATGCCTGGACCGGACGCGAGAGGTTCATCCCTAGCCGCCGGCTGAGACGGCATAGCTCCGCCAGTTCGGGGACTGCCAATGGCCCGCCTTCCTTGCCGCCACAGCGCAAATGGAGGCGCATGAGCAGAGGATCCGCCGACAGAAGCAACCCATCAACGTCCACCTGCCCCATCACCGGCTCGGCCAAATGGCGCGCCGTCGTCATGCTCCCTGATCGCCCAGAAAGTCGCTGCCCAGAATTCGCTCAGCATTTTGGTAGGCATGCGGTGATGCCCAGCTTGATACCAGAGCCGACGACCGGTCCTGATCAGTCTCTCCATAGGTTGCTGCAGTCAGCATCTGGTCGCCACCGTCAAGCGCCGCGAATATCGACAATGCGTCCGCCACGGGAAAGTCTGCCGCACGCATCGTAACGACAAATCGCACCATATTCGGCTCGGCCGTAAAAGCGACGATCTGATCGCTGGTCAAACCGGATTTCCGGGCCAGACGCGCGCCGAACAGCGGCAGGCCGTCCCGCATCGGATGGGGAAAAGGATCCTTTTCCGTCTTCGATTGTTCGAGCAACTGGGCAAGCCGTTCGGCCTTGCGCGCGACGCCGGCGCTTTCGTCATGCGCGGTGAGCAGCCGTTCGGTCGCCTGTTGCAGCTGCAAGCCAGACAAACCGGACAGACGGGCCAATGCTGCGGTTACTGGCCAGGCAAAGGCGTAAACGATTTCCGGCGGCAAATCTGCCAGACTGGCGGCAACTTCACCTGCTGCACCAGTGGTTTTGGATTGGGCTACCAGAAGTCCCATGGCCGCGTCCGCGACAGCAGGATCGTCATGATCGAGATGTCGGGTCAGCGTCAATTCAAGATCTTCTTGTGAAATTTTCTGCAGCAATCGCGCAGCCAGCTCGCTCTGCTGGGTTCTGACAAACAGATGCTGAACGATTTCGGCAGTTTTCAGCAAGCCGGAATGTTTCAGCAAGCCGAAGCTCTGACCATTGCCGCCCTGCGCGATTGCGACAAGCTTTTCCTGGCTGACACCGAGGTCCTGGGTCGCGATCAGGCATATCCGCTTTTCTATCTGACCGATGACATTGCGCAAATATTGCTGCGCATTCGAACGCATGCGGTCATTGAAAACCACGTCCGTTCTGGGAAACAGGGCCTGAGCAAAATCATCAGCCACAAAAGAGGCTTTATTGGCCATTGCTCTCGCATGCCGGATAATATCGTTGTGCTTTGTTCGGTCCATCGGATAAACTTGCTGTGCCATGGCTAGGCCGTACCTCAATGTGGTTAACAAGCCGATAAGCCGAATATACCGCTACGCGTCGTCAGGCTTGGGACTTTTCGACGAATCCCTGCTCAAAAAGCGGTCGATTATGAGCGTCAGGCCAGAATATAGTGCCGCTGCGTAAATACCATAGGTTATTGGCCCGAAAATTGATGCTAGGAGCAAGATCAGCAGAAGCAATCGAATATCCGGTTTTGTCAGCGCCAGACGCACGTTTTCCGGCGCAAATCTCAAGAGCACAAGATGCGCGACCAGCAATATGAAAATCACCAGATTGGGTGCCAATGTCGCCGCATCAGACGCTTGCACCACAAGAATTGCTACAACGGTTGCTACAATCAAATCCAGTACCCAAGCTGTCCAGTCTTGTATTTTGATGGCGCTGCCGAATTGCACCAAGGAAGAGCGGGTAAATTGCGCGACGCTGCCCAGAAAAAATATGCATAATGACGCCACAGCAAAGCCGAACACCGCCGTCACTATGCTTGCAAATCCAGCAGCCAGAGAAAATATTTGAAGATATTGCGGCGCAGCTTTTCTTGCCCAAAGCTTGGGAAGGCTCCGTTTGATCAAGGGGCGCAAAAGAAAGCGGTTCAGAAAATTATCCCTTTCGGCGGGCATTTCTTTCAACTTTCGCCGGGTAAATTGAGCCGCGCTGATCTCACTCTGGATGTGAGCGATTGCTCCCGAACCCATCCGCCGGTCCGATATGATCGCGCGCGGACAATCGGCCTGGACCGCGGTCCGGAGCAGGGCTGAACCGATCTCCCACTCATCCGGAATATCGATCATGGCAATGAGGCGCGCCGCGTTGAACGAGACAATGCCAAGCCAGCGCTGGTTGAGATCGATGCGCTCGAACTCCTGATATTCCTCGGCATGCAGCACAGTGAACAGCAGTTCCTGGGGCGGGCCACTCAACTGATCGATAATTTCCTCGCTGGGAAGAATTCCGTCGGCGATATAGATTATATGATTCTGATCGCTCGCATATTGCACCAGGTCACTGGGACTACGGACATATTCTGCATCGAGGCCCTGCTGCTTCATCGCGTCGATCTTCTGCAAGAGCGCGCCGTGGGTGACAGGACACAGAAAGACGAATTTCTCGCAGCCGAAGCGTTGCGCCGCACTGACCTGCAGATCGAGCAAAGTACCGGCGAACAACGGCAGCAGGGCTATCGGCCCGTGCCCGTCAAGATCGTCTTTAGCCAGAGAAATCAGTGCCAGTTTCACGAATTTTGGGGTCCTGAACGATGGAAAGAAAAGGTGTTTTCATCCATAGATGGTGGCGTCCGGACATGCCAAGCGATAATCTGCCGATTGTCCTGCCTTCGGCGCCGCAGAAACGGGATATCAGTCCCGATGGGCCTCGACTGCGGAAACCGCGCGTTCCAGTTTACGCAATATTACCGGATCGCCCGGTGCGGAACGGGCGGCTTCATCGGCCAGCTCCAGAATATTGGTCGCAGCAAAACTGGCGGCCAGCCCCTTCAGGCGCCACGCGGCATATTCCCAATTGGCATCACAACGCGCTCTTCCCAGCAAGTCGACCTGCCGCTTCGCGCTCTCCAGAAACGCTGCGCGCAATTCCGCAATAAGAGGTTGATCGTCCCCCACTGCAGCCGTCAGAGCGGCATCCAAAGCTCCATAATCAAATGACATTTCTGTTCCTTACACCCCAGATGCTTAACTTATGGTTTCTATGATCTGATATTGTGTTAAATAGTCCCCATGGCAGGTGAATCTAAGATTATCGGGATGTGGCGCGACCGGGGGGAAAGCCCTGACAGTGACCAGGGAGAAACAACCGCAGGCGTGGAAAGCGAAGCGCATGGCCAGGAAGCGAAAATGCATGATTTTCCCGAAGAAAATCAGCAAAATAGCGACAGCACTTCGGAAGGCGACTGGAACCATTATGCCGACGATATAGTTTCACCCCCTGCCCGCTCCCATAATATGCCGCTATTGTTGCTGGTCCTTTCGGGCGCATGTTGGACCGGATTTTTCCTGTGGGCCAACCGCGACATTTTTACAACAATACCGACGGCCAAGGCGGGAATCGACCTGCTGGTCCAATGGTGTTTGCCGATCGCAACGCTTGGCATTGGCTATCTGCTCTACATGCGCAACAGCACGCGCGAAGCCAACCGCTTTGCCGATGTCGCAATATCCTTGCGCGCGGAATCCGAATTGCTCGAGACCCGGTTGAAGACAGTCAACAACGAACTCAGTGTGGCCCGCGAATTCCTGGGCCATGAAAGCCGCGAGCTGCAGTTTTTAGGCGATCAGTCTTCCCGCAAGCTCACGACTGCAGCTGGTTTGATCAAGAAATCCCTCGATGACGGTCTTGGCCAGATGCAAAAGCTCGATGACGTAGGCGGTTCTGCCTTTAAGAATCTCGAACAATTGCGCGAACATTTGCCGGTAGTCATCAGCACCGCCAAGGACGTGACCAACCAGATCGGCAATTCCGGTCGCACCGCCCAGAACGAAATGGTGGCCATGGTCTCGACGCTCAAAAAGATCGGGGAAGTCGGCACGGCCGCAAGGAAGAGCCTCACCGAACTGACGGACAAGTCAGCTCTGTCGGTGGAAAGCCTGGCCGCGGAAGCTGAGCGCATCAAAACCAGTCTGGCGGAACAGCTTGCTGAAGCGGAGGCTGGTTCTCACCAGCTCGCCAACCTGTTGCATAAAACGACAGCTGAAACCGTGGACGCCATTCACAAGACCCGCGCTCAACTGGCCACGGAAGCCTCGGAATCGGCTCTGGCTATGCGGTCAGATCTGGATGCACTGGAAGCAGCGCTGGCTTCAGCCGGACAGATTGCCGACGAAGAGGAAGTCCGGTTGAAAGCTCTGGCCACGACGCTCAATCAGCATATTTCCGAGATTGCCGATAACCTCGAGAATCTTGATAATGAAAGCGGCGAAAAGACGGCGAATCTGGCCTTTGCCATGACGGCGATGGAACAGAATAGCGCCGCTTTGCAGCAATCACTCGAAAATGGTTATGGCGTCGCCGATGGCATGATCGAACGGATGGAGAAATTGCTTGTCGCGCTCGACAGCAGCGCCCGGGAAATGGATGAGACCCTGCCCACGGCTTTCGAACGAGTGTCGGAGAAATCGAAGGAAAGTCTGGCACTATACAGTCAAATCGCCCGCGAAGCGCGCAAGGCGCAGGAAGACGCTGGCAGAGTGGCACAACAGGTTGCGCAGACCGACCATTCGATCACCAAGCAGCAGGAGCAGCTAGGCAAGCTGCGCGACAAGAGTGACGATACAAGCAAGTCGGTCGTCCAGCAGATTGACGATATTTCCAAAGCCATAGAGGCTGTGCGCGAGCAGAATGAATCGCTGGCCGAAAGCGCTGGCGAGAAGATGATCAACGCGCTTCTGCGGGTGAAAGAGACCGCGAAACAGGCCTCCGAACATTCGCGCCAGGCATTTGAAAATACCATCGCCGGCTCGACCGAAGCTTTTGAAAAAATGAGTGAAGAGGCGTTGAACCGGATTATCGACGACAAGATAGCCTCGATCGCACCGAAGCTGGAACAGGCGGTATCAAGCGCGGTTGTGACCACACAGTCCACCGCTGCCCATCTCACCGAGCAGCTGGCCGCAATCGAGGATATGACGACGAAGCTGGAGCAGCGGATCCTGTTCGCCAGGGAAAAGGCGGAGCAAAGCAGCGACGAGAATTTCACCCGGCGGGTGGCGCAGCTAACCGAATCGCTCAATTCCATCTCGATCGATGTCGGCAAGATCCTGTCCAACGACGTTACCGACACCGAGTGGGCCGCTTATCTGAAAGGCGATCGCGGCATCTTCACACGGCGAGCCGTTCGCCTGCTCGACAACAGGGAAGTCCGCGAAATCCTCGCTCAATATTCCGGCAATGACGAATTCCGCGAGCATGTGAACCGCTATATCCATGATTTTGAAGCGATGCTGCGTGGCGTGCTCGCCACCCGTGATGGCAGCGCGGTCAGCGTTACGCTATTGTCCTCTGACGTCGGCAAGCTTTACGTCGCGCTGGCTCAGGCTATTGAGCGCCTGCGCAACTAGCGCCCCGCCCCTAGCGCATCCGTTCGCGGCTGTTGAAGAAGTCGATAGTGTCCAGGGTGATCCAGCCATTGGCATAGTTGAGATAGAATAGCCCGAACCCAGCCGTAGCCAGCAACGTCGTCAGCATTAATATCCGCAGCGGCCGGAAGTTGACCGGCGCGCCATCTGCCTGCCCCTTGACCATGTCAATCCCGGATTCGTGGTGGTTACGAATGCCGATCGGCAGGATGATGAACGCAGCCGTCACCCAGAACAATATGTAGATGGCGAGGACAGAGGTGAGTTCCATGGTCGTTTAGGCCTCCACGGTGAGCACCGAAACAATGGGTTTCTTGCCCGTCCATTCGGTCGCGCTGCGCCGGACCAGCAAGCGGATCGCCTCGTTGAACTTGTCGATATCACCAACCGGTTTGGAATATTTGCTGACAATCTTGTCGATCACTTCATCGAGAAAATCCTCTTCGTCTTCCTCAAGCGGAACACCGTGCATTTTCAGCACGGGCTGACCGAAGATATTGCCCTTGTGGTCGAGTCCGATAGCTACCGATATCATGCCGTTATGCGCTGTCTTGCGCCGGTCGTTCAGAGTTTTGCCGTCTGCAGGGATAATCACATCGCCATCGACGACAAGCCGTCCGGTGCGTTCCTGCCCCAATATTTTCGGTCCATTGGGTGCCAGACGCACGACATCACCATTCTGCTGGAATATCGCTTTCGGGACTCCCTGCTCCAGGCCGAAAGCGACCTGGGTTTTCATGTGGCGGATTTCACCATGGACCGGCACCAATATTTCCGGTCTGATCCATTCATACATTTGCGCCAGTTCCGGCTGTCCCGGGTGGCCCGAAACATGGATATGTTCCTGCCGCTCGGTGATCATGACGACGCCCTTGGCCGCCAGCTGGTTCTGGATCCGACCAATGGCAATTTCATTGCCGGGAATCTGTTTCGACGAGAACAGCACATGATCGCCTTCGGACAGCTTGATCTGGTGGCTGTCGCCGGCAATTCGGCCTAAAGCCGCTCTCGCCTCACCCTGGCCACCGGTTGCGATGATCATCACATCGCCGCGTGGCAGGCTCATCGCCTCCTGAAAATCGATCGTCGGCGGAAAATCCTTGAGATAGCCGTTTTCGCGGCAATTTTCGATGATCCGGTCGAGTGAACGGCCAGCAACACAGAGCTTGCGGCCTGCATGAATGGCAACCTCGCCCAGAGTCTGCAGCCGTGCCGCATTGGATGCGAAGGTGGTCACCACAACGCGTGTATCGATTTCGTCGACGACCCGCATCAGGTTGCGGCGAACTTCGCCTTCCGATCCCGAGGGCTTGTTGTTGAAGACATTGGTCGAATCGCAAACCATCGCCAATATGCCGTCATCGCCGATCTGCTTCAGCGTTTCCGGTGAGGATGGCACGCCGAGCACAGGCTCATCGTCCAGCTTCCAGTCACCGGTATGGAAAATCCGGCCATAAGGCGTGTCGATCAGCATCGCATTGCCTTCGGCAATAGAGTGGGCGATCGGCAGATAGCGGAAGCCGAACGGGCCGAGATCAAAACTGCCCTCATTGGGGATGATATTGAGCTCAACTTCCCGTTCAAGACCAACTTCTTCCAGCTTGCGACGGATCAGGCCCGCCGTAAACGGAGTCGCGAACAAGGGGACATCAAGATCAGCGGCAAAATAGGGAACCGCACCGATATGATCCTCGTGCCCGTGAGTCAGCACGATGCCGAGCAGATCCTTCCGGTTTTTCTCGATAAATTCGAGATCGGGCAGGATCAGGTCGATGCCGGGATAGCTGGGATCGGCAAAGGTCATGCCGAGATCGACCATCACCCACTTGCCGTCACAGCCGTACAGGTTGACATTCATACCGATTTCGCCCGACCCGCCAAGGGCCAGGAAGAGAAGTTCTTTTTTAGGTTTTGTCATGAAGCGCTTGTTGCTCGCTGATAGAGGAAATGCAGGCCTTGAAGAGTCAGGTCTGATTCCAGATGGTCGAAAACATCTGTATGTTCGTCAAATAATACGGCTAATCCGCCGGTAGCTATGATTTTCGTGGGGCGACCGATTTGCGCTTTGGTACGGGCCACCAGCCCTTCGATCATCGCAACATAGCCCCAGAAAATACCGATCAGCATCTGGCTTTCGGTGGTCGTCCCAATCACATTGTCATCTTCCGGAGATTCCAGCGCAATTCGCGGCAATTGTGCGGTTTTACCAACCAGGGCATCGAGCGAAAGATTGATACCCGGGGCGATGACCCCGCCTTTATAGGCGCCTTCATAATCGGCAACATCGAACGTGGTTGCTGTACCGAAATCGATGATGACGATGTCCTGCTTATATTTCTGATGCGCCGCGATCACGTTGAGCACCCGGTCTGCCCCAACGCTATCGGGCTGTTCCACGTCGAGTGCGACACCCCATGCCGCTGCGCCCCGGCCAGCGACCAACGGCGTCACGCCAAAATATTTTTCAGAGAGGACCGTCAGATTATGGAGTGCGCGCGGAACAACCGTGCCAATGATCACCGCGTCAACGGCGCCAAGTTCAAGACCTTCCAGTTCGAGCAGTTGCCGGAGCCAGACGACATATTCATCCGCAGTACGCCGCGCGTCGGTTGCGATGCGCCAGCGCGCACGAATGTCATCGCCGTCGAAGAGAGCGAAGACAACATTGGTATTTCCAGCGTCTATGGCCAAAAGCATGGGCGAATCGTCTTTCTATCCGATTGAAATGTCACCGGCGCGTATTTCGATAAGCGTTCCGTCGGCTTTTCTCAAGCGCAGCGCACCGTCTGCTTGCAGGCCGGCAAATTCTCCGGTGATTTTCTCGCCACCATGGTCACTTGTCGTCACGGCCATGCCAACCGGATGCGCCAGACTCTGCCATTTCTCTAGAATAGGAGCCAATCCGGCATTTCGCCATTCTGTTACGCATGCCTCGAACTCTCGGGACAGTTTGTCGAGAAATCCGGCAGCGTCGATTTCCGCCCCTTCCGCTGCAAGGCTGGTCACAGACCGCCCCTCGACTTCGGGCGCGACAGCGACATTCACGCCAATGCCGACCACTACCTGATCTTTAACGCGCTCCAGCAGGATACCGCATATCTTGGAGTCCGATACGAGAACGTCATTCGGCCATTTCAACAGCATCGGCACGTCCGGCAGGGCCGCACGAATGGCCGCATGGACGGCCAGTCCGGCGACAAAGGACAAGGAAGAAGGTGGTGGGTCAGAGGGCCGTATGTCAATCACGGTACTGCAATAGAGATTGCCTTGCGGACTTTCCCATTTGCGGCCCCGACGCCCGACCCCACCCGTCTGTTGCGCGGCCCGCAGCCAGAACCCTTCCGGCGCGCTGCCACTCAGAGACAATGCTTTCAGGTCCGCATTGGTCGATGCGGTTTCGGCAACATTCTCTATGACAATGGTCAGAAGAGCGCCGCTGCCGCTGCGGCAGTTATAGGCGCGATCGCCGGTATCGCTAGATAGCCTAGCGGTGACACACAGAGCGCCAATATGGCGATCAATATATTTTCCGCCTTATGTCCCGTGACCACGATCTCGTTGGCAGGATTGTCGAAATAGATGATCTTGACCACCTTGATGTAATAAAAGGCGCCAATTACCGAAGCGGCAATACCGATGACCGCCAGCGGCAACATGCCCGCAGCAACGGCGGCATCAAAGACCATGAACTTGCCCCAGAAACCGAATAGCGGCGGAATGCCGGCCAGCGAGAACATGAATATCGCGAAAGCAGCGGCAAGACCGGGACGCGTCTGCGACAATCCGGCCAGGCTGGACAGGCTTTCCAGCGGCTTGCCATCCTTGTCGCGCATTTCGAGCACACATATAAAGCTGCCCAATGTCATCGCTACATAGATCGCCAGATAGAACATCATCGCGGAAATGCCCTGAGCGGTCCCGGTAGCGAGACCGATCAGCAGGAAGCCGACATTGTTGATCGAGCTATAAGCCAGCAGACGCTTGATATTCTGCTGTCCGATCGCGGCGACCGCACCAAGAATGATAGAGGCCAAGGCCACAAATACGATGATCTGCTGCCAGGCCGAAGTCTGGCCACCGAAGGCTTCGATGATCACGCGCGCTGTCAAAGCTACCGCGGCAACTTTCGGGGCGCTGGCGAAAAAGGCACTGACCGGCGTCGGTGCGCCTTCGTAAACGTCGGGCGTCCACATATGGAAGGGCACGGCGCTGATCTTGAAGGCAAGCCCCGAGAGCACCAGCACCAGTCCGATCAGCGGGCCAGTGGAAAGATCGCCGTTCAGGGTTTCGCCAATCACCGCGAAGCTGGTCGAACCGGCAAAGCCATAGACCAGCGAGATACCGAAGAGCAGCATGCCGCTAGCCAGCGCGCCGAGCACAAAATATTTCAGGCCGGCTTCGGAAGATCTTATGTCGGTGCGAATAAAGCTGGCTAGCACATAGGCGGACAGGCTGTTCAGTTCGAGACCGATATAGAGGGTCATCATGTCGGTGGCAGAGACCATCATCCCCATGCCGATCGTGGCGAAGAGGATCAGGACCGGATATTCCGACCGATATTTCCCGCCGTCCTGGAAGAAGCGCGGCGCAACGATCAGCGATATGATCGCCGCCAGATAGACCAGGAATTTCGCCGAACTGCCAAAGGCATCCATGCGATAGAGGCCGTCAAAGGCTTCCGCTCCGCCCTTGAATTCGGGCTTGTGTGCCAGCACCATCAACAAGATCGAAGCGCCAAAAAGCGCGGCAACCGACAATATGGTGATCAGACGCGCGGCCTTTTCCTGGCTCCACGCCGCTACCAGCAGCAGGATCAGGCTCGAGACCGACAGGAAGACTTCCGGCGATACCAGCCAGAGAGAAGATGCAAGGTTCATTAGTGCGCCTCCCCATGGGCTTCATCTTTGATTGCCGGTTTCGCCTCACCCATTTTGAGGTGCGCATCGCCTTCCGGTGCGGCGCGGTCGATGCGTGCAACCAGCGCTCCCACGTCACCGCGGATCGGCGCCATGAAGCTTTCGGGATAGACACCCATCCACATCACAGCAGCGGCGATAGGCGCGAGCAACGCCATTTCCCGGGCAGAAAGGTCCGGCATGGCTTTGACATCCTCGTGAACAAGCTCACCGAAGGCAACCCGGCGATAGAGATAGAGCATATAGCCGGCGCCCAGGATGATACCCGTAGTAGCGACAAGCGTGACCCAGCTGTTGACCTTGTACAGGCCGATCAGCGAGAGAAATTCGCCAACGAAACCGCTGGTGCCCGGCAGGCCGATCGAGGCCATGGTGAACAGCAGGAACAATATTGCATATTTCGGCATGTTGATCGCCAGCCCGCCGTAGCGATCGATTTCGCGTGTGTGCAGCCGGTCGTAAATCACGCCGACGCAGAGGAACAGCGCGCCGGATACCAGACCGTGGCTCAGCATCACGACAATCGCGCCTTCAATGCCCTGACGGTTGAACGCGAACAGGCCGAGCGTGACGATCGCCATATGGGCAACCGACGAATAAGCGATCAGCTTCTTCATATCCTGCTGCACCAGCGCAACGAGAGACGTGTAGACCACAGCCACCATTGACAGGCCGAAGACCAGCCAGATGAACTGTTCGGACGCTTCCGGGAACATTGGCAGCGAGAAGCGCAGGAAGCCGTAGCCACCCATTTTCAGCAATACGCCAGCCAATATGACCGAACCGGCGGTCGGTGCCTGAACGTGGGCATCGGGCAGCCAGGTATGGACCGGCCACATCGGCATCTTCACCGCAAAGCTGGCAAAGAAAGCCAGCCACAGCCAAGTCTGCGCCTCGGGCGCAAAATCATAGTTGAGCAACGTCGGGATATCGCTGGTTCCGGCATCCTGCACCATCCACAGCATCGCGATCAGCATCACCACCGAACCGAGCAAAGTGTAGAGGAAGAATTTGTAGCTGGCGTAAATCCGGTTGGCGCCGCCCCAGATGCCGATTATCAGATACATCGGGATCAGGCCAGCCTCGAAGAGGATATAGAAGAGGAAGATATCCTGCGCCGCAAAGACGCCGATCATCAGCACCTCCATGAACAGGAAAGCCGCCATATATTCGCCGACCCTGGTCTGGATCGATTCCCAGCTGGCACCGATGCAGATCGGCATCAGGAAGACGGTGAGCATGATCAGCATCATCGAAATGCCATCGATCCCCAGCGCCCAGGCAAAATTTCCGAAGAGTTCGGACCGCTCCACATATTGCCACTGCGGACCGCCAATATCGTAATTGGCCCAGAGCAGCACACCCAGGCCGAACAGCACCAGCGTCGTCACAAGCGCCAGCCAGCGCGCCGCCTGCGCATTGAGGAACAGGCAGATAATCGCTGCCAGCATCGGCAGTCCCATCATCAGGGACAGGATCGGGAAATCAAGCTGGTTCATTAGCTGGCTCCCTGCACGATAATCCAGGTCGCTGCGGCAGCGAGGCCAAGCAACATGACGAGCGCATAAGTATAAAGATATCCGCTCTGGAAGCGTTTCATCACGCCGGAGCCGCTGGCGATCACCGAAGCAATACCATTGGGGCCAAAGCGGTCGATCGTGCCTTCGTCACCCGTCTTCCAGAATTTGCGTCCCAGCCAGAAAGCGGGGCGGATGAAGATCAGATTGTAGAGCTCGTCGAAATACCATTTGTTGAAGAAGAACTGGTAAAGCGGGCTGAAGGTCGCGGCCAGACGCGCGGGACGGTCCTTGCCGAAGAAATACATGAAGATGGCAGTTCCGAGACCGGTCAGCATGGCGACGGTCGAGGACAGCTTCACCCACAGCGGCACTTCGTGAATTTCGTGCATCAGATGCTCGTTGAAAGCCAGGCTTCCGGCCCAGAAAACGGCACCCTCGGCTGCTTCAACAAACTGATTGTGGAAGACGAAACCGGCGAAAACCGCACCGGTGGCCAAAACGCCAAGTGGGATAAGCATGGAAACAGGACTTTCATGAGGATGATAGCCGCCGGTTTGATCGGCGCCGGCTTCCTCGGGCGTTTTATGGACGCTATGTTGAATATGCTCGGACTGGATCCAGCGCGGCGTGCCCCAGAAGGTCAGGAACATCAGTCGCCAGCTGTAGAAGCTGGTCAGCAGCGCAGCGAGCACGCCGATGAAGAAGGCGAACTGGCCGACTTCGGTGCCGCTGGCAAAGGCAACCTCGATAATCGCGTCCTTGGAATAGAAGCCGGCAAAACCGCCAAGGCCGACGATACCGACACCGGTAATCGCCAGCGTTCCGGCCATCATCGCCCAGAATGTCAGCGGGATTTCTTTCCGCAGGCCGCCATAATAGCGCATGTCCTGTTCGTGATGCATTGCGTGGATCACCGAACCGGCGCCAAGGAACAGCAGCGCCTTGAAAAAGGCATGGGTGAACAAGTGGAACATCGCCGCGCTATATGCCCCGACACCAGCGGCGAAGAACATATAGCCGAGCTGTGAACAGGTAGAATAAGCGATCACCCGCTTTATGTCATGCTGGACCAGGCCAACCGTGGCAGCAAATATCGCGGTCGAAGCGCCAACGATGGTGACGACCATCAGAGCCACCGGACTGGTTTCAAACATTGGCGAAAGACGGCAGACCATGAATACGCCTGCGGTGACCATGGTAGCGGCGTGGATCAGAGCGGAAACCGGTGTCGGCCCTTCCATCGCGTCAGGCAGCCATGTGTGCAGACCAAGCTGTGCCGACTTGCCCATCGCGCCGATGAACAGCAGCAGGCAGAGAATGGTCATCGTATCGAGACGCATGCCGGCAAAGGTGATCGACGAACCGGCCATTGCCGGAGCGGCTTCGAGGATTTCGGGAATGGACACCGTGCCGAAGACCAGAAACGTACCGAAAATACCGAGCATGAAGCCAAGGTCGCCAACGCGGTTGACAACGAAAGCCTTGATCGCGGCCGCATTGGCGCTGGGCTTCTTGAACCAGAAACCGATCAGCAGATAGGACGCCAGGCCAACGCCTTCCCAGCCAAAGAACATCTGAACCAGATTATTCGCCGTGACCAGCATCAGCATGGCAAAGGTAAACAGCGACAGATAGGCGAAGAAGCGCGGCTGATCCGGATCTTCGTCCATATAGCCCCATGAATAGAGATGCACGAGAGCGGACACGGTGGTTACCACGACAAGCATCACGGCAGTCAGCGCATCAACGCGCAGGGCCCAGTCAAAATTCAGGTCACCGGATATAATCCAGGTCAGAACCGGCACCACTTCCGCGCTGCTGGCTCCGCTCAGAAAGCCGATGAATACCGGCCAGCTCAAGGCACAAGAAGCGAATAGCGCGCCCGTTGTGACGATTTTCGCTGGCACATTACCGATGATACGATTGCCGAAACCGGCAACAATCGCTGCCAGCAAAGGCAGGAAAACTATGAGGATGATGCTGTTCACGCTTGCCCCCGGAGCCGTTCGTGCTGAGCTTGTCGAAATATGAACGGAGTGCGCGCAACCTGCCCTTCGACAGGCTCAGGGCGAACGGTAATGTTAGACGAACTCATGTTCACCCCTTCATCCGGTTGACATCATCGACGGCAATGGTGCCGCGCTGACGGAAGTAAATCACGAGAATGGCCAGCCCGATGGCGGCCTCGCCTGCGGCCACGGTCAGGATGAACATGGCGAACACCTGTCCGGTCATATCGCCGAGAAAGGCGCTGAACGCGACAAAATTGAGATTCACCGCAAGCAGGATCAATTCGATCGCCATCAGGATGATGATGATATTCTTGCGGTTGAGAAATATGCCGAGCATCCCCATCACGAACAGGATGGAGCTGACGACGAGATAATGTTCGATACCGATCATGACATATCCCCGGCTGCTGAATATCTGGCGGAAAGAAAATCCGTTCGTGCTGAGCCTGTCGAAGCACAGCTGTCGAAACGCGATTTTACCGACGAACCGGGTCCTTCGACAGGCTCAGGACGAACGGTGGACGGAGCCGATAGATTCTGCATCACAGTTCCACTCCCTTGCCGACTTCAGGCTGCGTATTGCGGGTCGCGTCTTCGGGCCGGCGAGCGACCTGATCTGCGATATTCTGTTTGCGGACGCCACCACGCGTACGATGCGTCAGCACGATCGCGCCGACCATCGCAACCAGCAGGATCATGCCCGCGGCCTCGAACAGGAAGACATATTTGCTGTAGAGCAAGGCACCCAGCTGTTCGATATTAGACGGCGCGCCTTCCGGCAGGCCGACCGCAGCAGTGGCCTCGCCCATGCCCGCGGACTGCCAGGTGCCCACGCCGAAGATAATCTCGACCACCAGCACCAGCGCCAGCAACAGACCAAGCGGCAGGTTTTTCATGAAGCCCGCTCGCAATTCGGCAAAATCAATGTCGAGCATCATCACGACAAACAGGAACAGGACTGCAACCGCGCCAACATAGACGATGACCAGCAGCGCCGCGATAAATTCCGCGCCAACCAGCAGCATCAGACCCGCCGCGTTGAAAAACGCGAGGATCAGCCACAAGACACTATGCACCGGATTGCGCGCGAAGATGCAGAAAGCACCGCTGGCAAGCACGATGGATGCGAATAGATAGAAAGCAAATATTTGCATTATGCGCAACCTCCCTGAAGCGAAGCTTTGGGGAGGTGGCGCGCAGAATGCGCGACGGAGGGGCCGAACGAAGTGAGGATGGCGCATAGCCCCTCCACCATCCTGCGGATGGTCCCCCTCCCCGTGCTGCGCACGAGGAGGAAAAGTTCAGCATATTTTTGCACATTTTCCCCCATTGGATTCATCACAGCGCCCATTAACGATAGGGCGCATCGGCGGCAAGGTTTGCCGCGATTGCCCGCTCCCATTTGTCGCCATTTTCCAGCAGTTTCGATTTGTCGTAAATCAGCTCTTCGCGCGTTTCCGTCGCATATTCGAAATTCGGACCCTCGACAATCGCATCGACCGGGCACGCCTCCTGGCAGAAACCGCAATAGATGCACTTGGTCATGTCAATGTCATAGCGTGTGGTGCGGCGCGAGCCGTCTTCGCGCGGCTCGGCCTCGATCGTTATCGCCTGCGCCGGGCAGACCGCTTCGCACAGCTTGCAGGCAATGCAGCGTTCCTCGCCATTGGGATAGCGGCGCAACGCATGCTCCCCCCGGAACCGCGGCGAAATCGGGTTTTTTTCATAGGGATAATTGATCGTCTTCTTCGCCTTGAAGAAATATTTCAGCGTCAGCATATGCGCGCCGATAAATTCCCAAAGGGTGAAGGCCTTGATGGTTTGTGCGATATTCATAGCGGCAATCCAAACTTGTCAATCATCACATAGCCGCTGATCAGGAACACCCAGAGCAGGCTAAGCGGCAGGAATATTTTCCAGCCCAGACGCATCAGCTGGTCATAGCGGTAGCGCGGGACCGTCGCCATCACCCAGCTGAAGATGAAAAAGAAAAAGAACATCTTGCCGAACAGCCAGAAGATGCCCGGAATATCGAACCACGGAATCCAGTCGACATCCAGCGGCGGCAGCCAGCCACCCCAGAACAGGATCGCGTTAAGCGCGCACATCAGCAGGATATTGGCATATTCGCCGAGCCAGAACAGAGCGAAGGACATCGAACTATATTCGGTCTGGTAACCGGCGACCAGCTCGCTTTCCGCTTCGGTCAGGTCGAATGGATGGCGCGCCGTTTCCGCCATCGAGGCGATCAGGAACACCACCGCCATCGGAAACAGCAGCGGGTTCAGGCCATAGGCATTGACCAGACCAAAAATATGACCCTTCTGGGCCATGATGATGTCGGAAAGGTTGAAGGTTCCGGCAAACAGCACCACCGAAATCAGGACGAAACCGATCGAGACTTCGTAGGAAATCATCTGCGCGGCGGCGCGCATGGCGGAGAAGAACGGATATTTGGAGTTACTCGCCCAACCGGCAATGACCACGCCGTAAACACCGAGCGAACTGACCGCCAATATATAGAGGAGCCCGATATTGATATTGGCGAGGACCATGTCTTCGCCGAATGGAATGACCGCCCAGGCGAGCAGGGCCACGGTGAACGTGATAATCGGCGCCAGCAGGAATAGGCCCTTGTTGGCGCTCGACGGAATGATCGTTTCCTGCAGGAAAACTTTCAGACCGTCGGCAAAGCTTTGCAGCAGGCCAAAGGGACCCACCACATTGGGTCCGCGCCGCAGCGCCATGGCCGCCCAGATTTTCCGGTCAACATAAATGATCATCGCAACGGCCAGCATCAGCGGCAGAGCGATCAGCAGGATCAGGGCCAGCGTGGCAACGAACCAGCCGAGCTCGGCACCAAGGAAGGTGGTTTGGAGATATTCGGTCATCTAATATTTCCTCCCTGAAGCGCAGCTTTGGGGAGGTGGCGCGCCGAAGGCGTGACGGAGGGGCCGAACGCAGTGAGGTAGCGCGGTGCCCCTCCATCATCCTGCGGATGGTCCCCCTCCCCGTGCTTCGCACAAGGAGGAAAAATGGCGGTTAAATTATTCATTCTGCCGCCTCCATAATCTCGTCATCGGCATGCAACAATTCTGCGGAACAGCGCTGCATCGTGCCACTGGCCCGGGCGATACTGTTGGTCAGGTAGAAATCCTTGACCGGATGGACGCCCTGCCCCTTTGGCTTGTCCGGCAAACCGGATGGCGGGTTCCATGCCATTGAGACAAGCCCCTCGACGGCCAGTTCAGGATGATCCATCGCCATGTTGCCGCGCAATTCCGCGAAACTGTCGAACGGCAGTGTCTTGCCCATCACATCAGATAAAGCCCGCAATATGCTCCAGTCTTCGCGCGCATCGCCCGGCGCAAAGATCGCCTTGTTCGAACGCTGCACGCGGCCTTCCAGATTGACATAAGTGCCGTTTTTCTCGGTATAGGCGGAACCAGGCAGGATTACGTCCGCTGCATGAGCGCCAGTATCGCCGTGATGACCGATGAAGACCTTGAAGCTGTCCTTGAACGGCTCGTAATTCATTTCGTCCGCACCCAGTGCGAACAGCAATTTCGGTTTCTTTTCCGCAATCGCCCTGATGCCACCCTCATGGGCATAGCCGAGCATCAGACCGCCGGTGCGCGAGGCGCCGATATGCAGCACGTTGAAGCCGTTCCAGCCTTCGCGCACAAGCTTGAACTGTTTCGCAAGTTTCAGGGCCGCACCATGCACGCCATCTACGCTCAATCCGCCGCCGCCCAGAATCAGCGCGGGTTTTTCCGCCTGCTCCAGAGCATCCTTGACCGCATTCGGCAGCTTGCCGAGCAGCCCCATATCGTCACCAAGCCATTCGACCGGATAGGTCAGGTCTGCTTCCGGTCCGATACCAAAGACTTTCGTATTGCCCTTGCGTACCGCCTTGCGGATACGGGTGTTGACCAGCGACGCTTCCCAGCGCGGATTGGTCGAGACCAGCAGGATCACATCCGCTTCCTCGATACCGGCGATGGTCGAGTTGAAATTCACCGCAGCGAGATTGGACACATCATAGGAAAGCCCGGTTTGCCGGCCTTCCAGCATATCCGATCCCATTGATTTCAGCAGCTTTTTCGCGGCGTACATTGTTTCGCAATCAACCAGATCGCCGGCAATAGCGGTAACCGAGCTGCCTGCGTTGACATCGGCGATAGCCTGAAACGCTTCGTTCCAGGTCGCTTCTTCCAGCTTGCCGTTCCTGCGCACATAAGGCTTGTCGAGGCGGCGCTTCATCAGGCCGTCGATTGCGTGGCGAGTCTTGTCGGTCGCCCATTCCTCGTTCACGTCATCATTGACGCGCGGCAAAGCGCGCAGCACTTCGCGGCCACGACTGTCGATGCGGATATTGGTGCCAACTCCGTCCATCACATCGATGCCGAGCGTCTTGGTCAGTTCCCAGGGACGCGCTTCAAAAGCATAAGGCTTGCTGGTCAGCGCGCCAACCGGGCAGAGATCGACAACATTGCCGGACAATTCGCTGTGCACCGCGCCTTCGAGATAGGAAGTAATCTGCATCCCTTCGCCGCGGCCAATAGCGCCGATTTCCTCGACGCCAGCGACTTCCTCGGCAAAGCGAACACAGCGCGTACAATGGATGCAGCGGGTCATCGCCGTCTTGATGATCGGCCCCATATATTTCTCGGTAACCGCGCGCTTATTCTCTTCGTAGCGCGATCCCCCCTTGCCATAGGCCATCGCCTGATCCTGAAGGTCGCATTCGCCGCCCTGATCGCAAATAGGACAATCGAGCGGATGGTTGATCAGGAGAAACTCCATCACCCCTTCGCGCGCCTTCTTGACCATTTCGCTGTCGGTGCGGATTTCCTGACCTTCGGCGGCGGGCAAGGCACAGCTCGCCTGCGGCTTCGGTGGTCCCGGCTTCACCTCAACCAGACACATGCGGCAATTGCCCGCGATGCTCAGCCGCTCATGATAACAGAAACGCGGGATTTCCTTGCCCGCAAGCTCTGCAGCCTGCAGCACGGTCGCGCCCTGGGGCACTTCGATTTCGATGCCATCTACGGTGACTTTAGGCATGGATGGTCTCCGAAAAACATTCGTCATGCTGAACTTGTTTCAGCACCCCGTGAGAAACGAGCGCGAACTGCCTTTGGGGGTCCTGAAACAAGTTCAGGATGACGAAGGGAGTTGAAATCGCCATCATTCCGCCGCCTCCATCACTTGCGCGCCCTTATGTTCGTTTATTCGACGCTCCATCTCGGGACGGAAATGCCTGATCAGACCCTGGATCGGCCAGGCCGCTGCATCACCGAGGGCGCAGATGGTGTGACCTTCGACCTGCTTCGTCACTTCATAGAGCGTATCGATATCGCCAATTTCGGCGTCGCCATCGCGCATTTTTTCCATCACCCGCCACATCCAGCCGGTGCCTTCGCGGCACGGCGTGCACTGGCCGCAGCTTTCGTGCTTGTAGAAATAGCTGAGCCGCGAAATGGCGCGGACGATATCCGTCGACTTGTCCATCACGATGACCGCCGCCGTGCCGAGACCAGACCCAACTTCCTTGAGCCCGTCAAAGTCCATTGGCGCGTCCATGATCATCTCGGCCGGCACCAGCGGAACCGAAGAACCGCCAGGAATGACCGCAAGCAGATTGTCCCAGCCGCCGGTAATGCCGCCGCAATGTTTCTCGATCATGTCCTTGAACGGGATCGACATGGCTTCCTCGAACACCGCCGGTTTGTCGACATGGCCGGAAACCTGAAAGAGCTTTGTGCCGTGATTGCCTTCGCGGCCAAAGCTGGCGAACCAGGCCGCGCCACGCCGCAGGATCGTTGGAACGACCGCTATGCTTTCGACATTGTTCACCGTCGTCGGGCAGCCATAGAGACCAGCACCGGCAGGGAATGGCGGCTTCAGGCGTGGCTGGCCCTTCTTGCCCTCGAGGCTTTCGATCATCGCGGTTTCTTCGCCGCAGATATAGGCACCGGCGCCGCGGTGGACGAAGACGTCGAAATCATAGCCGGATTTGGCGGCATTCTTGCCGATCAGCCCCGCGTCATAGGCTTCCTTGACGGCCGCCTCCATGACCTTGGCTTCAAAAATATACTCGCCACGAATATAGATATAGGCCGCCCGCGCGCGCATCGCGAAACCGGCGATCAACGCGCCTTCGATCAGCTTGTGGGGATCGTTGCGCAGGATTTCGCGGTCCTTGCAGCTGCCCGGCTCGGATTCATCGGCGTTGATGACGAGAAAGCTCGGCCGCGGATTGCCCTGGCTGTCCTTGGGCGCTTCCTTGGGCATGAACGACCATTTCAGACCGGTCGGAAAACCCGCCCCGCCGCGACCGCGCAGGCCGCTGGCCTTCATTTCCTCGATAATCTTGTCATTGCCGCGCTTGATAATATCAGCGGTATTGTCCCAGTCACCGCGCTTCCGCGACGCCTTCAGGTCCCACGACTGGAAACCATAGACATTGGTGAAGATGCGGTCCTTGTCCTGAAGGAAATCAAACGCCATTATTTTTTCCTCCAGCGGCCCCACAGGCCGCCGATAATGCCAAGGACAACCACGGCGAGCCCGATCCAGCCTGCATATCCGTCGACTTGCATGGCATCAATATCCTCCACGCTTTTCGTCATCCTGAACTTGTTTCAGGACCTCCATCGGAGAATAGCGCTCTTGCCGCGCGGGGTGCTGAAACAAGTTCAGCATGACGATATTGGCACAAAAACCCATCACCATTCCCCCCGGTAATCGTGATTTTCATCGACCATCGCGTGCAGGTTCGTCGGACCACCCTCGGCTTCGCTGGTCTTGCGACCGATTTGCGAACCGACTTTGATATCCTTGCCTGCGGCCAGATCCTCAAGGATCCCGGTCATGACGTCATAATTGAGATCTTCGTAATTATCGTCGTTGATCTGGACCATCGGCGCGTTCGAGCAATTGCCCATGCACTCGACCTCGGTCAGGGTAAACAGCCCGTCCGGCGTGGTCTTGCCCTTGGCCATGCCCTTGTTCTTGCAGGCGGCCATCACATCGTCGCTGCCGCGCAGCATGCACGGCGTGGTGCCGCAAACCTGAACGTGAAAACGACCGACCGGCGCCAGATTATACATGGTGTAGAAGGTCGCGACTTCATAGGCCCGCATATAGGGCATATCGAGATAGGCGGCGACATATTCGATCACCGGAACCGGCAGCCAGCCTTGCGTCTTGGTGTCCGCACCGACCTGCCGCTGGGCGAGGTCGAGCAGCGCCATGACCGCCGATTTCTGGCGGCCAGCCGGATATTTCGCGATCTGCCACTTGGCGAGTTTTTCATTGTCCGGCGTAAACGCAAAATCGCCCCATTTGGCGCGGGTTTCGATTTCATCGGGGATGGTTGGGGATTCAGCCATTATCGTACTCCCGTCATTGCGAGCGTAGCGAAGCAATCCAGAGCGTCTGCGCGCGAGGCTCTGGATTGCCGCGTCGCTTCGCTCCTCGCAATGACGTTATGTGAATTGCGTAATTTCACCGGTCACACTCCCCGAACACAATATCAATCGCGCCCAATATGGCAGTGGCATCCGGCAACATATGGCCTTTGGTCATGAAATCCATCGCCTGCAGATGCGAGAAAGCGGTCGGCCGGATCTTGCAGCGATAAGGTTTGTTGCTGCCATCGCTGACCAGATAAACACCAAATTCGCCCTTCGGGCTTTCGGTCGCGACATAGACTTCGCCGGCGGGAACGTGGAAGCCCTCTGTATAGAGCTTGAAATGGTGGATCAGCGCTTCCATCGACTGTTTCATCTCGGCGCGCTTGGGCGGGACAATCTTGCGATCGGTCGAGGCAACGGGCCCGTCCGGCATTTCATTCAGGCACTGGCGCATGATCCGTGCGCTCTGCCGGACCTCCTCGACCCGCACCATGAACCGGTCATAGCAATCGCCTTTGGTACCGACCGGCACTTCGAAATCCATCCGGTCGTAAACGTCATAAGGCTGCGACTTGCGCAAATCCCAGGCGACACCGCTGCCGCGCAATACCGGGCCGGAAAAGCCCCAGCGCACGGCATCGTCCTGCGAAACCGTCGCGATATCGACATTGCGCTGCTTGAAAATGCGGTTGCCGACGACCAGGCTCATCGCATCGTCGAACAGCTTCGGGAATTCGTCCAGCCAGTCGGCGATATCGGTGAGCAGTTTCAGCGGCACGTCCTGATGCACGCCGCCGGGCCGGAACCAGGCGCTGTGCATGCGGGCGCCGCTGGCCCGTTCGAAAAAGTTCATGCACTGCTCGCGAATCTCGAACACCCAGATATTCGGCGTCATCGCGCCGACATCCATGACATGGGCACCGATGTTGAGCATATGGTTGCAGATCCGGGTCAGCTCGGCGAACAATACCCGCAGATACTGGCCGCGCAGCGGAACCTCAAGATCGAGCAATTTCTCGATCGCCAGTACATAGCTGTGCTCCATCGCCAGCGGCGAGCAATAGTCGAGCCGGTCAAAATAGGGCAAGGCCTGCAAATAGGTCTTGTGCTCGATCAGCTTTTCCGTACCGCGGTGCAGCAGACCGATATGCGGATCGACCCGTTCGACAATCTCGCCGTCCAGTTCCATCACCATGCGCAGCACGCCGTGCGCTGCGGGATGCTGGGGCCCGAAGTTAATCGTGAAATTCTGGATTTCCAGATCGCCAACCGTCGGATCGGCCTCGTCCGCGATATGGTCCATTTCGTCGAGATAGTCAGACATTAGATGCCCACCTTTCCGTTCGCTTCGAGCGAAGTCGAGAAGCCGTGAACCAGAGTTCCACTCTCCCGTTCGCTTCGAACGAAGTCGAGAAGCCGGTTGTGGTGGATAGAAGTGTCTCGTCTACGCGCGACACAAACGGGAGCGTTGCTTGCCATCACTTACCCTCCCCCTTTTTCTGGGTCCCGGACTTGGTCCGTGTCGGAGCCGGCTTTTTGACGTTAGCCTCTTTGCGCTTCGAGGGCTTGGCAGCCTCCTTGTCGGCTTTCGCGCCAGCGCCAGTTTCGCTTGTTTTGTCAGTGGTCTTCGGAGTCGGCGGCGGCGCTTCGCCACCCACTTTTTCGTCTCCGGGCAGGATATAGTCGGCGCCTTCCCATGGCGACATGAAATCAAAGCTGCGGAAATCTTGGGCCAGTTTCACCGGCTCGTAGACCACGCGCTTGGCTTCTTCGGAATAGCGCATCTCGACATAGCCGGTCAGCGGAAAATCCTTGCGGAACGGGTGACCCTGAAACCCATAGTCGGTCAGGATCCGCCGCAGGTCGGTATTGCCGTCGAACAATACGCCATACATGTCGAACACTTCGCGCTCGAGCCAGCCAGCAACTTCCCAGATATGGGTGACGCTGGGCACCGGCGTGTCTTCGTCCGTTGTGACCTTGACCCGGATGCGGTGGTTCTTGGTCAGGCTGAGCAGATGATAGCAGACCTCGAAACGCTCCGGCCGATCCGGATAGTCGACGCCGGCAATCTCGACCAATTGTTGATATTCATGCTTGTCGCGCAGCTTGTCGAGGACCGAGGCAAGCTTTTTGCGCTCGACGGTAAAGCTGATTTCGCCATAAGCTTCTACGGTATTCAGCAAGGCAGCGCCGATCGCCTTGCCAAGCTTGGCGGCGACGCCCTCGTTGCTGGAAATTGCTGGTGCTGAATGACCCATATTAGCGCTCAAACGTCCCGATGCGGCGGATCTTTCGCTGCAATTGCATCACACCGTAGAGCAAAGCCTCTGCGGTTGGCGGACATCCAGGCACATAAATATCAACCGGAACGATCCGGTCGCAACCGCGAACCACGGAATAGCTGTAATGATAATAGCCGCCGCCATTGGCGCAGCTGCCCATCGAGATCACATATTTCGGATTGGACATCTGATCATAGACCTTGCGCAAGGCCGGCGCCATTTTGTTGCAAAGCGTTCCGGCAACGATCATCACGTCAGACTGGCGCGGGCTGGCGCGCGGTGCGGCGCCAAAGCGCTCCATGTCGTAGCGCGGCATGTTGACGTGGATCATTTCGACCGCACAGCAGGCCAGGCCGAAAGTCATCCACCAGAGCGAACCGGTACGGGCCCATTGAAACAGCTCTTCGGTCGAGGTGACCAGAAAGCCCTTGTCATTCACTTCCGAATTCAGATCCTTGAAGAAACCCTCATCGGGCTGCTGCTCGGTCCGCATCGGCGTGCCGTCAGCGTTCAGAATCGCCGATCCGCTATTATTGGGTTCTAGTCCCATTCCAGCGCTCCCACTTTCCAGGCATAAGCAAAACCGATGATCAGTTCCGCGAGAAATACCATCATCGTCGTCCAGCCCACCCAGCCGGTCAAATCAAGAGACACGGCCCACGGGAACAGAAACGCCGCTTCAAGATCGAAAATGATGAACAGGATCGCCACCAGATAGAAGCGCACATCAAACTGGCTGCGCGAATCTTCAAAGGCGGGAAAGCCACATTCATATTCCGAGAGCTTTTCCGCGCTCGGATTATGGGTCCCGGTCAGCCGGGACACGCCCATCGGCAGGAACACAAAGGCTGTGGACAGCCCCGCGGCTACAAACAGGAACAATAAGATCGGTGCATATTCGGAAAGATCGACCACTGATGACTCGTTTCGCTAATATTCGGGGCCGCTTTTAGGCAGTGGCTCCCCATGCCGCAAGGGCGAAGTCGCTTAAATTATGGGCTTTTGCGAGCGATTCGCAGTTACAGCAGCGACTTTGCCAATATCCGGTGCAGCTTGCTGTGCAGCGCTTCGTTCGATGCCAATATTTCACCCTGACCAATCGGCTGATCGCCGCCGGTATAATCGGTGACAAAACCGCCGGCTTCGCGAACCATCAAAATGCCTGCAGCAACGTCCCAGACTTTCAGTCCGGCTTCCCAGAAGCCGTCATAGCGGCCGGCAGCGAGCCAGGCGAGATCGAGTGCGGCCGAGCCGTTGCGGCGGATGCCAGCAACTTGCGGCGCAACGGCGCCGAAAATCCGCGCCCATTCGCCAAGATCGCCATGCCCCTTGAACGGGATGCCGGTGGCTATCAGGGATTCGGAGAGATCGCGGCGGGCCGACACGCGCAGACGCCGTTCGCCGAGCCAGGCACCCTTGTCCATTTCCGCCCACCAGGTCAGGTCGGTCAGCGGCTCGTAGATCAGGCCACTGGTAATCTTGCCCCAGCCGCGGCCGTCGAGCGATGGCTCCTGCACCGCGATCGAAATGGCGAAATGGGGGATGCCGTGAAGAAAATTGGTGGTGCCGTCGAGCGGATCAATGATCCAGCGCGGCTTGCCTTCCTCGCCTTCGATCATGCCGCCTTCTTCGAGCACGAAACCCCAGCCGGGCCGCACTTTCAGCAGCTCGTCGTAAAGAATCCGCTCGGCGCGCATATCCGCCTTGGAAACGAAATCGGCAGGACCCTTCTTGGAGACCTGCAGATGCTCGACTTCGCCAAAGTCGCGGCGCAGGCGCGAACCCGCCTTGCGTGCTGCGCGCTCCATGACGGTGATAAGGGCGGAATGTGCTGGCATTTCATAATCTCCCCCCTCCCGTTTACGGGAGGGGCTTGGGTTGGGTCTATAGGGTTTTCAAAGAACAGGCGAGCAGCATTCTCATGCCCACCCCTGACCCCTCCCGCAAGCAGGAGGGGAAATGATTAGCTGGCCTTGCCGACATATTCGCGGGCATAGACATCAACGATGATCCGGGTACCGGCCGAAATGAACGGCGGCACCATGACACGAACACCATTGTCGAGAACGGCAGGCTTGTAGCTGGACGAAGCCGTCTGGCCCTTGACCACCGCATCGGCCTCGACAATTTCTGCTTCGATCTGGTCTGGCAATTGCACGGAGATCGGCTTTTCGTCGTAAAGCTCCAGTTGCACATCCATGCCATCCTGCAAAAATTCCGCCGCATCGCCCAGCAAGTCGGCTGGCAAAGTGATCTGCTCGTAATTTTCCTTGTCCATGAAGGTCAGCATGTCGCCATCGGCGAAAAGATATTGAAAGGTCTTCGTGTCGAGACGGACTTTTTCCAGCGTGTCGGCACTACGGAACCGGACATTGGTCTTGCGACCATCGACCAGATTCTTCATCTCGACCTGCATATAGGCCCCGCCCTTGCCCGGCTGCGTATGCTGGATCTTGGCAACCTTCCACAGGCCACCTTCATATTCCAATATATTGCCCGGCCGGATATCTACACCGCTGATCTTCATCGCTAGTCTCGCTTGATAGATTGTTTGATTGAGCGGCGCTGTAATCTGCTGGCTGATAATAGGCAAGCCCGGTGACGATGAAAGCCGGCGATGATGACAGCCAGTATGATGGTGCGCAGGTCTTTTTCATACAATACGGCGAATCACCCGGCAGCTATCACAAGATCATGGAACAGACAGATATCACCCGGCCACGGCGCGACGATAGGAAGGCAAGCCCTTGCGAAAAAACTGCGCTGGCCGCTGGCCTGTTCGGCTATTCGATTGGTGAGGGCCAGATGCAATCGTTCAAGCCGACTGAGGGCTATTTGCGCGACATGGAGCAGATGCCCAATTTTACCCCGCCCCGTGTCAGCAGTTTCGTCGCCCAATATCTCGCATCGCAGATCGGTACGACCCGCAGTTCGTCCTAACCTTCCGAGCCGACTTCCAGCCTTGCGGCAAATTTCCCGACCGCCTGGGCCGGCCCCGCCGGATCATTCCACACGGCTCCGCACACGGCCAGAAAATCGGCGCCGGCGTCGATCAGCGGCTGACAATTTTCCGGCGTGATCCCGCCAATTGCGACGCTCGGAATTTCCATCATTTCAGACCACCATTCCAGTATATCCAGCTCCGGCCTGTGATGAGTTTCCTTGGTATCGGTGGGGAAAAACGCGCCGAAGGCAACATAATTGGCGCCGCCCTCGCCCGCCTCCATCGCCAGATGACGGCTGTCGTGGCAGGTAATGCCGATCTGGACATCCTTGCCCAGCTGCTCGCGCGCGGCTTTCAGGCTTTCGTCACCCTGCCCCAGATGTACGCCATCCGCGCCCAGCTGCCGGGCCAGCGCGACATCATCATTGACGATGAAGGCCACGTCAAATTCATCGCAAATCGCTTTCAGCGGTTCAGCCAATCGTGCGGCTTCCTGCTGATCCAGGTCTTTCACACGAAACTGGAAAGCCGCGACGGGAGCGGCTTGCAGGGCTTCCCGCAAACGGTCCGGAAAGCGCCCGCCGACGTCGAGTGGCGAAATCAGATATAGCTGGCAGGGAATGTCGGTCATGGGCAGACTTCTAGCGCTTTCATTGGACCAAGGCGAGCAGGAAACCATCCCATTTCTTGCTGCCAACGGTCTGGATTGCGGTGGCGTCGATTTTGGCATTGTCTTGCAGCGCGTCATATAATGCACGGGTTCCGGAAACCTTGGGATCGCTGGACTGCGGATTGATCACCTCGCCCTCCCGCACGACATTGTCAAAAATCAGCATCGTGCCCTGCCGTGACAATTGGATCGCATAGTCAAGATAGGCGGGATAATTGTCCTTGTCGGCATCGATGAAGACAAAATCGAACGCCGCCTCGCCTTCGCTGCACATGGCTTCAAGCGTATCGCATGCCGGTCCGATACGGATATCAACGCTACGGCCGACACCCGCATGCTCGATATTGGCGCACGCCACTGCTGCATATTCCGGTTCGAGTTCCAGCGTGACCAGCACACCATCTTCGCCCAGCGCACGGGCGAGAAAGATGGAAGAATAACCGCCGAGCGTACCGATCTC
The DNA here is from genome assembly GCF_001586275.1 of Sphingorhabdus sp. M41. Classification (NCBI taxonomy): domain Bacteria; kingdom Pseudomonadati; phylum Pseudomonadota; class Alphaproteobacteria; order Sphingomonadales; family Sphingorhabdaceae; genus Sphingorhabdus; species Sphingorhabdus sp. M41. The sequence continues at coordinate 1,268,214 of NZ_CP014545.1, read as the reverse complement.
GAGAATGCGCCTTGCTCCAACACCGCGCGCCAGCAACTGCAGCATCTTGCCTTGCGCCAGCGACACGTCAATCGGCGGCAGTCCCGCCCGCCGGTTATTTGCCAGCGCTGCTTCCAGTGCCGTGTCCTCCCCAATCAGTTTGCCAACGATATAATCATCGACAGCAGACCAACCGGGATCGGACAGCGACAAGCCTAGGCCCTCCGGTCAGGTAATCGAAGCGCGATAAATCTGGTCAATCGCACCGCCGAGCACCGCATCAAATTCCTCGTCGCTCTGCGAAACCCGCAAATCCTGCAGCAAGCCGCGGCTGAAGCTGGCGATCATGCCCTTGTTCTTGGCCAGCTGCTCGCACGCATCTTCGGTGGAATAGCCACCAGACAGAGCGACCAGCCGAACCACCTTGGGGTGATCGACCAGGGACTGGTAGAGATTGGGCTCAACCGGAATCGACAGTTTCAGCATCACCCGCTGATCGTCCGCCAGAGCGTCCAGATGCTTGGTCAGTTCGCCGAGCAAAATCTTGTCGCATTCAGCGCGCTCTTCGCTTTTGATATTCACTTCCGGCTCGATGATTGGCACCAGCCCGTGGCTCAAGATCTGTTTGCCGAAATCGAATTGCTGCGCGACAACCGCAGCGATTCCTTCCGCATTGGCCTTGTTGATCACCGACCGCATCTTGGTTCCGAAAACACCCTTTGAAACCGCATGGGCGCACTGGGCATCCAGATCAGGGATCGGTTTCATCAACTGAACACCGTTCACTTCGTCCTCGAGGCCCTTGTCGACTTTCAGAAAAGGCACGACGCCGCGATCCCAGAGCGCTTCCGGTACCGGTTTCCCGCCGGCATCGCCATTCATGGTCTTCTCGAACAGGATGGCACCAATCACCTTGCCGTTGCCGAAGCTGGGCGAGGTAATGATGCGGCTGCGCATCTTGTGGATCAGACCGAACATCTCATCGTCATTGGAGAAGCTATCTTCACCAATGCCATAGCCAGCCAGTGCTTTTGGCGTCGAGCCACCGCTCTGGTCCAGCGCGGCGATAAAGCCTTGGCCATTTTCGATTTTGCTCATCATTTCATTATTCGCCATTCTTGGTTCCCTGATATTTTCATTTTATTTGGTTAAGCACTTCGACGCCGGGCAAAGGCTTGCCTTCCATCCATTCGAGGAAGGCACCGCCCGCGGTCGATACAAAGCTGAAATCGTCGGCAACGCCGGCGTGATTGAGCGCCGCGACCGTGTCGCCGCCACCGGCCACCGAAAGAAGCTGCCCTTCTTTGGTCAGGGCAGCCGCGGTTCTGGCTAGCGCAACGGTGGCACTGTCGAACGGCGGCGTCTCAAAGGCGCCCAGCGGACCGTTCCAGACCAGCGTCTTGCAGGTCTTGAGAACATCGGACAGCGCTTCCACCGCGGCAGGCCCGATATCGAGGATCATTTCGTCATCGGCCACTTCATGGACGTTGACCGTGCGGGTTGGCGGATTGGCGCGGAATTCCTTTGCCACCACCACATCATAAGGCAGATGCACGGTGCAGTCGGCCCTGTCTGCGGCCGCCAGTATTTCGTTGGCGGTATCCGCCAGCTCATGTTCGCACAGGGATTTGCCGACATTGACGCCGCGCGCCGCCAGAAATGTATTGGCCATGCCGCCGCCGATGATCAGATGATCGACTTTTTCCACCATCTGCCGCAGCACGTCGAGCTTGCTGGACACTTTCGCCCCGCCGACAACCGCAGCAACCGGATGTTCGGGATTGCCCAGCGCCTTGTCGAGCGCGGTCAATTCGCGTTCCATCGAACGGCCCGCATAAGAAGGCAGACAATGGGCCAGCCCCTTGGTGGTCACATGCGCGCGATGCGCTGTCGAAAAGGCATCATTGACGTAGAAATCACCGAAAGAAGCGAGCGCCTTTGCCATGGCCGGGTCATTCTTCTCTTCACCCGGTGCAAAACGGCTGTTTTCCAGCACCGTGATACTGCCTTCCGGCAAAGCATCGATCGCGTCCTGATCTGGCTTCTGCATGAAACCGACGTCCCGACCGAGCACCGCAGCCAGCGGTGCAACCACGGGTTCCAGCGAATATTCCGGCTTATACTCGCCTTTCGGCCGTCCGAAATGAGCGAGCAACAGCAGTTTCGCGCCCTTGTCAGCCAGTTCGACAACCGTCGGCAACAAGGCTTTCAGACGCATATCGTCGGTTACCTTGCCGTCCGCCATCGGGACGTTCAGGTCGACGCGGACCAGGCCGCGTTTTCCCCGAACATCACCTATATCATCAAGCGTTTTAAAACTGTTAGCCGACATTAATCAGAACCCTTGTGAATTAAAGCATGCCTGCCATGACCTTGGCAGTATCAATCATGCGGTTGGAGAAGCCCCATTCATTGTCATACCAGCTGACGACACGGACAAGCTTGCCGTCCATCACTGTCGTTTCCAGACTGTCGACCGAGCTGCTCGCCGGCTGATGGTTGAAATCGCTGGAAACCAGCGGCTTGTCTTCAAACACCAGCACGCCCTTCATCGGGCCTTCAGCTGCGGCTTTCAGTGCGCCGTTGATTTCTTCAACGCTGGTATCGCGGCCGGGTGTGAACACCAGATCGACCAGGCTGACATTCGGCGTCGGTACGCGGATCGAAGAGCCGTCCAGCTTGCCGTTCAGCTCTGGCAGCACCAGACCGACGGCGCGGGCAGCACCCGTGGTTGTCGGAATCATGTTGACCGCACCAGCCCGCGCGCGGCGCATGTCGCTGTGCATCTGGTCGAGAATCCGCTGGTCATTGGTATAGCTGTGGATCGTGGTCATGAAACCCCGCTCGATACCGACTGCGTCGTTCAGCACCTTGGCCACCGGTGCCAGGCAGTTGGTGGTGCAGGAAGCATTGGAAACAATGATATCCGATGACGTCAGGACGTCGTGATTGACGCCGAAGACAACCGTTTTCAGGTCGCCCTTTGCCGGTGCCGAGATCAAGACGCGCTTTGCGCCGGCATCGATATGCGGCTGCGCAGCGTCCTTGGACTGGAAGAAGCCGGTGCACTCCAGCACGATGTCGATACCCATGGCAGCATGCGGCAGATCGCCGGGATTGCGTTCAGAGGTAACGGCAATTTTCTTGCCATTGGCCATGATATGATCGCCATGCGCGGTGACTTCGCCAGGGAAGCGGCCGTGCACGCTGTCATAAGCGAAAAGCAGCGCATTGGATTCGGCATCGGCAAGATCGTTGATCGCGACCAGCTCGAAATTGTCATCTTCGCGCTCCAGTATCGCGCGGGCGACAAGACGGCCGATCCGGCCAAATCCGTTAATTGCTACTTTTGTCATCAATTTTGCTCCTTTGAATTCGAACTTGCTGGCCTTGTTCAGCCAATTTTCTCTAATATTTGCGGGGTGATCGCGTCCGCGGTCAGGCCGAAATGCGCGTAAAGGTCGTCAATCGGCGCCGATGCCCCGAAACTGTCGATGCCGAAACGCAGCCCGTCGATTCCGGTATAGCGCTCCCAGCCGAATGTGGTGCCCGCTTCGATCGAGACCCGCAATATGCCGTCGCCACCGAGCAGTTCATTTCGATATTCGGCGGATTGCGCGTCAAACAATTCCGTACAAGGCATGGATACCACATCCGCGCCGGTTCCGGCTGCTTCCAGCTTTGCAGCAACGGCCAGCGCCAACGACACTTCAGAACCTGTCGCAACCAGCACCACGCGCTTGGCATTTTCCGCCGCTTTTGCTCGATATCCGCCTTTTTCACAAAGATTTACGCTGACATCATCACGGAAAGGCGCAAGCCCCTGGCGAGTCAGGGCCAGGGTAGAAGGCCCATCGGACCGTTTGATAGCAAGCGCCCAGCACTCTGCCGTTTCGATGGCATCAGCGGGACGATAGACATGCATGTTAGGCATCAGCCGCAGGCTTTGAATATGCTCGATCGGCTGATGGGTCGGACCGTCCTCGCCGAGACCGATGCTGTCATGGGTCATGACGTAGACGACCCGGGCATTCTGGATCGCGGAAAGCCGCATGGCCCCGCGGCAATAATCGGTGAACACCAGGAAAGTACCACCATAAGGAATGACACCACCGTGCAACGCCATGCCGTTCATCGCCGCCGCCATCCCGAACTCGCGGATACCATAATAGATATAGCGACCAGAATAATCGTCTTTTGTCAGAGGCTTGGTAGAAGGAGTTTTGGTATTGTTTGAACCCGTGAGATCGGCACTGCCGCCGATCATCTCGGGCAAAGCCTCGGTAATCGCGCCCAATGCCATTTCAGAAGCCTTGCGAGTCGCCCATTTCGGCGGATCCTTGGCCAGACCTTCCATATAATTCTGCATCGCCGTGCCATCAGGAAGATCGCCTGCCATGCGCCGGTTAAACTCTGCGGCCTGAGAATGGCCATCCAGGCGCGCTTGCCAGTCAGACCGCGCGGCAGCGCCTTTTTCTCCCAATTGACGCCAGGACGCCAGAATATCATCGGGAATCACAAAAGGCTCATGATCCCAACCGAGAGCGTTACGGGTACCGGAAATCTCTTCATCGCCAAGCGGAGCGCCATGGGTCGCCGAAGTGCCCTGCTTGGTCGGGGCACCATAGCCAATGACCGTCTTGCAGGCGATCAGCGAGGGCCGGGGATCAGCCTCAGCCTCGCTTAGCGCCTTGCGGATATCGTCAAAATCATGACCGTCGCAGGAAACCACGTGCCAACCAGAGGCCCGATAGCGCGCCGGAATGTCTTCGCTGGTTGATAATTCCGTTCCACCATCGATGGTTATACCATTATCATCCCAAAGAACATTAAGTCGTCCAAGTCCCAGATGCCCACCGAGACCGACCGCTTCGTGATTGATTCCTTCCATCAGGCAACCGTCACCGGCAATCACCCAGGTCTTGTGATCGACCAGATCGTCGCCGAAGGTCGCATTGAGATGCCGTTCGGCGATCGCCATGCCGACAGCGGTGGCAAAGCCCTGCCCCAGCGGCCCGGTCGTCGTCTCGACGCCTTCCAGCTTGAAATTTTCCGGATGCCCGGCGCAAGGCGAACTAAGCTGACGGAAGTCCTTGATGTCCTGTAGCGTCGGCCGCGCATAGCCAGTAAGATGGAGCAAGGAATAGATCAGCATCGAGCCGTGACCAGCAGACAGGACAAACCGGTCGCGATCCGCCCATTTCGGCGCTTTCGGATCATATTTCAGAAAATCGCTAAACAGGACAGTGGCTACGTCCGCCATTCCCATCGGCATACCCGGATGGCCACTATTGGCCGCTTGAACCGCATCCATGGCGAGCGCTCTGATGGCGTTGGCCATGCTTTTTTCGGTAACGGTCATGTCTAGTCTGATCCCCTGGATTGACGCGTGAAAAAACGCAACGAAATGCTGCGATTCGCTATTTTGCCTCTTCCTTTGATGATCCAGCAGGGCGGCGTCAAGGATCGCTTTTCAGGATCTGGTGTTTACGGCGCTGGAATAGATTGATAGCAACGAAAGACAGGAACTCACCTGTTGGAAACAAGCTTTGGAAAATGCTCATGGACAATGAACGTGTCATCCTTGCCATCGGTCGCCTCGAACGCGCACTCAGTCGCATAGAATCGTCGAACAGCACGATGAAGGCCGATGCTGACCAGATGCTGGAAGCGCGTCACGAGGCGCTGAAATCTGAAATGAAGCAGGCGATCCGGACGATTGACGGGCTGATCGAACGACAGGAGCATTGATATGGCGCAGATGAAACTGGAAATTGGTGGCCGCTCCTTCATGGTAACCTGTCAGGATGGTGAAGAAGCACATCTGACAAAGCTGGCCGCGATGGTAGATGGTAAAGCTCGGGAATCCGGTGATCCGGCTGGGCTGAACGAAAGCCGGATGCTGCTATTCACGTCCCTGCTGCTGGCGGATGAATTGCACAGCGCACAATCCGCACTGGCCCAGCCTGCCGCAGCTAGTGAACCGGCAAAACCCGACCCGCTGGACGAGCAGGCAATAGCAACATTGGAAAAACTGGCCGATCGTGCCGAACAACTGGCAAACGGCCTTGAGTAACGCCCCTATCGCGCCTAGATAGGGTGTGACGGGTACTGTCTGGCACGAGCTTGATACGAACATCCCTGAGGCGATATAACTTCCTAGGGAGCTGTCCCTGCCCGGATTGCGGACTGTTTTGCAGTCGGGTCCGACGCATATGGCGCCCACCTGACGTAATAGGCGTCAGAGGATTTTCCGGCCAACGACCAAGACGGTCCCGTCACTTTTCCACCGAAAGAACATTATTTTGAGTAGTTTATACGATAATAAGCAGAAACTACGCGAAGAATATCGAAGGCGACGGGATGCTTTCTACAGCCAATTGGATATGGCAACCCGCGGCTTGGCTTTCCGGCGCCCGCCCACACCATTGGCACAGCTGATTGAAAAGAGTGAAATCATCGCGCTGTACAGCGCCACCGGATCAGAAGCCCCGACCGCCAGCCTGACAGAATATCTCACCGAAATCGGAAAAACCACGGCATTCCCTGTCGTGGTCGGAAATTCCCCGCTGGAATTTCGCAAAGTCGACAATCTCGACCTTCTAGAAGCCGGATTCCGGAATATATCCGAACCCAATGCGAATTGCCCCACTGTTACGCCGGACTTGATTATTGCGCCGATGGTCGCCTTTGATCGGTCGATGGGCCGTCTCGGACAAGGCGGCGGTCATTACGACCGGACTTTTGCCAAATATCCGCAGGCAAAGCGTATAGGCTTTGCCTGGTCGGTGCAGGAAGCCGACGCCGTACCGGTGCAAGCGCACGATGCGCCTCTCGATATGATTGTTACCGAATCTGAAATAATTCAACGAATTGATATAAAATCATGACTGCAGAATCAGACCAGCAGACGCCTCACAACCCGCCAGATCCGCCCAATTGGCGCCAACCCTTTGGTATGATTCTGATTCTGATTCTGATTCTGGTCTGGAGCGGAATAGTTGTCAGCATGATCAACTGGATCAGCGAACTGAGCTTCTGGCTTCAGCTGCCGATTTACATATTTGCCGGGATTGTCTGGATATTTCCAGTCAAGCCGCTGCTGATATGGATGAATACCGGAAAATTCCGATCCTGATACGCCATTCCCCCCTTTTTGGGGAAATGGCGCGAGTGACGAGACTTGAACTCGCGACCTCCGGCGTGACAGGCCGGCGCTCTAACCAACTGAGCTACACCCGCTTATGCGCCTGCATTGGGCGGTGAAGCAGCGCAAGTAGAAGAGCACTGCTTCCCTGTCAACTACCCTCTTTCGATTATTCTACATATTTCACATCCGCGCTCAACAGACCGCCATTTAGCGCTCTTGTTCTGACATGGTGCCAGTCGCAGATTCAAAAATTCGCAAAACCATGATTAGACGGTCGGGATTTTCGATGATTAAGCCCTGCCATGGTAAACAGGAGCTTAACCAGAGCGAAACCACTGCTTAATATCCTCGAACAATTGGATGATTTCCTAACTTTTTCACCCCTCAAAACGCATAACATCATTTATTTTCCGTTTACCAAATATTTTGCTTTCTTCGGCATATGACCGCCATGGATTATGCACCAACACAGCATTTGGGACGCCGAACGGACCTATTTGCGGCGCTTGCCGTCGGTCGCCGATGGGCGTTTGCGTTTGGCACCGCTTTCCTGGCTCTGGCATCAACGGCGGCTCAGTCCGCTGGAACGATCGCCGGAACCGACATCATCAATTCCGCCCAAGCCACTTATGACGCGCCCGGAGGCGGGACGCCGGTCACGATCGATTCCAATATGGTAACCATCAAGGTTGACGAGTTGCTCGACGTCACCGTCGTGTCGAGTGATCCGGGCGATGTGACCGTCGCCCCCGGGTGGACTGGACAGGTGCTGACCTATCAGCTCACCAATAGCGGAAACGGCTCGGAAGCCTTTACGCTGTCGGCCGACACCACAAAGCCCGGCGACGAATTTGACACGAGTTTTGAAATTGCCATTCTCGATAGCAACGGCAATGGCGTCTATGATCCCGGCGTCGATACGATTTACACGCCCGGCACCAATGATCCTATACTGGCGCCAGATGAAAGCATCACCGTTTTCATCCTCTCCACCATTCCCGCATCCGCCAATGACACGGAGCGGGCCGAGATTGAACTTTCTGCCATAGCCAAAACCGGTACCGGAACGCCCGGCAGCATATTCGCCGGACAGGGTGATGGCGGCGGCGATGCCGTCATCGGCTCGAGCGGCGCTCGTGACGCCGGCAGCGGCTTTTTCGCGGTTCAGGCTTCCGATGTTACCTTGGTCAAGAGCGCGACCATCGTCGACCCCTATGGCGGGACAGAGCCCGTGCCAGGCGCGGTCATTGTCTATCAGCTGGTCGCGACCACCATCGGCTCCAGTGATCTGACCAATCTGGCGATCAGCGACGCTATTCCTGCTGACACCACTTATAAATCGGAAAGCATCACGCTCGAAGGCGCGCCGCTGAGCGATGCCCTGAGCGACGGCGATGCCGGCGCCTTTGACAGCGGTGCGGTCACCGTGGCCCTCGGCACCGTTCCGGGCGGACAAACACGCACAATCACCTTCCAAGTCACCATCGACTGAACTTAATCGGGGTTTACCAGCATGATAAAAGGATTTCTTCTCGCAATAGCACTGATCCTGCCCGGCACGGCCATGGCGGCCAATAGTGTCAGCCTGTCGAGCGATGTCTACGTGGAACGCAAGGTGGCAAAGCCGAACGGCACCACCGCTTTGGTTCTCGAACAGCCGAAAACCGTCACACCCGGCGACAATCTCGTGTTCGTCGTCAAATATCGGAATGTCGGCAATGCACCGGCTTCGGATTTTTCCGTCACCAACCCGCTGCCCAAGGCAGTGGCGTTCAAGGGAACGTCTGACGGCACCGAAATTGTCTCCGTTGACGGAGGCAAGAAATGGGGGCCGCTTTCCGACCTTACCTACAGCAGCGGCAATGGCGATGTCCGGCCCGCTCTGATGACCGACGTAACCCATGTGAAATGGAAGTTTAATCGTTCTATTTCCGCAGGTTCAGGAGGGAAATTGGTTTTTCGCGGCACTGTGAAGTGACCGCAACCGTACCGGGTTGCCGCGGGGTTGGGCGATCCAAATAAGTGAAACAGGAGACAGTTATGACCAGTATACTGAAACTTCTCGTTGCCACTAGTACCATTTCTGTAGCGGCGCTGGGTGCAAACCCCGCGTTCGCTGCAGATCTGGGCACTGATGCAGGAACGAGCATAAAAAATGACGTAAGCGTAGCCTATAGTGTCGGCGGCACTAGCCAGACCGCCAAAACCGACAGCGATACTTTCGTGGTCGATCGCAAGGTCAACCTGATCGTAGCCAAAAGCGACTCGGTAAACAGCTCGGTTGCTCCCAATGCGCTACAGCAAGCCGTCACCTATACGGTCAGCAACCAGACCAACGACACGATCGACGTTTTGCTGACATCCGAACAGCTCGGATCGGATGATTTCGATCTTGTCGGTGTGATCACCTATTATCTCGACAATGGTACGACTGCGGGCGTCCTGGACGCTGGTGACACGCTGATCACCTATATCGACAACCTGGCGGAAGACAGCAGCGTTACGGTTCACGCAGTGGCGAACATCCCGGGCGGCGCGGTGACCGGCGATCTGGCCGATCTCGTGCTGATTGGCCAGGCAGCTGCCCACGGCGGTGCGGGCCTCCCTTCTACCGGGGCCGGTATCAAGGGCGCCGCCTATCTGAACAGCGCGGGCGATGCAGATGATGCAGCGACGGTTCAGAACGTATTTGACGATGCCGGAGGTTCGGGAACCGGCGATGGTGCGGGTGACGGTTATCACAGCGCTACAGACACTTATGAAGTGGCTGCTGCGGATATCACGGTGACAAAAACCAGTAATGTTCTGTGGGATCCGATCAATGGCAATACCAATCCCAAAGCGATACCCGGCGCTATCGTCGAATATTGCATTGCGGTTGCCAACGCCGCCGGTGGGGCTGCCGCGACAGGTGTGGCCATTTCGGATACGATTCCGGCCAACCTGGTCTATTACAGCACATTGGCTGCGGGACCGGCCACGGTTCCGTCCGTCATCGGCGTGGTAACCGAAGGCACGGTATCGGGGTCCGTCTGCAATGCAGATGGCACTGGCACCGGCACACTTGCGGCCGGCGTTGTGTCAGGCAATCTTGGCACAGTTGCTTCGGGTACCACCGAAACCCTCATCTTCCGCGCAACGGTAGAATAAAGCATATCGCAATTTGACGGCAAACCGGCATTTTTACCGGTTTGCCGCTGAATCGCGGCTCTAGCTGTGGGTATATTCCCCACCTTTTTTAGGCCAGTCGGTCTGGCATTTGCTGCATGCGCGTTGACCGCGTCTGCCTCTATGGCAGTCGCGCAACCCGATTTTGCCGAGGAGCAGCCTCAGGCAACGAATTTTGCCGGCAATCAGACGCAGAACCTGCCGCTCATCAGCAATATCGCCCGAGCAGAATGGGATATCGGCAGCCGGCGGCAGCAGAAACCATCCAACCGAATCGACATCCAGGTCGTTCCGCCGCCGATGCAGCCGTTCGAAGTCATGCTTTTTCACTTCGCTGACCCTCCCGGTTCCGAAAAGATACCGCTGGCGGGCACGATGTGCCGGGGCTTGCAGGGCAATATCCCGATCGGTCTCACCGGCGCATTCGCAGGAACACCGACAAATCCGGCCTCGGTCATGCCAACCGACAATATCAGGGCGGGCGAACCACTGATAATCTCGATTCTCTCCGCAAGCAGCAATGTGGATCCGCTGGCAATCGACAGCTTTGATATATTGCTCACCACGCCCACGGGCGACCGGGAGCAGATAAATATCATCGAGACTGCGGCCGATAGCGGCCGGTTTGTCGCGCTGATCAATACGGCTGCGGTTCCGCCTGCCCCGATGCAGGGCGATTGCGTCCTGTCGGTCAAGCGCGGTGAAACTTTTGATATCACTGTCCATGAAATCAGCGGCAATGCAATCGGTAGCGCAAAAGTCGGCATCCTGGTCGATCCTTTCGGAGAGATTTTCGACAGTGGCGACGGCACACCGATCAGCGGAGCGCGCGTCACCCTCATCGACACGGCTACCGGCCAGCCAGCCGATGTCTTTGGCGACGACGGCGTCTCGATATTTCCCAGCACCGTGATTGCAGGGGGAACCGTCACCGATAGCGGCGGAACCCTCTACAATTTCCGCGACGGCTTCTATCGCTTTCCCTTCGCCCGGGCCGGCGAATATCGCCTGCTGGTCGAACCACCGCAGCCTTATAGCTTCGCGTCGGTGGCCACACCCCGGCAACTGGCTGGTTTGCGGCGGTCGGATGGACTTCCCTTCACTATTGTCGACGGATCCTTTGGCGGTAACATCATATTGAATGGTCCGGCCCCGGTTCGGGTGGACGTACCACTTGACCGGCCCGGAGCGCCGCTGACGATCACAAAAACGGCATCCACTGCCCAGGCGGCACCCGGAGACGCTGTGCAATATCGGATAGCGGTGGGAAATACGGATTCCACGCGCAATAGCGGCCAGATTCTACTTTCCGACCAGCTGCCTGCTGCGATGCGCCTGAAAGCCGGCACGGTCCGCTACAATGGCAGGTTGATTATCGCCAATGTCGAAGCCAATGGACGGGATTTTACCGTTGAGGCCCCGCCCCTGCCCCCGTCGGCTAGCGGATTGTTTACCTATATTGCGGAAGTGCGTCAGGATGCCCAGCCCGGCGACGCCCTGAACCTTGCCTCGGCGCGTGATGATCGCGGCGCCACCAGTCCGACTGTCGATGCAATCGTCAGCATTGTCCGTGACGGAATTTCTGAACGATTCACCCTTGTCGGCCGGATCACCGAAGGCGGATGCGGAACCGATCCCCGGGAAGCCTCGGGAATCGCAGGTGTTCGCGTGATGCTGCAAGACGGAACCTACACGATCACCGACCGCGACGGTCGCTATCATTTCGAAGGCCTCAAACCCGGCCTGCACGTGGTGCAAGTCGACCCCTCGACCTTCCCCGCCGATCTGGCACCGGTCGACTGTGCGCAAAACACACGGACCGCAGGCAGCCATATTTCCCGCTTCGTCGAGGGCCGTGGCGGCGCACTGAAACGCGCCGATTTCCGGGCCAGAAAAGTCGCTGCAAGAGAAATGGACAAGCCCGCCAGCTATCAAAAGCCCGAGCCTCTGTCCGATCCCGAAGCGGCCGGAGCCGGTCGCGACTATATCTCCGGACAGGAACCCGGCATCGCGTGGCTTTTTCCCGAAGAGGATCATAATCCGCGGGTCAAGGCGCTGCGCGTCGCCATCAAACATCATGCCGGGCAGAAAATCGAACTGTCGATCAATGGCGTAGCGGTTAATCCGCTTGCCTATGACGGGATGAAGAAGAGCGCCGACGGCAAGGTCCGGGTCAGTACCTGGCGCGGGATCGAAATTGGCGACCGGGCCAATGTCTTCGTGGCCCGGGTGATCGATCGGAACGGTGAACTCGTGCAGCAACTGGAACGCACGGTTCATTATGCCGGTAGTCCGCTCAATGCTGAATTGCTCAAGGATCACTCGGTCCTGATCGCTGATGGCGTAACCCGCCCAGTGATTGCGGTGCGACTGACCGACCGCAACGGCAGGCCCGCTCGCCATGGCTCGGTTGGCGACTTCTCGGTGCCTGTGCCTTATGCACCGGCCATTGAAATCGATGCCCAGCAAGCCAACCAGCTCGCCGGTCTCGAACGGGGAGCGCCCGTCTGGCAGGTCGAAGGCGAGGATGGCATCGCTTATATCGAATTGGCGCCGACGACCGCGTCCGGATCGCTCAGCATCTCTTTTCCTTTCCGCGACGGCGAAGTCGAACGCGTCCAGCGGGTTGAAACATGGCTCGATCCCGGCGACCGACCATGGACCGTTGTTGGCTTTGCTGCCGGCACGCTCGGTTTCAATACGCTCGACGAGCGGCTTGAGGATCTTGCAGGCGATGAGGACAATATCAACGTTGATGGCCGGATCGCGCTTTATGCCAAGGGTCGGTTGACCGGAAAATGGCTGATGACCCTCGCCTATGACAGCGACAAGCGGGATGATGAAACACGGTTCCAGGGCGTCATTGATCCGCGCCGCTATTACACGGTTTATGCCGACCGTAGCGAGCAACGTTATGACGCCGCATCGGTCCGCCGCCTCTATCTGAAGCTGGAACGGCCCCAATTTTATGCGCTGTTCGGCGATTATGAAACCGGGATCAGCGAACCTGAACTGGCCCGTTACCAGCGCGCGTTCAATGGCATCAAGGCCGAATATCGCAGCGACCAGGTACATCTCAACGGCTTTGCCGCAGATTCGCCCAACCGGTTCCGCCGCGAGGAAATCCAGGGCAACGGTCTTTCCGGCCCCTATGCCCTGACCAGCCGCGATATCCTCGCCAATAGCGAACGAATCACACTGGAAACGCGCGATCGATTCCGTTCGGACAAGATCGCCGAACGGCGCGAATTGACCCGGCATATCGATTATGACATCGACTATCTCGCTGGGACATTGCGCTTCCGCGAACCGATCCTGAGCCGCAGCAGCGCGCTTGATCCGCAATTCATCATCGCCGAATATGAAGTGCTCGGCATTGGCGACCGCAATCTCAACACCGGTGGCCGTGCGACCTATCAAAGCGCCGACCAAAAAATGAAAATCGGCGCAACGGCCGTGCATGATGAGAATGAGAGCGTCAAAACCGATCTGCTCGGTGTCGACATTCGCTACCGGCCGGACCTCAACACCGAATTCCGGGCGGAGCTTGCCGTGACCGACAATGAGGCAAAAGACTCCACGGCGACAAACACGGGAATAGCCGCAACCGCATGGCTGGTCGAAGCCGAACATCACGGCTCGAAATTCGACATTCTCGCTTATGTCAGACGCCAGGCATCCGGCTATGGCCTGGGCCAGCTCAATGCAGCAGAGTCCGGCACCCGCAAATTCGGCATCGATGCCCGGGTTCGCATCCGTGAAAATCTGTCTCTGGCGGTCACCGGCTATCAGGAAAACTTTCTGATGTCGGACGCTCGCCGCCGCGCCGGTACCGCGGAACTGGAATATCGCACCGACAACACGTCTTTCCGTGCTGGCCTTGTCTATGCCAATGACCAGCTCTCCGACGGTACGGTCAACGAATCCAGGCTGGTCCGGCTCGGTGCCACGCAGCGGCTGTTCGACGGCAAGCTGGAACTGGATGCCCAGACCGAATTTGCGCTCGGCGGTCAGGACGAAAGCATCGACTTCCCCGCGCGGCACAGCTTCTCTGCGCGCTACGCCCTGACCGAGAATATCAAGATCATCGGCACCTACGAAATTGCCGATGGCGAGAATATCGACGCCCGCACCGCCCGGATCGGCGTCGACGTCTCACCCTGGAACGGCGCGCGCATCGTCAGCAGCATGAACCAGCAGGAAATTACCGAATATGGTCCGCGCAGCTATGCCGCCTACGGCTTGACACAGAGCATACCGATTGACGACAAATGGACCGTCGATTTCTCGCTGGATGGCAATGAAACCATCAGCGGATTTGATCGCGGCGATGTCATCAATGATGAACAGCCGGTCATCTCGGGCGGCTTTCTCGGCAATGACGCGATACTGACCGAGGATTTTCTCGCGGTCACCGCCGGTGCCACCTATCGCAACGCCGACTGGAGCTGGACCAGCCGCGCAGAATATCGCGATGGTGACATCAGCACCCGCTATGGTTTCACCACCGCGCTGCTCAAACAGATAGGCGAAGGCAGCGCACTCGGTGCACTGGCAAGTATATTTGTAGCGGAAGACGAAACCGGGGTAAGCACAAGAGTGATCGAAGCGGAAGCCAGCTGGGCACATCGTCCCGCAGACAGCGAATGGTCCTGGCTTGAAAAACTCGAATTCCGGGAAGATCGCGTGCGCCATGCCGTCGCTGGTACATCCGGACCGATTGGCGGTGCGCCGCTGCTCGTCGATGGCAATGTCACTTCGCGCCGGATCATCAACAGCTTGAGCGTGAACTATACGCCGATCAATGCAAATCAGGGCCGCTTCAAGGAAGCAGGGGAATATAGTCTCTTCTGGGGAAGCCGCTATGTGTTCGACCGCTTCGGGCAGGATGATGTTGAAGGCTGGAGCAACGTCATCGGTGCAGACGTAAAGTTCGACCTTTCCGACACCATCGATGTCGGCGGCCAGGCCACGGCCCGCGTCGGCAATGATTTTGACAGCATCGCCTATTCCGGCGGCCCGAGCGTCGGCATCACGCCGTTCAAGAACGCCTATATTTCGGTCGGCTATAATGTGGTCGGCTTTGCAGACCGCGACTTTGAAGAAAGCCGCTACACCCGCGACGGCCCGTTCATCACCTTCCGCCTGAAATTCGACCAGGAAAGCCTGGGCAGCCTCGGGCTTTGAAGGTGGAGGCGCAGGCCGACCCCTTCTCCCGTGAGGGAGAAGGATACAGAGCCTTATGAGCGAAGCGAATTAGGCGGCGTTGGATGAGGGCGTTCTGTCCTCTGAAGCGCAGAACACCCTCATCCAGCTGCGACTAAGCAGCCAAGCTGCCAAGTCTTTGCATCCTTCTCCCTCACGGGAGAAGGACTGCACTTGCCCCATTCCGTTCGCACTGAGCTTGTCGAAGTGCACATATCGACCCAAGTTGTCCTTCGACAAGCTCAGGACGAACGGCAGCTCGCCCACCCTCATCAGTCAGCGAACAGCAGCACCGGCGTTTCCAGAAAATGCTTCAGCGCCTGCACATAGCTGGCCGCATCATAGCCATCGACAACCCGGTGATCGCACGAGATCGACAGGTTCATAAGCTTGCGCGCGTGAATTTCGCCGTCGATGATCATTGGCCGTTCGACAATCTTGTTCGGGCCGATGATCGCCACTTCGGGGCGGTTGATCACCGGCGTTGTCGCGATCCCGCCGAGCGGGCCGAGCGATGTCAGGGTCAAAGTCGATCCCGACAATTCCTTGGCGGTGGCGCTGCCATCGCGCGCGGCCGCTGCCAGACGGCTAATTTCCGATGCCAGCTGCCAGACATTCATATCCTGTGCGTCGCGAAGCACTGGAACCATCAGTCCCTGCGAAGTCTGGGTGGCCATGCCGAGATGCACAGCGCCGTGCCGTGTGACAAAGCCCGCTTCATCATCATAGGTCGCATTGAGCATCGGGAAATCGCGCAAGGCCTTGCAAATGGCGGCGATCATCAGCGGCAAGATCGTAAGCTTGGCCCGCTCGCCGCGATTGGCATTCAGATCGCCACGCATATCCTCGATCTCGGTCATGTCGATTTCGTCGACATAGGAGAAATGTGGTATATTTCGTTTCGAATCTGCCATATTTTGCGCAATTTTGCGCCGCATTCCGATAACTTTGATCTTTTCGTCGTCACGTTTCTGCACAGCACCGGACGGACGGTAGCCCTGCCCCGAACCATAGTTCAGATAAGCGTCGAGATCGCTGTGCCGGATATGCTCGCCCTGGGCCTTGACCTGACTCAGATCGACGCCGAGATCGGCAGCACGCTTGCGAACGGCCGGCGTGGCGAGCACTTTCTGCCCGGCAGGTTCCGTCGCCGGACCATCGGAAGCGACCGGAGCGGCAGCGGGTTCTACGGCATCGGCCTGCGCTGTTGGATTTGCGGAAGGCTTGTATTTTTCTTCTTTATTTTCAGTTACTTGACCATCATCTTTCGCGACAGGCTTCGGTGTTTCAGAGACATCGGCAACGGTACTGGATGCTTCCAATTCTTCCAATTTGTCGGCATCAACCTCGCCCTCGACTTCGATCTCGACCAGCATCGAACCGATTGCGATAATGTCGCCTTCCTCCCCGGCGATCGCGACAATCTTGCCCGAAACCGGCGCTTCCATCTCCACAGTCGCCTTGTCGGTCATGACATCGGCAATCTGGTCATCTTCGGCGACAATATCCCCGATCTTGATATGCCATTTGACGATTTCCGCTTCGGCAATACCCTCGCCAATGTCAGGCAGGTTGAATGTATATTTGCTCATGATTTCAAATCCCCGACAATCTTTTCCAGCGCTTCACCAATCCGTACCGGTCCCGGAAAATAGGCCCATTCCAGGCTGTGCGGATAGGGTGTGTCAAATCCGGTAACCCGCTCAATCGGTGCTTCCAGATGGTAGAAACAGCGTTCCTGCACCAGCGCCGACAGTTCCGCGCCAAAGCCGCTCGTCCGCGTCGCCTCATGCACGATCAGGCAGCGCCCAGTCTTTTTCACCGACTCTTCAATGGTCTCGATATCGAGCGGCACCAAAGTCCGCAGATCGATGACTTCGGCGTTTATCCCATGTTCCTCGACCACCGCCTTGGCGACATGAACCATCGTGCCATAAGCCAGAACCGTCACCGCATCGCCTTCGCGGACGATCTTGGCCTTGCCCAGCGGCACCGTATAATGGCCCTCGGGCACTTCGGATTCGGCAAATTTCGACCAGGGCGAGACCGGATTGTCATAATAGCCGGTAAACGGCCCATTGTAGATCCGCTTGGGCTCAAGGAAGAGCACCGGATCATTATCCTCGATCGACGCAATCAGCAGCCCCTTGGCATCATAAGGCGTCGAAGGGATGACTGTTTTCAGCCCCGAAACATGGGTGAACATGGCTTCCGGCGACTGGCTGTGCGTCTGCCCCCCGAAAATCCCGCCGCCAAATGGCGAACGGACCGTTAGCGGCGCAGTAAATTCACCCGCCGACCGATAGCGCAGCCGCGCTGCTTCCGAGATCAGCTGATCCATTCCGGGATAGATATAATCGGCAAACTGGATTTCCGGCACCGGCCGCAGGCCATAAGCGCACATGCCGACCGCAGCGCCGATGATGCCGCATTCGGAAATCGGCGTATCGAAGCATCGCGTCTTGCCGAACTTCTCCTGCAGGCCTGCAGTCGCGCGGAAAACACCGCCGAAATAGCCGACGTCTTCGCCCATGATCACGACATTGTCGTCGCGTTCTATCATGGTTTCGAGGCCGTTGTTGATAGCCTCTATCATGTTCATGACGGCCATTTGATTTCCCGTTCCTTATTGGCCTGTGCGGCTTGTTCCTTGAGATGCCAGGGCATTTCTTCAAACACATCCTGAAACATGGTTTCAAACGGCTGGTGCAGACCGTGGCCCAATATGCCGTTTTTGGCGGCCTCCTTGACCGCATCCTTGACCGCCTCGAGCGATTCCTGATCGAGCGATTCCTGCTGCTCCTCGCTCCAGACCCCGCGCTGGATCAAATGCCGCTTGAGCCGCATGATCGGGTCGCCAAGCGGCCATTCTTCGCGCTCCTGTGCGCTGCGATAGGCCGTGGGATCATCCGAAGTACTGTGCGCTTCCGCACGATAAGTGAAATGTTCGATCAATGTCGGGCCCTGATTGGTCCGCGCCCGTTCTGCAGCCCAGCTTGTAGCCGCATAGACAGCCAGCGGATCATTGCCGTCGACCCGCAAGGCGGCAATACCATAGCCGGCACCCCGCGCGGCAAAGGTGGTCCGCTCTGCCCCGGCAAAACCGGAAAAGGACGAAATCGCCCACTGATTGTTAACCACATTCATGATCACCGGCGCATTATAGACCGCGGCAAAGGTCATCGCCGCGTGAAAATCGCCCTCGGCGGTCGATCCCTCGCCGCACCATGCGGCGGCGATCCGGCTGTCACCCTTGCTGGCGCTGGCCATCGCCCAGCCCACGGCCTGCGGATATTGGGTTGTCAGATTGCCCGATACGGTGAAGAAATTCAGCTCGCTCGAACTATACATGATCGGCAGCTGGCGCCCCTTGAGCTTGTCCGCCTTGTTCGAAAATATCTGGTTGACCATCTCGATCATCGGATAGCCGCGAACGAACAATATGCCCTGCTGGCGATAGCTCGGGAAGCACATGTCATCGCCGTGCAATGCCATGGCGGCGGCAACCGATGTCGCCTCCTCGCCGGTACATTTCATGTAGAAGCTGGTCTTGCCCTGACGCTGCTGGCGATGGAGCCGGTCGTCAAAGGTCCGCACCTGCACCATTGTGCGGAGCATCTTGAGCAATATTTCGTCGTCCAGCTTGGGATCCCACGGACCGACAGCCTTGTGATCGTCATCCAGAACGCGGACCATGTCATAGACCATGTCCTGCATGTCTTTGGGCGCGCTATTGATGTCCGGCCTCGCCTGCGCGCCGGCTTTGGGAATATCCAGATCGCTATAGTCAACTGCGTCACCCGGACGGAATTTCGGTTCTGGTATGTGCAAAGTCAGCGGCGGCAAATTGCTTTTGTGATTGTCGTCAACCATCCTGAATCTCCACTTTCTCCGCTTCGCTGCAGCGCAATATTTATTTCAACTGGTTGTTATATTATTTCATCTTCGCATAAAGGTCAACATTTCTGCCCTATGGTTCTACATAAAAAAGGGGGAGCAATCAAATGCCCCCCCCTTCTAATCATTGTACGAAATGTCAGTTTTTAAAAACGCAGAGACATGTTCATCATCGCACGATCATCACGATAGATTTGCTGACCCAACCGGCTTTCCACAGCGGCGCCAAAGCTTAGAGCGCCGTTGGTAAAGCTGAATCCGCCTTTCATCTCTCCATAGGAAGCGTCCTGCAATCCAATGGGCAGAAGAAGCGAAACATTTTCGGCATCGAGGAAGCGAACACGGAAGTTCGTGTCATTTCCGGAGATCCGGTTCACGTAATCCAGCTTCATGGTTGGCTGGAATGACCATCCCGATGCGTAGCTCAATTTGGTGCTACCCGAAATTTTCATTCCGACTTTTGCTTCCAAACCAGAGCGGCTGATATCATCCACGGCCAGCGCCAGACTTCCGGCACTGTCGCGGAAACCGTCGACAGTGTAGGAGGAATAACCAATGCTGGCACGCGGCGTCAGCATCAAGCCATCGACATTGATATTGTAGCCAGCTTCAATTTCACTCGCAAAAGCCAGAGAATTGATGTTCAGGTTGCTGGCTGACAGTCCAGCCGTCACCCGGCTATTGGAGTCGATCTGCGAATAAGCCATGGAAGCCTGCCCGCCGATGTAGAAGTTTCCACCAAGCCGATAATTGCCGTAGACAGAGGCTTGATTTGTTTCGACATTGGCGACACTGCCGCCAAGCTCCTGCACGCCATTTGCATATCCAAAAGCCGTACCGAACGTGGTGCGGTCGTCTAGACCAAATTCCAAGCCCATGGCGATATGCCAGCTTGCCTGCTCTGTCCCGATATTATTATCCGAAAATGCCAAGGATGACCGGTCATATCCGGCAGACATAAACCCGCTCATATTTTCCGGCAACGTCACAGCATTCCAGTTGGAAGACTGATAGTTTTTGGCAAAGCTGGTCTGAGAGGCCATGCTTCCGGTGATCTGCCGACGGTCGTCTAGAACCTCCGGTGCTCCTATGATCTGGATTTTGCCAGCAACCCCATAACCCGTACCGAGCAGTGACAAGCGATCGGAAACCAATGTCCGCATTGCGGAACCTTGCTTTTCATCCAAGGTCGTTGTCCGGCCAGCTCGCGATGCAGACAGGCTTTGGAAGGTTGCGTTCAGTTCACCCGCTTCCATAACATCGATCACACCATAGACATTGGCGAGATCAGTATAGGAGCGACCGCGGTGGTTATCCAGTGCATGACCGAAGGCCCGTGAAAATGGGTTGCGGATACCGTGACTCCCAAAGAAATCGGAGAAACGGATAGCCCGCATCCGCGCAGTAACATCATTCGCTCCATAGGTCAGTTCGGGATAGAGAACACCGATCCTTCCCACCACATCATCAAAGGTATTTTCGACGCCACCTTCGGCTGTGATAATCTGAAACGTCTGGCCATAGCGAGCACTGCGACGGCCAAATGCATTGATGACGGCAGCGGTACCGCCCAAGGAAATGATACCGAGATTGTCAGCGTCGCCAACAACCGCCAA
The DNA here is from genome assembly GCF_001586275.1 of Sphingorhabdus sp. M41. NCBI lineage: Bacteria > Pseudomonadati > Pseudomonadota > Alphaproteobacteria > Sphingomonadales > Sphingorhabdaceae > Sphingorhabdus > Sphingorhabdus sp. M41. Next base: position 1,247,199 of record NZ_CP014545.1, on the reverse strand, counting down.
CTTGTCATTCCCGTAGCGGTTAACGTCGAACAGTGACAATGTACCGGACGCCAGGATGACATCACCAGCGATCGTTAACGTTCCGGTATCCCCGAACTGATCACCGGGCGCTATGGAACCGTTGACCGACGTCAGATAAGTCGGATCGAAGAAGCCACTGCCGGTCAAAAGTCCTTTACCAAGCAACGCTTCACCGGTTGTCAGAGTGCCGCTCAGGTCAAGCCACCCGCCAGTTTGGGTATAATCACCCCAGACCTTGAGATTTCCGTCCCCGCGGATATCAAGCCGCGCTGCGCCCTGAAGATTAAGTCGATCAATGGTCACGTCATCGCGCAATTTGGTGGTGCCGTGCGCTGCCAGCGTAACTTCAAAATAGCGCGCTCGAATATCAGCTGATGGATCAGCCACGATATTATTCGGGACGAAGTTCCGGCTTCCAGGGCCGCCTTCGATAAAGACACTATTGGGAGCCCCTTCCTCAAGGGCAACGCTCAGCGTCGACAAATCGGCACAATCATCCAGGAAACAGATATTGCCGAATTTTGGCGTATCACCGGAAACGCCCGGTGCCTCGAACCCCGGGAGCGCGTTGACGAGTTCGCCGTCGACACTGATGCCGTAATTCGGGTCCATATCCTGCACCCAATGGCGCGGGTTCATCCAATCACGCGTTCCTCGACGGCTGGATGCATAGACATAGCTGTTATTCGCCACAATCTCGTCCCAGAAAAGATAAAGCGGCTGATAGAAGCTTTGTGTTCCATAGGAAGAAAAGGGCTGGAATGTCAGCGGGTCGGACGGATCATTCCCGAAAAAGCGCGAGCCACCGGACAATACAGCCGTAATAACCGGTGTATCGAAAAGTTCATCCGCGACTAGTGCGCTACCGGAATCGCCCCCTGCTGTCGTTCCTTCCCGCGGTAATGCAGCACCATCATACAGGTCAAAATCAAATGCGCCATTGTTGGAATCGAAGGCATCCTGACCAGCCGGACTGTCAAAATCCGTATTGTACAGGGTTTGCGGCAAGCCATAATCATCCGGGCCGAAGAGGAAATTATTTCTGTCATTCAGCGAGCTAGCGGACGAAATCATATTCTCTGCGATGCGGCGCCGGAAATCAATGCCAAGGTTGGAACCATCAGGTCCCAGCCCCCGTGCTCCGTAACCGTTTATGATACCATGTGTCTCAGCTGTTAACGGCGAGAACAACATAGTCCAGGTCGGAACTCCGCCAGCGTGCGTATCGAGCGTTGCCAGCGCAACATCAGCTTCGAGGAAACCGGTGGGAAGCGAGCGTTGGTCGTACCAGACTTGCTCTACATTATAGATATTGAAATCTACGTCGGTCTGGTTTGCAATGCCACCGTCCAGCCCAACCCAGCGGCGAACAGCCGGAAGATTATTTGCACTAAACCCGAAGGCAATGGCCGTGCCTCCCGTCGCAAAACCGTAAGTGTTGGCAGCTTGGTCATTCACGCAATGAGCTGCAAATATCACGGTGCGTGGGTTGATTAAAGTCCCGGTGCAAAGCCCTAGAGAAGTAGTATTCTGATCAGGCCGCACGGTCATTTGCCCGACGCCGGTGACATCAACGATATTGTCAAGAATTCCAACAGGGGGTGGGTCGTTCAAAGTCAGATCGTCACGAATAACTATATGAGGCGCATCTTCTACCATAGTAGGCCCGGTCTGGGCGTGAGCCGCTGTCGACAATCCCGTGATACAGGTTATTGAAGACACCGTGACTAATAGCGAACGATTGATGGAACGAAATGACATTCTATGCTCTCCCCTCAGAGTTGGTTGGAATACTCCTTAAATACTGCTTAACTACTAGTTGAACAAAACACGCGACTCAGTTGAAACATATTAGTATCATATTTTACCAGAAATGCACATTCTCGCCCCGAAATAAATTTTGGGCACCCTTCTGCTCCAATGGGAGCTTGCAATATTACAGCATTTTCGGATTTCCGCCTAAACGGCGACTGGTGCAGAAATATGAGATTGGGGGGAATAATCTTCCACCTCAAAGTCGGTTATCCGATAGTCAAAAATCGAGTCTGGCCGACGCAATATTTTGAACGTTGGTGCGCCATTTGGCTGGCGCGACAATTGTTCTTCCACCAGATTGGCATGATTGAGGTAAAGGTGCACGTCGCCGCCATTCCAAACCAGTTCACCGGGTTCAAGATTACATTGCTGTGCGATCATCCGGATCAGCAGCGCGGCTGAGAAAACGTTAAACGCAAAGCCGAGCCCAAGATCACAGCTGCGTTGATAGAGCAACCCCGACAATTTTCCGTTGGAAACATAAAATTGATAGGTCTTGTGGCAAGGAGGCAAAGCCATCTGATCCAGCTCGGCAACATTCCAGCCGGTAAAGATATGGCGCCGCGAACCCGGATTATTCCTGATCCCGTCTATCAATAATTCAATCTGGTTAATGCCCTTTTCCTCGCGGCGATACAGCCCCTCACCTGCGGGTGTGTAACGCGGCCAGTCAACCCATTGCTTGCCGTAAACCGGACCTAGGTCACCCCATCGCATCGCAAACGCATCATCCTCTATAATCCGCTGCTCAAATGCGTCCCGGCCAATCTCATCGCCGGTTTCCTTGCGATATTTGTCGAGCGGCCAGTCGGTCCAGATATGCACTTTTTGCTTTACCAGCTCGCGAATATTGGTGTCGCCGGTAAGAAACCACAGCATTTCCCGTGCCGCTGTTTTCCAGAACACACGCTTGGTTGTAAGCAGCGGGATGGCATCATCGGCGAGATCAAAGCGCATCGTCACACCAAAAACGGCACGCGTTCCCACCCCGGTGCGATCGACACGCTCGTCACCTTGCGTCCAGATTTGCCGCATCAGGTCAAGATATTGCTGCTCATAATGCTGTCCGGGAATCAAGCGATCACTCTCCAAATCAAACCTTGGCAATGCTAGACCTCTCAACAGATATGCTCAACCGGCCTGTTTCAATTCGTTCCACATTTATGTCAGTTTTGTACAAGCTTTCCCGGCATAGCTCGCAACCGGTGCCTTGAACCACAATTTCATCCGGCATATAAAATGTCCACACGGCACATGGCGCGTAGCAATGCAAACGGATCGGGAAGTAGCTCAGTCAGGTAGAGTACTGCGTTCGGGACGCAGGGGCCGGAGGTTCGAATCCTCTCTTCCCGACCACTGACTTTTCGAACATGATTGCGGTATTCCGCAGAGGGAATGCGGCGGTAAAATGTTCTCTGTTTTTTTACGCTGCGGCAATATAGGCGCTGACTTTGTTAACTCTCCGCGATGACCATAATGTCGGCAAGATCAATCAGCGAAAAATTGGCTGCTACGGGTGGAAAAAATTCCCTGTGGACCGCCAAAACCAAACCCCGGCCCAGCGACAAAACTGTCAATCTAGCGAAAAACCGGGAAAATTGCCCGTAAAGGGGCGTTAACCTTATATTGAACATAGGCCTGTAATTCATCCAATCATGAGCACGCGCGTATTAATTGTCGATGATCGACCAACCAATCTGAGGATTTATGCCCAGTTTGTGACGTTGATGGGTGAAAAATATTCCGCAGTCACATATGCTGATCCCGTCGAGGCGTTGGATTGGCTGCGTGACAACAAGGCGGACTTGATGGTTGTCGACTATCGCATGCCGCAGATGAATGGCGCGGAATTCATCCGAAAAGTCAGGATGATGCCCGGCGCCAACGAGATTCCTGCTATTGTCATTACGGCGCATCAAGACCGCGAGTGTCGGCTTGCCGCACTTGATGCGGGCGCTACCGATTTCCTGCAAAGCCCGGTTTCGCATGTCGAATTCTGCAGTCGTGCATTGTCGCTGCTTACCAAAAGCAAGAAAAGCGTCACCCTGCGCAGGCGTGCTTCGGAGATTGGGCGCAAGCACGCAGCGTTTAGTGAAACAGCCTCGAGCGAGGGCTCTTCCGGCAAAAGCATGCTTGAGCAAATAATCGACACAATTCCGATCATGATCAATGCCACCGATCGGTCAGGTAAATGCCTGTTTACGAACGCTTATCAATCCGCCCTGTTCGACAAAGATCCGGATGAAATGGTGGGCACCGATTTTGCCAATAATTTCGAGCCGACTCTCGCGGCCAATACCCGCCGACGGGATGCTCTCGTTCTGAAATCCAGCCTTGCCATTCCCCATTATGAAGAGAAAATCACCAGCGACGGTGTCGATCTGATTTTTCACTGCAACAAATCGCCACTGCTCAATCATAAAGGTGAGACAATTGGCGTCCTGACAACCGCGGTCGATATCACTGCCCGGAAATTTGCCGAAGAACATAGAACACATCTGGCACTGCATGACATGCTGACGGGACTTCCCAACCGTGTGCTGCTTGCCGAGAATGTCAAATCAACCATTGCAAATTGCAAGAAAACGAACAGCGAAGCTGCGCTTTTGCTGCTTGACCTCGATCGCTTCAAAATCATCAATGATACCCGCGGCCATCATAGTGGTGACGCGCTTTTGCGCGAAGTTGCAGAACGTATTTCCAAGGTCATCGCGCCAGAGGATTTCGCTGCGCGCATCGGCGGCGACGAATTTGCGGTCATTCTGAGCAAATTCGAAAATATAGATTCCATCAATTCGCGCTGTTCCAAGATCCTGAAAGCGATCAGTGAACCCTATGCAATCAGCGGCGTCGGTCAGGTAATCAGTGCATCTATCGGTGTTAGCTTGATCCCCAGCGACGGTGATGAATATGAGGAAGTTCTGCGCATGGCAGATCTTGCCATGTATGATGCAAAGGCCAATGGTCGAAATTGTTATCGGTTTTTCTCGGAAGACATGAACGAGATCGCCCAAGCCGATGCAGCGCTGGAAAATGAATTGCGTGACGCATTCAACGAAAACCAATTTGCTCTCGAATATCAGCCCATTGTAGACGCCAAAACTCTCGAATATGTCGGCTTGGAAGCCCTGATCAGATGGGATCATCCGCGCCGGGGACGCTTGTTGCCGATCCAGTTCATCAGGGTAGCCGATGAAAGCGGGCTTATGGACGTTCTCGGCAACTGGGTCATTGGAGAAGTATGCCGCGAAATAAAATCCTACGCGGACCGGGGCATTGATCTGCCACGCGTTGCCATCAACGTTTCGCCCAGACAGTTTCAAAGCCAAAATCTTTGCGATGAACTGCTCAGAAATATCGAAGCCAATGGAATCGAACCGTCGAAAATCACTATCGAGATCACCGAAGAATTGCTGATCGACAATAATGAACAAGTCAGAGCAACGCTCCAGCGCATTCGCAGCCACGGCGTCGGCATTTCCATTGATGATTTCGGGACTGGCTATTCTTCGCTGCAATATCTGAGAGACTTGCCGGCAAACTGCCTCAAAATTGATCGCACCTTCATTTCGCGCATTGAACATAGCGCAGCGGACCGCGCGATCATCGGAACCATTGCCCATCTGGCGCATGCGCTGGACATGCGTGTGGTCGCCGAAGGCGTTGAAAATGATGCACAGCTGGATCTGCTGCGTGTATCAGGATGCGACGAAATCCAGGGGTTCAAGATCGCTCGTCCGCAACGGGCAGAGGATCTATACAAATTATTTGACGGACGGAAAGATGATCCGCCTAGTCGCGCGGCCGAAGGCTGAAGAAATTGGTAGCCAGAGCATCAAAAGTCGCACCTGATAAGGTGCACCACCATCATCGGCATCGGCATCGGCACGGAGGCATGGACGGTCAAGCGCGAGATCGTGAGCATGAAATGATCAAGAACCGGATCATATTGGTGATCCTGGGGTGGTCTGTGTGCGCGATGCTGGGTGCCACGTCTGGATTGATCACCGGTTTCAGCATCTATTTCATTTTAAGCGTCGCCATAGCCATCGCCTATCATGCCAACCCCAGGCCGTCCAATTTGAGGCGGTTTATAGGCCTTTGCACAGATTTTGGCGTCGGAGCTTTTCTGTTCCAGGTCGGCGGCGAAAGTGTTGCGGCCGGTTACCCGTTGTTTCTTTGGGTCATTCTCGGAAATGGTTTTCGCTTCGGAGTGCTATGGCTTTTCTTTGCGTCAGCGATGGCGGTCATGGCATTCGGATGGGCTATCTATAATGTAGACTTCTGGCGCGAGAACCCGTCTCTTTCTATCGGCTTGCTGATCGGTCTATTGGTAATACCAGCATATTGCTCAACGCTGATAACCAAAATCTCCCAAGCCAAAGAAGAGGCTGAAGCGGCAAACAAGGCCAAGAGCCTGTTTCTGGCCAGCATCAGTCATGAACTGCGGACACCGTTGAACGCCATCATTGGCTACGGCACCCATTTGCTTGATATGAAGCTGCCCGAGAAGCAGCATCAGATGGTCGCAACCAGCGTATCTGCGGGCCGTCATCTGCTGCACTTGATCAATCAGCTGCTCAATTTTGCACAATCGGAATCTCGCGACGAACTGCCTGACCCAAAACCTTTTTCTCTTGTAGATATTTTGGCCGAGGTCCGCGACATCATGCAAATCGCTGCCGACGAGAAAGATCTCAAGATCATCCTTCAGGCAGAACCGAACAGTGACCGTTTGATTTCCGGACAGCTCGACTATGTCCGGAATATTCTTATCAACCTCACCAGCAATGCCGTGAAATTTACCCAAGCCGGGTCGATCACTTTGAGATGCGGATCGGGCTCCGGTGACGACCATGACCAAATGTGGATTTCGGTAACCGACACCGGGCCCGGAATTCCAAGTGAGTCACAAAAGAAAATATTCAATGTTTTCCAGCAAGCCGATGACACAGTTGCCAGAGAGTTTGGCGGTACCGGGCTGGGATTGGCGATATGCCAAAAGCAGGCAAGCCTGATGGGTGGATATATATCAGTCGATAGCGAGCTGGGCGCCGGCAGCATATTCACTTTGTCATTCCCTGCAGAAGTTTTGGATGCAGAAGAAACGGGTGCCGATGAGGATAGCGTCAGGATTTTGTCCCTGACGCGAGAACTCAACCCGCCGACCATCTGCAACGATGACAATCAACGCCTTACTATTGACCATATCCAATATCATGGAACTGATGACCTCAAAAAAATTCTGGATCGGCGTAATCTCGAACTTTACGACATCGCTCTGCTCGATGAAGCTATCGCCAGCGATCATGATGACCAATCTCCGCTATGGTCTGCTTTCCGGAATGCCAAACTTCCGCCGGTCTTGTTTGCCGAGGGAAAAGAGAAAAATCTGAAGGACCTTCAATTGCGGGCGGCTTTCGCAACGCTGCTGCCGGCAGGTTCAGATTTCAGCGCAATCCGTAGCGCAGTGCAGATCGGCTGTTCCTTCGTCGGTTCAGGCGCACGGCAACAAACGGAATCGAATGTCAATGACCAGCCATCCGAAATCATACCGGTTCGGGTGCTGGTCGCCGATGACAATCGCACCAACCAGATGGTGCTCGAAACGATTTTGTCCAATGCCGGACATGAAGTCACCGTGGTTGAGGACGGAGAAAAGGCGCTCGAAGAGCTCGAACAGGCGACCTTTGATATCGTATTCCTGGACGTCAACATGCCCAATATGGGTGGTGTTGAATGCTGCAAGCTATGGCGTCAGATCGAAGGTCCACGGACACATGTCCCAATCATTGGCCTGACTGCTGATTCTACCGAGGAAACCGAAAAGAAATGCCTTGATGCCGGAATGGATTTGCGAATTACAAAACCCATTGAGGCAGGGGAATTGATAGAGGTTATTACTTCACAGACCGCCAGCAAAATTGGTCCGGCGGAAAGCCCGGCCACCTCCGATCCCTTGCGAGTGGTCAGCAATATTGAAAGCCGGACTCGCAAGACCGCACCACCCGCCGTTGATCCCACGCAGCTAGATTATCTTCTGTCGATCGGAGATAAGGCTTTCGTGCAGTCCATCATCGATGCCTATCTTGAAGATACCAGCGAGATTCTGACTGCATTCCGGAAATCGGTAGACGATGGGTCGGTGGAAGATTTCCGCTTCCATGCCCATGCGTTCAAGAGCGGGGCGGCAAATGTCGGTGCAAATTTCCTAGCTGAAACATGTGCGACACTCGAAGTGATCACGGAACAAAAATTCAACGATCGCCGCTTTGAATATCTAACAAAAATCGAAAAACAGGTTGTCGAAATTCGCGATTGCCTTGAAGGCATCTCGCAGCCCAGAAATGAGAATGTGCCTGGCGAGAAAGCTGCGCTGGCTTAGGTGAATATCAGACGGCCTTTAGTGACCGCATAATCCGGCGGTCCTGCGCTCTCGCCAACCGTTCCATCTTGCGAACGTCCGATTCATCCAGATATAGCGCGGTTTCCGCCCATGTATCGGTGATTTCCAGCAGCTCTTCCAAGCTAACCGGATTGGCGATTTTGCGGGCGCGATAGACAGCCCGTTCCGCGTGGAAACGCTTCCGGTTTGCCTTTGTATATTCGACGATGGCGGCTTCGCCCATCCCATCTTCTGCCAATATATCGACGACGCCCATGTCATATAGCTCGGCCGCCGTAAATAATTTGCCTTCAAGAATGAATCTCTCAGTATCCTTGCGGCTGAGACGCTGCCGCAAAAAGCTGTAAGCACCCATGCCGGGAAAGAGATTGAACAGAATTTCCGGAAGGCCCAAGCGTGCGCTTTTCTCGGCAACCAGGATATCAAAAGCAAGCGCGTGCTCAAACCCACCGCCCAACGCATCGCCCTGCACAAGCGCCATCGTAATGATTGGCGCGCCAAAGGCGGTGCTATTCTCATATTGCATGTGAACACATGTTCGAGCGTATTTCTTCAACGCCCCCAGATCACGACGACGAATACAACTTGCAAAGTGATTCAGATCGCCTCCAAGATTGTATATGCCCGGCGTGTGGGAACCTGCGACAAAGTAACGTAAAGGATCCGCGGCCTTCGAGCCGTCCATCGCATAAGTCGAGTGAATCCAGTCTTGGACCTGCTGAATCTCTTCTCCCAGCTCATAAGTATAGCTTGGGCGTGATTTCTGATTCATATAACACCAGAATATTTCATCGGAACGATCAAATCGCAGATCGATCTCCCGAAACTGTTTTGAAAAAATATCAGTTTCTGAAATGGAAGGTGCCTGGACTAGCATATCATTCGCTTCGATCGGCAAATTCCGATCCAATTCGTTGGCAGCGCGACTGCGAAAGTCCATATTATACTCCTTGTTCGACAAAGGTCCTTGGCGATACTCAGCCTAACGAATTCCTCTGCCTACTGTGGAAAATTTTATGATATGCCCCATTTCAATGCAAGTAAAACCGAGAAGATTTTGTAACATGCTTAATTGACTCGTAAATTTGCTTATCTTTAAGTCATTTGAGCGAAATTATTTCTGCCGAATTGGTTAATATTTTGCAAGATGAGGCAAAATTTGTCCCCTCATAATTTTGTTTTAGTTATGATCTCAGGGGTTTGGGCCTGCAAAATAGCGAGTAATTTTAACCCGCGTCTGACTCCGCACCAGCCGACTGATTTACCAGTCCGCGGAATGCACGCACGGCCGAGCGATTCCCCTTGGTGACTTCAAAAACATCCTCGGCAATTGGCATCGCTACACCATATTTCTTGGCCAAGGCGATCACCGTCGGCGCACTTTTGACACCTTCGGCAACCATGTGCATTTCGTCGATGATTTCATCAATATGTCGCCCCTTGCCCAGCTCGACACCGACATGACGATTGCGGCTCAGCGGACTGGTACATGTAGCGATCATGTCACCCATGCCGGTCAGGCCCGAAAATGTTTCGGGTTTTCCGCCCATCGCGACGCCCAGACGCGTGATCTCGGCTAGCCCTCTGGTAATCAATGCCGACCGTGTATTATCTCCCGCTCCCAAACCGTCACCCATGCCGACTGCGATGGCGATGATATTCTTGAGCACGCCACCCAGTTCGCAACCCAGCAGGTCGGTATTGGTGTAGACGCGAAACAGGCCGGAGTGGAAAAGCTGCTGCAGTTGCTTGACGATAATCTCGTCTTCCATCGAGATCACGCTGGCAGCCGCCTGCCCCGCCATGATTTCGCGCGCCAGATTGGGGCCGGTGAGGACGCCAACAGGATGCCCCGGCAGAACTTCCTCGATAACCTCGGTCATCCGCTTGCTGGTGGCCAGTTCCAGACCCTTGGTAAGGCTGATCACCGGAACCCAGGGTCGGAGATATTGCTTTGCTTCTTCCAATACACTGCGGAAATTGCTGGAGGGTATTCCCATCACCAACACGTCTGCGCCAGATACGGCCTCGCCGATTTCGGACGTTGCTGTCAAAGCTTCAGGCAATTTTATGTCTGGCAAATATTTGCTGTTACAATGATTGTCGTTGATATCGCTGACTGTTTCCGGATCCCGTGCCCAGATTTTAATCGGCGCATTGCGCGAAACCAGAGACGCAACCGTGGTTCCCCATGAGCCTCCACCGAGCAATCCGACTTTCAATTCCATAAAACCCCTCCATCGACGACTCCTCTAGCGGGCGCCAATCCCGTTTAAACTGAAGGGAATTTCAATATTTTGCAAGGAACTCGAGATGTCTTTCAGCGGTCCCCTTGGGGTTCTCGATCATCGGCACATGACCGACTTCTTCAAATACCGCCGATTCAGAATTTGGAATGCCGTCTTCCAGCACATTGACGCAACTGACATCTATCAGCTGGTCATGGCGGCCCCAGATGATGAGCGTCGGCGCCTTCACCTGATCAAGCTGGTCATTCAGTGCCTTCTCCGTGCCATCCTCCACCAGATTCCAGAATATCTTGTCGAGCAACTCGCGATGGACGGCAAAATCTTCGTAGAAAATCTTCCGGAATTGCCCGGGGACCTTCATCGGTTTGTGAGCAACGAACGCGAGCATCCGCTTTACGTCGTCGGGACTGTGGATCTCCAGCGGATTTTTACCGGCCAAGGCCTCTTTCTGAAGCTTGCTTTCATTGGCTCCGACGACACCTGCATTGTTGAACAAAGTCATTGAAATCAAGCGTTCCGGGTAATCCAGCGCAAAGCGCAGCGAGACAAAGCCGCCCATGCTGTTTCCGCCAATATGGCATTTATCGATACCCATAGCGTTCAGAAAATCGCGAACTCGGGACGCCTGCGTCGCCATGTCATAGTCACGATCAATGTCCCGAATATTCTCTCCGAAACCAGGCAAGTCGGGAGCTATCAGGCGATATTTTCCGACGATTTCCGGCGCATATATCGCCCAATTATCCTTGTCACCGCCGAAGCCGTGAAGCAGCACCAATGGCTCGCCATCTGATGGACCACCTTCGAGATAAGGCCAGTTCATATCGCCCACTTGTATCGATTTTGCTGTCAGCTTGCCTTTTCGCCGCAATGTATTGCGAAGAAAGCCGTACAACATACGCGGGAACAGTACATAGAGAGCAAGCAGCGACACCATCAAGATGCCCAGGATCGCCAGGAAAATTTCGATCGCTTCCAAAATTACACTCCTCTCGCCGCCAGTTGTTTGTCCAACCAGTCGGTCATATCGTTCAACACTGCGTCTTTTTCCGGTTCATTGAATATTTCGTGAAACAATTTCGGATAGATTTTGAGCTGTTTGTCGCTTGAGGATATATGACGGTCCAGAAATTCCGACCCCTCAGCGGCAGCCAGACTGTCCTTTCCACCGTGAAGCAGGAGCATCGGCAAAGAAATCTGCCCGGCATTTTCCTGAATTTTGGTCATGTTGGTCAACAGTTCCGCAGCCAATCGTGCCCCCATCTTGCCATTGTAGACGAGCGGATCGGCAAGATAGTCTGCAACGACTTTCGGATCGCGACTGACGCCATTCGGATCGAGTTCGAGAACACCCAGTTTCGGAAAGAAACGGGACAAAAATCCGCTTATGGCCTTCAAGAATGCAGAGGGTTCTTCTGCTGCTTTTATCGCTGGACCGGACAGCACACAGGCAGCAAATTTGGACTGGTTGGACAATAGGTAGGTAGCGCTGATCAATCCTCCCATACTATGGCCCACAAGCATGACCGGCAATGCCGGATAATCATGGGTGGCGGAAGCAAGCAACTGGTCAACGCCATCGTGAAAAACCGAAAAATCAGGAACAAATCCGGGCGTGCCATCGGATTGGCCATGCCCCCAGTGATCGATGGCATAAACCGCATAGCCTTTGCCCACGCAATGTTGGGCAAAATATTCGTAACGGCCAGCATGTTCGGCATAACCGTGAACCAGCAAGATTACCGCTTTGGGATCATCGTCTGGAAGCCACTTTTCCATGTGCAATTTTGACCCGGCCGCTGTGGACCCGGTCGATAGCGTCAGCGTCCCGATTTCGTGCCTCAAGCGATATTCCTTTTCATCACCAATTCATGATCGTGCGCCAGTTCATTTTCATATTCGAACAAAATGCGATCCAGAGTCTGGCTGATCTTGGTCTGCGTGCGAACCATTTCAATTTTCGGCCAGGTCGTGCGCTCGCCAAGCTGGATCAGTTCGGCAATATCCTCGATCGGCAAGTTGCTCAGAATCTTGGAGGGCCCCCAGAACATGGTCGGACGGATGATATTGATATCACCCGTATAATCCTGATTGATAACCGACAGTGCCATATTGGCCATGCTGTTTAGACGCGGGAAATAGGACAGCGGCTTCTGCATCATTTCCACATTGGCGTTGAGCCATGCTTTCATGGTCGCTGTCGTCGCATTGCGGATCGATGAAAGCGGATTGCGTTTCTGACTAAAATCGGTGGCAAAAGGCGTAATCAGCGGGTTCGCCTGGCTAACGATATGGTGATTGACGCCATAGAGACGGGCAAGCCTTTTGACCGGCAAGTCATTCGTCACGGAACCGTCCACCCATTTCCGATTGGGCAAATAGGGAATCCGCTCGCCGCGATGATCTTTTGCCGCCAATGTGACTGGTGGATAGATGCCGGGGACCGCGCAAGAGGCCAGCACCGCTTCCCGGATATAGACATTGGGCGAAGCAATGGCGTTCAGCAGACGTGACGTCTGATGTGTTTCCGCCGGGGCGATCGAAACGTTGAGATGGCGCCCGGTAAGTTCATAGGCTTCCTGAAATGTCAGATCCGGAAGCAAGTCGGTTAGCCGCTGGCGTATTTCATCCGCCCGCATGCGACTGGGGCCACCCAGGAAACCACCCTGCCCGCCATCATCATGATCCGTTCCCATGATGAGGTTTTCCGGCTTGAAGAAGTGGGGAATTTCCTTATCGGCGTGCGTGCTGATCAAAGCGCCAACGACCGAGCCGCCACTGGAACCGGACATGATATCCGGCAGCAGGCCCTCCTCCCAAAGCGCTTTTGCAACCCCGACATGAAAATAGAGAAAAGCACCGGAACCGCTCATCAGAAACGCTGATCGCCCATAGCAATGTTGCGCCCGGCGGAAGAAATCGAGTTTCTCCTCGAACGGGATATCGGTCACCTTGTCACTCGCCAGATATTCCAGTGAATTTACGATCGCTCCGACATAGTCCTGGATGAGCGCCTTGGTGCCAAATTGCGCTTTTTGATGAAGGCGGGCATGGCCCATGCCGTCCATATTCCCATGGATGCCCTCATTCAGAGCATAGAGAAGCCCCGCATTGTCCTGAGATTTCCACAGTTTTGAAAGACGTTTCAGGCGGCGGCGGATGGACTTATGGTCAAAATGCTTACTCTCATCCGACGCCTTCCAGATGTCGACTCCGGTGGATTTGTCGTGGGCTTTCGCGGCTTTCGACCATTCGGAATAGCTCTTGGCCTGGGCCATGGCTTTTTCCATTTTCAAAGTCGTGTTCAGGATCATCTTCGGTTCACTCTTTCACCAAAATTACGCATGGTAGCGCTCACCACCCGAGGATCGGGCGGCATACGATCTATCCGCTCCTATTTCACTTTCGGCGTGCTTCCACCGATCGCCTTGGGTGCCACTGTTCTGGGCTTTTTGGCAACCCTTCGATACATCACCGAGCCGTCTTTGGGCGTTTGCGGCTTTTTTGGCGCCACCGCCGCTTTTTTAGGCCGACGGGCAGCAGCATTTGGCTTGGCTTCCCGGAGTTCGTCAAATGCTCTTTGCAGGCATTCCCGGAAAAACTCAACATCGGGCATCATTTTGCGGTCGGATATGATGCTGAAAGAAATTGTTCCGTTATAGCTTGGCGTGGCAATAAACAGGCCCATCCCGTGCGCCAAAGGTGCCAGGCCATATTGATGGGTCAACTTCGCACCGTTCATATAAAGTTGAATCTGGGGGCCCGGAACGTTGGAAATCATCAAATTGCTCATTTTCGGCGCAAAACGTTCGTCGGTCAGGATACGCGCCACGCTCGCCATGGTAACGCCAGGAATATGTTTGGTCAGATCGGTCATGATACGTGCGCTGAGCCCCGACTTTGCTGCTTTGGTTTCGCGCGTCGTATCCTTGATTGCTTCAAGGCGCTCCACCGGATCGACAATATTCGACCAGATCTTTATCGTCATCGCGGATATGTTGTTGCCGGGAGTGGCATCGTCCCCCGAACGGCTGCGCGCGTTCACGGGAGCCACTGCTACAAGCGACTCTTCGGGTAGTTCCTTATGTTTCGTCAGATAGTGTCGAAGGGCGCCGCTGCAGATTGCGAGTACAACATCATTGATAGTCGCATCACTCACTTTCAGACGCATTTTCTTCAGTTCTTCGAGATCAAACGTGACCGCATCAAACACTTTATTGGGCGTGACCGGGCCGTTAAACCGTGTCTGGGGAACGCCGCTAGCCGTTTGGTCTTCGCCCCCTTTCAGGCTTTGTTGCGCCGTGGAAATAAGCGCTGGCGTGAATTTCAGCAGTGCCTGAGCCAATTTTACTGGTGAGCTGACGGTGCTGTTGACCGCCCGGCTCAATATCTCGGCGACCGTCGGTAAATCCACAGCGGCCGGCCTGCCTTCCGGCAGCGGTATCGCAGGCGTGCCTTTGGCGTCCTTATCCGAGATAGCGGCAAAGAAATGAGCGCCCGAAACACCATCGATGGTGGAATGATGGATTCTCGTCAATATGGCATAGCTGCCCTTGGCATAGCCGGGAATATTGTCGAGCCCCTCAACCACATACATGTCCCAGAGCGGCCGAGTCATGTCCAGCGGCTTGCTGTGGTGACGGGCAACGTGAATACAAAATTGCCGCCAGTCGCCGGGCTCCGGCAGACGGCCGTGGGAAATATGCGCTTCGAGATCGAAATGTTCGTCTTTGACCCAGTAAGGATGATCGATATCCATCGGCAAACGGTATAATTTCCGCTTGAACATCGGCGAGATATCCATGCGCTTGCGCATATGTTCGATAATGTCCTTGAACCTTACCTTGCCGCCGGGAGCGGTTGAAGGATCGTAAATATAAACCGCCATCACATGGGTAAGATTTGTCGCGGACTGAATATAGAGAAACTGGGCGTCTTGCGCGCTCAACTGGCTGATGTTGCTCTGCTCACTCATCGATTATGTCCTTTCGACAGCGCGATCATTCAAATATTCTGTCGGCTAGCGCAAGCAGTTCGAGCCGGGATTTCTCCATCCGTCGAGACAGCGCTCTGAATTTTCGCAACAATGCTTTTCGCTCTGCAATGGTTTCCGGTGTGGTTTCTCCGGTCAAGCCCAGGCCTGCAGCCATTCTGAAACCATTTTCGAACAGGATTTTCCCGATCGAGGCTTCGCTGGTGATCCGGCGGAGTAAATAGGCCTGCCGTCCCTCTTTCAATGCCGTTTCCACACAGCTTTTCTTGTCGATCGCATTGCCGGGCTCCAGCCGCGACAAGATGTCCAGGACAATGGTATAGGCTTCTACGAAAGGCAGGAACACGGCATGGCCGATTAGCGGTTGAAAGCGGTTGGTGAGACTGGCGAGTTTCACGCCGCCTTCGTCCAGCTTGACCTTCCAGTCCGGATCTGCCCGCTGCAATTCGGCTTTCAAATTTTCGCGATATTGCTGCTTTTCAGGATAGAAAAACTCGAACTTGAACAGGTCGCGAAGACGGTCGGTCTCTTCCCAGAAGACTTCGGCCGCATCTCGGTCGCTCACCTCCCGCGCCTTCAGGATCGACAGTTCGATGATCGCCTTGTCGAGAAAATGATGGATGATCGTGTTACGATAATAGCTGGCAATCGGATGCTGATCCGGTTCAATCGCATAAACCAGCGTTGATCCTTTGTCATAGCGAACGAGCAGCCCGTTATTCACCAACGTCTCAATAACGCGCTGCACGCCCTCAAGATTCTCGTCCGTCAGATCTTCGCTCATGCGAATGTCGCGTTCCCGGGCCCAGTCCACCAGAAAATTGATCACCGCCCTCAGTTCGTCTTCCGTCATTGCGCGCGGTGCGGTGCCGAGCAGGCAGAGACACATCAGCGAAGTCAGGGTCAGCGGCGTTGCCCGATTGGCTTGAACGGCAACTTCAAAGGCCATTTTGGACAAGGCGAGACGATCATTCGGATTGGGCGCCTTTTTGACGATCACTGGCTGGCCGAAATCGACATAGACTTTGCCCATCGGTTCGCGAAGGCTGCGCAGATAACCGATGAACCAGCTCAGCGATTCCGGCTTCTTGATCCGCCCGGTCTGTTCACTGGCATATTCCTCAACATCCCGGATCAGGTCGAAACTGGTGACAACGGGTATGATGTGTACATCTTCGATATCGTTGCTGTGTGCGCTGTCCATAACATATTTCAGCAGACCATAGCGCGGTGGCATCAGCTTGCCGAGACGGGACCGTGTCCCTTCGAAAGCCCAGGTCATGGGGAAGCGCTTTTCAAGCAGATAGCTGACGTAATAACGCAACACGAGCTTGTAGACGGGATTATTCTCGAAACTCCGGCGGATGAAAATGGTACCGGCACGACGCAGCATGAATCCCAGACCGAAGAAATCCAGATTGATGCCGCCGAACAAATGAATGAGCGGCAAGTCATTCTGATAAGCCAAGTCGGTAGCGGTCACTCCGTCAATATAGGTTTTATGGGTAAACAGCAGCAGCGTTGGATGCTCCCGCATCGTCTTGCGCAACCGGGTCAGCTCCTTGCGATCGAAAACCACTTTGTCGTCATAGCCCTGCGACAGCATGAACCGGTCGAGCTTTGCCTTCATGTCAATGAACAAGGGGCTGGGCCGGGCGATCAGTTCCTTCATATATTTTGCAGCTTGTTCGTATAGCGCAACTTCGCTTCGGCCCGTGTCCCTGGACAGCTGCGTCATTGCGGCACGGAACCGCGCATCGCTGCGCAGGCCATCGGCTACGTGCCGAGGCACTTTATAACGGCGACCACGCAATCCGCGTTCGGCGATATCCAGTACCAGCCCCGCCTGTCGAACCACGAAGGCAGCAAATTCCGTATTGTCAGTCTGATCATAGTCCTTGCTAAGCTCGGCAAAGCTTTGCTCAAGTTCACCAATCGTAGCGGGTTGACCAGTCAAACATTGGGCACGGCGCTTGTTGCGCAGCAGGATGGACTGGGCGCGAAAGCTACCCGGGTTCCGCGGATCCCCGAAAATGACATGGCGCATCTTGACCGCACGGCTTTTTTCGAAATTGGGAATGCGCCAGGCAATACGAACCGGTACGACCAATGTTTCCGGATTTTCTTTCAGTTTTTCCGCCAGACGGCCAAGGCGCAGTTTCGCGCGTTCATCGGATATTGGCAGACTGACCCAGTTCAGCTCCCCGCTATGCCCGCTTTCGCCCATCGCGTTCTTGAGCCAATTGAGAAGATAACGCCGCTCGACACCATTGCGCGCGTCAATCACAAACAGCTTCGGGCCCTGCGCCAACAGCGGTCCGGAAATTGCTATCTGTGTTGCTTCCGCCATCCCCGCTCCTTGAATTCAGGCTATTCCGCCGCTTGCATTTTTGTCGGCTTTGCAGTTGCAGATTTCTTTGTTGAGCTAGATCGACTTGCGGGCTTGTTTGCAACGGATTTTCTCGCCGGCATTTTTTTGCTATCCACCTTTTTTGCGGCGGATTTCTTCCGCGCTGGCGTCTTTTTGGACACCGGTTTTTTCGCCGCTATTCGTTCCTCGTTGACCAGCGCTTCAAGTGCATCTTCTTCTTCCGCCTGCCCCAGAGCTTCGAGGAACATGCCACGCACTTCTGCGACATGTTTGTTCATCGTACGACTCGTCCATTTGCTAGTGTCCACGGCTGGCAGAACATCAACCCTGACCTTTGCCGGGCGCATCAGAAATTCATTTTTCGGGGCGACATCGCCGGCATTGTGAATGACAATCGGCACCATCGGCACACCCGCCTGGATCGCCATATGGAAAGCGCCCTTTTTGAACGGACCCAGTTTCGGCGAAAGCGTCCGCGTGCCTTCCGGCGCAATGACGATGGACTTGCCGTCAATTTTTACGGCATCGATCAACGGGGCCATCGCCTTGATCGCGCTCCCGGCATTGGCGCGATCAATGAAAACCGTGCCTGCCAATTCCATCAGCTTGCCGATCACTGGTGTGTCGCGAACCTCTATCTTGGCCACTCCGCCCATATCCTTGCGGATCAGCTTGGCGAGGATCATCACGTCGGCTTTGCTCTGATGGTTGAAGACAAAGATACAGGGCCGCGAAGTCCACAGATTTTCCTCCCCAGTCACTTCCAGCTCGCAGCCGGTCAGCGCGGTTGCAATATCGCCGAACAGGCCGGTCGAAAAATTCATCGCCTCACGCTGCGAACCGGTCAGCGCCCATATCGGTAGCGACGCAATCGCCGAACCGATCAGAGATCCGGTTGCGTAGATCGTCCGGAGATAATCCACTGGCTTGCCCTGTCCCCGGCTATCATATTTTTCCAGCGGCCAACCATGTTCACGCGCCGCTTCGCGCAATTTCGCATTAGGGTTCAGCGGCCGCGGCTTGCCCACTCGCTCCAGCAATTCGATATCGTCATAGCTGTCGGAATAAAAATAGCTGTTGTCGAGATCCAGATCATATTCCGCAGCCAGGCCTTCGGCTGCGATCACCTTGCCTTCGCCAAAGCACAAGGGGCGGATAATGTTGCCGGTAAATTCGCCATTCTCGACTTCATATTGCGAGCAAAGCACATGCTCGATGTCGAGATCGCGCGCGGTAGGCTCGATCTGGTAGATCGTCGCGGAGGACACGATGGCGATCGTATGGCCCTTGGCGCGATGGGCCTCGATCAGCGCTCGTGCTTCGGGATAGACTTTCCGCGCGATATGTTTTTCGTAGAGCTCTTCGCCAAATTCGAAATAGCTGTCTTCGGTGACGCCCTTCATGAATTTCGCCGCGCCTGTCATCAGACCAGAGAAACCCATATTACCGGTGCTGTATTGCGCCATGACATTAATCGTTTCGACAAGTTCTTCGGCGGTCATTTCACGCCGCTTGATTTTCTCCCACAACATCGCGGTGGCCGAATAACCGGCGATGATGGTACCATCGAAATCGAAAAGAGCAGCGATATGCGCGCCTTCCGGAGCATCCAGGACGTCTTGCAAATGGGATTGATATGCAGCGATTTTCTTCTTGGTCATCCAGATGTCCTTTGCCCGATACCCATCGTGCCAAAAAACAGAGGCCTTTCCCAGCTATTATTGGCGAAAGCGACGATTTACAGCGCGATTGGCGATGAAAGTCCCTTTATGGTTCAATTCTAACAGAAGAATGAAGATTTTCAGGTCGGTCATGGTGGAAGCAAGGCCGGTCGGTGAAGCCATTGCCTGTCTCGCCCGGCCCGGCTTGCTAGCCGATGCAGTTTTCTTCGGCAGAGACTGTGCTGGCATAGCTCGGAAAAGCGAAAAAGCGCGCTGGAAATGGATCCAGCGCGCTTCCTGTGCAAAATGGCACGATGATCGGGGGGGGCACGCAACTAGATCATCGAAACCATCTCGACGACCTGCTTATTGGCTGGATTCACGATCCGTTGGCTGAGCCTGCGCTTTAGACGCTTTTTTCAATTCACCTTTGCTCATCCCCGTGACCAGAACATCGCCTGACCCCGCAAAATTGGCCGCGGGCAATTCTGCCGTGCGATTGCCGCTTTCAACCATCACCGATTGCACGACGCCGGCGCCCGACTGTTTCACCGATTGAACATAGCCGATAACACGGCCCTTGGGGTCTTCGATGGGCATGCCGGGTGCTACGGCAAACATTCCCCCGGCATTTGCGGCTGAGCTTCCGGAAGCGGCCAGTTGGCCAAGATTACCCATTGCCATACCGCTTCCACTGCCAGCCAGGCTTCCCGCAACGGAGCCGGCACCTGATGCTCGATTAGCGACGTTCGCTGCAGCGCCGCCAGCAGTTGATCTTAAGCTACCGGCGGTGTTGCGAGCGGTTCCGACGACCTGACCGGTGGTCGAGCGAATAGCATCGGTCCCAATCAGGCTTGCGCTGGCATCGCCGTTTGACGAGCTCGAAGCGGAACCATCAGCGGAGCCGATAATGGTATTGTTGGGTAATTCGGTAGAACCGAGCAGCGAACCATTTGCATTCGAACTGCTCTCGGAATCAGCGGCTATGGTGCCCGACCGCGTATCAATATTGCGATCGATGCGCGTGGAATTCGTCACGCCACCATTGCCACTGATCGAACCGGTCGTGCGGCCAATCGTGTCGGAACCCAGTGTGCTACCGAGCGAGCCGCCCAGTCCGCCACCAAGGCCGCCGCTACCGCCGAGCAATTGTGCCGACGCCGGTGCAGCGGTAATCAATGCGATGGTCATTGTGCTGAAAATAAGTTTTTTCATGGTCTTTCTCCTTGCAGGACGATGATCTTTTCGTCGTCTGTATGGAGAACGATGCCGCTTTGATTTTTAATCCATATGTCGCAAATAAATTTGAAAAATCAGCGAAGACCGCAGTTTCCGCAGATCAGACCATTGCCATATATCTTGTCGGCGCCTTTTTTGCCGAGATCCTTGGCTTCACGGATCAACCCGTTAACCGCTGATTCTATTCTGTTGATATTTGCAGCCGGGTAATGAGCCATCAGACGCGCTGCAACGAGAGGCGCCGCAAAAGAGGTGCCGCGCAGCGCCACGAGTTTTCCATCGGGTGATGCGCCTTTTATCCCGGCCCCCGGCGCAGCGAAGTCCACCGGTGTGGCAATTCCTGCTTCGGGCAGCGCCCTTTCGCGCTGATCGACCCCGGTGACACCGATTACCCCTTTATAGCTAGCCGGATAGCGCGGAGGCGCGGCTGGACCATCATTGCCCACGGCGGCCACGACCAATATTCCCTTTTTCTGTGCGGCCCTAACGGCGCGACCCAGCAGACCGTTGTCCGGGCCGACCAGACTGATGGCAACAACCGGCGCATTGCGTTGCGCCATCCAGCCCAGAGCTTTGGCAATGGCAGTTGCGTTGCCACCCGCCGGATCGCTGCCATATATATCAGCCGCCAGCAGGCCGCGAGAACCGGATTTCAGGCTGCCGGATATAAGCGATGCTATCGCGGTTCCGTGACTGCTCGCAATCGGCGCGCCCTTGGCAAAGCCGCGTTGTTCAACCGCCATGGTGATTGCGCTGTGGCGGGCAACGCCGCCATCAATCAAGCCCATAGCACCGGAGCTTGCATTGCCACTGGCCAGCAGACTACCGGCCAGAACTGTTGCATTGGCCGAAATTGGTGTGACATTACTGGTGAAATAGATATTATCGGCGCTGATCTCTGCTTCACCGACAAGCTTTTGCAGCTGTTTCTGTTCCTTATCCAGCTGTTTGCCGGGTCGCGTTGCGATTTTTACATAGCTGAGATCCAGGCCTTCGATTTCGGATCGCTCCAATATTCGAAAGCCCTCTTTCTGTACCCGCTCGAGAGACGCCGCCGATATGCCCGTTGCAATCAGCACACCGCGAACAGCCGGATCACCGCTGCGATCCCGCTCTACATAGTCGCGGTTTTGCCGTACGAACTGGTTCAGGCGATCAAGCCTCAGCCGGTTCAATAATCTCCTGAGCTCGGAATTGCTCAAACGATCCAGAACGCCGGCGTCAAGCACGCCGCTCACCGGATCGATCAAAGGCTCTGCTATGTCGCCCAGCGAATGATTGGGTAGCGGTAAGCCCGGACCGACTGTCGGCAGTGCAAGCTGGGGTGAAGCGGCAGCGGGCACCAGCAGCAGCAATGCGGCAGCGACCCGTTTGATTGTGGTTTTCATCTCTGCCTCCTTGTGCACCCGACCCGGGTTGGCAATCCCAAGTTGATTGCTTTTTTTCGCATTCATGGATTAAACGATCCAGGTCCGTCGTTTCATCCATAGACAATGAATAAAGGATATCCGCGCTGAATGGCCTTTGAACAGGATCTGCTGGAGTTACTCCCGCGATTGCGGCGCTTTGCCCGCAGCCTGACGCGCGATATCAGTGACGCGGATGACCTGTGTCAGATGGCCCTGGAGCGTGCCCTGAACAAGCGCGATCAGTGGCAGACTGGAACAAGACTGGATAGCTGGATGTACAGAATTACCCGTAATATTTGGATCGATACGGTCCGCGCGGCTGGCCGCCGCGAACATGTAGCCAATGATGATGAAGCGATGGAGAATGTCGCGGGTGACGATCATCAGCGTATGGAAAGCCGGATGGAGCTCAATGATGTCGACCGGGCGATGGATCGCCTGCCGCTCGAACAGCGCGAAGCGATATCGCTCGTTCTGGTCGAGGGCTTTGCCTATAAGGAAGCCGCCGCCCTGCTGGACATTCCGATCGGAACATTAACCTCCCGTCTGGTGCGCGGGCGCGAAGCCCTGCAACGCGAACTCGGAGAAGCGGCATGACCTTTGATGAAGCAACAATCATGGCTTATGTCGATGGTGAATGCGATGCGGTGACGGTCAAGCGTATCGAGAAGGCAATGGTGACGGATGCAGCTTTGGCCGAACGGGTTAGAAAAGCACGTGCGTTGCGCGATAAATTGGCGGCTTTTTATGCGCCAGTGGCAGAAGAAGCGGTCCCGGATCGCTTGAGCGCGATGTTGACCTCCCCTGCTGCGTCCAACGTCGATAGCAGTTTCACAGCGCGCAAAGCGGATAAGGAACATGCCAGGCAACAGCGCCGTAGCATGGGCGTCGCTCAATGGGGCGCAATGGCGGCCACACTTGTCTTGGGTATCGTAGTCGGTCAATTCGGCCTGGCGGACGGCTCTGACTCCCCCTTTGCGCAGGATGGCGGCGCGCTTGTCGCCAGTGGTCCGCTTGAGAATGCCCTGGAGAAACAGCTTGCCTCTGCGCAGCCTGATGACAGCGATTATCGCATTGGCCTGACTTTCCGCTCAAGGACCGGCAACATCTGTCGAAGCTTCACCGGCGAAGCAGTGTCCGGGATCGGCTGCCGCGAAGGACAGCAATGGAAGATGGTCAGCACCTTGCCGGGAGGTAACGAGAGCGACTATCGTCAGGCGTCGAGCAGTACGGTCAATGCGATCGCTGCAGACATGATGGCGGATGCGCCGGCGGATGCTGAAACCGAACGCAAGCTATTGGAATCAGGCTGGAAATGACCTCGCCGACTACTCCAGATAAATGGCAGACACAAAAAAGGCGGGATCGGATCCCGCCTTTTTCTATATTTGTATAGGAGCCTAGTTGCCGACGGTCACGCGGCCAACCACATAATTGCGATCACGCATTTCCTCGACATAATCCTTGTCGGCATCGACCAGTTCATGCTCATATTCTTCCCAGGCATCGCGCTTGTCTTCCTCGTCGGTCGCGCGGCGCAAGTCGCTTTTCAGCTCCTTGTCGGCCTCCAGAACGTCGGCCAGATAATTATACCAATATTTGTTGTAAACACCGGCTATCGGTTCAGCCCGCACCACGGCATGGCTTTCCACGTCTGCGTGCGCCATGACTGGCGATACAATCGAGCCAGCAAGAACCAATCCTGAAGCCAAAGATAATTTACGCATTGTCACGTCTCCTTTTCTGGGTTGCTGAAAGGAGAACGAGCCAGGCCCGGACGTTAATCCCGAAAAAACGTAATTTTTTCTAACCTATTCTGTTCAATAGTCTTTTTGCCCGCATCCCTGCGACAACAGCATGATATTCCTGACCGGCCCCTGCCCTTTACGCGGCGATTTTTCACCAAGCTCTGATATGGGTTGCAGGCCTGCGCTATCATCGCTAGATGCTGCCCCGTCTATGAGGTGCGTTGGCTGAGTGGTCGAAAGCGCCGCACTCGAAATGCGGTATGCCAGCAATGGTATCTAGGGTTCGAATCCCTAACGCACCTCCACAGACACAGCGGGTTTGATTGGCAATGCCGTTCCCGCCTTGTCGGCGCCGTCCGGTCGCTGCCCGTCCTTCGCTACTCCCCGATATAAAATAGACCGGCAAATATCATCCTGCCAAGGGTCACACGGGTCACACCCCCTAAAGCGGAAAAAGCTGTGGCCGTTGAAACGGGCTATTTTCCTGTTAAATCAATGGCTTCCCGATAAATGGGAAACACACCCCGAGACCGGAACGCGTTCCAGCGAGCAGCAGTTCTTTCTCCGTAAGCCAGCAAAAGATGCCGCAGGACCATGACGCTGGTTTACCAGAAGAACGAAGATGTAGGAAAGCGGCTTTTGTCGGCCCGCATGGTTCCCGCCCTGACGCTAAGCACTCAAAGCGGTCACGCGCCCATCGGCCTTGCGCTTCATAATTTCTGCTCCGCCGATAACGGCTACCACCAAGACAATCCAGAATGCGATCGCAAAAGGAAAGTCATTCCCGAAGACCATCCGCGCGATAAGCGTTATCGCGAGGGCGATCGGAGTGCCGATGACGACGCCGTGCCAGGCACCCCGCAGCCGTGGCTCCTCGATGCCTCGCCGCCGGCGCTTGCCCAGCCAGATATAAGTGCCGGTGGCGCAGATTCCGGTAAGCGCGACGCCGAACAGCAGATAGGCGAGCTTTACCGGGAGGCCGCCGAAAGTGCCAAAGTGCAACTGGTAGGTCGAGGCTGCTGCCTGTTGCCCAAGCTCGCCATCCGCGAGGCCGGCCATATGTTCGAAGCGACCGTCGGCGTTGAAAGTATAATATTCGCCAAATACCAGCCTCCGGTCATGCTCTCCGACAATCTGGATATGCTGCCCGCTGGTCATCGGATCATGGAGAATGGCGTAGGTCAAATGCAGATCGGGATATTCGAGGCTCATATGCGCAAGCGCGGCTGCAACATCGGGAACCGGTGCCGGACGGGGATCTGCCTCGCCTTCCTCGCCGAAAATCGGACCATATACCGCCTCGACGTCGCCTTCATAATCGTCCGCAGCGATACCATAAGCGGTCACGCTGGCGATTCCGATCAGCGCGCCGGTCAGCGCGATCGCGACAGAAAAGGGCAAGGTCCAGACGCTGAGGCGGTTGTGCCAGTCGGCCAGACCGGTCCCGTTGCTATTGCGCGCGCGCAGGCGGAATGCGTCGCGAAAGACGCGCGGGTGGGCGACCACACCGCTTACCGCAAGCGCCAGCATCATCACGCCGAGTATGCCGACGATCGTGATCCCGACAAGAGCCGGCAGATTGAGCGTATAGTGGAGCTTCACGAGGAAATCCGACCAGGCGATTTCTTCCGGCTCGGCAATCGAGCCATCCTGCGTCAGGTGCACCGCCTGCGTATCGGTGGTGATGGTCGCGCGCGGCAACTCTCCGTCCGGGAGATGGACATAGAGATGCGTGGTGGTCGGCTGGCCAGCTTCGCTGGCAAGCACTGCCTCGACGCCGCGTTGCACGGCTCCGGGCGCAATCAAAGTCATTTCCGGCGCGTAAGGTTGCTCGACGCGCTGGAGTTCCTGATAGAATACCGCGATCGTACCGGTCAGCGAGACAATATAGAGCAGCGCTCCGGCAATGAGACCGATGGCGGCATGGGCGGAGAGGGACTTTTTCACCGTCGCCGGTTCGATTATGCCGTTCATACTGGGCTCCCTTGAACAAAAGCCGGAATGGCGGCGGCGAACGGAACGACAAGAATGGCCAGCTGGCATTTGCGGCTTTCGGTCATCAGGACCAGGAACGCCAGAATTGTCCAGCCAAGCGGCGCAGCAAATAGCGCCAGCACATTGGCATTCGCTTCGCTGGCGCCCAACAACAGCGCGATCCAGCGCGTGGTGATGGCGAGCGCAACGGACGAGACCATCCCGGCAAGCACGACCAGCAGAAAGGTCGCGATGCGCCCGGCGAGGCGCAACGGTTCACCGGCCTCTGGCAGCACCCCTGCCCTGCGGCTCGACGGCTTTCGCTTTGCCGGTGGCGACTGCCATGCCGCGAAGGCGAGGACGACAAAGGCAGCCATCATCGCCCATAAAGACATGACAGAAACACCCCAGGCACCGGCGAAAGCCCATCCCGACGCGATCGAAACCGCGAGGAGGAGCCAGCCCGCGCTATTGAGAAACAGCGAGCGTCTCGGCCTTGCCCAGGAAAAGCGCAAGACCAATATCCCGGCAATGGCGCTCGCCGTCCCAGCGAGGAATAGAAACTCCTTGATCATCAGAAACGGTAGCTTACCGTGCCCATGACGTTGCGTTCGCTACCGACAAAGCAATCACCGCGCGCCAGACAGGCCGAGTAATAGCGCTTGTCGAACAGGTTGGTGGCGTTCAGCGCAAAGCTCCAGCTGCCGTGGGTCACCTCCGCCAGCGCATCGACCAGAGTGAAGGACGGTGTGACGAGGCCATCAGGAAAAGCACGGCCAAACGAGCGGTTCTTGCCGACATGACGGACACCGCCACCGAGCAGGAGCGTGGTTTCGTTGCCCAGCGAGAAGCCCTTGGTGGTCCAGAGCGAAGCGTTGAACTTGGGTACATTGTCGATCTGGTGACCGGTGCCGGCCACCTCGGCCTCGTTGTAACTTGCATTGGCGATGATGGTCAGATCGCCCGGCAGAGAGACATTGCCTTCGAATTCTATCCCCTTGGATGTCATATATCCAATCTGGATTTGGTCTGTCGGATCGACGGTACTATCGTCCGAAACCGGACGGTTATTCTCCTTGATATGATAAGCGGTGACGGTCGCCAGAATATTGTCGGCAGGATGGAATTTTATCCCCGCCTCGAACTGGCGGCCCGATTTCGGAACAAAGGCGCTGCCATCGCTGGCGGTTCCGGCGATCGGTTCAAAGCTCTCGGTATAGCTGAAGAAAGGCGACACACCTTTAACGGCTTCGCCGATGATTCCCGCGCGGAACGTCGTTGCCGCGTCTTTCCGGGTTGCGCCGCCCTTGCTCTGGGCGCTGGTCCAGTCACGCCGCGCGCCAAGCACGATCGAGACACGGTCGAAGAAGCGGATCTGGTCCTGGACATAGATGCCGAGCTGGTCCTGATCGACATCCTCGGACACAGAGGTCGGTGTCGGTAGTCCCCCGCCATAACCGGACAGGGCATCATAATCTATATTGTAGATGTC
Organism: Sphingorhabdus sp. M41; assembly: GCF_001586275.1. Lineage (NCBI taxonomy): Bacteria > Pseudomonadati > Pseudomonadota > Alphaproteobacteria > Sphingomonadales > Sphingorhabdaceae > Sphingorhabdus > Sphingorhabdus sp. M41. The sequence goes on along the minus strand of NZ_CP014545.1, from coordinate 1,219,821 downwards.
GATCGCCTCGACCGCTAAGCCGCGGGTCTTGTGCACCTTGTTGGCGCTGTAATCGAGGCCCGCGAGCAGCGTATGTTCGACTGCCGAACCGGTGTTGAAATCAAGCTGGACATTATTGTCCGTGGAGAAGATCTCCATCCGCGCGATCGTGCCATCAACATAGAGACCGATGAGCCGCTGGCCCGCATCAAGATAGGGATTGGTCGGATTTGAATAGCTGTTCGGATAGTGAGTCAGATAAGTCAGGTCGCTGTCGATATACCGGGCCTTGAGATTGATCCGGGCAGATTCATTGAATCGATGTTCGAGCAGGGCCGTCCCCTGCAGCAGCCGACCGTCATAGCGGTCCCAGCCGGGCTTGCCGACAAACTGGCTGTTCGGCAGCTGGCCGTTGGGATTGGGCAGGATCGTCCCGACCAGCGGCAGGAATTGCGATGTCGAGCCACCATCATCTTCCTGATACAGGCCGATCAGGGTGAGCTCGGTATCGGAGGAAGGCTGGAACGTGATCGAAGGCGAGACCATCACCCGGTCGTCGGGTACATAGTCGGTTTGCGTATCGGCATCGCGAACCCGGGCAACGATCCGAGCGGCAACCGTGTCGCCGAGCGGGCCGGTAACGTCGACCAGCGCTTCCTTGCGATTGAACGAGCCATAGCGAACCGACACTTCTCCGCCTGCTTCAAATTCGGGTCGTTTTGAAACGAGATTGATGATCCCGCCAAGCGCCCCCTGCCCGAACAGGACCGAGGCCGGACCGCGAACCAGTTCAACCTGGTCGAAATTGTAAGGATCGGCGCGGATGCTTGCATAAAAGCTGAAGATGTCGCGCATGCCGTCGCGGAACTGCAGCGCGTTGATCCCGCGCACGAATGCGCCGTCGACCCGACTGTCAGGGCCGTAAGGATTGGCTGTCACGCCGGACACGTAATTCAGCGTATCGCCAATGCTGATCGCGCCCTGGGCAAGATAGAGTTCGTCGTCGATCACCGTGATCGGTTGCGGCGTCTCGATAATCGGCGTGTCGGTCTTGGTCGCGGTGCTGCCTTCTTCGAGCGCACCGGTCACAATGATGGTGCGCTGCTCTGCACCCTCCCCGGCATCTGCGGCGAGCGCCGGCAATGGAGAAAGCGCGGTCGCGCACAGGATGGCAGTTTTCAGAAGTCGCATTAATTTCCCTCACATTCCAATCGTGTGACTACCTACTATTGAGAATCATTTGCATTTGCAATAAGAAAACTGACGTAGCAATAAGCTTCTGATAATGCGGTATTTTGTGGGAATTGCGCACTGGCACCTCTTGGGCTGTCCTCCGATGGTGACTTGCAATTGAGGATCGCGACAGGTTTGTAATGACCGACCTGCTTGCAGTACGCTCCGGCTCATCCGCTCAAACGGGTACAGGCCTGCCGGCAACGTGTCTCTGCCACGGCAAAATCCCGATGCAGCGCTTGCATCTGATTCCAAAGCGCCTAAATTGTGAACATGAACTCAGCAGACCCTTTCAAGTCCGGCAATCCCCTGCCGCCCAACACGCCCGATATTCTCGACGCGCGTTTCGCCATCGGCGACGTTGTCCGGCACCGGATTTTCGATTTTCGCGGCGTGATCTATGATATTGATCCGGTTTTCGCCAATAGCGAAGAATGGTATGAGGCTATTCCGAAGGACCTGCAGCCGCCTCGGGACCAGCCTTTTTACCATCTGCTCGCGGAAAATACCGACAGCAGCTATATTGCCTATGTCAGCCAGCAGAATCTTCTGTCCGACAACAGCGGCGAACCGGTCAGCCATCCCGATGTCGCGCGGCTGTTTCAGGCGACCGAGAGCGGCAAATATAAGTTGCACCAGATTCACCAGCACTAGGTTGATCGACGCTAGATTGCTCTACGCTAAGTTCAACACATCTGGCCCAGCGGTCAGGACTTGATCTTCCAGCCCGATTTCAGCAGAAAATAGCAGATCAGCGTCAGGCAGATGTTGATTGCCAGCAGGATCACTGCGCCCAGCAGGACCGGCGAATCCGCCTCGGCGAGAAAGCCATAGCGGAACCCGGAGATCGCATAGAAAAACGGATTTACATGGCTCACGGCCTGAAAAGCCGGAGACAGGCGGTCGATCGAATAAAATGTACCGGAGAGCAGCGCCAGCGGCGCGACCACGAAATTGCTGACTGCAGCGGCATGGTCGAATTTTTCCGCCCAGATCGATGTCAAAACGCCGAGCAAAGACAACATCGCCGCGCCCATCAAGCCGAACCAGATCACCGCCCACCAGTGGGAAACCCCGACATTGACACCCGGCCAGAAGAACATTGCCAGCCAGACCGCGAAACCGACCAATATTGCCCGTGTCATCGAGGATGCGACCAGCGCCGCCAGCAATTCTCCGACCGAGAGGGGCGGCGTCAGATAGTCGATGATCGTGCCCTGGATCTTGCCGACCAGCATCGAGAAACTGCTGTTGGCGAAGGCATTTTGCAACATGCCCATGCAGATCAGGCCGGGCGCAATAAAGTCGGCGAAAGGTACACCCAATACGGTGCGGTCGCCGCGGCCCATGGCAACGGTGAAGATGATCAGGAACAATAATGTGGTGATCGAAGGCGCCCAGATGGTCTGCAACTGCACTTTGACGAAGCGCCGCACCTCTTTCCAGTAGAGCGCCAGAAATCCGGCCCAGTTGACGCCGCGGATGATCGGCACGCCGGGTTCGGCGAAGCGCATTGCATTGACCGTAGAACCGGTCGTCTGATCTTTTTCGGGTTGGTCGAGCATATGCATATCGCCTATCGGCTCCCAGCGCCAATCACAAGCCCATATCGCGCCAATATCGTGGTTGTATAATGCCCCCGGCGACCCTATATCGCCCATAACTCGAGATAATTAGGACTTTGCATGGCTTGGACGGATGAGCGGATCGATTCGCTGAAGAATATGTGGGAAAAAGGCCTGACTGCCAGCCAGATCGCGGAAGAACTGGGCGGCGTCAGTCGCAATGCCGTGATCGGCAAGGCGCATCGCCTTGGCCTGAAGTCACGTCCCTCACCGGTAAAAGCCAAGCCACAAGCCAAAAAAGGCGCAAAACCCGCACCCAAACCGAAAAAGCCGCCAGCCAAGGCTGGTGCAGTTGCCAAGCCGAAGGAAGAGCATGTTGCGCGTCGCGCCATGCCGCCGCCAACGCCGGCAGCACGCACGCACGCTGCACAACAGGCGCGTCAGCCCAAGCATGACGGTCCGAAGATCGTGTCCGTCGGCCCCGGCGGCTTCCTGCGCCAGGGTCCCGGCGACCAGCAGGCACCGATTCCACCCGCACCGCCGCGCCGTCTGGTTCCGGCCAAGCCGAGCGACGAGATTGCCGACAAGACGAGCCTGCTCGACCTCAACGACAAGATCTGCCGCTGGCCGATCAATCATCCGGGCGAACCCGACTTCCATTTCTGCGGTGAAGAAGTGAACCCGGGCTTTCCCTATTGCGTTGAACATTGTGGTCGTGCGTTCCAGGCCCAATTGCCTCGCGGTGCCCGTCGTGCGCCGCCGCCGCTGCCCTTTGGCGGCCCGCGGGTTCGCTAGACAACCCACCAAATTACAATAATTTTCAATGCACTGGCCAGAGACACCATAAGTCTCTTGCCAGTGTGACTCCTGCGCTCTTATAGGATCGAACATGTCTGATGATCTGTTCGGTTCCAACCCGCCAAGCCAATCCAATCCCGGTGACTATGATGCCTCGGCAATCGAGGTTCTCGAGGGGCTCGAGCCTGTTCGCAAGCGTCCCGGCATGTATATTGGTGGTGTCGATGAACGGGCGCTCCACCATCTTGCTGCCGAAGTCATCGACAACAGCATGGACGAGGCCGTGGCCGGCCATGCCAGCCGGATAGAAATCACGCTCGATTCGGACAACCGGCTCACCGTGACCGACAATGGCCGTGGTATTCCAGTCGATCCGCACCCCAAATTTCCAGGAAAATCAGCGCTCGAAGTGATCATGACGACGCTTCATTCCGGCGGCAAATTTTCCGACAAGGCCTATGCGACATCGGGGGGACTGCACGGCGTCGGCGTCTCGGTGGTCAACGCCTTGTCCTCCGACACAGTGGTCGAAGTGGCGCGCAACAAGACAATCTATCGCCAGTCTTTTTCGCAAGGCCTCCCGACATCCAAACTCGAAGAGGTTGGCACTGCTCCAAACCGCCGCGGTACCAGCATATCGTTTGTGCCCGATATCGAGATTTTCGGCGAAGGCAACCGGTTCAAACCCTCGCGGCTGTTCAAGCTGGCCCGCTCCAAGGCCTATCTCTACGCCGGTGTCGAGATCCGCTGGAAATGCGACGAAAGCCAGGCCAGCGATGATGTTCCGGCAGAAGCCACCTTCCAGTTCCCCGGCGGTCTTTCCGATCACTTGCGCGAACAGCTTTCGGGTCGGGAATGCGTTACTACCGATTTCTTTGCCGGCAATCAGGATTTCCCCGATGCCCAGGGCCGGGTCGAATGGGCGATTACCTGGCCGATCTGGACCGATGGCAGCTATAGCTGGTATTGTAACACCATTCCGACACCCAATGGCGGCACCCATGAAACCGGCCTGCGCAACGCGCTGGTTCGCGGCCTGCGCGCCTTTGGCGAATTGGTACAGATCAAGAAAGCGTCTCAACTGACCGCAGACGACATTATTTCCGGCGGCGAGATGATGCTGTCCGTGTTCATCCGCGACCCACAATTCCAGAGCCAGACCAAGGATCGGCTGACCTCTCCCGAGGCGGCGAAATTGGTCGAAAACGCGATACGCGACCATTTCGACCATTTCCTCACCGACAATATGGATCGCGGCAAGGCTTTGCTCGGCTTTGTCATGGAACGAATGGACGAGCGGTTGAAGCGCAAGGCCGAGCGCGAGGTCAAGCGCAAGACGGCAACATCGGGCCGCAAGGTTCGGCTACCCGGCAAGCTGACCGATTGCTCGGGCAATGATCCGGCAGGAACCGAAATTTTCATCGTCGAAGGTGACAGCGCTGGCGGTTCGGCGAAACAGGCTCGCAACCGCAAAACACAGGCTATTCTTCCGATACGCGGTAAAATTCTGAACGTTGCATCAGCCAATAGCGCAAAGATATTCGCCAATAGCGAGATTGCCGACCTGATTCTGGCGCTCGGCTGCGGTACGCGCAAGGATTGTGACCCCGACAATCTTCGTTACGAGCGGGTGATAATCATGACCGACGCCGATGTCGACGGCGCCCATATCGCGACCTTGCTGATGACATTCTTCTTTCAGGAAATGCCCGAGCTGGTTCGGCAGGGACATCTGTTCCTCGCCCGCCCGCCGCTTTACCGGATTAGTGCTGGCGGCAAGAGCCACTATGCGCAGGACGAACGCGCCCGCGCCGTCATTGAAAATGGTCCGTTCAAGGGCAAGAAAGTCGAAGTCAGCCGTTTCAAGGGTCTCGGAGAGATGAACCCGAACCAGCTGAAGGAAACGACCATGGATCCTGAAACACGTTCGCTGTACAAGGTTACACTGCCGCAGGAATATGAGCAGCGCGCCAGCGTCAAGGACCTGGTCGACCGGCTGATGGGCAAGAACCCCGAGCATCGGTTCAACTTCATCCAGCAAAATGCTGCCAGCCTTGATGAAGATGTGATCGACGCCTAGTGGATGAGGCCTGACTGAGGCGCGTTACGGGAGATTATTTTGCGGTTCCTATATGTTTTCACGCTTTGCCTTTTGCCCTTCACGCTCGCGCTCACTGCAAGCCCTGCCACCGCACAGACGCAGACTATCCCATCTCCGCAGCTTTCGCTTCGCGCCAATGATGTGCTCCGTCTGTTGCAAGGCGCCGAGATTGAAGCCGAGGTGTTCGACGAGAATTTCCGCAACGCTGTGCCCCCTGCCCGGTTTCGCGCGCTTGTCCAGCAAGTGTCGGCACAGCAGGGTCAGCCACTCGCAATTTCATCCATCGATCCGCGCAACGCCAATTCCGCGATTCTCAAGGTCCGCTATGAGAAATCCATCGGCACGGTCCATATAGATCTGGAAAATGATCCGCCGCATCGCATTTCTGGCCTGCAGCTGACAGGTTTCGAGGGCGCGGGCGATTCGATTGCTGATGTCATGGCCGCGATCGACGCTCTTCCCGGTCGTCAGGGTGTGCTGATCCGGCAACTCGATACGCCCGACCATCCACCCCTCGCCGCGCTCGATCCAGATGGAAGTTATGCCATCGCATCGGCTGTCAAACTCTATATATTGGCGGAGCTCGACCGTTCGATACAGGTAGGCGAACGGCAATGGTCCGATGTCGTGCAACTGGGGCCGAAATCCCATCCGTCCGGGATCAGCCAGAACTGGCCCGACGGGTCACCAGTGACTCTACACACGCTAGCCACATTGATGATCTCGATCAGCGATAACAGCGCCACCGACACATTGATCCGGATCATCGGTCAGGACAAATTATCCCAAATCGTAACCGCCACTGGCCATCACAACCCGGACGAGCTGCGCCCCCTGCTGATGACACGTCAGGCCTCGGCCCTGAAAATGCCAGTTCATGCAGAGCGCCGAGAGCAATATCTGAGCGCCGGTCCGGCGGAGCGCGAACAACTGCTGACAGAATTCGACAGCGCCTTGACGCTCGACAGCCTCGATTCCCGCATATTGACCCACAGACCCAATTTCATCGATCAGCTGGAATGGTTTGCCACCCCGGCGGATGTCGTCAGATTGCTGGACTATCTGCGCCGCAACGCGAGCGAGGAAAGCCGAACCATATTGGCGATCAATCCCGGGATCGGCCAGGATGCCGCAGGGAAGTGGAGCTATTTCGGCTATAAGGGCGGATCGGAACCGGGCGTATTATCCTTCAATTTCCTGTTGCAGTCGAAAGCGGGCAAAAATTACGCTGTCTCCGTCAGCTGGAACAATGAAGAAATATCGCTGCAGGAAAGCGAGCTGCTGGCGCTAACCACGCGTCTGGTAAATCTGCTGGCGGAGCAGTAGCCCCAAGCCCGACAGGCTAAGCGCTGGCCAGCGCCTCGACCAGTGCCTTCACCTTTTGCTGCCGCCACTGCGGAAGCGGTGCCATCAACCAGTATCCGCGCGAGGACACGCTGTCTTCACCGATAATCTCAATCCGGTCCGCCGCGAGATCGCGCTGGACCAGCATCTTCGGTACCCAGGCATAGCCGAAACCATTGGCTGCGGCCTCAATCGCAAGACCGCCATCGGCAACCCGCATCAGGGTCTCCTCGCCTTCGGAAATCGGGCAGCCGGGCCAGTCAATCTTGTTGCCGCCCTTGAGACCCGGCGCAGCGACCTTCACAAACACGGTATCACCGAGCATCTTGCCCTCATGCTGGCCCGGCCCATCGCCAAGCCAGATCGCCACGTCGAGATTGGCTTCGGTAAAATCGATTTCATCGTCGGCTGCGACCAGCGCGAAACTGGTATCCGGATTGTCGGCGGAAAAGCGGGACAGTCTCTCGTTCAGCCATTTCTGGGTGAAGTCGCGCGGTGCCGCGATCGTCAGCTTGTGCGAAGACTGGCCCGATTGCATCGCCCGAACGGCTTCCTCGAATTGCAGGAAGCCGGAACGAAGTGCATCCAGGCCCGCCGACGCTTCGTCGGTCAGTTCAAGACCTTTGGGTGTCCGCCGGAACATCACCACGCCCAGCATGTCCTCCAGCGCCCGGATCTGCTGGCCGACAGCCGCCGGCGTCACCGCCAGTTCATCAGCCGCCTTGGTAAAGCTGAGATGCCGCGCCGCGGCATCGAGCACACGCAGCCCGTTCAATGGCAAATGGGTGCGCTTCATTGCTCGACGGTCGGTTCGGTCAGAGGAAAATGGGGTATGCGGACCTCAAAGGCCGGCGACGTGCTGCCGACCATGATGAAATGGCCTTCCATCGCACCGTTCGGCGTATTGAGCGGGCATCCCGAAACATAATCGTGCGATTTGCCCGGCTGGATGATCGGCTGTTCGCCGACCACACCGTCCCCGTCGACCATTTGCAGTCCACCGCGCCCGTCGCTGATCTCCCAGTGCCGAGTCAAAAGCTGCACCGCTGTGTCGCGATGGTTCTCGATCCGGATATGATAGGCCCAGAACCAGCGGCTGCCATCAATGTCGGACTGTTCCGGCAGGAAGGTCACCGACACGCGCACGGTGACCCCTTCGGTGGTTGCAGCGAAGGGGAAGAACGATTCCATGATCATGATATAGAGTTAAAGCCCCACGGACGAAAGGGCCTGATCCAGGTCGCCGATCAGATCGATCGGATCTTCCAGGCCGACATTGATCCGCAACATGTCTTCGGTGATCCCGATTTCCACTCTGGCTTCCTCTCCCAGTCCGTGGTGGGTGGTCGAGGACGGGTGGCACATGAGCGAGCGACTGTCGCCGATATTGTTGGAAATATCGATGAGTTTCAGAGCGTTGAGCAAGCCATGTGCCTGTTTGCGCCCACCACCGACATAGAGCGAGAAGATCGGCCCGGCGGCCTCCATCTGGCTCATCGCCAGATTATGCTGCGGGTGGCTGGGCAAGCCGGGGTGCAGGATTTTCTCCACCCTTTGCTCCAGAAACTTGCCCACTTCGACTGCGTTATTGCTCTGCCGGCGGATGCGCAGGTCGAGCGTTTCGAGCCCCTTGAGCACAACCCAGGCATTGAAGGCGCTCAAGGTAGGCCCGGTGTTGCGGGTGAAAGCGAGCAGCGGACCTTCGATAAATTCCTCTGTGCCACAGACCGCACCGGCGAGAACTCGCCCCTGCCCGTCCATCATCTTGGTGGCGCTATAGGCGACCACGTCGGCACCATATTCCATCGGCCGCTGCAGTACATTGGTGGCGAAGGCATTGTCGACTACGCTGGTGATGCCCTTGGCCCGCGCCAGATCGCAGACGCTGCGGATATCGATGACATCCATGGTCGGGTTGGCGGGTGTCTCGAAGAAGAAAACCTTGGTCTTCGGCGTGATCGCCCGTTCCCAATTTTCAATCTCGCGGCCGTCGACCACCGTCGTATCGATGCCGAATTTCGGCAGCAAACTGTCGGTCAGCCAGCGGCAGGAGCCGAACAGGGCGCGGCTGGCAACAACATGGTCACCCGCTTCCAGCTGACAAAGCAAAGCCGCGGTCATCGCCGCCATGCCCGATGCGGTAGCCCGGCAGGCCTCCGCCCCTTCCATGATCGCAATCCGCTCTTCCAGCATCTGCACCGTCGGATTTTGCAGCCGGCTGTAGGTCATGCCGTCCTGCTCGCCGGCAAAGCGGGCAGCCGCATCCTCGGCGCAGTCGTAGCTATAGCCAGAGGTCAGGAACAGCGCTTCGGATGTCTCGCCAAATTCGCTGCGCATCGTGCCGCTGCGGATCGCCTGCGTCGCTGGACGCCAGTTCTTGGTGATATTGCGGTCTTGGCCGGTATTTCTTTTCATGTTTCTTTCCTAGCCGCCCGTCACTTGCGCGACAATAGCATCGCCGATTTCGCTGGTCGAAGCATTGCCACCGAGATCATGGCCAAGCACACCCTGCGCGAGCACGGCGGCAACCGCAGCTTCGATCCGGCTTGCTTCTGCCTCCATGCCGAAACTGTGCCGCAGCATCATCGCGGCGGACAAGATCATCGCCGAGGGATTGGCAATGCCCTGCCCGGCGATATCCGGTGCGCTGCCGTGAATGGGCTCGTAGAGGCCTTTGGTGCCTTCGCCGAGCGAGGCCGACGCCAGCAAGCCGATGGACCCGACGCACATGCTCGCCTGATCGGAAAGTATGTCACCGAACAGATTGCCGGTCACGACCACGTCAAACTGGCCGGGATTACGCACCAGCTGCATCGCGGCATTGTCGACATACATGTGGCTGAGCTCGACTTCGGGATATTCCGCCGACGTCTCGATCATCACGTCGCGCCACAATTGCGAGGTTTCCAGCACATTGGCCTTGTCGACCGAACAGAGCCGCTTGCCGCGCACCATTGCGGTCCTGAAAGCGACATGGGCGATACGCCGGACTTCGCTTTCGTCATAGGACATGATGTCATAGCCTTCGCGCAGGCCATCCGCGGTTGTGCGCATGCCCTTCTCACCGAAATAGACATCGCCGTTCAGTTCACGGACAATCACGACATCGATGGTCCGCGCGATCTCCGGCTTGAGCCCGGAGGCGTCTTCCATGCCCGGAAACATCTTGGCGGGCCGCAAATTGGCAAAGGTCTGCATTTCCTTGCGCAGGCCGAGCACCGCTTGCTCGGGGCGCAGATGGCGCTCCAGATTGTCGCAGGATGGATCGCCCACCGCACCGAACAGGACGGCATCGGCCGTTTTCGCTAGCTCGACTGTTTCCGGCGGCAGCGGATGGCCGTGGTTGCGATAGGCAACACCGCCAACATCGGCGTGATCGAGACAGAGATTCGGCAGGTTCATCGCCCCCAGCACGCGCAGCGCCTCGACCATGATTTCCTGACCAATGCCGTCACCGGCGAGCACTGCGATATGCATGAGAGTTCCTTCTTGTAAGCGCGCCGTTCCTGCCGAGAAACATGCGGTTAGGCAACCACCCTTTTCAGCCGATCGACCAATACCGTCCGCGCCGCCATTACATCCCTGCGCCGATCCTCGAAGAAATGACGTTTCAGGAAAAAACCAGTAACGCGCAGCCCGTCGAAAATATCGTCCCATTCGGGTGTGACCGGCTCCTTCAGAAAGGCCGGAAGCGGCAACAGCCGTTCCTTATATTCCTGCCCGGCGAAAGCGCTGACCGCCGTCGCGCTTTTCGGACTAATGTAAACCAGATCATCCTCGAACCCCGTCACCGCGCATCTGTCCAGCGCCAGCCCGAAGCCCAGTTCCGAGAGCAGCAGCAGCTCATAGCGTACAAGAGCCACCGCCCAGCCCTTGGCCGACGGAGCGCCACAAATGGCGTCGAGCAAAGCGGAAAGCGCCGAATGAAGCTGCGGATAGCTATGCTCCTCCGGCAGCACCGCAGCAGTCAGGGCAGTCACCCAGTCCAGCGCCGCGCTGGCCAGCGGTTCACCCAGAAAAGGCCCCCGGCTCTGCTGCAATTCCGCCGTCATCGACGCCAGCTGATCCTCGGTCCGCGAACGATAGTCAGCTTGCACGATATTGGAGGGGATCAAAATCGGCCGCATATTGCGCGAATGCGCGCCGCGGACGTAGCCGGTTACCAAACCATTTTCGGGGGTTAGCGAACGCACGACGGCGCCATGCTCACCATGGGAACGAACGGAACAGATGATCGCGGAAGTGCGGAGGTTGGGCAATTCATTCTACCGATGGATATTTTCGACTGGTATGCACTATCGCTTCAATCAGAATATTATCCGGTTTGCCGCCAAATCCGAGGCGGTAAATCACTATATAAGGTAGTCCACTCACGGACAATTCGAAGGTATTTTCAATTCTGCCAACTTTCCCCAACTGGAGAAAATCAGCCAGAATTTCGATATTTTGCCGGAGGCGGCCAATAATTCGAAGGGCTGTTGCAGGACTGTCTTTCGCAATCCAGTCGAATATGTCTTTAAGGTCTCTGCGTGCGCCGGATGAAAATTCAATCATCTAGGCCAAGTGCATGCCATACTTCTTCCGCTGGATAAATTTTGCCACCCCTGTCCGTATCATCCATCGACTTTTTGACTTTTGCACGGAACCAGTCATCATATCCAGCAACCGGCTTCTCTCCGGTTATAGTGGCTTTTACAGCATCGGTCTTGCGTTGCTCGTTCATGGTTTCACAATATCACGGCACATCGGTTGTGGCAACAAACTCACTAGGCATGGAAATAGTCGTAGATTTTCTGCGCCACCGTTGCCGACACGCCTGGTGCGCCCTGCAGATCATCGAGCGAGGCGTTTTTCACCGCGCGCGCCGTGCCGAAATGCAGCAGCAGCGCCTTTTTCCGGGCCGGGCCGATGCCGGGAACGTCATCCAGCGAACTATGGCCGACAGATTTCGCTCTCCGGGTCCGGTGCGCACCGATCGCGAAGCGATGGGCTTCATCGCGCAGACGCTGGAGATAGAAGAGCACGGGGCTGTTCATCGGCAGGTTGATCTGGCGGCCGTCCGGTAAGTGGAACGTCTCGCGCCCCGCGTTCCGGTCTGGCCCCTTGGACACGCCGATCATCACCACATCCTCGACCCCGATTTCGGACAGAGCGCCTCGCGCCGCGCTCATCTGCCCCTTGCCGCCATCGATCAGCACCAGATCCGGCCACTCGCCCTTGTCGCGATCCGGATCTTCCTTTTGCGCGCGGGAGAAACGCCGCTCGAGCACTTCGCGCATCATCGCAAAATCATCGCCGGGCGCGATATCAGGATTTTTGATATTGAACTTTCGATAGGCGTTCTTGCGGAAACCCTCGGGGCCGGCCACGACCATGCCGCCGACCATATTCGTCCCCTGAATATGGCTGTTATCATAGATTTCGATGCGATCCGGCACCGCATCCAGCTCCAGCAGATCAACCATTTCGCGCATGATCTTCGCCTGGGTAGAGGTTTCCGCCAGACGCCGGTCGAGCGCCTCTTCGGCGTTGCGGCTGGCCTGCTCCAGCAATTTACGCCGATCCCCGCGCTGCGGCCTGGATACGCTCACCTTATAGTCCGCCTTGGTGCTCAGCGCTTCGGCCAGCAAATCCGCATCCGGTAAGTCGCGGTCGAGCAACACCAGCTTCGGCGGCGGCATCTGGTCGTAAAATTGCATCAGGAAGCTGGAAAAAACTTCCTCTATCTCGACATTGGTCGTGTGCGCCGGGAAGAAGCTGCGATGGCCCCAGTTCTGCCCGCCACGAATGAAGAAGGCCTGGATACAGACAGTGGAACCCTTCGCCGCCAGCGCAAAAATATCGGCGTCCGGCAGGCCAGCTGCATTGATCGCCTGACTGCCCTGGATGAAGGTCAGCGCCCTCAGCCGGTCTCGGTAAACCGCCGCCATTTCGAAATCGAGAGCCTCGGACGCCTTTTCCATCGCGCCGCCGAGCTTGTTCTGCACGTCGGTCGATTTGCCGCACAGAAAATCGCGCGCATCCTCGACCAGCTCGGCATAGTCGTCCTTGCCGATCCGGTCGACACAGGGCGCTGAGCAGCGTTTGATCTGATAGAGCAGACAGGGCCGCGAGCGGTTGTTGAAAAAGCTGTCGGTACAGCTGCGCAACAGAAACAGTTTCTGCAGCGCGTTGATCGTCCGGTTGACCGATCCGGCGCTGGCAAAGGGGCCGAAATATTGTCCCTTGGTCCGCTGCGCCCCCCGATGTTTGGTGATCCGTGGAAAATCATGATCGTCGCGCAGCAGGATGAAAGGAAAGCTCTTATCATCGCGCAACAGGACATTGTAAGCCGGGCGGAATTTCTTGATCAGCTGTGCTTCGAGCAACAATGCCTCGGCTTCGCTGCCGGTGGTGACAATGGTCATCGAACGGGTTTGCGCGACCATCCGCATCAAGCGCTGCGGCAGCCGGTTCATCTGGACATAGGCACCGACGCGGGCCTTTAGCGACCGCGCCTTGCCGACATAGAGAACGTCACCGCGCTTGTCCTGCATCCGGTAGACGCCTGGCCGTGTCGGCAGCGTGTTCAACACCTCGCGGACAGCTGCCATCCCGGCTTCGAGATCGGGGGTATCGCCCTCCCCGCGCACCGCATAGGTTGCCTTATCCTCGTTGAAACGGGATGCGGCATTGGGATGGTCGGGACGCTCGGCTTTGGACATGGGGCTTATCTAAGCGTGCATGGGGTGCAATGCCAGAATCAATCGTTCCGCCATTCCCGCAAGCGCGGGATTAGCGGAACGATGATCTGAAAATTCAGTTGATAAACACGGCGCCCCTGCTTGCGCTGGGTGGCCGGTGACTTAATTCAGCGTTTTGCCGATATCGCCAATAGCCTTGTCAATCAAAGCCTTGTCCGCAGTTGCATCGTGACGCGCAGCGATCAGGGTTTGCGCTGCCTGGGTTGCTGCCGATGCAGCCTTGGCGCGAACTTCCGCTACGGCAGAACGTTCTGCTGCGCCGATTTTCTCTTCCGCCATTTTCTTCCGGCGAGCGACCAGTGCTTTGGTATCGGCCTCTGCCTGCATGACCAGAGTAGCGGCCTCTTTTTCAGCATTTTCCATCAGCGCTTCGACTTCTGCCTGAGCACCGGCGGTCTTGGCTTCATATTCGGCTTTCAGAGCTTCGGCTTCCTTACGCAGGTTGGCCGCTTCATCGAGCGTTCTTTTAATCTCGGCGATCTGATTGTCGAGCATTCCGCCGACAATCTTGGGAACTTTCATCCACAACATGATCGCGAATACGACCAGCACGCCGACCGCTACCCAGAATGTCGGATCCGCGAACGGACCCGCGGCTCCTGCGCCCTCTGCCAACATCGTCAATAGCATCATCTATCTCCTTCAGCAGGCGCTCAGAAAGCGGCCTTGACCGCCTTTTTTGCATCGGTTGCAGTAACCTTGGCACCGGAAACCGTCTTCACGATGGCTTGTGCCGCTTCCGCTGCCACGGCCTCAATTTCCTTGAGCGCATTGCTCTTGGCTGTCTTCAGGGCGAGATCCGCTTCATCGGCTTTTTTGCCAATCGCGGCATCCGCGCGCTTGACGGCTGCCTCATTCTTTTTCGTCGCAAGCGCTCTGGCTTCGCTGACCTTGGCAACCGCATCGGCCCGCGCATCATCGATACTGGCTCGATAGTCGGCTTCGATCTGCTCGGCCTTGTTCTGCCCGGCCTGCGCCGCAGCGAGGTCGTCGGAAATCCGTTTTTGACGGTCATCGACGGTTTTGCTGATCTTCGGCACCATATTTCTGGCAATGCCGAAATAGATTATGCCAATGACGATCAGCAACCAGAAAAACTGGCTGCCGTAGACTTCCATAAGCTGACTAATTTGAGGCATTATTCACCTGATGTTTCGAAAAGCAAAATCGGCAAGTTAGAGCGGGTCGGCAACGCCAACCCGCTCTGATGATTATTCTGCTGGTGCAGCTGCCGGTGCTTCTACTGCAGCTGGCGCGTCGACCGCTGCAGCTTCCACTGCAACGACTTCAACCGAATTGTCAGCTGGTGGAGCGTAAAGGATCATCATTGCAACGGCAAAGGCGATCAGACCAAGCAATTCAGCAGCAGCAAAGCCGATGAACAGACGACCCTGCTGGCCGTCAGCCGCAGATGGGTTACGCAAAGCGCCTTCGAGGAAGGAAGCGAAGACGTTACCAACACCAGCAGCAGAAACTCCGATACCGATGGCAGCAAGGCCAGCGCCGATTACTTGTGCAGAAGCGAGATTCATTTTTAAACTCCGTATTGTGAAACTAGGATTGAAAGTGACTTAGTGAAGATTTTCCGCATCATTGATGTACAATGTTGTGAGCAGAGCGAAAACATAGGCTTGAATGGCACAGACCAGAAGTTCCAGCGCACTGACGAAGGCGATGAAGATGATGCTGAGAAGCGCGATACCCCAGCTGGCACCGCCTGCGTCAATAGCCTGAACGACAAAGCTCGCGAACACCTTGATCAGGATATGGCCAGCGATCATCGCAACAAACAGTCGCAGCGCGAGGCTGAACGGGCGAACGAGGAAGGAAAGCACTTCGACCATGAAAATCAGCGGAATCATCGGTACCGGCGTGCCATGGGGAATGAACAGGCTGAAAAATTTAAAGCCATGTTTCCAGAAGCCCACAATCAGCACGATCGAAAAGCTGATCGCTGCCAACAGGCCGGTAACCGTGAACTGGCTGGTAACGGTGAACGGATGAACACCGGGAATGATACCAAAGGGCATCATGCCGAGCAGGTTCGAAAATAGAATGAACATGAACAGGGTGAAGATCCAGGGCGTATATTTCTTGCCATTGGGACCGATGCTGTTGAGGATGAGATTGTCGATAAATCCGACAATACCCTCAACCATGACCTGCCAGCGACCGGGAACGAGCTCGCGCTTCATACCGCCGATCATGAATACATAAAGCAGGCCAAGGACAAGAAACATCCAAAGCGCGCTGTTGGTGAAATTGATCTGCTGACCAAATAAAGTGAAGCCATCAAAGATGGGCTGCACTTCGAATTGGTGCATAGGATCAATTTTGCCTTCGGTAGCCACTAATTTAACCCCTGATCGTCAATCATCATCTGTTATCGCCGTTCCGATATCGTCTACCGGCTGGCTCGCAATCACATAAATTTTCCTGAACGCTACTCCCGTTCCGAGGAAGAAGAATAGCAACAGGAACAATGGCGTCGTTCCCAACCAGGTGTCGAAAATCCACCCAATCAAAAAACCGGCAGCCACGCCTCCAATTAAATAGCTTAGCACCCTTGCGCCGAGCCCCTGACTTTCGTCTGGCCCCTTGCTCCGGTGCCCCGCTTTGATCCGCTCTCTATTCTGCGCCGATTCCAGCCGCTCTTCCAGCGATGAAACCCGCACATCCTCTTCGAGGGGATCCTGATCAGATTCGCTTACTGCCATTACAACCCCTTAAAAAGCCCCGAAGAGCGCCAAAAAGAGCCATAAACAACAGCAGGCCGACCCGCCAAGGCGCGGTCCGTTTAGGAAAGCAGCGAGCCCAAGTCAACAGCAATGCTGCAACGCAGAAATTACATGGATTAAGCGGGCAAATTCGAGAGACATTCAGGCCGGCATTCGGACAAAAAAAGGCGCTGCGGAACGATCGGGAGAATGGCCCGGAGGGACCTTTCGTCATCGGCCATTTTCTTGACGCGAGACAGATTGTGGTGGAAGGCTGCCTGCACAAGGCAAGGGAGCCGCGTTTATGGCATCAGGTTCGAAGACGGTTATTTACGCGGCATTGGCTGGCAACAGCCTGATTGCCGTTTCCAAATTTGTGGCGGCTTCCGTCACCGGCAGCTCCGCCATGTTCAGCGAAGGCGTCCATTCGGTTGTCGACAGCGGCAACCAGCTATTGATTCTGTTCGGCCTTAAACGCGCCGTACGTCCGCCTGATGAGAAACATCCATTCGGCTATGGCATGGAATTATATTTCTGGACCTTCGTGGTGGCGATATTGATCTTCGCGGTTGGTGCCGGAATTTCCATCTACGAAGGCGTGCAAAGTCTTTACAATCCGCACCCGGTGGAATCGCCAATATGGTCTTACGCGGTTCTGGGCTTGGCGATGCTATTCGAAGGCGCGGCCTGGTGGGTAGCCTTTCGGGAATTCCGGCGCACGCGAGGGGACCAGTCCTGGTATGCGGCCGTGCGCAACTCAAAGGACCCGACGGTTTTCACGATCCTGTTCGAGGACAGCGCCGCAATGGCGGGATTGATCATCGCATTTGCCGGCATATTCGCCTCACAATATTTCAATATGCCGATACTCGATGGCATTGCGTCGATTTGCATCGGCGTTGTTCTGGCCTTTGTCGCGTTGCTACTGGCTTATGAAAGCAAGGGCCTGCTGATTGGCGAAGGCGCTTCCCCGGAAGTGGTCGCCGGGATCCGCGCTGTGGTGTCCGATGACAAGAGGATCACCGGGCTCAATGAAATATTGACCATGCATATGGGGCCGGAAGATATATTGCTGGCAGCCAGTGTCGATTTTGATGACAGTTTGACCGCCGACAAGGTCGAACAGGCGATTACCGATTTTGAAAAGACGATCAAACACGAATTTCCGCAAGTGAAGCGGATATTCATCGAGGCACAAAGCTGGCGCCAGCATCATGCTACGGCAATCGCTGCCGGCGAAATGAGTTCGCAGCGACCGCCCGATGGAAAATAATCAGGGCGACGCAAAATGAAAGGGCCAGATCGCAAGCAGGAGCAGCCAGTGAATAGCAAAGCCGTGATAAATTCCCGCGTGCATGACATCGAACCGGAAGACGGGCTGTTGTTCGGATGCATATTGGACGGCAAAGGCGGCGGAAGACTGTGCGATTGGGCGGAAATCGAAGCGACCGACACCGAAAAAAATCCGCTCTGGCTCCATCTCGACAATGTTTCTGAGCGGGCGGAAACATGGTTGCGCGAAAAATCCGGGATCCCTGCCCCCGTGGTCGGTGCCTTGCTGGCCAAGGAGTCACGCCCCCGCAGCCTGCGGGTTGACGACGGGCTGCTGGTGATCCTGCGCGGCGTCAATCTCAACGAAGGTGCCGAACCCGAGGACATGGTTGCCCTGCGCATGTGGGTGGAGCCAAAGCGGATCATCACGGTGCGCTACGAGAGGCTGATGACACCCCGCGATGTGCTTTCAGAGATTGTCGATGGCGCGCATGGGGCCGAAACGACTGCCGATCTGTTCGTTGCTCTTTCGGAGCGACTGTCCCTGAAAATCAACGATGTCATTATCGAACTGGAAGACCGGCTCGATGCCTTGGAAGCGCAGGTTGATACCGAACAACCAACCAGATTGCGTAGCAAAATCGCCGAATCGCGCCAGGATACTGTGGCTTTGCGCCGTTATTTGTCTCCGCAACGTGAAGCGCTGGCCAATTTGCAATATGATGCACCGGACTGGCTCACGCCCAGTCACCGCATGGCATTGCGGGAAACCGCCGACCGGACGCTGCGCTATCTGGAAGATCTGGATGCGGCGCGCGACCGGGCGATCGTGGTGCTGGACGAACTGGCCAACAAAATGGCGGAATCGATGAACCGGACGATGTACGCCTTGTCCATTGTCGCCGCCATTTTCCTGCCGCTCAGTTTTCTGACCGGGTTGCTCGGCATCAATGTCGGCGGCATGCCCGGGGTGAACAGCAATGTGGCGTTCTGGATCACCTGCGCCATCATGACGATATTGATGGTCACCGAAGTTTACGTACTCCGGCGCCTGAAATGGATATGAAAATATGATCGTGCACTTTCTTGCCCTAGCGAATACCATACCGGACATAACCGATGTCCCGTCGATTCAGGATATCGGCGAAGGCTTTCGCGACATCAGCACGTTTTTTTCCTCCTTCTTACTGCGCATGCAGGCGGAGCTGCTGTCAGGCACAATCTGGTTGCAGCTGGGCGGGATCGTTGTCGCGCTCGCGCTCGGCTTCATTTTTACCCGCATATTACGGGCCGCGACCGGCGGCTTCTTTGCCGATCTGGCTGAGAGTTTTCGCGGCGGAAAATATGAAGCCGTCTCGGCTACGCTGGTCTTTCCGCTCATTGCTTCCACGATTATCTGGCTGATCATCTCGGGCTTCGCCGGACGCGGCATTCCGGTGGACTATATGCGGATAGTCGGCGCGGCGCTCGTCGCAACGCTCATCATTCGCACCTTCGCCCTGACCAGCCGTGATCCGTTGTGGCGCTGGACGATCATCGTTCTGACAATAATCGGGGCACTGCTGGTGGTGGTGCGCCTGTTCACGCCGCTGATCGAATTTATCGACAGTCTTGTATTACCGTTGGGCGAGGATCTTTCCCTCCTCGATATATTCAAGGTTCTGGTGATCGCGGTTGCGCTTGTTTGGGGTGCCTCCTTTTTCTCCCGCCTCATTGAAACGCGGCTGAGCAAGTCCGAGCGAATGACCCCCTCGGTCCGCGGGCTGTTCGGTCAACTGGTCCGCATCTTGATGATCGGCATCGCCATTTTCATCGCGCTCAACATGATCGGCATCGACCTCACCGCATTCGCCGTGTTCACCGGCGCTCTCGGTGTCGGCATCGGCTTTGGCCTGCAGTCGATTTTCTCCAATTTCGTCGCCGGCATCATCATCATTCTCGAAAAAACGCTCAAGGTCGGAGATTTTGTCGATCTGGAAAGCGGCATCACCGGCGAAGTGCGGGAAATCAACGTCCGCAGCACCCTGATCACCACCAACGACAATATCGACATGCTGGTCCCCAATTCGGAATTCATCAACAAACGGGTGATCAACTGGACCTTGCGGGAAGCCAAGCGCCGCATGCACGTGCCAGTCGGCGTCGCCTATGGAACCGACAAGGATCTGGTTAAAAAGGCGATATTGGAAGCGGCCGACAATGTCGAATTCACCCTGAAGGGCTTCAAGAACCGCAAGCCTGATGTCTGGCTGGTCGGATTTGGCGACAGCAGCCTTGATTTCGAACTGATCGTCTGGCTGACCGACGAAGCGACCAAGAAGCCGGGCAAGGTTCATGCGACCTATTGCTGGGAGATTGAAACGGCGCTGAGCAAATATGGCATCGCCATCCCCTTCCCTCAGCGCGACCTGCATCTGGTCAGCGGGTCATTCGGCAATGAAAAAGAAAAAGGCGCGCCAGACTAGCTGGCACGCCTTCCCGTCATTGATTTTATACTCTGGCTCAGGGGCAGCGAGAATCCCGCACCGGATCAGAACTGTCCCGCGTGTTCCAGGTCCCGGCCGGCGTCTGATATTTTTCACCAGCCGCGGTCCGCATGATCAGGTTGCAGCCCGAGGTGAAAGCGAACTGCTCGACCGTCGAATTGGTTTCCTGCGCCTTGCGGGTATAGGCCGCCTTGCGCTTGATATTGATATCCTCGACCAGCGCCTTGATCGCCGGTGAAGGCGACTTCACATAGCCAAGATAGCCATCAGGCTTTTCGCCAATCGCGCCCGACGACCGGGCCGCTTCATAGGCGGGATCGCGTTGCGCCATGACCGGTACAGCCACGACTGCGGTCAAAACCAGCCCGCCGATTACAGCCAAAGCCTTGTTTTTCTTTACATAGTCAAACATTAGAAAATATCCGCTTCTTGGTTGATCAGGTCTTTTGCATCACCGTCGAGGCGATACACCACTTCCTGCTTGATATTGATATTGAGATTGATGACAATCGGTTTGTCCGGGGCAGTGACCTGCACGCAGGCGGCAAGCCCTGTCAATATTCCCAACATCAAACCGGCAGTGGTTAAACTCCTCATATTGCGACGAATCGCACCATAAGATCGATCCGTCAATTGACTTGTCTGATAAAGCATCATCGCTTTCCCCCGGCTGAATGGACTATTCATCTTCTTCGAGAACCTTCACTGCTGCCTTTGCCCGGGCCTCCTGCGCCCGCAACAGCGCTGGCAGATTCTGGCCGACCAATATTTCCGGTTCATAATAGGATTTTGCGCTGCTCATCAATTGCATGAACGGTGCCTGGATGCGGACGTTGAACTGGATCGGGATGCGAGCCAGCTGTTTGGTGATGAAATTGCGGCTCGCATCATCGCCCTGCTGCAACCCGTCAAATTTAACCTGGGTGATGATTTCGCCTGCGATATCACCGTCCATGCCAATGGTCAGATTACGATATTTGATCGATTTGAGCGCATTGAAGGCAAAGTTCGCCATGGTGCCCATATCTTCATAGGTCAGTTCCCCGACATAGGCGAGCGTACCACCGCCGTCGCGCGCCACCAGATAGCCGCCGACAATCCGGCCGCCATCCTGATCAAAGACCATCGGCAGCTTGCCATCAAACACACCGGTCGCGGTCATATTCTCGAAATCAAACTGAGTCAGGAACTGCGCGGCATCAACGCCTTCGACGGTGAATTGCAGTCGCCGCTCGGCTTCTTCGCTCAAATCCAATATGGTCGGCTCAAGATATAATTTGCCACCGGCAAAAGGCCATTCTCCCGCTTCCACCTGCAATTTAAAGTCCGGAAGCAGGCGGTAGCGAATTTGCCCGTTGAACACGGCAATACCGGGATTGACTTCGGAAAGACTTACAATCTGGCCCGGGCCGGTCTCCAGCGCGAGCAGATCGGAAAATTGAATTTCGCCAGCAAGGCCGGTCACCGGACCGAAAGCTGCCGCCAGATTCATGCCGTGGGTCTTGAACGTCCCGGTGCTCTTGATGCCATTTTCAGACGAATCCCAGTTGATCCGCCCCACCCCTGATATTTCCCCTTGGACATTGGCGATCACACCCAGGGTCAGCGGAGTCAGCTGCTCCGGCTGCAGGCGTTCATTGAACATCAGCGACTGGACGTCAATCAGCGCCCTGCCCACGCTGCTCTTCAAACTATGGACAATATCCACGGCAGCAATTTCAATCAGGGTATCGGGCTCGCGCAGCCAACCCGTTGCGGCAATATCATTGCCGTCGAAAGCCAGTTTGACGTCGTTGCTGATCAAGGGGCGAAAACGTTCCACCGGTTGCTCATCGCGGACCAGCAGACTGGCATCGGCCAGGAATTTGCCATTCTCATAACGCCAGTCGCCTTCGACCTTTTCCATCAAAAGCGGGACATTGGCGATCTTCCCGGAAGCACCTTCTATTCGTCCATTGATCGTGCTTCCGAAAGCTGCGCTCAGCATCGCCATATCGAAACTGGTCATACTGTCAGCAGTGCCCAGCCTGATACCGACATTTTGCGCCGTCAGACCTTTCGCCAGGGAAAAACCCAGCGCGCCGCTCGTAATCACCAGCGGCATGTTGCCGACAGCGCCGTTCAGCTTGAGCGAGGGCGCATTGGCCGCGATATTCACTCCCGATCCGCTGCCGGTCACAATGGCATTGCCCTGCGGACACAAGCGCGCGCTGGTCGGCCCGGCGCGCAAGGAAGCGGTGCGCAGGCTGGCAAATTGCAGGTTGATACACTGGCGGAACAGCGCGAAATCGCCATTCCTGCTGACATTTCCGCTGACCGGCACCTGCAGCCCGGTAATCTGCCCGTCCCCGAGCGGTCCGGTCAGGATGATCCGCCCGTCGATATTGGTGCCGCCCTGTTTCGTCGGTGAAAAAGCCAGTGCCGGAATCTTCAGCTGTGCCGAACCGACCTGATAATTGGCCATTTCCAGCCGGCCGGAAAATCCGCGAGACAGGCTGCCGTCGTCGAGCAGCAATTTGGCGCTGGGAAAACCACCGCCGGCAAGCTGAATGGGACCGTCGGCGAGCATCCTGATATTCTTGTCGGTAAAGGCCAATAGCATTGGCTCACTCAGTGTCAGCGTGGCGCCAGAGCGCGAGCGCGCGCCGAGTTCATTGAGCGAGAGCGTTGTCCGGTCGGCGGTCTTGGAAAATTTTATATCGCTGGATATATCGAACTGGTTTCCGGCCTGCTGAACGGCTTTCGCCAGCCGGTCCGCGATAGGACCTACCGGAGTCCCCGCGACGGAAGCAGACAGGCTCCCGGCCTGCCGCAAAAGATTTTGCGAAACCTGGGCACCGCGAATTTCCGGCTGACCAGTAAAGCTGGCCGTCATCTGCGCGCCGCCATAACCGACTTCAAATGGCCCCTTGATCTGAGAAACGGCGGCCTTGCCAAAAGGAGATTTCAAACCGCTGGCGGTCAGGTCGATATCGCCGCTGCTCTGTTTCAAGTCACCGGCCAGTTCCAGGCTCGCCTTGATTTCCTGACTGCTATAGTCGGCATAGCGCAACGGGCCACCGACCAGACCGACATTGCCGGACCAACTCGCCAGATCGACGCCGAGATCGACCGAGACTTGCGCTGCAAAATCATCCGCACTCAGATCAAGATCATCGCACGTGACAGAAGGCAGCCGCAAAGGACCCTCGAGATGCGGTTTCTTGCCGCGTATTGCCACTTCGCCAAAGAAGGTCGGTTTCCGGAGACCGCAGCCGCCCGCATTCAGGCTTCGGCTGATCGCCGCGATCTCTCCGCTGAAACCGTCGTGCAACTCGCCTTTACCATTGAGTGCCAGTCCAATGACGCCATAATCGCTGTCTATCCGAAGCTTCGCGTCGGCCAAACCCAGCCAGATATCCGGCAGTGCCAGCGGGCTGTCATCTTCCGGATCGGTAAATTTGTCGAGCTCGCCGAAGCTGAGCTTGCCATTTTCCATCCGCCCGAACAGCTTCACGCCGCTCGCGCTGACCCAGTTGATGCCGACTCCGCCCAGCGTCAGCGAGTTGCCGACCTCGACCAGGTCAGCGGTCAGATCCGGCCGCTCCGGATCACCGATGACCAGATTGCGAATGACCTGTTTGCGGAGCCCGATTTCCTCGATCTCATAAGTGGCCGCAACATCCATCTGTTCGAGCTGCGATTTGACCAAATTGTCGGCCAGTGTCGTCCGACTCACCCACAGGGCAATCAGGCCGAGCAGAATCAGAACAAGCAATATCCCGCCGAACAGTCGAAACCGGGAGCGGCGACCGACGGGGTCATTGGCGATTTCTTCTTCCATTGCAGGTGAAATGCAGAAGTCTGCATTAAGTTGCAATGTGCAAGTGTCTGAACCGACCAGTTTTTGCTGTCTGTTCGAGCATTGGACATTTTCGGTCTGTTTTTCGCTTATCAACACAGTTCTTGGTTTGTTCCGGCTATAAGCTGTCAATGACCACGGGATTTGAAATTCAGGCGGACGACCGCAAACACATCAGCGGTCATCGCGCTCGGCTTCGTCACCGCATATTGACTGGTCAGGGCCATGCCCTGCACGACCATGAACTGGTCGAATATCTGCTCGCACTGGCGATCCCGAGACGCGACACAAAACCTCTCGCCAAACAACTGATCGAGGAATTCGGAAGTTTTTCAGGCCTTCTGGTTACCGACACCGATGCGCTGAAGAATGTCCCCGGCATGGGCGAGACCAGCGTGGCTGCGCTGAAGATTGTGCAAATCGCCGCATTGCGCCTGATTTCGGAGCCGGTGCGGACCCAACCGATCTTGTCCAGCTGGCAGGCTCTGCTCGATTATTTGCGGGCCGATATGGCGCATTTGTCCCATGAACGGGTCCGGGTGCTGCATCTGAACAGCAAGAACCGGCTGATCCGGGATGAACTGGTTAGCGAGGGGTCGATTGATCAGGCGGCAATCTATACCCGCGAAGTCATCAAACGCGCGCTGGCCCTGGGATCAGCCGCAATCATCCTCGTCCACAATCATCCGAGCGGTGACAGCACTCCCAGCCGACAGGATATCGCGATTACAAAGGACATTTGTGACGCTGGCAGAACGCTTGGCATCGCTGTCCATGATCATGTCATCATTGGCATCAACGGTCACACGTCCCTGCGATCAAAGGGTTTGATCTAGCGAAACAGTTGCCGGTCAGTAGAGGAACATCGGCATGCCTTCGACCTGAATCAGGTTGGGGCGATATTGGGTGGCGTCATAGAGACCAGACACATTGACGCCCTTGGTGTCTTCCAGCAGCGTACCGATCGGCACGACGCCGTAATTGCCGTCGGTGAGGCAGACCATATTGGCCATCCGGTCCTGCTCGATCAGCTGCACCGCCAGCGCGCCAAAGGCAAAGCCGACCATCCGGTCCATCGCATCTGGTTCGCCGGCGCGCATCAGATAGGCCAGTTCCTGCACGATCGTCCGCTGATCGCTGCGCGCTTCGATCTCCCGCGCCAGCTGCGTGCCGATATTCAAACCTTCTCGGCTTGTATTCGACTTGTTGATTTCGTCGACATAATCCGTTCCACCCGATAATCTGGCCCCCTCGGACACCAGACATATCGCGTAGGATTCAGGATTGGCTTGCTTGTCATTGAGCAACAGCGGCAGCAGGACATCAATGTCCGCAGGAACTTCGGCAATCACCGTCCGGTCGGCCTGCGAGAGAAATCCGGATAGCAGCGCCGTTTCGCCAGATCGCCGGCCGAACAATTCGATCACCGCAATCCGTTCGTGGCTTGCCGCCGTGGTCCGCAACGAGTTGATCGCCTGCACCGAGCGGGTAACAGCAGTCGAGAAACCGATACAATAATCGGTACCATAGACATCATTGTCCATCGTCTTGGGAATCGAAATGACGTTGCGGCCGAGGCTCGACAGATAGGCCGAGAAACGTAGCGTGCCATCGCCGCCCATGGTGATCAGCACATCGACCTTTAGGGCGTCAAGCACGTCCAGCACCTTCTGGGTCTGGTCGCCCTGTTTGGTCGTGCGCGGATCGCAGCGGGAGCTGTGTAATATCGTGCCGCCCTGCCGGTCGATGCCGCGCACCCGGTCCTTGTCGAGCATCATCACGCTGTTTTCGCTGGCCCAAGGATTGGTCGGATTAATCTCGAGCACTCCTTCCCATCCCCGGCGCAATCCGACCACATCCCAGCCGCGCTGCCACGCCGATGTCGCAATCGACTGGATGCAGGGATTGAGGCCCGGGACATCGCCACCGCCGGTGAGTATAGCCAGACGCATTTTATTCTCCCTGTTTCTGCCGCTGCATTGCCGACTCAATTCGTAGGTGCTAGCGGGACGGCAAATCAAGGCACTTCATTGCCGTAATCATCCTCTTTGTCCAAGGACCAATCATGATTCCACGCTATTCCCGTCCCGAAATGGTTGCCATCTGGGAGCCTGAATCGAAATTCCAGATCTGGTTCGAGATTGAAGCGCACGCCACCGATGCTCTCGCTGAACTGGGCGTGGTACCGAAGGAAGCGGCAAAAGCGATCTGGGCCAAGGGCAAGTTCGACGTGGCGCGGATCGACGAGATCGAGCGCGAAGTGAAGCATGACGTAATCGCCTTCCTGACCAATGTTGCCGAAAATGTAGGTGAAGAATCGCGCTTCATGCATCAGGGCATGACCTCGAGCGATGTCCTCGACACCTGTCTCGCCGTGCAGCTGGCGCGCGCGTCCGACATTTTGCTGGCCGATATCGATGCCCTGCTCGCAGCGATCAAGAAGCGGGCCTATGAGCATAAGTTCACCCCGACCATCGGCCGCAGCCACGGCATTCACGGCGAACCGGTCACTTTCGGTCTGAAACTGGCGCAGGCCTATGCCGAATTCGAGCGCAATCGTGAACGGCTGGTCGCCGCGCGCAAGGAAATCGCCACCTGTGCGATTTCCGGCGCGGTTGGAACCTTCGCCAATATCGACCCCAAAGTCGAGGAGCATGTCGCCGAGAAACTCGGCCTCACCGTCGAACCAATCTCCACCCAGGTGATCCCGCGCGACCGCCATGCCCAATTTTTCGCCACGCTCGGCGTGATTGCCTCGTCGGTTGAACGACTCGCCGTCGAAGTACGCCACCTGCAGCGCACCGAAGTGCTCGAGGCCGAGGAATATTTCTCGCCGGGCCAGAAGGGCAGCAGCGCGATGCCGCACAAGCGCAACCCGATCCTGACCGAAAACCTGACCGGCCTCGCCCGGATGGTCCGCAGCTACGCCCTGCCGGCGATGGAAAATGTCGCGCTGTGGCACGAGCGCGATATCTCGCACAGTTCGGTCGAACGGATGATCGGACCGGATGCGACGATCACGCTCGACTTCTCGCTGGTTCGCCTGACCGGTGTCATCGACAAGCTGCTGATCTATCCCGAACGGATGCAGAAAAATCTCGACCGTATGGGCGGTCTGGTCCATTCGCAGCGCGTCCTGCTCGCCCTCACCCAGGCCGGCATCAGCCGCGAGGACAGCTACCGCATCGTCCAGCGCAACGCGATGAAGGTCTGGGAATCGGACGGCGAGATCGCGCTGCTCGACCTGCTCAAGGCCGATCCCGATGTTTCGGCGAAACTGTCGGACGAAGAGCTCGAGGAACGCTTCAATCTCGATTATCATTTCAAGCATGTCGACACAATATTCGCGCGGGTCTTCGGCGAATAGGCGGGTTTTGCCTATCATGTCTTAGCATCTGGCCACCCGCCATTTTTAAGGCTAGGATAGCTGCCACACGGAAAAAAGGTGAAGCATGCAATTTATTAAAATCCTGTTCTGGGTTCTTCTGCTGGTTGCAACCTTCATCTTCTGGTGGACCAATGAGGCACGGGCTTCGCTGGATCTCGGAGCGGCTGTGGTCGAAGCGAGGGTTTCAACCTTCGTCGTCGGCGCTTTCCTGATTGGCTTTGTGCCGACATGGCTGCTCCTTAGGGGCTCCAAATGGCGGATGTTGCGCCGGATCAAGACATTGGAAAATGCCGCAAGGCCGGCGACGGTGCCAACCCCCGCGCCAAGCCGTGCACCAACTCCGACAGCGACGGTAGAACCCGCACCGGCCGTATCTCCGGTCGGTAGCGAGAAAGCATCAAGCATATGACCAATCCGATTTTTGTCGCAATCGACACGCCCGACCTCGACCGGGCCATCACGATTGCGCAATCGGTCAAGGGGCATGTCGGCGGCCTGAAACTCGGCCTCGAATTTTTCTGCGCCCACGGCCATCATGGCGTGCACGAAATCCAGAAGCTGGATCTGCCGATCTTTCTTGATCTCAAGCTGCACGACATTCCCAATACTGTTGCCAAGGCAATGCAGGCGATCAATGTTCTGGAACCCGCGATCGTAACAATCCACGCCTCTGGTGGCCGCGCGATGATGGAAGACGCCAAGGCGGCGGCAAACGAACATACCAAGGTCGTCGGCGTAACCCTGCTGACATCGCTGGACGAACGCGACATGGGCAAGATCGGCTATAGCGGCTCTCCGCATGACCAGGTCGAGCGGCTGGCCGCACTGGCCCGCGAGTCCGGACTGGACGGCATCGTCTGCTCGGGCAATGAAGTGGCCGCAGCGCATAAAATCTGGAAAGACGGCTTTTTCGTCGTCCCCGGCCTGCGCACCAAGGGCGGCACGATGGGCGACCAGAAGCGCGCGGTGACACCAAGGCAGGCGCGCGACAATGGCGCGAGCGTGCTGGTGATTGGCCGGCCGATTACCGGCGCGGAAGATCCCAACGCGGCAGCGCGGGCGATTGAGGCGACGCTTTAGCTCGACTGTCGAATGGAAGAAAAAGCAAAATCTCTGACCCTTGAGTATGAATGGTCATCTGACGATGATTTTGGTCTGCTGTATGTGAGAGTCGTGAACGGCTTCACTCGCTTAGAATCTGATTTTTGGGTTCAGTGGCAAGACATTGTAGAGTTTGGTCAAGCCTTAGAGCAGCCCAGTAAGCATTTTTCTAAAGTCGAGGAATGTTGGGGACAGACTTTAGAAACCGGTGAGCATCAAACGATTATCAAAATTCTGTTCGACCAGATAAACGAGCAAGGTCATATTGATTTATCTGTTGAGCTCCGCGACCGAGATGATCCTAAAAAATTTGGCAGCACCCGGTTTCTAGTGCCGCTGAGTAGCATCGCAAGTTTTCGCGATGAGGTCAGGTTGATGATGGATAAAAAGTCCCGTACCGCGACACTGTACTGCCTTTAAGAGTGTGATATGACAACCAAAATCAAAATCTGCGGCCTCTCCACCGAAGCCGCCGTCGATGCAGCGGTCGAAGCCGGTGCGACCCATATCGGCCTCGTGCATTTCGAGAAAAGCCCGCGCCATGTATCGCTGGAACGCGCGGCTGAGCTTCGTCAATATGTTGCCAACAGGATCAGGACAGTGCTGCTGCTGGTCAATGCGGACCCAAAGCTTACCGGCAAAGCCATTAGCGCGGTCAAACCCGACGTCATCCAGTTCCACGGCAGCGAGACCCCGGATTGGCTGAAGCTGGTGGCGGACAATAGCGGCCTTGAAATCTGGAAAGCGCTGGGCGTGAAGGACAAGCCGACGCTGGCGAAATCCAGCCGCTATGTCGGCGCTGCCGACCGGTTGCTGTTTGACGCCCCGGCAAAAGCTCTACCCGGCGGAACCGGCACCTCCTTTGACTGGTCCCTGCTGGCGGATCATGACCATCAGCTCGACTGGGGCCTCGCCGGCGGCCTTGATCCGGACAATGTCACCGATGCGCTCAAGGCTACGCAAGCCCCGCTGGTCGATGTGTCCTCCGGCGTCGAATCCGCGCCCGGCGTCAAACAGGTGGACAGAATCGCCGCCTTTTGCCAAGCGGTGCGGGACTATGACGCGTCCAAGTAAGACCCGTTCGCCCTGAGCCTGTCGAAGGGTGATTGCCGCAAGGGTTCCTGCTTCGACAAGCTCAGCACGAACGGAAATATCGAACTCATGAACGACACACCCAACAGCTACCGCAACATGCCGGATGATCGCGGCCATTTCGGCGAATTTGGCGGGCGCTATGTCGCCGAAACCTTGATGCCGCTGATCCTCGATCTGGAAAAACATTATCGCGCGGCGCAGGCCGATCCGGCGTTCGGGGAGCAGTTCAACGATCTGCTGCAAAATTATGTCGGTCGCCCCTCGCCGCTCTATTATGCCGAGAGCCTGACCGAGGAAGTCCGCAAAGATGCGCCGGAAGGCAAAGGCGCGCAAATCTGGTTCAAGCGCGACGAGCTCAACCATACCGGCGCGCACAAGATCAACAATTGCGTCGGCCAGATCCTGCTCGCCATGCGCATGGGCAAGACACGGATTATCGCGGAAACCGGCGCCGGTCAGCATGGCGTGGCGACGGCAACTGTCTGCGCCCGCTTTGGCCTACCCTGCACCATCTTCATGGGCGCCACCGATGTCGCGCGGCAGAAGCCCAATCTGTTCCGGATGAAATTGCTCGGCGCGGAAGTCGTCCCGGTGACCAGCGGCGCGGCGACGCTGAAGGATGCGATGAACGAGGCTTTGCGCGACTGGGTAGCCAATGTCCACGACACATTCTACATCATCGGCACCGCCGCCGGTCCCCATCCCTATCCCGAGCTGGTCCGCGATTTTCAAAGCGTCATCGGCAAGGAAGCCCGCGCCCAGATGCTCGACCGCGTCGGGCGCTTGCCGGACATGCTGGTCGCAGCCATTGGCGGCGGCTCCAATGCCATCGGCCTGTTCCATCCGTTCTTGGATGACCCGGACGTCAAAATGCTCGGCATCGAGGCGGCGGGCCATGGTCTCGACAAAGAACATGCGGCGAGTCTCGCAGGCGGCGGCCCCGGTATCTTGCACGGCAACAAGACCTATTTGCTGCAGGACGAGGATGGCCAGATCACCGAAGCCCATTCGATCAGCGCCGGCCTCGACTATCCCGGCATCGGACCCGAACATAGCTGGCTCAAGGAATCCGGCCGCGTCGACTATGACAGCGCCACCGACAAAGAAGCACTTGACGCCTTCCAGCTGCTTTGCCGCACCGAAGGCATCATTCCGGCGCTCGAACCGAGCCATGCGATTGCAGCGGTGGTGCGCGAAGCGGTGAAAATGGACCGGGACAAGATCATCCTCGCGAACTTGTGCGGTCGCGGCGACAAGGATATTTTCACCGTCGCCGAAGCGCTGGGAACCGAGATATGACTCGTCTCTCTCAATCCTTCCCCGCCGACCGCGCCGCGCTCGTCACCTTCGTTACAGCTGGCGATCCGACCCCTACCGATACCGGCGCCATTCTAGACGCGCTCGTCGAAGGCGGGGCCGATGTGATCGAACTCGGCATGCCGTTCACCGATCCGATGGCCGACGGCCCCTCGATCCAGGAAGCGGATATCCGTAGCCTTGCCGCGGGCACCAAGACCGCTGACATCTTCAACATGGCGAAGGAATTTCGTCAGCGTCACCCCGACACGCCGCTGGTGCTGATGGGCTATGCCAATCCGATGACGATCCGGGGCTCCGAGTGGTTCGCCAATGCCTGCGTCGACGCCGGCGTTGATGCGGTGATCTGCGTCGATATTCCGGTTGAGGAAGACGAAAGCCTCGGCGACGCGCTGCGCGCCAAGGATGTTGCGGTGATCCGCCTCGCGACCCCAACCACCGATGCCGAGCGCCTGCCCACCATATTGAATAACGCGTCGGGCTTTCTCTATTATGTCTCCGTCGCAGGCATCACCGGCCAGCAACAAGCGGCGCAGGCCAGCATCGAAGAAGCGGTCACGCGGCTGAAAGCGGGCACCGACCTGCCGGTCGCGGTTGGCTTTGGCGTGCGCACCCCCGAACAGACCGCCGAGATCGCCCGCGTAGCGGATGGCGTCGTCGTCGGCTCGGCAATTGTGGAGATAGTCGCCGAACATGGCAAAGACGCAGCGCCGCATGTCAGGGACTATGTTAAGTCGCTTTCCGATGCTATCAGGGCCGCCGGAAAGAATTGATATCGCACACCGTTCGTGTCGAGCGAAGTCGAGACACAGGCCGCGAAACACGGCATCTCGACTTCGCTCGATGCGAACGGACTAGAGGAATGATAATATGAGCTGGCTAAGCAATGTCCGCAACAAGATCGCGTCGATCACCAAGCGCGAAACGCCCGACAATCTCTGGCACAAGTGCAAGAAATGCGAAGCAATGGTCTTCCTCAAGGAATATGAGGACAATATGCATATCTGCCCGAAATGCGAGCATCACGGCCGCATCGGTCCGATGACCCGCTTCGCCCAGATCATGGACGAAGGCAGCTGGAAGCTGATCCCCTGGGCGCCGGTGCTGGAAGACCCGCTGAAGTTCAAAGATCAGAAAAAATATGCCGACAGGCTGAAAGATGCGCGGACCAAGACCGGCGAACAGGATGCGCTGATCAACGTCAAAGGCACGATCGAAAGCATTCCCTGCGTCGTCGGCGTACAGGATTTTGCCTTCATGGGCGGTTCGATGGGGCTGGCCGTGGGTCAGGCCTTTGTCGATGGTGCCAAGCGGGCGCTGAAGGACCAATGCCCCTATATCATCTTCACCGCCGCCGGCGGCGCGCGGATGCAGGAAGGCATATTGTCGCTCATGCAAATGCCCAAGACCA
The DNA here is from genome assembly GCF_001586275.1 of Sphingorhabdus sp. M41. NCBI lineage: Bacteria > Pseudomonadati > Pseudomonadota > Alphaproteobacteria > Sphingomonadales > Sphingorhabdaceae > Sphingorhabdus > Sphingorhabdus sp. M41. The sequence continues at coordinate 1,187,430 of NZ_CP014545.1, read as the reverse complement.
CGGTAGCGATCTCGATGCTGCGCGAAGCGGGTATCCCGTTCATCGTCGTGTTGACCGATCCTACCACCGGCGGCGTCACCGCCAGCTATGCGATGCTCGGCGACGTCCATATTTCCGAACCCGGCGCCATGATCGGCTTTGCCGGCCAGCGGGTGATCGAGAATACCATACGCGAGAAACTGCCCGAAGGGTTCCAGACGGCGGAATATCTGCTCGAGCACGGCATGATCGACATGGTCGTGCACCGCAAGGAACTGCGCGAGAAGCTGGCCCATGTCATGGGCTATCTGATGGCATGGAAAGACGCGGCCTAAATCCCCCTCCCGCTTGCGGGAGGGATTAGGGGTGGGATTATCCTCCATGACCAAAACTGCGATTTCACATATTCAAGCCCACCCCTGGCCCCTCCCGCGAGCGGGAGGGGAGTAATGGCAGACGGCGCGAAGTCGGATCATCCGGCCGTCCAGAAACAGCTCGACCGGCTGGAAATGCTCTCTCCCGGGCGCGATGTGCTGGGGCTGGAACGAATCCTCGAGATCCTCAACCGTCTCGGCAATCCACAGGATAAGCTACCCCCTATATTCCACGTCGCTGGCACCAATGGCAAGGGCTCGACCTGCGCCTTCCTGCGCGCCGCGATCGAAGCGGAAGGACTCAAGGCCCATGTCTATACCAGCCCGCATCTGGTCCGGTTCAACGAGCGGATAAGGCTGGCTGGCAAGCTGATCGAGGATGAATATCTCGCCGAATTGCTTGCCCGGGTTCTCGACATCAGCGAAGATATCAATCCCAGTTTCTTCGAGGCTACCACCGCCGCCGCCTTTCTCGCCTTCTCCGAGACACCGGCCGATGCCTGCATCCTGGAAGTCGGTCTCGGCGGCAGGCTCGACGCCACCAATGTCATCACCGACCCGGTCGCTACCGGCATAGCAGCGCTCGGCATCGATCATGAAGGCTTTCTGCTAAGCCCGGAAGAAGGCACACCGGACGATCCCATGACCCGCATTGCCTGGGAAAAGGCCGGTATTGCGAAAAAGAACGCGCCCCTGCTGACGCAAAAATATGCTGACGAAATGCTGCACGCCATCGCCGATCATGCTGCAGACATCGGTGCGCAGCATTTTCCCCGCGGCGAGGAATGGGATGCAGCGATTTACGAAGGCCAGCTTCACTACAAGGATCATGCAGGAAAGCTCAACCTGCCCCTGCCCGCGCTGGTCGGCGCGCATCAGGCGGACAATGCCGCGCTCGCCATCGCGATGCTGCGCCATCAGGACAGGATCAAGATTTCTGATGCCGCGCTAAAGGCCGCCATGGGCTGGGCGCAATGGCCGGGACGGATGCATTTCCTGATCGCCGGACCGGTCACCCATTTGCTGCCATCTGACGCCGAGGTCTGGGTCGACGGCGGCCATAATGTCAGCGCCGGACTGGCGCTCGCCAAATATTTCGCCGACTATGAAGCGGGCTCGATTGATCTGGTGATCGGGATGCTGTCGAACAAGGATCCGGCGGCGATCATCACCCCGCTGCACGAGAAACTGGCCAGCGTGACCGTGATCCCGGTGCCGGGCCATGAATCGCATGCTCTCGGTGATTATCCGGATGCCGGTGCACCGATTCAGGAAGCGAGCGATATCATGTCGGCGCTCCAATCTCTGGATGCTGAACCGGGCAAAACCGTATTGATTGCGGGATCGCTCTATCTGGCCGGCGAGGTGCTGAAAGCGAACGAGCAGGTCCCGGACTAAACGCCCTTCAGAGCCGTTTGGTCTATTCCGGACTTGGCACCCAGACGCGAAATACGAATCCATTCGATGATGCAGATTATGACCGCAATTCCGCCCATGAGCGTGGTCAAAATGAATACGTGAAAATAGCCCTGTTCCTCGATCATCTGACCCAATGCACCGCGGCCTAATGTCCCGACCAGCATGGTAAGTGATGAAAGAAGCGCATATTGGACCGCGCTATAGCCTTTGGCGACAATCGAAGACAAATAGGCGACAAAGGCGGCTCCGGCGATACCAACAGCAATATTCTCGCCAGCGATAGCCATCATTAGCTTAGCAAGTCCTGCATCCCCTCCCAGATTTGCGATCAGCCAGGTGAACCCCGTTATATCGCTAACGGATTGGACCACAGCTCCGCCTCTCGCCAAATCCGCATAGAGCAAATTGGTGGCAGCAGCGAGAACAGCACCCAGAGTAAGAGTTAACATGCGTCCCAAAGTTGTGAGCATATAACCGCCAGCCGCAAGTCCTATCATCAACGCGCCGATCCCGAAAAACTTCGAAGCGACGGCGACTTCGTCTTTGGTATATTGAAGCTCTCCCAGATAAAACGGGTAGGCAAAGCTTCCCCAGATGGAATCCGTAATGCGATAGGTTAGAACCAGCCCCAATATGACGATCAGCGCCCACCCCAACCGTCCGACGAATTCAGTGAGCGGAAGAACCAGCGCGCGGTAGCCATGATCAAGAAACCGGCCTGCGGTAGATTCAGCAGGCACATCCTTGGTCAACAGATATTGCCCCTTGCGTTCGAAGCGCACCAGCAAGGCTGAAATCAGGACGGGAATTACTACCGTTGCCACGACAATCAGGGGCCCCATCGTGGAGATGAATGCGACTGAATCAGGACGCGTTTCTGCATCGCTTCCCAATGACCGAACCATGAATGTTCCCACCGTTAGCAAGGCCCAGCCCCACAGGATTGCCACGGCTAGCAGCGCCCATCCACGAACACGCGGATCAAGCTGGCCGGTTTTCCGTAAGCCATGCTCATCGGCCATTTCTTTGGCGGTCTGCACGGTTGTCTCTGCATCGGGTGCAAACAGGCCAGCAAAACCGATCAAGAGCATTATCGCCCCCATCGTCAAGTAAACGGTTGGCCAGTCGGTTCTTTCGGCCAGAAAAAGTGCCAACGCGCCGCCGACAAGCGCAGCGATCCTGTACCCCATTTGATAAACGGTAGACAGAATATCAATCGTCGCGACTTCATCGGCCACATCGACCCGCCAGGCATCGATGACAACATCTTGTGTAGCGGAGGCGAACGCACCTATTCCCGCCAACAGGGAGAATAACCCAAGCGAAGAAACCGGATTGAGCGAGGCCAGAACAACCAGAATGAAACCGAGCAATATTTGCGCGGTGACGATCCACTGTTTGCGCTTCCCCAATTTCTTCAGCAATGGGACATCAATGCGATCAAGCGCTGGCGACCAAAGAAATTTGAACGCGTAAGCTAATCCAATGAGCGAAAACACGCCCATGGTTTCGAGATCGACTTCTGCATCAGAAAGCCAAGCATAGAGAGTTCCGAGGAGCAAAGCATAGGGTAAGCCCGCCGCAAATCCGAAGATTGTCATGAACAGCGTTTTGCGATTGCCCAGCGACGCGATTACTTTGCGCCAACCCGGTTTTTCCTTCGTTTCCGATGCGGTCACCCGATACTCCTTACCCGTTCGCTATCGCCACTAAACGGTTATGGCAGGAAGTCCAAAATGAAATCGCTTCGCCCCTCAGATATCCAGCAGCTTGGCCGCCACAATCGCCCCTGCTCCCGGACGCTGAACAACAATCGCATATCTGTCCGCGCCGCTGATGTTCAGGTCTTCAGGAGATATAGCCAGCCGCATCGGCCTGCCGCGCCAGCTGCCGAGATTGCGTTCGGCCTTGACCACATTGACATAATGCAGGGTCCGCCCGCCGTTTTCCCCGCATCCGATCCGCACGGTTTCCGAGGAACTGAGCGCGATCAGCGACACCCCGGCCATATAGTCGGATTTTCCGCTGATGGTGATTGAAATCTGCCCGCCGGCATCGGTGGCAGTTGTGATCAGGGGACCTGCCCGGTCAGCCCGCCGGACCAGCGAGCGGATATCATTCTCCCGCGAACCCACCGCGCCACCACCGCCGTTGACCACGATTTGCGGGGTGTAGACCCCTGCTCCTTCATGACCCTTGTCGGCATAGGCGCGCTGCAACCGCGTATTGTCCTCGCGCGCCAGTGTATCCTTCCAGCCGAGCCGGTCCCAGTAGGTCACCGGCCGCGTGATCACCAGCAGGGAGTCGTCTTTTGCCAGCCTTCGAGCCAGCAAATCTGCGGGGGGACAGGACGAACATCCCTGACTGGTGAAAAGCTCGATGACAACCGGATTGGAACCACCGGCATCATCGGAGCGACCTGCGGGTGTCGTCACCTGAACCGAGCTGGCGGCAGAGGTCGGCGCCAGTTGCGCACCGGCGATTCCGGCAAAAGCCGCTCCGCCAATCAATGCGCTTATGACAATCTTTCTCATTTCCCGCTCCTTGAGGGTGACAATAGCTGTTCGCGGCAATGAAACCAGAGGTTACAGATTGCAGACAGCGCATTTTTCGGCCATGGATCCCGGCCATGACCGAAGATAAACCAGCCAAGATATATCGCGCGAAACCGACCCCCGGGGCAAAGGCTCCGGCAGTGGCGAAAGCACCAACCGGCGAAGTTCGCGAAGGCCAGCGCATTGCCAAACTGCTCGCCCGTGCCGGCGTTGCATCGCGCCGCGAAATCGAACGGATGATCGAAGCCGGACGGATTGAACTGAACGGCAACCCGGTCGAACATCCCTCGCTTCTGCTAAAGAATCTGACCGGAATTACCGTGGACGGCAATCCGGTCGCAGAACCCTCGCCGGCCAAGCTCTATCGCTTTCACAAGCCCAATGGCTATCTCACCGCAGAACGTGACTTTTCCGGCAGGAAGACGATTTACGACGTCTTGCCTCAGGAAATGGAGCGGGTCATGCCGATTGGCCGCCTCGACATGAATACCGAGGGCCTGTTGCTGATGACCACCGATGGCGAGTTCAAGCGCGAAATGGAACTGCCGAAAAACGGCATCGAACGCACCTATCGCGCTCGGACATTCGGCGACATCAGCCAGAACCAGCTCGAGGAGCTCTATCGCGGGATTACCATCGACGGCATGCATTATGGCCCGATCACTGCCAATCTCGAGCGGCGCACCGGGCGCAACCAGTGGATCGAACTGACCCTGACCGAAGGCAAGAATCGCGAAGTCCGCAAGGTGCTGGAACATTTCGGTCTCGAAGTGTCCCGACTGATCCGCACCCGCTACGGCCCCTTCGTGCTCGGCGACCTGCAAAAAGGCGAGATCGAGGTCGTGCGCCAGCATGATCTGGTGCAGTTCAGAAAATCGCTAAAATGACCGACCGCGCGTGCGTTATAACATCCGTTCGTCCTGAGCCTGTCGAAGGACATCTCTCCTCCGAGAAGCGTGCTTCGACAAGCTCAGCACGAACGGTGCTTTGCCTCTCGGAAAAGATATGCGCATAATCGCAGGAAAATGGCGCGGCAGAAAAATCGTCGCACCCAAGGGCGAGACCACACGGCCGACAGCCGACCGCACGCGCGAACGGCTGTTTTCGATGCTGACCAGCCGACTCGGCGATTTCGAGGATCTGCAGATACTCGACCTGTTTTCCGGTTCGGGTGCGTTGGGCCTGGAAGCGCTGTCACGCGGCGCCGGACATTGCACTTTCGTCGAACAGGACAAGGACGCGCTCAGGGCGCTGGAAAAAAATATCGAAACTTTGGGAGCAGATGCCGATGTCCGGATCGGATCAGTTCTCCACCTGGGCGCAGCGCGCAAGCCTTATGATCTGATCCTGATGGACCCGCCTTATGATTCGGGTGCTGGTGCGGTGGCGCTGGACAAGCTGGGACGCCACGGCTGGTTCGCGCCTTCAAGCTGGATCGCTATTGAAACCGGCAGAAACGAGGATGTTGTCGTCAAGGGATATAATCTGGATTGTGTCCGCGATAGCGGCAAGGCGCGGATCCATATCCTGCGCCCGGAAGGGATCTAGCCTTCCATCGACGCGGTCAGTGACGCGGTTTGCTGATGATCCAGCTGGGTGCTGCTATAGAATGTGGTAGCAGCCATCAACAGCGTGGCGATGATCGCACTTGTGGTCAGTCTTTTGCTCATTTGAAACTCCTTGGCCTGTGCTTTGACGTCCATGGATTAACAAATGGTGCATCGCAACATAACTTACAACCTGTCCTTTAGGGTATACTATGGAAAAGGCGAGACAACCGGTTGCGCTGCCTCGCCTTTTCAAGCCAAATCGCCAAAACGATTACATTTCGCTAGCAGGTTTCCCGGGCCAATAGTCGAGCGCCCGGTTGCCGAAATTCAATCCCGCTTCGCGTGGGTTGATGCAGCCGTCGGTCACATCGCCTCCGCACACTTGATATTCCTTGTCATTCAACATGATTGTCTGGGCACGGCCATTCGCAGCTTTTTGCAGCACCTCGGCCTTTGCCTCCGTTTTGGCACCATCCGGCATTTCGCTCTGGGTGGCATTGGCAGCGCCTGAAAAAGCCATGGTTGCGGCCGTTATAGCGCTCAAAATTGTGATCTTACGCATGTTGATCTCCAGCTAAATTGTTCCTGCCTACAAAACAGCCGGGTGGGAAAATGGTTCCCTCAGGCGTATCGGACGCATAAACATAAAAGCATGATTGGGGCCTTGCTCCGCTGCGCGATGTTCCCTAACTGTTCACCTGTGACCGATATAGTCAATATACCGAACGAGAATGATCCTCCCTATGTCCGCGGCCTGAATGTGCCGCAGCGAGAGGCCGTGCTGACCACCGAAGGCCCGGTGCTGGTGCTGGCTGGCGCTGGCACGGGCAAGACCGCTGCCCTGACCCGGCGGCTGGCGCATATCGTTTTCTCGCGCAAGGCCTGGCCGAGCGAGATTCTCGCCGTCACCTTCACCAACAAGGCCGCCCGCGAGATGAAGGAGCGGATTGCGTCGATCGTCGGCGAGAGTTTTGAAGGCATGCCGTGGCTCGGCACCTTCCACAGTATCGGCGCGAAAATGCTGCGCCAGCATGCCGAACTGGTCGGCCTGCAGAGCAATTTCACCATACTCGACACCGATGACCAGCTAAGGCTGCTCAAGCAAATGATCCAGGCCGCTGAAATCGACGAGAAACGCTGGCCGCCGAGGATGCTGGCCGGCCTGATCGACCAGTGGAAGAACCGGGGTCTCAACCCGCAGGATCTCGATGCCAACGAGAATGAACGCTATGCCAATGGCCGCGGACAGGAATTTTACGCAGCCTATCAGGCCCGGCTGAAGGCGCTAAACGCATGCGACTTTGGTGACCTGCTGCTCCATATCCTGAACCTGCTGAAGACCAACCGCGAGATTTTGAAACGCTATCAGGAGCGCTTCAAATATATATTGGTCGACGAATATCAGGACACCAACAGCTCGCAATATCTGTGGCTGCGGCTGCTCGCCCAGAGCCACCAGAATATCTGCTGCGTCGGCGATGATGACCAGTCAATCTATTCATGGCGCGGCGCGGAAGTCGCCAATATCCTGCGCTTCGAGAAGGATTTTCCCGAGGCGACAGTGGTCAAGCTGGAGCAGAATTACCGCTCCACCCCGCATATTCTCGCCGCTGCCTCCGGCCTGATCAACCATAATAGCGGCCGCCTCGGCAAGACCCTGTGGACCGAAGAAACCGAAGGCGACAAGGTACAGGTCATCGGCGTCTGGGATGGCCCGGAAGAAGCCCGGCGCATCGGCGATGAAATCGAATCGCTGCAGCAGCTCAAGCAAGTCTCGCTCAACGATGTCGCAATTCTTGTCCGCGCCCAGTTCCAGACCCGCGAGTTCGAGGACCGGTTCATCTCTATCGGCATGCCGTACAAGATCATTGGCGGCTTCCGCTTCTATGAACGCGCCGAAATCCGCGACGCCCTCGCCTATCTCCGCGTGATCACCCAGCCCTCGGATGATCTCGCTTTCGAACGGATCGTCAACACGCCGAAACGCGGTCTTGGCGACAAGACGATAGAAAAAGTCCACCGGCTTGCCCGCGCGCAGGGCATCCCCCTCGCCGCCGCTGCGCTCAGCATCTGCGACACCGACGAACTGCCGCCGCGCGCGCGCAACACCTTGCTCGAACTGATGCGCAATTTCATCCGCTGGCGCGACATGGCCGCCGACACCGATCATGCCGAACTCGCCCGGGTCGTTCTCGACGAATGCGGCTATACGACGATGCTGCAGGCCGACCGCTCGACCGAAGCCGCTGGCCGTCTGGAAAATCTGACGGAACTCGCCCGCGCGATGGAAGAATATGAAACGCTCGGCGAATTTCTCGAGCATGTTTCGCTGGTCATGGACAATGACGCCCGCGACGACGAGGCCAAGGTCACGATCATGACCATGCACGGCGCCAAGGGTCTGGAATATGATCATGTTTTCTGCGTCGGCTGGGAGGAAGGCGTGTTCCCGTCACAGCGCAGCCTCGACGAGGGCGGCAATGCCAGCCTCGAGGAAGAACGCCGCCTCGCCTATGTCGCGATCACCCGGGCCAAGAAAAAATGCACCATCTTTCATGCTGCCAACCGGCGCATCTACGGCCAGTGGAACAGCTCGATCCCGTCACGCTTCATCAGCGAATTGCCCGACGACCATATCGAGCATGAAAGCAGCATGAGCGGCGGCGAAAGCCTGTGGCGCGCCAACTGGAGCGAGAATAGCGATCCGTTCGCCCATCTCGCCGCGACAAATGCAACAAGAGCCGGCAAACGCGGGCCCGGCTGGCAACGCGCAGCGTCTGCACCGGGCGGGTTCGACAAAAACCCGCGTGTTATCAAGGAGGCCCGCCGCAGCGCCGTGTCGCTAGGCAACAAGGGTCGCGATGATGTGACCGTCGGCATGCGCGTTTTCCACACCAAATTCGGCTATGGCGAAGTGAAGGTGAAGGAAGGCAACAAGCTGGAAATTGCGTTCGAGAAGTCGGGTGACAAAAGGGTGCTGGATAGTTTTGTCGAAGTCGCCTGAACCAAGCAATCCTCTCTATCAGTAACCACCGCGTTTCTTTTTATTTCTCTTCCGGGCCACCAATATGCCTGCACTTATGCTGACCACCATCAGCGCAATCAAACCATAAGCAATCATCAATCGTAGCTCCATTTCAATTCCCGTCCTGCGCTATGTCGGCATCTGTTTCTTCTGCAAATTCAAGCGTGATCTCTGCATCCAGCTTGTCGCGGGGACTCAAATGACCGGCTTCGCGTTTTTCGGCCTGGATGGCTTCGATCCCCCATGCCTTTGCCGCTGCAGCCGCGACTTTGCGTCGGCTTTCCAGTGGATCATTGGTCGCGAGAGCAAGCTGTAACGCTTCCTGTTCGCGGCATGTTTCTGCCTTTACGCGCATCGTGGTGTTCCTTTTGTTAGATTAAGTCCCACGATTGCTTTTGATATTGTCGAGGCCTGGCACGACGCCGGATTTGGTCGAAGGATTGGACGCATTGGTCTTTTTCTTCTCGGCCTTGGGCTTGCGGACTTCGCGGTTGGATTTCTTCTGCGATTTGGCCATGATATTTCCTTGCAATGTGATTTTGGGGCGGCAATCTGCGGTCCTGCCTCAAGGAGGCGACCGAACGGATCGACTGTCGGCGAACAAGTTCAAACGATAATGCTGCGAATGATGTCCTGCCTCAGGAAAGCCGATCAGAGTTATTTCTGAACGTGAAGAGACAATGCCAGTGTGGATCGCCTTCGAACGGTCACAATGGCCTGTAGAGCATATAGGGAGCCAGAAAGCTTATTGTAAGGCTTGAGCGTTTCGTACCGACATAATATTCCCGCCAATCGGTTGCTCCGGAAGTCAGCACAATACAATGGGCCTGCCATCCCGGCATTGCCTTCAGGGCGCTCTTTCCACCATGGCCCGGTTCGGCAAATCTATCTTTGGACGCGCTTGTCTCCTCCAAGTTCTGCGCTATAAACTGGCCATGAACCCAGATACAGACACAAGAGACTCCCTGCTTGGTGAGGCGGTTTCCGCACTGCGCAGTGGCAATGATGCTATCGCCGAAGCAGCGCTGCAAAAACTGTTGGCGGCCGACAAGCGCCATCTTGCTGCGCTGTTCCTGATGGGTGAGCTGAAGGCGCGGGTGGACGATGACCGGGCAGCAAACGGCTTTTACAGGGCGGCCCTGAACATGGTCAGTGCCGGTGCTGCGGTTTCGGATGACCTGCGGCCCAAGATAAAACAGGCGGAAGAATTTCTGGCCGGAGCCCATGGCCGTTTTGAAGCCTTTTTGTTTCGCAAACTGGATGAATCCGGACTGGCGGGCAATGACACGCCGATTCCGGTTCGCCACGCCATCGATCTGCTGATGGGTCGCAAGGAAATTTTCTACCAGAAACCCTCGGTCTTCTATTATCCTGGCATGCCGCAGCGGGAATTTTACGAACGATCGGAATTTCCATGGCTGGCCGAAATGGAAGCGGCCATTCCGGACATGCAGGAAGAATTGCGCGACGTGATTGCGCGGACGCAGGAGTTCAAGCCCTATGTCCAGGGGCAGCCCAACCGGCCTCGGCCGAATAACCCGCTGCTCGACGATCCCAGCTGGGGCGCTCATTATTTCTGGAAAGATGGCGTCGAGATCACGCAAAATTCGGTCCATTGTCCGAAGACAATGGCGGCGCTGGCAGCGGCGCCGATTCCGGTGATCCAGGAACGTTCACCCATGGCGCTCTATTCCGTGCTCGAACCAGGCACGCATATCGCACCGCATTATGGCATGCTCAATACCCGGCTGATCTGCCACATCCCGTTGATTCTGCCTTCCGATTGCGCCTTGCGTGTCGGCGGTGAAACCCGCCCCTGGAAAGCGGGAGAGGCGTTGATCTTCGATGACAGTTTCGAACATGAAGCCTGGAATCGCAGCGACCAGCGACGGGTGATCCTGCTGTTCGAAATCTGGCGCCCGGAAATTTCCGCTGAAGAACGCCAGGCGCTGACAACGATTTTCGAGTCGATCAACGAATATCAGAAACCGGTTGAGATATAGCGGCCATTGCTGACTGGCTGACTGCAGCCAATCTTACAATATCGCGTCACCGAGGCCGAGCATCTTGCCGTTGGTCACGATCACCCGGTCGCCCAGCGTGGCCTGTTCGAACAGACGCCGCGCAAATTCCAGCGGCACACCGATACAGCCGCGCGTTCCCCATCCCCATTTGACATCGGAAGCATGGATGGCGACGCCGTCATTGGTCAGCCGCATCATATAAGGCATTGGCGAGCCATAGATGTTGGAGACATGGTCCTTGCTCTTCTGGCTGATCGGGAAGACGCCGGTCGGAGTCGGCTTCTCGGAATCGCCAAAGGTGATCACGGCCGCTCCGATTTCATAGCCAGCCCGGAAAACGGAAATGCTCTCGGCCTTGAGATCGACAGTGACGACCAGCTCGCCTTCCGGCACGCCTTCGTCATCCCATTTATAATAGCCGTGGACGAAAGGCTCATCGATCTGGAGGATACGCTTGACCACGAACTTGTCACTCAGCGGCAATTTGTCCACAATTGCGCTGGGCTCCGCAACGATTGGCTCAAGCAAGGAATCATTTTGTGCGGAGTGTGCGGAAGCAACTTGCGCACTGGCCACCGGCTTGGACAAAGAAGAAGACGCCTCAGCATCGGCGCGGGTCAGCCCCATCAACAAAATCGCAACAATCGCTAAAGCTGCCAGCAGCAAAACCGATGCGCTCATCCGATATGCAATTTTCTCGACCATCGCTCATACTCCAGAAGTTAACGGAGTGTTTACCATGGATTTCAGGCAAGAAACGGTCGATTTTCATGGCGTCCCGCAGCGGTACGATGGTTTCCGGAATATTAAGGAGGAGCGTTAATGGCGGGATTTGGGCACCCGCGCTCGCAGGTGCCCATGATTTTGATGTTTCGCGCGGAACCCCTTCCGCCTGCGTCGGAACAGAGAGTCTAGAAAACCGCTTTTGCTTCGGCTTCCTTCATCATCGCCTTGCGCACCAATGGGATCGGCGGGCCGCCATGGCTGAGGAATTCGTCATGAAACTCCTTCCAGCCAGCAGTTGCGCCATTTTCCCCGGCCTTCTGCTCGGCAAAATGGGCATTGGTCCAGTCTTCGCGCAACTTGCGGATCATCAGCTTGCCCATCGTATAGTTGAGATAGGCCGGATCATAGGTACCGCGTGCTGCCTGCTGGGTTGCGTTGCCGAGATCCTGATAACATTGCGTCCGGAACATATCGAGGCTCTGTTCGACCGTCATCCCCCGCGCATGCAGGCCGATTGCCGACAAATAGCGGCAGTTGCGCAGCAACGCATTGGACAGCTGACCGATTCTGGTTTCCGGATCGCCATCGTGCAGACCGGCCTCGACCATCATCTCTTCGGTATAATGGGCCCAGCCCTCGGCAAAGGCATAGCCGACGAACAATTTGCCGAAGATCGATTCCGCGCGATTGGCGTGGAGGAAATTCAGGAAATGGCCCGGCCATACTTCGTGGATCGTGGTGCCGAGCAGGTCCATCTTGCCGGGGATATAGGCGGCTCTTGTGGCTTCATCCCAGGACGGGTCTGGCGGCGAGATATAATAGACGCTCGGCAGGCCTGTCTCATAAGGACCGGGTATGTCGATATAGGCACTGTTCTGACGGTTATAGGGCGGCGATTCCTCGACCTGGGCAACTTCGGTGCCGGGAATGCTCACCAGATCCTTGTCGATAATGAACTGGCGCAGCGGCGGCAATTGGTCGCGGGCTTCCTGCACCGGCCCCTTTTCCGGCTTGTTCGCCGCCATTTTTGCAAAACAGTCGACGATGCTTGCGCCCGGTGCAAAAGCGCCGCAAGCCTTGGCCAATGCTGCCTGATTGCGTTTGAGATCCGCCCGGCCAATGGCTTCCAGTTCGTCGAGAGAGACATTCACGCCCTCGGTCTTGCTCACCATCGCGGCAAATTTATCGGCGCCCAGCGCATAGCCATCCTTGGTCGCCGGAACCGAACCGATATGACCGGCCAGATCCTTCATCGCGGCAGCCGCAGCAGCGGCAGCAACATCAAATTGCTGCTGCAGTTCGCTATCCTTCACCTCGGCAAAGGCGGCCTTGGCATCGCCGGTAAAATAGTCCGCGAAGCCGCCAAAACCGGCCTGTCCGAATTTCAGATAGGTTTCTGGCAGCGGCAATTGCAGATTTTCCTTGATCTGCGCGGCGGCGGCCGGAACAGCATTGGCATATTTGATAAACGCTTTCATCCGCGTTTCGGCATCGGCATAGGGCCGGGCAATATAGACATTGGGATCCAGAGCACCGACATAATAAGCCGGATTCTTGTGTGGCGAGTCGGCGGTCTCCAGCCAGAAAAGCTCGCCTTCCATCACGCTGACCAGATAGTCGCGCTCGAACCGTTCCGCTTCACTCAGATCAGCGGCATCAATCGCCTGCGCATCCGCTATCGCCTTCTTGCGCAGGTCGACCGCCTTTTTCAGGCCCTCTGGGCTCCAGTCGGGAAGCTGACCGTCAAATTCATGCTTGCCCTGATAAACGGCAAATGTCGGATTGATCGGGAAATAGGAGTCGAGAAAGCTGGACAGATAACCACCCCAGGCACTGCTTTCGTCAATTTCCATCGCAGCGACCGTATGATCCTCGATTTTTTTGCAGCCGGTCACCGTCAAGGCGGCCAGCGATACCGCCAGCATCAGATTGCGCATCTTCATTTCTGTCTCCCCGGGGAATGTTTCTCTCGGTGACAGACTTGCATAGTCGCCCGTGGCTTGGCCAGTGCTATTCGACCAACCGCCATCCGCGAAATTATGTCGCCGGCGAACGAAATCATTGCAGCAACTTCCCGCAATCGCTAGCAACTGTCCCGTGATCAGCTCCGCACCACATCCCTTCACCATCGCCAATTATCGCTACCTCTGGTTCTCGCGACTGGCGTCGATGTTTGCACTTTACGCGATGATGCTGATCCTCGGCTGGCAAGCCTATAATCTGGCCCGCGAGGACATGGGGGTCAGCGCCTCGGCCGGGATATTGGGCCTGCTCGGGCTGCTGCAATTCGTGCCGCTGTTCATCCTGACGCCGCTGGTCGGCTGGGTTGCCGACCATATGGATCGCCGCTGGATCGCCCGTATCGTGCTGGCTGCCCAGGCTTTGATTGCGCTGGCTCTGGGTCTGCTGACCGCAACCGGCGGCATTACGCTCTGGACCATCTATATCATCGCCGTGCTGCTTGGTATTTGCCGGGCCTTTCTCGGCCCCGCGATCACCTCGCTCGCGCCCAATCTCGTCCCGAAAGCCTCTCTTCCACGCGCCATCGCGCTGTCGACCATCGCCTGGCAAGTCGGCGTCATTGCCGGTCCGGGCATGGCAGGCCCGCTCTACAAGGTCGATGCCGCCCTGCCCTATTTCGTCTGCGCCGGCCTTTATGCGCTGGCAACGCTCGCGGTTTTCCTGATCGGCCCGGTGCCGCGACCTGCGGCCGACAAGACCAGGGGCCCCTTGCAACAGGTCGGCGACGGCATGGCCTATGTCTGGACCAACAAGCTGGTACTCGGGGCAATCACGCTCGATCTGCTGGTCATGTTCCTCGCCGGCGCCACCGCGATGATCCCGGTCTTTGCCAAGGATATCTTGAATGCCGGCGAAATCGGTCTGTCGCTGCTCGCGGCCTCCCCCGCCGTTGGCGCGGTGATTGTCGCGCTGATTTTCTCCTTTGCCCCGCTCAGCAAGAATGTCGGCAACAGCATGCTGGTCGCGATGGGCATCTTCGGACTGGGCACCATCGGATTCGGGCTCAGCACCAATCTCTACCTGTCGATGGCCTGCCTGGGGATTTGCGGCGCTGCCGACATGTTTGGCGTCTATGTCCGCAGCTCGCTGATCCAGCTGCACACGCCGGATGCCAAGCGCGGACGGGTTGGCGCGGTCAGCCAGATGACGATCAGCGCGTCGAACGAACTCGGCGATGCGCTGTCCGGTGGCCTTGCCGTTCTGGTCGGCCCCATTGCCGCCATTGTCGCGGGCGGAGCCGGTGCTATAGTGGTCACAGGACTATGGTCGCGCCTGTTTCCGCAACTGGGTGCTGCCAAAACTTTTGATCCGCCGGAAGAACCCCGACGAAGCCCGGCAAAAGAATGAGAATATAACCAGGAGTGCAGGATAATGATTGCCAACAACATTCTCGAAACCATTGGAAATACACCACATATCAAGATGCAACGCCTGTTCGCGGATGCCAATGTGTGGATCAAGTCCGAACGCTCCAACCCGGGCGGATCAATCAAGGACCGGATCGGCCTTGCGATGATCGAGGATGCGGAAAAATCCGGCGCGCTCAAGCCCGGTGGCACGATCATCGAGCCGACATCCGGCAATACCGGCGTGGGTCTCGCAATGGTCGCAGCGGTCAAGGGCTATACGCTGGTTCTGGTGATGCCCGAATCGATGTCGCTCGAACGCCGCCGGCTGATGCTGGCTTATGGCGCAACCTTCGACCTCAGCCCGAAGGAAAAGGGCATGAAGGGCGCGATCGAGCGCGCACAGGAACTGGTCGATCAGACGCCCGGCGCCTGGATGCCGCAACAATTTGAGAACCCTGCCAATTTCGAAGTGCACAAGCGCACCACTGCAATCGAGATTCTTAATGATTTCAAGGACAACCCGCTGGATGCTATCATCACCGGTGTCGGCACCGGTGGCCATATCACCGGCGTGGCCGAAGTTTTGAAAGAACATTGGAGCCATTTGAAAGTCTATGCCGTCGAACCGACATCCTCGCCGGTAATCAGCGGCGGCCAGCCTGGCCCGCACCCGATTCAGGGCATTGGCGCAGGCTTCATCCCCGGCAATCTCCACACACAGAGCATCGACGGAGCAATTCAGGTCGATCCAGCCGATGCCAAGGCCATGGCGCTGAGAGCCGCCAAGGAAGAGGGTATGCTGGTTGGCATATCATCCGGCGCAACTCTGGCTGCGATCGCCCAGAAACTGCCGGAACTGGGCAGTCAGGCGAGAATTCTCGGCTTCAACTATGACACCGGCGAGCGTTATTTATCCGTGCCAGAGTTTCTTCCCGAAGAATGAGCTCGATTGAGGTCCAGCAATTCACCTATCGGCATGGTGATGTAAATCTGTCCGGCTATATGGCACAGCCCAGCCGCTATCCGCGTGCGGGCATATTGATCGTGCCGACTATTGCAGGACCGAACAAGATCATGTTCGACCGCGCCCGATGGCTTGCCTCGCTGGGCTATAGCGCAATGGTCTGCGACCTCTACGGCAAGGGCTTCCTGGAAGATATTCGCGAAGCAAGGGTGCTGGCGAACGAATTGCGCGCGGACGCCGAATATTATCGCGACCGTTTCCGCTGCGCGCTGGAAGAATTGCGGACACGGTCAAAGCTCGCCAATAACCGCATTGCTGCGATCGGCTATTGCATGGGTGGCGAAGTCGTTCTCGAAATGGCGCGCGGCGGTGAGGACATCGCGCTCGTGGTCAGTTTCCATGGCCTCCTGGCAACCCCGCTACCGGCAAAGCGCGGCACCATTAAGGCGCGCATTCTGGTCTGCCATGGCCGGGCCGACCCGCTCGTCCCGCCCAAGCAGGTGCGCGAATTTCTTGAAGAAATGGATATTTCCGGAGCGGATTGCCACATGCATATCTACTCGGGCGTGGTTCACGGATTCACCGACATCAGCAGCAGTTCGAAGTCACTGGAGGCGGTCCGCTATAACGCGTCGGCAGACCGGCAAAGCAAGGCCGCCATGCTCAGCATGTTTGACGAGGTGTTCGAGAATAAAAAAACACCGGACCAATATTAGGTCCGATGTTTCCACGCCGTGTGAACGGTAGCTCTAGTCCGGCTCACCATCTCCATCATGGTCGAGCAGATCCGGCTGGCCGTCACCATCTTCATCCCAGACGTCGGCCTGCCCGTCACCGCTGCGATCCCAGGCATCCATCAAGCCATCACCATCACTGTCGATGGTTGGTGCCGGTATTTCGGACGGCATGTCATCAGAGGGGTGCGGTGGAGATTCTGGCTCTGCGGCAAAAGCTGCGCCCGATAGTCCCAATCCGACAGTAATCAGAAAAGGCATCATCCGGCTTATGCGATTGGGGGCTTTGTTGGAATGCATTGCATATACTCCTTATGCATATCATTCCCCTGTCACCGATGTGCTGGCGGATCCGTGGTCGCGGGTCCAGCGAGCTTCGACCATATGGTTGAAATCGGCGCTAAACAGCTGGTTTCCGACGCCTATCGATAAATAAACACCATTCATCGTGGGCGAAAGGCAGCAGCGCGTTAAACAGAATTTCGGCGGAGGTTTGTCGAAATATCGTCACATTTTGCTGTATAATTGGAACAACGGGTCCGGGATATTTCAACTGAAAGGTTGCAAGCCATGACCATGCAAAAGCTTCGCGGAACCTCCGCCTCGACGGCTGATGCCAACCAGCGCCCCCTGATCATCAAGATCGGCAAACGGCTGCGCGGCACGATGAACCGGATATCGATGGGCCAGTCGAAAATCCCGACGGAACCGGTCATCCAGGCCAATGCATTTCAATGGACCGACAGGCTGACCGCAAATTGGCAGACGATCGCGCAGGAAGCTGCCGCGATTCTGCGCCACCGCGACGCCGTACCGCCGCTCAAGGAAATTTCACCCGATCATGCGCGGATTGCCGGCGATGGCAATTGGCGCTCCTTCTTCCTGATCGGCTATGGCTATGAAGTGGCAGAAAATTGCGCCCGCGCGCCGGTAACGGCGGAACTGGTGCGCCAGATACCTGATCTCAACTCGGCCTTTTTCTCGATTCTCGAGCCCGGTGCCACGATTCCCCGTCACCGCGGCGTCACTCGGGGCCTGGTCACTTGCCATCTCGGACTGATCATCCCCGACAGACCGGAAAAATGCGCGATGCAGGTCGAGGATATCGATTTGTTCTGGGAGCCGGGCAAATGGCTGGTTTTTGACGACAGCTATTATCATGAGGTGCACAATGACACGGATCAGCGCCGGGTCATCCTGCTGATCCAGGTAAAGCGGCCGATGCGCCTGCTTGGCCGGCTTGCCAATGATCTGGCCTTATGGGGAATTCGCCGGTCACCCTTTGTACAGGATGCCCGGCGAAATCTTGGCATGTGGGAAGAAGCCTATAGGCAGGCGGAACAGAATGAAGCCGCCTGATTAGAAAGCTCAGGCAACCGCGAACATTTCCGGATCCAGCGCCATGATCGAGTCGGCACCACCTTCAATCTTGCGGCGCAGCGATCCGGTATCCGGCAGGAACCGTTCGGCAAAATATTGCGCCGTCACCAGCTTGGCCTCGTAATATTTCGGATTGTCCGTACCCGCGTCCAGAGCAGCTTGCGCCGCCTTGCTCATCCGCAACCACATCAGTCCGAGCGATACAATGCCCATCAGATGCATATAATGATAGGCGCCGGCGCCAGCGTTGTTCGGATTGGCCATGCCATGCTGCATGAACCACATCGTCGCTTTCTGCAGTTCGCCATTGGCTTTTTCGAGCGCCTCGGCAAATCCGGAGAGCTTGTCGTGACTTTTTGCTTCCGCAATTTCCTCGGCCACGACTTTGAAGAAGGCCTGCACCGCGCGGCCGCCATTCTGGCCGAGCTTGCGGCCGACGAGATCCATCGCCTGAACACCGTTGGTGCCCTCGTAAATCATGGCAATTCGCGCATCGCGCACGAACTGTTCCATGCCCCATTCCTTGATATAGCCATGGCCACCATAAACCTGCTGCGACTCGGTGGCGATCTGATAGCCCATATAGGTGCCATAGCCCTTGACCACGGGAGTCAGCAGGCTGACCAGATCATTGGCCGACTGCCGTTCTTCCTCGGTTTCCGCCTTGTCCGCCAGATCAACCTGCAACGCGCCCCAGAGAACCAGTGCACGCATTGACTCGGTAAACGCCTTGCCGTCCATCAACATCCGGCGAACGTCGGGATGGACGAACAATGTGTCGGCCTTTTCTTCCGGATCCTGCGCTCCGGTCAGTGCCCTGCCCTGACGCCGGTCACCGGCATAGACCACCGCATTCTGATAGGCGATTTCGCCCTGCGCCAGTCCCTGCAGACCGACGCCAAGCCGCGCTGCGTTCATCATGATGAACATCGCGCGCAGGCCCTTATTCTCTTCGCCAACCATATAGCCGGTCGCACCGTCATAGTTCATCACGCAGGTCGCATTGCCGTGAATGCCCATTTTTTCCTCGATCGAACCACAGCTCACGCCGTTGCGCGCGCCCAGCGAGCCATCCTCGTTGACAAGGAATTTCGGCACGATGAACAGCGAGATGCCTTTCGAGCTATCGGGAGCACCCGGCGTTTTCGCCAGAACCAGATGGATGATATTTTCCGCCATGTCATGCTCGCCGGCAGAGATGAAAATCTTCTGGCCGGTGATGGCATAGCTGCCGCCGGGCATTGGTTCGGCCTTGGTACGAATGAGACCCAGATCGGTACCGCAATGCGCTTCGGTCAGATTCATCGTCCCGGTCCATTTGCCGGAAATCATCTGGGTGGCGTAGACCTGCTTCTGCTCTTCGCTACCCTCGGTGAGGATCGAGGCAATCGCGCCCTGGGTCAGGCCGGTATACATTTCCAGCGCCTGATTGGCCGAGACCATGAATTCCATGACCGCATTGCCAATCACGCGCGGCAATCCCTGGCCGCCAAATTCTTCCGGGGAGGACAATGTCGTCCAGCCGCCCTCGGTCAGTTGCTGATAGGCTTCCCTGAAGCCCTTTGGCGTCGTAACAGAGCCATCAGCGTGACGGGTGCAGCCTTCTTCGTCGCCCGACTGGTTGAGCGGATGCAGCACTTCGGTCGAAAATTTCCCGGCCTCGGTGAGAATCGCATCGACCATTTCCGGCGTTGCATTTTCAAATCCCGGAATCCTGGTATATTTTTCAAGATTGAGAACTTCGTTGAGAATGAAACGAACTTCGCCGATCGGTGCGGTGTAACTGGGCATGATTATTTACTTTCTACTCAAATTGGGGGTACCGGTCATTACCGGCATCTATCCTCTATTGATGCTGTGCTTTGGTGTCCGCCATGGCGTCCTGCACAGTCTTTATAAAACCGGTCAATTCCTTGATCGAGCTGTCGATGTCGGCGCGCTGTTTCTTCAGCGTATCAACTTTTTCCTGACATTTTTCGACCGTAACCTGCATCTGCGTCTGCCGACCGTCGCCTAGATCATAGAGGTCGATCATGTCGCGAATTTCGGTCAGGCTGAACCCGACATTTTTTGCCCGCATGATCCAGGCAAGCCGCGCCCGGTCGCGCTTGGTATATATCCGGGACAGCCCCTTGCGGTCCGGAGCTATCAGCCCCTCGTCCTCGTAGAAGCGCAGCGCGCGGGCGGTAACGCCAAATTCTTCCGACAGGTCGGATATCGTATAGGTCTCCCTATTCTTCAGATCCGGCGTATCAAGTTCGGCATGGTTTGGCGGCTTCGACATAAGCACCGCATAGCTTACGCTAACGTAAACGTCAATGCTATCCGCCGGGGCACAGATTCTCGAAATTCCGGCCACCGGTCGATCGGGCAACCGCATCGCCCTCGCCGATCCTGTAAAAGCTGACCCCTTCGAAACCAGCGCGCCGGCTGCAATAGCTCGCGCAGCCGTCCGGCAAATCGCCAGGCAATTTCAGTTCAACACCGTCGAAACGGGCTGTGAAGCTGCATTTTTTTTCACTGTTGAGAGTGATTCGGACATTTTCTCCATCGCGTTCGGCTTCGCCCAGCCCTTCGCACTGGGTGGCTGGCCCGAACACCGCGATCATTCCGATCTGATAGCCCTTTTCATCATTGCCAACCGCACAAAAACTGTCGGTCCCCAAATCGCTGCGTCGCTCATAAGCGCCGGAAAGCGTGACATTCCGAACATCGGGAATCACACCGGCATCAATCGCGGCTTGTTCCAGCGGAGAAATTTCGGCCACGGCTTTCTCGGCATCCGATTGACCTTGGTCACAGCCTGCCAGCAACAGGGCCAAGAGCAGCGCAGCGATGCGCATCAAGTTACCGGCTCCAGCTTTCCGTCCACGATTTTTCGATAGAAACAGCTTCTCTCGCCAGTGTGACAGGCGGGGCCTGCCGGCACCGCCTTGATCCACAGCGCATCCTGATCGCAATCGATCCGCATCTCGGTCACCGACAATATATTGCCGGAGGTCTCGCCCTTTTTCCAGAGACACTGGCGACTGCGGGAATAGAAATGCGCGATGCCGCTATCCTGTGTCAGCTGCAACGCCTCGGCATTCATATGCGCCAGCATCAGCAGTTCGCCGGACGAATCATCACTGACCACCGCCGTGATCAAACCCTTCGAATCATATTTGGGCTGCAGCAGATTTCCGGTTTCGCGATCATGTTCACTTTTTGTCATGGCAGTGGATTAAGACCCGATCCGGTCCCGCGCAACGGCTAATGGCGCAATTGATCCAGCAGATGCCAGCCGGTTCGCGCAATATTATGATTTTATGACATTGGGGGCAGACAAACCCCCCTTTCAAACCTATATGGCAGGCATCCCCCGCCCGACCACTTACAAGCCAGGTGAGATATGCTGACAACCCACCCGTTTGATGACGACAAGCTGCGGGAAGAGTGTGGCGTTTTTGGGATCGCCGGCATTGACGACGCAGCCGCCATGGTTGCGCTCGGTCTGCACGCTCTCCAGCATCGCGGTCAGGAAGCCGCCGGCATTACCTGCCGCAATGGCAAGGAATTTTACAGCCACCGCGCGCTTGGCCCGGTAGCTGGCAATTTCGACAGCGAAGAAGTGATCAATCGACTGCGCGGTGATTCGGCCTGCGGCCATGTCCGCTACTCGACCACCGGCGCCGGCACTTTGCGCAATGTCCAGCCGCTCGAAGCCGATCTCGCGTCCGGCGGCTTTGCCATCGCCCATAATGGCAATATTTCCAATGCGCTGGCACTGCGCGACGAGCTGGTTCGCCATGGCTCGATCTTCCAGTCGACCAGCGATACCGAAGTCATCATCCATCTGGTCGCGACATCCAAATATCGCACCTTGCTCGACAAGTTCATCGACGCGCTGAAACAGGTCGAAGGCGCCTATTCGCTGATCTGCATGACCGCCGAAGGCATGATTGCCTGCCGCGATCCGCTCGGCATCCGTCCGCTGGTCATGGGCCGGATTGGCGAAGCCTATGTCTTTGCCTCCGAAACCGTCGCGCTCGATCTGGTCGGTGCGGAATATGTCCGCAGCGTCGAACCGGGTGAACTGATCGTCATTTCCAACGGTGAACTGCGCTCCCATCGCCCCTTTCCCAACAATCAGGCCCGTCCCTGCATTTTCGAACATGTCTATTTCTCGCGGCCCGATTCGATCGTTGACGGCAACTCGGTTTACAGCGTGCGCAAGGGTATTGGCGCGCAACTGGCGATCGAGAGCCCGGTTGTGGCAGATTATGTCATCCCGGTTCCCGACAGCGGCACCCCCGCTGCACTCGGATTTTCCGAAGAATCAGGAATCCCCTTTGAGCTCGGCATCATTCGCTCGCATTATGTCGGCCGGACCTTCATCCAGCCCGGTGACGGTGTCCGGCATCTCGGCGTCAAGCTGAAGCACAATGCCAATCGCCCGCTGGTCAACGGCAAGAAAATCGTACTGGTCGACGACTCGATCGTGCGCGGCACCACCAGCCTGAAAATCGTCCAGATGATGCGCGAAGCCGGCGCGGCGGAAGTCCATATGCGGATCGCCAGCCCGCCGACCATGCACAGCTGCTTCTATGGCGTGAACACGCCGAAACGGGAAAAACTGCTCGCGGCCCGCAAGTCGATCGAGGAAATGCGCGAATTCATCCAGGCCGACAGCCTTGCTTTCGTCTCCATCGACGGCCTCTACCGCGCTGCCGGCGAGGAAACCCGTCACGACATCCAGCCGCAATATTGCGATGCCTGTTTTACCGGCGCCTATCCGACCGTCCTCACCGACCGTGATGGCGAAGAAGAACCCGACCAGCTCAGCATGCTCAACGAGCGGTCGGATTCATCAGGAACGGCGCGGGAACATGAACCGTCGGGCGACCTGCCACGTCTCAAGCAAACGGCGAACTGACTATGAAGTTTGAAGGTCAACTGGCGCTCGTTACGGGTGCGAGCCGCGGTATCGGCGCAGCAACCGCTTTGGCACTGGCCAAAGAAGGCGCGCATGTCGTGATCACCGCACGCAACGCCGATGGTCTCGAAAAAATCGAAGAACAGATTCACGCGGCCGGTGGCAATGCGACCATTGCACCGCTCGACCTGACCGACGGCGACAGTATCGGCCGTCTGGCGACGGCGATTTCCGAACGCTGGGAGGGGCTCGATATTTTGGTTCTCAACGCCGCCATGCTCGGCTCGCTGGGACCGGTTCCGACTATCGACGGCAAGGAATTCAACAAGATCCTCACCCTCAATCTGATCGCCCAGCAAGCCTTGATCGCCGGATTTGATTCGATGCTCCGCAAAAGCGCCAACGCAAGACTGGTCGGAATTACGAGCAGTGTTGGCAGAAAGCCGCGGGCATTTTGGGGCGCTTATGGTGCATCAAAAGCAGCTTTTGAGACACTTGTGCTCAGCTATGGTGAAGAAATGCGCAATTTGGGTCAGATTCGTACAGCAATTGTCGACCCCGGCCGGACCCGCACCGAAATGCGCGCCCGGGCCTATCCCGGTGAAGATCCGGAAAGCGTTAAACTGCCTTCTGTGGTTGCAGACCGGCTGGTCGAGATATTGGCCAGCGATTTCGAAACCGGTGAACGGTTCGAAATCGGCTAGCCGCTATCACTTGGCCGGTGCTGCTTCGCTGTCGAGATAGGCCTGCACCGCGCGATAAAAGGCATCACGCCCCGCTTTTTTGTCATCCGGCGTTGCTCTCGGCCAATTACCATTGCCGGCAATCACCAGCTTGCGCTTGGGATCAATGAAAATTCCCTGACCGAAAATACCCTGCGCGGCGAAACTGCCATCATCATAGGTCCACCATTGATAGCCGTAGCCGCGGCCGTCCATGCCGATATCAGCCTGTTTCGTGCCAGCCTTTTCATACCAGCCATCCGGGACAACGGCGGTGTCACCAACCTTGCCACCATTCATCGCGAACTGCCCGAAAAGCGCAAAATCCCGCGTGGTAGCGGAGATACAGCAACCACCAATCTCCTTGCCGCCATCGTTCAATATCCAGACCGCATCCTGGGCCATGCCATATGGCTCCCACACTTTCTCGGAGAGATATTCGGAGAGCGACTTGCCGGTCGCCTTGGCCACCAGCACGCCAATCAAATTGGTCTCGCCGGTATTATATTGCCAGCGGGTGCCGGGCTCGGCTTCGTTGACCAGTGTCTTCATATAGAGGATGACCGGATCGACGCCGTCTTTCGATTTTGTCGTGTTGAAGCGCGCAACATCGCTATCCTTGTCCTCATAATCCTCGTTCCATTTGACGCCCGAGGTCATGGTCAGCAACTGCTCGACCGTCACGCCGTCATAGCCACTGCCCTTCAGTTCCGGGATATAGCTGGTCAGCGGATCGTCGAGCGACTTGATATAGCCATCCTTGATCGCAGCCCCGACCAGCGTCGACACCAGAGACTTGGCGACCGAGAAGCTGGTCCAGCGATCATCCTTGGTAAAATCCAGGCGATATTCTTCGAGCCGGACCTTGCCGTCCTGCAACACAACCAGTCCGGCCAGCCGCTGGTCGGCCATATAGTCGTCGACAGAAATATCGCTGCCATCAGCCGCCGGCAAGGAGGCAGGCAGCGGTTTTCCTGCCGGAAGCTCACGAATAGTATCACCCGCTTCGATCGTCCGCGTGGTCGTCAGCACCTCCATCTGGCGGAACGCATTGTCGCGTTGATCCTGGGTCCAGAACAGCACGTTCTCGTCAGTCGGCAAGCCAGCGACATCCGCCGCGACTTTCTGGACCTGCTCGCAGGCCGTCAGGCTGATGCAGGCAACGCCCAGCATCGCCATTTTTCCGATAAATCTCATTATTCCGCTCTCCCATATTCATTATATTTTTATCAGCGTAACTTGCGCGACATTGATGCCGCCACCGCGAAACCCGCCTTCGCAATAGGTCAGATAATAGCGCCACAAGCGGACGAATTTCTCGTCAAACCCGGCTGGCAGCGCACCGCGCTCAACCGCTTCGTCAAACCGCTCGCGCCAGATTTTCAGGGTCCGTGCATAGTCGAGACCGAAATTCTTCTGGTCGGTCCATTGCAGGCCGCGTTTTTCAGCCAGCGCCCGGAAACGGCTCTCCGAGAGCAGCATGCCACCGGGGAAAATATAGGTCTGGATGAAGTCGGCGCTGCTGGCATATTGTTCGTAAATATCATCGGCGATGGTGATATATTGCAGCGCCGCCCGGCCACCTGGCTTCAGGTTGCGCGAGACGCAGTCGAGGAAATCGGGCCAATATTGCTGCCCCACCGCTTCGACCATTTCGACGCTGGCAATGGCATCATACTGGCCCTCGACATCGCGATAATCCTGAATCAGAAACTGCGCTTCGGGATGGTGGTCCCGCGCCCATGCGGTCTGTTCGTCGGACAGCGAAATGCCGGTCACGTCGAGGCCATGGTCGCGCGCCAGACTGCCAGAAAGCGCGCCCCAGCCGCAGCCGATTTCCAGCACGCTGTCACCCGATCTGGTCGACAGCCGCTTTGCGATCGCCTCGATCTTGTTGTGCTGCGCCTGCTCCAGACTGACCGATTCGTTGTCAAAAATGGCGCTGGAATAGCTCATGCTCTCGTCCAGCCACAGCCGGTAGAAATCATTGCCCAGATCATAATGATATTGGATATTCTGCCGCGCGCGCCGTTTGTCATTGTCGCGTTTCTGGTGCCGTCGACTGACCACCCAGTTGAAAAAGCCGGAGGCCCGACCGGTGTTTTTCAACCCTTCGCGATTGCGGGTGAACAGGTCGAACACGGTCACCAGATCGGAGCTTTCCCACTCACCCAGCTCCCACGCGCGATACCAGCCAACCGAACCGCTGTTGATCAGCCTTAACAGAGCGTTCCAGCTGTGCAGCCTGATCTCTGCCATCGGCCCTTCCCCGCGTCCGCCCAATATCCTGGTCGTGCCATCGGGCAGCTTGCCCTCAAATGTGCCATGATCCATTCCGGCATCAATCCGGTCGAGAATATGATGAAAGCCGGGCGCAAAAAGACGCGCGAAAAAGCCGCCGCCGGTGGCGAACCGTTTGCGCGCCTGAAGCAGATGTTGCCCGCGCCTGGGAGTGTCGACGTTCATGCACGCAAATATGGACCAGCGCTAAGCGCTTGGCAACGTAGAACTATCCGTTAATTCACGAACCCGGTGCGGCGGCAGAGCCAGCGAGAATACCCCCATCGATATTGAGTTCCGACCCGGTGATATAGGTCGCTTCGTCCGACGCCAGCAACACCGCTATCGCCGCCACTTCGCTGTCCTTGCCGAACCGCTGCAGCGGCGTATCGCGAACCAGCGCCTTTTCCGAGGCCTCCCGCGCGTCACCTTCACCCAGCATCGGCTCCCACATCGGGCTCATGATCGCGGCGGGATGGATCGAATTGCAGCGGATTTGCCAGGCCTGCTGCGCGCAATAGAGCGCGACCGATTTGCTGTGGTTGCGGATCGCGGCCTTGGACGAGGCATAAGCGGCTGCGCCCGGTATGCCGACCAGACCGGAGCGCGACGAGATATTGATGATCGATCCCGTACCCTTGTCCTTCATCGCCCTGATAGCATAGCGACAGCCAAGGAAGGTCCCGTCGAGATTGATCCGGTGCACCGCCCGCCAGTCTTCCAGCGAGGCATTTTCCGGATCATGCGGGCCAATGCCCTTTTCAAAACCGGTTACGCCCGCGTTATTGACAACGACATCGGCAGCCGGGTGCAAATCGGCGAGCCGTTCCCAGTCCGCTTCTTTCTCCACGTCCAGCACCAACGTGTCGCAGCGCAGTTCTTCGCTAGCAGCCATCAATGTCTCGGGATCGCAGTCGGTGAGTAAAACCGTCGCCCCTTCGTCGACAAAGGCCTTGGCAATAGCCTTGCCGATGCCGCGGGCGGCACCGGTGATGACGCAAAATTTTCCTGATAATCTGTGCATGAGAGATCCTGAATAATAGGTGTCAAAATATCCAGCCCTAAGGACTGAAGGAGTTTAATTTTGATATTGCCTGACGGCGACCTACTTGTTCATCGACCTGATATCCTTTGATCTGCGCACCATTAATATCGGCTTGTCGCACGCATTTCAATGCCCGGGTTCACTTCACCTCGGCATAAGCGGCCAGCGCGCGAGCCCGTGCTTCTTTATGTCCAATGATCTTTGCCGGATAATCCGCGGGCTTGCAGCCGTGGTCTTCCGGATCGTGGATATAGGGATCGTCAATATCCGCCAGTTCCGGCACCCACTGCCGGATATAGTCCCCCGCATCGAATTTCTCCGACTGGGTCAGCGGCGCCATGATCCGAACGAACATATTGCTGTCGACACCGGTGCCCGACACCCATTGCCAGTTGACGCTGTTGGACGCGTAATCGGCGTCGACCAGAGTGTCCCAGAACCATTGCTCGCCCTCGCGCCAGTCGATCAGCAGATGCTTGATCAGGAAACTCGCCGCGATCATCCGCACCCGGTTGTGCATCCAGCCGGTCGCCCAGAGTTCGCGCATCCCGGCATCAACAATCGGATAGCCGGTCTTGCCCTTGCACCAGGCTTTGAAGTCCGCCTTTACGTCGGCATCGCCCATATCCCGCCACGGCAGGGCCCGCATTTTCTCGCGATAGCTCTCGCCGCCATATTGCGGGAACTGGTCGATGACATTTTGCGCATAGTCGCGCCAGACCAGCTCCTTGAGATAGGTCTCGACCTTGCTCCCCTGTCCCGCCAGCCGGTTCCAGACCGTCGCCGGACTGATCTCGCCGAAATGCAAATGCGGCGACAGGCGGGATACAAGTTCTTCCGAAGGCAGATTGCGACCTTCGTCATATTCCGCGGCCTTGTCGGCAAATTCTTCGAGATTGTCTTCCGCGCCAGCGCTCCCCGGCTGCCAGTGGTCGCCAAGATCTGCGGCCCAGTCCGGTTTGGTCGGCAACAGGCCCCAGTCGTCCAGAACATCACTGCCCGGCCAACGGTCCGGTGTATCGAGGGCTTCAGGTGCCGAAGCAGACTCTCCCGGCGGCATATGCTGGCGCAGTGCCTTCCAGAACGGCGTGTAGATTTTATAGGGCGTGCCAGAACCGGTGGTCACCGTACCCGGCGGCAGCAGATAATTGCCGTCATGCAGGACCAGACGCGCCTCATCGCCCAGTGTTTTTTCCAACATCCGTTCCGCATTGCGCCACCACGGCTCATAATGATGCAGCCCATGCACTTCATCCGCTCCGGTCGATTTGACAATTTCGGCCAAATGCTCTGAAGCCGGCCCTTCCCGCAGGATCAGCCGCGAGCCCAGATCCTGTAAACATGCTTCCAATTCTTCCAATGATCGGTGCAACCACCAGCGCGAAGCTCCGCCCATGATGCGGTGTTTCGGCGTTTCATCGTCGAGAATATAGACCGGAATGACGGGGCAACCGGATGCAGCAGCAGCGGCCACAGCGGCTTGATCGGAAAGGCGCAGGTCGCGGCGGAACCAGATGATCTTGGGTTTGCTCATATTCCTCCCATCACTCAGGGAGCCGGTCGTGCCAACCTGTCTTTTCGGACATTCACCCGAACCGAGAAGCGGTCCCCGACCAGCGGATCCATGAAGCGCTGGTCTCGCACGGTTACGCGCGCGCCAACCGCCTTTACAATCGGCATTCTTGACCAGAACAGGAAAGCCGCAGCGTCATCGCTGGCTCTCGCGATTTGCGGAACCAGAAATCGCCCATAATCCGGGATTCTCTGTTTTTCATTGAGGACCAAACCACCAAAAAGATCATAAGCTCCTGACCCGTAAGCGGATTCGTTCCGCCACAAAATTTCCCGCTTCCAGAATAGGAGCGGAAGCGGATTGGCGACAACCGTGTCCCGTGAATCATCGGGCGCAACCGCTGAAGCTTTACTGTCGAGAACTGTCTTGGCCTCGGCTTCGGCCTGCCCGGTAATCAGCCCATTGGCAAAAATATAGGCACAGACCGCAGCAAAGCTGGTCCAGGCCGGTCGCTGCCAATTTCTCAAACCCTTCTTCTCCCGCCGCCGCGACACCCACAAGCCGGCGATCAACGCCGCCCAGATCCAGATATCGATGATGAAGATGCTGTCGCCATAAAACCACTGCGAAGAAAAGGGCTCGAGCAGGCGGATGCCATAGCTGTTCAGCCAGTCCAGCGCCGGATGGCTCAGACAGCCGATATAGGCCAGCGCCAACAGCCAGCCCTTGTGGATCGGCAACCGGTCCGCCGGCCGCTTTCCTCGCTTGGTCTGCCAGCGATCAAACCAGATCATGATCCCGGTCAGCAACAGCGGCAGAACCAGCATAGCGATCGGGCCGTGCGTGATCCCCCGCCGGAGCGCCAGATGCTGCACCCCGCCGAGCAAGGTCGCCACCGCGTCGATATCCGGAATATTGGCGGCGATGATCAGCGTCGCCATGCCGAGACCGGTTTTTTTCTTGAGCCCCATCTGGCCGAGAACGGCACCGGCGAGGCTGTGGGTTAGATTATCCAAATTTTATCTCGCACAAAGCCACGAAGGCACAAAGAACTGGCATTGCCTAGCCTCGGAAATAGTTATTTGCCAGACGTTTGACGCCTTCTTTGAAAGTGGCTGCGCCAAAATTCATCAGGAAACCCAATGGCAAATCCATCAGTCGCAAATAGGTTAATAGTTGCTTTGCATGAACAGGCGAGTGCCGTTCGGTAGACTTCAACTCTATCAGCAGTCGCCTTTCGACGATGAGGTCCGCGCGAAAGGCCTCGTCCAAAACACGGCCCTTGAACGTAATAGGAATGATCTTCTGTCTTTCGACAGAATGCCCCTTGTCCTTCAGGCTTTCGAAAAGCAAAACTTCATAGACGGATTCGAGCAGTCCCGGCCCAATATCCCTGTGCAAGTGAAACCCGCAATCCACGGAGATTCTGGCGATTTCTTCAAGACCTTGCACAGTCTCATCTTAGTGCCTTCGTGTCTTCGTGCGAGCCAAAAATCTTTACAGTTCCGGCCCACCCTCTGCCACCGTCCAGGTCTGCCCCTTGCTCAACAAAGCCTGCAAATCCGGCGCCTTGCCAGCCGCTGCCGCTTCATTCTGCGCGACTACAGCCGCCTCAAACGTCGGCCGCGGATCATCATAGAGCACGCCCAAGGCCATCGGGAATTCGCCAAACTGCATTTCGATCAGCATATGCGCCACCGAACGGTTGGTGACATCATGGACGATCACGTCAGCCGCCTGCCAGTCACCATCGACCACATCGACAACTTCCAGCTGCAATGTTTTGCGATTGAGCGTTATACCCTTGGTGCCCTTGGAAAACAGCATTGGTTCGCCGTTCATCAGATGCAGCTGGGTGTCGGCGGCGGTTTTCTTCGCCGCAAATTCCTCGAACACATCCTTGTTATAGACGATGCAATTCTGGAAAATCTCGATGAACGACGTGCCTTTGTGGGCATGGGCCGCCTTGAGAACGTCGGGCAGGCCCTTGTGGATATCGATACCCCGCGCAACGAACCGCG
The DNA here is from genome assembly GCF_001586275.1 of Sphingorhabdus sp. M41. Lineage (NCBI taxonomy): Bacteria > Pseudomonadati > Pseudomonadota > Alphaproteobacteria > Sphingomonadales > Sphingorhabdaceae > Sphingorhabdus > Sphingorhabdus sp. M41. The sequence goes on along the minus strand of NZ_CP014545.1, from coordinate 1,156,833 downwards.
CTCCGGCACCCAGAGCAAAGGCACAGGGCGAAGCAGGCCGGTCGACCGACCCATATGGCGTCGAGGGGCTTTGCGTGCCCTGCCGGCTGGTCGGCGAATATTGGCCCTTGGTCAGGCCGTAAATCTCGTTGTTGAACAGCATCACCTGGCAATCGAGATTGCGACGCAGCAAATGCATCGTGTGATTGCCGCCGATCGACAGCGCGTCGCCGTCACCGGTGATGATCCACACGTCCAGCTCCGGATTGGCCAGCTTCACGCCGGTCGCCACCGCGGGCGCACGACCATGGATCGTATGGAAACCGTAGGTCTCCATATAATAAGGAAAGCGCGAGGAGCAGCCGATACCGCTGACAAAGACCGTTTTGGACGGATCGGCACCCAGATCGGGCATGGTCCGCTGTACGGCCTTCAAAATGGCGTAATCGCCGCAACCGGGGCACCAGCGTACTTCCTGATCCGTTTCCCAGTCTTTGAGCGTCGTCGTGATTTTTGTCATCTCGTTCATGACAGATTCTCCTCAATCGCCGCTTCAATTTCGGCAATGGTAAAGGGCTGGCCGGAAACCTTGTTCACCGGTTTCGCATCGACCAGATATTGATCGCGCAACACGGTTTTCAGCTGCCCGGTATTCATTTCCGGAACGATGATCCTGTCATAGCTTTTCAACAGGTCACCGAGATTTTTCGGCATCGGCCAGATATTCCGGATGTGGATATGGGCCACATCCTTGCCCGCTTCGACAGCCCGGCGCACCGCCTGATGGATCGGCCCGAAGGTCGAACCCCAGCCGACAACCGCCAGCTTGCCGCTGCTATTGCCGAGCGCGACGTCCTGATCGGGAATGCTGTCGGCAACGCCGAGCACCTTGTCGCGGCGGATTTCAGTCATTTTCTGATGGTTGGCCGCACCATAATCGATATGTCCGGTATCAATGCCCTTTTCGATGCCGCCAATACGGTGCATCAATCCCGGCGTACCCGGCTTGATCCAGGGCCGCGCCAGCTTCTCGTCGCGGGCATAAGGTTTCAAGCCATCTACCGGCATCGTTTCCTGGAAACTGGTCGGAAATGGCTCGAGTCCGGCAACATCCGGAATCTTCCAGGGCTCTGCCGCATTGGCAATATAACCGTCGGTCAGAAGCATCACGGGCGTCATATATTGCACCGCAATCCGCACCGCCTCGATCGCGCATTCAAACGCATCGCTCGGCGAGCGCGCGGCAATGACCGGCATCGGCGCATCGCCGTTGCGGCCGTAGACAGCCTGATAGAGATCCGATTGCTCGGTCTTGGTCGGAAGACCGGTCGAAGGGCCGCCGCGCTGTGAATTGACAATCACCAAGGGAAGCTCGGTCATGATCGCCAGCCCCATCGCCTCGCCTTTCAGCGCAATACCAGGGCCAGATGAGGACGTGATACCGAGTTTCCCGGCATAGCTCGCGCCGATGGCCGCCGATATCGCCGCAATCTCGTCTTCCGCCTGGAAGGTCGTCACGCCGAATTCCTTCAGCCGCGACAAATGGTGCAGGATCGCCGAGGCTGGCGTGATCGGATAGCCGCCGAAGAACATCGGCAGGCCAGCCAGCTGCGCACCGGCGACCAGACCGAGCGACAGCGCTTCTGCGCCGGTCACTGTCCTATATTTACCCGGTGCCGAGGGAGCAGCGCCGACCGTCCGCGAGGTCAGATGGCCGTTGCCAAGACCGTCACCCGACAGTTCCGCCGTCTCGCCATAGGCATGGCCAGCGTTGAGCGCCGCGATATTGGCTTCCGCGACATCCGGCAATTTCGCAAACTTGCCCTTCAGCCAGTCGACAATCGGCTGGCGGTCGCGTTCGAACATCCACAGCGCGAGGCCCAGCGTCCACATATTCTTGCAGCGCAGCGCTTCCTTGTTGCCCAGCCCGAATGGCTTCACCGCTTCGAGTGTCAGCGCGGAAATATCCAGCTTGAGCAACTGCCATTTCGCCAGCGACCCGTCTTCCAGCGGATTATTCTCATATTTCGCTTTGTCGAGATTCCGTTTTCCGAACTCGCCAGCGTCAGCGATGATCAGACCGCCTGCGCGCAGGGCATCGACGTTGGTCTTCAGAGCCGCCGGGTTCATGGCGATCAGCACATCCGGCTGGTCGCCAGCGGTTTCGATCGCGCGACTGCCGAAATTGATCTGGAAAGCGGACACACCGAACAAGGTGCCCTGCGGTGCCCGGATTTCAGCAGGGAAGTCGGGGAAGGTCGCAAGATCACTACCAGCCAGCGCCGTCGACAGAGTGAACTGCCCTCCGGTCAGCTGCATCCCGTCGCCGCTATCTCCGGCGAAACGAACGACAACATTTTCTGCGCCGTCGCTATTGGGACTATTCGGTTCTTCCTGCTTCAATGCGGTGGCCATAATGGGTTTTCCGTGCCTTTATAATTATTACGCAGCCGGCTGTAGAGCAGCTATGCGCCCCGCTTCAAACCACAAAAACTAATAGGGATAAAGCATTTGTTTGGGCGGCGCGTCCCGATTAGCGCTTGCCTAGTGAACATGGCCTGATCTAATCGACCAGTTAAACGCTAGGAGATGATCGATGACTGACGCTTATGTACGGCCTGATGTGCAGATGATTTTGACTATGCTCGCGCAATCGGACCAGCCGCTCATGTCTGAGGTCGAGCCTCCAGTGGCGCGCGAAATGTACAATATGATGAGTGCCATGCTGGAAGCAGACGCTGTCGATCTGGCACGGATTGAAGATTTCTCCTGTCCCGGTCCGGCCGGTGATTTGACGCTCCGTCTATATGATGGTCAGGCCGAACGGAGCGGGGAAACGCCCGTCATCATATTCTATCATGGCGGCGGCTTCGTGATCGGCGACCTCGAATCGCATCATAGTTTCTGCACCTATATTGCGCGCGAAATGGATATTCCGGTTATCGCCGTTGACTATCGGCTGGCGCCGGAAGCACCCTTCCCGGCTGCCCCGCATGACAGTCTGGCCGCGACGCGCTGGGTTGCCGACAATCAGGCCGAGCTCAAACTCAAGATCAGCGGCATGATCCCCTGCGGTGATAGCGCGGGTGGAAATCTCGCCTTGGTGGTCGGACAAGTGCTGGCAACCGATCCTGCTTCCGTTCCGATCGTCGCGCAATTCCCCATCTACCCGGCGACCCGCATGGATGCAGAGGGTGGATCGATGGACGAATTCGCTGAAGGCTTTCTGCTTACCAAGGAAAGCATGGACTATTTCAACAGCAATTATGCGGCCAAGGATGATGACATTCACGTCTCCCCATATCTGGGCGATCTCGCGAAATCACCGCCAACGGTACTGGTCACTGCAGGCCTCGATCCTCTGCGCGACCAGGGTCGCGATTATGCCGCCGATTTGATCCGTCACGGCGTGAATACAAATTTCATCGAAATGTCCGGCAATGTGCATGGCTTCATCAATATCCGCAAAGCGGTGCCTTCGGCGCAGCAGGATGTCGACAAGATGATTGCAGCCTGGAAGACTTTGCTCGCTTCTCTGGACTCTTAGTGCAGGATTCTGGTCATAATTTTCTAGAATTTTGACCCGCCTTCTCATAATGCCACCGGCAGAGACCCAAGTCTCAATTTAGGATTAAGAGTCGCTAGGCGCGGCACTGAGAAATGCGCTATAATCAAAGTCGAGCCCCTCAGCTTTTCGCAAGGCAGGGATTCGTCCGAATAGCGCCAGACATCTCGTGCGGCCGAAAGTTTTGAAAAGGCATAGTAAAATCGATTTAAGCAAACTTCCATACCGCCCCTGCGCCGGTATCATGCTCGCAAACCGCTCAGGCCAAGTGTTCGTCGGTCAAAGACTGGATGCGGCCGACAGCCAATATCCCGATGCCTGGCAAATGCCGCAAGGCGGGATCGACGAAGGCGAAGAGCCCGAAGCAGCAGCGTTGCGCGAGCTCCGGGAAGAAACCGGTGTGGTGGACGATCTCGTGCAGATCATTGGTCGCAGCCCTGAGGAATATCTCTACGATCTTCCCGACGAACTGCTCGGTAAGATCTGGAAAGGCAAATATCGCGGTCAAAGGCAGAGCTGGTTCCTGATGCGCTTCACCGGTGATGACGATCAAATCAATATCGAGACCGATCATCCCGAATTCAAAAACTGGAAATGGACCGATCCGCATGGCTTGCCAGATTTAATCGTTCCCTTCAAAAGGGACCTGTATCGGGCGGTATTGAAAGAATTTCTGCCGCTGATTTAATAGCAGCAATCAGGAATATTCTATGTCCAGACCAGCGTTAACAGCCGCGATTCTAGTTGCGGGGAGCATTGCCACGCCAGCCGTCGCCGCGCTGCCTGCTCCAGTCAAAGCCATGATTGATGCCGCCATTGCATCCGGTAACAATCAGGATGTAGTAGCTGTCGTAAAAATCGCCAAATCTACAAACCCCGATGATCTGGCTGAAATCGATTCCATCATGGCCGGCTATAATGCCCAACTGGCAGAACAGGCCGAGGCAGCGCTGCGCAAGAAACAAGAGGCGAGCTTTTTCGAAAACTGGAAAGGACAAGGTGAACTTGGCGGTTTTCGTTCAACCGGAAACACCAGCAATTTAGGTATCTCTGGCGGTCTCAAACTGGTCAAGGACGCGGTAAACTGGCGTTTGAATTTCCAAGCGCGCGCCGACTATGAACGCAATGCAGGAAAAACCACTCGCGATCAGTTGAACGTGACCATCGAACCCAATTACAAGTTTGACAAAAGCCTATATGCCTATGGCCTGGCACAATTTGAGCGGGACCGCTTCCAGGGTTTTTCTGCCCGCTATACCTTGTCGGGCGGGCTGGGTTACGAGCTGGTTAAAACCAAAGATATCCGGCTCGCTGTAAAGGCCGGCCCCGCAATTCGCATAACCGATTTTGCCGGTGGTGAGTCGAAAAGCAGCCTGGCCGCTCTGGCCGGGCTCGATTTTGACTGGAAAATTTCCGACCATCTCAACTTTTCGCATGATGCCGGTGGCACTTACGCGAGCGATGCACAAGGTTTCACATCGGCGCTTGCCGTCATCGATAGCGACAATACAAGCTTTACAGCCACATCAGCGCTCGACGCCAAGCTGCTTGGTGGGTTATCCGCCCGTTTTTCCTATACGATTGACCATGAAACCAACCCGCCGGTCGGCCGCATTAAAACCGATACACTCAGCCGTGCAACCTTGGTCTATGATTTCTGAAACATCGGTAAGACCGGGATCAAGGCGTTTCGGTGACCGGTTCTTCATCACCTACTTTGGGCTTTGGCGTCACCGCTTCGGCTGACAGAACAGGTTTCTTCTCCGCTAGCTTGATCGCTGATGCCAGCTGGTCATTTTGCGAACAGCGCGACCGGCACAGGGTTTCAATCCGCGACAGGTTCACACGGGCTTTTTCCAGAGCACCACGCTGGATAAGGGCTTCACCCTGTCCAGCCAGTGCGTCAAGATTGTTCGGGTCCAGGATCAGCGCTTCGCGATAGAGACGGATCGCCTTGCCGGGCAAATCCTGCACCCGGGCGATTTGCGCCAAAGCGATAAATGCCGATCCGTTGCGCGGGTCCACGACCAATGATGTCTCATAAAGATCCGCTGCCAGATCGAGTTCGCCACGTTTTTGCGCCGCTTCGCCCAATTGCATATATTCGACCGAGCGCTGCTTGATCTCAATAGCGGCGGACTGGCCAAAACTGGCGCTGGAAACAGTGGCAAAAACGAGAGATAAGGCGACAACAGCCGGTGAAAAACGCATAATCAGCTCCAATAAACTCTCGCGACCATAGCCAGACTCATCTGCATGCTGGCTTAACATGATTGGCTATCACAATTTTTCGAGGCAAGTAAAATAAAAGCCATCCGTTCCGTCATGATGCGGTGAAAGAAGAGTGCCTTTACGATATGGGCGGCCAATCGGCAAATCAATCGATATTTCCCGCCACTGCGGGTGGCTTTCGAGAAATCGGTCTGTTTGATCGCCGCCTTCTTCATCGAGCAGCGAGCAAACGGCATAGACCAGCCGCCCGCCGGGTTTCACCAGCTCGCTGCCGAGCGCTATCAGCCTTTGCTGCAATTCTGCTGTATGTTCGAGCCGCTTGGGCGTCATTCGCCAGCGCAGTTCGGGATTGCGCCGCCAGGTTCCGGTACCGCTACAGGGAGCATCGATCAAAACCAGATCACAACTGGCTTTCAGATGCTCCAGTGACTCCATTTCCTTGCCCGGTGCGAGCAAAATCGTTTCGATATTCCGGGCGCTGGCTCTCCGCTTGCGAGGCTCGATCCGGCTCAACCGGCCACGGTCCGTGTCGGCCGCGATAATCTTGCTTTCAGGGGGGAGCATGGCCGACAACGCGAGGGTTTTACCACCGGCTCCTGCACATAAGTCCAGAACAAGCCCGGGCCTGGCAGCAGCTCCTGCCATAGCTATGGCCTGACTGCCGAGATCCTGAATTTCGATGGCGCCTTCGCGAAAGAGCGCCTTGTCTTCCAGCTGGCTTCCAGCCGGCAGTTCATAGCCATGTGGCAAGGCCAGAGCGACGGCATCCGGCCAGGCTGACTTGACCTCCATGTCCGTCGAACGCTGGCCATTGACACGCACGTGCAGCGGTGCCCGATCAAACAGCGCCTTCCGTTCCGGCTCGTCAATCAGACTGGCAAATCTGTCCACTAGCCAATCCGGGATTTGCGCACCGCTGGCAGCCGGTTCGCCTTCTGCAATCGCGGCCGGCCCATAGTTGGAACCGCCGAAAAGCTCCCGCAATTCTGGCTGTTCGACGAGCAGACCCAACATGGCTTGGCGGCCGCTCTCCGGCCGGTCGCCCCAACGCCGGATGGCAGAATAGACAAGCTCGCGAATGGCTCGGCGATCACCCGACCCCGCGTAGCGCCGTTCCTTGAAGAATTTCTTGGCGATATTGTCCGCAGATGCACCATTGTCGCGCGCAGCGGCAATGATCCAGTCCAGCATCTCTATCGCGGCTTGCAGTCTTGCCGCGGGCGTCATGTGCCCATGCGATCATTGGCTGGCGCCGCCGGCCCGACAATTATTGGCAAAAATATCTTGGCTTCAATCAAGTGATGCCTCCCAAGACCCTAGCGGGTCGGATAATTTGGTGCTTCCCTGGTGATCGCCACATCGTGGACATGGCTTTCCTGCAGTCCGGCATTGGTGATCCGGATGAACTCGGCCCGTTCGCGCAAGTCTTCCAGTGTCGCCGAGCCAGTGTAGCCCATGGCCGCTTTCACGCCGCCAACCAGCTGATGGATGACATCGCGCGCCGGTCCCTTGAACGGCACCTGCCCTTCGATACCCTCAGGCACCAGCTTCATCTGGTCGGTAATATCCTGCTGGAAATAGCGATCCGCCGACCCGCGCGCCATCGCACCAACCGAACCCATGCCGCGATAGCTCTTGTAAGCACGACCCTGATAGAGGAAGGTTTCACCCGGCGCTTCTTCGGTTCCGGCCAGCAAAGAGCCGATCATCACGGCCGAGGCACCGGCAGCCAGCGCTTTTGCAACATCGCCAGAGGTCCGCAGACCGCCATCAGCGATAACCGGAATGCCCGATTTTTCGGCTTCTTCCGCACAATCCATGATCGCGGTAAGTTGCGGAACACCGACACCGGCGACCACCCGCGTGGTGCAGATCGAACCGGGGCCGATGCCGACCTTGATACCGTCTGCTCCGGCGTCGATCAGCGCGCGGGTTGCAGCGGCCGTCGCCACGTTTCCGGCAATGATCTGGGCACCGTTTGAACGTTTTTTCACATCTTCGACGGCCCGCGCCACCATCGCGCTATGGCCATGAGCGGTGTCGATGACGATCAAATCGCATTCGGCATCGATCAGCGCCTGGGTCCGTTCCAGCCCGCTTTCGCCGACGGTCGAGGCCGCAGCAACGCGCAAACGGCCGGTTTCATCCTTGGTCGCATTGGGATAGGTGACAGCCTTTTCGATGTCCTTGACTGTGATCAGGCCGACGCAATGATAATCATTGTCCACCACCAGCAATTTTTCGATACGCCGCTGGTGCAGGGTGCGCCGCGCTTCTTCCTGGCTGACGCCGGCGGGAACCGTAGCCAGATTGTCCTTCGTCATCAGCTCGGAAACCAGCTGTTTCGGATTTTCTGCAAAACGCACATCGCGATTGGTCAATATACCGACCAGCTTGCCCGATTTCTCGACCACGGGAATACCGGATATCCGGTTCTGCTCCATCGTCGCCTGCGCTTCCGCCAACGTCGCATCCGGCGCGATCGTGATCGGATTGACCACCATACCGGATTCAAAACGCTTCACCTGACGTACCGCGGCTGTCTGCTGGGCTATGGTGAGGTTCCGGTGCAAAACGCCGATCCCGCCCATTTGCGCCATGACAATCGCCATATCAGACTCGGTGACGGTATCCATGGCGGAAGAAAGGATCGGAATATTCAGGCCGATAAGTTTGGATAATTGGGTTTTTGTATTGGCCTGGCTCGGCACGATTTCGGATGCAGCGGGCCGCAGCAGGACATCATCAAACGTGAGTCCCAACCGAATTTCTTTATGCTTGCCTGACCTGCTCATTGTCGCCACTTTCCGATGTGCTGAATGTGATTCTGTGGCGGCCCATGTAATCAGTTATCGGGCTCGCCGCTAGTGGCTATTCCGGGATATCTCGCGGTCGAAGCAAAATAGCGGCCCAGCGCGACGTGGAAATTGGCATCGGCAGCGGCCCCCGCCAGCAACAAACTGTCGTTCAACTCATCGCTAACATCATGATAGGGACCGTCAATATAGGCCTGAAGCCGTTCCTCGTCGGCGAACGCACTGGTGATCATATAGGCCGGAATATCCTGTTCCAGAAAAACATAACCATCCTGACGTTTGATATAAACGTCCGCCTTGCCGCTGCGGTCAATCTCGCGGCCTTCCTGCGCGGCAACGATCTCGATATCCCTGTCGAGTACAACCTCTCCCAGCCCGACAACCGCAATTGTCTGCCCCTTGTCAGAAAGAGCGACGGTATCGGCATTGAAGACCGCGACCAGTTTTTCGAGCGCAACCGGAGGCTTTTCGACAAACGCCCGCGCGCCTAGCAAGCCCTTTTCTTCAGCGGTCGTCGCCAGAAAATATATGTCCCGATCCTGGCGTGCACCGGACAGCTGTTTGGCGGTCTCGATAAGCAAGGATATGCCGCTGGCATTGTCCACAGCGCCATTGCATATCCGGTCTCTGGCTGGTTCCAGCGGATCCTCGACCCGGCATATGCCGAAATGATCCCAATGGCCCATGAACAGAACGGCTCCACGTTTCGATTCGGCGCCGGTAATCTTTCCGACGACATTGTGGGATATATAGGTACGAACCTGGGTCTCGACCTTTGCCGATGCTTGCAGTCCAAGATCGATGACAGATATGCTGTCTTTGTTCGCCAGCAATGTTTCGGCATCCAGACCGGATTGCCCGGCCAGTTTTCTGAACTGTTCGAAGCTGATCATGCCTTCGAATTCTGCGTGATTTTCCGGACCCGCGAGAACCGTTGACGCTCGCTGAAAAATTCTGAGAAATCTCGGCCAGCGCTCTTGATCATCAATGACGGATATCACGCCGATCGCGCCATCCTCTATCAACCGAAGCTTGCGATTGCGAAAATCTGGCATGTCGCCACTATCTTCCGACGGCTTGCTCGGCAGCAAGACCAGCTTTCCCGCCACCGACTGACCGCCCCGCCCCTGCTCGGCATAGCCGGCAAAAATGACCGGAATATTGGATTGCCGGAAAGCCGGATCCCGGCCGCGCAGGATGATTTCGTCGGGCTCCAACCGTACCCTATGGCCCCGTTTTCTATGAGCAACACTCAAGCGGTAGCTGTCCGGCGTTCGCTCTGCCAACGGCACCGATGCGTACCAGGAGCCCTTGTCCCCAGCCGGCGCAAGCCCTGCCTTTGCCCATTGCGTCGCAATATAATTAACGGTCTTGTTTTCCCCCGCCGTACCGGGCTCCCTGCCCTCGAAAGCGTCGCTGGCCAATATCTCGATATGCCGCAGCATATCTGCTTCGCTAATCGGCTCGGCGCGCGCAGCACCCGAGACAATCAGTCCCGACAAAATCAAACCGGCAATGAAACGCATCGCAACTGCAACCCTTCTGGGGAGATGGAAAATATGCTTTTCCCTTGGCATTATACTGCAAATAATCAATGATAATGAGACGGTTCGCTAGGGAGAATAGAAATGGGTGTTTCACTGTTACTGCTGGTGCTGTTGGTCACCATCATCTATCTTTTTGCGAGCATCAAGATCGTCCGGCAAGGCTATCATTACACGATCGAATATTTTGGTCGATTCACCACGACCGCCCAGCCGGGATTCAACTTCTATCCCGCCTTTCTCTATCGCGTCGGCCGCAAGGTAAACATGATGGAACAGGTGCTCGATATCCCGGGTCAGGAAATCATCACCAAGGACAATGCGATGATCTCCACCGACGGCGTGGTTTTCTTCCAGGTGCTCGATGCTGCCAAGGCCGCCTATGAGGTCAATGATCTGTACAATGCGATCCTCAACCTCGTCACCACCAACCTGCGAACCGTCATGGGTTCGATGGATCTGGACGAGACATTGTCCAAGCGCGACGAAATCAACGGACGGCTGCTAACCGTTATCGACGATGCCACCACGCCCTGGGGGATCAAGATCACCCGCGTCGAGATCAAGGATATTCGCCCGCCACAGGATATCATCAACGCAATGGCGCGGCAGATGAAGGCAGAACGCGAAAAACGCGCCAATATTCTCGATGCCGAAGGCGCCCGGGCTTCCGAAATCCTCCGCTCCGAAGGCGAAAAGCAGGGCCAGATCCTGCAGGCCGAAGGCCGCAAGGAAGCGGCCTTTCTAGATGCCGAAGCCCGCGAACGCGAAGCCCAGGCCGAAGCGAAAGCGACCCAGATGGTGTCCGAAGCCATTGCAGGCGGCAATGCCCAGGCAATCAACTATTTTGTCGCACAGGATTACGTGAAGGCAATCGAAAAATTCGCCACCTCGCCCAATGCTAAGACGATATTATTCCCGGTCGAAGCCACCCAGCTTATCGGAACTTTGGGAGGCATCGGTGCTCTGGCCAAAGAAGCGCTCGGCGATAACCATGAAAGCTTCTCGCCGCCGACCCCGCGCAAGGGTCCGTTCGACAATCAGGACAAGTAAGGCCGGCAAGAGGCGGAGCATGAGCCATGGATGATTTCACGCTGAACAGTCCGGAATATGTCTGGCTGGGGCTGGCCGCTTTGCTCGCATTGGCGGAGCTGTTCGTTCCCGGCGTCTTCCTGATCTGGGTCGCGGCAGCGGCGGCAGTGACCGGCATATTGTCGCTGTTTATCGACATGACCTTTGCGGGTCAGCTGACTGTATTTGGCCTGTCGACCATCCTCGCGGTGCGGGGGGGACGGCGCTGGTATCTGACGCATAATGTCGAAAGCGAGAACCCGCTGCTCAACAACCGTTCGGCGCAACTGATCGGAAAAACCGTGACCATTGTGGAAACGGTTTCAGCGACCAGCGGTCGCGCGAAAGTCGCTGACGGCGTATGGCCGGCAAGAGGTCCGGACATGAAAAAAGGCATGGTCGCGAAAGTCGCAGCAGTCGAAGGCGGTGTCCTCAGGCTGGAAGCGCTGGAGGACACCGTTCAACTGGAAAGCAAGCCTATTTCTTGAAAAAGCCCTTTGCCATATTGGTAAGGTCATTGATCGGATTTCCATCACCATCGCGGTCGAAAAAACGGGTAGCCTTGCCCAGCAGACCCTCTTTACCGGTCAGCTTGTCCATCAGACTGCCCTCACCATCAAGACCGGCTTTTTCCGCCAATGCTGGCAACAGACCCTTGAGCTTCTCCGCATCCACACCCGCTTCGGCAGCCGCTTCCTTGATCGCGGTCATCTTGTCGGTACTGCCATCACGCAATTTCGCGAACAGGGCTTCACCGCCCTTTTTTGCTTCTTCCGCCGTCATCCCGGCTTTTTCTGCAATATCGTCAATGCTGAAATTTTCAGGCAGCATGTCCATGATTTTTTCGAATATGCCCATAATCTTTGTCCTGCGTTGGAGCTAGGTTTAGCGGATCAGCTTGCCGGCCATGCCGATAATATCATCCAGTGGATTGCCATCACCATTCAGGTCAAGCAGCGAACCGAGACCACCAAGGCCACCGCCGGAAGACGCATTATTGCCGCCACCCAGCAAACCACCGATGAGACCGCCAATCCCGCCGCCATTGCCTGCGCTTTCGCCACTCTGCTTGGCCATATATCCCGCGACCATCATCGCGACGACCGGCAGCATTTTCTTGAGCAAATCGCTGCTGATCCCGGTCTGCTGTTCTGCGCCAGCAGCGACAGTACGGCTGACTTCCTTGGAACCGAAAATCTGACCAAGCACTTCATTGCCTTTGCTGACCGGGGTCGGCTGCGTACCGAGAACACTGTCGAGCAGTCCACCACCGCCCAACTGGCCGAGCAATCCACCCAGACCGTCCAGACCGCCTGGTTGTGCCTGTGTCGTTTTCTTGAAACCGCCCAATATGGCAGGCAGCAATGCTGCAGCACCGGCCTCTGCGACATTCTCGTTGATGCCCAATTCCTTGGCCATAGTGCCGATCCCGCCCGACTGTTGCAAAACTTCCATAATATTCATCATTGCTCTCCTTCTTTGCCTTGACGGCCCGTTTGATTCATCGCTTGCCCAGTCCTTAGCATAGTTTCGGGCGCGAAACCGCCTGATCAAGGGTTTTACGAGTGTTTACACGCCATTGGTGGCTGACAACCGCCACAGCAGAAGAAGGACAATTGACTCCATCGACCGGAACACCGAGATGATGATGCAACGGCATGGTCAGGCAAAAGTCGGACAATGAGGCCGGCTAATCAAGATGGAGCACGATATGAGCATTTTTGGAAAGATTAAGAACGCAATCTTCGGCGGCGAAGCCAAGGCAGCAGAACCCGAAGTTGCGGCAACACCCGTCGCAGCGGCACCAGCCAAGCGCGCGGCGATCAGCGAAGTCGACGTCGCTTCACGGCTGGACAGCATCCCCGGATCTGACAAGCTCAACTGGCGCACGTCGATTGTCGACCTGATGAAGCTGGTCCAGATCGATGCCAGCTATGGCAATCGCAAGGAACTGGCGCAGGAGCTCGGCAACAGCGACTATAGCGGTTCTGCCGAAGACAATATCCTGCTGCACAAGCAGGTGATGAACAAGATTGCAGCAGCGGGCGGTATCGTACCGGCTGATCTGAAGGACTAATCCACTGGACCGCAGGTCCGATAGAATTTAGGCGGGGGCTGTGAGCGATCATGGCCCTCTTCCTTTTGCCCCGCTTCCCGCTGCGGAAGCCCCGAAAGGCTGCCGGCGCTGTCCGCGACTGGTCGGCCTGCGCAAATCCTTGCGCAAGGACCATCCGGACTGGTGGAACGCCCCGGTTCCGGCCTTTGGCGACCCGGAGGCATGGCTGGCCATCGTCGGCCTCGCGCCGGGCACGGAGGGCGCCAACCGCACCGGCAGGCCGTTTACCGGCGACGCCTCGGGAGAAACGCTGTTTGCCACTCTCACCAAATATGGCTTTGTCGATGGTGTGTTCGCCAATGACCCCGCCGACGGTATTACATTGAACGGTGCCATCATTCTCAACGCGGTGAAATGCCTGCCGCCGGAAAACAAGCCGACCGGCGCGGAGATTAACAATTGCCGACCCTATCTAGCCAAAGCGCTGGACGGATTGCCGGAACTGAAAATCATCCTGGCTCTCGGGAAGGTCGCCCATGACAGCATCATCCGCCTGTCCGGCGCAAAACTCGCCGATCACAAATTCGCCCACTGCGCGAAGCACGAACTACCAGATGGCCGCACCCTGATCGACAGCTATCACTGCAGCCGGTATAATGTGAATACGCGGCGATTGACGGTGGAGATGTTTGAGGAGGTTTTTGCGAATGTCCTGAAAGCTAACGCCACGTCTCTTTGAAAATCCGAAGGAAATTGCCACCCAGCACTTTCTCTGCTGCAGTCTCGGAATATCCGGCTTTCAACAATCCTTCGGCAATTACCAGTGACTTGTGCGGTCCGTTCATGCCAACCGCAAATGGCGGAGGCCCCTCTCCGGGTGCCGCTATACCGGCATCCGCTCGTTGCTTGATGCTGTCATCCCACGCCTTCATGCTTTCAGGCGATGTATCGAAGGCCAGCATGAAGGCATCGCTACCGATTCCAACGTGATCTTCTCCGCAAATATTCAGCGCATGGGTCAGGTGGCGCATATAATCGGCCAGTGTCTGCTGCTCCAGCCCCGGTGTCAGATAGGAGAGTTCATATTGCCCAAATACACCGCCCTGGTCTGCCACCGCCCGCAATATCGCATCGCTCTTGTTGCGCGGATGCGGGTTAATGGCATCGCAGCCGCCATGCGATATCATCACCGGTTTGCTCGATTGCGCGACAATCTCCTGCGTGGACTTGTCATCCGAATGGCTAACATCGATCGTCACACCTACGCCGTTCATAGTGATCACGGCCTCAGCACCTTTTTTGGTCAGGCCCTGCGATGGCTTCGTCGACATAACACCCGATGCAAAAGGTGACACGCCATTGTAGGATAGCTGCATCGACCGCACGCCGAGACTATGAAAATAGTTGATCCGTTCGACCTTGCCTTCAAGCATGCCAGCATCTTCAAATGCATAGAATATCCCGACCCTGCCGCTACGCTTTGCCTCGACCAGATCATTAATGGAGAAAACCGGCATATATACGTCTTTATGAGCGGCAATTTGATTGTTGATATATCCGATATGTTCGACCGTATTAGAAAATGTACCGGCACCTCCGCCTACACTCAGCTTGACCGCAGTAAGACCCGTCGCCCGCACATCGGAGATAAATTGCGGATCATCCACTGGATCCGAAAAACCTGGCAACATATTGCCATTTATCACGATGGATCGACTGAGCAGCCTGCGTGCCTGCTCTTTGACGCCCTCGGTAGCAGCCATCAGCGGTGTCGCACAAACGGCAGCAGCAACAGAAGTTGCGGCAAGGAACGAACGCCTATCTGTCGAATATAACATGTTTAATCCAATGCTTGAATGTTACACCGTTAATAGGTAGGCACCTACATAGTTGTCAAGACGATCTGGAGCCAAGGTGAAAAAAGCAAAATATCTCGATGATTCCCGGGGTGCAAACCTCGGTGCACGATTGCGCCGGCTTTCCGCGACCATCGACCGTGACGCGTCCCGCACCTATAGTTTGATGGGCGTGGAGTTTGAACAGCGCTGGTTTGGGCTTCTTGACCAACTGATAATCAACGGTCCCATGTCGGTGCGCGAAATTGCCGAAGCTTTGGGGATCACCCATGTTTCCGTTAGCCAATCACGGCAATCGCTTGAGAAAGCCGGATATGTATCTTCTCGGCCCGACAAAAATGACCGGCGGCGCAACGAGATTCACCTCACCCCAAGGGGACATGAGCTGACCAAAAGACTAAACCCGCTCTGGCAAGCGCTCGTCAAGGTCGCCATTGATTTGAATAAAGAAGGCGACGATCTGATAGCCTCAATCGACAAGATCGAACTGGCACTAAAAAGCAAATCCCTCCATGATCGGGTGAAGGATATTTTGCTAACCACACCACCCTATCGTGGTGAATAAGGTCTCCATAGCAAAACCGTCGGTATCCGGTGCTACGACCAGAACGCGAACGATCTCACCATGATCAAGCCTATATATCCTCGGCCAGACGCCCGTAAAGCTCCGGCCGCCGGTCTCTGAAAAATCCCATGCCTGCCCGGTGCTTGCGCGCCTGTTCGAGATCGAGTGATGCCGTCAGTACACCGGTTTCCTGCGAACCATATTCGGTCACCAGATCACCCCATTCATTGGTGATGAAGCTGTGTCCGTAAAAGGCCTGCCCGTCTTCGATGCCGATGCGGTTGCTGGCGACTACCGGCATGCAATTGCTCACCGCATGGCCTTGCATCGCCCGCCGCCACATGCGGCTGGTGTCGAGGTCCGCGTCATAGGGTTCCGACCCGATTGCCGTGGGATAGAACAGGATTTCTGCGCCCATCAGCGCCATTGCCCGGGCCGTCTCCGGATACCATTGGTCCCAGCAGATGCCGATACCGATCCGGGTACCGAACACGTCCCAGGTCTTGAAGCCTGTATTTCCGGGGCGGAAATAATATTTTTCCTCATAGCCGGGGCCGTCGGGAATATGGCTCTTGCGATAGACGCCCATGATCTCGCCTTCGGGATCGATCATCGCAAGGCTATTATAATAATGCTGCCCGTCGCGTTCGAAAAAACTGGCCGGAATCGCCACACCATGTTGTCTGGCGAGCTTCTGCATCGCCAGCACTGGCGCGCTTTCGCCAACCGGCTGGGCCAGCGCAAACAAGGCTTCGTCCTCGGTCTTGCAGAAATAGGGGCCGGCAAACAGTTCCGGTGGCAGGATGATCTGCGCGCCCTGCTCCGCCGCCTCGGCGACAAGGCCGCCGACGGCATAGATATTCGTTTGTTCGTCGCCACCGAGGGGCAGCTGCAGGGCCGCTACGCTTAAATTGGTCATAGCAGCCCTGATAGCGGTTTAAGGACGTTTCTTAAACAATAATGTCATGCGGTCTGATTCTCCAATCGCCTGATATTTGGCTTTGTTCGTGTCACCCAATGCGAGGACCGGAGGCAATGTCCAGACGCCGCGTTCATAATCGGTTGTGTCCTTGGGATTGGCGTTGATTTCGGACTCGCTGACCAACTCGAAACCGTTCAGTTCAAACAATGCCACGACCGATGCCTGTTTCAGATAGCCCTTGCTACCGTTGGACATGGCGTAGGAGGCATCCGCTTTGGCGCGGTGCTGGACAATTCCGACCATCCCGTCGTCGGCCAGCATGTCGCGCAAAGCGCGCAGTTCGAAGTCAGCACGGTTGCCGTTCAGCATTCCGTGCAGCGACCGGAAAATCAAAATCCGGTCGACCTTGCCCTTCATATCATCCGGCAGTTCGTCGCTTTCAAAAGCGAGTATCTTGCTGGCATCCGTACCAGTCCATTTCGCCGCTGTTGTAGGGAAGATCTCAGGCCAGCCCTTGGTGCGCGCTTCGCGGGCACGATCGGGAAAAGTGGAGTTGGAACTATCCGCGTTGATCGCGATATATTGCCCGCTATCGGCGAGATAAGGCACCAACACACGCGTGTACCAGCCTCCGCCGGGTCCATATTCAACGACCGTCTGCCCGGGTTTGACGCCGAAGAAACTCAACGTCTCGGCCGGATGGCGATGGTCATCGCGGGCCTTGTCGTCGGCGCGGCGCTCATGATCCAGAATAGCTTGCAGGCTTGCGTCCGTCATCGCGGCACCGTGTTTTTCATGGTGATTGGCAACCGCGGGAACAGCCGCTCCCAGCATCGCCAGCGCCGCGCTCGCCATCAGTAATTTCTTCATAATGTCATTCCTCTCAGATTTCCGGCATTTTTTCCTGTATGCATTCCTACGCGAGGCCGGTCAGGACACAATATATATTATCGGGCAGCTTCCATAGACGGCCTGTATTGCAGAAGCACATCGGGCCGCGGACAAAGTTCGTCGAACGGCACTGATTTCCCCGTATCCTGTACGATCCGCACATGTCTTCTGCCCAATTTTCGCGGCTCGTCCACACCGCAACTGTGCGCGATCACTTCCACCTCATGGACAATATTCTTGCAGTAATTGGCGACTTTGACTTTCTTGTCCTGCGGATCAAGCCCGCGCTGCAGGCGGGGGTTGTGGGTAGTAACCCCGGTCGGGCAGGTATTTTTGTTGCATTTCAGCGACTGGATACAGCCGAGCGAGAACATGAAACCGCGCGCCGTGTTGACGAAATCCGCTCCGGCACAAATGGCCCAGGCAGCGCTCGACGGTGTGATCCGCTTTCCCGAAGCGATTATCCTGATCCGGTCGCGCAGGCCATAGCGGTGAAAGATATCGGACAGCATCGGCAGGCTTTCCTTCAGTTGCAGTCCGACATTGTCCATCAGCGGCATCGGCGCTGCACCAGTGCCACCGTCGCCGCCATCGAGCGTGAAAAAATCCGGAGCGCTCGCGATTCCGCGCTCATGGATTGCCTCGCACAATTCCTCCAGCCAGCCATAGGCGCCGACCACAGCCTTGATCCCGGTCGGCTTGCCGGTGACTTCCCGCACATGATGGATGAAGTCGAGCAATTCATCGACGCTGTTGATCTCGGGATGGCGGTTCGGCGATATGCTCGACTGCCCCTCGGTTATGCCGCGGACGTCCGCAATCATCCGGTTCACTTTCTCGCCGGGCAATATCCCGCCCTTGCCCGGCTTGGCACCTTGGGAAAGCTTGATTTCAAACATCTTCACCTGATCGTGCGCAGCCACGGCCTGCAATCTTTCATCGCTCATGCTGCCGTCCGGATTGCGCACTCCATATTTTGCCGTACCGATCTGAAAGACAATATCGCAGCCGCCTTCAAGATGAAAAGGCGACAGGCCGCCCTCCCCGGTATTCAGCCAGCACCCGGCCAGTTTCGCACCATGCGACAGGGCCTGAACCGCTGGCACAGACAATGCCCCGAAGCTCATTGCGGAAATGTTGAAAAAGGACGTAGCTTCGTAGGGATGTCTCGAATATTCCCCGATGATGCATGTTGTGGTTTCCGCCGCATCACTATCAAGCGCAGGAAATGGGCAATTGACAAAAATTGCCGTGCCCGGCGGATCAAGATTCTTGGTCGATCCAAAGGCGATCGTATTGTCCAAGCCCTTGCCGGCTCTTTCAACCCATTCCCGCTCGGCCCGGTTGAACGGCAATTCCTCGCGGTCCATGGCAAAAAAATATTGCCGGAAAAACTCTCCCAAGGTCGAGAAAATATGACGAAAGCGCCCAATGACCGGATAGTTCCGCCGCACCGCATCCTGTTTCTGGGTGATATCGATGATGAACAGCACGACAAAAGCCGCCAGTCCAAGCCCGAACAACAGAATGAATATATAGGTGAGCGCGCTTATCACGCTCAGGATTCCGTTCGGCATCAATCTTCCCCTCAACAGACCTCACAGAGTAGCAGCTTGCGCCTTCCTGACAAAGGTTTGCGAAAATCGGTGACCCGGTTACCCCAGCAGCGGGATCTGTTGCGAGATGCAGTGAAAACTTCCGCCACCGCGCAGCAGCGCCTGGCTGGATAGTCCGATCGCCTTGCGGTCGGGGAAAAGGGCCGCGATCTGATCGACTGCTCTGGCATCGTTCACCGCTCCATATTGCGGAACCGCGACTACAGTATTTCCGATATAGAAATTCATATAGCTTGCCGGTGCGATGTCGCCGTCAATCGTGTACAATCCCGCTGACGGCAGCCGGACCACCTTCAAACCCGACGACTGGGCTCGCTGTGCGGCATTGTCAAAAATATCCGCATTGGGATCCTCGGCGGTTTCGGCTTGCGGGATAGCCACCGTGCCGGGCGAGAAAAAGCGGGCAAGATTGTCGACATGACCATCCGTATGATCGGCGACCAAGCCGTCCCCCAGCCAGCAGATATCCTCTACCGCCAGAGCTTCGCGCAGCCGGGAAGCAGCCTGCTCCCTGCTTAGCTGGTCATTGCGATTGGCGTTGAGCACACATTGCTCGGTGGTAACCAACCGACCCGAACCATCGCCATCGATAGCCCCGCCTTCCAATATCCAGTCTTGCACATTATCGCTCAGCCCAAAGCGCTTCGACAAGCGCGCCCCGATATCCTGATCACCAGCCATTTCATATTTGCCGCCCCAGCCGTTAAAGCCGAAATCCCGACCGGCAAGCCCGTCGGGACCGGTGACGAAAATCGGTGCGGAATCGCGCAACCAAATGTCGCCAAAAGGCTCGACGATCACGTCGACGCAGGACTGGACCAGCCCCCGCGCGATTTCCGCGTCCGCAGCGTCACGGCACACGAGAACCACTGTCTCGCCGGCACCATTGTCGGCGACCGCATTGGCAAAGCCAGCCACTTCCTGCTGCGCGGCATCCCGGCCCTGCGGCCATTCCGCCGGATCACCGGGAAAGCCGATCCAGACCGCCTGATGCGGCTCCCATTCTGCGGGCCATCTTGTCATGCGTGTCTTCCGGGATCAGTTGCCGGCGCGGCTCTCGTCCCGCGTTGCGCGGAATTCGTCGCCTTCGTTCCAGTTGGGCCAGTCTTCGGTCATCGCCAGCATCCGCGCGACGGAATAATAGATTTTCAGATCGCCCATCACGCCCTCCCAATTCCAGTTCGGATCATATTCGTCCTTCGGGCCATGGTAGCGGTTTTCGGTATAATCTTTCGAAAGGGCTTCACCGGCTTCCCGACCACCCTCGACAAGATCCTCGCCACCTTCGAAATAGATCATCGGCACGCCAAGCTTGGCGAAGCTGAAATGATCGGAACGGTAATAATAGCCCTTCTCCGGTGTCGGCTCGGCTTCGGCCACACGGCTATCGCCGGTCAGCGCCGCTTCGAGATAGCGATCCAGACCCGATTTGCCTTTGCCGACAACAATCACATTCTTGGCAGGGCCAGCCATGCCGAACGCATCCATATTCACGCCGCCAACGGTCTGGCTGAGCGGATAGATCGGGTTTTGTGCATAATATTTGGAACCCAAAAGCCCCGATTCTTCAGCGGTCACCGCCAGGAAGATGATGCTGCGATCCGGCGCACCGGCCTTCACATGCGCTTCGGCCAGAGCAACCAAAGCGGCAGTGCCCGTGGCATTATCGATCGCACCATTACAGATATCATCGCCATCGGGTGCCGGCTTGCAGCGACCAAGATGATCCCAGTGCGCGGTATAGATCACATATTCGTCAGGACGGGTCTTGCCCTTCAGGATGCCGACGACATTCTTGCTGTCGGTTTGCTTGATATCATTCTCGAGCGAAGCCGAAGCTTTCAGCTTCAGATCAATTGCCTTGAAACCCTTTTTCTTCGCTGCTGCCATTTGCGCGGTCAAATCCTGACCGGCTGCTGCAAAGACCTTGGCCGCCGCGTCTTTCTGAATCCAGCCGTTCAATTTGGTCTGGTCCGCGCCGCCATTTTCCGACTTGGGGTAAAATTGCTCACCCGTCCAACTCGATTCGACAACATTCCAGCCATAGGCTGCAGGCTCGGTATCGTGGATGATCAAAGCCGCAGCAGCCCCCTGCCGTGCCGCTTCTTCATATTTGTAGGTCCAGCGCCCGTAATAGGTCATCGCCCGACCGCCAAATTCGCCTTCCAGGCTTTCGGTCCCGAAATCGGGATCATTTACCAGGATGACGACGGTCTTGCCTTTGACATCGACGCCAGCATAGTCGTTCCAGCCTCGCTCGGGAGCGGTGATGCCGTAACCGACAAATACCATTTCGCTGTCAGCAACGTCAATTTTCGGCTGTTCCTGATAGCTCGAAGCGACATATTCACTGCCATAGGCAAAAGACAATTCGCTGGCGCCGCCGCTGATTTTCAGGGGCGACATATTTTTCGCGGTGATGCCGACCAATGGTACATCCTGAAACCAGCCACCCTTGTTTCCCGGCTCCAGACCGACTGCAGCAAATTTTTCGGATATCAGCTTGATTGTCTTTTCCTCACCCGCCGTACCGGGCGCGCGTCCTTCATAGGCGTCAGAGGAAAGCTCTTCGGTGATCGACTTCATCGTTTCAACCGACAATTCCGGCGCCGCGATTTCGGGAAGCGCTACCGCCGTGTCACCCTCATCGATCTTGGTGCAGCCAGCCAGTACCAGCGATGGTGCGAGCAGCACCCAAAGCGACCGTTTCAACATAAAGCTATCCTTCTGAAATTCTCTGTTTCGAAAAACGTTGCGTGCTCAATGGCAGACGATTTTCTGCAAGGCAAGCAGCCTCAGGATTCAGATACCGGGTTGCCAAACGATGACGAGTTCGCGATGTTTCACAACTGGATATTGGAAATGGGAGTCTTTGTGTTTCGTAATAGTATAGTTTTATTCTCGCTCGCCGTCACCACGGCCCTCACCATCCCGGCGGTGTCGGCTAATGAAAAAGCCAAAATATTTGGGGCATTACCGAGTGTCACCGATATCAGCCTATCACCCGACGGCTCAAAAGTGGCGTTTGTATCTCCCGGTCCCGGGAAGACAATGGATCTATACACGATAGACATCAGCAAGGGGGGTACCCCGACGCGGGTAACCAGTTCCTCCGGTGAGCCGGAAAGCTTGCATTGGTGCAACTGGGTATCGAACGCCCGTCTGGTCTGCCAGGTAGGCGGGGTCGAGGAATATGCAGGCGAGCTGTACAGTTTTTCCAATATTTTCGCGGTCGATGCCAATGGCGCCAATCCAAAGCTTCTGACCCTTAAACAACGCCAAGGCACAATCGGTTACACGCTTTATGGTGGGCAGGTAATCGACTGGCTACCAGACGAAGAAAATGCGATCCTGATGACCCAATGGCATCTCGAGAAATCGCGAGTTGGATCACGGATAGCCAATAGCGCCCGAGGGCTTGCAGTCGAACGGGTGGATACGATCACTGGCAAACGGAAAATCGTCGAACGCCCCGAGGATGAAGCAACGACATATATCACCGACGGTGAAGGCAATGTCCGGATCATGGGAATGCGGACGAAACTTGGACGAACCGAGCGGAACAGCGGAGAAATCAAGTATTTTTTCAAGAATGAGGGCGACTGGGAGCGGCTTGGGGAATTAAATTATGCCGACCGGACTGGCTTTAATCCTCATGCCGTCGACCCAGGAACCAATCGCATATTCGGTTACGAAACCGTGAATGGCCGCAAGGCGCTCGTCACCAAGGCTCTGGACGGCAGCGGGGAAACCGAAGTCATATTCGCCCATGATGAAGTGGACGTTGATGGCTTGATTCGTATCGGCCGCAAAAGACGGATCGTAGGTGCAAGCTATGTCGTGGATGTCCGTCAGGGTCATTATTTTGACGAAGATCTCGAAAAGCTTAGAAACAGCCTCGCAAAAGCGCTTTCCAACAATGTCTCTATTGGATTCGTCGACGCGAGCATGGATGAAAGCAAATTGCTGCTCCGTGCAACATCTGACACGGATCCTGGGCAATATTATCTGTTCGACCGAACGCAGATGAAACTGGAGCCGCTTCTGGCGATCCGTCCCTATGCGGAAAAGGAAACTCTGGCGACCGTCCAGTCAATATCCTACCCGGCTGCCGATGGGACCATGATTCCGGGCTACCTGACCTTGCCCCCCGGTTCGAATGGAAAAGGCTTGCCTGCCATCGTGATGCCGCATGGAGGCCCTGAGAGCCGGGACGAGTGGGGTTATGACTGGTTTTCGCAATTTTTTGCAAGCCAAGGCTTTGCCGTCATCCAACCCAACTTCCGGGGATCCTCCGGATATGGTGATGCATGGTACCAGACGAATGGCTTTCAGTCATGGCGCACATCCATTGGAGATGTCACCGATGCCGGAAAATGGCTGGTGTCCCAAGGCATCGCCAAGCCCGAAGCACTGTCCATCGTCGGCTGGTCCTACGGCGGCTATGCGGCCTTGCAATCCGCTGTCTTGGAGCCTGATCTTTTCAAAGCCGTCGTCGCCATCGCTCCGGTCACCGATCTCAGCACACTGAAAACCAACGCCAAAAACACTTATGGTAGCGCGGTAGTGCGGGATTTTGTTGGGGATGGTCCGCATGTAAAAGACGGATCACCGGCGCAGAATGTTGATAAGTTCAAAGCGCCCGTATTGATGTTCCACGGGGACAATGACCAGAACGTCGATGTGCAGCATTCCAGGTTGATGGAAAACCGTCTGCAAGACGCCGGCAAAGAGGTTACCTACCACGAATATGAAAATACGACCCACAGTCTGTGGAATTCGGAAATCCGTGCCGAACTGCTAACGAAATCAGCGGAATTCCTGCCCAAATAACATTTATACAGACGATCAAAAAAAAAGGGCGGCTCCAACGGGCCGCCCTTTTTTGTAAATATCGTTGAAAACAATCAGCGCGAATAGAATTCGACAACCAGATTGGGTTCCATTGTCACCGGATAAGGCACTTCGTCCAATGTCGGGATACGGACATAGGTCACTTTGTCGGTGCCTTCGGGATTCACATATTCAGGAATGTCACGCTCTGGCAGGCTCTGTGCTTCGATAACCAGCAGCATTTCCTGCGCCTTGTCGCTAAGCGAGACCACGTCGCCCGGTACAACCTTGCGCGATGCAACATTACATTTGACGCCGTTCACACGGATATGACCGTGGCTGACGAGCTGACGGGCAGCAAAGATGGTCGGGGTGAACTTGGCGCGATAGACAACCATGTCGAGACGCTGTTCGAGCAAGCCGATCAGATTCTGGCTGGTATCGCCTTTCATCGCTGCGGCTTCTTTATAGGCGCGGCGGAACTGCTTTTCCGTGACGTCGCCATAATAGCCCTTGAGCTTCTGCTTGGCGCGCAACTGAATACCGAAGTCGGACAATTTGCCCTTGCGGCGCTGACCGTGCTGGCCCGGGCCATAGTCGCGACGATTGACGGGAGATTTGGGACGGCCCCAAATATTCTCGCCCATACGGCGATCGAGCTTATATTTGGAACTGGTACGTTTGGTCATATCAATGACTCCTCATTTGCTGTTTATAAGTCTTCCCGGAGCGCACCATCAAAACCTGAGTCTTGATGCGGCCGCCGCTTCACCGGGGTGCGGGGCCAATTGCAAGAGCGGGCCTATGGCGAGCAAAGCCGCCATTGTCAACTCTATTGCCCCACGAAAAACGTACAAAATCCGGCAACAAGTCTCGACTCTCAATCGACCGGCGATTAATGCGCTGACATGATTGATCCCAAGCCATTGCCACCCATGGAAACCATGACCGATGTCCGCCAGCAGGTCGACCGCATCGACGCCGAAATCATCGCTTTGATGGCGCAACGCTTCGCTTGCATGGACGCCGCCGCCCGGATCAAGCAAGATCGGAATATCGTGCGCGACGAAGCCCGCAAGGCGGCTGTCCTGCAAAATGTCAAACGACTGGCAGAAGAAGCGCGCGTTCCGGTGCCGGCTATGGCAGCGATTTGGGAAATGCTGGTGGAAACATCGATCAGCTACGAATTGCAGAAATGGGACCAAATGCGCAAATAGCGAGTTTGACGCCTATTTTTCAGCTTTATCCTTGCGAGGCGGTCGTTCGAGAGACGAAATAACACCGCGCCATGTCTTGACCTCCTCATTCGTCCATGCCGGCTTGGTCAGCATGTTGCGGAGCGTAACCTTCGTCGCCACAGCCCGATCAGCCGGATAGAAATAGCCGTTTTTGTCCAGCGCTCGCTCCAGATGCTCGTAAAACATATCCAGCTCTTTCTGCGGGGCCGGCTCAGCCGTCTTCTTTTCCAGCGTCGGCTGAACATTGGCACTGCTATCGATCTTGGATATTTCATAAGCCACAAGGATGACTGCCTGCGCCAGATTGAGCGAGCCAAATTCCGGATTAATCGGAACCGTAATGATTTTCCGTGCCAGTTCGACATCGACAACCTCGAGCCCGGACCGTTCCGGACCAAACAGGATTGCGCATTTGCCGCTCGCTTGCGCCATGTCTTCTGCAGCCTCCCAAGGCGTCAGCACCGGCTTGGTCATGCCGCGTTTGCGTACGGTTGTGGCATAGACATGAGCGCAGTCGGCCACCGCCTCAGCCGTCGTTTCAAAAACCTGAGCATGTTCGAGCACTTGATCTGCGCCAGAAGCGGAAGGACCCGCATCCGGATTTGGCCAGCCGTCCCGCGGCTTGACGATGCGCATTTCGGTCAAGCCGAAATTCAGCATCGCTCGCGCTGCCTTGCCGATATTCTGGCCTAGCTGCGGATTGACCAATATGATCGCGGGCTGGTTGATCACGCTCCGCCGACGTCTTTCACGCTACCGGCAAATTCCTTGAAATCCTTGGCTTCCGTAAAATCCTTATAGACGGAGGCGAAACGTATATAGGCGACACTGTCGAGGGCTTTCAGCCCGTCCATCACCATCTCGCCAATTCTCTGGGACGGAATTTCGGTCTCGCCGCTGGTTTCCAGCTGTCGCTGGATACCGGAAACAAGCTGGTCCATCTGCTCCTGCGCCAGACCGCGCTTGCGGCAAGCGAGCGAAACCGACAGATCGATCTTGGACCGGTCGAACGGTTCCTTGCGATCCTCGCTCTTTACCACCGTGATCTCACGCAATTGCACGCGTTCAAAGGTCGTGAACCGGGCGCCACAGCTTTCACACTGCCGCCGGCGTCTGATCGTCGTATTGTCCTCGGTTGGACGACTGTCCTTGACCTGGCTGTCATCATGGGCACAAAATGGGCAACGCATGTTATGGCTTTCCGATCAATCCTGATAGATCGGGAAGCGGTCGCAAAGCTCTTGCACCCGCTCGCGCACATCTTGCTCCACCGCCGGATCACCGCCCTCGCCTTTTTCGCGCAGCCCGTCGAGCACATCGGCAACCATGTCACCGATCATCCGGAATTCTGCGGGACCGAAGCCGCGGGTCGTACCAGCCGGCGAACCAACCCGGATGCCGCTCGTCTTCATCGGCGGCTGCGGATCGTTGGGAATGCTGTTCTTGTTGCAGGTGATGCCGGCCCGTTCCAGCGCTTCATCCGCGTCGCGTCCGGTGATACCCAGCGGCGACAGATCGATCAGCGCCAGATGGGTGTCGGTGCCACCGGCGACAACATCGGCACCGCGTTCCTTGAGCGTGGCCGCGAGAATTTTTGCATTTTCGATCACGGCAGCAGAATAGCTCTTGAACTCGGGACGCAGCGCTTCGCCAAAGGCAACCGCCTTGGCCGCGATCACATGCATCAGCGGGCCGCCCTGCAGGCCGGGGAAAACCGCAGAGTTGATCTTCTTGGCAATGGCTTCGTCATTGGTCAAAATCATGCCACCGCGCGGTCCGCGCAGTGTCTTGTGCGTCGTGGTCGTGACCACATCAGCATAGCCCAAAGGACTGGGGTGCAGCCCGGCAGCCACCAGTCCGGCGAAATGCGCCATATCGACCATGAACAAAGCACCCACAGCATCGGCAATGGCCCGGAATTTGGCGAAATCAATCTGGCGCGGATAGGCGGAACCACCGGCAATGATCAGTTTCGGCTGATGCTCCTTCGCCAGAGCCTCGACTTCTTCATAGTTGATTAGGTGATCGTCATCATTGACGCCATATTGGATCGCGTTGAACCATTTGCCCGACAGCGCCGGTTTCGCGCCATGGGTCAGATGGCCGCCAGCGTCGAGTGACATGCCCAGAATCGTATCGCCCGGCTTGACCAGCGCGAGCATAACCGCGCCATTGGCCTGCGCACCCGAATGCGGCTGAACATTGGCGAAGCCGCAATCAAACAGCTGCTTGGCGCGTTCGATCGCCAGCGTCTCGACATCATCCGACGGCGCGCAGCCCTGATAATAGCGGCGTCCGGGATAGCCTTCGGCATATTTATTGGTGAAGATCGATCCCTGCGCCTGCAGCACGGCCCTAGAAACGATATTTTCCGAAGCGATCAATTCGATCTGATTTTGCTGGCGCGACAATTCCGCGTTAATGGCGCCTGCTACAGCTGGATCGCTTTCATCGACCGAAAAGTCGAAAAATCCGGTCTGCCTGATATCCTGAATATCTGCGACGTTGCTCATGCACTTGCTCCTTCAACTTGTGGTGCGGACAATTTATCGACCCGCCGCTGATGCCGGTCGCCGCCAAATTCTGTTTTCAGAAAGACGTCCAGACAGTCTTTCGCGATTTCTATGCCAACCAGCCGCGCGCCCATGGCGATGACATTTGCATCATTATGTTCCCGGGCCAGTTTCGCCGAGAGGCCCTCGGACACCAGCGCGCAGCGACAGGCGGGATTGCGGTTGACCGCCATCGAAATGCCAATACCTGATCCGCAAAGCGCGACCCCCCGGTCCACCCGGCCCGAGGCTACTTCGTCGGCCAGCTTGTAACCATAATCGGGATAATCGACGCTATCGGTGGTCATCGGTCCCAGATCGCTGACGTCGTGACCTGCCTGTTGCAACCAATCCACCAGCGCGGCCTTCATTTCAAGGGCGGCATGATCGGAGGCAATAGCGACGCGCATGGGCTGTTCCTGTGGTTAGAATCGAATGGCCGCTATTTAGTAGAGAGTCCGGCGATAGGCCACCAAATATTTGACGCGCCGCGTCATGCGCAGCGGGACGATACAGCCTGTCCCTGCGAAGGCGGGGATCAACCCCGGCGAAGGCCGGTGTCTCTTTCCGACTCAAGACAAGATGCCTTCTCAACCATGCCGGACAGGCTCCTGATTTCACGCCCGGAAAGCAGCCTGCCAGCCGGTCAGATTTCCATCTGACTTCCAAGCTCCACCACCCGATTGGTGGGCAGCTTGAAAAACTCCATGGCCGTCGCCGCGTTGCGCAGCAGCCAGGCAAAGAGTTTCTCCCGCCAGATCATCATCTCCGGCTTCTTCGACGGCAGCAGGGTCTGGCGCGAGAGGAAGAAACTGGTGGTCATCATGTCGAATTCCATTCCGCAGCCTTTCACCAGTTTCAGCGCCTCGGGAACATCGGTTTCCTGCATGAAACCGAAATGGAGGATGAGCCGGTAGAAACCATGGCCCAGGTCCTTCACTTCGCAGCGTTTGTTGGGAGCCACTGTCGGGACATCCTTGATATTCACGGTCAGGATGACAACCCGTTCGTGGATCACCTTGTTATGCTTGATATTGTGGAGCAGCGCCGACGGCACACCAGCGGATGAAGATGCCATGAAAATCGCGGTGCCCGGCACGCGGGTGGCGCTGTTGGCGGCAGATTTGGTGAATATCTCGATCGGCATCGCCGCTTCCGCCATATTCTTGCGCATGATCTTGCGGCCCTTGGCCCAGGTCGTCAGGATGATGAAAGCGACACCGCCGACAGCCAGCGGGAACCAGCCGCCATCGGGAACCTTGGTCAGATTGGCGGCAAAATAAGCACCATCGACGATGAAGAAAACCGCCAGCAACGGCACGGTGATCCATAGTTTCCACTTCCACAGAACCACCATCACGATGGCCAGCAGACAGGTGTCGATGAACATCGCACCGGTGACCGCGATACCATAAGCCGAAGCGAGATTGCTCGAGCTCTGGAAGGTCAGCACCAGCAGGATCACCGCAATCATGATCGCCCAGTTGACGAACGGGATATAGATTTGGCCGGCCTCGGACGCGCTGGTATGCTTGATCGTCAGCCGCGGAATGAAACCAAGCTGGATCGCTTGATGGGTCACCGAGAAGGAACCCGAAATAACGGCCTGGCTGGCAATGAATGTCGCCGCCGTCGCCAGTATGACGAGCGGCAGGCGCAGCACTTCGGGTGCCATGATGAAAAACGGACTTTCAATCGCCGCGGCTGCGCCAGCGGCATCAAGCGACAGGATCATCGCGCCCTGGCCGAAATAATTGCACAATAGCGCCGGCATGACGAAACCATACCATGCGATACGCATCGGCTTCTTGCCGAAATGGCCCATATCGGCAAACAGGGCTTCGGAACCCGTTACGGCCAGCACGACAGAACCCAGGGCGAGGAAGGCCTTCACCCCGTCGGTGATGAAAAACTGCACAGCGTACCAGGGGTTGAAGGCAAAGAGAATCGAAGGATGTTCGACGATCTGAATGATGCCGAGCGTCCCGATCACGGCAAAATAAACAAACATCACCGGCGCAAACAACGCGCCGATTTTCGCGGTACCGCGGGACTGGAGCAGGAACAGGAATATCAGCAGGGTGAGCGCGATCGGAATGACGAGATGTCCCAGTTGGGGCTGCACGACGGTCAGGCCCTCAACCGCCGAGAGCACTGAAATCGCCGGCGTGATCATGCTGTCGCCGTAAAAAAGCGCTGTCGCAAACACACCGAGCAAGATCGCCAACCAGCCATATTTTGACCGTCGCATGGCACCGGAAATCAGCGCCACCAACGCCAGACTGCCGCCCTGCCCCTTGTTATCCGCCCGCATCGTGATCGAGACATATTGAATGGTCACGACCAGCGTCATCGACCAGAAGATCAGGCTGACCACGCCTAGAACATGGATGCGATCCAGTTCCAGCGGATGCGCCCCGACGAAGGTTTCGCGAAACGCATAGAGTGGACTCGTGCCGATGTCGCCGAACACGATTCCAATCGCGCCCGCGGCCAGCTTGGCGATAGCAGTGTTACGCTGAGGCGAGCCGTGGGTTTGCACCGTGCTGCCTTGCGCTTCTGCGCTTTCGGTTGTTTCTGCGGACATTGGTTGGCCGTGTAAGGCGTACCCCGATCAATTTGGACAAAATACTCTGTTTACTGACATTTGTCTCAGCAAGCGCGAGCGCTTAGCACCGGCTTTTATCGGGCGCAACAAACCGACTGACTGCGAATATCAACCCATTCATAACACAAGGTTTTTACTGCTCTGCAGGGGAGTCCGGCGCCGTTGGAAGCGACGGTTGTATCTTTTCCATCGTCGCCAGTCGCGACTCGAGATCGGCGCGCCACGGGGCATCTGCGCTGCTCCGCGCCAGCAATTCGGTCCAGATTGCCCGGGCCTGATCGATCTTGCCCGACTGGGCATAAGCCAGTCCGAGGAAGAATGGCGGTCCAGGATGTTCCGGCGACAGATCGGCGGCTTTCTGAAAGGCAAATTGCGCGGCCGGCGTGATGACACCATCGGCATGAACAACCAGAGCATTGCCCAGCCCGACCCAGAGATCGGGATCATCGGGATGTTCTTTTACCCCGTTGCGCAGATAATTGGCTGCCGCTCCGTGTTTTCCGGTACGATTGAGAGAGTCGGAAAAGACCAGCCATTCCCGTGCGGTACCGAAGCGCTCGCCCATCTCGTTGCGTGCGTCAATTGTATCATCGTCAAAGCTATTGGGTTTTTCGATTGGCTCAACCGAGACCCCCGCCATCCCGGGATGCCCCTGCCAGGCGTAACCGGCAACCCCCAGCAACAGGGCCGCAGCGGTAATTTCATAGGTGCCACGGGATAATTTGCCGAGCTTGATCAGAGCGCCAGCGCAAATCAATACGAACAGAAAAATTATGATCCAGCCCATCATTGATCATCCTTGGATTTGCGGAAACGCCCGCGCGCCAGCCACAGGGCAGCGAGCAACAGAATGATCGGCGCAATCCACAGCGGCCAGGTGACCGCCGACCCTATCGGCGGATTATAGGAAACCCAATTGCCATAGCGCTCGATCAGCCAGTTTCTGACCTGTTCCGGCGTTTCGCCGGCGGCGATTCTCTCCCGCACCTGACTGCGCATATCGCCCGCCATCGGCGCATTGCTGTCGGCAATCGACTGGCTCTGGCATTTCAGGCAGCGCAATTCTTCCATCAGGTCGCGCGCGGCGGCTTCCTGCCGGGGATCGTCCAGTTGCCGGTCGGCATAAGGCGCCTGTGGCAGACCGGTTTGCGCGGCAATCGGCACCGAGAGGCACAGAATAAGCAGAACAAGAAATCGCTTCATCCCGCTTCCTCCAGCAATTCGATCAGCTTTGCGACATCCTCTTGGCGGATGTCGCCGATATGCTGATGAACGATGATGCCATTACCATCGATGACAAAGGTCTCGGGTACGCCGGACGAACCCAGTTCGAGTTGCACCTTGCTGGTCGTGTCGGTTCCGATCCGATTATAGGGATTGCCCCAGCGATTAAGAAAATTGGCAATATCTTCGGGCGTGTCACGGCTGGCGATTGCGTTGATTTCAACACCCGCCCGCTGCAGCGCCAGCAGTTGCGGTGCCTCGGCGATGCAGGGCACGCACCAGCTGGCGAATATATTGAGCAAGGTCGGCTTGCCCTTGGTCAGGTCGGTACTGCTTAATCCGGGCCGCTGCTCCACCGCTGCTGGCAAGGCAAAGGCTGGCATCGGCTTGCCGACCATCTTGCTCTCGATAATATCATTCTTGGGCATGATCAGCCCGACTGCGACCGCAGCGAAGAAGAGGCCAAAGAGCACGAGCGGTAGCCAGAGCAACCAGCGGTTCATAGCATCGCCTCTGCATATTCGCGCTGCTTGCGCTGCTTATAGCCACGCCGCAGCCTGCCAATCATCGCCAGAAATCCGCCAAGAGCGACCAATATTCCGCCGAACCAGATCAAGGGCACGAATGGCTTCCACCAGACCCGAACCTGCCAGCGTCCTTCGCTGTCCCCGTCGCCGAGCACCACATAGAGCTGCCCGTTCCAGCGAGTCAGCAGCGCCGCTTCGCTGGTCTGGGTCTGTGCAGCAGCAAACATACGGTTCTGCGGCGTGATCTCGTGGATCGCCCCGTCGCCATATTGCGCCGTCATCCGCCCTTCGAGCGCGGTCCAATTGGGTCCGGCCATCGGTTCGATCGCTTCGAACTTGAGCTTCCACTGGTTCACCGCAATTTCATCCCCCGGCATAGCCGCGACCAGCTTTTCTTCGGTGAAACTGCTTTCACAAGCCATTCCGGTCAGCGCAACCGCGATACCGAAATGAGCGATCACCATGCCGTAAGTGTGAAGCGGCGTCCGCCGCAGGTTCCGTTTCCACAAAGGCGCGAAACTGGCGACGGCAACGCCAGCTGCCAGCCCGAGGCCGAGCAGCGAAAGAATGGACATCCCGGTGGTGAACAATGCCAGTGCAAACAGGGCTGCGGCAGTGAGCAAAATGGGTATCGAAATGCGGTTCAGCAACGCCTTCGGATTGTCGCGTCGCCATCGCAGAAGCGGCCCGGCCGCCATAACCGACACCAGAATCAGTGCCAGCGGACCGGTAGCCAGATTGAAATAGGGTGGACCAACCGAAAGCTTGTCTCCGGTCACCGCTTCGACCAGCAACGGATAAAGCGTGCCGATGAAAACCAGTGCCAAAATGACCGACAGCAGAAGATTATTGGCAACCAGTGCGCCTTCCCGGCTGACCAGTTCAAAACGCTTTCCTTCCTTCACCGTACCGACCCGCAGCGCGAACAAAGCCATCGCTCCGCCAATATAGATGGCAAGCAAGGCCAATATGAAGCTGCCGCGTTCGGGATCGACCGCAAAGGCGTGTACGCTCGTCAAGATACCGGAGCGTACGAGGAAAGTCCCGATCATCGACATCGAAAAAGCGACCACAGCCAGCATCAGCGTCCAGGCGCGCAGGCTGTCTCGCGTCGCCAGTACTGTCACCGAATGGAGCAAGGCCGTCGCCGCCAGCCACGGCATGAGCGAGGCGTTCTCCACAGGATCCCAGAACCACCAGCCGCCCCAGCCCAGTTCATAATAAGCCCAGTAGCTGCCCGCGGTAATGCCGAGCGTCAGAAATATCCAGGCACCCAATACCCAAGGCCGCATCGCCTTGGCAAAAGACGCGCCGACATCGCGGGTAATCATCGCTCCGACCGCAAAGGAAAAGGCTACCGAAAGCCCGACATAGCCGAAATAGAGAGTGGGTGGATGAAAGGCGAGACCGGGGTCCTGCAGCAGCGGATTGAGTCCCTGCCCGTCCGCCGGCACCGGAAACATCCGTTCGAACGGATTGGATGATACCAGCAGGAAAGCGTAAAAACCCAGACTGATAAAAGCCTGAGCCGCCAGGGTTGCGACCAGCGTTCTGGTCTGCAGTGATCGTTCGAATAGCGCAATGAAGGCACCGGCCAGGCCCATCACCGTAACCCAGAGCAGCATCGATCCCTCGTGATTGCCCCAGGTTCCGGCAAATTTGTAGAGCAAAGGCTTCACCGAGGCGCTGTTCATCACCACCAGCCGAACCGACATGTCGGAGCGCAGGAACAGCCAGATCAGCAGCAGAAACGACAGGCTGACAAACAGCCCTTGCGCAACCGCGACCGGCCGGATCGCAGAAAAATATTCGTCCCGCTGCGCGCGCAGGCCAATCGCGCCGAGAGCAAATTGCAGGAGCGCAAGCGCAGCGGCGAGCCATAGCGCGATCAGGCCGGTTTCGGCGATCATTGGACCAGCGTCTCCGTTTTATTTTTGCCGGATGTCATATCAATGCCTTCCAGCTCGCGCGGAATGTAATTTTCATCATGTTTGGCGAGCAAAGTCTCGGCAACAAACAGACCGTTGGCATCGAGCCGTCCATCGGCAACCACGCCCGAACCTTCGACAAACAGGTCCGGAGTGATACCGGTATACGTGACCTTTTGCTGGGCTTTGGCGTCCTGCACGATGAACTGCACCGTCACGCCGTCCGCCGAGCGCTGGATCGAGCCTTTTTCTACCATGCCACCCAGCCGGATGGCCGTACCCGCCTGCGGTTTCTTGTCCGCAATATCAGAAGGCGTGTAGAAATAGCTCGCCTGATCCTGGAGCGCATAAGCGGCCAGCAAACCAGCACCGACCAGCGCCACCACCGCCAGCAGAACCAGGGTCAGTCTTTGATGCTTTGCTTTCATTTCCGCTTGCTCAACTGATCTGCCTTGCGTTCTGCCCTTCGCATCGCGACAAAGCTGTTCATGATAACGGCTGCCGTCCCAATCAGCACTATGGCATAGGCGGCAAAGACAAAAGTCCAGTGGTTCATTCTGCTGCCATCCTTTTCAGCCGCGCATCGACCTTGGTTTGCGCCAGACTGGCCCGCATCCGCATAAGCACAATCGCGCCGAATAGCAGAGAGAAACCTACGGCCGAAACCAATAGAGGCCATAAATAGAGCGCATCGATGGTGGATTTGCCCATGATATTGATGCTCGTCCCCTGATGCTGGGTTTCCCACCATTCGACCGAAAAACGGATGATTGGCAGATTGATGATGCCGACAACGCCGAAAATTGCCGCGATCCGGCTCTGGCCGTTGCTCTTGCTCGTCTCGTTGGCGAGCACGATATAGGCCAGATAGAGAAAAAACAGCACCAGCATCGAGGTCAGGCGACCGTCCCAGACCCACCATGTACCCCATGCCGGACGTCCCCAGATTGCTCCCGTGATCAGACATAAAAGGGAAAACAGCGCCCCGGGCACCGCAATCGCGCGCGCCGCATGCGAGGCGAGCGGATGCCGCCAGATCAGCTCGGTGATGCTGGCAATCGCAATGCCCGACCAGCCCGCCATGCCGAGCCATGCCATCGGCACATGAACAAAGATGATCTTCACCGTGTCGCCCTGCAACCGCTCGGCTGGCGTAGCCAGCAGGCCCCATATGCAAGCGGCCACTACCATGGCGATACCGCCGAACAGCAAAAACGGCGTCAGCGGCCTGGCAAGTGACAGGAAACGGGTGGGATTCGCATATGCATGCATGGGTAAAGCGATATTGCCTCGGTTACGGATGATCAACATCAATCGCGACTTTCGATGGCAGAAGCGTGGCTGGCCGACAAGCGTTTTTGCGAATTGCGGCCAGTAACAAAGTTGGAAACCCCCAAATGGACCGCTCTCTGCCAACCCTCCTCAAACCCTTCGCCAGATCAGCCTGAGGATGTCAGTCGTTCGGCATTCCGCAGCGCAGCGGCATAGTCGGCTGCAAAACAGACATCTGCTTCGTCCTCTGACAAGCCGATGCGCCGGAGCATGTCCCTCGGTTGCGGCTGCACACCCGATAAAATGATCTTCGCGCCCGAGACGCGGGCCTGTTCGATAAATTCCTCGATCATCGTCACCCCGCTGGCATCGAGCATCGGCACCAGCCGCATACGCAGGATGATGACCCTGGGTGTGCGCCCGATCTTGCGCATCGCGTCAAGCAATTCACCCGCCACCCCGAAAAATACCGGACCGCTGATCCGGAACACTTCAACTCCGCTCGGGAGATCGTCGCGCTGATCCAGATCATCACCATCAGACTGGCCCTCGCGATCAGCTGAATTTCCGTTCTCCAGCTCCACGGTCTCGCTCATCCGAGCCATGAACAGCAGCGATGCCAGGGTGACGCCGACGCCAATCGCCACGGTAAGATCGACCAATATGGTCAGCCCGAAGGTCAGCAGCAATACCGCGCGATCGCTATTGGGCATGCGCAGCAGCGCAATGAACCGGTCGATTTCGCACATGCCCCAGGCGACGACGAACAGGATGGCAGCCAGCGCAGCCATCGGCACATAGGCCATCAGGCCACTGCCGAACAAAATGAACAACAGGATGAACAGCGCGTGCATCATACCCGCCACGGGGGTTTTTGCCCCGGCCTTGATATTCGTCGCCGTCCGCGCAATCGCACCCGTCGCAGGCAGTCCACCGAACGCGACCGAACCGAGATTGGCAATGCCCTGCCCGATCAGCTCCTGATTGGAACGGTGGCGCGTGCCAATCATCCCGTCCGCGACCACCGCCGACAGCAGCGCCTCGATCCCGGCAAGAAAGGCGATCGTGAAGGCAGAAGGGAGCAATTCGACCATCCTTGCCCAGCCGAACACCGGCAGCGACGGCATCGGCATCGTCGCCGGCATATCTGGAAACCGCGTCCCGATCGTATCGACGGGCAGCTTGAGCAGCGCGACCATGATCGAGGCCAGCACGAGCGCAATCAGGAAACCCGGCAGCCTGGGGGCAAATCTCTTGAGTGCGACAATCACGAAGAAAGCACCGCCCCCGGCCAGCAGAGTCGCCATATGAACCGACGATATCGCGCTGAAATAGGCCTGCCATTTCGGTAAAAATTCGGAAGGGACATTATCGAGCGACAGGCCGAGAAAATCCTTCACCTGACTGGAGGCAATGATCACGGCGATCCCGGCGGTAAAGCCGGTCACCACCGGATGCGGGATAAATTTGATCAGCCGGCCGAGCTTGAACGCCCCGGCAGCTATGAGAATCAGACCCGCCATGAATGTGGCGAGCAGCAAGCCGTCATAGCCATATTGGGCAATGACATTGTACACAACCACGACAAAGGCACCCGTCGGCCCGCCAACCTGAACCCGCGAGCCACCGAGGAAAGAGATCAGGAATCCGGCAATAACCGCGGTAATCAAGCCCTTGTCGGGAGAAGCCCCGCTGGCAATTGCCAGGGCCATCGAAAGCGGCAGAGCAACGATTGCGACCGTCAGTCCTGCGACAGCATCGGCCTTGAACAGGCCGGGATTATAGCCTTCACGCATTGTCGTGATGATTTTGGGGGTAAAGCCTTGCACCGGACGAACGACTATTCTTTGTCCGCGTCCGACCTTGCCTGATCGAACAATATCGAGCCCACCGCATTCGCCGCTCTGCCATCCATGGTCTCGCGCATCCGCACACCGCGGCCGATGCCAATGCTGGGCGCATTTTCGCCAATCAGCTCGATTCCGCCGCTTTCGAGCGCCCCGATAACCTTGACCAGAGTGTCGACCACGCCACGCACCTGCCCGCCCGACGCTTCCATCCGCTGGATCGT
This sequence comes from Sphingorhabdus sp. M41, assembly GCF_001586275.1. Classification (NCBI taxonomy): domain Bacteria; kingdom Pseudomonadati; phylum Pseudomonadota; class Alphaproteobacteria; order Sphingomonadales; family Sphingorhabdaceae; genus Sphingorhabdus; species Sphingorhabdus sp. M41. Next base: position 1,119,467 of record NZ_CP014545.1, on the reverse strand, counting down.
CGGCAGCGACAGGCCAGCCAGTTCGGCCAGTTGCCGCTGATCGATACCGAGCAGGGCACGCGCTGCCCGCATTTGCTGCGACGTGATCATCCATCCACCCCTTATGATACATTATACATCAAAACTCAGTATTAACAATTTATTCTGATAGTGTATAGAGGGCAACTGTCGTTGCCGCTAATCTGGACCGGCAATACTGACAGGAACATGGACCAGACAAATTTCACAGCGGTGATGGTGCCTGCCCCGCGACCGGCCGGTTCACCGCCTTCACAGTCGCAGGCTGAATATTCTGCGGCTGCCGCAAACAAGAGGCTGCCCTAATGCCAGCCGCGAATTCCAGAAATGATGGGACAGAATAAAAATTATGGCCGGATTTGAAACTTTGCTCGACAGAATCGTTGATGACATGAGCAGCAGCGATGGAGCAGACAAAGAAATGACGCAGAACCTCGATACACCCGGCCTGCCGAAGACGGCTTTTGAAGCCTTCACCCGTGGCCTGCGGGGCCGCTGCCCGAGCTGCGGTGAAGGCAAGATGTTCCCTCGTCTGCTCAAGCCGATCGAACATTGCCCGATATGTGGCCAGGACTGGACCGCGCAACAGGCGGATGATTTTCCTGCCTATATCGCCATTATCCTAACCGGACATATTCTCGCGCCGATCATCATCTACATGATAAATGATACCGATTTTTCCGTCTGGACCAATCTGGCGATCATAATCACCCTGGCGCTGCTGCTGATCGCTGCACTGCTGCAACCGGCCAAGGGTGCAGTCATTGCCTTGCAATGGTGGATGGGATTGAACGGATTTGAAAAGCCCGGCCGGCCCGTCGCAGCCAGTTTAGCGGAGACAGCCGAATTACCGGAGAATATCCAGGACCACCGATAATCGAATTCCCGGAATCAAGCCGCGGCACAACAGTCTGATTCCCGGGATTTTCTGCTTGTAACCAAAGCGTAATCAAAGATTCATCCATGAGTCTCCGAAACCGTCAATTCCCTTCACAATTAGCGCCTAGAGGCCCGGTACATCAGATTTACCGGAGGGCATCATGGCAAAAATATCTAAATTTCGCAGAGGGTTACTAATCGGATCAGCGGGGATCATGGTGACGCTACCGACCGTAGCCTGGGCCGGCACCGTGACCGGTGTCGTCAGCGATCCCAGCGAAACCAGAGGGTTGCAATCGGCGCAGGTTCGCATTGTGGAACTGGACCGTGTCGTGACCACGGAACGCGACGGCAGCTATCGATTTCCCGATGTCCCGGCCGGCACCTATACGCTCGAGACCCGCTATATCGGAGCCGACACCAGTCAAGCCAGCGTGACCGTCACCGAAACCGGCCTTGTTGTCGCGAACATCACGTTGCAGACCGGCTCCGGCACCGAAATCCTGGTCATCGGCCAAAGTGCCAACCAGGCCAGCGCCCTGTCGCGCAAACGCGAAGGTGATGGCGTGTCGTCGGTTCTGACTCGAGACGCAATCGGTCAGTTTCCGGACCAGAATGTCGCAGAATCCCTACGCCGGGTACCCGGGGTCAATATTCTCAATGATCAGGGCGAAGGCCGGTTTGTTTCAGTCCGTGGCCTCGACCCCAATCTGAACGCCTCCTCGCTGAACGGCGTCCGGATCCCTTCACCGGAAAGCGATGTCCGTTCCGTGGCTCTGGACGTTATTTCCAGCGATCTCATTGAATCGATCGAAATCAAGAAATCGCTCACCCCTGACATGGATGGCGATACGATCGGTGCCTCGATCGAAATCAGCACGGTCAGTGCCTTTGACCGCAAGAAGGATCTGCTGACGGGCAAGATTGAAGGCAGCTACAACGAATATTCGGGCGACGTAACGCCAAAGGGCAGCATCGATTTCTCGACTCGCCTCACCGACGATATCGGCGTGGCCGGAGGCGTTTCTTACTATAAGCGCAAGTTCGAAACCGACAATATCGAAGCAGAAGGCTGGGACGTCAATGATGACGGCATAGCCTATGCCGACGAGGTCCAGTTTCGCGACTATGACGTCGAACGGGAACGGATCAGCGCCTCGCTTTCCTTCGATTTCCGCGCAAGCGATAGCACCGAACTTTATGTTCGCGGCATTTACAGCCAGTTTGATGATCAGGAATATCGCGCCCGGACCACATTCAAACTGGATGAAGCAGCCAGCAGCGGCGATGCCAACAGCGCCCTGTTCGATGATGCGGACGGTGAAATCGAAATCGAACGCGACATGAAAGATCGTTTCGAAAGCCAGAAGATCCGTTCCATAGTCGTCGGCGGCAAGACCGAAACAGGTCCCTGGAAAGCAGAATATTCCGGCAGCTGGTCCAAATCCAGCGAATCGGAAAATGGCTCGCTCGACCCCACAACTTTTTCCAATAAATTCGAAGGCGACGGCGTCAGTGTGCTGTTCGACTATGCAGACGATCGCATACCGGCATATAGCTACGCGTCCGGCGCTGCTCTCGCCAATGACGCCAGTCTTTATGATCTGGGAGATGTTGAACTGACCGCTCTTTCAGCCGCTCAGGACGAAGAATTTTCCGCCCGACTGGACGTTTCCCGCCTTTTCGCGATGGGCAGTGGCGATTTCACCGTCCAGGCCGGTTTCAAGGGTCGCTGGCGAGAAAAGCGATATGACAATGACGTCGAATTTTATGAAGACAGCACCGGCAGTTATACGCTCGCCAACGTGCTGGGCGAGCAAACCTATCGCCTCGCCGACCTCGGACCGGTTGTCAGCCGGACCGGTGCGACCGAATATTTTCGTGCCAATTTCGGTGATTTCGAGTTGCAGGATATCGACAGCCAGTTCGATTCCGCCGTCTCGGATTATATCAATCAGGAAGATATTTATGCCGGCTATCTGCTGGGGCGCTGGGATAGTGAAGAGGTCCGCGTGATTGGCGGCGTCCGCTTTGAACGCACGGAGAATGTCATTTCCGCCAACACAGTCACGCTGGTAGAAGAGGATGCGGTCTTCAACGGGGTGACACTGACCGACGACACGGTATTCGTCACGCCCAATGGCTTCACGCGCAGCTATGACGACTGGCTCCCCAGCCTCAATGTCCGCTTTGAACCGCAGCGCAATCTTGTATTTCGCGCTGCCGGCTATCGCAGCGTGGTGAGACCCAATCTGTCTGACCTGGCCCCTCGGTTCGCGGTCGAGCAAAATGACGACAATGAGCGCGAAGGCGAATTTGGCAATCCCGACTTGCAGCCCTACGAAGCCTGGAACTTCGATGCCGCAGCGGAATTTTACTTCAGTTCCAACGGCGCGCTCACGGCCAATGTCTTTTACAAGGATATCAAGAATTTCATCGTCAGCTCGCTGGAGGAAAACGGCACGCGCTTCGGCATAGATTTCGACGAAGCAACCATACCGATCAACGGTTCCAGCGCCGAAGTGTTCGGCATCGAACTGGGTTTTGCGCAAGCGCTCAATTTCCTGCCGGACCCGCTCGACGGTTTTCTTGTCAACTTCAACTATACCTATACCGACGCCAGCGGCACGGTACCAACCGACGGCGATATCACCAATCTGCGCAGCATCGCGCTGCCCAGCAGTTCCAAGCATACGTTCAACGCGGTGCTCGGTTACGAGAAAGGCCCTTTCGATTTCCGTCTGGCGGGCACTTATCGGGATCATTATCTCGACGAGCTCGGCGCGGAAGCCGGCGAGGACCGCTATGTCGACAATCATTTCCAGCTCGACGCCAGCGTGAAGCTGAAACTGAACAACAATATCCGGCTATTCGCGGAATGGATCAACATCAACAACGCCAAATATTCCGCCTATCAGAATTTCGATACGCGCAAGCGGCTGCTGCAATATGAAGAATATGGCTCGACCTTCAAATTTGGCGCAAAGATAACAATGTGATGAAAAATATAATCTCCCCTCTCCTGCTCGGCAGCCTGGCTTTGGCCGGTTGCGCGACCCCGTCCGGTACAGTCACTGCTGCGCCAACCCTCGAACTGACCGCGGACGCAGAAACCGTTCCGGTCGGCACCGTCAATCGCGATGCGGCGGATGATCCGGCGATCTGGCGCAATGCCGATGATCCGGCGAACAGCCTGATAATCGGGACCGACAAGCGCGCCGGTCTCTATGTCTACGGACTGGATGGATCGAAAAAATCCTTCCTGCCCGAAGGCGAACTCAACAATGTCGATCTGCGCGAAGTCATGATCGGTGGCGAGAAGACCGTGCTGGTCGGTGCCAGCATCCGCAACGACCGCGCCAATGCGCATATCGGTCTGTACCGGCTCGATCCCGAATCCGCGGAACTGACGCTGCTGGGCAAATATCCGGTCGGTCCCGGCGAAGCTTATGGTTTCTGCTTCGGTCAGGACAGCGGCGGCGAGACCTTCGCCTATATGATCGAGAAAAGCGGCTTTGTCCGCGAGATCACCCTCTCCTTTGAGGGCAGCACGCCGAGCGCAACCATTACCCGGGAATATAAGCTCGCGACCCAGCCGGAGGGCTGCGTCGTCGATGACCGCACGGGGCGGCTTTATGTCGGCGAGGAAAATAGCGGCATCTGGCTGTTCGATCTGAACGCGGACAATTTCGAGCCGCAGCGCTTTGCCAATATCAATGGCAAGGAACTGGTGGCCGATGTCGAAGGACTGGCGCTCGCGCCTACCGGAGAAACCGGCGGCTATCTGGTCGCCTCTAGCCAGGGCGACAATGCCTATGTGCTCTATGACCTGACCACAGGCGCCTATGTGAACCGCTTCAGGCTGGTAGATGGAACAATCGACGGCACTTCGGAAACAGACGGGATTGAAGTCATCTTGGGCGACTTTGGCCCCGACTATCCCGAAGGCCTGATGGTCATGCAGGATGGTGCAAATGAAGGCGGCACGCAAAATTTCAAGCTGGTCAGCTGGGCCAAAATCAAGGCTGCAGTCACGCCATAATATTGAACGCTGGAACGGAAGGGACCGTCTGCGGACCTCTCTTCCGTCATCCCGTCAAAACTTCTTTCCTACAGTCGGCCTGATCTCGTATCTTCCGGCCTGTCCTTCGCCAAGCGCAGGACAGGCTCTTTGACATTTGAACGAAATAAGGATGTTCGCACGAACTTAAAGAACCGCGCGAGCGGGCGCAGAATCCAAAGATTACACTAGGCGCCGGTCCGGCGGCTAGAGAATGGCAGAAACGGGAGACTTTCAGGAGAAGGTTACAGAAAATAAAACAATTGATCCGTGTAAAGTTCGGCCTGGCCCTAACCCCGGCCGATCAACGCCATCGCCATATTGTCGGCGACATCGGAATCTGGCAATTTTTGCGCCGCGCTCTGTTCCCAGATTTCGGTCAGACGCTGCGGAATCATCGCGACCCGACGATTAACTTCTTTGACGTCGCCGTCGCCTAGATATTCCAGACCGACGCTGATGATCCCGCCGGAGTTGATGACATAATCCGGCGCGAACAATATGTTACGGTCGAAGATTCGCTGTCCGTCTTCAGGAGTCGCCAGCTGGTTATTGGCACCGCCCGCAACGATCGGAACATTGAGATGAGCGATGGAAACCTTGTCCAGTATCGCGCCCAAAGCATTGGGACTAAAGACATCTGCCTCGATCCGCATGACCTCGTCGAGACCGACGACCGTGGCTCCGATTTCCTCTGCCAGCGCAGCCGCATGGTCCTTGTTGATGTCAGCGATACTTAGCTTCGCCCCATCCTTGGCCAGCAGACGGGCAAGTCCGCCACCAACGCTGCCAACACCCTGGATCGCGACATGGACACCGTCCATGGATTCGCGGCCCAGCTTGTGCGCTACCGCGGCCTTCACGCCGAGATAGACACCCATTGCGGTAAAGGGTCCGGGATCGCCGCCGGCTTCGCCGCTGTTGCTGACCGGCAGTCCGGAGACATATTTGGTTTCCTTGGTCAGAGCGACCATATCGGCAGCGGTGATCCCGACATCTTCAGCGGTGACATATTGGCCGCCGAGCGACTCGATCATCCGGCCGAAAGCGGCGAGCATTTCCGGTGTCTTGGTGCGATTGCGGTCGGCGAGAATCACCGCCTTGCCGCCACCCAGTGGCAGACCGGCCATCGCGTTCTTGAAGCTCATGCCGCGCGAAAGGCGCAGCGCATCGGTCACCGCGGTTTCGCGATTCTCGTAATGCCAGAACCGGGTTCCGCCCGCGCCGGGGCCGAGATGCGTGCTGTGCAGCGCGATAATCGCGCTGAGCCCGCTGTCGGCATCATGGAAAAAATGGACCGCTTCATGGTCGTCAAAATCCGGCAAATCCCACATCACGCTCATGGCAGTCATCCCTAGCAAACTGGAGTAATTAAATATCTCATAGCTGTAATTTAATTACAAATAAAGAGAGACTTTGCAGCACGGGCCAGGTGGTGATGGCCTTATGCTTCCTGAGGGAAAATGGGGCGATCGAGGGGTCTTGAACCCCCGACCTCCGGTACCACAAACCGGCGCTCTAACCAACTGAGCTACGATCGCCACAAGCCGCGCACTATATAGCCGCATTGCGATGGGGTCCATAGGGATAGCCGGTAGCCATCGTCAAGCATTTAGCGGGGCATTTTGGAATTAAAACGTATCGCCGCGCTGACGATGGACAAGCCGGGCCGGTTGCCGCGCCGCATCGATCAACGCCCGCTCCTCGACCAGCGCGCTTTGCATCTCGACCGCCAGATCAACGCGGAACCAGCGAGTGGTCAGCTTGACCTGGCTCTGGACTTCAGCCGCGGCTCCGAGGCTGGCAGGATAGGATTGCGCCCAGAAATCATTGAGGCTGCCATATCCCAGTTCCGGCCGCCGCCCGAGAAATTGCCGCGCCGGTGTGAGATCGGACGGGACCGCTCCCAGCATGGCCAACAAGATCGCCTGCTCCGGCCGCAACGTGTTGATATTGACCGGCGACAAATCGGTGGTCGGCAAGGCACAAATCCAGGGCGCGAGGCGGACGTACACATCGTCGGTCACGCCCTTGATTGTCCGCAACTCGCTGACATCGACGATCAGCGCATTGGCCGTGCGATAGGGGCTTTCCTGCTGGAGATAATATTGATCCTCCGCTCCACGGGGCGCCGCCACCATATCGCTGTCGATCCAGTCAGCGACCGATTCCGCAATATCCGCAGCATCACCGTCCAATATGCCGAGCATGACCATCAGCCGCGAAAATTGCGCCAGACCTTCCGGCCTTGCCGTCAGGACATCCTGCTGCTGCGTAACAAGGCTGTTGATGTTGAAGCAATTGCCCCCGTCGGCCAGCGATGCCGTGATAATCCCGCCGGGCACCGGAAAGCTCTGCTCCTTGCCGTTCCAGCCGCCGACATTGATCGTCCGGCCCGGAGAAGCGGACACAATCTGCTCGGCCGACTGCATTCCGATCGATTCGGCCGCGATCAGATAGGCCTTGGCTTGCGACAGTTCGCGCGCATTGGAGGCAAGCTTGGTAGCGCCGGCCAGCCGGTCAATCCCGTGCGCCGCCAATATCGCAATCACTGCGACCAGCAACAACACCGTCAACAGCGCTGCGCCCCGTTCCTTCTCGGTCCCAATTTCCTGAAATTCGCTCACAGATAGCCGGTCCCGACGAGGAACAAATGGCGATAGCGTCGGCCCTGCTGTTCAAACTGGATCTCAATCGCCCGCGGCAAATCTGCCAGGCGCTCGGCTTCCCAGCGACTGGACCACTGCCCTCGCTTGTCGCGAAAGCGCAGATCGAGTGAAGTGATTTGCGAAATCAGAACCGCTGGCTGATCAATCTTGCCGCCATCTGTCATCCGGTATCGCCACCGCTCCAGATTGCCGTCCGTAAGCCGATATTCAATCCGCTCCAGATTGGATCGCGCCTGGCCGTTGATATTGCTCTGGCCACCGCGTGTGAATTTCAGGAAAGCCGGTTCGGCTCCGCCCGCTTCACTACCGAAGGCCGGCGTTCGGTCACCACGATCATCACGAGATGTCCGCGGCAAGGCCTGGCTCAAATCGGCCTCCATCAAAGAGACAAAGCGCTGCATTTCAGCCATCTTCCCCAGATTTTTTGCGGTTATCTCGTCGCTATCGACCGCAGTCCGAAGCATGATCACCCCAGCCACCGACAGCATCGCAAAAATGAACAGCGCTACCATCATCTCGACCAGAGTGAAGCCATTGCGATTGCAGGATTTGGCGGAGACTTTGTCCATCGACCTCGCTTATATTCAGATTGGCCCGAGCCGCAAACAGCGGTTGCGATCAACGGGGATTCATTTATCCTAACATAGGTTGGTTAGGTACAATTTTGGACGTTCATATGACAGAGGCCAATAATACTTCGGCTGACTATCTCGTGGCATTGGGAAAGGTGCAGCGGTTCCCGCGCAAGGAAATAGAATTATGCATCGTCAAAAATTTCCTCAATCCCGACGAATGCCGCAAACTGATGGCGCTAATCGACGAAAAGCGCCGCCCGTCCGCTATCGCCGACCCCAATGGTGATGATTATTTCCGGACCAGCGAGACCTGTGATCTCGACCATGCGGATGGCTTCGTGGCTGAAATTGACGCGAAGATCTGTGCTTTCGCCGATATCGACGCGAAATTTGGCGAGCCCCTGCAGGGTCAGCGCTATGCGGTCGGTCAGGAATTCAAGGCGCACACGGATTTTTTCGACCCCAATGGCCAGGATTTCCAAAAATATTGCTCCATCTCCGGCCAGCGCAGTTGGACATTCATGATCTATCTCAACGAACCCGAGGCAGGTGGTGCCACCCGCTTCCCGCATTTCAAGAAAAGCTTTACCCCTGAAACCGGAACCATGTTGTGCTGGAATAACCGCAATCTCGACAGTTCGGTCAATGACTGGACCTTGCATCATGGCATGAAGGTGAGAAAAGGCACAAAATATGTGATCACCAAATGGTATCGCGAAAAACCCTGGCCATGGAATGGATGAATCGATTGCACCAAAGACAATGAAAATTCTTAACTACCGGCCCGGCCCCGGCATGATGGTTTCTGCCGCCTTCATCGGCCCCGGAACCGTGACAGCCTGCACATTGGCAGGAGCGAGTTTCGGATTCGCGCTGCTCTGGGCGCTGGCATTTGCCACTTTCACCACTATTATCCTCCAGTCCTTCGCCATCCGCATCGCGCTGGTTACGCAACTCGGACTGGCAGAAGCGATGCTCAAATCTGTAGCGTCGCCTCTTGTCCGCACCCTTGCAGCCTTGCTTCTGATTTCCGCTCTCGTGCTTGGCAACGCAGCTTATGAGGCCGGCAATATGTCCGGCGCTGCGCTTGGTCTCGAAGCGATTAACGGCGGGCCACTGGCCTTTGGCAAAGCACCGATCATTCTCACCATTGCGCTATTTGCGGCGGCGATGCTGGTTTTATCAAAACCCAAATGGATAGAAAATATCCTGATCCTGCTGGTATTATTGATGAGCGCGGCCTTCATTCTGACCTTCTTGCTGATCAGACCGGACCTCGGGGCCTTGCTGGATGGCTTCGTACCATCCGTCCCTGATGGTGGCTTGATGACCGCGATCGCACTCATTGGCACCACCATCGTACCCTATAATCTGTTTCTCCATGCAGCGAGCGTACGCGAGCGCTGGGACAAGGAGCAATTGCCCGAAGCCCAGCTGGACAACACTATTTCAATCGGCATCGGCGGGCTGGTTTCGATGACGATATTGGCAACCGCGGCAGCCAGCCTTTTTGGCAGTGGCAAGACGATAGAAAATGCGGTTGATATGGCACAGCAGCTCACCCCCCTGTTTGGCAGCATGGCGACTGTCACGCTCGGCGCGGGCCTATTCGCAGCGGGTCTTACCTCCGCCATCACCGCTCCGTTGGCCACAGGCTATATCGTGCAGGAAATTTTCAAATCGTCCCACTCGCGCAGACCGTTTCAGATCGGTGCTCTGATTGTGATCCTCTCTGGCATGTCAGCAGCTCTGCTAGGCTATCAGCCGGTTGAGCTGATATTCGTTGCCCAGATCGCCAACGGCCTGCTGCTCCCTATCATTGCGATTTTCCTGCTCCGGCTGGCGAACAACAAGGCGCTGCTCGGGCAATATGCAAATGGCCTTAGGGCCAATATTCTCGGCGTAGCCATTTTGCTGATCACCACCGGCTTGGGTGTCCGGTTGATCGCCCGCGCACTGGGGTTCTGGCCGTGACCGTGATGATCGATCTGAATGCCGACCTTGGCGAGGATGAAAGCCCCGCAGGTGTCGCCCGCGACATCGCGATCATGGACATCGTATCGAGCATTAACATCGCCTGCGGTGGCCACGCCGGATCGCCGGACATCATGCGAACGATGCTGGCGGCTGCGAAGTCGCGGTCTGTCGCGCCCGGCGCCCATCCCTCTTATCCTGATCGCGCCGGTTTCGGACGCAAAACGATGGAGCTTTCGCTTGCGGACCTGGAAGCCAGTCTGACGGAACAGCTAGACGCCATCGGGGACACCGCGGCAGAAACCGGCGTGACGCTGACCCACATCAAGCCACATGGCGCTCTGTACAACGACGCACAGGATGATCCGGAACTCTCCACTTTGCTGGTCAAATTGGCAGCCCGGTCCACTCTCCCTCTGGTGGGCATGCCCGGATCGCTCCTTCAGAAAACAGCCGACGAAAGAGCGATTCCCTTCATCGCCGAAGCCTTCATCGACCGGCAATATGCCGCTAATGGCAGACTGGTTCCCCGCAGCGAAGCGGGTGCCGTGATTGCGGACGATGCCCTGCGAATTCACCAAGGCCTGTCGCTGGCAAAAGGGACTGCGCTGAATACAAAGGATGGAGCACCTCTGACAATCCGGGCGCAGAGCCTCTGCCTCCACTCTGACAGCAACGGCGCTCTGGAAACAGCCAGAAAGATGCGTCTTGCGCTCGAGCAAGCCTGCATTGTGATCGGCTCAGTCCGATAATGGCCGTCCCACGTCCGACAATCCACATCTGTGACGACTGGATCAGCATCAACTTGCCCGACATGGATAGAGTCCTGGCTGCGCGGAATATATTATCCGCTGACGTTCGCTGGACAGAAATTGTACCGGGCATCGACAGCATAGCGATACAGTTCGATCCCGCCCTCGTTTCGCCCGCTGATGCCGCCAGCATGGCGTCGGATCAAATCAGCGACCTGACACAGATGGCCGGAATGTCGCCGTCCACTAAGGTGATCCCTGTCTGCTATGACGCAGCGCTCGCTCCGGATAGTGAATATGCCGCCAAAAAGCTGGGGATCACGACGGAGACATTATCCTCCTGGCATGCAGCACAAATACAGCGGGTAGCCATGCTGGGCTTCATGCCTGGCTTTGCCTATCTGGAAAGCATGGAAGGATGTTCCGATATCGGTCGGCTCGCCAATCCAAGACAATCGGTCGCGCCGGGCTCCATCGGTATCATTGGCCGGCAAAGCTGTATCTACTCCTTTGACAGCCCCGGCGGATGGCCGATTATCGGTCGCACACCGCTCCGCCTGTTCGATCCGGCCAAAGACCAGCCCGCCCTGCTTTCAGCCGGAGATACTGTGCGCTTCGAGGCCATTTCGAAAGACGCGTTCGATCACTGGCCACAGGAAACGGAACAATGAGCATCACCGTTTTGAATGCCGGGCTGCAAAGCTCGTTGCAAGGCGCGCCCTTCACCGGGCACCGGCATCTGGGCATGCCCGCGGCCGGAGCCGCCGATTGTCTTTCGCTGGCCCTGGCAAATTTTCTTGTCGGAAAGTCCTATGGTGAAATCGCAATCGAGATCACGCTCACGGGCGCGCTTTTCCGGATGAACGAGCCCGGCTCCATCGCTGTCGTCGGTGCGGCTGAACATGTCCGGATCAATGGTCAGGATCGACCTCGGCATCAGACGCTGAAAGTCATGACAGGGGACCAGATCGATATCGGCCCGAGCCGCCCGGGATGCCGGACCTATCTGGCGACAGCGGCTAAAATTCATGCCGACCATCTGCTCGGAGGCCAGTCAACCTGTCTGGCAGCAGCGCTCGGCGGGTTTCACGGCCGGGCCCTCAGGAATGACGATGTCATTGCCTTCACCCCAGATTCGCCAGTCACGGAATTGCAGCGAACCACACCGGAAGATCTCCGACCGCATTTTAGCGATAATCATGTGCTGCGGATTACTCCGGGGCCGGAAGCTGACACACGGAACGAGAACGTCCTGGATGACCTGTGTCTGGCTCCCTATGCAGTCGGAGCACGGGCCAGCCGAATGGGCTTGGCACTGGAGGGCGGAGCCCTAAGCGCTTGCGACTCGTCCAATATGCCGAGCGCAGCGGTTTTCCCCGGGACAATCCAGCTCCCACCGAGCGGCCAGCCCTATCTTCTCGGTCCCGATGCGCAGACAACCGGAGGCTATCCCCGGATTGCGCAGATCATCAGGGCCGACCGTCATTTGATCGGCCAGCTCGGTTCGGGCTCACGAATTCAGTTTGTGCAAACCACGACGGAACGGGCCACGGAAATATACCGGGAAAAGCTTTCCCTGCTATCTTCCTGGCTAGGCCAGATCAAATTGTGGTAATTCATTGAAGCTATTGAATAGCCTCGATAAAGATCAGCTCTTTTTGAGCGACAAACCACCAAAGCGCTTGTTGAAGCGAGCCACCTGGCCACCTTGATCGAGCAGGCGCTGGTTGCCGCCGGTCCATGCAGGGTGCGAGGAAGGATCGATGTCCAGTTGCAGCGTATCGCCTTCCTTGCCCCATGTTGAACGGGTTTCAAAAGTCGTGCCATCGGTCATCTGAACGGTGATCATGTGATAGTCTGGATGCGTATCGGATTTCATTTTCGGCTCCTAAACAGGCTGGTTTCCGACCAGACCCAAAGCGAATAAATTTAACGGAAGCGGCGCATTAACCGCCGAATGGCAAAAGGGCAAGATTCTTTTATAAAAGCCTATGCCGCTGGAGGGTCGGCTATCATCGCGGTAAAGTTCGCCTCGGCAGCCAGCTTGTCGCCGATCATTGCCCGTCCGGAAAATTTGCAAACGCGCGCACGTTTTTGCTCAAATTTCACGTTCAGGGTCAACAAGCAGCCCGGCTCCACAGGCTGACGGAATTTCGCACCGTCTATTGCCATGAAATAGACCAGTTTTCCCGAACCAACCATGTCGAAACTCTCCATCGCGAGAACACCGGCGGCCTGCGCCAGCGCTTCCACGATCATTACGCCGGGCATTATCGGTCGCCCCGGAAAATGGCCTTGGAAAAAGCCTTCGTTCATGGTGACCGCCTTGATCGCCCGAATGGATTCGTCTTTTACAAGTTCCTCCACCCGGTCGACCAGAAGCATGGGATAGCGGTGCGGCAGCACCGCCATCACCTTGGTTACATCATAGTCGAGAAGTTCGGTCATCAATAGTCAACTAGCGACTGGCTGGCTGTGCCGCCGGCGGTTGTTGCTGTTGCTGAGTCGCCTGACTACGGGCACTTGCCATCAGCAATTGCTGCAACTGCTGATGGAGCGACACAGTGTTGCGCTGCGGCTGCCAATCTGCAGGGGGCGTGGTGCTGACCGTCGGGACTCTCGTGTCCAGAGCCGCTGTGATAGCATCGGTGACATCTGTCTGCGGCGGCGCATAGATAAATGCATCCGGGCTCAGGATAACGCCGATTTTCTTGGCTGCGACTACCTGCTGCTGAGCATTGGAATATTCGTTAAAAATACTTTCGATTGCAAACATCTGGGCTTTGATTGCAGGAGTTTGAAGCTTCTGGATTTCTTCTTCTTCAGTCTGCATGCTTTGCAAAACCGGGCTCTTGGCTTTTACTGCAGCATCAAGCTCTTCCTGCGTCAGCTGCTTGTTATTGTCCGTGTCCAGCTGCGCACGCAGTCCGTTCAGAGTTTTGTTGCGCGCTTCAATCTGATCAAAATAGCTCTTGTACTGCGTTCCAATCTGAGAATAGGCGGCAGAAAAAGCTTTCGTCTTGGCTATGGCAATCGTTGGATTTGCCGTAGCGATGCCGGAGACCTGAGCGTTTGCTACAGAACCAAGCGCCAGGGGCGCAGCAGTTACGGCGAGAACGGCGAGTGCAGTTTTGAAAAAACTTGTCATCAGAATTGTGTTCCTACGTTGAAGGTGAATAATTTGGTATCATCGCCCGGCTCTTTCAACAGTGCCTTGGCTATGTCGATCCTGAATGGACCAAATGGAGAATTCCAGTTCACGCCGAAGCCGACGGATACTCGTGGCTTTGGTGAATCACCGAAAAAACCCTCCGTGAAGTTGGTGGCGATAGGATTGGCAACACCACTCGCATTGACGGCGTCCACCACCTGTACGGCCTGCCCGGTATCATCAAGGCTGAGATACAGCGGCCCGGTGGCCGTAATGATAGCGCCGGTAGTAGCATCTCTAATCACAGCACCAGTGGCATCTCGGGTCGCCACGGTTCCCGAAGATTGCGTTTGCAGGTCGGTAAGAAGCAGCGGCTGAACCACGTTGAAAACGGCACCGACATCGACAAAAATGGAAGGCCGCAAACCAAGTTCGCGCGCACCGGATCCCAGCGGAATTTCAAGCTCTGCGCGTCCCAGATAATAAGCCCGGCCGCCGATTGCATCGTCGGTCTGGGTGCCACTGCTGGCGTCCACAATCACGTTGATCGGATTGCCGTTGGTATCCAGTCCGGGAATAGTCGATGAACGCACAACGCGTGGCCCAACGCCGCGAATATCAAAACCTCGGATTTGCGGTTCACCGAGGAAAAAGCGATCGGTCAGACGGACGTCATCAATGCCGTCCCCTGCAGTCGTCGAACGATTTTCCAGCGGATGAATATATCCGCCTTCGGCACTAGCGGTGAAGATGAAATCCCCCAGAACACGCCAGTGTTTGGAAGCATTCAAACGACCGCGGAGATATTTGACGCTGCCCCCCAGGCCAGCAAAATCGACGCTGCCGACAATCGACTGACCACGGGTTGGGCGAATGCGATTGTCCCGGTCATCATAAATTAAAGATGCACCAATGGATGATGTCGTGCGATTACCCAGAGCATCGCACAAATAACGTCCGGCAAGCAGTGGTTCGCAAACATCCGCCGGGCTGTTACCCCGAATTCCGTCGCTATTGCTGTCCGTGAAAAACAGACTTGGCTCAAGCGTCACGTCGTCCTGACTGAGCCCATAGCGGAGCGATGCGGACAGATATTCGGTGATCGGAACACCCGCCCGGATCTGGAAACCCGTAGTAAGCTGCTCAAAGGTAGTTTGGCGATCGCTATTGACGTAGTTAAAGCTGTTCAAGTCACGACGAAAAACATCCGCGCCGACGGCAATATTCCGGTCGAACAGATAGGGCTCGGTAAAGCCTAGCTCGATCGACTGCGAATAACTCGAATAGCTGGCGCTGGCTCGCAGTTCCTGCCCCTTGCCACGAAAGTTCCGCTGCCGCACGGACGCCTGGAGAATGAAATTCTCGACGCTGGAAAATCCAGCCGAAAGTTGCAGTTCCCCGGTCGCCTTTTCTTCAACATTGGCTTCCAATATGATGCGGTCGGGTGCACTTCCCTGTTTTTGCTCAATTTCCAGATCTTCCTGGAAAAAGCCCAACGACTTGATCCGGTTGGCTGATCGCTTGACCTGAAAGCTGTTGAAAGCGTCCCCTTCATTCAGCCGGAACTCCCGGCGCACGACCTTGTCCTGGGTCAGCGTGTTGCCGTTGATGTCGATCCGTTCGACGTAGACCCGGTCACTTTCCGCGACCTGGAACAGGATATCCATGGTCAGCGTGTCTTTGTTCCGGGTGAATTGCGGGCGGACATCGGCAAAAGCATATCCGAATAGGCCGGCAGTTTCCGAAAGCCGCTCGACAGTATCTTCCACCTGCTTGGCGTTGTAAAAATCCCCGGCTTTCATCGGCAGCTGAGGGGTCAGGAATTCCGCGGTAAAATCGCGAATTTCACTTTCAACCGTCACTTCACCGAACTGATAACGATCACCCTCTTCCACGACATAGGTGATGATGAAATCACGCTTGTCCGGGGTTAGCTCGGCAACAGCAGAGATAACCCGGAAATCTGCGTAACCTTCTGTCAAATAGAACTGACGGAGTTTTTGCTGGTCAAAGGCAAGACGATCCGGATCATAAGTGTCACTGGAACTGAAGAAACGATAGAAGCGCGATTGCTTGGTAACCATTTCACCGCGCAGCTTGCCATCGGAAAATTCTTCGTTGCCGATGATGTTGATCTGCTGAACCTTGGACTTGGGTCCTTCATTGATCTCGAAAACAATATCGACGCGATTCTGGTCCAGTTGAACCATTTTCGGCTCAACGTTCGCCGCAAAGCGACCTTTGCGTTTATACAGCTCGACGATTCGAGCGACATCGGCCCGGACTTTTGACCGGGTAAATATCTGTCGCGGAGCCAATCGGATCTCGGGATAGATCTTGTCTTCCTTGATCCGCTTGTTGCCTTCCAGCAAGATGCGGTTGATCACGGGATTTTCGACAACCTCAATGATCACGGCACCCTGGTCGTTCCGGATACTGACATCCTTGAACAGTTCTGTTTCAAACAGATCCTTCAGGGCCTGATCGGCCGATTCTTGCGTGTACGTCTGTCCGATACGCAATTTCATGTAGGACAGGACAGTGGTGGGCTCCAGTCGCTGGGCACCATTGACGACGATGGACCGTATGGTGTTGTCCGTCGGAGCCACGGATGCGGCTTGCGCCGCTTCCTGCGCTTGCGCCTGCGAAGAAACCGCTGCGCCACTCAGAATAGTGCCACACATTAACAAGGGTAGAAGCCGCTTTTTATGATTCACAGACACACTCGCTTTCACACCATAAACCAAAAATAAAATGAAACTGGCACCAAAGCACCAACTTCGCCAACCCCCTGCCCCAATGCAGCGTGTCAATCAATGGTCAATCAGCCGGTGATAGACCGGAACAGGCCAAATGACGATAAATCGTTAAATGTCACCACCAGCATGAACACCATAACCAGTGCCAATCCGGACCGAAAAGCCCATTCCTGCACTTTTGGACTGGCCGGCTTTCGCCGCACCGCTTCAATTGCATAGAACATCAGGTGCCCTCCATCGAGCATCGGGATTGGCAGCAAGTTGATGAACCCCAAGTTAATTGAGATCAGTGCGACAAAAAGAATGAAACTTTCCAGCCCCATCTTGAACTGCTCTCCGGAAACCTGAGCAATTTTGAGCGGTCCGCCAAGCTCCTTGATCGAACGCTTGCCGGTAATCACCTGGCCGAGGGTGGTCGTGATCTGATCCACGATGCCAAAGGTTTTCTCTACCGCAACAGCAGGTGCCTCAAGCGGACTGACTTCGCGCCACTCTACCTTGTTGGATGACATGCCCAATAGACCCAGCCGATATTCGTTGCCGAACCTATCCTTCATGATATGGACGCCGATTTTGCCGCGCTTGGCAATGCGCTGGCCGTCCCGTTCGTAGACAATTTCAACATTCTGATCGGGAATCAGAATCATTTTCTGCCGCAGATCCTCGAATAGCTCAATCTGCTCACCGTCGACGGATATGATCCGGTCTCCGGGCTTCATCCCGATAGCAGCCGCGGTCGAATTGGGAGAAATTTCGCTCGCAACAGGCAGGGTCGCACTGGTGCCATAAGCAATGACAAAACCCATGATGATCAAAATGGCAAAGATGAAATTGATCGCCGGTCCTGCAAACACGATCGCGGCGCGCCGCCATAATGATTTGGACTGGAAGGTTTGGTTGCGTTCCGCCTCCGGCAGGCTCAGCCATTCCTTGCTCTTTGTCCCCGCCGGATCCATATCTCCGGCAAACTGGACGTAGCCGCCCAATGGCAACATGCTGATTTTCCAGCGCGTCCCGCGCTTGTCGGTCCACCCGGTAATCTCTTTGCCAAAGCCGATTGAAAAGGTTTCCGCCTTCACGCCACACCAGCGCCCGACCAGATAATGCCCCATCTCGTGCACAAAAACGAGCACACCGATGACGATCAGAAATGAAAATAAATATATCAAAATACCGGGATTTTCCGTCAAACCTTCAATTCCTCAACCAGCTGTTCGGTCCGAACGCGCGTTTCTTTGTCTATCGCAAAAATATCCGCCAACTCGCTTGGGTCGGGCGGGCTATAACTATCTAACAGTCGCGATACAATCTCTGTGATGTCCAGAAACTGAACCGCACGATTCAGAAATGCTGCTACGGCAACCTCATTGGCTGCATTGAGCATCGCCGGCTTTGCACCGCCCGCCATGATCGCGGCTCTCGCAATTTTCGTGGCCGGGAAGCGATTTTCGTCGGGCAGTTCGAAATCCAGCCTGCTGATCTCTGCCAAATTGAGAGGCTCGCAATTGGTCGTCATCCGGTCCGGCCAGGCCAGCGCACTGGCAATCGGTATCCGCATGTCCGGGGAGCCCAGCTGGGCAAGCGTGGAACAATCCCGATATTCGACCATCGAGTGAATCACCGACTGCGGATGCACCAATATCTCGATATTTTCGAGCCCGACCGGGAAAAGATGATGAGCCTCGATCAGTTCCAGCCCCTTGTTCATCATCGTCGCGCTGTCGACCGATATTTTGGCACCCATGTTCCAGTTGGGATGCGCGACCGCCTGTTCCGGCGTGACGCTTGCCATCTGCTCGCGCGTCCAAGTGCGAAACGGACCGCCACTGGCAGTCAGGGTAATCTTGCGGATCTGATCGATCCGACCGCCCTGCAGCGCCTGGAATATCGCATTATGCTCGGAATCGACCGGCAATAATGTCGCACCGGCTTTCCGGGCCTCGTTGATCATCAGGGCACCGGCAGAAACCAGAGCCTCCTTGTTGGCCAAGGCAACCGTCTTGCCGCAGCGCAGGGCTTCCAGTGTCGGCGGCAGTCCGGCGCAACCGACGATCGCAGCCATTGTCCAGTCCGCACCAAGAGCAGCCGCAGCAATCAGCGCGTCCGGCCCGCTAGCGGCCTCGATCGACGTTCCTGCCAGTAGCTGCTTGAGTTCGGCATAGGCGGCATCGTCTGCAACAACTGCGATCCGTGCAGAAAATTCCTTGGCCAATGCGGCAAGCTGCGAAGCATTTCCGTTGGCAGTCAGGGCAATGACATCATATTGATCCCGATGCTGACGGACAAGATCCAGAGTCGACAGACCGACCGATCCTGTCGCACCAAATATCGAAATCGATTTGGTCATGATCCGGTGGGCCAGTTTTCGACCAGCATGATCAGGGCGACAACCGGTGCGACCGGGATCAATCCGTCGAGACGGTCCATGACGCCACCATGACCGGGGAATATCGTCCCGCTATCCTTGGCGCCCGCCTTTCGCTTGAGCCCGCTTTCGAACAGGTCACCCATTTGTGCCAGGACCGCAAGCGGGAGGCTGAGCAAAACCAGATAGAAGGGAAGCTCCCAATAGATATGCAGCACGAAGCTCAAAGCCGCAGTCAGGACGACACCACCGATCAAGCCTGCCCAGGTCTTGTTCGGACTATATTGCGGCGCCAATTTGGGTCCGCCGATCGCACGACCTGAAAAATAGGCACCTATATCCGTGGCCCAGACCAGCGCGAGCGTCCACAGCATGATTAGAATCCCGTTATCAATCTCGCGCAGATAGAGAATCGCAAGAGCCGGAAGGCCAGCATAGATCACGCCGGCAGCGAGCCTGGTCGAACGATCAAATACCGCGACAAACATCGCAGCCCCCAGGATCAGGCCGAGCGCCAGAAAAGATGCCCCCGCAGCCCATGGAGACATGATCGCCAGGGGCACGGACAGCGCATACATTGCGAGCAGTCGCTTCTCGCGACGGCCCGTGAGCCCTGCCCACTCACTCATGATGCCAAGCGACATCAGCACGGCAAGCAACCAGAGATACATGCCACCAAAATAACCCGCCAGCAAAGCCGCCCCAATCAGGAGAACACCAACAATGACACGAGTTTGCAGTTCATTGGCTTTTTTAGGCGCCGGAGCAGCTGGTTCAGCCATGTTCAGCGTCCACCAAATCGTCGTTCACGATCACCAAAGGATTGCAGCGCCTTTTCAAGCTCAGCCTTGTCGAAATCCGGCCAGAGTGTGTCGGTAAAATAAAGTTCTGAATAGGCAGCCTGCCATAAAAGAAAATTAGACAGCCGCAGCTCCCCAGATGTTCTGATCAGCAGATCCAGTGGTGGCAGATCGGCTGTATCCAGTGCACCGGAGATATGACCGAGCGTGATCGCCTCCGGCTCCAGTTCGCCCGCTTTCACAGTGCCTGCGATATGCTGGACCGCGCGGAGCATTTCGTCTTGCGCGCCATAGTTGAGCGCGACGGCCAGCGTCATCTTGTCATTGCCGGCGGTTTTCTCTATCGCATTGTCGATCATGGTGACAATATCGGCATCCAGCGCCTTGTAATTGCCGATGACCTTCAATCGCACGCCATTTTCGACAAATTCATTGATATCCGACTGAATATATTGCCGCAGCAATCCCATTAGATCGCTGATTTCTTCTTCCGGCCGGTTCCAGTTTTCCGATGAAAAAGCATAGAGTGTCATGACCTCGATGCCCATTTTTCCGGCTACACGGACAATATTACGGACCGCTTCGACACCCTTTTTGTGGCCGAGGGCGCGCGGCAGATGCTTGCGCTTCGCCCAGCGCCCATTGCCATCCATGATGATTGCTACGTGACGGGCACCAAATGTCGGGTCGGATATCCCGGCCGCAGCCTGCGCAGGATCTGCAGAACCGCTCTTTGAACGCGCAAGCTTCACTGGGTGAGGATTTCCTGCTCTTTAGCATCGGCCAGCTTGTCGGCTTCAGCAATCATGTCGTCCGTCAGTTTCTGGACTTCAGTCTCGAGCCGCTTTCTGTCATCTTCGCTGATTTCTTTCTTGTTCTCGTCGGTTTTCAAATCATCCATGCCGTCCCGCCGGACATTGCGAATGGCAATGCGGGCCTTTTCGGCAAACTGACCGGTCAATTTGGCAAGATCCTTGCGTCGCTCTTCGGTCAGATCCGGAATGGGAAGCCTGACATTGGGACCGTCCGTCATCGGGTTCAATCCGAGCCCGGCCGAACGGATTGCCTTTTCCACCGGTTGGACATTGGCCTTGTCCCAAACCTGGACCGACAGCATACGAGGCTCTGGCACAGACACAGTGGCGACCTGATTGAGTGGCATTTTCGAGCCGTAAACCTCAACCGTTATCGTATCCAGAAGAGCGATATTGGCCCGGCCGGTACGCAGGCCGCTCAAATCATGCTTGAGCGCCTCCAGCGTGCTATTCATCCGCTTTTGCAGATCGGCTTTGTCATATTTTGCCATTGCTGTTTCCCCTAAATAGCTATTCGGTTGTTCCGACCATGGTCGCAGTTCCGCCGCCACCCAATACGGTGGCAAGATTGCCCTGCTCCCGGATCGAAAAGACGACGATTGGTATCTTGTTTTCACGGCAGAGCGCAACCGCACTGGCATCCATGACCTTCAAGTTATCGCTCAGCACCTGATCGAAGCTCAATTCCTCATAACGCGTGGCGTCAGGATCGAGTTTCGGATCGGCATTATAGACGCCATCGACACTCGTGCCCTTGAAAAGCGCCTCACAGCCCATTTCCGCTGCGCGCAACGCTGCGGCCGTGTCGGTGGTAAAATAAGGATTGCCGGTCCCCGCTGCAAAAATGACGATGCGGCCTTTTTCCAGATGGCGTACGGCCTTGCGGCGAATATATGGTTCACACACGCTCGCCATCGGGATGGCCGACAGGACACGCGTATCACAACCCATTTGTTCCAGCGCATTCTGCACCGCCAGAGCATTCATCACCGTTGCCAGCATGCCCATATAATCGGCGCTAGTCCGTTCAAAGCCTTTGGCTGCCGCAGCCAGTCCACGGAATATATTGCCGCCGCCAACGACGAGACACAGCTCAAATCCTGCCTCTTTGGCAGATTTTACTTCGGTCGCAATGCGGTTGACCGTCTCCGGATCGATCCCGAATTCACTCGAGCCCATCAGGACTTCACCAGAAAGCTTCAGCAAAATACGCTTGAACGCCGGTCGTTTCATGCCAATCCTATCCCGCCGGAATCAATGCCCGGCCCCAAATACAACTATGGCGCGGACCATAGATAGTCCGCGCCATGCTGCCAAGCGTTACCGCCTGAAATATTCAATCTGTTGCTCGATTAGCCAGCAACCGCAGCAGCAACTTCCGCTGCAAAATCTTCTTCTTTCTTCTCGATGCCCTCACCAAGCTGGAACCGGACATATTCGGTCAGCTTGATTTCAGCACCGGCATCTTTACCGGCTTGCTCGACGACTTGTGCGATGGGAGTTTTATTATCCATCACGAAAGTCTGGCTGAGCAGTGCATTTTCCTTGGCGAATTTCGCCATCGCACCGTCGACCATCTTCTCGACGATATTCTCAGGCTTGCCGGATTCAGCTGCTTTTTCGGTGGCGATTGCCCGCTCGCGAGCGAGCATTTCAGGGTCGAGACCGTCTGCGTTCAGCGCCAGAGGAAATGCAGCCGCGATATGCATCGCAATCTGCTTGCCGAGTGGCTCGAGAACGTCAGCGCCAGCGGTGCTTTCGAGCGCAACCAATACGCCGATCTTGCCCATCGTAGGTGTGACAGCGTTGTGAATATAGGGAACAACCAAACCGCTGGAGACTGCGACCGTTTTCATCCGGCGGATCGCCTGATTTTCACCAATTGTCGCAATATTGTTGGTCAGCACGTCTTTCACGGTGCCGCCAGCAGGATAGTCTGCAGCAGCCAAAGCTTCGACATCGTCGCTGTTCAGACCCAGTGCAACGGTTGTCACCTTGGCAACAAAGTCCTGAAACTGTTCATTCTTGGCAACGAAATCGGTTTCGCTGTTCACTTCAACGGCAACGCCCTTGGTGCCTTCAACGGAAACACCGACAAGACCTTCTGCTGCCGTACGGCTGGATTTTTTCTGTGCTGCGGCCAGGCCCTTGGTCCGCAACAGATCTACCGCTGCTTCGACGTCACCATTGGTTTCGTTCAGTGCCTTTTTGCAATCCATCATGCCCGCACCGGTGCGCTCACGCAGTTCTTTCACTGCTGCTGCTGTAATAGCCATTATTCGTTCCTCAATTTCTTGACCGGGAAATGTGAAATTGGGGCGACAAAAATGCCGCCCCCTATTTGTTTTGTTACAGTCAATATATGACCGCAGAAAGAAGCTTCAAGTTCAGGCTTTTTCGCCTGCCTTTGCATCATCTTTCTTGACAGCAGCCGCCTTCGCTTCTTCTGCCGGCGCTTTTTCAGCTGACGTCATTTCTGCCGCTATTTCAGCAATATCGGCAACCGCCGCTTCTTCGCCGGACGTCATGGCACTGGCATTGGCTTCGCTCGACACGATCTGCTCAACCGGAGGAGCAACCGCTGCTCCGAGATCTTCGCCAGCTGCAACCGAAGCGTCCTGGCCGCCCTTGGTGGCTGCGGCAGCAACGGATTCACAGTAGAGGCGAATCGCCCGTGCCGCGTCATCATTGCCGGGAACCGGGAAAGCGATGTTGCTTGGATCAACGTTGGAATCGAGAATTGCGACAACCGGAATACCCAGAACATTGGCTTCCTTGATTGCGAGTTCTTCCTTGTTGGCATCGATCACGAACATGACATCAGGAATGCCGCCCATGTCGCGAATACCGCCAAGCGAAAGTTCCAGCTTGATGTGCTCGCGCGTCATCTGCAGGACTTCTTTCTTGGTAAAGCCAGCGGTGTCACCACCGAGCTGCTCTTCCAGGGTTTTCATCCGGCGAATCGAGTTGGAAATCGTTTTCCAGTTGGTCAGCATGCCGCCGAGCCAGCGATGGTTTACGAAATGCTGGCCGCTCGCGCGCGCTGCTTCAGCGATAGGCTCTTGCGCCTGACGCTTGGTACCAACGAACAGGACCTTGCCACCAGCCGAAACGGCATTGGCGATAAAGTCGAGCGCCCGTGCGAACAAGGGCACGCTCTGCGAAAGGTCAAGAATGTGGACGCTGTTGCGGGCACCAAAGATGTATGGTTTCATCTTCGGGTTCCAGCGGTGGGTCTGGTGGCCGAAATGCGCTCCGGCTTCAATCAATTGCTGTAGGGTGACGACAGGGGCCGCCATAATATTTCTCCTTATCCGGTTATGCCTCTGGAAAGCTGAGAACCTCGAACGACCTGAAAGACCGCTATTGGCACCGGTATGAGTGCTTTCCATGTGGAATGAGCGTGCCGTTAAGGCGAAGCAGCGGAAAATGCAACCACAAATTACAGGAAGGTAACAACCTGACCATAAACAGCGCCGACTGGAATCGTTCGCGCCAGCCTCATAATTCCGTCCGGCGGGAGGTTCCGCGACGACCGCACCGGAACCTCGGCAGCTTCGCTCAGCCGACTTGCCCCGGACTCTGGCTTGCCGTTGCGTCAAGCAACTGCCCCAATTCTCTGATCAAAAGCGTCGATTGAATTGGCTTAGCAAGATGAGGAGCATCGGAAAATGCCGGTGGACGATCTTCTATACTGCGGCCAGACACCGAGAGATAGGGAGTTCCCGCCTTGGAAAGCAGCTGGGCAACGGGCTCGGACGTTTCTCTGCCCAAATTGATATCCAACACCGCTGCATCGCACATCTGGTGCTCCAATATCGCAAGCGCTGCCGCGGCCGTTGCCACTGGACCAGAGATTTCAAATCCGGCATCTTTCAATATTGCAGATATTTCCATTCCAATGAGAATCTCGTCCTCTACGACCAGAATGCGTCGGGTCTCCGACGAGCTTGCCCGCCCCTTGTGCGGAGCCGCCTGCGATTGCTGGCTCGACACCTCTAAATTATCGAGCACCTTTTCGGCCGGACAGGATACATGACAGACAAGACCAGTCGGGAGCCAGTCCAGCGTAACCTCACCATCGATGCTGGCTTCCAATATCTGATCAATTACCGTGGACCCAAAGCCGTTTCGAGATGGCTTTTCAACCTTCGGCCCTCCCCGCTCGATCCAGTCCATCAGCAAGCGCTGTTCAGAACCTTCGCTCTCGTCGAGTTGCCAGACAATTTCGATCGTCCCTTCGTCATTGGACAGCGCGCCATATTTTGCAGCATTGGTAGCGAGTTCATGCAGCGCCATTCCAATCGCCTGAGCCGCCGGCGCCGTGATTTTGATAGACGGCCCGGACAGTTTTATCCGCGCGCCGAATATATCCTGAAAATGCCCCAGCTGCGATCTGACGAGTTCATCCAGCGGCACATTTTGCCAATAGCTGTTTACCAGAACATCGTGGCTGGCCGAAAGCGCGAGTATGCGTTCGTCAAAACGCTGCGCGAAAGTATGGGCGTCATTCGCAGCTGTCTGGCGTGCGATCACCTGCACCAGTGTCAGCATGTTTTTCGCTCGATGGTTGACCTCTCCCATAAGCAGTTGCTCTCGCGCTTCCGCGAGTTTTCTATCGCTTATGTCATGGGCAATTTTGGACGCGCCCACGATTGTCCCTGCAGAATCGAAAATCGGCGAAACGGTGACCGATACGTCGACCTCCCGCCCATCCCGGCACAAGCGCACCGTTTCGTAATTATTGACCTGCTCGGCGCGACTGATCCGCGCGAGTATGTCTTCCTCTTCATTTTGCCGGTCGGCAGGAATGAGCGCGCGAATGGATTTCCCGATCATCTCCTCGGCCGAATAACCGAAGATTTTTTCCGCTCCATTGTTCCAGCTCTTTATCGTTCCATCCAAAGCCTTGGATATGATTGCTTCGCTGGAACAAGATACAATGGCTGCGAGATGGGCCTGCGCTTCTTCTGCGCGCTTGCGATCGGTGATGTCGCTAATCGAAGCATAGAAAAGATTTTCGACGCCCGGGAAAAACTGTATCTGCACCGCAACATCGTAAATGGAACCGTCTTTCCGCTGATGCTGCGTTTCAAATAGCTGGTTTGCGACCTCGCCCTTCCGCAACGGCGTCACATATTGAATGAATTCTTCCTGATTAAATTGCGGCTTGATATCCCAGGGCGTCAACAGACGAAGTTCTTCCATTGAATAGCCAAGATTTTCCCGAGCCCCCCGGTTTACCAACTCGAAATGATAGCTATCTCCGTCAAAAATATAGACTTCACTGACCGAATCCTCGACGATACGCCCGAACCTTTCGTTGAGCGAAGCCGTTGCCAGCCGCTCGAGTTCAGCCGCTGCGCGCCCGGAGAACACTTCGACCACTTCGGAAGCCTGCTCTGCATTTTCAAACGGCTTTTCATCCAGCACGGACAGCAGACCCAGAATTTCCCCTGATGAACTCCGCAACGGCGTTCCGACATAACTAACAGCGCCCATGTCTTTCAACATCTGGTCCTGCGGAAAAAGATCGACAATATTATCGGGAAAACAACAGGCACCCTGCCCCACGATATTTTCGCAGGGGCTGTCTTTCAGATCATATTCGAAATTCTCGCCGGGCCCATTGTCCCATACCGCCACGGTACAGGCTTTACCGCGGTCAACCGGATGAAGAGTACTCAAAAGCACCCATCGCGCCGAAAGCGCTTCGGCCAGCGCTTCCACCATCACCGGGAAAAATGCTTCTCCCACGACCTGGGAGCAGGATGCCAATTTGGCCTGAATGGATGGAAAAGAAGAAACAGTGGTTTTTGGCGGTTGAGTAATATGCACCATCGATCAGTTCCCAAAGAACGACCAGTTAAAAGGTTCATACGCTTACTGCAACAGATACTTGCGGCCGCAGCACGCCGTTTGCCCCCGGATTCCCGGCTGCAATCAAATAGCGCTTGACAATGAGAACAGATATGGAACATTAAGGGTTCATTGATAGAACGAATGGAATCAACACATGCTCAGTATCGCTATCTCTTCCTTTTTTCTGCTCGCGTTTGCGGGCTCTGCCATAGTCATTTCGATGATGTTTTTCCAATATAGGGACAGGATTGCCAGCGTCATTCGCAACGGGGTGCGGGTCGATCCGTCCGAAGCGATTTTCCAGTCAACGCCCTATCGGCACCGGACAGTTAAAACGTCGCCGCTTATGGCGCAGCATCGCTCGCCGCAGCGCGTGCCGCTGCGCGCTGCCGCTTGACCTTCGCATAGCTGCGGACACTGAACGGTATCAATATCAGATAGCCGATACTGATCGCGGACAGCATGATCCAGGGAGAATTGATCAGCGCAACTCCGATCAAGGCGATGATGGCAATGGCCTCCAGCCTGATATTTTTACGCAAACGCAGGGAAGACCAGCTGTAGGTCGCGGTGTTGGACAGCATCAGAAAAGCAATCAGCACGATCCACGGAGACACCAACGCATAATGGCGAAAGATTTCCTGATCGGTAATCATCCACAGATATAGCGGCAACATCGCTAGGCCGGCACCGACGGGCGCCGGGATACCGGTAAGAAACCCGGCCGATTTATGTGGTTGGTCTTCATCATCGATCAACGCGTTGAAGCGAGCCAGCCTGAGGGCACAGGCAACGACCATCGTAAGCGCCAGAACCCAACCGAATTGCGGCATATATTGAGTCGACCACAGAAACATCACCAGCGCAGGCGACACGCCGAAGGCGATTACATCCGACAACGAGTCCAGTTCCGCACCAAAACGGCTCTGGGCATTCAGCAAACGGGCAATTCGGCCATCCAGGCCATCCAATATGCCCGCCAGAACGATCGATGCCGCGGCCAGCACCCAATTGTCCATATAGGCGAAACGAACACTGCTCAAACCGACGCAAAGCGCCAGCGCCGTTACTGCATTCGGAACGAAAGCGCGCAGCGGAATCCCGCGTTCGGGTCGCTTGAGTGAACCTTTGTTAGCCATCAGCTGTACTGCAACCCGCGATTTGGCGATCCGGCGATCATTGGCCTACACCTTCAATTTCTTTTGTCTGCCCGATCACGGCGATGACGGTTTCACCGGCAATCGCCCGCTGCCCCAACACGACATTTGATTCGGTCCCCTTGGGCAGATAGACATCGACCCGGCTACCAAATCGTATCAGTCCGATGCGCTGGCCAACGGCAACAAAATCGCCTTCCTTGACAAAGGCCATGATCCGCCGGGCCACCAGACCTGCGATTTGGGTAAAACCGACCTTGAGCCCGTCGTTCCGCTCCACCAGGAAATGCTGCCGCTCATTTTCCTCGCTTGCCTTGTCCAGATCAGCGTTCAGAAATTTTCCGGAAATATAGGCCTGCCGTTTGACGGTTCCCTCAATCGGCGTCCGGTTTACATGGACATCGAAGACGCTCATGAATATCGAGACCCGGATCAATTCCTCATCGCCAAGTCCACCCTCACCCTGCAGTTCAACAGGCGGCTTTACCGGCATGATCAGATTGACCAGGCCGTCAGCGGGCGAAACAATATATTTTTCGTCGAGCGGCGTGACCCGTTTCGGGTCCCGGAAAAAAGCCAATACCCATATGGTAATAGCCGCCATCGGCCAAGCGAGGGTCTCCCAGGCCATGACTGCAAAAAACGCAGTAATTACTCCGGCGATGACCGCGAATTTCCGTCCCTCTGGATGGATCGGCGGGAAAGCCCATTTGGCTTCACCCAGCCCCTTGTTCGAATATTTTTCAATTGCCATGGACGCTACTTAGTGGCGAGCCATTGTCCTGACAACACTCCCGTTGATATATTGAAAATCCTCGACCGGAAAATTGCTCAGCCATCAGCAAGCCGAGCCAGCAACTCTGGGTTGAACAAATGACAATCTTTGCTAAGAGGCTCGCAACATCATTCCTCCCTCTTGTTCCCGTTTCAGGAAAGAAATAAACGATATGTCGAAAATCAAGGTCAAAAACCCGGTCGTCGAAATTGATGGCGACGAAATGACGCGGATCATCTGGCAATGGATTCGCGAGCGGTTGATCGAACCTTATCTCGACATTGATCTGCATTATTACGATCTCTCGATCGAAGTCCGCGACGATACCAACGACAAGATCACCGTAGACGCGGCCAATGCGATCAAGAAGCATGGCGTCGGCGTAAAATGCGCGACAATCACCCCGGACGAAGACCGGGTCGAAGAATTCGGTCTGAAACGGATGTGGAAATCGCCAAACGGCACCATCCGCAACATTCTTGGCGGCGTCGTGTTCCGTGAACCGATTGTGATCGACAATGTCCCGCGGCTCGTGCCCGGTTGGACCGATCCTATCGTTGTCGGCCGTCATGCCTTTGGCGACCAGTATCGTTGCACCGACTTCAAGGTGCCCGGACCAGGCAAATTGCGGTTGGTCTGGGAAGGCGACAATGGCGATTCAATCGACGAAGAAGTATTCCAGTTCCCCTCCCCCGGCATTGCCATGGCGATGTACAATCTGGATGACTCGATCCGGGATTTCGCCCGCGCATCGATGAACTATGGCCTGAACCGCGAATGGCCGGTCTATCTGTCGACCAAGAACACGATCATGAAGGCCTATGACGGGCGCTTCAAGGATCTGTTCGAAGAGATTTTCCAGGAAGAATTCAAAGCCAAGTTCGACAAGGCCGGAATTACCTACGAACATCGCCTGATCGATGACATGGTTGCTTCAGCCTTGAAATGGAGCGGCAAATTCGTCTGGGCCTGTAAAAATTATGATGGCGATGTCCAGTCGGACACGGTTGCACAGGGCTTCGGTTCGCTTGGCCTGATGACTTCGGTGCTGATGACCCCGACCGGCGATTGCGTCGAGGCGGAAGCCGCGCACGGTACGGTCACACGCCACTACCGCCAGCATCAGCAAGGCAAGGCGACATCGACCAACCCGATCGCCTCGATCTTCGCCTGGACCCGCGGCCTGATCTATCGTGGCAAATTTGATGATACGCCAGACGTCACGCGCTTTGCCGAAACATTGGAACGAGTCTGTATCCAGACCGTTGAAAATGGCGACATGACCAAGGATCTCGCGATCCTGATCGGACCAGACCAGTCATGGATGACGACCGAACAGTTTTTCGAAGCGGTTCGTTCCAATCTGGAGACGGAAATGGAAAACTGGCAAAAGTCTTAACGGATTGAAGGGAATTTCGGGCGAGTGGATATCCTCTCGCCCGAACCCTGGTCCAATACCACCCAAAGACTGTGCCGCAATAGCGGCGCAATCCCCCTTTCCCGCGCAATTATCTGAAGCTCGTGGATGCAACGCATCTGCTAGCCTTTTTACAAACACCGCAAATCGATGACATCGCATAGATAGCGTTGCCAAGAACCGGAGACCCCGCTGGCAATCACCATGTCGCGGCCATTTTTCGGCAATTGCCTTCTCCTTCACGTAAGCTGCTGACAAACAGATCGTTCGTATATAGGGTCGCTCCATGCACAGTCCTCTCGAAAATCCAGCCTTCATTGACGCAATCGTCATTCTTGGCGCGGCAGGGATCGTGATTCCCGCCTTTACCCGCTTCCGGATCACACCGATCATCGGGTTCATATTGGTCGGCCTCCTGCTTGGACCGTCGGGCCTCGGCTCGCTGCAAAGCCAATATGAATGGCTACAATTTGTCACGATCAGCGACCGCGAATCGATCGAGCCATTTGCCGAAATGGGCATCATCCTGCTGCTATTCTCCATCGGACTGGAGCTCTCGTTTAAACGTCTCTGGTCGATGCGTCGGCTCGTATTCGGTGTTGGTGCGGCGGAATTGCTGGCTTCAGGCCTGATTATCGCATCGGTTTTATATCTGCTGGGTCAAAATTCCGCCGGGGCATTGGGCCTAGGTCTTGCCCTCGCCCTGTCCTCGACCGCTCTGGTGCTACCGATGTCCGGCACCAAAAGCCCGGTCGGACGTGCCGCTCTGGCGATGCTCCTGTTCGAGGATGTCGCCATTGTCCCGATCATTTTCCTCCTCGGAGCCATTTCCCCGGCGATCACCGCCGATGGCGGATGGGGTGATCTGGGACGAACTCTGTTGCTTGGTGGCGCGGTCATCATCGGCATGCTGGTACTCGGACGATTACTGCTACCCCGCATCTTTGCGCAGGCGGCGCGCACAAAGAGCCCGGAACTGTTCCTCGCCGTCAGCTTGCTGGTCATAATCCTCGCGAGTCTGGCAACCGCCGCAACCGGATTGTCACCCATCGTCGGCGCCCTGCTCGCTGGCCTGCTCATCGCCGAAACCGAATATCACGGGGAAGTCGAAGTCATCACCCAGCCGTTCAAGGGGCTGGCGCTTGGCGTGTTTCTGATCACCGTCGGGATGCAGGTCGATATTCGCGTAGTACTTGAGAATTGGGGCAGTCTGCTCACCGCCGTCGTCGGCGTTGTTCTGGTAAAGGCTGCGGTGACCGGCGGGTTGCTCCGCTTCGCAGGTGCTAGTGCCGGAACGGCTACCGAAGCCGGTGTTTTGATGTCGAGCCCGTCCGAAACCACCCTGATCGTATTGGCCGCGGCGACACAGGCGCAGCTCATCCAGCCCCAAACGGCGGCATTCTGGCAGATTGTGACGGCCATCGGCCTGACCATTACCCCGTTGCTGGCCCGGTTTGGCCATGACATCGCTCGGCGGATGGAAATGCGCAGCGGCGGTGGTGCAGCGGCCGATGAATTGCCGGTTGAAGCCCAGCAGACGATCATCATCGGCTTTGGCCGGGTCGGCAAGCTTATCGCCGATCTGCTGACAACCCATGACCAGAAATATCTGGCGGTCGAAACCAACATCGATACGGTCGCAAAGGCCCGCCGCGAGGGCTATCCGATCATGTTCGGCAACGTATCTCGCAACGAAATGCTCGACCGTTTGCGACTGGGGCATGCAAAGGCTCTGGTCCTGACGATGGACGAGCCGGTGCTGTCGGTACAGATCGTCAAAAAGGTTCGCGCCTGGGTGCCTGACCTGCCGATCATTGCAAGGGCGCGGGACATAGAACATGCCGCCGAACTTTATCAGGCCGGCGCAACCAATGCCGTGCCCGAAGCGCTCGAGGGTTCGCTGCAATTGTCGGAAGCCGTGCTCGTCGAAAATGGCGTGGCCATGGGCCCGGTCATCGCATCGATCCACGAACTGCGCGATATCTACCGCAAACAGATACAGGAAGAAGGCGACCTGGATCAGGAACCCAAGCTCAAATCATTCTCCACATCTGTCGGACAGGCGACA
Organism: Sphingorhabdus sp. M41; assembly: GCF_001586275.1. Lineage (NCBI taxonomy): Bacteria > Pseudomonadati > Pseudomonadota > Alphaproteobacteria > Sphingomonadales > Sphingorhabdaceae > Sphingorhabdus > Sphingorhabdus sp. M41. The sequence goes on along the minus strand of NZ_CP014545.1, from coordinate 1,087,371 downwards.
GCTGACGATTTGGTGCCGGACGGGCTCAGCCCGCAAGAACAGACCTGATAGCGGCAATCGCATCATCGGCCTTCGCGCCGTCGGGACCGCCGCCCTGCGCCATGTCCGGACGACCGCCGCCGCCCTTCCCGCCAACGGCGGCAACACCTGCCTGAACCAGATCAACCGCGCTGAAGCGCCCGGTCAGATCGTCAGTCACACCAACCGCAACGGTTGCCCGACCATCGTTCACCGCAACCAGTGCGCTTATGCCGCTCGACAATTGCTTCTTCGCCTGGTCAACCAGACCGCGCAATTCCTTTGGATTCAGGCCCTGGATCACCTGACCGCTGAAGGTCACATCGCCGACGGTTTCCGCTTCCGCTGCTTTTGCTCCGCCGCCATCACCGGCCAAAGCCAGTGCCTTTTTCGCCTCGGTCAGTTCGCGCTCCAGTTTCTTGCGCTCGTCGATCAATATGGCCACGCGATCCGCGGCTTCTTCAGGAGAAGACTTCAGCGCTGCGGCAATCGATTTGAGCTTGGCATCGCGATCCGCCAGCCACAGTCGAGCCGCTTCGCCGGTCAGCGCTTCAATCCGTCTGACACCGCTGGCAACCGCGGATTCCGACACGATCACCATCAGCCCGATATCGCCCAGAGCACTGACGTGGGTACCTCCGCATAGCTCGACCGAATAATCCAGATCGGCGTCCTGGCCCATCGAAAGCACCCGCACCTCGTCGCCATATTTTTCGCCGAACAAGGCAAGCGCGCCTGCGGCTACCGCGTCATCCGGGCTCATCAATCGTGTCGTCACCGGACTGTTACCGCGAATCTGCGCATTCACATCAGCCTCGACGGCCTGTAACTCGGACTCGGTCAGTGCCGAGACGTGCGAAAAGTCGAACCGCAGACGATCGGGTGCGACCAGACTGCCCTTTTGCGTCACATGGTCGCCCAGATGATGCCGCAGCGCCTTGTGCAGCAAATGGGTGGCGCTGTGATTGGCCCGCAGCGCGGTGCGCCGATCCTTATCCACCGTCAGATGGACCATATCACCGACCGAGACGGTACCCGACTTGATTTCAATCTGGTGGGCATGAAGCCGTCCGAGCGGCTTTCTGGTGTCGGTGACGGCGGCAGCGAAACCGTCCGCGCCGGAAATCTCGCCAGCATCGCCCATCTGACCGCCGCTTTCACCGTAGAACGGCGTCTGGTTGGTCAACAAGGTTACCGTCTCGCCGCTTTGGGCCGTATCTATTTCAGCACCATCCCTGACCAGCGCAACCACGACGCCTTCGCCTTGCTCGGACGTATACCCGGTAAATTCGGTGCTGCCTTCCCGTTCGGCTATATCGAACCAGACAGTATCGGACGCCTGGTCGCCGGACCCTTTCCAGGCGGCACGGGCAGCGGCTTTCTGTTCCGCCATCGCCTTGTCAAAGCCTTCGCGATCCACACCCAGCGACTGGGCGCGCAAGGCATCTTCGGTAAGATCATAGGGAAATCCGAATGTATCATAAAGTTTGAAAGCGGTTTCCCCGGGCAGGATATCGCCCTCGTCCATATCGGCGATTTCCGCATCGAGCAGCTTCAGGCCGTTGGCCAATGTCTGCCGGAAATTGGTTTCCTCGCGCAACAATGTCTCTTCGATCAGCGGCTTGGCGCGGATCAGTTCGGGGAAGGCATTGCCCATTTCACCGGTCAGCGAACCGACCATCCGGTGCATCAATGGATCCTTGGCGCCCAGCAGATGAGCATGGCGCATCGCCCGCCGCATAATCCGCCGCAATACATAGCCGCGGCCTTCGTTGGAGGGCAGCACACCGTCGGCCACAAGGAAGGATGATGCGCGCAGATGGTCTGCAATCACCCGATGGCTGGCCTGGTTATCACCGGTTGTCGAGGTCCCGGTCAGCGATCCTGATTCGGCGATCAGCGCCTTGAACAGGTCTATGTCATAATTGTCGTGCACACCCTGCATGACCGCAGCAACACGCTCCAGCCCCATGCCAGTGTCGATAGACGGTTTGGGCAGAGCAACGCGATCGCCTTCGCCGCGCTGGTCATATTGCATGAACACGAGATTCCAGATTTCGACAAAGCGGTCACCGTCTTCGTCCGGGCTGCCGGGAGGGCCACCGGCGATATGCGCGCCATGGTCGTAGAATATCTCGCTGCACGGACCGCAAGGGCCGGTATCACCCATTGACCAGAAATTGTCATCGGTCGCGATGCGGATGATCCGCTCGTCCGGCAGTCCGGCGATTTTCTTCCACAGATCAAAGGCTTCGTCGTCTGTATGATAGACGGTGACGGTCAACCGGTCGGGTGAAATACCCCATGTCTTTGTAATCAGGGTCCACGCATGCAGGATCGCCTGTTCCTTGAAATAGTCGCCGAAGGAGAAATTCCCCAGCATTTCAAAGAATGTATGATGTCGCGCGGTATAGCCGACATTGTCCAGATCATTATGCTTGCCGCCAGCCCGAACACATTTCTGGCTCGACGTTGCGGTGGCATAAGAACTCTTCTCCGCTCCGGTGAAGATATTCTTGAACGGGACCATCCCGGCATTGATGAACATCAGCGTCGGATCATTATAGGGAATGAGCGGCGCGGACGGGACGATCTCGTGACCTTCGGCGGCGAAATAGTCCAGAAAAGACCGTCTTATATCATTGGTTGTTTGCATGAATTCGACTTAGGCGAGCGATCTGCCGTTGACAATCCTGCATTGCATGAGCGGGCGAATTCAGTGCCCTGTTCATGCATAGGCATAGGGACCGCCTTTTTCGAGTGCCGTCTGATATTGCGGGCGGGCATGAATGCGTTCCAGCCATGCCAGCAGATTCGGATAGCGCTCATCCAGCCCGGCGCGGGATTGACAGGCCTCCAGCGGGAAGCTCATCATGATATCGGCAGCGGTGAGTTGATCACTGGCAAAATAGTCGCGCTCCGCCAGTTCGGTTTCCAGCCAGACAAGCAGGTCCGTCACCATCTGGCCAACCGGTTTGCGCGCCGGCAGGCCGAGCAGGCCGAGACGGCCGACGACCAGCAGCCCATATAAGGGCGGCATCATCGACCCCTCGGCGAAATGCAGATATTGCGTATAGAGGCGCGCGCCCTTTGCGTCTTTCGGAGCGCCCAGCCTGCCACCGGCCTTTTCTACCAGATATTCGGCAATCACCGCGGTCTCGATAATCACCTCGCCATCATCCTCGATCATCGGAGATTTGCCGAGAGGCTGAATGGCTTTCAGACTGTCCGGAGCTTTCTGGGTCTTGGGGTGGCGTTCGTAGCGTTTGATTTCATAGTCCAGACCGAGCTCTTCGAGCAGCCAGATGATCCGTTGCGAACGGCTGTTTTCGAGATGGTGAAGAATGATGGTCATGGTGATATGGGCCTTCCGGGACGCTCAAAGTTGGGGGCAAGCAAGCCTCTTAAACGGCCATATGTCAATCTTTTCCAACATTTGGCCGGTATATTGCGAAGCCATGGATTGCAGATTCAAAAATGGGCCGTCCTTGATGTCGGGGGACAGAAGGACGGCCCTATGCCAGGGATCGCCTCGGGGGAGAGTGATCCGGCAAAACTTGCAATGTCTATATTTCTTCGTCCCAGCGCCGACCGGGCCAGCAGAAACGGTCTTCAAAAAATGGTGAGGTCATCAGGGCGGTGACAATAGTCACCCCCTGATAGTCCAGTCACTTATTTTTCGTCGTCACCGTCATCGGCCTTACCAATCGGTCCCGTCATCATTTCCTCGGCAACTTCTTCCTGCTTGCCGCGGATCTGGTTTTCCAGCTTCTCCATCATTTCCGGATGTTCCAGGAGGAAGCGCTTCGAATTCTCACGCCCCTGCCCAATGCGGACCGAGTCATAGGAGAACCAGGCACCGGATTTTTCGACGACGCCGGCTTTCACGCCCAGATCGATAATTTCGCCGACCTTGGAAATGCCCTGACCGTACATGATGTCGAACTCGACCTGCTTGAACGGCGGCGCCACCTTGTTTTTGACCACTTTGACGCGGGTGGTGTTGCCGACAATATCATCGCGTTCCTTGATCTGGCCGGTACGCCGGATGTCGAGCCGAACCGATGCATAGAATTTCAGCGCATTGCCGCCCGAGGTGGTTTCCGGATTGCCGTACATCACGCCGATTTTCATGCGGATCTGGTTGATGAAGATCACCATGCATTTGGAGCGGCTGATCGAACCGGTCAACTTGCGCAGCGCCTGGCTCATCAGGCGCGCCTGCAGGCCAACATGGGTATCGCCCATTTCGCCTTCAATTTCCGCGCGCGGCACCAGAGCGGCCACCGAATCGACGACCAATATGTCAATCGCATTGGACCGGACCAGCGTATCAGTGATTTCCAGCGCCTGCTCGCCGGTATCCGGCTGAGAGATGATCAATTCGTCCGTGTTCACGCCCAGCGCCTTGGCATAGACCGGATCAAGCGCATGTTCTGCGTCGACGAAGGCAGCCGTGCCGCCATTTTTCTGCGCTTCGGCAATGACGTGCAACGCGAGCGTTGTCTTGCCGGAGCTTTCCGGTCCGTAAACCTCGATCACGCGTCCTTTTGGTAACCCCCCGATTCCCAACGCGATATCCAGTCCCAGGCTACCGGTCGAGATAGCTTCTATTTCCAATGCCTTGCGCTGGCCCAGCTTCATTGCCGAGCCCTTGCCGAAGGCGCGATCGATCTGCGCCAATGCGGCGTCGAGCGCCTTTTGTCTGTCTGATGAGTTCAACTGATTTTCCGATTCTACGACTTTTAAATTGCCGGCCATTTGCCTGTCCCCTTCGCTAAATGCTTAACCATCATCAATCAATGATTGTGACGATGTACCGCATTTGTTCTTATAGAACAAGAGGGGAACGAAATTATTTTACGAATATTCTAACGTAATGATTAATAACAGAAATGTGCTTAAAATTCATATTTTCTTGGCATGTTCGGCCAAAGTTTCCCCTACCGCTTCGGCTATTTGCGCCACGGAAAAGGGTTTCGGCAGAAAATTGACCTTGTCGACATCAATTGACTTGCGCAATTGCTCCTCGGCATAGCCGGACATGAACAGGATCGGCATATCCGGATAGATTTTCCGAACATGTTTCGCCATGGTCGGGCCGTCCATATTGGGCATCACCACATCGGACACAATCAGGTCGAACTGCCGTTCGCTTTCGTCCTGAACGGCCAGTAATCCCAAGGCTTCCTCGCCTTCGCTGGCCGTCACCACAGTGTAACCCTGACGGGTCAGGGCCCGCTCTGCAACCGCACGAACCATATCCTCATCCTCGACCAGCAGGATGTGAGCGCTACCCCACAATTCCTTCTTGGCCGTCGCCTTGACCGGCAGCGAATCCAGCTTGGCCCGCTCCAGGTCTTCCTTGGTGGGCTGGTGAACCGGGAAGTAGATAGAAAAAGTGGTACCCTTGCCGAGCTTGGAATCGGCAAAGATATAGCCACCGGACTGTTTGATGATCCCGTAAACCGTCGACAGCCCCAAGCCGGTCCCCTTGCCAACCGCTTTGGTCGTGAAAAATGGTTCAAAAATCTTGCCGATCACATGCGGAGGAATACCATTTCCGGAATCGGTGAAAATCAGAGCCGTATAGTCTCCGATCGGCAGGATTTCGCTTTTCAACGCGCGGACATCGGCCGCCACCACCGCTTGGGTCGAGATTGAAATCTTGCCGCCCCCTGGCATCGCATCGCGAGCGTTGACGCCAAGATTGATGATGACCTGCTCCAGCTGCCCCGGATCGGCGCGGACCAGACCCAAGTTGCGGCCATGCCGCACTTCCAGCTCGATCGTCTCGTCGAGCAGGCGCTTGAGCAGATTCGAGACATCCGCCACCACGTCAGGCAACTGGATTACCTGCGGGCGCAGGGTCTGCTGGCGCGAGAAAGCAAGCAGCTGGCGGGTTAGCCCCGCAGCCCGGTTGCTGTTATTCTTGACCTGCTGGATATCGTCATAATCGCTGTCACCCGGCGCATGACGCAATAGCATCAGGTCGCAATGACCAATGATGGCGGTGAGAATATTGTTGAAATCATGAGCCACGCCCCCGGCAAGCTGGCCAACAGCCTGCATCTTGGTCGCCTGAGCCACTTGGCTCTTCAATTTTGACTCTTCGCTATTATCGCGGATCGACAGCAGCACCGCCGCCTCACCCAATCCGCGAACGCCGGCAATGCCCAACGCGACCGGCTCTTCTCCACCATTGCGCAGCCGCACCGCCAGATCCCCTGTCAGAGCCGGGCCGCTCGCATAGCGGCGCACGGCATCGGCAACCGCCGATTTGTCATCTCGGATCATCAGGTCGCCGGGATAGAGCGGCTTTTCCTTATCATCGATCCCGGCGATTTTGGCGAAGGCCTCGTTGAGAAACAGGAAACGTCCGTCGCGATCGGCCAGGGCGAGCCCCAGTGGAAGAAGCGACAGCATCGATTCCACCTGCTCGAGCGCCATGCCGCGCTCCACCATACCGCCGTCATCATCGATCAGCAGAATCAGTGCCGGTCCCTTTTCCTTTTCCCGATCGAGCGGAACATGGAACAAACGCACCGGGGTGCCGTGCCGTCCGTCTCGCTCGAAAAAGATCGTGCCCTTGTCATCGGAGCGCAGAAAATTGATGAAATTGCGGCCCGATATATTCGCATCAACCCGCCCGGTAGCGCGTAACGCAAAGGCCTGATTGGACGCGCGAATCCTTCCTTCGCCACCGATCACACTGGCCAATATACCGACTTCCGAAAAGGCACGACCACCGCCGCCGCTGACCAGACCGATCATCTCCTCCATAATGTCAGCCTGAATCTGCGGTATCATCTGCCAGAGCAGATATTCATCGCCCTGCCCGGCGCGAACGACTTTTGCGTTATATTCGGCAACCCCACGCTTCAGGCCCTCGGCATAGCCTCGACCATCGCGCCACGCGGTTCGACCAGCGGTCGCGAGCAGTTCATTGCCGCCATCGTGTAACGGCAATTCGGGAGGAACGGCTGCACCATTAAACCATTTGGTGAACAGCTCGTTGGCACAGACCAGCCGGCCAGCCCGATCGGTAATTGCCAAACCGATAGATGACTGATCGGCAACCATGCGCGTAACCGCCCAATCTTCGGGGTCGGAACGATCCTGACCGGCGGCGATATTTTGCGGCCGCAGAAAATAGGCAACCCCCATCAAGCTCAGCACGAGAGCGAGAAAAGCGATGATCAGGGTAATATTCTGCACTTGCCAGTATAGCAGCCCGGCCGATGCCAGCACCGCTAGCAACAGCAATACGGCCCTTGTCCGGACATCGGTCTGCACCTTGCGTGTGCTCGGATTCAGCAATCCGTTTTTGCCCGGGGCTTTACTGGCCATCGCCGGTCCGGTCGGCGAGAATTTTGCTCAACCGCCCTTTTCGCTTGCGTCCAATCCACCAGCGCCATCCAAATGAACTGATCAAATAGCCGATGCTGGCAAAAAATATCGCGAACATCAGAAACCCGAACGCCGTTACACCGGCCTCGCGCACCAGCCAGCTGAGCCATTGGCCAAATTCGCTCTGTATATGCGTATTGATCGGCTGCCCGGCGGTCATCGCATCTATCTGCAAGACGAATTTTCCGGTTTGGTTGGCCGCGGCAATCCAGAATGGATAGGTCAAGGGATTGGTAATGAAAGTCGTTATCGCTGCGATCGGCACATTGGCGCGCACCGGAAGCGCCAGAAAAACTGCAGCGAATATCTGGCCGACGGGGACCAGAAAGGCCGCCAGCATCCCCAAGGCGACACCACGCGGTACAGAGCGTCTGGTGAAGCGCCAAAGCTCCGAGTGCAGGAAGCGATGGGCAATGGGCTTGAGATATTTATTCTGCTCCATTGCCGCACGGGTCGGCATCTTGCGCTGGAGCCAATGAACAACGAACATGATCAAACGCGCAGCAAAATCCTTGTCATGGATATTGGGCTTGGGATCAGCCATGTTCGCGCATCAGCCGACCCTGCTGCCTTTTCCAGTCGCGGTCTTTTTCGGTCTGTCGCTTGTCCGGCGCTTTCTTGCCCTTGGCCAGTGCCAGTTCCAGCTTCGCCCGACCCTTGCTGTTGAAATAGATCGACAGCGGTACAATCGTCATGCCCTTGCGCATCACCGCGCCATGCAGCTTGTTTATCTGGCGCCGGCTCAGCAGCAATTTGCGCGGACGCGTCGGGGTATGATTGTGCCGGTTGCCATGGCTCCATTCAGGAATATTGGCGTTGATCAGCCAGACTTCGTCATCCTTCACCTCGGCATAGCTTTCGGCGATTGAGCCCGACCCGAAGCGTAGCGATTTCACTTCCGTACCGGTCAACATGATTCCAGCTTCAAATTTGTCATCCAAGAAATAGTCATAGCGCGCACGCCGGTTTTCGGCGACGACCTTCTGCTTGTCAAATTCCTTCGGCCGCGGTTTTGCCATCAGATCAGCCCAGCCCCTTCAAGAGCGGCATCCACAGCCATGCGGCTGGCTTCGGACGGCGGTGTCATCGGCAAGCGCAGATCGGTCGAGAAATCTCCGAGAACCCGCGACATGGCATATTTGATCGGGCCGGGAGATGCGTCCGAGAACAAGGACTTGTGCAGCGGATAGAGCACATCGTTCAGCTCGCGCGCCTTGGCATAGTCGCCTGCGGCGCAGGCAGCCTGAAACTCGGCGCATAATTTGGGTGCGACATTGGCGGTGACCGAGATACAGCCAACACCGCCGGCGGCATTGAACGCCAGCGACAGCTCGTCCACGCCCGACAGCATCACGAAGTCATCGGCGCAGTTGAGCCGGTGCGCGGTGACCCGGTCGAGATCACCACTGGCATCCTTGATCGCCACGACATTGGGCAGTTTCGACAAGGCCGCCACCGTGTCAGGCATGATGTCCGTCACCGTACGGGCTGGCACATTGTAAAGAACCAGCGGCAAATCAACATTTTCCGTCAGCGTGGTAAAATGCGCGGTAATGCCTTCCTGATTGGGCCTGTTATAATAAGGGGCGACGACCAGACCGGCCGCTGCGCCGCATTTCTTGGAGAAATTGAGATGCAGCAAGGCATTGGTTGTGTCATTGGATCCACAGCCAGCGATAACCGGTACCCGGCCAGCCGCCTGCTCTATGCATATTTCGATGACACGGTGATGCTCGGCATTGGACAATGTGGAAGCTTCGCCGGTAGTTCCGCAGGGAACGAGAGCGCTGCTGCCCTGGTCGATTTGCCAGTCCACCAGAGCGCGAAACTGGTCTTCGGCAAACGATCCGTCGCGAAAGGGAGTCGCCAGAGCCGGTATTGAGCCCGAGAACATCTAATAATCCTTTATGTTTGCCTTGGAAATTGGCAAAGCCACCACCAAGTCATTTTCAATATTAACGGTGATATAGTTCGCCGTTCAGCGCCTGATAAGGAGCCTAGCCGTAAAATGTCCAGCATGGTATCAAGATTTGTTATAGCGGCACTGCTTTTCAGCCCTGCCACCTGCATGGCAGCCGACAATATCGGCGAGCAAATGGGCTGGCAAAATGAAAACGCAGGCCTGTCCGATCCGACCGGCGGCAATGCGGTTCTGGGCTTGCAACGCTGGCGCGTGTTAACGCAGTCAGACAATTATTCTTTTGAAGATTATGCCGGGTTCTTGGTGACTTTCCCCGGCTGGCCAGAAGACACGAGGATGCAACGCAACGCCGAACAGGCGATCAATATCAACAGCTTCTCCCCTGCCCGTGTACTCGCCTTTTTCGGTCGATTCGAACCGATCACCAACGCGGGTGCTGCAAAATTCGCAGTTGCCCTGCAAGCGACCGGGAAGCAGGATCTGGCTAAGCAATGGGCCAGAACCGCCTGGCGTGGCGGCACTCTGACCGACGAGGATGAAGCTGTACTCATCTCGCGGTTCAGTTCCGCATTCAGCGTCGATGATCATGACGCGCGGATGGACGCGCTGTTATGGGCGAGAGCGACGCGGGATGCAGCGCGCCAGTTGAGCTTCACCTCGTCTACGCGGCGACCGGTGTTCGAAGCGAGACTATCCCAGCTAACAGAATCTTCCGATGCCAATGACAAGGCCAGCGCAGTCGGCGCTATTGCTCGCGATGACGCTGGCTATCTGGCCGATCGCGCCCGCTATTTACGCAATCAGGGCCAAAGCGCGGCGGCGCGGCAATTGCTAGCCACCCGTCCGGAATTGCGCGTCAAGCCAGCGGCTCCCGATACCTGGTTCGAGGCAATGCTGATCAACGCCGAAGCTGCCGCCAATGACCGGCAATGGTCGACCGCCTACAATATCGCCACGAAAATCGAGGATGCCTATGCCGTTCCGACCCGGATCGCCGATCAGAATAGCCGGGTGCGGGATAAATATTCCGATCTGGCATGGATAGCAGGCACAGCTGCCCTGAACGGCATGCGGCAACCGGCCAAAGCGGTGCCGATGTTCGATCTCTATGCGCGATCCTATGATTCGCCCAACATCACATCCAAGGGCTATTATTGGGCCGGCCGCGCGGCCGCCGAAGCCGGGCAGAAGGAACAGGCCAAGGCCTATTTCGAAAAAGCCGCTGAATTCCCAGACCATTTCTATGGTCAATTGTCACTGGAACGGCTGGGGCGTCCACTCCCGGTCTTCAATCGCAAACCTGCGATCGAGATAACCGAAGAAGACCGGAAAGCCTATGACAGCGAGCCACTGGTCATCGCGGCCAAGGCTTCGATCCGCACCGGTCCCTGGCGCGAGCAGATCCGCTTTCACCGGGCGCTTGCCTATAACGCCAAGACAGCCAAGGATTATGTGCTGCTCAGCGATCTTGCAACTCGCATCGGCGCACGCGACCTTGGCGTGATCAAGGGTATCAGCGCCTTGAGCGCTGGCGTCGGCGCGATTGACGAAACATCCTTTCCGACCATGAATGTTCCCTTTGGTCATGAAAGCAGCTGGACCCTGATCCACGCGATCACCCGTCAGGAAAGCCAGTTCGCCGAAGGCGCGATCAGCCACGCTGGTGCCCGCGGCCTGATGCAGCTAATGCCCGGCACTGCCCGGGAACAGTCGGGCAAGGCAAATCTGTCCTACAATCTCTCGTCGCTGACCGATGATCCGCAATATAATATCCGCCTCGGTAGCGGCTATATCCAGCGGATGATGGATTATTATGGCGGCAGCTACCCGCTCGCCGTCGCGGCCTATAATGCCGGCCCCGGCAATGTGAACAAATGGCTCCGCGCCAATGGCGACCCGCGCATGGGCGGGATCGACTGGGTCCAGTGGATCGAGGATATTCCGATTTCCGAAACCCGCAATTACGTCAAGCGGGTGCTGGAAAATGCGGTGGTCTATGACACGAAAAACCCGCGCGGCCCGACGATCCGCAGCGACACGCCGCTGACGCGCTATATCGGCAAAAATTATAAGGGTTGAGTCCTCGGCCTTCCGCTCAATTTCAGTCCGAAAGTTGCCAGTGAAATATCTCCAGACAGTCCTTCCTGCCGTTCTGGCGACCATAGCCTTGAGTGCCTGCGCCACTCCCGATGAACGGATCGCAAAATCCGGATCCACCGCCTGCGACGACCGGAATGTGCACGCGAATCTGTCCGACAGCCTGTGTATCGAAACCACAATCGATCACAGTGATTCGCAGGATGAGCCCGTCCAACTGTTCGTCCGCAAATTCCCCGCCCGCGGCGAGCATCAGGGCGAGATATGGCTGATTGCCGGCGGACCCGGCGAATCCGGTGCCAGTTTCTATGCGGACATAGATTTCTTCAGACAGACATTTGCCGATTATGATGTCATGGTTCCCGACCATCGTGGCACCGGCTACTCGTCGAAATTGTGCATGCCGGAGGAAACGCCGGATAGCGCGGATGGGCTGGCCCTCGCCGGCGCGGAATGGGGGACCTGTTTCGGGCAGCTATATGCAGACCCCAAGAGAGCCAATAGCTTCAGCCAGAGGAACGCCGCCCGTGATCTCGACACGCTCGTTTCGACACTGGGTTCCAACGGAAAAACGCTGGTTTATGGTGTGTCCTACGGAACTTCGCTGGTGCTGGAATATGCCAGGCTGGCGACCACCGATATCGACGGCATCATCCTCGATTCGCTGACACCCGCGCCGTCCGATCATCTGAATGGCCTGTCCTATCGTTCGCAAACCACCGACCGGGTCGGAATGGCCCTGCTCGATCGCTGTGCAGCAGACAGCAATTGCAGTCTGGGAAAAGATGCAGTCGACACCTATCGTGCTTTGCTCAAAGATATAGATGCAGGGGCAGACATGCCCGGTCTGGATAGCATTCCCAATGGCGACATCCGGCAACTGCTCGGCCTGCTTCTCGATGTGCCAAGCGCCCGCAACCGGATTCCCGATATCATTGCCGCCTTGTCGAACAGAGATGCCGCAGCGGGTGCGCTGATCCAGAATATCATTCAGAGCGCCGAGGCATATTGGAGTAATATCACCCGGTTCCAGCAGGCGACATCTTCAATTCCCCTGTCCGCGATCATCACCGGCTCCGAATCCAACAGCCGCCCCGAGCTGACAGCCGAGCAACTGGCAGCAGAAAAAGCAGCTCTGGGATTTACCAGCCCGCTCCCCGGCCTGCTGGTGAGCAACCAGTTTCCACTATATGAAGCCCCCCCGGCGCTGGCAATGCCCGTCGCCATGCCACCGATGCTGATTTTGCAAGGCACATTAGACCCCAAAACACCCTATGATTCCGCGGCAAAACACGCAGCCAGCCTCCGCGCCAGCGCTTCAGTCACAATGCTGACCTTAACCGACGCTCCCCACGCAGCCTATATCACAAGCCAGGATTGCCTGACCGAACCACTCGCGCGGTTTGCCAAAAATCCGAAAGCCGTCAGATCGCAGACCTGTGCCCCGGCGGATGTCGCGATCAAATTTCCGTAAAGAACCGCGATATCGGACATAGCAATGCGGCAAAGCGACCGGTCAGCATTGCCTATAAAGATAGCTCGGTTCCCAGCCCCTTCGCTTTGGATTCGCTCAAGATATATTTTGCCGCAGCAATATCCTGCGCCGCGATCCCGAGCGATTTGTAGATCGTCACATCCTGATCGGCTGTCCTGCCTTTTGCTTTCCCCAGAAACACATCGCCAATCTGCGGGACCATATCGACGCCGGAAATAATGCCCTGATCCAGCGCAGCGAGCAGTTCCCCGGCCTGATCCAGAGCGGCTGGCAGATGATCGACAATGAAGCGGCTATTCGCCAGCATATCGGGCGCAATCTCCATTACCCCTCTATGGCTTGCTCCGACGCTATTGACGTGCATGCCTGCCTCAAGACAGCTTGCGTCAAGCAGAGGCGTCGGCGAGGCAGTGACCGCAGTGATGATATCTGCGCCTTGGGTGGCTGCATGGAGGTCGCCGACGGCGGTCAACTTCACTGACGTAGCGGTCTGCAATCCAGCGACCAGCGCCCGAGCCTTTTCCAGGCTGCGTCCCCAGATACGGATTTCCTCAAATTGCCGCACTTCGCACAGCGCATGAATATGGCTCTCTGCCTGCTCGCCCGTACCAACAACCAACATGATTTTGGCATCCTTGCGCGCCAATATGTCCGTCGCGGCAGCGGTCATGCTGGCGGTGCGAATGGCGGTCAGCGCATTGGCATTCATGATCGCCAGCGGCTCGCCATGCTCGGCATCGAACAGCGTATAAAGACCCATATGAGAAGGAAAACCGGCCTCGGGATTGCCCGGATAGAGGCTGAGCAATTTCACACCAAACGCCCGATCATCGCCGCCCAGATAGCCGGGCATCACGCCCAGTTTATTGTCACTATCTGGCAAAGGTATGGCCTGCCGCAAAGGCAAAACGCTATCGCCCCTGGCCACGGTTTCCATCGCCTTGCGCATCAGCTCGATACATTTTGAATAGCTCAATATCGAGGTGATTTCTTCTCCGGAAATATAATACATTCTGTCTTATGCCCCAGCCGCTGAATTTGCAGGCCGACCGAATATTTTCGCGAGTTTTCCGGATCGCCAGATGCGGACCAATATGAACGCATTCACAAGCATGAGCACGCCATATAGGGTCGGGATCACAGCCAGCACGATATCGTTCATCACCGCCATGGTCAGAAAGGTAGCGACCGTGGCATTTTGCACGCCCACTTCTATGCCGATAGTAATCGAGTCCCTATCGTCCAGCCGGAACATTCTTGCCAGCCACAGGCCCAGCAGCATTGCGAATATGTTCAAAGCCAAGACCGCAGGTCCGGCAATAGCAATATTCTGCCACACCAGATCGGCGCTGATATAGACCGAAAAGCCGATGACGCAGAGCAACACAATCAGCGCAGCCGGCCGCAACCAAACAACCAGCCGCTCTGCAAGTGCCGGAACCCCACGGCGGATGATCATTCCCAGGACAATCGGCAATATGGTCATCTGAAACAGACGGCCAACCGTATCTACAACAGAAAAGGCTGGCGCCGTGCCTTCTGTCATAAAATAGTCCAGCGACAGATTGATCAGAAGCGGCGTCGACAAAACCGTGACCAAGCTGGCTATCGAGGTCAGCACCACGGACAGAGCCACATTGCCCTTGGCGGCAAAGACCACCGCATTGGAGGTTATTCCGCCTGGGCTGAACGCCAGGATCAAGAGACCGATGGCGAGCGCGGGCGGCAGTCCGAACAGGATCACGACCGCGCAACCCAGCGGTGGCAGCAATAGCAGCTGACCGATCAGGCCAGCGCCAATGCTCCTCCGGTTTTGCAGGACGTAAGCGAAATCCTTGACGGTCAGGGAAAGGCCAAGGCTGAACATCACGGCGATCAAGCCCCACCCAATAATGACGGTATTCACATAAGTGACGAGTTCCTGGCTGATCGGCTAAACTCCTGTCCAGACGTCATCCATCAGGCGCAGAAAATTGCCGCCGAGTATCTTGTCGATACGCGCTGCCTTATGGCCTCTTGATTCGAGCATATCTGCTAGTTTCCAATATTTGTCCGGCCCCTGCAAGTCAGGGAGCATGGGAACGATGTCAGCCGTTTCCCCCTTCGCGCCGATACCAGCTGCCCGGCGCGCAGCGACTTCCTTCCTGATCATTGCACGATAGGCGGACATGTCATCAACGGCGGAAACGCCGCCATCACTGCCGATGCCAACATGATCCTCACCACAGACATTGATCGCATGTTCCATATGCGCAACCAGATCGGCAGCCAGCGCCTGACGTCCGGTTGCCAGAAAGGGCATGTAATACATGCCGGCAACACCGCCTTTGTCGGCCAGCAATTTCAATTCCTGATCGCTTTTGTTGCGCGGCAGATCGGTGACAGCGCGGCAACCGGTGTGCGTAATCGCGATAGGGACTTTGGAAGCAGCCAGCGCATCCAGACAGGTGCGTTCGCCGCTATGACTGAGGTCCACCAAAATATTATTGGCGTTGAGCTGTGCCACCACCTCGCGTCCAAATTCGGTCAGCCCCCGGTTTTCGGAGACCATCGATCCGTCGCCGATTTGATTGCGGACATTGTAAGTGAGCTGAATGACCCGCACGCCCAGATTGGCGAAAATTTCGACACGGCTCGCGTCATCCCCCATCATTGCTGCATTCTGAAACCCCAAGATGACACCGGCCTTGCCCGAACCGTGGGCATCACGAATATCCTGTGCCGTCAGTACCTTAGCCAGACGGTCATTATTTCGCCTGATCAGAGCATCCCACTGCCCGACTTCCCGGACGCTATGTTCGAATGGCTCCATTTCTCCGGCAACATAGCCAATGGTGACATTGACCGCGCTCATTCCGGACGCTTTCACATCCTCGAGCGCGCGTGCGTCGATTCCCTTATCCGGCACTGCTGGATCACCCGATTTCTCTTCCGGCAATATTCGCAGATTAACATTCGATATGCCGCCAAGCCCATCAATGATGATTGGCTTGCGGCCTTTTGCGCCTCCGGCTGTCGGACTGTCCGCACCTGCTTTTGCAGAAGCACCGGTCGCACCCAGTGCCAATCCTGCAGTCATCGTGCCTGCTGCCAACTGGATGACACCGCGTCGCTCGAACGGTCGTTTCAAAATTCCATTGTCACGCATGACTCTCTGTCCTTCGCTGATCGGGGTAGGTCGAATATTCTGTGGAACAGATCGCTGGAATATTTTCATCCCAGACGGTCATTCGGGGTAAACCAGTTCCGGTATATTTTTATGCTCATAGTCTTTCCGCTCAAAACGGTGACCGCGTTTCACGGTCAAACTGATCGAGCGCAGCGCCGAAATATCGGCTAGTGGATCTTGTTTGACAAAGACCATATTGGCGAACTTTCCCGCTTCTAACGTCCCGATGTCCTGTGACTTGCCAAGACCGCGTGCGGCAACCGATGTCGCAGACAGTATCGCCTGCTGCGGGGTCAGCCCGGCATCGGAAACCAATGCCTCCATCTCTTCATAAAGTTTAGGAAAGGGATCGTCGGCGGGAGCCGCCCGGTCCGTCCCGGCAATGATCGGTACGCCGGCCTCAAGCATCGCCCGCGTTATGCCCGCAGCCAGAACCCGTGAACAACCTGGTCGCTGCGGCGTCCCGTCTTCGTTCAACGCCGCCGCCTGTTCAGCCGATATTTCATCATAGACACTCAAGGTCGCTTCCATGATCGTGCCCGATTTCAGGAGCGCGGATATATATTTCCGGATTTCGGGATGTTCGGCCGTGATCCCCTCATAGGATGGCGGATTGTCATGACCATAGCGCTGCTTGTTCCGCTCGCCGACATATCGTGCGATCATGCAGACATGGGAAGCGACCGTTGCACCCAGCGAGTCATAAGGCGTGGCCGGATAGACTTGCAAATGCGACCAGACCGGGAAATTCTGTTTCTTCCCTTCGGCGATGATCGCCTGCACCAGCTTGCCCGGCAAGTTGGCGTAGATCTTGATTCCCGTTGCCGATGTCCCCTTCGCTTGTGCCACCATCAGAGCTATTTCGGAATCTTCGGTGATCGCCTGCATCCAGGGCAGCTTTCCGGGAACACCGCCCAGGCCGGAGGTCACCGTCCGCGGGTCCGAGAAAAAATCCGGGCCAGCCATCAGCGAGGCATAGAAAAGATCGGGAGCGGGTATTTCGTTGACCAGTGACGCGCGCGACAGATCTGCCAATGCCCGGACATCGCCAGCCATGTCGCGGACGCCGGTAATGCCGCCATAAATATATCGTTTCATATAGGCACTGGCGGTCGCCCGGTGCGGCAGCGTCGCCAGATGAACATGGGAATCGATCAGGCCCGGCAGCACATATTCGCCGGCCATGTCATAGACGGTCGCCCCATCAAGCATATCCTCGCTGACTGCCGAATTCGGGACGATTGCCGTGATCCGGTCATCCTGGATCACGATCGCCATGTCCGGACGCGCGTTCTCACTCGTACCGTCAATTAGGACAACATCGCGGTAAACCACCTTGCCTTGCGCGAGGCCCGCTGCCTCAGCCAATGTTGGTTTATGCTGAGCGGGTTGCGCCTCTACAGCAGGTGCTTCTGCCGTTGATTGCTGTGCCTTTGTATTATCCAGGGGGAGCAATGTCGCAGCAATACCGAGAAAAATTGCAGCCACGGCGGAATTTTTCAGCTTGGACCAGTTTTGCTTTGCACAGTTCACGTAACTGTCAGGCGATAGATTCACCGGCTTCTCCTGCGATCGAAATATGACACAACCGACAATTGGCCGGAGCATGTCTGTCTATCTTGCTGAAAAAGCGAAGCGGTGCAAATCTTATGGTTTACAATTCTGGCTGAGAACCCTCTTCATGACATCGGCAGCCCATATCTATTCCCACTCCAGATAGAGCGCCGTGAAAGTCAGCGTATCGATTATGCCGTGCATCAGGATCACCGGCCAGAGATTGCGTTTCAGCAGCAGGAACATCGTACCGAATGCCAATGCAATGCAGCCGGTTACAATGGCGCCGCGCCAGCCTTGATAATAAAAATGCCCATAGCCGAAAAAAAACGCGGGCAGGATCACCGCTAGAACGGACGCCAGCCTGTGACCGGAAAAAGCGGTTTGCAGCCTGCTGATCAGATAGCCCCGAAAAAACATCTCCTCGCCAAAAGCCGCTGCGGTCCAGACAATCGCAAGCCACATCAGATATTTAGGAAGGTTTCCTGCGACATCGCCCCATCGGTCCTCCACGCCCTCTGGCATCTCGGTCATGAAATCCAGCCCGATTGCCGGGCCACCTATGGTGGTCAATGCGACCGCGATAGCGAAAGCCACGAAGACCAGCATGGCTTGCGGGGCTACCATCAGCTTCGCTCTGATTCCGGGCAAGCGACGCAGACCCAGAGAAGGCCAGTCAATACCGATCTTGCGCATATAGACTGTGACAAGAGCCAGGGTCAGCAATAGCGAGACCGGACCAGCGTAACGCCAGAACAGCAGACTCATAAGATATTTGGACAGCAAAGCGAAGGCGACAAAACCCGCTATCTCGGCCAGAATGATCCAGCGTTGCGGCTGGTTGGTTTCGATTTCGATATTCTTCGATAATTCCATATAACTGCAGGTGTGTTATATAGATAACACTGTCAACAAATATCCGCCGCGAGACCGATTTCCCTCGCTAGCACACATCCATTCTAGCCAGAGTTTCTGACCATCAACACGTCCACCGGCGACCAGCCCATCATTTCACTGGCGCGACTGCCGATGGTTGCCATGGAAAAACCGCCCCGACCGTGGGTTCCCAGAACCAGAAGATCATAATCACCGGAATCGAGCATATTATGCACGGATTGGTGAAGATTGCCTTGGACCAGACGGGGATTCACGC
Source organism: Sphingorhabdus sp. M41 (assembly GCF_001586275.1). NCBI lineage: Bacteria > Pseudomonadati > Pseudomonadota > Alphaproteobacteria > Sphingomonadales > Sphingorhabdaceae > Sphingorhabdus > Sphingorhabdus sp. M41. The sequence continues at coordinate 1,068,554 of NZ_CP014545.1, read as the reverse complement.
GAGCGCTATCCGTGTCGGACAGGTTCAGAGCGTCCATGAAATCCCGCAATTCCTTTTCCGCATCGGACAGCATTTCCGTCGCAACGCCCTCTGATTTCAGCCAGGCTTCATAAGCCACATGATATGCGTGCACGAGATCGATTTGCGCAGCGGGAAAAAAGGCCAGCGAAACGCGAAGCGCTTTTGCCGAACAATCCGAAAAGTCGGTCGCCACCAATATTCGGCTATAGTCCGCGCGCGGACGCTCCTTGACGATAAGCACGGGAGCCTCGGCATGGTGGACCAAATGATCCACCGCAGTGCCGAGGAAAAAATCGGAGATATTATTGTGACGGGCAGCCCCGACAATGATCAGATCGCTGCCCAGCTGCAACGCGGTGTCGGCAATGACCTTGGGGGGCTTGCCATAATTTATCGCGAGATTGCAGCCTTCGGTATCCTCACCATAATTCCGCACCAGAAGAGCCTCGACCTTGGCAATATCAACCTCGGTCTTGGCGCTGTTCACAAACAACAAGGTTCTATCCGCATTCCAGACATCCGCGAGCATTTTGGCGCGAGCAAACGGCCGGTCTCCCCTAGCCGTCAGATCGGTTGCGACGAGAATTTGCTTGGATGCGGGCATGGAATAATACCTTCTGTAAGTTCGTGGGCGTGAACCTTCATCTTCCCAATTCGGAGAGATGAATGTCGTTGATCTGCAACCCTAACCGCTTTCCGACTGATTCAAATCAGTATCTGTACGGATATGATCCTCTCCATGAATGCCGTTAACGGCCGACTTGTTCGAATCGAGCACAATTTCTCTCTGATATCGACCTGGCCCCAGGTTCATGAAATTTTCCTGCGACTGTAACAAATTCTCCCGTCCGCCTGAATAGCCTTCAAACCATAGAGAATTCTGGAGAATTTATGCCACAGACAACCCGCAGCATCGCAATAACTGTATCCATCATGCTGCTGCTCACTGTAGCGACGCAATCGCTGTATATCGTGACCCTGAAGGGTGTCGGGATTATTGATGGCTGGCCGTTGCGATCGACAATCTGGACCACAGAGATTCTCTTGTTTACCGGCATCACGGTCGCTTCGCTCGTCGGTCTGGTTCGGTCTCCGGCGATGCAATGGGGCTGGGCCGCTCTGGTTGCGGCAGGGCTGATAAATATCGTCCAGTCGGGCATCGGACTGTCGATGTTTCTGCCAGCGGCCAAAGCGGGTCCCGAGTTCGCGCCGCTTATGGGCACCCTGCTCGCCGGATCATTTCTGTTCTACAATCTGGCAAAGGCGATAATCGGACTGGCTGCCCTGCTCTTCAGCCTGACACTGTTTCGCGACGACAGCAAAAAAATCCGGGTAATCGGCCTGATCACTATGATCGCTGGCGTGATTGCCATTGTCTTGAATATGGCTGCCGTGCGTTCGGGACTGGGCTCAGTGCCATTTTCCGGCGGGAGCGGAGCAATTGCAACCCTATTTTCCGGTTGGGCCGTCTGGCTATCCGCTCGCCCGGTGGAATGACTCTGGCTTCACTGTGCCGGACGAAAAATCAACCTTTTGACTGCTAATCCTTGGCCTCATAGCCAAAAGCATCATGCGCCAGTTTCACCAGCTCCGGATCAGCGTCTGGCAAATCCTTTGGCAGCGCTGCTTCCAGCGTATCGGCGACATGGGTCATGGCAGCGATGCGCGCGGATTTCTTGTCATTACCGGCGATCACTTTCCACGGCGCCCAGCGGGTGTCGGTATTTTTGAACATATCGTCCATCGCTTCGAGATAATCGCCTCGCTTTTCCCGGTTGCGAAAATCCTCGGCGGTAATCTTCCAGCGCTTGTGCGGCGTGTCGAGCCGTTTGGTGAGACGCTCGTCCTGCTCTTCCTGCGTCGTGTGAAAGAACAGCTTCACCACATTGGTGCCGCCGTCGATCTGCTGCGCTTCAAATTCATTGATCTCGTCATAGCCGCGCTTCCACTCGGCCTTGGTGCAAAAATTTTCAACCCGCTCGACCAGCACCCGTCCATACCAGCTGCGGTCGAACACGCCGATTTCGCGGCTCCCCGGCAGTTTCTGCCAGAAGCGCCAGAGGAAATGCCGGTCTTTCTCTTCCCTGGTCGGCGCGCCGATCGGCCAGACATCATAATAGCGCGGATCCCATTCCCCGGTCATCCGGCGGATCGTGCCGCCCTTGCCCGCTGCATCCCAGCCCTCGAACACCAGAATCGACCGGCAACCGTGGATGATATGCTTGAAATGGATCTGGGCGAGCCGGTCCTGAAGCGCTTTCAGCGCCTCACTATAATTGCCATCAAATTTGTCGCCGGATTCATAGTCGGACAGGTCTATGGTCATTCTTACTCCGTTCGCGCACCGCTCGCTGATCCAAGGGACGGACAACGCTCAACCGCATCTATCGTCTTCGGACCGGCTTTGACAGGCTCAGTCCGAGCAGGTCAATCTATATCCGATTGGCATGAACAGCCAGCCGGTTAACCCTGTGAGTCATTCTTGACTTCAGTCTCTTCCGGATTGACGCAATTCCCATTCATCCAATGCGCGCCGATGATCGCTCACGCGCCGCAAGGATTCCGTCACTTCAAGCTTTCCCGGGGAAAATCTGTCCGCCTCTTGATAGAAATCCAGCGCACCTTCAAGATCGCCGCGCTGTTCTGCGCAGAGGCCGCGATTGAATGTCAGCGAGATATGAACCTGTCCATTGCCGGCCGCTTCGTCCCACATCCGGCAGGCCTCGGCCGCGTTGCTCTTGGTCTTCTTGATCGCGGCCTTGAAGAAATTTCCTTCCGTTTTCGTCATACCCTTGCGGCTTTCCAATATGCGGATTTCCTCACGATATTCTCTTGGGGCCAGATCATTGCTGATGGCGCTGGCGGTCCCGGCTATCATGCTCCGGAGCACCGATTCACTGCTCGAAAAATCCTCGTCATCGCCGAAACATATCGTCTGTTCATTCTGGTCGGGAAAACTTTCCGTATAGATACTGCGCCCATCGCTATATCGCGTCGCCCGGACCTGCGCGCGATAATCGATGGTCCGGGTCAGGCAAGATACTTTCATATTTTTATGGGTGACGCATTTGTCCTTGTCATCCCGCTCGACGCAGCGCCGCCGCTTTGCGGTCGTTTCATATTGCTCGACCCCGGCGGTAACATTGCCGGAGAGCGTCGCATCGGATTGCACCGCGGACGGTCCGCCAATCACATTAAAATAGGGGCGGCCAAAGACCGTTATGCCGGAAAGCCTGTCTTCCAGTTCAAAGGCCAGCGCCCGCCCGTCGCGGCCACCGAAACGGTCGATGGATATCGATTGTATCCGGGCAAATTCGGGGGAATTGGCCGCTGCCAGTCCTTCAATGGTCAGAACCTCGGCCTGCGCTGCTGCAGAAAGCCCTGATAGCGTCATCAAGATGGTGATCGCACCGATCCATAATTTGTTCATGTCCATTCCCCCGAAAGATGGTCGTTCACAAATATCGATACTAATCTGAACGAGACATTAGCCGCTGATGATCAGTTCCGCAATCCGTTTCGGGTCCTGCATCGGCATGAAATGGGTGAGATCGGGCAGATAAATATCGCTGCCATGAGCAAAACCGTCGGCGAGTCCTGGCGGCGTCGGCGAACCGGCAAAATCAAAGGCGCCATCCCGCTCGATCTGTGGCGCGCGCAGGATAGTGACCGGCTTTTCGATCTGATCGATCAGAGGCCATGGATCGACGCTGGCGCTGGTCGCATAGACCGATGCCTCGGTCTGTGGGGGACAGGCCAGCCTGTAACCACCCTCCCCGTCTGACAGCAGACCATATTCGCAGTAATTCCGCAGCACTGCCGGATCCCATGTCTTGTAGGGATGCCGGTCCTTGAACCGTTCGAACATCACATCCGGTCCGGTCCAGCTATTGCGCCGTCTGGCCACCATATCACTGGTCGCGCTATAATCGGGCAGATCCCGGTAGAATTCCCGTTCCATGATCACCGGATCGATCAAGACGAGCCGCTCCAGCAGATCAGGGTGGCTGGCCGCGACCTGCACCAGACAATGGCCGCCCATGCTGTGCCCTGCTCCAACCGCAAAGCGGATTCCGAGCGATTGCACCAGTTCGGCGGTCGCGCCCGCGACATCGGTCCAGTCGGTGATGATCGGTGCGGCGCTGCGTCCGTGGCCGAGTTGATCGACCGCGATTACATGTGTGCCAGCCGGAAAGGCAGCGATGGCCTGGTCCCAGCAGCGGGCGTGAAAGCCGGTCGCGTGCAGCAGCAGGACAGACGGGCCGTCCTCCGCCTTGCCCCATTCGAAATAGCAGATATCGCCATGGGACGATGGAAAGACATTCATAACGGGGAGGATCATTGAACTTTTCCTATTTCGTCATTCCGGACTTGATCCGGGATCCGGAACAACCGCTCGCAAAACATGCTTGTTACGGCTCTGGATGCTGAATCAGGTTAAGCATGACGACTATCTGAGTTGTTGAGATCACGCTTCCTTTGGCGGTTCCACCACCCGAATATGCAATTCGCGCAGCTGCTTCGCGGCGACGGGGCTCGGCGCGCTCATCATCAGATCTTCGGCTTTCTGGTTCATCGGGAACAAGACAACCTCGCGAATATTCGGTTCGTTCGCCAGCATCATAACGATCCGGTCCACGCCCGGAGCCGAACCGCCATGCGGCGGCGCGCCATATTTCAGCGCGTTGATCATGCCGGAAAATTCGCTGTCGACCTGCTCCTTGGTGTAACCGGCGATCTCGAACGCCTTGTACATGATGTCGGGCCGGTGGTTCCGTATCGCGCCGGAGGACAGCTCGATGCCGTTACAGACAATATCATATTGCCAGGCGAGAATGTCGAGCGGATCCTGGTTTTCCAGCGCTTCCAGTTCGCCCTGCGGCATCGAGAAGGGGTTGTGCGAAAAGTCCATTTTCTTCAGTTCGGCATCATATTCGAACATCGGATAGTCGACGATCCAGCAGAATTTGAACGCATTCTTGTCGATCAGGTCGAGTTGCTCCGCAGTGCGGGTCCGTGCCAGACCGGCGAGCCGTGCGGCTTCCGCTTCCTTGCCCGCGGCAAAGAACACGCCGTCGTCGGGACCACAGCCGAGATCGGCGAGCAGCTTGGCCGTGCCTTCCTCGCCATGGTTCTTGGCAATCGGCCCTCCGGCTGCGCCTTCCTTCATGTTGATATAGCCGAGCCCGGCAAAACCTTCGCCGCGCGCCCAGTCGTTCATCGCGTCAAAGAATTTGCGGCTGTTCTTGCCGGCCTCCGGCGCGACAAAGGCGCGCACCGTGCCGCCGGTCGAGGTAATCTTGTCGAACAGACCAAAGCCGGAGCCCTTGAAATGTTCGCTGACGTCTTGGATGATGATCGGGTTGCGCAAATCCGGCTTGTCATTGCCATATTTCAGCATCGATTCCTTGTAGGGAATGCGCGGGAATTCGCCCGCAAGCGTCACCGAACGGCCATCGGCAAATTCCTCGAACACGCCAGCCAGAACCGGTTCCAGCGTCTGGAACACATCTTCCTGGGTGACAAAGCTCATTTCGAAATCGAGCTGGTAAAATTCGCCCGGCGAACGGTCGGCGCGCGCGTCTTCGTCGCGGAAGCATGGCGCGATCTGGAAATAGCGGTCGAAACCGGCGACCATCAGCATCTGCTTGAACATCTGCGGTGCCTGCGGCAGCGCATAGAATTTGCCGGGATGAACGCGGCTCGGGACGAGATAATCGCGCGCGCCTTCCGGGGACGAAGCGGTCAGGATCGGGGTCTGGAATTCGGTAAAGCCCTGTTCGGTCATCCGGTTGCGCAGGCTGGCGATAACCTTGGAGCGCAGCATCATATTGGCGTGAACACTTTCGCGCCGCAGGTCGAGGAAGCGGTAGCGCAGGCGGATATCCTCGGGATATTCCTGTTCGCCGAAAACCGGCATCGGCAGTTCGTCGGCCGGGCCCTGCATGCTCACCGTATCGGCGACCAGTTCAACGTCGCCAGTCGGCAGATTCTTGTTCACCGTTTCGGCGTCGCGGGCCACAACCTTGCCGGTCACCGTGACGACCGATTCCACGCGCGCGCTGTCGAGTGTCTTGAACGCCTCGCTACCAGTTTCGCTGACGATCTGGGTCAGACCGAAATGGTCGCGCAGATCGACGAACAGCAGATTGCCGTGGTCGCGCTTGCGGTGAATCCAGCCGGACAGACGGACGGTCTCGCCAACGTGCGAAGAACGGAGCGCGGAACAATTGTGGGTGCGATATGCGTGCATGATGGACCTTTGGAATTGGGTGCTTTCCCAGATGGAAAGATTGCACGCGTAACACAGGTCTGCGGGCCATTTGTCAAGGCTTGAGATTGTCCAAACAGGCTGTGCGCCGCAGTTGATGCGGAGTTTTGCGAAGGATAAGGCTGTCGCCGCCGAAAGCTCCGCATCAGGCGCAAGGAGTCAGCGGGGCCCGATAGCTTTGCTAAACGCTCAAGCCTGCCTGTCCTTGCGATCCTTCAGCGGATAGTCTCCGGGCCGAACCGTGGAAAAATTGGGACGGTCGCTCACCTTTTCCGGGGCTTGGCCGCCGGGGGTCGCATCATCGTCCTTGTTTACCGGCACATTGTCCGCATCGCCATACGTACCGCCGGCCTTGCCCTTATCCATGCCGTAGGAACTGTCCGGTCGATGCGGAGTGCCGGGTGCTGCCCCGGGGTTCAGCCGTTCATATTCGTGCGAATGTCCGGCTTTTTTCTTGTCAATCTTCGCCATGGGGGACTCTCCATTATGTTGTGTCATAATAGAATTACGCGGCCATCGCAGGATAGTTCCGCCCCTTATGGACAAGCGACCTCTATGGCATCCCTCGCAACGCGGACCTGGACTGGCGTGGATGCCAGCACTTCGCCATCGATTGAAATCTTCAGCTTCGGTATCGTCTCCAACTGAAAGGATGTTCCGGAAAATTCACGCGTGTTGGCGTTCCGGTCTCTCAGCTTCAGCGCTTTTGCAAACCAGTCCCACATGAGCTGGATTTTGCTTTTTCCAACGACAGCCTGGATCACGATCTGCCCGCTGTCGATTTCCGCATTGTCAGACAATTCCAGACCACCATGATAGGATCCGTTCAATATCCGCACTTCGGTCGACCATAATGCGTGCTTTTCTGCGCCATCATCAATCGTCAGCCTGAAGGGCCGGAAGCCGATGAGGCATTTCAGGGCCCAGAACAGATAGCCAAAACGACCGAGATAGCGCTTCAATTCATGCGGAACCGTTTCCCCGATGATTGGAGAAAGGCCTAAGGATGCAGCGTTTACAAAATAATCGTCATCGATCATGCCAAGATCTATTGGCTTGCGATGCCCGTGCGCAATGACCTCAATGGCCCCTTCAAGATCAAGAGGCACGCCCAGCGTTCGCGCCGAACTGTTGGCGGTACCAAGAGGCAATAGGGCGAAGACACAATCGGTGCCGACAAATTCGTCGACGACGCCCGAAAGCGAACCATCACCGCCGCCGACAATGACCATCGGTGCTTTCTTGACGGCTTGCCGAACAATATTGCGAATATCGTCAGGATTCTCGACGGCCTGTGCGTCGAGGAGATTAACGCCAGCTTCCGCCAGTTTTGCTTTCGCCTCTTCGAACAAATCCTCTCCCTTCCGAGATCCGGCGTTAATGACAAGAATGGCGTCCCGAGGGAGAGAATTGCTTTTCATGATGAGACTACGCTGCGGCGGATGTTTGGATGCACGGTGAAACTTATTTAGGAGTCAGCAGTTAGACCTTCATGGCCCGGATCGCACATCTCTCTGACATTCACTTTGGCGCAAATGACCCGAACATCGTTGCGGCCACGATCGATTGGGTGAACGACAAACAACCCGATCTCGTCATCATCAGCGGTGACCTGACCCAACGCGCGCGCGAGGGTCAATTTCAGGATGCTGCCGAATATCTCCGGTCACTGCGGGAAAACGGGCACAGACTGCTGGTCATTCCCGGGAATCATGACATTCCTCTATATGATGTGTTCAGGCGCTTCCTTTCGCCGCTAGGCCGGTACAAACGTCATATTGCAGAGGATTTGTGCCCTTGGGTGGAAACGGACGAAGCCGCCGTGTTGGGAATCAATACTGCCCGCTCCCTCACGATCAAGGATGGCCGTATAAACGAGGAGCAAATGCAGCTCATTCGCCAACGCTTCAAAGGCGTTGCGCCCGATAAAACGCGAATTCTGGTTACCCATCACCCGTTGTTTGCATTGCCAATTGGCTGGGGCAATGAACTGAGCGAAGCCGTGGGCCGGCACGAAGACGCCCTTCAGGCGATAGCCGACGCCGGCATTCATTTGACGCTGGCGGGCCATTTCCACCGCACCTATGCCGAGGCCGCCAGCAAAATGGTGGCGAAAGCGGGGCCGACTCTGGTAATTCAGGCGGGCACGGCCACCTCGACCCGTCTGCGCAATCAGGAACCGCAAAGTTTCAACTGGCTCCACGTCGAGCAAGGCAACCGGATGGAATTGCAAGTGATCGTCTGGAATGGCGAAGAATTTCAGCGCGCAAGCCACGTCGGATTTTCCCTCGAAGGGGAGCAATGGCATTCGGAAGAGCTGTCCACCGAGGAGAGGGCCACAGGTGATTTCCCCGGCGTCAAAGCGCCTATAGCCGCCGCGGATCGTTGAACACCCGAGTGGTGATGGGACACTAAAGCCTATATCAGCCCCAGTTTGACCAATTCGTCATTCGCGAAAACCCGACGGTCGGCCGCATCCGGCATGACTTGCGCCTGCGCCCATTTCCAGTTGGCGAAATTCTGTTCATAATCCCGCTTCACCCGCCGCTCGTCGAGATTGTTGGTTTTGCCCCAGTGCCGAGTGAAGGCGATACCCGCATCATCAAGCGCCTCGACGACTTTCTTGTAGCCGTTGTGACTGGATTCGAGATTCGGGCCGTCAAAATCGATCACGACATTATCCGGCCAGTGCGCGGGCGCCAGCAGACCCTGGGCTTGTCGTACGAAACGCAGGGTGACGACTGTGCCCCCTCCCCCGCTCCTGAAACTATCAATAATTAAATCAAAGGCTTCACTAAGCTTACTGCGATCCATTGTTACTGATCCGTTGAACAGGCTGGCAATCGGCATATGCTCTTCGGTCGTATGGCCCCAGGTGGCAATGGCCGGCGGATCGTCAACATCACGATTGTCCGGATAGGCTTGCTCCATCGCCAGTTGCAATATCTCTCCCTTGAACCAGTCACTTTCCGCCATCGCCTTGCCAAGCAGGGTCAGGGCGTCATAGCCGGCCCCCATATCGCCTGGAGGTGGCGGCAGGACGCTGGCATCATAAGGACGCTTGTAAAGGAAGCGCAACAGAGTCTTCTTGTCGAAAGGATCGAAAGGATTCATTATAAGCTGTTGAAAATAAGGCTCTTCATGCAGTCCGAACTCGCAGGAAAATTTCTGGAACTCGCCGCGGCACAGCCAGTCGATATGCTCGCGTTTGATCTTCGCTGCTTTCTGGATATTCTGCACCATATAGATCGGATCGGTTTCGATCAGCATCGCCGTGACAAAACCCATCGCACCAACATGAATCTGGGCAGCGGCAAATATCCGGTCATCGCGCATGATCTCCGAACCGGTCTGGGCAATGAACGCATCCGACAGCACCGCTTTCTTCGGAGCAATCCACAATATCCGTTCCGGTGTCACCAATTGCACCGCCCGAACATGATCCTGGATACCGCCCGCCTGCCAGACGCTGCCATGGGTTCCGGTAGCACAGGCGCCGGCAAAGCTCTGGCCGTTGCTGGCCCCGCCAGTCCGCAGCGACCGGCCAATTTCTTCGGCACTTTCGTAAACTTCATCAACCGTAGCACCAGCCTGCACCAGCAACAGCGCTTCCGCGGCAACTTCGCAATCTTCATGCAAATCCTTGGCCGACAATTTATAGGTCCGGTTGAGCCGCAGAGTCTCGACCAGCCAACCGTCCTCCACCACGTTGATCGGCGACGGCGACCAGCCAGCGCCAATCGGCCGTACCGGAATGTGATATTGCCTGGCTTCCCTGAGCAAATCCCGTACAGTTTCCGCCACACCTTTCAGATGCGCACGGCCATTCCTCTCGTCACCGTTCGCCAGTTCGATCCGGTCCTTGAGATTGCATTCTGCCGTTTCGTGATAGTTCTTCCAGACCTGGTGACCGAGATGGATAACCCGCGCCATCAGGCCTCTCCCACATCATGGTCACCGGCATAGCAGCGATAGGCAATGCTCACTTTCCGGACGAAGCCAAAGCTTACCAAACAGATCAGAATTGCCTTTCCGGTCATGAAAAAACGCATATCGTTGATGCCGAGCTGAGAACAATCATCGACCTGCAGGGATCGCCCTCTCCGCGAGGCAAATCCCCAGGCCAATATCGTGATCTCGATTGTCTTGCCGCCAATCGGCCGCGGGTCGGCTATCGCTAGACAGGCATCACCCCACAGCGCCATAATCTGCCCAAGCAAGAGCAACGTCAGTACGCCGATCATAATCAGTGACCAAAATGCCATGATTTCCCCCAAATTGTATCCTCTGTCCACGAATTGTTTGCGGGATGAGCCGCCCGCTGTATAGCATAAAAATGCACATCCACAATTTGCTGACAGACAATCAGGACATCGCCGATATCTGCGCTCGCTTTGCGACGGCGGATTTCATCACGGTTGATACAGAGTTCATGCGCGAGAACACATATTGGCCCATTCTCTGCCTCATCCAGATTTCCGACGGCAAGGAAGCCGCCGCGATTGACCCTCTGGCAAAAGGCGTCGATCTTGGCCCCTTGCTTGAGTTGATGGTCAACAATGAGAATGTGCTCAAGATTTTCCACGCTGGCGGGCAGGATGTAGAAATCATCCACAATCTGACCGGCAAGACTCCTCACCCGATATTTGACACCCAGATCGCTGCCATGGCGATCGGCCAGAGCGAACAGATCGGCTATGCCAATCTGGTTGACAGCTGGCTGGGAATCACGTTGGACAAAGGCGCCCGATTTACTGACTGGTCACGCCGACCGCTCAACACACGCCAACTCGAATATGCCGTGGCTGACGTCACCCATCTGGCCAAAATTTTCCCGATGATGCTGGAAAAATTGCGAGAGACGGGACGGGGCAGATGGATTAATGCCGAGATGGAAAAACTCGCAGATCCCGAAAATTACGTGAATGATCCGGAAAAATCCTGGCTGCGGGTCAAGTCGCAGGGAAGAAATCTGGACATGCTCGGCAGACTGAAAGCGCTGGCCGCTTGGCGGGAGCGAGAAGCCCAGTCCAAAGACCTGCCGCGCGGACGGATCATGCGCGATGAAACACTGGCAGACATCGCCGCCCATCCCCCCAAGGATCAAGCAAAGCTGGGGCAGGTCCGCGGACTTTCGGCTGGTTGGAAAAACAACGATATTGGCGCCCGTTTGATGGATGTTATCGAACAGGCGGAACCGCTGTCACGGGACGATCTGCCGCTCAAAATCGGGCGGCGCCCGAAAAATGGCAAATCCAACGCACTGGTCACGGATCTGCTCAAATTATTGCTCAAGATTCGTTCGGCGGAGATGAATGTCGCATCCCGCCTACTTGCTCGTGCCGATGACCTGGAACGCATCGTCGCCGGAGAACGCGAAGACGTGCCTCTACTCGAAGGCTGGCGCTATGAAGAATTTGGCCGGGACGCACTGGATCTGGTTGAAGGCCGGGTGAGCTTCACCGTGAAAGATGGCAAGCTCAAAATGACCCACCAGCAAGAAGGTGACAGCGCTGAAGCGGAATAGCTAGACGGTGGTCATCACCGGTTCCAGACCCATCATGTTCGCGAGATGGCCGTGCCGTTTGGCAACCGCATCGCCATAAAGATGGACCAGATCACCAGCTATTGTCAGCTCAAGCTTTTTCCCAGACTTGCGGATTTGCGTTTGTTCCAGCGGATTACGGGTACCACCACTGAGCCGCTGCGCCAGCCGCATCGCAAGTCCCCAGCTGATCGCGCGCTGGGTTGCCTGCTCGCTGGCGAGCTTGCCACCTCCGGGGAATATATAATTTCCGCCGCCGAAACTGGTATAGAGTGCCTGCCCAAGCATCTCGCGTTCCGGGCCGCTGATTGCGACCCAATTGCCATGCAAGCCAATCTCTAATCCTCGCTCTGCCCGAAAATTGGGGTTTGCTCGCCAAGCGACATCGCCCAGATTACAGGCAGCCTGACGGATGCGGTGCCATTCGACCGGATCGTCAGAAAAAATATCGGTTATCCATTCACCGAGCAATTTGCTGTTCGCCGGAAAACGCGCTTGTGCAGCTCCAGCGTCTTCGGTTGCCAGCAACAACGGATCACGAGCCGCTTCCTGCTTGCTGATAGCTTGGTACAACAGGCCTTCCCGTACCCCATAAGCGGAAACCACCATCTTGCTACTGTTCAGATAACGCACCAGCATTGACAATAGCCAGGCGGCATCCTTCAGTGTCGGTATCCGCGACGTAGAGAGGCCGGGGACATTTTTGAGCTTGTCTCGGTTCAGTTGCGCCAACCGGCTGACTAGCCTTTGTGCGCGCCGCGGCTCCATTTCGTAGTTGTGAATCACGGGGAGCGGATAGTGGCTGTCAAACATATCGAGCCGAGCCAGTGACCGCCAGGATCCACCCACCAGATAGAAAGGAAGTTCTTGCACTTGCTTCTCCCATCCGGTTTTTTTGAGCATCTTTCGCACTTGACTCTTGAGCGCGTCCTGGCCCTTGGCGCGCAGGTCCGCGACCCTCAACACGCCGAGCGGAAAGGAATATCGTTCGAGCACCTTGCCTTTATCAACCATCGCCAGTTCCAGGCTGCCTCCGCCCAGATCACCCACTATACCCTTGGCATCTGGTATTCCGGAGATGACGCCCAGTGCTGCCGACTCCGCTTCTTCTTCACCCTGCAACACCACAACATCGTAGCCAATCTCGTGCGCGGCTTGCAGCAGCTCCTTGCCGTTGCTTGCATCCCGTACCGCCGCGGTGGCGAAACTCTTGATGCTGTCGACTTCCATTTCCATACACAGGCGATGGAAACGCTTTAGGCCACGTATGGCAAGCGCCATTGAATCCTTTGCAATCGCGCCGGTCGTCGACAATTCCTTACCCAGGCCGGCCATCACTTTTTCATTGAACAGGATTGCCGGAACCCTGACCGGGCCCTGATAGACAACCAGCCGGATGGAGTTTGACCCAATATCCACGATCGCCGTCCGCTGGCTGCTGTGTTTATTTCTCACTTGCACAGAATTGGCTGCAACACCTTTTGCCACCAACACCCGGGTCACGCCTTTTTCTTGCGGCGGCGCAAGCTGAGACGGGGAACCGCATTGCTTTTCTTGAGCGCCTTGCCGCGGCCGGACAGTGACGGATTGGTCATGAAATAGCGATGCAGATTGAACGGTTTGTCAGAAGGTTTCACCCTTGTATAACTGCCATCAGCATTTAATTCCCAGCTCTGCTCGTCATCGATCAAATTGGCCACCATGACCTGATCCAATATCTGATCATGTACGGTCTTGTTGGTAATAGGCATCATATATTCAACGCGGCGGTCAAGATTGCGCGGCATCCAGTCAGCAGATGAAATATAGAGTTTAGCCCCGTCATTTGGTAGTTCCTGGCCATTGCCGAACGCCCAGATACGGCTGTGCTCCAGAAAACGGCCGACCACAGACTTGACCCGGATATGATCCGACATGCCCGGCACATCTGGCCGCAGACAGCAAATGCCCCGGACCACCAGATCAATTTCAACACCGGCATTGCTCGCTTGATATAGTTTCTCGATCAGGGCCGGGTCGACAAGTGAATTCATCTTCGCCCAGACCATACCGGCCTTGCCCGCACGGACATTGACAATTTCCTGATCGATTAGCCCCATTAGGTCCTTGCGCATATCGCGCGGAGACATGGAAATAAGTTCCAGTTCCTTGGGTTCGACATAGCCAGTGATATAGTTGAATAGTTGCGCCGCATCGCGCGCCGCCCTCGGGTCAGCAGTGAAGAAGCTCAGATCGGTATAGATTTTAGCGGTAATCGGATGATAATTGCCGGTGCCGAAATGGCAATAGGTGCGATAGCCTTCCTGCTCCTTGCGCACGACCATCGAGATTTTCGCGTGGGTTTTCCATTCGATAAATCCGTATACGACCTGCACTCCAGCTCGTTCCAGTGCGCTAGCCCAGAGCAGATTCTGCTCTTCATCAAAGCGCGCCTTGAGCTCGACGATTGCAGTCACAGATTTGCCGGCTTCTGCGGCATCGATAAGTGCCCGAATGACGGCGGATTGCTTGCCGGCGCGATATAGGGTCTGTTTAATCGCGACGACATCGGGATCGGCAGCCGCCTGCCGCAAAAATTCGATCACCACTTCGAATGATTCATAGGGGTGATGGACGAGGATATCCTTATCACGAATAGCGGCGAAACAATCGCCGCCATGCTCTCTAATACGCTCCGGAAAACGCGGACTATACGGCGTGAATTTCAGATCAGGGCGGTCTTCGTCGACTAGGATGTCAAGATCACTAACTCCTACCAGACCGTTGACCCGGCTTTCCGTTGCGCCGTCATGCAGCAGATTCTCACGCAGCATTGCAACAACGGGCTCCGCCAGTTTCGGCCCCATTTCCAACCGGATCACATCCCCGCGTCGGCGACGTTTGATAGCACTGCGGAAATAGCGAACGAGATCCTCCGCCTCTTCTTCCACTTCGATATCACTGTCGCGAATGATCCGGAACAGGCCGCTGCTTTTCACGGCGTAGCCAGGGAAGAGAATATCGGAAAATTGCTGAATGACGGTTTCGACAGACACATAGATCGCGGACTCGCCAGGCAAGCGAATGAAACGCGGCAGACCCGACGGTATCATCACCAATTCGCGAATACCCTGATTATCCGACAATCTGACCAGATCGAAAACAAGGCTGAGTCCCTTGTTGGGAATGAAAGGAAAAGGATGAGCCGGATCGAGAGCCTGCGGCGTCAGCACCGGGAATATCTGATCGAGAAAATGCTGTCGGAACCAGGCCTTCCCATCATC
Organism: Sphingorhabdus sp. M41; assembly: GCF_001586275.1. Classification (NCBI taxonomy): domain Bacteria; kingdom Pseudomonadati; phylum Pseudomonadota; class Alphaproteobacteria; order Sphingomonadales; family Sphingorhabdaceae; genus Sphingorhabdus; species Sphingorhabdus sp. M41. The sequence goes on along the minus strand of NZ_CP014545.1, from coordinate 1,053,454 downwards.
GGAAAGCTCGCTCACCGTCGAAACATATATATCTTCTGCGGCAAGCGTCTTGGACAGAGATGACCAGACCCGCTGCTGATGTTCCAGCAACGCGTCGGCCCGGATTGCAATTGCTTCCAGTTGCTGCGTGGCGGTCAGACCGTCGGCTGAACGTTCCTCGATATTCTGTCGATATTGCCCCACGAGCCCGGCAAAGCGGACCATGAAAAATTCGTCGAGATTGCTTCCGGAAATGGACAGGAAGCGCAACCGCTCAAGCAACGGATGTGCGGTATTTTCAGCCTCTTCGATGACCCGCTCATTAAACCCGAGCCAGCTTATTTCGCGATTGAAATAGCGCTTGCTTCCATCTTCCGAAAAAGCACCATTGGCATCGTCCGCTGTCGATATGTCCGCATCCAGCGACTCTGCAGCAGGATTTTCCATCGGTTAAATATCCACCTTTTGATCATCATCCAAAAAAACGAGCGCTGACTTCGCGATAGCCAGATTGACTGGCTTCTTGCTCTCGATCGCAAGCGCATCCATTTTTTGCGCCAATTGACGCACCATAGCATAGGAGCGGACCATGCGTTTTTCCAGATAGCGCAGCGCGTCTTCGGAAATGGTAAGCCCGCGCATTGCAAAATATTTCTGAAACAGCCCGTTGATCATCGCCTGATCGGGCGGACCGATTTCAAGATGCAGTGATGCTGCGAGCCGGGATTTCAGATCGGGAAGGTTGATCCCCCACTCCGAGACCAGTTTTGACGACAAAAGCAATAACGGCTTATGTTCGCTGTTGGCCCGGTTCCAGAGGTGGAATAGCTCCGTATCCTCATGTTCAGAAGCATCATCGAGGCACAGCCCACCACTCTCCGTCTCGAACGCCGCCGCCATGGTGGATTTACCGCAGCCTTCAGGGCCAGTCAAAATCAACGTGTGGTGCACCCAGTCCTGCCAGTTCCCCAGGTGACGATGCACCTCCGCATTGGCGGCAGTCACCAGATATCCTCCCTGTTCCTGCGACGGTTTTTGTTCAAGAGGGAGAGGTATCTGACTCACTGTCTCGCTACATCATTGTCCGGAACGACTGATACGCAGGGCGCCCGCTCCTTGCTGGACCTGCCAGCCTTGCGCCCGAAGCGCCTGGGCCAAGGTAGAAATATCGCCGCGGTAATTCACGCTCATAACGGAAACGCCGCCTAGCGCGAGGCTGGATGTCGAAGCAGAGGTCACACCCGGTATTGAACGCACAGATGATTCGCCGCGACCGACCGCACCAACGTCTGGCGTATCAAATTGCAGCGAAATGCTGATTATCGCAGCCGGCGCCGTCACTGGCGTCTCGCCGCCTGTTTCTGATGCGCTGATGGTACCGACCGGAATTGCAGACGCATCGCTCTCGCCAGTCTCCACGGCCAAATCATCGTCAAGATTGAAATCCTCAAGATCCAGTTCATCCAGATTGAAGGGGTCCTCGATAATCAGAGACTTATCAGTTTTCAAAACGCCGCGCGACAAGGCGCTGGAATAGATATTGTCCAATCGTGCGATTCCCTGATCCATCATCTTGGCAACATCTTCGCTGCGGCTCACTTTCAGGGTAAAACTGTCGATGAAGCGGTTATCGGGGCCATAGCGGGCGGTAAAGCGCCCGGTGACTGGGCCGCCGGGATATTTATAGGTCAGCCGGACAATCGGGATGATAACATCCGCTGCACCGAACTGATCGAGAATATTTCGCCACCAGCGCCGACTCGGACGATTTGCCTGCCCCGCGGTTAATACCAGCGACTCGCTGTCTGATCCGTACGGGCGAACATAGTCGATAACGCTATCGCCGGAGCTGAAGCGCGCCCAGGCTTTTTGCCACTCGGTCCGACTTTCAAATACCTGGGCTGACCCGCCGCTCCACATGACTGGCAGGACCAGCAGTGGCGGGGACCGCAATCGCCGTCCGCCAACGCCCAGAATTGAACCTGCTCTGGCCCGATCAAACATAACGCCAAGCGTTGCGATATAGCGTTTCGGCCCGATCTGCTCCTGCTCGATAATGATGGCGGAGACGATCGTGTTAAGCCTATCATCCGGCAGACCGGCGGTTTCGCCACCTTGGGTGCGCTTATAAAGCATTTGCCAAGCCTTGCGCTGAGCTTCCTCCCAGCCTTTTTTGCGCGCATCAACAGCATTGTCACCGTGGACATCGACCTCGACGCCCATGACTTCGAAATCACCTGTGCTGGCCAGCGGCGCAACCCCGCGCTCGGTCCCTTCCAGCTGCGCATAGACGACCGTTCCCGCGAGCATAGTCACAACGGCAACGGCGGCGGCAATCTTGATCCGGAAGTCACTCAAAAAACTCATTTGCGCCCTTTTGACGATTATGGCGTAGAAATCCAGCCGCGACTTGTCTAATCGCACAAGTTATGAGTGAAAAGCAAAATGAACCGGATTCTTACACCTATGCGAAAGCCGGTGTATCTATTGAGGCAGGTAACGCCTTGATCAAAGCGATTGCGCCACTGGCCAAAGCCACGGCGCGTCCGGGCGCAAATGCGGAACTAGGCGGTTTCGGAGGTTTTTTTGATCTGAAAGCAGCAGGTTATCAAGACCCTCTGCTGGTTGCCGCTAATGACGGCGTTGGCACAAAACTGAAACTTGCGATTGACTATGACCGACATGACAGTGTTGGAATCGATCTTGTCGCGATGTGCGTCAATGATCTGATCGTGCAAGGCGCGGAACCTCTGTTCTTCCTCGACTATTTCGCCACCGGCAAGCTTGAAAACGGTATTGCCGAGCGAGTTGTGGCGGGGATTGCCGAAGGCTGCAAGATGTCAGGCTGTGCACTGATCGGTGGCGAAACGGCGGAAATGCCCGGCATGTATGCCGAAGGCGATTATGATCTTGCCGGTTTCTGTGTCGGCGCAGTGGAGCGCAAGAAAGCGATTACCGGAGCGACGATCGAAGCGGGCGATATCCTGCTCGGCCTCGAATCCTCAGGCATCCATTCGAACGGCTTTTCGCTGGTCCGGCGACTGGCCGCAGACAAGGGCTGGAAAATGGATCGCCCTGCCCTTTTCAATCCCGACATATTGTTGATCGAAGCATTGATCGCGCCAACCCGAATCTATGTAAAATCGCTCTTGCCGCTGATGCAGTCCGGTCGGGTGAAGGCTCTCGCCCATATCACCGGAGGCGGTTTGCTGGAAAATATCCCGCGGGTATTACCCGATGGCATGCACGCCCATGTCGATGCTTCGAACTGGGACCAACCCCGTTTGATGGCATTCCTTCAGGCCCAGGGTAATATCGAGCCCGAGGAAATGGCCCGGACCTTCAATTGCGGGATCGGGATGGTACTGGCGGTATCGCCCGACGAAGCACAGTCGATTACGGCAGATCTTCTAGCCGCCGGCGAAAAAGTCCACCGAATCGGCGATGTGCGCAATGGAACCACGGGCTGTTCGGTCAGCGGAACACGCGGCATATGGTCGGCAACGAACGACTGGACCGCCACCCACAATGGCTGACAAAGCCAAAATCGCGATATTAATCTCCGGTCGCGGGTCGAATATGGCGGCGATGGTATACGCAGCCAAAACACCCGACTGCCCGTTTGAAATCATGCTCGTGGCATCCAATGACCCCGATGCCCCCGGCTTGCGGCTCGCAGAAGCAGAGAGCATCGCAACCTTCGCTCATCGACACAAAGGCCTGGCCCGTGAAGCGCATGATGAAATCATGCATGACGCTATAGTCCAGTCAGGGGCCGAATATGTCGTGCTGGCAGGCTATATGCGGATCTTGAGCGATGGCTTTGTCAGAAAATGGACAAATCATATGCTGAACATCCATCCCAGCCTGCTCCCCAAATATAAGGGCCTTGATACTTATCAGCGGGCTATAGATGCCGGAGACAGAGTAGCGGGATGCAGCGTTCATCTGGTCACCGCAGAACTGGATGATGGCCCGGTACTGGCTCAGACCGAAGTCGCCATCCTGTCCGACGACGATGCCGACACTCTAGCCGGCCGGATATTGATTGCCGAGCATCAGCTCTATCCTGCTACATTAGCCAGATATGTTACCCGCGAGAATGATCCGGACTGGATTTTGGGACAGGTTCGCGAGCGCGCTATGGCGCTTGCGGAAACCCACGAACGGCCAAGCTTCGGTGCCCCCGGCTGGCGGGTCGGCAGCGAAAGGACGGGCAAATATTTCGCTTATTTCGCCCAGAGTCATCATGGCGAGGCTAGTATTGCCTTACTCGTGAAAACCACTGGCACGGACGAGCAGGCGGCCCTGATCGACGCCGACCCAGAGCTTTATTATTCACCCAAATTTTATGGAAAGTCTGGCTGGATAGCGATCCGGCTGGATACCGGTAGCACGGATTGGGACCATATCACTGAAAGGCTTTACAAAAGCTGGTGTCAGGTAGCCCCAAGGCGGCTCACCAAAATGGTCGAAATCGCGGATCAATTCTAAAAAAAGTGCATCACGGACTGAAAATCCTTGGACAACAAGGAGGAGGGAAAAATGCTGCCCAAACAATGTCTGCGGCCCGAATTGGGAAAAGAAGCTCCAACCCGCGATGCCTTTCAATAGATAGTCGCGAATAGGCCCAGAATCGATACGGCCATTGGACCGTATGAAAGATAAGCTTACATACCCGCTTCTACGGCGAGCCGGACCATATCCGCGGCGCTAGGGACATCGAGCCGTTTCATCAGAATCGAACGATGCATTTTGATAGTTCGTTCGCTGAGGCCCAATTCATGAGCAATTTGCTTGTTGAGGAGGCCCTTGGCTATAAATTGCAGCACTTCCCGCTGCCGTTTCGACAAATCCTTCACAATCGCCACGGCGCGCATCCGGCGCGGTTTGGCAAGGCTCGGAATATCGGCATCGATTTCAATCTGTGAGCCGAGAAAATATTCCAGTTCGCCCTCTTCGTCAAACAGTGGGGCTACCAGAACGGCGTTCTGGAAGGCTGTGCCATCCTTCTTGTAATTCAATATCTCAACCAACACGGACTTTTGCTGTCGCACGCCGCGTCGAATTTCTTCGGTCAGCCAAGGCTCGGTCGCCTCGCCCGCCAGAAACCGACAGTTCCGACCGACAATGAAATCCCTATCATAACCGGTCAGCGCCAGAAAAGCATCGTTGACCGCGACAATCGGATTATCGGTCAGCCGGGGATTGCTGACCACAGAGGCAATCGGGCTATTTTCGATCAACCTCATGACGGTCGTCTTTGGCAAATCCGATTTTGAAATCGTCAGCTGATTTTGCGCGCCTGTATCTTGCTCGTGATCCATGGTGCCAAGCTACCCGACATACGTAGTTAAAGGCAAGTAATAGAGCCAAGGGGTTATCGCGCCAGAGTGGATTCCCGCGCGCGGCACCATTATGCAATTCCCACTTGAATACCTATCGATCGATAGATATTATTTACGATAGGAAGTATAAAAGGAGTGTGCCCATGGAGAGTCGTCATCATCATCCGGAGCTTTGGAGCCGGGTTGAGCAACAGGCAGTGGATACGCCCGCAATTTTTGGCAGCTTTGATTTCGGCACCATGCCCGAGCGTTTCACAACGGAGCCTTCTGGAGAAAATATGTCGGGATTCACCGATATGATCCCCGATCTGATGGGGGATGAAGCGCTGGTAGAGATGATGGCAGCCTATACGTTCATGGGCGATCCGGTTGCGGACGCCTACGCAGCACGTATCCCCGACTTTGGATTTCGCACGCTGATCGACATGTTGCAGACCGCCTGTGACAACGATCTGGCTGCGGTTCCCGATGCACCGCCCGAACTGGCTGTCTTTATCGCTGCGATGGAAAACCGGCCCGATTGGGTCGATATGGATTTGGTGCGAGAAGGCGCGCGGGTCGAGCGCAACCAATATGCCCATCTCGTGCCCTTCGCGATCCGCGGTGCTTTTCTCGCGACCTTCATGAACCGTTATTCGGCGCTACCAATGGCACTGACCGGGGCGCTGTCCGACAAGCTGGCCGCGAGGCGCGTCCACGAGACGGCAACTTTCTTCACCCTGACAGTCATCCCCGGCGCGCTCGAACGCCATGGCGCGGCGTTCAAGGCAGCGGCAATGGTCCGGCTGATGCATTCGATGGTCCGCTACAATGTCATGCAGCGCGATGGCGTCTGGGACGCCCAAACCTATGGCATCCCGATCCCGCAGGTCGACCAGATGCCCGCAGGACAAATCGGTTCCTTTCTGATCGCCTTTCAGGCGATGCGCGAGGGGCGGGAGCAATTCACACCCGCAGAGCAAGCCCGCATCGAGATCGCCCGCTATCGCTGTTTCCTGCTCGGCCTGCCAGAACAGCTGCTCGGAGAAACACCGCGCGCGATCACGCGCCTGATGCTGGCGCGCCAGGCAACGCTGCGCAATGCGTTTGACGACGAAACCTGCGGCGCGCTAGTGCGCGGCACGATGAACACCCAATTGTCACATGACCAGTCAGTTGCCGGACGGATCGACCGCACATTGGAACGGGGTTTCTCCAAAGCCTTTTTCATCCGTCAGTTCCTGCAGGGCGATACCGAGCGTGCCGAAACAATCGGGGTGCGCTACAGGTTGCGCGACAAGCTGCTCGCGCTTGCTGCGGCCGGGAGAATTTATTCGCGACTGGGATTCTATGACCTGCTTGCCAGGATTCCGATCATTCGCGAAACTGCGGACCGACGCCTCGTCGGCAAGCTGAACCGGCTGCTCGAACGCTATGGCCATGCCGAATTTGTGTCAGATGGCGACAGTTATAGAGCCACACATGGCTGAGCCTGCCAAAACCCCTTCACCTGCCGCCCGCCCGGACGGCTATGCGAAAAGCGACGGCACTCGCAGCGCGATCCTTGATGCAGCACTGGCGGCCTTCGGTGCGCACGGCTTTGCCGGAGCGACGACGCGGGGTATCGCGGCACAGGCGGCGGTTACCCTGCCCTCTATCGCCTATCATTTCGGCGGCAAACAAGGGCTGTATATCGCCTGTGCCGAGGATATCGTCGCACGCTATGAAGGCAGCGCTGCCGACATGATATCGGCCGGCGAGTTCACGCTTGATGCGAGCGGCGACCCGGAACGCTGCCGCGCCGAGCTCAAGCGCTTGCTGCACATGGTCTTGCGGATCTTTGCCGAAACCGAAAGCGCCCAGTCGCGCGCTGATTTCATTGCCCGCGAAATGCGCGAGCGCGGGCCAGCTTTTGTCATCCTCTATGAACGGCTCTGGCAGCCCGGCGTCGACATCGTCGCCCGCTTGCTGGCCGGCGGAAAAGCCAAGCGCGAAGCGACCGAAAGCGATCGGACAGAAGCGCTGATGCTGATTTCCAGCTTGCTGGCCTTCAACACCGGGCGCGATGTCTCGCTCCAGATACTCGGCCGGGACACACTCGACACGGCGGCCCTCGCCTTGCTCGACAGCACCATTGATCGGTTTGTCGACGCGCTGACAAGCAGCTGAGAGCGCCGCAACCGTCTCTCCAAGGCCCCTAGGTCAGTAGCGACACATTTCCTCCCGCAGCAGTTGTATCGATACAGACGTGGCGTTCGACCAGACATTGGTGGCCGAAACTCTCTTCGGTGATGATCGGGATCAGCGGCCCGTCGCGCATGGCAAGCGCCTTGCGGATGGCGCGGATATCCTCGATTTCACTCCAGCAGACAACGGCATCCATACCGGTCAACGCAGACAGAATTTCCCGAGGCACAAATCCGTCGAGCGTATGTTCTCCGGTAGCGCCGGGAACGCAGATCAGCGCTACGCAACCTTGCCGATGTGCCGTCTCCGCCTGCCTTGCAGCATCCTCCCGCGTTGGGCCGAGGCACAATATCGTCCCCCGCGCATAGGTTAACAGCTCATTCGATTCACCGGTTGGTCCGGGCATGATCTCGGAACTGCGTGGTCGCGTGTCGACCGGAGGCAGATCGTCGAGTGCTGTCTGAATCCTTTCGAGATTCAACTCTTCGCCGTGAGTCAATATCGATACCGGCCTGGATCCTGCATGGAAGCGCGGCAGATAATGCGGGCCGCCGGCTTTGGGGCCGGTGCCGGAAAGACCCTCTCCGCCAAAGGGCTGCGACCCGACCACAGCACCAACCTGGTTACGATTGACGTAAATATTTCCGACCTTCAAGGCACTGGTCAGCTTGTCGATGCGGCGCTCGATCCGGGTCTGCAGGCCGAAGGTCAGTCCGTATCCGCGACTGTTGATATCGTCGATGATCTTGTCGAGCTCGTCATTCTTGAACGTGGCAACATGCAGGACCGGACCGAATATCTCTTCTGCCAGATCGTCGATCCCATCGATCCTGATGACCGCCGGTCCGACGAAATAGCCCTCATCCGGACAGTCGAGTTGCTTGAGCAATCTGCCGTCCTTCTCTGCCCTCGCTATGTGTGCGCTGATTTTATCTTGCGCATCCTGATCGATAACGGGGCCGATGTCGGTCGACAGCCACCAGGGATTGCCCATCTCCGTTGCATCCATGGCACCATAGAGCATGTTCAGAAATGGCTCGGCGACATCTTCCTGCAAATAGAGGACCCGTAACGCCGAACAACGCTGCCCGGCGGACTGGAATGCCGAGGTGATGATATCGCGAACCGATTGTTCCGGCAAAGCGGTCGAATCGACGATCATGCAGTTCAGACCGCCGGTCTCGGCGATCAGCAGCGAGTCCGCCTGACCATTTTCGGCGATATTCCGGTTTATCGTCTGCGCGGTCGCGGTAGAGCCGGTAAAACAGACACCATTGATCCGAGCATCGCCGCTGATCGTTGCTCCCACGGTCGCACCAGCGCCCGGCAGCAACTGCAGAGAAGCAACGGGAACGCCGGCTTCGTGCAGCAAATTGGTAGCCAGAGCCGCAATAAGCGGCGTCTGGTCAGCGGGTTTCGCCAATACCGCATTGCCTGCAGCCAGCGCGGCGGCCACCTGACCGGTAAAAATCGCCAGCGGGAAATTCCAGGGCGAGATGCAGCTGATTATGCCACGCGGCTTGCTCTCCGGATGCTTCTCCGCTTCCTTGGCATAATAGCGCAAGAAGTCGACCGCCTCCCGCAATTCGGCGATCGTATCGAACTGGGTTTTGCCCGCTTCGCGCGCCAGTAATGCGAAAATTTCGCCATGATGGTGCTCGTAAAGATCGGCGGCTCTGCACAGGATCGCAGCCCGCTCGGCTACCGGAGCATCCCAGACGCGGGCGTCTTCTATGGCTTGCAGAGCCTGGTTCTCGTCAGCCTCGATCACTTCTCCGACCTGAATATCCACGCGTGCCGGATTGAATATCTTGTGAGTGGTTCCACTGGTTACCGGCCGCACGGTGATAGCTGACGAACGCCAAAGCTTTTCGGCGAAGGGCGCGCGCTCGCCGACATATTCATTCATGTCGGTGCGATTGGCCAGATCCCAGCCGCGCGAATTGACCCGGTCCGGCTGGTACAGATCGCCAGGCTTGATGATCTTCGACCGGCTTGATTGCTGATCGGCCTTCAGCGTCTCGAATGGATCGGTCGCGATCATTTCGGCAGCCACCGTATGATTGGCCAACTGGTTCACAAAGGACGAGTTCGCACCATTTTCCAGCAGGCGCCGGACAAGATAGGCGAGCAATTCACGGTGTTTTCCGACGGGAGCATAGATTCGTGAGCGCACTTTTTCATTGCGGAGCAAGGCATCGTGCAATGTCTCGCCCATGCCGTGCAGCCTCTGGAACTCGAAATCCTGCTGGTTTCCAGCCATTTCGAGAATGGCGGCAACGCTATGGGCATTGTGGGTCGCGAATTGCGGATAGATGCGATCGGTCATTTTCAGCAGCTGGGACGCGCAGCAGATATAGCTGATATCGGTCGCAGATTTGGTTGTGAATACCGGAAAATCGGGGACACCGTCCATCTGCGCCCGCTTGATCTCGCTGTCCCAATAGGCGCCCTTGACCAGGCGAACCATGATCTTTCTGTCCAGCTGGGTCGCCAGCGAATAAAGCCAGTCGAGCACAAAGCTGGCCCGCTTGCCAAAGGCCTGGACCACAACGCCAAAGCCATCCCATCCGGCAAGCCGCGGATCGCTGAGCACCATCTCGATCATGTCGAGCGATATGCCCAGGCGGTAGGCTTCTTCAGCATCGATATTAAGCCCGACATTGGCGTCTCGCGCGGCGCGCGCCAGTTCGCCGACGCGTTCGGCGAGATCGGGAACCGCCTTTGCCTGCTGGCTCATCTCGTAGCGTGGATAGAGCGCTGACAATTTGATCGAGAGACCCGGGTTTTCCCGCAAGTCATCGGAAATAGCGACCTTGGCGATTTCCTTGATCGCATCGGCATAAGCGGCGAAATATTCGTCCGCGCCTTCCTGGGTAATCGCGGCCTCTCCCAGCATATCATAGGAGTAAGTCGCGCCCTTGGCTTTCCACTTCTCCGCTCGCTTCAGCGCCAGCTTCATATCTTCCCCGAGCACGAATTGATTGCCCAGTTCCTTCATCGCCTGACGCACCGCCACCCGGATCACTGGCTCGCCCAGCCGCTTTATGGCGCCCCGCAAAGCGTCGAGCGGGCCGCGGCTTTCCGGCTTGTTGATCACGCTGCGCGTCATCTCCAGCGCATAGGTCGATGCATTGACCAGCGAACTTTCCGACTGGCCGATATGGTCGCGCCAGTTGGACGGTCCGATCTTGTCCTCGATCAGTGCATCAATCGTCTGATTGTCCGGTACGCGCAACAGCGCCTCGGCCAGCGTCATCAACGCCAGCCCTTCGTCGGTGGAAAGACCATATTCGCCCAGAAAACTCTCGGTCAATGTCGGCCCGGAAGCGCTCCGCACATCCCGGACAACCTGAATCGCCCGCTCCTGAATCCGCTCGCGTGTCTGCTCATCCGGGCCGAAATTCGAGATCAGATGTTCCAGAATTTCATTTTCATCACTGCGGTGATGCGTGCGAATCTTTTCCCGGTAGTCCATCAGAGTATTCATGGATCAGAGGTTTCCTAACAAAATTGCCGACATTTTTGTCGCTTGGGGGATCAAATGTCATTGTGAGACCGGACAATGATCGTTGCTTTGTCCTGTTGATCAGTTGGCCGAGGACCACCGAATATCTCACTTCCGGTTGCAAACGCAACCTTTGTCGCCTGATCGGCGCGATTTTCCATTTCAATATCAGGAGGTCACCGCAATCCAGAGACAAAGAAATATGGGTCGCTGCCGCGCGGACGTCGTGCGCGCCCAACGAATCCCGTACCGCGCCGCAAACTTTACAGAAATGACTGGTTTTATTTTCCGTGACTTTTCCCCCGAAGCCAGAGATATCCTGGACTTTCGAGACAGCATCTATGCGGCGAGTGTAAACTTTCGATTCTCACCGGCAATCGCTCCGGTTCCATTCTGCAGGCGTGCGGAAGGGGTGTTCTTCTCTCCAAATTGTCAAAGAGCCTGACCCGAGCGCAGCGATGGACCGACCGAGAGAATAAACATTCGGCGCGGGTGTAGGAAAGCGGTTTCCAAGAATTGGGTAGCCGTTGCGATTATCACCATATTTTCCTTTTCGCCTTGCCAGCGCAAATTGGTGCATCTCCAAGCAGAGACATCGCCCGTTGTGATGTCTCTGACAGCATGGATTTGGATAATATCGTTCTTCCAATATGGGAAGACCGACCCCATCAAATGGTCAGGGCACCACACCCTCCATCACTGATTTCGCATTATCGACCCTGATGGCGGCGCCATTGATGAACTTGCTTTCGTCCGATGCCAGAAACAATATGGTATTGGCGATATCATCCGGTTCGCCCAGCGCGCTTGGTGCTGGCCCTTCGCTGGAAGGGCGGAGATCGTCGCGGCCCATGACCTTGGGACCGATGGCCTCGACCATTGGCGTTAATATCCCAGCAGGGTGGACGCTGTTGCAGCGAATATTATATTTGTTGTTCGCGCAATGGACCGCGACACTGCGGGTCAGACTCTCGATTGCACCCTTGGCCATCGCATAAGCGACGACGATCGGCTCACCGATGATCGAAGCGATCGAGCACATGTTGATGATCGTCCCTCCACCAGAGGCTTTCATCGCGGGCACCGCATATTTACAGCCAAAAAAGGCGCCATCGGCACTCACCGCCATGACGAAGCGATATTCCTCGGCCGTTTGCGTCTCGATCGTTCCCGGTTCGACCACACCGGCATTATTGACCAATATGTCGAGCTTGCCATGGCGAGAAACGACATCGGCAACCAAGTCCTCCCAGCCCTGTTCATCGCGGACATCCTGAATCTGGAATTCAGCCGCATCACCAATGTCTCCGGCAACCCGCTGACCATTTTCTTCGTCCATGTCGGTGAGGATGACGGTCGCGCCCTCGCGCGCAAACATCCGGGCATCAGCTTCGCCCAGTCCCTTGGCCGCGCCTGTTATTATTGCCACTTTGCCTTGCAGTCTGCCCATGCTTTATCTCCTCAACAGTCATTGCGGTGAAGGCTAGGGCCAGAGTCAAATTATAACGACTGACAAAATTAGGAGATATCAGGGATGTACACATTGGAGCAGCTGTCGGCACGCGAAGAGATTCGCGATATCCTGCATCGTTATTGCAAGGGGATTGATCGCCGCGACTGGCCGCTGGTCCGCTCCTGTTTTGCCGATGATCATGTCCACAAGCATGCCGAATATGAGGGACCGCCGGACGAGTTCATCGGCTTTGCCAGCCAGACGCTGGAAAATATCCCTGGCACCCACCACTCCATCTCCAATGTACACATCGACCTGTCGGACGACGGCAACAGCGCCACCACCGAGGCCAATTTTGTCGCCTATCATTATATTGAAGCGGGCAATCCCGACTTCGCTCCGTGCGAAACCCGTGGCAAGGCAACGGACTGGATCGTTGCCGGTCGCTATTGTGACAGACTTGAACGGCGCAATGGCAGCTGGATCATCGTCAAGCGGGAAGCCTTCCACGACTGGGAACGATCAGCGGAGGCGAGTAGTTCAGCAGTGACGGTGGGGCATCATGTTGGTGGTAATTCGCTAGGGTAAAGAGATTTGGGTGCGCGAAGGGCAGCAGCTAGCCCTGGCGGAGGGGGCATGCGGCCGTGCCCTGACCTATGCCGCCCGTCGGGAAGTGCCAATCTCCTCCAATGGTCATAGCGGTACGCCAATAGGGACTGACTCCATTCTGTGACGAGCAAATTTGGGAAGGTCGTCGAGGGCTGCCAAGCTTATACTGCCGTCAGCCTTTGGCCGCTGCCGCTGTGAGCGAGCCGAGTGCTTCATGGGCAAGGCCACCGGCCAGACCGTTCATCATCCGGCAGCGTAGATCGTGCACCAGAACCTGACGCGTGTAACGCAGAACAGGGGTCGGCAATTGCGCCAGTTGCGATCCGAGCTCCCTGGCGCGGGTCAGCAATTCGGCGGCAGGCAGCACTTCGCCCACGACCCCAAGTTGCTTGGCTTCGGCCGCACCGATGCGTTCGCCGGTCAAAAGGAAATAGCGTCCGCGATTGGGGCCGAGCAACATCGGCCAGATCACATGCACGCCATCGCCCGGCACGGTTCGACCCGGGACGTGAGCCAGATCCGCAAATTCGGCATGTTCGGCTGCGAGCACGATATCCGACAATATCAGCAGTTCGGCATGAATATGGGCGGGCCCGTTAACTGCACCGATTACAGGCACCGGAATCGCCAGCAGGTTGTTCAGCAGCCCGACGCCTTCTTCATAAATGCGCGGCCACATTTCAGCCTGACTGCCTTCGTGGAACATTTCCTCCGCATCAAATTTGGTCAGAAAACTGTCACCCTCCCCTGTCAGGATCACGACCTTGTTTTCCGTGTCGCGCGCCACGTCAAGAAAGGCATTTGGGAGTTCGGCGTGCAGGCTGTTGAGGGACATGCCCCACATCGGCGGCCCACCACGACTGTGCATGGTCATGATCAGAACACCCTTGTCCCGCTCAAACCGGATTGTGCTATATTTTGTTTCGTAATCGCTAAGTTGCATTTCATCATACTCCCGGAAATTTATCTGGCACGGTCGATGCCTGACGCATCGGCAAAAGCTTCACGGTGCGGCGCAGCAATTATGGCCGCATGATCCAGCCGCCATCAACATGAATGGTCTGACCCGTGATCCACTCTCCGGCCTTGGAGCATAGCAGCATCAGTGCGCCGACAAGTTCATCCGGTTCGCCGCGGGGCTTGGTGGCAACGGTCGCCTGCAGGTGCTGTATGAAGGGAGAGTCATCGGGGACCAGCATCTTTCCCGCATCAGAAGTCACATTGCCCGGTGCGATCGCATTGCAGGTAATACCCTCTTTGCCAAATTGCTTGGCAAGCGTGGTCGTCAAACCCACCAGAGCGATTTTTGAAATGCCGTAAAGACCGGTTGCCGGAAAGGCGCCACCGCTGGTCTGATTGATAATGCGGCCACCACCACGCTCGCGCATCGAAGGAATGCAAGCGCGTGCGCAAAGCAGGGCGCCATTGAGATTGACTGCAAAGGCCTTGTTCCAAGCATCCATGCTGACGGTTTCACAATTGTCATAGCTGACATCGACCATCAGCGCGGCATTATTCACCAATATATCGACGCCGCCGAATTTCTCGATCGCCGCTGCCCCCATCGCCAGAGTTGACGCCTCGTCTGCAACATCGACTTTGACGCCCAGTGCCTTGCCCCCAGCCGCAATAACTTCCTCCGCGACCGCCAGTGCCCCATCTTCATTGAGATCGGCCACCACAACGGAAGCCCCGGCATTGGCCAGGCCCAGGGCATATGCCCGGCCGATAGAATTGCCACGGCCACCAGCGCCGGTGACAATTGCCACCTTGTTGTCGAGCCGAAATTGATCAAGTTCAAATGCCATTTACCCGCACTCCTGTTATTCGAGGTTCGCCAGACAATTTTTGCTCAGTTGGAATGTCTGGAGTCCTGGCTCCTGCGGCCGCGAAGCATTGAAATATCCACGATCATCCCGCCGTGATGCCTGCGTCGATATTTATGCACGCACCGTGGTAACCGCGCCCGGCATCGCTGGCGAGCAGGCACACCATGTCGGCAACATCGTCCACCTCGACCAGCCCCCGCAATCCTGTATAGCGCCGGATCAGTTCCACATCGGCATCATCCGGAAATTTCATGTTCGTCGCGATATTGGTCATCATGCCACCAGGCGCGACGGCGTTGATACGGATCGGCTGCTTGGCATATTCCATCGCCATCGCCTTGGTCATGCCCACCAGCCCGGACTTGCTGGCGCAATAAGCCGCTGCATAAGCCTCGCCCAGAAAGGCTGCCGAAGAAGCGACATTGACGATGGCTCCCTCTGTCTTGAGCAAATGGGGGATTGCCGATTGGGAAAGCAGAAACGGCGCGGTCAAGTTGACCGCAATGGTGCGCTGGAGTTGTTCGACCGGCATATCGGGCGTTTTGGCCATATAGATGAGCCCCGCCACATTACACAGCGCATCAAATCGCCCAAATGTATCTGCTGCATGATCGACCGGCGCGCTGCACGCTACCGGATCAGTCAAGTCGGCAACTTGCACTATCGCGACCCCGCCACTGTCACCAATGATAGCGGAAGTCTCTGCAAGCCCCGTCTCGTCAACATCGACAAGGCAAAGCTTCGCACCGGCCGACGCAAGCTTGATTGCGGTGGCGCGGCCAAGACCAGAAGCAGCCCCCGTCACCAATGCAACCTTGCCATCCATGTTGATCCTGATTTCCATGAATCACGCTATAATATGCACATATATCGAGAGTCAAAGCAATTTTCGAGGCCTTATCTGTTGACTGATGCAAATTATATAGGTTTAATTATCGTCAGTCATTGAGAGGCGCAGGAAATGGTTAAAAAGACACGACAGCGCGGGCAGCTGGTTCAGGCCACGGCCGAAACATTGCGGCAACGCGTCTTCGCCAACGAGCCAGGCGCGCAGATTGGATCTCTTCGCGAGCTTGCCGAGGTTTTCAATGTAGGCATCGTCACGATTCAGCAGGTTGCTCGAATTCTGGAGCATGAAGGCTTGCTTGAAGTTCGCCGGGGACCGGGTGGCGGCTATTTCGGTCGCCGACCCGATATCGATACGCTTGAGAGCATTTTAGCGGCATATATGCGAAGCCAGCCCGCGTCCTGGGAAGAGGCCCTCGATATGACCTCGTTGCTTTTTAACGAGCTATGCGCCGCCGCCGCCAGTGTCGATATTCCGGGGGAGCTACGAGAGGAGATGCTTGCACTTGGAAGGGAGATTGATGATTGCGATCCGCAATCCGAACTGAGCCTATTCGAAGAGAAATTTCAGAACATGCTCTTTCGGATGGTCAATCGTCCGCTGTTCGAACTTCTCACACGAGTCACATTGCACTTTTCACTATCAAATCCACCGGAGGTCTCTGCTCAAGGCCTCATTTCACCCGAGCTATGGCGCGCTGGCCGCCAACGCATCATCGCTGCCATATTAGCCGGTGACGTGCCGCTAGCCCGCTTCGAGGCCGACCGCTCGAATCGTCAAATCATCATGAGATCCATGGGCCAGGCCGCAGCTGTTTAGGGCATATGGTCGCGCTTGGACCGATGTTTTCGACGTAAGGGCTTGTAAGAGACGAACAGGCGGATCGAAGACATCCCGGAAAGCGAACATGCCAAAATATAAAGCTTGCTGTTGCCGCGCGGGGCAGACGGAGAGTTCGCATATCCCCCTCACACGCTTAGCGAGCACATATCAAAACGCCCGGCCGCAGATCTGCAACCGGGCGCTTGAATAGGCGAAGTTTAGGCGAAATGCCTAGCCGACGATTTCGTCTTCATTGAAGAAATAGGCGATTTCGATCGCTGCATTTTCTTCGCTGTCAGAACCGTGAACGGTGTTGGCTTCGAGGCTTTCAGCCAGTTCCTTGCGGATCGTGCCGGGAGCCGCGTCGGCAGGGTTGGTCGCGCCCATGATGTCGCGGTTGGCCTGCATCGCATTTTCGCCTTCCAGCACCTGGACGACGCAAGGGCCGCTGATCATGAAATCAACCAGTTCGCCAAAAAACGGACGTTCCTTGTGTACCGCATAAAAGCCTTCGGCCTGTTCACGGGTCATGTGGATGCGCTTGGAAGCGACGACGCGCAGTCCTGCTTCTTCCAGCATTTTGATGACAGCACCAGTGATGTTGCGGCGGGTTGCGTCGGGTTTAATGATCGAGAATGTCCGTGTCACGGCCATGATAAAGCTCCATAAATTTAGGGATAGTCGAAAGTTGCGCCGCCCTTAGCCGCTGCACTGCACCATGGCAAGTTTTCGATTGGGTCCTAGCTATTCCCGCCCGCGACAATCGTCCCGGTCACGCCTCCATCGGGAGATTTGGTCACCGAGATGTGAACAGCTTCACCATCCGCCCGTTCGCCGCCGATCATCTGCATGTCCCCGGCCTTGACCTCGGTTTTTACCGCGATCCCTTTTGCTGCCATCTGCTTCCGATAGAAGGCAATCACATCGTCAAGGCCATCTGCAGTCTTGAAGACGACCATCGCGCCGGATTTACCCTCACCCATGCCCGTCATGCTGGACTGGATTTCGGCTCCAGGATAGAGGCCGATATCCATCGGCAGATCCTTGGTCACCTTGTCGCCCGTCGCGATGCGCACTTCACCCTTTTCGGTCTTGATCAACGTTTCGCTATTCTCGTCATCGCCACGCACCGAATAGCTGCCCTCATTGCCGTCTCCATCATCAAAGGAACCGGAAGCCATTTCGCTATCGTTGCTGCCGCAGGCGGCAATGACAAATGTGACGGGCAGAAGCAGATATTTATACATGAGCTAAGCTCCGGATTTTGAGGCGCGACCACTATCCGAATGTACCGGAAATCACCGGGTTTGGCAAATCAGGGGCCTTCTACCCAACGACCGCCATCCTGCTTCCAGTAGCGCGGGGTGACAGCTTCCCGGTTAGCCAAATCCCGCCAAACAGTGCGCGCATGGTCGATCTGGTCGGCGGTAAACAGGAAGAAGGCGCGCTCGAAATTCAGCGCCTCTTCCCGCCACGAGCCATCGGACAGGATGATATATTGCGCACCGTTCAGCGCCTCGCACTGATCGGAGATCAGGATCGGCTGCTCCGCCTGCCCCTCGGATCCAGCAAGATCATGAGCCAGAAAGCTGGCCGGATCAGTGCTCCACAAAGCATCGCTGAGCGCGGAACGGCGGCCTTCGTCCTGCGACAGCAGCAACAGCCTTTTTCCAACATCCAGCGATTTGCTGGCCAGCATCGGCACCAGCTTGACCGCCGGATCGCGGGTCAGATGATAGAAATCAACCCGCACCGCGCGACTTTCGAGTCAGGCTTCGCCGCATTGCTACAGCCGAATCAATCTTCGAAATGGTCAGCGACATATTGGTTGAGCAAGCGCACACCATAGCCGGTAGCGCCCTTGTCCCAGACCGGGCTCGGCTTGTCGGCCCAGACCATGCCGGCAATATCGAGATGCGCCCATTTCACGCCATCCTTGACAAAACGCTTGAGAAACTGCGCCGCCGTGATGGATCCTGCACCGCGTGGTCCGACATTCTTCATGTCGGCAATCGGCGAGTTGATCAGTTTGTCATAAGCAGGACCAATCGGCAGCCGCCACAGCGGATCACCGGAATCCTTGCCCGCATCGATCAAGTCTTCGGCCAGATCATCATCGTTGCTGAAACAACCGGCATGTTCATTGCCCAGAGCGATAATCATCGCACCGGTCAGGGTTGCCAGATCGATCAATATTTCCGGCTTGAACGTTTCCTGCGTCCAGTGCATCGCGTCGCACAATACCAGCCGCCCTTCTGCGTCAGTATTGATCACCTCGATGGTCTGACCATTCATGCTGGTCACCACGTCGCCTGGACGCTGGGCCTTGCCATCAGGCATATTCTCTACCAGTCCGCAAACGCCGACCACATGGGCCTTGGCTTTCCGGCCAGCGAGTGCTTTCATGGTTCCGGCAACGGCTCCAGCACCGCCCATGTCCCATTTCATTTCTTCCATGCCAGCGCCCGGTTTCAGCGAAATTCCGCCAGTGTCGAAAGTGACGCCCTTGCCGACCAGGGCCAGCGGAGTCTTCTGTTCGCCATTGGTGCCGTCCCAACGCATTGCGAGTAAACGCGGTGGACGCTCGGAACCCTGCGAAACGCCTAGCAGTGCGCCCATCCCGAGCTTTTCCATTTCATCCCAGCCGAGCACTGTGAATTCCACGCCAAGATCTTTCAATTCTTCGCAACGAGCCACAAAGCTTTCAGGATAAATGGCGTTGGCCGGTTCCGCGACCAGTTCGCGGGTCAAGGCAACGCCGTCAGCCACGGCGGACAAATCAGTCCAAGCCTTGGCGGTTTCCAGATCCTGATCAAGTATCGTTATTTTCTCGAGCGTGACCTTTTGCTTTTCCGGCATGGTCGTCCGATATTTATCATGCCGCCAGCTTCGCAATTTTGCACCGAAGAGAAATCTTGCCAAATGTTCCTCATTCAGACCCGATGGGTCGATGACGGCATGCTTCGCTCCGGATGCCAGAATGCGGGCGATCGCTGAACCACCTGCAGATTCGGCGTCCTTTGCCTTGCCCTTGCCCAATCCTGTCAGAATAACCCGCAAGGCTTTCCCTGATTCGGTGACAAAAACTTCAAAAACCTCGCCCTGCTTACCGTCAAACCGGGCGGCTTTCGCTCCCGCCTTCACTGTATTCTCTTGTTCAAGCTTAAGCTCGAAATCACCTAGTCCATGCTTGGCGATTGCGAAAATGATTGTGTCAGCATTAGAGGGCCGCTCGTTGGCAAAGTTGAAATTCATTGGAAAACTGTCCCTATTTTTCTGTTTTGAGGAGTGGCAAGCCTCAGTGGCTCACTCGTCGATCCGACTCATTTCTCAACGGGCCGACATTTATCCTATCATCGGGCGTTGCTGCACCGTCCTGGGTTTCCGGTCAAGCACCTGTTCATCAGAATCTGTCAAAGAAAATTTGCAGACAAGGCAAACTGGTGCAATAGGCGATCGGAAGGTGGACAGTGCGATATTTGATGCTGTTCAAAATGGGACTAAAAGCAGGTTGAGCCAGTCGATGAAATCCTCACTCGCCCTTTTTACCCTAAGTTTGGCTGCTGTGACGCCTGCATCTGCTATGGGCCAAACACAAAGCGACACCCCCGTTGCCGCTGATCAGCAAGATGATGAAATCGAATTTAGTGCCGATAGCCTAGATTATGATTTTGAGAATGACTTCATCACTGCTGAAGGCAATGTGGTTCTGAATCGCGACGGATATATAAATTGCGGGCCGATCAGGTTGTCTGGAATCGGAAAACCGGCGTGGTTGTGGCAGAAGGCAATATTAGATCAATCAGTCCCGATGGCGATGTTGCCTATGGTGATCGCATCGAACTGACCGATAGTCTGCGCGATGGTGCTGTGGACAATCTTCTGCTCGTGCTGGATGACGGTAGTCGACTGGCGGCTCGCCGCAGCGAACGCTATGCCGATGGCTCGCTCGCACTGGATAATGCGGCTTATACTGCTTGCGCGGTCACGACCGAGGATGGATGCCCGAAAAATCCCAGCTGGCAGATCAAGGCCGTGAAGGTGATCTATGACCCGGTCAAGAAGCGGGTGAAATATAAAGGCGCGCGCATCGAGATTTTTGGTTTGCCCGTCATTCCGTTGCCCGGTCTCTCGCATCCGGTCAGCGACGAAAATCGGAGCGGCCTTCTGGTTCCGGACATCAAATTCGATACGGTGAACGGCGTTGGCGTGACAGTGCCTTATTATTTCAGCATCGCGCCCAATCAGGACGCTACCCTTACCACGCAGATATTCACGGATGTCGCACCGCTGGTCAGCGGGACATATCGCAACCTTGATCAGAAAGGGGCCTTCCAGCTGACCGGCTATGCCACTTATGGCTCCCGCATTCCTACAGGCGCTTCTCAGCTCCTGCCCAATGCGGAGGAGGATTTTCGCGGATATTTTGCGACCAGCGGCCGGTTCCGGCTCGATGACAAATGGACGGTCTCCCAATCGGCGCGCATCGTATCAGATCGTACATTCCTGAGGCGCTATGATATCAGCGACGACGATAGCCTTCGGTCTACGATCAACGTCGAACGGATCAGCAATAGCAGCTATTTTTCTTTGGCCGGCTGGGCGTTCCAGACATTGCGGGTAAACGATCCGCAAAACCGTGTCCCGGTCGCTCTGCCGGTGATTGACTATCGCAAGCGGTTCGATGACCCCATCCTGGGCGGTAGGCTTGAACTGCAGGCAAACAGCTTGGCGATCGGACGCAGCGAGGGGCAAGACACGCAACGTGCCTTCGGATCAGCCCGCTGGGACATGCGCAAGCTTACCGACTGGGGTCAGGAAATCACCTTCACCGGACTTGTTCGCGGCGACGTTTATCATAGCGATGACAATGATCTCAATGACACGGCTATCTATCGCGGGCAAAGCGGGTGGGAGACGCGGGCAATCGCAACGGCTGCGATTGACGTGAAGTGGCCACTGATCGGCGAGGCCTTTGGCGGCACGCAAACGATCACGCCACGCTTTCAGATTGTTGCGACACCTGGCTTGGCCAATCTCTCGGTTCCGAATGAAGACTCGCGCGCTGTAGATCTCGAGGACACAAATCTCTTCTCTCTGAACCGTTTTCCCGGTTACGACCGCTATGAAGATAATGTCCGGGCAACTTATGGTGTGGAATGGGAGATCAATCGTCCTAACCTGCAGGTAAATACGATCGTCGGCCAAAGCTATCGGCTTGAAAACAACAGTAATATTGTACCGGAAGGAACCGGACTTTCCGATCGTTTTTCCGACATTGTTGGCCGCACCAACGTTCGGTTCAAGGATATTGTGAAATTCACTCACCGTTTCCGGCTGGACAAGGATAATCTTGCGGTAAGGCGCAACGAGATCGACGCGACGGTCGGATCGAAGAACACTTACGCCCAAATCGGCTATCTGCGCCTGAACCGCAATATAGGGCTTCAACTTGAAGACCTGAGAGACCGCGAAGAAGTTCGGGTCGGGGGCCGCTATCAGATTGATAGATATTGGTCCGTTTTTGGCTCTACGATTATCGACCTGACTGATGGCAGCGAAGATCCGATCTCGGCAGCCGATGGCTTTGATCCGGTGAGGCATCGCCTCGGTGTCGCCTATGACGATGGTTGCCTCTCAATGGGTGTGACCTGGCGCTACGACTATGAAGATACTGGCGATGCACGGCGCGGTAGTACTTTTCTGTTCCGGCTGGCCTTGCGCAATCTGGGCGTGTAAAGGATTTTCAAACGGGTCGGCCCGCTCATATTGGGTTCAGCAGATATTTGCTATTTGCTGCCTAAAATTTACTCTTTGTAGTTGAGAAGAAATAAGAAATGAACCAATTGAGCATGAAATTCCGCGACTTTAAAACCAAGGCTGCGTTGATTACAGCGCTTGCCGTTGCAGGCGCTTCACCGTCTGTCAGCCAGACGGTTGCAGATACCTCACTGCCACAAACCGGGCTGGATATTCCTGACGAATTGACAATATTCGGCAAAAACGATCCCAATGTTCGCCGGGCCACTGCGATCGTGAACGGCGACATCATCACCGGGACCGATGTCGGCCAGCGCCTGGCCTTGATCGTTGCGGCCAATGGCGGCGAAGTTTCGGAAGAAGAGAAACAGCGCCTTCGCCTTCAGGTGTTGCGAAACCTGATCGATGAAACGCTGCAAATTCAGGAAGCTGAAGCCAATGAAATTGTCATTTCAGAAGAAGAAGTGGAGGCAACTTTCCGTCAGGTAGCCCAGCAGAATTTCAAGCAGGACATCAATGCGTTCGACGAATATCTGCGCACGCAGGGCTCTTCCACGGATACGCTCAAGCGCCAGATCAAGGGCGAATTGGCATGGAGCCGCCTGCTTCGCCGCAATATCCAGCCATTCATCAATGTCGGCAATGAAGAGGTGAATGCGATCATCGAGCGCCTGAATGCCTCCAAGGGCACAAGCGAATTTCGGATCGGTGAAATCTATATGTCAGCGTCGCAGGAAACTGCTCCGCAAGTTGCCGAGAATATGCGCAAGATATTGGAACAGATTCGCGCTGGCGGTTCCTTCCTCGCTTATGCTCGTCAGTTTTCCGAAGCCTCGACCGCCGCAACCGGTGGTGATCTGGGCTGGGTCCGTCCCGCCCAGTTGCCGCAAAGCCTTGCGGATGCAGCCGAGCAGATGCAGGTCGGACAGGTAGTCGGTCCGGTTGAAGTCCCTGGCGGATTCTCCATTCTCTATCTGATTGATTCCCGGCAAGTTCTGACGGCTGACCCCCGCAACGCGCTGCTCAGCCTCAAGCAACTGGCGATCAGCTTTCCCGCCGGCATCACCGAAGCCCAAGCTTCTGCTCAGGCGGCCAAATTTGCCACAGCAACACGGGGCATCAAAGGTTGCGGCGCTGCCAATGAAGTCGCTGCTCGACTGGGCGCCAGCGTGGTAGACAATGATCAGGTCAAACTTCGCGATCTTCCTGCTGCTTTACAAGGTACTATCGCGGAACTGCAAATCGGTCAGGCCAGCCAGCCATTTGGTTCGGTCGAAGATGGTGTCCGGGTATTGATATTGTGCGGACGTGATGATCCCCAGACCGCTGCGGCTCCTTCCTTCGATGCCATCATGTCTCGTTTGGAAAATGAACGTGTCAACAAACGGGCGCAAATCTATCTGCGCGATCTGAGACGCGACGCCATCATCGAATATAATTAATGGCCGACTGGACTGCCAAGCCCTTTGCGATTTCCTGCGGAGACCCCGCCGGTGTCGGGCCGGAAATCATCGGCAAGAGCTGGAAACAACGAGCGGCAGCTGGTCTGAAGCCGTTTTTTGCCATCGGCAATTTTGCCGATTTCGAAAATCTCGCGGGCGTTCCGGTCCGCAAAATCGATCAGCCGATGGAAGCCGGCGAGGCTTTCGACGATGCCTTGCCCGTGTTCCATATCCATGAGGCCGCCGCCGCAATTCCTGGCGAGGCGACGCTGGACGGGGCGCAATGTTCGTTGCATGCGCTCGAGATTGCCTGCGGTCTGGCCCGTTCCGGGGATGCCGGAGCGGTCATCACCGCACCTGTTTCCAAGTCCCAGCTTTACAAGATTGGCTTTCGCTATCCTGGCCAGACCGAATTTGTTTCGGAACGCTGTGGAATTGCGAGAGAGAATGCGGTGATGATGTTGGCAGGCCCTTCGCTGCGCGTCGTGCCGCTGACCGTGCATGTCCCGCTGAAGGATGTCCCCGAACAGCTTACCTGCCGGCTGATTATTGCTCGCGCCCGCGCTGCGGAGAAGGCAATGATCCGGAATTTCGGAATAGAAAACCCGCGCATCGCCGTAGCTGGCCTCAACCCGCATGCTGGCGAGAATGGCAATCTGGGCGACGAAGAGCAGCGGATCATGCAGCCAGCGATCGATGAGTTGCGTGAAGACGGTATGGACATCACTGATCCGCTTCCCGCCGATACGATGTTCCACGAGGAAGCACGGGTCAAATATGATGTCGCGCTGTGCCCTTATCATGACCAGGCCTTGATACCGTTGAAAACCCTGCATTTCTTTGATGGAGTCAACATCACGCTCGGCCTTCCGATTGTGCGGACTTCGCCGGATCATGGCACCGCGTTCAATATCGCCGGACAAGGCATTGCCGATCCGCGATCGATGATTGCCGCAATCCAGATGGCAGCCACCGCCGTCACCAATCGACAGATTCACGGCCATTGAGCCAGCCTGTTGCCCTGCCCCCGCTCCGGGAGGTGATCAAGAAATACGGTCTGACCGCCAGCAAAGCGCTGGGCCAGAACTTCCTGTTCGACATGCAGCTTCTCGGCAGGATTGCTGCGGTTCCCGGTGACCTCGATGGCCAGTCCGTCTTCGAAGTCGGCCCCGGCCCTGGCGGCCTGACACGCGCGTTGCTGCAGGCCGGTGCCAATGTGACCGCCGTTGAACGGGACGAACGCTGTCTGCCAGCTTTGAACGAGTTGTCCGGCTATTTTCCGGACAAGCTGAAGCTGATCAACGACGATGCGCTCGCGCTGGATCATGGCAGTCTGTTTGACGGGCCTTTCCATATCGTCTCCAACCTGCCCTATAATGTCGGCTCGGCGCTGCTGATCAAGTGGCTGTCGGCACCGCAATGGCCACCGCAATGGGCATCGCTGACCCTGATGTTCCAGCGCGAGGTCGCCGACCGGATTGTCGCCCAGCCCGGCTCCGGCGCTTATGGCCGCCTGTCGATTCTGGCGCAGTGGCGCAGCACCGCGAAGCTCGCCATGACGGTCCACCGGTCGGCCTTCACGCCGCCGCCCAAGGTCATGTCAGCGGTCGTACATATTGTTCCCGCCGCACAGCCCGAAGGCGTCGATTTTGCCAAGCTGGAAACACTGACGCAGACCGCTTTCAGCCAGAGACGCAAAATGCTGCGGCAAAGCCTGAAGAAGCTTCCCGGCGGTCTCGAAGCGCTGGAACAGGCCGGCATCGACAGCCAGCGCCGGCCCGAGACCCTTGCCGTTTCCGAGTTCGTCGAACTCGCACGGCTGCTCTCCTAGCCAGCAGCCTTGAGTTTCCGCCGGTAGGCATGCAGCAAGGGCTCGGTATAGCCGCTTGGCTGCTCGACACCCTTGAACACCAGATCGCGCGCCGCCTGGAAAGCCAGGCTGGCATCCGGATTGGGGGCCATGGGCCGGTAGAGCGGATCGCCCGCATTCTGGCCGTCGACCTTGGCCGCCATGCGCAGCAAGGCGGCATCAACCTGCTCGGCCGAGCAGACGCCGTGCAGCATCCAGTTAGCCATATGCTGCGAGGAAATCCGCAGCGTCGCGCGGTCCTCCATCAGGCCGACATCATTGATGTCCGGAACCTTGGAACAGCCGATTCCCTGATCGATCCAGCGAACCACGTAGCCCAATATGCCCTGTGCATTATTGTCCAGCTCATGCTCAATTTCGGCATCCGACCAGTTGTGGCCATCCGCCAGCGGAATGGTCAGCAATTTGTCGAGCGGCGCAATGCCGTCCGCCGCGACTTCCTTCTGACGGTCGAAGACATCGACCCGGTGATAGTGGATCGCGTGCAGCGTGGCCGCCGTCGGGCTTGGCACCCAGGCGGTGTTGGCGCCGGTCATCGGATGACCGATTTTCTGCTCCATCATGTCGGCCATCATGTCGGGCGCGGCCCACATGCCCTTGCCGATCTGCGCCTTGCCGGACATGCCGCAAGCGAGACCGATGGCGACGTTGCGCTGCTCATAGGCAGTGATCCAGTCGCTTGTCTTGATATCGCCCTTGGCCAGCATTGCGCCCGCCTGCATCGATGTGTGGATTTCGTCGCCGGTCCGGTCGAGGAAGCCGGTGTTGATGAACACGACCCGGTCCTTCACTGCGTGGATACAGGCGGCGAGATTAGCCGACGTCCGGCGCTCCTCGTCCATCACGCCGACCTTGATGGTGTGACGGTCGAGGCCCAGCAGATCTTCGACCGCATCAAACAGATCATTGGTGAACGCGCATTCTTCCGGCCCGTGCATTTTCGGCTTCACGATATAGATGGAACCTTCGCGGCTGTTGCGCAGTTCGCCGAGCCCCTTGATATCGTGCATCGCGATCAGGCTAGTAAACACGCCGTCGAGCAATCCTTCCGGTGCTTCTGATCCATCAGCCAGCAGGACCGCGGGGTTGCTCATCAGATGGCCTACATTGCGGACAAACATCAGGCTGCGGCCCGGCAGGGTGAAGGATCTTCCGTCGAGATCGACATAATCGCGATCGGGATTGGCCTTGCGCTCGACCGTCTTGCCGCCCTTTTCGAAGGACGCGTCAAGATCGCCGCGCATCAGACCGAGCCAATTGCTGTAGGCCAGCACCTTGTCCTCGGCATCCACCGCCGCGACAGAATCTTCCATGTCGATAATCGCGGTCAGCGCCGCTTCCATCAGGACATCGGCGATATGGGCCGGGTCATCCTTGCCGATCGGGTGCGCCGGGTCGATGACGACTTCGGCGTGCAGTCCGTTATGTTTGAGCAGCAGCGACTGACCGTTGCGGCCAACCAGTTGTGACGGATCGACCAAGGCGGGCTCGCCTCCGGCAAAATCGGTCCATGATCCGCTCGAAAGCGGGAAGGTTTCGTCGAGAAAAGCCTTGGCTGCCTTGATCACCGCAGCGCCGCGCTCGGGATCATAGCCACCGGGTTTGGCCGGTGGTGCATCCAATGCATCAGTGCCGTAGAAAGCGTCATAAAGGCTGCCCCAGCGCGCGTTGGCGGCATTCAGAACGAAGCGATCGTTGAGCGAAGGTACCACCAGTTGCGGTCCGGCCATGGTCGCGATTTCGGGATCGACATTTTCCGTGGTGATGGAAAAAGCCGCCGGTTCTTCAACCAGATAGCCGATGTCCTTCAGAAAGGTCTGATATTCAGCCTGATCAATCTGCTGGCCCTTGTGGTCGATATGCCAGGCATCAATCTGCGCCTGCAGCTTCTCCCTTGTGGCCAGCAGTTCCGCATTGCGTGGCGCGAACTTGCCGAGGAGTTCGGCAAAGCCTGCCCAGAATTTCGTCCCGTCCACGCCGGTTCCCGGCAAGGCACGGTCATTGACAAAATCAAACAGTTCCCGCGCGATCTGGATATCGTTCTGGCTGACATATTCGGACATAAATCTTCCTCGTTCAAATGCATTTATCCGGAGCGTACAGCGTACACTATAGACGTTCAAAATGTTCCGGGGAGGAATCGCAGCCGTCTATGACGCCTCTTCTTCGCCCTGTAAATGGGATGGGCAATCGGAACGGCGAAAAAGGATATTCCCGGAGATGAACTTTACAAACTTTACACTGTTATGAAAATTTTTCCTTCTCCCGAGAATTTTTGCAAGAAATCTATCCAAATAGACTGAGATTAAATGGATTTTTAGATAATTCCTGATTTCCAGTGAAGGACAGTTCGGCTCGACTTCTGCTCAGATCCATATGGGATACTCCTTTGGTAACGAGGGACTGGGACCCATATCTGAATGATAATAGCCCCATCCCTTGTAGGACAGCATTTTCCCGATCACAGAGCGGCTGGCAAGGACTCACGACAAATGCTATCGGTTTCAAATGAAAGCTAATTCCTCCTCTGAGAAAGCAATATTGGAAAGCGCGACAGACCTGCCGCTTTTGCCGCGCACGCTCGAATGGGCAAAGGTCAACAGTGGCACCACCAATCTCGATGGCCTGGCGACCGTCGCGGGAATGCTCGCGGATGCCTTTTCGGTTTTACCCGGAGAAACCAGCCTGGTCGATCCCGAACCGGTCGAGGCGGTGCGCGCGGACGGCTCGGTTGACCAGGTCCGGCGCGGCCGGCATCTGGTCACCTCGGTACGGCCGGAGGCGCCGGTGCGCCTGCTGCTGACCGGTCATATGGACACTGTATTTGCGGCGGATCACCCGTTCCAGCAGATCATCGAGCTGGAAAATGGCATTTTGAATGGCCCCGGCCTTGCCGACATGAAAGGCGGTCTTTCGGTCATGCTCGGCGCGCTGCAATTGCTCGAGCAAAGCGACTATGCCAGCAGGATCGGCTATGACGTGATGATCAACAGCGACGAGGAAGTCGGCTCCGGATCATCGGCAGCGCTGATCAGGCGACTGGCCGAAAGCAAGACCGCCGCCCTCACCTACGAACCCGCGCTGCCCGACGGTACGCTGGCCGGCGAGCGCGGCGGCAGCGGCAATTTTTCGATCATCTTTACCGGCAAGAGCGCGCATGCCGGACGCAATCCCGACGAAGGGCGCAACGCATTGGTCGCGGCGGCAGACATGGCGGTGCGGCTGAAAGCGCTGCACCGCGAGGGGCTGAGCGTAAACCCGGCGAAGATCGACGGTGGCGGACCAAATAATTCGGTTCCCGATCAGGCCATATTGCGGGTCAACTTCCGGCCCAAGACGCTGGAAGATCAAGCTGTGGCGCAAAAGGCTCTGGACCAGATGGTTAAAGATATCGCGAAGCTGCACGATCTCGGCGTCCACTGCCACGGCGGCTTTGGCCGCCCGCCCAAGCCGATTGATCCACAGGCAGAAAAGCTTTTCGGCCTTGTGAAGCAATGCGGCGCAGAACTGAGCCTCGATATCAGCTGGCGCGGCACCGGCGGCGTATGCGACGGCAATAATATCGCGGCCTGCGGTATCCCGGTGGTGGATACGATGGGCGTGCGCGGCGGGGCCATTCACAGCTCCGATGAATTTCTGATCACGGACAGTCTGGTCGAACGGACACAATTATCGGCGCTGACGATCATGCGGATCGCCGAAAAAGGAGGATTATGAGTTTCCGGATACGCGCGGCGCGGGTCGATGATCTGCAGCATCTCTACGAAATGGCGAAACTGACCGGCGGCGGCTTTACCAACCTGCCGGCCGACCGGGACTCGCTGACCCAGAAACTGGAGCGCTCCGAACGCGCCTATCAGAGTGACAGCAACGAACATGGCGATGACCTGTTTGTCATGGTGCTGGAAAATGTCGAAACCGGTGCGGTGCGGGGCACTTCACAACTGTTCACCAAGGTCGGGCAGACCTGGCCCTTCTATTCCTATCGCCTGAGCACCCTGTCGCAAACCAGCAAGGAACTCGACCGGACGTTCAGCGCCCAGATGCTGAGCCTGGTCACCGATCTGGAAGGGGCAAGCGAAGTCGGCGGTCTGTTCCTGCACCCCGGCGAACGCGCCGGCGGCCTCGGCATGTTGCTGGCGCGCAGCCGCTATCTGTTCATCAAGGAGCATCGCGACCGCTTCGGCGACAAGATTTTTGCCGAGCTGCGCGGGATCATTGACGAGGCGGGCGGGTCGCCCTTCTGGGACGGCCTTGCCGGCCGCTTCTTTGGCATGAGCTTTCAGGAAGCCGATTATTTCAACGCCATCCACGGCAACCAGTTTATCGCCGACCTGATGCCCAAACATCCGATCTATACCGCTATGCTCAGCGAGTCCGCGCGGGCCGCTATCGGTGTGCCCCATCCCAATGGTCGGGCTGCCATGCGGATGCTGGAGAACGAGAATTTCTCCTATGACGGCTATGTCGATATTTTTGACGGTGGCCCGACGATGATTGCCAAGACCGATGATGTGACGAGCATCCGCAATGCAAAATCGGCCAAGATCAGCGCTCTCGCCGAAGGCGGAACGAAGGTGATCATTTCGCACGGCAAGCTGAGCGATTTTCAGGCCACCTATGCAATGCTCGACGAAAATGACGACGGCGTCACGATCGATGAACAGGCGGCGGTCAATATCGGCCTCTCGGTCGGTGACGAAATCTGGTATATCCCGCGATGAGCGCGCTGATCGAGATTAATTTCGACGGCATAATCGGGCCGAGCCATAATTATGCCGGGCTTAGCCTGGGCAATATCGCCTCCTCAACCAATGCCGGCGCAACCGCCTATCCGCGGGAAGCGGCGCTGCAGGGCATTGCCAAGATGCGGCACAATCTGGAGCTGGGGCTGGCGCAGGGTTTTTTCATGCCGCTGGATCGGCCGAACACAGGCTGGCTGGAGGCGCTCGGGACAAATGTTGCTGACGCCGAGCCGCATTTGAGGGCGGCTGCTTTTTCCGCATCGTCGATGTGGGCGGCCAATGCCGCGACCGTTTCTCCCGCACCGGATGCGCCCGACGGAAAATGCCATCTCACCGTCGCCAATCTGCAAACCATGCCGCACCGCAGCCATGAATGGCCGGGTACGCTGGCGCAACTGCGACTGGCTTTTGCCGACAGCGATCATTTTTCGGTGCACGCTCCTGTTCCCTCCCCGTTCGGCGACGAGGGCGCAGCCAATCATATGCGGCTCTGTTCCGGCCATGGCACGCCGGGTGTCGAGATATTTGTCTATGGCAAAAGTGGTGGCCCCTTCCCCGCCCGTCAGCATATCGAGGCGAGCAAGGCAGTGGCGCGCAAGCACGGGCTGGACGAGCAGCGCGTGATTTTCGCGCAACAGGCGGAAATGGCGATCGCCGCCGGGGCCTTTCACAATGATGTCGTGGCCGTCGCCAACGAGCAGGTGCTGTTCACGCATGAACAGGCGTTTGAGCAGCCCGATGCGCTTTATGATGCCATCCGGGGCAAGCTGCCCGACGCAGAGATTATCATCGTTCCAGCGGACAAGGTCAGTCTGGCCGATGCGATAAAATCCTATCTGTTCAACGCCCAGCTGGTGAGCCTGCCGGACGGCGGCGGCATGGCGCTGATCCTGCCGAGCGAGGCACGGGAGAATAAGGCCGTTTGGGCCTATCTGACCGACCTGGTTGCGGGAAATGGCCCAATCCGGAGGCTCTGCCCGGTCAATGTCCGGCAGTCGATGGCCAATGGGGGTGGCCCGGCCTGCCTGCGATTGCGAGTGGTTGCGGATCCCGGGACGGTTGATCCACGATTCATGGCGACACCGGAAAAGCTGGATGCAATCGCGCAGGTGGTGACGGAATATTGGCCGGAAGCGATCAGCCCCGGTCAACTGACCGATCCGGCATTGACCAAGGCCATCGGCAAGGCGAGAAACAGGCTGCTCGACACCTGCGGCCTGAGCGGCTTGCGCGGCTAGTCGCTGTTTCCGACTGTCGGGTTAACTTACAATTTACCATGTTTTTTTGAAGGGATTGCCGGTTTTCTGCGCTTGGCACAGGGCTTGCTAGGCTCCGTACATGTGGAAGAAATTCAAACGGCTGTTTGTGATCAAGACCAAGTTCGAGGCTTTCCTCATCACCTATGCCCTTGCCACTGGTGCGGTCCAGCGTGGCCAGCTTTATCTGGTTGAATATCCGGGATGGGGCGGGAAAATGCTGTTTCTGGCTGCGACGGGCGCGGTGTTCATGGCCGGCGCCAAGATGATCGAGGCCGTCGACCTCAACCGGATTTACAGTTCCGAATATTGAACCGGCGCTTCCATCGGCACATATGCGCAATGACGCACCCATCCGACCGGCCGATCACAGGCGCATATTGTCAAATTTTGCGGTCTATTTGAATGAAGTGGAAGGCTTCTGTTGCCCGGTGCCTTCCAAACCGCTGAATTCCCTTCTGTTGCCCGGTGGGTTCAACCGCGCGTAGCTTTCTAACTTATGACCGTGAGGTCAATGGGTTAGGCAGCGATAGCGAGTGCTTCATTATCGTTTGCACTTATAGGTTTTGAGCAATCACGGCATACTCAGGCCGGGCAAAAATAACGCCTTTGAACACCCGTCGATCCTGGTTCGGCCCCATCAGCAAAGGCGTCCTGCATCGCTGCAAATCGCCTGAATTGGTGGAGCCGCCGGGTACTGCCCCCGGGTCCGTAGTGTCTATTACACGTCATCATTTATCACCATAGTCCGTCGAAACAGACAGGTCCTATATAGGGATATATTTCTGAATGAACAGTGCACAGACAAGAAAAAGGGCCAACCGGTCTCCCGGTTGACCCTCCTCTAGTTCCCCAAAGGGAATTCGTGATTACTGGGCGAGAACGCCTTCTTCAGCATCGGCTTTGTCTTCCAGGGCATCAGCCTTGTCTTCCATTGCCGCAGCCTTGTCTTCCATCATTTCTTCGCCGGCTTCGGTCGGAGCGGCATCAGCAGCATCGTCCAAACGATCGGCTTCCATCTCAGCTTCCTGAGCCTGGAGTTCGGTTTCGGTTTCCGCACCACTGGTGTCTTCCTGAGCGCAAGCACTCAGTGCCAGAGCAGCGGTAGTAGCGGTCAAAATCATCAATTTACGCATAATAGTCCCTCGTATATTTGAAGGAGCAGAAAAAAAGCCCCTCGTCGACTTAACCAGTCGGGATTGAATTGGTTCCCGAGAGGATAAAAAATATTAAAAAAAGGGCCAACCAGTTTCCCGGTTGACCCTTCTCTAGTTCCCCAAAAGGGAATTCCAGATATTTAAAGCTTACTCAGCAACAGCTTCTTCAGCAGGTACAGCAGCTTCGTCTGCAGGAGCAACTTCAGCAGTTGCAGGAGCAACTTCTTCAGCAACCATTGCGTCTTCAGCAGGTGCAACTTCTTCGGTAGCAACTTCGTCGGTTACAACAGCATCTTCAGCTGGAGCATTGCAAGCAGACAAAGCGAATACAGCTGCGGATGCAGCCAAAACAGCGAATTTACGCATAATAATTAGTCCCCATATCGTCGTTCAAATCGGCTGAGAATCAATCCAGCCGAGCGAGCCTATAGGATCGAAAAATCCGAATGTATCTCAAAAAATGAAGGTTGTTACTAAGCTATTGTTATAATTTTCTTATTATTCATTTTCGCGGATGATAGCACCGGTTTTACGAAAAAAATTACGAAAAAATAACAGAGTTTGGACATAAAAATCGCCCCCTTCGCGGTGCCTGTTTTATATTCCATAAACCGGGCGGCAAAAGGGGCGATATTGGCGATCCCGAATTTTACTTCTTCAGGCTGTCCCGGATTTCGATCAGCAGGTCAATTTCGCTTGGCCCCGGATCTGCCGCTTCCTCTTCGGCTTTCTTCATCACCTTGTTGGCATAGCGAACGATCATGAAGATGATGAACGCCAGAATGATGAAATTGATCACCACGGTCAGGAACTGGCCCCAGCCGAGCATCGGCACGCCGGCTTCCTTGAGCGCCGCATAATCGGTCATCGCACCGGCATAGTCGGCAGGTGGCGAACCGAGCAGGATGAACATGCCCGAGAAATCGGGAGCGCCAATCAAGGCGCTAACAATCGGCATGATCACGTCTTCGGTCAAAGATGTGGTTATGGTTGCAAAAGCGGCTCCGATAATGACGGCAACAGCCAGATCGAGCACATTGCCCTTCAGGATGAACGCCTTAAACTCGTTTAACATATATATTCCCTTCCCATTTCTAAAGGCGTGTAAATGTGTGAAAAATCCGAAATTGTCGAGGGAAGTCGTTGCAAACGCGACCATTGATACCTATTTTTACAAAGTGGTACGGCCTATTGCCGTGTGGATGGAGGGATTTCAAACATGCTGAATAAATTGATCAAATTTCTGGTGGTTCCGGCCGTGGCCTTGTCGCTGAGCGCCTGCGGAATCAACAGCGTGCCGACGGCAGAAGAAAATGCGAAAGCCAAATGGGCCGATGTCGAAAGCACCTATCAGCGCCGCGCCGACCTGATTCCCAATCTCGTCGAGACCGTCAAAGGCTTTGCTACGCAGGAGCAGGACACGCTGACCGCTGTGGTCGAAGCCCGGGCTAAAGCAACCTCGATCCAACTGAGCGCTGATGACCTCGGCGATGCCGCGAAGGTTCAGGAATTTGCTGCGGCACAAGGTGCACTCTCGCAAGGGCTCGGGCGCCTGATGGCAACGGTCGAAGCCTATCCCGATCTGAAATCCAATCAGAATTTCCTGGCTCTGCAAAGCCAGCTGGAAGGCACGGAAAACCGCATCAATGTCGCGCGACGCGATTATAATGAGGCGGTCCGCGAATATAACACCACCATCCGGACGTTCCCGGACATTATCGGTGCCAAGATCATCCATGGTGCCGAACCGATGGAGCCATTTGCTGCCACAACCGAAGGCGCCGACGAAGCACCTGAAGTCAGCTTTTAAGGGTGATTGCACTTCGATCCTTCATACCGTTGAAAACGGTCCTTTCAGGCTTGGCGGTCGCCTTTTTGGCGATCGCCAGCCCGGCTTTGGCCCAAAGCTTTCCGGAACTCACGGGCCGCGTCGTCGATCAGGCGGATTTGCTTGATCCTGCGCAGGAAGCAGAACTCACAGCCCGGCTGGAGGCTCTGGAAAACCAGTCCAATCGCCAGCTGGTTGTTGCGACGGTCAACAGTCTCGAAGGCTATGATATCGCCGACTATGGCTATCAGCTTGGCCGGACATGGGGCATCGGACAGGATGGTGAAGGCGAGACGGAAAAGGACAATGGCCTGATCCTGCTGGTCGCGCCGAATGAACGCAAGGTTCGGGTCGAAGTCGGCTATGGCCTGGAGGGCATCATGACCGACGCTCTGTCGAGCATCATCATCCAGAATGATATCCTTCCCCAGTTCCGTAATGGCGATATGGCAGCAGGGATTATTGCAGGCGTAGACCGGATATCGACCCAACTGGCCCTGCCAGAGGAAGAAGCTCTTGAGGTTGCGCAGCAGGCTAGCCAGCAAGCCAGCAAAGGCGATGGCGGAAATATCGGCCTGATGGTCTTCTGGATCTTCGTTCTGA
Source organism: Sphingorhabdus sp. M41 (assembly GCF_001586275.1). NCBI lineage: Bacteria > Pseudomonadati > Pseudomonadota > Alphaproteobacteria > Sphingomonadales > Sphingorhabdaceae > Sphingorhabdus > Sphingorhabdus sp. M41. Next base: position 1,018,232 of record NZ_CP014545.1, on the reverse strand, counting down.
TCTTCTTTGTCATCATCCCGATGTTCTCGAACCGCGGCGGCAAACGCTATCGTCATGGCGCCGGTCCGGTCGTGATCTGGGGTGGCGGATCCGGATTCGGCGGCGGCAGCAGCTCCGGTTTTGGCGGCGGATTTGGTGGCGGCGGCTTTGGCGGGGGCGGCGGCAGCTTCGGCGGCGGCGGCGCATCGGGGGGCTGGTAATGGCTAAGGTCAATCAATTCACCCCGAACGATCACAAGATCGTTACGTCCGCAGTCTCGCAGGCCGAGCAATCGACCGACGGCGAAATTGTCACCATCGTCACCGGCGAATCCGATCATTATGGCGATGTCGCCTGGGCAATATCGGGACTGGTGGCGCTGACCGCGTTGTTGGTCATCAGCCTGTTCCCGGAAATCTATCTTGGCATCATTGACTGGCTGGCCGGCGGCTGGAGCGGCATCACTGCCCTGCCCTACTGGACTCTTTTCATATTCGCAGCGCTGAAATTTTTCGGCACGCGCTTGATACTGATCTGGAAGCCCTTGCTATTCCTGCTTATCCCGCCACCCATCAAGAAAGCGCGGGTGCGCAAACGGGCGATATCCCTGTTCCGGGTGTCCACGGATCATCGCACGGTCGGCCGGACCGGTATCTTGCTCTATCTGTCTATGCGCGAACACCGGGCCGAAATTGTGGCTGACGAAGCCATTGTGGCGAAAGTTGAACCTGCGGTCTGGGGAGAAGCGATGGTCGGCATGATCGATCTGGTGCGCGCTGGCACTCCCGGTGAAGGCATGGCCGAAGCCGTCCGCCAGATGGGCATTGTTCTGGCCGAACATTTCCCCAAGACCGACCAGAATCCCAACGAACTGCCCGACCGGCTGATCGAACTGTGACATCCCATACGCCCTGAGCTTGTCGGCGGATGATTTTTGCGGCAGGTCGAGCTTCAACAGGCTCAGCACGAACGGGGTAGGAATGTCCGAAAATATCGAGATCATGTGGGAAGGTCATTTCATCACGGCCAAGCGCGAAGGCAAGTGGGAATATGTCTCGCGCAGCCGCGGCATCAAGGCTGCGGTCATTCTCGCGGTTGATGAAGGCCATGTACTTCTGGTCGAGCAATATCGCGTGCCACTGGGAAAATATTGTATCGAGCTGCCGGCGGGGCTGGTTGGAGACCATGATGCCCATGCCGATGAGGATGGGGCCATCGCGGCTATCCGCGAACTGGAAGAAGAAACCGGTTATCGCGCGGAAACCATGGAGGACTTCGGTGAATATTATTCCTCACCGGGAATGGTGTCGGAGAGCTTTTCACTGTTCAAGGCCAGTGGACTGACCAAAGTCAGCGAAGGCGGGGGCGTGGATGGAGAGAATATCACCGTTCACCGCGTTCCGTTGAGCGAAATGACCCACTTTCTAGAAGAAAAGCGTCAGCAAGGCACCGGTATCGACGTCAAGCTGCTGATGTTTCTGCAACTGGTTTGAATGAGCCCTCATCGTCCCGCTGCGAGAGCAGTGATATAGCTAGCGAAAATTGTCCGCGTAAGCCTGGATTTTCAGCGTCTTGTGCGGGGTTGGAATCACCGCGTAGGCAATTGCATGTTTGTCAGCATAGGCTTTTGCCGCTTCGCAGGAATCAAAGGTCAGCTCTACCTGCCGCTGGGTATCGCCGGACCCGGCCCAACCGGTCAGGGGATCGGGTTTGCGCGGCTCTGCCGGTTCAAATTCGAGCACCCATTTGTCGGTCAGCGCCCTGCCCGACTGCATGGCATTTCTGGGGATTTGATAAATTCGTGCGGCCATTTTCTGTTCCTGTCTTGAACCGGCTCAATAAGCGCGGGAAATAGCAAATTCAACCGCTTCGGTCATCGCTTCTTTCGCTTTTCCGGATGCAAAAATTCCCAGCGCATCGATTGACCGTTGGCCATAGTGCCGAGCCCTCGACATCGTATCATCCATCGCGCCGGTCGAGCGAATCAAATCTGTTGCCCGGGCCAGATCTTCATCCGAGGATTTATGCCCGATAATCGCATCTTTCCAGAATTTCCGGTCTTCCTCGCTGCCGCGGGCATAGGCCAGAATCACCGGCAGGGTTACTTTGCCCTCGCGGAAATCATCGCCGGCATCCTTGCCCATGGTCTCGCGATCGGATGAATAGTCAATCGCGTCATCAACCAGCTGAAAGGCTATGCCGAGATTACGACCATAGCTGTCCAGAGCCAGTTCGATTTCATCATCGCATTCCGCCACCACGGCGGATATCCGGCTCGCCGCAGCGAACAGGGCTGCTGTTTTGGCGCCGATGATATCAAGATAACGGTCTTCACTGGTTTCGATCTTGCGCTGCGCGGTCAATTGATTGACTTCCCCTTCGGCTATCACAGCAGAAGCATTGGACAATATTTTCAATACTTTCAGCGAGCCGTCCTCGACCATCAGCTCGAATGACCGGCTGAACAGAAAGTCTCCGACGAGCACGGTCGCCGGATTGCCAAATATGAGATTCGCTGCGGTTTTTCCGCGTCGCATGTCGGAACCGTCGACAACATCATCATGCAGCAGGGTTGCGGTATGGATAAATTCAACCGCCGCTGCCAGCTTGTAATGGCGATCACCCGGATAGCCGATCAGCTTTGCCGCCGCCAGGGTGAGCATCGGACGCATCCGCTTGCCACCACCGGCAATAAGATGCCCCGCGAGCTCCGGAATGAGGGGGATTTCCGATTGCATCCGGTCCAATATCACGCTGTTGACCTGATTCATGTCGCTGGCGACCAGCGACATGATGGGTTCTAGTGAAGGCGCGGTGTCCCGCCCGAGATGATGGACCGTTGCTGACATGTTGCACCGGATGTGGCAAGTCACTAGGGATAAGGCAAGTGAAATAAGGCCTGATAGGGTTGCGTCCTGCAGAAGTGGGATGAAATATCAGACGGGCGAAAATCGGGCGGCGAACTATGGATGAAAAGCTGAAACAATATCGTGAAAGCATCAACAATATCGATGCAGCGCTGGTTTTCATGCTGGCCGAGCGATTCAAGGTAACCCAGGCGGTTGGCGAATATAAGGCCAAGAACAGCCTGCCACCGGCCGACGGCGCGCGTGAACGGGAACAAATCGCGCGGCTGCGCCAACTGGCCAGCGATGCCAATCTCGATCCTGAATTTTCGGAAAAATTTCTGCGCTTCATCATTGATGAAGTGATTCGGCACCACGAGCGGATTCGGGAAGAGACCGACTAAGAATCGGTTCCTTCCGACCGGGGCAAGCGCAACCGCACCAGCAGACCGCCAAGATCCTCGCTCTCTTCCAGCGCTACCGAGCCATCATAGATTTCCGCGACATCGCGGACGATGGCGAGACCAAGACCGGTGCCCGGCTTGCCGCTGTCGAGACGGACGCCGCGATCGAATATCCGCTGACGTTCCTCTTCGGGAATACCACGGCCATCGTCCTCAATCTGTAGCTCGACAAATTGATCATCGCTTTCGACGGTGACAAACACGCTGCCACCGCCATATTTGGCGGCATTTTCAACCAGATTGCCGATCATTTCATCAAGATCCTGACGCTCGACCGAAGCAACGGCATCCTTGTCGCCATCAATGTCGATCCGGACGTGCGGATAGAGTCGCCCGACCGCGCGTTCGACCGCTTGCAGGCTCTGCCATACCCTCGCCCGGCTATGGGCATGGCCGCGCCTGCCCACCGCCCGTGCGCGGGCAAGATGATGGTCAACCTGACGCCGCATGACACCGGCTTCGCGAATCACCGTATCGGCAAGATCATCCGCCTTGGCGGTGGCACTGTTCATGATCACGGTGAGTGGCGTTTTCAGCGCGTGGGCCAGATTGCCGGCATGCCGCCGCGCTTCCTCTGCCTGTTTCTCATTATGATCGAGCAGGGCGTTCAATTCATCGACCATCGGGGTGACTTCGTTCGGCATCGGTTCGACCACTCTGCGCTGCTGGCCCGTCCGCATGGCCGCGATGGCAATGCGGATCTTGCGAAGCGGCCACAGGCCGTAAAGTGTCTGTAGCGCCGCCATGCCGATCAGGCCAAGCGCGAGAATCAGGAAACTGTTGACCAGTATCGAGCGGATATTGGCGATCTGCGCATCGAGGCCATCGCGGCTTTGCGCTACTTGAAACAGCCATTTTGTGTTGGAGTCCGGCAATATTATCGTGCGTTCGAGCACCCGCAGCGGCTCATCCACAAACTGCTTGCTGTCGTAGATATGGGTTTCCCGATCATCATGGCTGATATTCGATTCCAGCGTACGATCCCATAAGGAACGGGACGGAAAATCATCATGCCCCTTGCCGCTGATCTGCCAGTAGAGGCCGCTATTGGGTTCGAGAAAGCGCTGGTCTCCCAACGGCCGGTTCAGGAAAACCTCGCCATCGGGGCCGATTTCGGCCGAGGCGATCATGGCCGTCAGTACATATTCCAGTTGATTGTCGAAATTGCGGGTTACCGCATCATTGAGCACTCGATCCAGCGCAAACCCGCCAACGAACAGCAGGATGACAATCCACGCCGCAGCAATCCCGATCATCCGCCGGCCCAGAGAGCCGGTGGTCTGCGTACCTAGCCGAGCATGGGTTGGCGGAGCCTTTTCATCGACCGGATTGTCTATCTGGACTGGTTCATTCAGGCTTCGGGATCCTCTAGACTATAGCCAAGCCCCCGGATCGTCGAGATAACTTCCGCACCCAGTTTTTTGCGGATGCGGGTCACAAATACTTCGATGGTGTTGGAATCGCGGTCGAAATCCTGATCGTAAATATGCTCGATCAATTCCGTCCGGGACACCACCTTGCCCTTGTGGTGCATCAGGTAGGAGAGCAATTTATATTCCTGCGCCGTCAGCTTGACCGGGCTGCCGTCGAGCGTGACCTTCCCCGAGCGGGTATCGAGACGCACGGCACCGGCGGTGAGTTCGGACGAGGCATTGCCCGAAGCGCGGCGGATGAGCGCGCGCAGGCGGGCGATCAACTCTTCGGTCTGGAATGGCTTTGCCAGATAATCGTCGGCACCGGCATCCAGTCCGGCAACCTTGTCGGACCAGCTGTCGCGGGCGGTCAGCACCAGCACGGGAAAGTTGCGCTCTTCCTTGCGCCAGCGATCGAGCACGGTCAGACCGTCAATTTCGGGCAATCCGAGATCAAGGATGACCGCGTCATAATCTTCGGTCGAACCCATGAAATGGCCGTCCTCGCCGTCCGTCGACAGGTCGATGGCATAGCCATTGGCCTCCAATGTCGATTTGAGCTGTTGCCCCAGCGTGGGTTCGTCTTCAACGATCAAGACGCGCATGCTTGTCCTCCGAAATAATGCTTAATTCTGTGGGATAGCCTATATCACCATCCCATGAACGCACAATGATATAAGAAATTGCGGGATTCAGAAAATCGGGAAATGGCGGATCCGGCTTAGCGGGTCTGACGCAAGATCGCACCGGTCCGGCCATCGACGTCAACAAATATCACGCGGCCATCGCGGATGAATTTCAGCCTGTAAACCTGGGCGCCAGGATCAAATTCGGGGCCGATATATTCGCTGTCCGACATTCTTGGCAAAACCCGGTTTTCAATCGAGCGGATCGACTTCACCTTGCCCGCCATCATCTGAGAGCGCGCTTCATTCTGCTCGCCACGGCGATCCATGGCCGCAGCAATCTGCGGCGCAACTATCGGCAAGCCGAGCGCTAGAAAGGGCAAAAAGGCGAATTTCTTCAACATGGTTCCCTTTCTAGGCTCGGCGGTTTTAACAAGAGGTGAATGGCGGGTTCAGGCTACAGACCGTCAGGCTTTGGACTCTGTCCCCGAGCTAGCGTGTCATCTCATAGGTAATGTTGAGCGAAACGACCGTGCCAACCTGTCCCGGAGCAACCGGAGGTGGCGCCGACGAGGAAGCCGAAGCCTCCATCCGCATCATGGGTGCCTCGGACTGGTGCGACATGCCTTCGCTGATCGACAGAACCCGAACGCCACTATATCCTTCGGAGCGCGCATAGCTCATTGCCCGCGCCTTGCCATTGGCGAGCGCCCGCTCGCGCGCCACATCCTTCAGCTTGCTGTCGTCGCTGATCGAGAAAGACGGGCCGTTCAAATTGGTTGCACCGCTGCTGACGATCGCATCGAGAATCTTGCCGAGGTTTGATATGTCATTCACCGTCGCTGAAACCTGATTGGACACAACATAGCCGACAAAACGGTTCTCGCGGCTTTCCTGATCATAGTCATAATCCGCCCGAAGATTGATGCCGGTGGTCTGGATATCCTTCTCGGCAATACCGAGCGATTTGAGCCGGTCGATCACCGCGCGCGCCTGCACCGAGTTCTGGCGCAGCGCCTCCGTGGCGGTTTTTGCCCTGGTTTCGACGCCGGTGCTGAAAGTAGCCGTGTCCGGCGCGCTGTCCACCTGTTCCGATACGCTGAGTTCAATGACCGGATTCTGGGCAACGATCTCGACATTCGCGGCTTGCGCGATGTTCATCGGGGTAAATATCAGGGCTGCTCCAGCCAGTAAAATCGAATATTTCATATTAATCTCCATAAATTCAATTCTTTATAGACGATGCTCTCTGAACGGCAGCTAAATAGTTTTGCCGGATTTTTCTGGTTCGTTCACCCGGCTGTCCGTCGCCAATCCTGTGGCCGTCAATCTCGATGACCGGCATGATCAGCAAGGTTGACGATGTCACAAAGGCTTCAGCCGCGTTTTTGGCTTCGTCAATCGAGAAAGCGCGTTCCTCGACCGATAGTTCCATGAATTTTGCCTGTTCGAGCATTTCGACCCGGGTGACGCCGGGCAAGATGCGGCGGTCGAGCTGATGCGAAATAAGGACGCCGTCCTGACTGATGATATGCGCATTCTGGGACGTGCCTTCGGTTATCATCTCGCCTTGCGTCATCCAGACATCGTCGACTCCGGCTGCGACCGCCTCCATTTTCATCAGCGAAGCATAAAGCAGCTGCGTGGTCTTGATATCGCATCTCTGCCAGCGCAGATCCGGCCGGGTGATGATCGTCATGCCCCGATCAGCCAAAGGATTTTCGATCAGCACACGCTCTTGCGCAAAGGCAAATATTGTCGGGGCCGTATCCGGTGCCGGCCAGCGATATTCGCGCTCGTCCATCACGCCGCGCGACACCTGAAGATATATAAGCCCTTCGTGCAAATCATTTTCAGCCACCAGATTGGCCGCTATGGCGGACCAATCGGCAAAAGCGTTGATCGAAAGTTCACCGAGCGATCGCTCCAGACGGGAGATATGGCGCTCCATATCAATCAAACTGCCATCAATGACCGAAATCACTTCATAAACCGCGTCGGAAAATAGCAACCCCCGGTCAAATACAGAGATTTTGGCGGAGGACTTGGGGACATATGCCCCGTTCAGATAGACTGTTTCCAAATCGCTTACCTATCCCCAGAATGCCATGTGCATCCCTAACAATCCGATATGGCCCGGCAGGTCAATGGCCTTTGTTAAAAGAGAAGGCTTGAGCCGGAGGCCGCTTGGCCCTAACGCGCGAGAACCATGGCTCAACCCCCAATCTTCGCATATGAGAATCTGTCGCTCCATCAAGGAGAAGGCTGGCTGTTTGAAAATCTCGATCTGCACGTCGGGCCGCGCGACCGGCTTGCCCTGATTGGCCGTAACGGTGCCGGCAAAACGACGCTGCTGCGCCTGATTGCCGACCAGATTGAAGCGGACAAGGGCCAGCGGATGATCCAGCCTGGCACCAATATCGTCTATCTCGAACAGGAGCCCGATTTTACGCCGTTTGAAACCTTGCGCGACTTTGCGATATCGGGCGAGCAAGGCCCTCCCCTCCACGAGGTAGAAGCCATTGCCGATCAACTCGGCACCGACCTTTCCAAAAGTGCGGCAAAAGCCAGCGGTGGCGAGAAACGCCGCGCGGCGATTTGCCGGGCGCTGGCCTCCGACCCCGATCTTCTACTGCTCGACGAGCCGACAAACCATCTTGATCTTGGAGCGATTGACTGGCTGGAAGACTGGCTCGGCCGCTATAAAGGCGCCTTCATCACCATATCGCACGATAGAACCTTCCTGACCCGGCTTACCAAACAGACGATCTGGCTGGATCGTGGCGCGCTGCGGCGGCAGGAAGTCGGTTTTGGCGGCTATGACGCCTGGATGGAGAAAATCCATGCGGACGAAGCACAGGCTGCCAGCAAAATTGACGCCAAGCTGAAGCTCGAAGCGCGCTGGCTGGAACGCGGTGTCACCGCCCGGCGCAAGCGGAATCAGGGCCGACTTGAGAAATTGTGGCAAATGCGGGCAGCGCGGGCGGCGATGATCGGCCCCGCGGGCACCGCCAATCTCAAGATCCAGAATGACGACAGCCGGACAAAATCGGTAATCACCGCCGAGCATATCTCCAAGTCCTTTGGCGAAGGCGAGAATCAGCGCCAGATCATCCGCGACTTTTCGCTGCGCATCCAGCGCGGTGACCGGATCGGCATTGTTGGCGCCAATGGCGCTGGCAAAACCACGTTGCTGAAGATGCTGACCGGCGAGTTGGAACCGGATACAGGCAAAGTAACTCTGGCCAAAACGCTCAACGGTGTGTTCATCGACCAGCAGCGAAGCCTGCTCGAAGGCAATAAATCTGTCCGCGATGTGCTCGCCGATGGCAGCGACTGGATTGATGTACGCGGCGAGAAGAAACATGTGCAGGGCTATCTGAAGGAATTCCTGTTCGCGCCGTCGCTGATCGACGCCAAGGTCGGCACGCTTTCGGGCGGCGAACAGTCCCGGCTGCTGCTTGCGCGGGAATTTGCACGGATGTCCAATCTGCTGGTGCTTGATGAGCCTACCAACGATCTCGACCTCGAGACGCTTGATCTCCTGCAGGAAGTGATCGCCGACTATGAAGGCACCGTGCTGCTGGTCAGCCATGATCGCGATTTTCTTGATCGTACGGTGACGGTGACTCTCGGGCTCGATGGCAGCGGCACGGTCGATATTGTTGCCGGTGGCTATGCCGAATGGGAAGCCAGGCGCAAACAGGGCGAACCGGGCCAGAAAGTGCCAGCAAAATCGACGCAGCCTGCCAACAAGGCACCCACCCGAACCGCAAGCCCGGTCAAGAAATTGAGCTACAAGGACCAGCGCGATTATGACCTTTTGCCGGAGCGGATCGAAGCGATCGACCAGCGTATGGGAGAGATCGAACAGGCGCTCGCGGATCCCGATCTCTATACGCGCGATTTCCCGCGCTTTGATGCGCTGAGCAAAGAGAATAGCGCCTTGATCGACGAGAAAGACGAAGCCGAAATGCGCTGGCTGGAACTGGCGGAAGAAGTCGAGCGGCTGGCCGACAACTGATCAACCCGGCAGACGATAGAAATTCGCCAACCGGTCCAGTGCAATCTTCAGCACCAGCTTTCCCGAACGCGCGGGCCAACCAAGATTCTTCTCCGCGACCGGCGCTCCCTCTCCGCCGCAGATAATCCGCCAGGCAATGTCGGACAGGTCGCTGCCCAGATGGTCGATGGCCTGATCGAAGCGCAGCCTGGCAGCAAGTTGCGCTTCGGTCTCGTTCAAGATCAACGGTGCCGCACGCTTTCCGCCAGCAACCGACGCTGCATCCCAGCGCATCGTAACGCTGGGTGCCAGATTGGCTCTTTCCCAGTCGGCCCGCAGCTTTTCTCCAGCGTCAAATTGACGGTCGGTCAAATGGCCTCTTGCGTGGAGCCAGCCCAATGGCGATTCCGCCAGATTGACTGTAACGCTCCGCGCTCGCCTGCGCTTTGGTACGCTTTCTCTGCGCTCTTCCCCGTCCTGCGGCAATGCCCGTTCGGCCAGCCAACGTGGGTCGGGTAGAGAATTATCTGCTTTGGTTGTATTGTTCGACATCTTATCTCCGTATTGGCACGAGTATACTCTTGCCATTTTGGCAATGATGTAGGAAAGAATAAAACCATATAGGTTTGGAGATAGTAAATGATCAGCCGCATCAGAGAGGTACGCAAGGCCAAGGGATTGACGCTGGACGATGTTGCCGGGCGGTGCGAACCGCCGACAACCGCGCAAACCATCGGGCGGCTTGAGACCGGCACGCGGACCTTGTCGCTGGACTGGCTGAACCGGATTGCCGACGCTCTGGGCGTGGACAGCGCCGCGCTGTTGTCTTTGCCCGATCGGGAAGAACTGCCGGTGGCCGCGATACTCGACCACAAGGGCGCTCATGCGCTGGCCAAGGTCGAGCATATTTATCAACCCGCCATCGAACCCGCCATGGTTGCGCTGCGAGTCAAAAGCAGCATCGGCGACTATCGCGCGGGAGACGATGTCTGGCTGTCACGGCGTACTGCAGACCAATTTAGCGGCGCGCTCAACCGTGACGTGCTGGTCCCTCGCCCCGCCGGACGCTATCTATTTGGTCGCCTGATCGGGCGCGATGACAACAAGCTGCAGATACTCCCGCTCGGCAGCGGCGCGCGGCAAAAGATTGTCAGCGACCCCGAGTGGATCGGCGTCGCGGTGCGACTGGTAAGGGAGCTTTAGGGACCCGATGCCAGGACAACTGCCATGACCAAGCCGCTGCACATCCTGACCTTGTCGACATTATTCCCCAATGCTTCAGCGCCCAATTTCGGCATATTCGTCGAGCGGCAGACCGGCCAACTGGCAAGCCGCCCCGAAACCAGCGTAACGGTCATTAGTCCCGTCGGGATACCGCCATGGCCATTGAGCAAGCTGGCGCAATATCGGGAGCTGAAAACGCTGGCCGAACATGAAGAGTGGCGCGACCTCGATGTGCACCGGCCCCGGTTCAGGCTGATCCCGAAGATCGGTGGTGCCGGCAATCCGCGCCGGATCGCTGATGCAATCCTGCCCCTGGTGAAAGAACTGCACGAAGCATCGCCGTTCGACGTCATCGACGCCGAGTTTTTCTATCCCGATGGGCCGGCTGCGATGGCGCTGGCCGCTGCGCTCGGTATCCCCTTCACGATCAAGGCGCGTGGCGCGGACATCCATCATTGGGGCGTTGATCCGAAATGCCTCTCCCAGATCCTTATGGCAGCGGAGAAGGCCAGCGCCTTGCTGGCGGTGTCCGAAGCGCTGAAGCAGGACATGCTCGAGCTTGGAATGGATGGAAGCAAGATTTCGGTTCATTATACCGGGCTGGATCAGGAGAAGTTTGTACCTGTCGATCGGACAGCGGCAAAGCAGGCACTGGGTGTCAGCGGACCGCTGTTCATCACCACCGGCGCGCTGATCAAGCGCAAGAACCAGGATCTGGTGATCCGCGCCCTGGCCCATATACCTGACGCCGAGTTGCTGATCGCCGGATCGGGTGAGGAAGAACAGACTTACCGTGCTCTCGCTGATCAACTTGGCGTGGCCGGTCGCGTCCGTTTTCTCGGCAGCGTACCGCATCATCAACTTCCACAGCTGACTGCCGCGGCCGATATCGCCATTCTCGTGTCGAAATCCGAAGGCCTGGCCAATGCCTGGGTCGAGGCCCTCTCCTGTGGCACGCCGGTGATTATCAGCGGGGCTGGTGGCGCACGGGAATTGGTGAGCAGCACAGATGCAGGGCGGATCGTTGACTCGACTGTCGAAGCGATAGTTGAGGCAGCGCAGGCCATCCTCTCAGAACCACCAACACAGGAAACGGTGCGATCATCGGTCAGCAAGTTCAGCTGGCAGAATAATGGCGATCAGCTGCTGGCAATATTGCAGCAGGCCGCCAAAAAGCGTTAGGCTAGCGGCAGAAAGGCGCCGATAATCCAGCGTTCTTCTGCCCTTAGCACGCCCCATGTCCGCGCCGCAGCGCGGCTGTCCATGACTTCCAGACCCATGCCGGCCGCTTCCACTTCCCGCCGGAAAGCCGCTGGTGGCTGCTGCATCGAAGGCCCGCTGCCGAGCAGAAGGAATTCCGGCCTGGGAGACAGGTTCAGGCCCGACAATATCGCACCAAGATCGAGGCTGTCGACAGCCAATCCGTCCCAGGCAATTACCTGTTCAGGCGAAATCAGCAGGCCCTGTTCGAACCGCTGGTCGCCGCTCTTGAAGCCACTGGCGGTGAAGCCGGTAATGACCGGACCCGCAAACTCGACATCCTTGCGTAATTCTACCAAGGGTCAGCCAATCTGCTCCGGCCCGCCGACCTTCTCCGCACTCTGGTTGTCGGATTCGGCGGGGACAAATGTGTCCGGGCCGACCTTGAGCCAGATCAGGATCGGAGCCGCCATGTAGACCGAACTATAGGTTCCGACAAATACGCCGAAGAACATCGCTACGGAGAAACCGAAAATCACATCCGGACCCCAGAGGATCAGGGCACCCAGCGCGATCAACATGGTCAAGCTGGTCATCACCGTCCGCGCCAGAGTCTCGTTCACCGAGAGGTCGAGCAAGGCGATGATATCCATCTTGCGATATTTCTTCAGATTCTCGCGAATACGGTCGAACACGACGATCGTGTCATTGAGTGAATAGCCGATGATGGTCAGCAAAGCCGCGACGATATTGAGATTGAACTCCATCTGGGTCAGCGCGAACAGCCCGAATGTCAGCGCGACGTCGTGCACCAGCGCGAACAGGGCACCGACACCGAACTGCCACTCGAAACGGATCCAGATATAGATGGAAATCGCGATCATCGCGAACAGCAGCGAATAGGCACCGGTTTCGAACAGTTCCGACGAGACCTTGCCGGACACCGACTCCACACCGTCGATGCGGACATCGGGATGATCGGTCCTGATCGTTGAAACGATCTTTTCGGTCATTTCATTGGCCGCTTCGGGTCGCGACTCCGCTTCGGTCGGCAGCCGCATCCGGATCGACACTTCGTTGGCATCGCCAAATCGCTGGATCGTTGCTTCGCCATAGCCGAGCCCGCCAATACTGTCGCGCAACTCGGAAATCGGCGCCGTTTCGGTTTCGGTAAAGGTCGCCTGAATCATCTGGCCACCGATAAAATCAACACCAAAATTCAGACCCTTGGCAGCAACCAGCCCGATTGACGCGATGATCGTCAATATGCTGAAAGCCATGGCAATATTGCGCCATTTCAGAAAGCTGATGTTGGTATCGTCGGGAACAAGTTTGATCAGTCTCATATCACCAACTCCTGCGGACGGGCTCTTCTTGCCCAGAGCGCTACAAACATCCGGGTTACGACCACGGCGGTAAAGACGGATGATGCGATGCCGATCATCAGCACGACCGCGAAGCCTTTGACCGGTCCGGAGCCGAACATGAACAGCAGCACACCGGCGATGATATTGGTTACATTGGCGTCCATGATCGCCCTTGATGCTTCCTTGTAACCGACCTCAATCGCCTGAATGACCCTTCGCCCTCGCCTGCGCTCTTCGCGTATTCGCTCGTTGATCAGCACATTGGCATCGACGGCAGAGCCGACAGTCAGAACAAAGCCCGCGATCCCTGGCAGCGTCAGCGTGGCGTTAAACATCGCCATGACCCCGACAATGATGAACAGGTTCAGGGCCAGCGCAATATTGGCGTACATGCCGAAGCGTCCGTATGTGACAACCATGAAAGTCAGCACGGCAACGGTAGCGATGATCGCGGCAATCATGCCCTTGTCGATCGAATCCTTGCCAAGATCGGGACCGACGGTGCGTTCCTCGACGATTTTCAGTTCCACCGGCAATGCACCGGAGCGCAAGGCGATCGCCAGCTGGTTGGCGCTTTCTACCGAGAAATTACCGGAAATCTGAGCCGAGCCACCGAGGATCGGCTCATTGATATTGGGAGCCGAAAGCACCTGCCCATCAAGAATGATCGCGAATGGCCGACCGACGTTGTTCTGGGTCAGACGGGCAAATTTCGAACCACCTTCGCTGTCGAAGGTGATATTGACCACTGCTGCGTTGGTTTGCTGGTCAAAGCCCTGCCCGGCATCGGTCAGCTTGTCACCGCTGATCCCGCCGAGGCGCTTGACCGCAATATTCGGCAATCCGGCCGGATTGTCGGGATAAGGGAAAATCTGGCTGCCGACCGGTGCCCGGCCTGCGGCTACGGCATTGGGATCGGCTTCGAAATCGACCAGTTTGAATTCCAGCTTCGCGGTCTGCCCGAGCAAAGCCTTCAGCGCTTCGGGGTCATCCAGACCAGGAACCTGCACCACGATCCGGTTGTCGCCCTGCCGCAAAATAGTCGGCTCGCGCGTACCCATTTCATCGATACGGCGGCGGATAACATCGGTTGCCGTTTCCATGGCATTTTCGACGGCATTTTCCAGGCCCGCTGCGGTCGGAGTCAAAACAAAGCGCGTATCGTCGCGCACTTCGATATCCCAGTCGCGCTGGCCGGTAAGGCCGGCGCCGCTGGTAAGCGGCAGGATTACTTCGCGCGCGGCATCAACCTGGGTGCTGTCGCGCACCATGAAGCTCAACACGCCGTTTTTGCGGGAAATATCGCCAATGCCGATCCGCGGATTGGCGCGGCGCATTTCCGCGCGCACCGATTCTTCCATCGTTTCGAGCCGCATGGTCGCGACATCAGCCGGATCCGCCTCGAGCAGGATATGACTGCCGCCCTGCAGATCGAGCCCCAGATTGATGGTTTCATTCGGTAAAAAGCTCGGCCAATATTTTTGACCGCTCTCGCCAATCAGGCTGGGTATGGACATCAGCACGCCAAAGGCCAGCAACAGAGAGATGGAAATGACTTTCCAGCGCGGGAAATCGAGCATTGAAACTAACTTTCTATATCACCGCGTTCAGTCGTTCGCTGGTTTGGCTCCGCCGCGCGGCATGACATCGGTCAGGGTTGCCTTGACCGCTTTGACGCGGACACCGTTGGCAATCTCGATTTCTACATATTCGTCGTCAACCTTGACCGCTTTGCCCACCAGTCCGCCGCCGGTCACGACTTCGTCATTCTTCTTGACCGAACCGACCTTTGCCTGATGTTCCTTCATCTTCTTTTGCTGAGGACGAATGAGTAGGAAATAGAAAACCGCGAAGATCAGCACCAGTGGCATGACCGAGATCAGAAAGCCCCCGGCGCCACCAGCGCCAGCTGCTGAAGATAAAATAGAAATTGTTGTCATGAAATCGTCCCGATTATTGCAATTTTTTATGTGTGGTGCCCGGGTCCGTGTTTCAAGCCCTCAAACAGCCAACCCAGATGATGCGCGCGCCTATCACGCGCTTGTCACAGGTGCAACGAAATCCGTATTGGGGAAAGGTTGCAAGCATGACGCAAACGACTTGCCAAGCCCCACCGACCTCCATATATGCGCAGCCTCGGTCGGGACGTAGCGCAGCCTGGTAGCGCATCACACTGGGGGTGTGGGGGTCGGAGGTTCGAATCCTCTCGTCCCGACCAGTTTTTCAGGCTCATGTAGCGCCTGATGGACGAGCGACCGAGAAACGCCCGAGCGCACATGCCGGGATTGCCGATATCCGCAGCAAAGCTCCCTAAATGACCGGCTCTGTCGATCTCAAAGTTCGTCAAAGTTCGTCAAAGTTCGGGCCAATGAGCGGTTATCGCGTTCCCGTTTTTAGCGATCAGACCGATCTGACTCGCGCGAAGCCTCGAAGACGCAAAGCGATTGCGCGCTCTCTTCAAGCTTGTGTGGCTTTGCGCCAACGTGCGAACCCGGCCATTGCTGCAACTCCCGGCGAACTAGACACAGAAGCTCGGTTTTGTTTTCTGTGACCTTTGCTCCGAAGCCGCAGATTTCCTGTCTTTATGTGCCGCGAGTCTGGCGTCTAGTGTAATCTTTGAGATTGCAACTCCAAACGGTCCAGTAGAAGCATCCGGACAGCAGGCGGTGCCGTGATTATATCCAGATTGTCAAAGAACCTGCCCCGCGCCCTTCGCGGGAGCGGGCCATACAATAAACGATTAAGTGGGGAGTAGGACAGGGTTTCTCGCGATGTCTACGTTGCCAATCGTTTTTCATAGGCAAGCACGTCGGCGCGAAGCCGGAGTGCATCATGATAGGCATTATGCGGAACGGCACTGCCCGCACCCGAGCTTACGAGCGCGGCATCGACCAGATCAAACCGAATATTGCGCACCGGTTTCATAAGGCCCGGGCCAATGACCAGCATGCGCGCCGCGTGGGCAATGTCTTCCGGCCAGTCTGCAACCAGCACAGGTTCGGGATCGTCGTTCAGATATTCGGCGTACTGGCCAGCAACGTGGCTGCGCGTCTCTGGCTCCACATCCAGTACCGGAATGATATGCTCGGCAACCCATGGCGTAGGGTCCTGGCATGTGATTGCCGCGTAAAAGGGCGCGTGGCCGTCATCTTCGGGAACCAGGGCGATCGAGATCAGGTCTCCGCAAAAGCCGTTGAATTCCGTATCAAGAAAATAGCGCATCGTTGAGAGTTCCGATATTTTTAAGTAATTTGGTCGCAGCTACCGCGACTTAAAAAAGCGCGGGTCATTCCCATTCGACTCTACCCAAACGGCCGGTAAAGATCTGCTTGCGGCTCAGTAAACCACTCCGCCCTCGACGCCGTCATATAGAAATGGTCTTCCAGCCGGATGCCATATGCGCCGGGCACCACGATCATCGGTTCGTTGGAGAAACACATGCCGGCCGCCAGCGGCGTCTGGTCACCCTTGACCAGATAGGGGCCTTCATGGATGTCGAGCCCGATGCCGTGGCCGGTGCGGTGGGGAAGGCCTGGCAGGTCATAGTCGGGGCCGAGGCCGTGGCTGATCAGTACATCGCGAGCGGCCTTGTCGACGTCTTCGCAGGCTGTGCCGATGGCGGCGCGGTCGAAAGCGGCTTGCTGGGCCTGTTTTTCGACCCGCCACAATCTCTCGATCTCGCTGTCCAGTTTCGACAGGGCATAGGTGC
Source organism: Sphingorhabdus sp. M41 (assembly GCF_001586275.1). Taxonomy (NCBI): domain Bacteria; kingdom Pseudomonadati; phylum Pseudomonadota; class Alphaproteobacteria; order Sphingomonadales; family Sphingorhabdaceae; genus Sphingorhabdus; species Sphingorhabdus sp. M41. Next base: position 1,001,402 of record NZ_CP014545.1, on the reverse strand, counting down.
GGGTGATGTCGCTATTATAGCCGTCGATGGTGCAGCCGGTGTCGATCAGGATCAGCTCGCCCTCCTTCAGCGCCGGGTCGCCCGGGACGCCGTGCGGATGGGAGGTCGCTTCGCCGAACTGGACGGCGCAAAAGCTGTTGCCGCCATCGGCGCCACCGGCGCGGTGCAGACGGTCGATTTCGGCGATCACGGCGCTGGCCTTCATGCCCGGCTTGATCCATTCGAACACCGTTTGATGGACAGAGAGCGTTAGCTGCATGGCTGCGATCATCAGATCGATTTCAGCCTGTGATTTTCTCGCGCGCAATGGCGCGATGATCGGGGCGGCGGAGCCGTGGAGCACCGGCTTTTCGAGCTGTGCCAGCGCTTCGATCAGGCGCGCGGCCAGGCCATAGGAACATTCCGGGTCAAGCGCGCATCGCTGGCAGTCGTGATCCGCCAATAGAGAAGCAATCAACGCAAAGGGGCTTTCATGCTCCTCCCAGAAGGCCATTTCCGCGGCCATCGGGAATTTGGCACGGATCGCGGATTCCTCGAATTTCGGGCAAATGAAGATATTGCTGTCTGCCGTGATCAGCACGCCAACGAAGCGTTCGCTTTCATAAAAAGCCTCGGCGAAAAAATAGCGCATATTGCTGCCCGGCGTGATGATGATCGCATCAACGCCGCTTGCCGACATCGCTTTGCGCAGCTGGTCCAGCCGCTGTTCGCGTTCGGCTTTGCCGATTGAAGGCGGTCGCGATGCTGTGGTCATGATCAAATCTCCAGAAGGGGCTGTGCGCCTTTGAGCCATTACGCGAATTTCGGTGACAGCGCACTGGTTGTCAATTTCATCTCGCTTTACGGCAATTCAGGTCCCGAAAATCTCGTAGCAAATGATGCGCAGCGCAGCCATAAACGCGGCCAATGCCGTAGCCAGCGCTGCACGGGAATTGAGGATTTGGGTGCGATTGAGCGCCGTTATAATCCGGTTATAATCGGCGGCATCGAGCGTTTCATGCTTGCTCACGCGCCGCAGTCGGCGGCGGCTGGCGGCCAGCCAAAGCCAGCCCGATGCCAGAGCAAAACCGATTATCGAAAAATCGAGAAGCCGGACCAGAATATCTGCAAAAGTCATTGTTGGTCACTGTCCCTTGCCGTCCGAGTGGGATAATCGCTGGGAAGACCGCACCGTCGATTTCCGCTTATGCAACGTCCAAGCTTCCATATATCAGAAAACCGAGATAGAAAAAGTAGCCGCTAACCAGCAATGCGCCGCTGATCCGTCCAAATCTGCGCCATTTCATCAAGATAAGAATGATCAAAATGCTGCTTGCCAGCATGATCGGCAAGTCGCGGCTGATCAGGTCATTCGGAACGCCGCTTGGTGCAAACATCATTGTGACACCGCCGATCCCGAGAATATTATAGATGTTTGAACCGATCACATTGCCAAAGGCGATTTCCGACTGTTTTCGGATAGCTGCGATCACGGAAGTCACCAGTTCCGGCAGCGACGTACCGACGGCGACGATCGTCAGCCCAATCAGTGTTTCCGACAGATTCGCCATGCGTGCCAGGTCTATCGCCCCTGACACCAGCATCCGTCCGCCGATGATGAGAATGGCAAGCCCTGCGAGTGTCAGGACGATCGGTTTGAGCCAGCCATTGACGGCGCCCTGCGATAGCGGATGAGGCAGCAAGGGATCAGCCAGTTCCAGCGCCGCCGCCTTGTCATGCGGCGCATTGTGGAATGTCGGATCATGATCAGCAGCGATTTGAAGGACAGCAACTTTCTCCTGCCGGTAGCAATAGGTGATATAGGCGGCAAGCAATCCGGCCATGGCTATGCCGACGAGTCCATGACCGAGCCCGGTCATGGCAACCGCAATCAGGCCGAATGAGGCAGCGATCATGATCACCGGGTCGCGCAAATAATTGGCATTGGTGATGATGATGGGTGAAGCAAGCGCGGCGACGCCCAATATCAGCAAGCCGTTGGCAATATTGGAACCGACGATATTGCCCCATGCGATTCCCGGAGCATCCAGCAACGCCGCTTCGACACTGGTGACCAATTCCGGCATGGATGTCCCGAAACCGACGATCACAAGACCGACGATAAGCGGCGTCACTCCGGCGCGCGAAGCCAACCGGACAGCGCCGCGCACAAGCACCTCGCCGCCCACCAGCAGCGCCACCAGGCCCAGCGTCAGATAGATTATAGATTCAATCATATATTTTTCCTGGAAGTACGAACGCGAAACATCGTCGTCATCTCATTCTCTCGAGAAACCGGGGAAGACAATATAGTCCCTAGTCGAACAGCTCCTCCAGGAAGGATTTCCGGCGTTTCTTTTTATATCCGCGATCATGGTCATCAACATGGCCTCGATTGTCGCCATAGTCCTTGCCAGCAGGCCGTCGCTCCTCGAATTGCGGTACCGGCGGGGCGGAGCGTTCAATCAACTTGTCGAGTTCGCCGCGATCAAGCCAAACGCCGCGGCACTGCGGGCAATAATCAATCTCGATGCTCTGGCGTTCACTGATGACCAATGCAACCGAGCAAAGCGGGCAGTTCATAGTTGGTGCGATATGCATTGCATTCATTCCTTTGATTAAAGCCAGCTGGCCTGGATATCGGGCCATTTCAAGGCGATTTGGACGGCGCATATGGCTCGGGGGAGGTGCGCGCCGTCCGGTTCAATTTTGTCGGCTTTATGAGGGTGATTGTCGCAGACGCTTGCGAATGACCTGGATTTCATCCTTGATCCGCAACCGCAGGCGTTTGAGTTGCTTCATGTCAACTTGCCAACCGGCCGCTTTGCGGTTGTCGATCTGGCGGTTCAGCCTTCGATGGCGTCTGACGAGTTCATTCAGGTAATTTTTCATCGCTTGCCTCCTTTTGTTGCCAAGCCGATATGCACTGGCTAGAGACATTGATCAAATCGAATGACTATGGAATTTTTGATAGATAATATCTATCTAAAAATGTTGATTGATAATGAAGTGACGGGTGCAATGACCCCTAGGATTGCCGTGTGATGACGCAATTCCAAGCCAATGCCAGTTAAACCTCAGCCACCACTATAGTCGAGATAACTGTCATCGCGGGCCAGCGATATCAGCGTCAGGCCGCAGGATCGCGCGCGTTCGATTGCGATGCTGGTGGGTACCGAGATCGTGACCAACGTTGTGGCTCCTGCGATCACCGATTTCTCGACAATCTCGTAGCTGCAGCGGGATGTTGTCAGGACGAAACCGGTTGCTAGCGGTCTGTTTTCCCTGGCCATTGCACCGATCAGCTTGTCGAGCGCGTTGTGGCGACCGACATCTTCGCGGACGCTGGCAATGGCGCCCGTCTCGTCGACCCATGCCGCCGCATGGACTCCGCCGGTGGCCTTGTTCAGGGGCTGATGGTCATGCAAGGCGGCTAGCGCGGCAAAGATATGGTCTTTGTGGACCGGTTGGTGCGCGCTGACCTTTGGCAGCGGCTGGGCGACCAGTTCCAGATTTTCCAGACCGCAGAGCCCGCAGCTGCTTTCGGCAACGCGGGTGCGCGCCCGTTCGAAGATCGTATCGGCCTTTTCCGACGCGACATTGGCCCGGATGATCCAGCCGTTTTCATGGCGATGCACGTCGATCACGCCCAGTTGATCGGCCCGCTCGACCAGCCTTTCGGATATGGCAAATCCGGTGGCAAAATCTTCCAGATCTGAGGGCGTCGCCATCATTACAGCATAGCCGATACCGTTAAACTCGATCGAGACCGGTGCTTCGATGGCGACCTGTCGGGACTCTTTTTCCGGGGCGGCATTGCCGGGGCGAATGACCGTGGCCTGATAGCTGTCCATCTAGGCCCCGGTGGCGACGGGATCAGCGGCAACCGGCTGCGCCTTCTTGGTCACCATGCCGACAGCAAGAGCGGCGACTTCGGACAGGTCATTTGCTGCCCCTTCGGCAACATGGGCAATGATCCGGTTCTTCATCCGCGGGGCCCAAAAGAGCAGGATATGCTCGGCTGTCGCTTCAGCAGCGGCATCGCGGTCCAATGTGCCGAAATTGCGGGCAATCTGGTTGGCCATATAGACCAGATGATCGAGTGTGTTCATTCCGCTGCCACGACTGTTTCTATGCGCCGCGACTGTTCCGACAGCTCTTCATAATCTTCCTGCCAGTCGGTCGGCCCGTTGGAAGCGCCTACCTGCACGGCGGTGACTTTATATTCCGGGCAGTTTGTCGCCCAGTCGCTATAGTCGGTGGTCACGACATTGGCCTGGGTCGCGGGGTGGTGGAAGGTTGTATAGACGACGCCCGGGGCGACCCGCTCGGTCACGGCCAGGCGCAAGGTGGTCTCTCCGGAGCGGCTCGACAATCTGGTCCAGTCGCCGCTTTTCAGCCCGCGATTTTCCGCGTCGGTCGGGTGCATTTCCAGCAGGTCTTCCGGATGCCAGGCGTCATTGGCGGTGCGCCTTGTCTGCGCGCCGACATTATAGTGCGACAATATCCGGCCCGTCGTCAGCAGCAGCGGAAAGCGCGGACCGGTCTTCTCGTCGGTCGGCACATAGTCCGTAACCACAAATTGCCCCTTGCCGCGGACAAAGCCGTCGACATGCATGATCGGCGAGCCGTCGGGCGCGGCTTCATTGACCGGCCATTGCAGCGAGCCTTCTGCTTTCAGACGATCGAAATTCACACCGGCAAAAGTCGGGGTCAGGCGCGCGATCTCGTCCATGATCTCGGACGGGTGGGAATAGTTCCAGTCCAGCCCCATCGCATTGGCCAGAGCCTGGGTGACTTCCCAGTCCTCCATGCCATTGACCGGCGTCATCACCTTGTTGACCAGCTGGATCCGGCGCTCGGCATTGGTGAACGTGCCGTTTTTCTCGAGAAAGGTCGAGCCGGGCAGGAAGACATGCGCGTAATTCGCGGTTTCGTTGAGGAACAGGTCGTGGACGATCACGCATTCCATCGCCGCCAGACCAGCGGAGACATGTTTGGTATTGGGATCGGATTGCAAGATATCCTCGCCCTGGACATATAGCGCCTTGAATTCGCCATCGACGGCGGCATCGAGCATATTGGGAATGCGCAGACCGGGTTCTGAATCGATCGGCACGCCCCAATCGGCTTCGAACAAGGCGCGGGTGGCCGCATCAGAAACATGGCGATAGCCGGATAATTCGTGCGGGAAGCTGCCCATGTCGCAGGCGCCCTGGACATTATTTTGGCCGCGCAAGGGATTTACGCCGACGCCGGGCCGGCCGATATTGCCGGTCGCCATCGCCAGATTGGCGATCGCCATCACGGTGGAACTGCCCTGGCTGTGCTCGGTCACGCCCAGCCCGTAATAGATTGCGCCATTGCCGCCGGTTGCGAACAGCCGCGCGGCGGCGCGAAGTTCTTCGGACGGCACGCGGGTTACCGGCTCCAACACTTCCGGCGCGTGGCGCTCATCGGAAACAAAGGCGGCCCATTCGGCATATTCGTCCCAGTCGCAGCGCTCGCGAATGAAGGCCTCGTCAGCCAGACCTTCGGTGACGATGACATGGGCCATTGCGGTCAATACGGCGACATTGGTGCCGGGCTGCAGCGGCAGATGGTGCGCCGCCTCGATATGCGGGGATTTGACCAGATCGATCCGGCGTGGATCAATGACGATCAGTTGCGCCGGCGGTCTGCCGTCAATGCCGCGCAAGCGTTGCTTCATCCGGCTGCCAAAGACCGGGTGGGCATCGGTCGGATTGGCGCCGATTACCAGGATGACATCGCTATGCTCGACGCTGTCGAAATCCTGGGTGCCGGCGCTGGTGCCGAATGTGGTTTTCAGCCCGTAGCCGGTTGGCGAGTGACAGACGCGGGCGCAGGTATCGACATTGTTATTGCCGAAACCGGCGCGGATCAGCTTTTGCACCAAAAATGTTTCTTCGTTGGTGCAGCGCGACGAAGTAATCCCGCCGACGCTGAGCCGGCCATATTTTTTCTGGATACGTTTGATCTCGCTGGCGGCATGACCCACAGCTTCTTCCCAGCTGACTTCCCGCCAGGGCTGATCGATGCTTTCGCGGATCATCGGCCTGGTGATCCGGTCCTGATGATTGGCATAGCCCCAGGCGAAGCGTCCCTTGACGCAGCTGTGGCCGCGATTGGCCTTGCCGTCTTTCCACGGCACCATGCGGACCAGCTGTTCGCCGCGCATTTCGGCGCGGAAGGTGCAACCGACGCCGCAATAGGCACAGGTGGTGATCTCGGTCCGGTCGGGCTTGCCGATTTCGGTCATCGTCTTTTCCTGCAGCGTTGCCGTCGGGCAGGCTTCGACACAGGCACCGCAGGAGACGCACTCGCTCGACAGGAAATCGTCGGTGGGCAGACCAGCCGAGATTTTTGACGCAAAGCCTCGACCGTCCATGGTCAGCGCAAATGTCCCCTGCACTTCATCGCAGGCCCGCACGCAGCGCGAACAGGCGATGCATTTGGATGGATCAAAGTCGAAATAGGGGTTGGACGTGTCTTTCGCCTCGCCGAGATGGCTGGCGCCTTCATAGCCATAGCGGACATCGCGGAGGCCGACATTGGCGGCCTGATCCTGCAACTCGCAATCATTATTGGCACTGCAGGTCAGACAATCGAGCGGGTGATCGGAAATATAAAGCTCCATCACGCCCTTGCGCAATTTCTGCAGATGCGGCGTCTGGGTCCTGACGACCATGCCGTCTTCGGCTGGCGTGGTGCAGCTTGCCGGGGTGCCCCTGCGGCCTTCGATCTCGATCAGGCAGAGGCGGCAGGAGCCGAAACTTTTGACATTGTCGGTGGCGCAGAGCTTGGGGATATTATTGTCGATTTCCGCTGCCGCGCGCATCACGCTGGTGCCGGCGGGAACGCTGACGTCGCGGCCATCGATTGATAGCGTTACCATATCGCTGGCCTTAGAGGCGGGTGTGCCAAAATCCTTTTGCGGCTGATAGGTCATGACTTGTCCTTTACCATATCTGCGGCTTTTCCGAAATCCTCGGGCCAATGTTTTATGGCGCTCATCACCGGATAGGGCGTGAAACCGCCGAGCGCGCACAGGGATCCGAATTTCATCGTCTCGCAAAGATCGGTAACGAGCGACAGTTCCTCGTCCACGCTGCGTCCCTGTTTCGGAGCATTGTGCATTTGCGGCAGGCTCTCGATCGGGTCCGCCGTCGCGCGTCCGCCCGCCTTGATCCGGTCCAGCACTTCCATCCCGCGCACCGACCCCAGTCGGCAGGGCGTACATTTGCCGCAGCTTTCGACGGCGCAAAATTCCATTGCGAAACGGGCCTGGGACAACATGTCGACACTCTCGTCAAAAACGACAATGCCGCCATGGCCAATCAGTCCGTCCGCTGCCGTGAAGGCTTCATAGTCAAAGGGCAGATGAAAATCGCTGGCCGGGTGATAGGCGCCGAGCGGACCGCCCACCTGCACGGCTTTGACCGGCCGGCCGCTTTCGGTGCCGCAGCCAATGTCATTGACCAGTTCGCCGAGCGTAATCCCGAAGGCGGTCTCGAACAGGCCGCCATGTTTGATGTTCCCCGCCAGCTGGATCGGCATGGTGCCGCGCGAACGGCCCATGCCGTAATCGGCATAGGCCTTGGCACCATTGGCCAGTATATAGGGCACGGCCGCGAGGGTCAGAACATTGTTGACGACCGTCGGCATGCCGAACAGCCCTTCCAGAGCCGGTAGTGGCGGCTTTGCCCTCACCTCGCCACGCTTGCCCTCGAGACTCTCGAGCAAGGATGTTTCCTCGCCGCAGACATAGGCGCCCGCGCCCACCCGGACCTCGATCTCAAAGGGCGCGACGATATGCGCGCTGACCAGAATCGCGGCGTTCAGCTTGGCAATCGCATGCGGATATTCGCTGCGGGCATAGATAAAGCCCTTGTCGGCGCCGACGGCGAGGCCGGCAATCGCCATGCCTTCGATCAGGCAATAGGGATCGCCTTCCATCAGCATCCGGTCGGCAAACGTTCCGCTGTCGCCTTCGTCCGCATTGCAGACGATATATTTTTGAGGCCCATCAGCGCCGGCGACGGTCTTCCACTTGATCCCGGCCGGGAAGCCAGCACCGCCGCGACCGCGAAGGCCGGACCCGGTGACGGTTTCGATGATGGCATCCGGACCAATTTCGCGCGCTTGTGCCAGACCGAGCCAGCCGCCTGTCGCCTGATAATCTTCCAGATCAAGCGGCTGCGTTATGCCGGCCCGCGCGAAGGTCAGGCGCTGCTGTCTGGCGATGAAGGGATAGTCCGCAATCTTGCCGATATTGAGACTGGATGATCCGTCCAATATCGCTGCAACATCGCTCACTGTCGCCGGTCCATAGCCAATACCGTCGACTTCAACCAGCGGCTCTAGCCAGGACATGCCCCAGCTCGAAACGCGCATAATCTCTGCATCGGGCGCGGCCTTCGCAATCGCTTCAGCCACCGCATCAGCGCCACAGGCCAGTGCCAGCGCATCGTCGGATATGGCAATGCGCAAAGTCACAGGCTTTCAATCAGGCGCGTGAGTTTTTGGACATCGAGTCTTGCGTGCACATCCTGTCCGATCATCGCATTGGGGCCAACGCTGCACAGGCCAAGACAGTAAACGGCCTCGATTTCGCATTTTTCTTTCGCTGCAGCGGCAATATCTGCAGCCAAAGCTTCGCCGCCGCGCGCCTGACAGGCTTCGGCGCGGCATAGTTTCAGAACCGGCAGTTTCGAAGGCACAGATTTAAAGTCATGATAGAAGCTGACGACGCCGTGGACTTCTGCCCGGCTCAAATTCAGCGCGGCAGCGAGATGCCGTTTTGCGGCTTCATCAACGCAGCCAAATTCTGCCTGAATGTCATTCAATATCGGCAGCAACGGCCCATCGCGTCCGGCATGGGCCGCGACAATTTCATCAAGGCGTGCCGTTTTGTCCATCACAGCCGTTCGGCATGCCAGCGCAAATGGTCGGCCATATATGTGGAGATGAAATAATAGCTGTGATCATAGCCTTCGCGCATATTCAGGCTGAGCTTTATTCCGGCCTTGTCGCAGGCATCCGCCAGCAATTCCGGTTTCAGCTGTTCCTCGAGGAAATTGTCGGCGGTTCCCTGATCGACCAATATGTCGGCGACGCGCGCCCCATCCTCGATCAGCGCGCAGGCGTCATATTCCTGCCACGCCGTCCGATCGCTGCCGATATAGCCGCCCAGCGCCTTTTCACCCCAGGGGCAGTTGAGCGGCGAGACGATCGGTGAGAAAGCGGAAACACTTTTATAGCGGTCGGGATTGCGCAGCGCGATGGTCAGCGCGCCATGGCCGCCCATGCTGTGCCCGAATATCGCCTGCCTGCTCATATCGACCGGAAATTCCCTGGCGATCAAGGCGGGCAGTTCCTTCTCGATATAGCTGCGCATGCGAAAATGCTTGGCCCATGGCTCTTCGGTGGCGTCGACATAAAAGCCGGCGCCCTGCCCCATGTCATAGGAATCGACATCGGGCACGCCTTCGCCGCGCGGCGACGTATCGGGTGCGACGATGATCAGGCCCAGTTCGCTGGCGGCTCTCCGATATTCGCCCTTTTCCATGACATTGGCATGGGTGCAGGTCAGGCCGGACAGATACCAGACCACCGGCAACTTTGCGCCTTGCTCATGATCGGGAACATAGACCGCGAAGGTCATCTCGGTGCCCGTTTCGACGGACGCATGGGAATAGACCCCCTGCGTTCCGGCAAAACTTCTGTTGGCGGAAACGGTGTCCATCAGAAGACCACGACGCTGCGGATGCTTTCGCCGGCGTGCATCAGGTCAAAGCCTTTGTTAATCTCTTCCAGCGACAGCGTGTGGGTGATCATCGGATCAATCTCGATCTTGCCATTCACATACCAGTCGACAATTTTCGGCACATCGGTCCGGCCGCGGGCACCGCCGAAGGCCGTGCCCTTCCAGACCCGTCCGGTAACCAGCTGAAATGGTCGCGTCGAGATTTCCTTGCCGGCTTCGGCCACACCGATGATGATGCTTTCACCCCAGCCGCGATGGCAGGCTTCCAGCGCCTGACGCATGACATCGGTATTGCCGGTGCAATCAAACGTATAGTCCGCGCCGCCGTCGGTCAGCGCCACCAGATGCTCGACAATATCGCCCTTGATCTTGGTCGGGTTGACGAAGTGGGTCATGCCAAATTTCTTGCCCCATTCTTCGCGGTCGTCGTTGATGTCGACGCCGATAATCTTGTCAGCACCAACCATCCGCGCGCCCTGCAGCACGTTCAGACCAATGCCGCCGAGTCCGAAGACGATGACATTGGCGCCGGGCTCCACCTTTGCCGTGTTGACCACTGCGCCGACACCGGTGGTGACGCCGCAGCCGATGTAGCAGCTGGTATTGAAGGGCGCGTCGGTGCGGATTTTCGCAACCGCAATTTCCGGCAGGACGATGAAATTGGAGAAGGTCGAGCAGCCCATATAATGATAAATTGCTTCGCCTTTGTAGGACATGCGGCTGGTGCCGTCTGGCATCAGCCCCTGCCCCTGGGTCGCGCGGATCGCGGTGCACAGGTTGGTCTTGCCGGACAGGCAGCTTTTGCACTGGCGGCATTCCGGCGTGTAAAGCGGAATCACATGATCGTCGGGCGCCACCGAGGTCACACCGGCACCCACTTCGCGGACGATACCGGCACCTTCATGGCCGAGGACGCTCGGGAACTTGCCTTCGCTATCGAGACCATCGAGCGTGTAGGCGTCGGTGTGACAAATGCCGGTTGCCATGATCTCAACCAGCACTTCGCCTGCCTTCGGCCCCTCCAGATCAAGCTCGACGATCTCGAGTGGCTTTTTGGCTTCAAATGCTACGGCTGCGCGGGTCTTCATATTGCTAATTTCCTTCTTCTGACCAGTCGATCATATTTGTATGTTATACATACGATAATCCGTAAGATAAACAGCTTAGTTGCAAGCAACCACCAAAAACAGGCTTAGCCGGTTTTGGACCTGCCGGAATCCCAGAGTGCGTGTAATATCGGCAATAGATGAGGCCGTAAACGTTCGGGAATCGATAGCAGCAATTTAACCTCGTGATGATCGACGACGGCCTGCGCCTCTTTCAATATTTTTTTCCCTTTGCTGGTGAGCAGCAGACCCTGCGAACGACCGTCGACAGGTTCCTTCGATATCAGGGAAAGCTCCAGCAGCCTGGAGACCAGCGGCACCATATTGGCGCGCTGTATGTCGAGCAATTTGCCGGCATCGCTTTGCGTGATCCGGGGATTGGCCTGGACCAATATCAGCAGCGAGACATCGCTGTGTCGCAAGCCTATTTTCGCGAGCCCCCGGTTCAATTCGCCAAGAGAAGCAGCGGCAGCTCGGCTCAAGACATATCCCGGCAATGATGAAAGTGGGTCCAGCATTTTGCGACTATAAGAAATGCTATTGGCAATAGCAATGTGAAACGCTATGCATCATAGCAATTAAACAGCAACAGGGAGTCGTCATGTCCGACCGCAAAGAAGAAGATACCGTGGCTTATGAAATCAGGGATGGCATTGCCTGGGTGAAATTCAACCGCCCGGAAAAGCGCAACTGCATGAGCCCCAAGCTGAACCGGCAGATGCTGCGGGTGCTGGATGAGCTGGAATTCAATGATGATGTCGGTGTCCTCGTCCTGACCGGAGAAGGCAGCAGCTGGTCGGCGGGCATGGATCTGAAAGAATATTTCCGCGAAACCGAGGAAAAAGGCCTTCCCGGTATCCGGCAGAGCCAGCGCGAGGCCTATACATGGTGGGAGCGTTTGCGCTGGTATCAGAAAACCACGATTGCCATGGTCAATGGCTGGTGCTTCGGCGGCGGTTACGGACCTTTATATGCGTGCGACCTCGCCTTTTGTGCGGATGAAGCGCAATTTGGCCTGTCCGAAATCAACTGGGGCATTTTGCCGGGCGGCGGCGCGACCAAGGTGGCTACCAATCTGATGCCCCTGCGCAAGGCCATGTATCATACGTTGATGGGCGAGAATCTGAGTGGGCAGGAAGCGGCGGAAGCCGGGCTGGTCAACGAATCCATGCCGCTTGACCAGTTGGAAGCGCGGGTTACCGAAGTTGCGAACAAGCTGCTCAAGAAAAATCTCGATACGCTCAAGGCTTCGAAGGATGCGGTCAAGCGCGTCATCGAAATGACCTTCGACAATGCCGAAGATTATCTGATCCGCGCGCAGGAAGCGTTGAACTTCCATGACAAGACCGACGGCCGGCATGAAGGCATGAAGCAATTTCTCGATGACAAGAGCTTCAAGCCGGGCCTTGGTGAATATGACAAGACGAAGACCGAAGCGGGCTGACATTTGACGGACAAGTCATGAGCAATCCTGAAATATTGGCAAGGCATATCGCCATTGCATATGGCGCGCCCGAGCTTGAAGCGGCCAGTGACGCTGCGCATGATCAAGCGATGGTCGCGGACATATTGCATTCGGTCAGCCGCTTTGCCGACGATCATCTGGTCGCCCTCAATCATGTCGGGGACCGTGTCGGCAGCCGGCTCGAGCAGGGCCGCGTCAAGACGCCTGCCGGACACAAGCAGGCCTGGGCCGCTTTCCGCGAAGGCGGCTGGCTGCTGCTCGATGCAAGACCGGAAGATGGCGGTATGGGCCTCCCCTCGTCGCTGGCCAGCGCAGTGCAGGAAATGCTGGACAGCGCTTGCCCCGCCTTCGGGATGATGCCCGTTCCTATTCGAGCGGCTCTGAGACTGATCAAGGCGTTTGGCGATCCGGCGATCCAGAAGGAATGGGTCGATCCGCTGACGCAGGGCCTGTGGTCCACGACGATCTGCATTTCCGAGCCGGATGCCGGATCCGATGTGCGCCGCATCCGCACGCGCGCCACACAGGATGATGACGGAAACTGGCTGGTGACCGGAGAAAAATGCTGGATCAGCTTTGGCGATCAGGACATCACCGACCGGATTGGTCATTGCCTGCTGGCAAAAACCGAAGTCGACGGCAATCCCGATGCGATCAGCCTGTTTCTGGTTCCGGATCGTTTTGGCGACAGCAGGAACAATATCACTGTCCGCCGGGTCGAGGAAAAACTGGGCCTGCATCTGTCGCCAACCTGCGCGCTCGGTTTTGAGGAAGCGACGGGTTTCCTGCTCGGCGAACCGGGCCGGGGATTGCAGCAGCTGTTCGTGATGATCGCCCAGATGCGACTGGCGACGGCCGTCCAAGGGGCCGGTATTGCTGCCAGAGCCTATGCCGTTGCCCGCCAATATGCGGCCGAACGGCGGCAAGGTGGCAGCGGCACCATCGCTGTCGTCATCGAAGACCATGCCGATATCCAGCGATTGCTGCTGCAAATGGCAGGCCGGATCGAAACATTGAGAGGGCTGATCCACGCGACCGCCAATGCCCTCGATCTGACGGAAAAATCCCCTGACCAAGTTGCACGCGATCATCATGCTGCGCTCGCATCATGGCTGCTGCCGATCGTCAAGACACTGGGCGGAGAAGTGGCTTTCAGCTGCGCCAGCGACGCCATTCAGATCCTCGGCGGCGCCGGTTACACGAAGGAATGGCCGGTGGAACAATGTCTGCGTGATGCCAGAGTGCTGACGCTGTTCGAGGGGACAACGGGCATGCAGGCGCAGGATCTTCTGTTCCGCCGCCTGCTCGGGGGAAATGGCGCGGCTTTCCGAGCCTTCATTGCCACGGCCCGAAAAGACGCCGTCGGCTGCGACCGGCTGGAAACGGCTTTGGACAGGTTGGAGGAAGTGGCCTTGGCACTCAGCGCGCCGGGCGTGACACGGCGCGATCAGGAAGCCGGAGCAACAGCCTTTCTGGCACTGGCATCGGATGTGGCCTGCGGCTGGATTGGAGCGCGGCTGGAGAGTCAAAAAACTATCGACCCGATTGCGAGCCATCTCGCGGCGGCCGGACAATCAGCCTTGCAGGAAATGGACCATGGCCTGCTCTATCAATCGCATTCAGCGCTTTGCGGCGCATCATCAATTTCACGTTTTGGAGACCTAATATGACGTTATTTGATCCGGTTCGCACCTATGCGCATTCTCGACCCGAATCGCTCGCGATTGTCGATATCGAGAGCGGCCGCCAGTGGACCTATGCCGAGCTCAATGTCGTTATTGACCGGCTGGGCAGCTGGATCGTCGACCAATTTGGCGAACAGAGCGAAACGCGCGTTGCCACCCTTGCCAAAAACTGTGCGGAGATGCTGGTACTGCAACTGGCCTGTGCGCGTGCCGGAACGATTTTCGTGCCGTTCAACTGGCGGCTGGCCCACGCGGAAATCGAAGCCCTGTCCGCCGATGCAGAACCAAAAATCGTCTTTCATGATCCGGACATGGTACCGCCAACCGGCGCAAGGCCTATCCTGATCGAGGAGATGCTGGAACTGGGTAACCAAGGCGCAAAACCGCCAGCAAGCGCCCGTCGCCCGTTCGAATCTGTCTCCACCTTGCTCTATACATCCGGAACAAGCGGACGGCCCAAAGGTGTCATGCTGTCGGAATGCAACAGTTTCTGGGGCTGCTCCAACCTGATCTACGGCAATGATGTTTCGAGCCGCAGCGTCTTCCTTTGCGATATGCCGCTCTTTCATACCGCCGGGCTTTTCGCAGCAGCCAGAACGCCGATTCAGGCCGGTGGCACCGTGCTTATCTCGCACGGCTTTGATCCGCAAAAAACCCTTGCACGACTGTCCGATCCCGAATGGAAAGTCTCGCATTATTTCTCGGTTCCGCAAATGGCGGCGACCTTGTGGAATCAGCCCGAATTTGATGCCACGAAACTTCACAATATCGTTGCCTGGGCGATTGGCGGCGCGCCCAATCCAAAGGCGCAAAGCGAGCGTTTTGTCAGTGCTGGCGTCCGGATATCGGAAGGTTTCGGCATGTCGGAAACCGGATCCAATTTCGCCATGCCACCGCATGATCTGGACATGCTGCTCAGCAAGGCCGGCAGCTGTGGCCTTCCCCTGATGATGATCGAGGCAAAAATTGTCGGGGATGACGGCCAAGAAGTGCCAACCGGAGAGCGCGGAGAATTATGGCTGCGCGGCCCGAGCATCGCGAGCGGATATTGGCATCAGCCGGAGTTGACCGCAAAAGCCTTCCCCGACGGCTGGTTCGTGACCGGCGATGCCGCCACCTGCGACGAGGATGGATTCTATTATATCGTCGATCGGAAGAAGGACATGTATATTTCCGGCGGTGAAAATGTCTATCCGGCGGAAGTAGAAGCGGCGATTGCCGAAATGACCGAAGTTGGCGAATGCGCGGTCGTTGGCGTACCGGATGAGCGCTGGGGCGAAGTCGGACGGGTCTATATTATCCCGGTACCGGGACAATCTGTCACCGGCGACCAGGTGATCGAGCACTGCCTGACCAAGCTCGCCAAATTCAAGGTGCCCAAAACGGCCGTGGTAACCGACGCAATTCCGCGCACGGCTTCGGGCAAGGTCCAGAAGCATCTGCTCAAGGCGCAGGCGATCGAGGAATTAAAGTCGAGCTAGGTTGGGAGCTAGTCGGTTTCCCTCACCTTGAGGAGCAACAGCGCCACCGCCCCGAGCAGCGAGCCCATTCCCATGAATATGGCAACGGTCTGCAATCCATAGCCGGCCAGGAACAGATAGCCCGCCAATACCGGCGCCAGCGCGGCGCCGCCACGGCCGACACCGATTGCGAAACCGGTCCCGGTTGCCCGGACATGGGTCGGAAACACCTTTGCGAAGAGCGTGTATAATCCGACAATGGCGGAATTGGTGAAGAACCCGACGACGGCAACGGTGATAGCCAATCTGGTCAAATCATCCGCTCCCTGCCCGAACCAGACGATAAGGATCGAAGTACCCACCAGCGTGATCATGGTGAGCAGCTTCAATCCGACCCGCATCGCGATAAACCCGAATGCGGCTCCGCCAACGGCTCCGCCAACATTGGCCCAGGTCAGGATACCGGCAGCGGCGCGCGGTTCATATCCCATGTCGACAACGATTTGCGGGATCCATTTGATGATGAAATAAAAGCTGGTGATATGCGCAAAATAGGCAAAGGTTATCAAGACCGTAGTCGCGAGCATTGCCGGTTTGAAAATATCCGCGACCGACTGCTTTGCCGTTTCCTCGGTTTCCGGGGAAAACCCGCTGACAGCTGCATGACCAAAGCGGCGGAAGGTCTTGTTGATCTTTTCAAGCGCGCCCGGAGGCCGTTTGCGGTCGAGAAAAGCAGGGGTTTCGGGGATCAGGAACCAGGTCAGCGGAATACAGGCCGCGGTGGCATAGGCCCCGAATGCAAATATATCGCGCCAACTGCCATCGGCGAGCAATTGCTGCACAACGAGGCCGCCAGTTACGCCGCCGATCGGATAGCCAATGACCATCAGCGACATGGCGACGCTGCGCCAGCGCGCGTTGGAAAATTCGGCTGCCGTGGCGTTGATAGCGGCCAGCATCCCGCCGATACCCAGACCGGTAATGAGCCGCCAGATCAGCAGCTCGGTGACGCTATCCGCATGACCGGCAAACCACATGCCGAGGGTCATCGCGACCAGACAGCCCAATATGGTGGGGCGGCGGCCATATTTGTCGGCGACGCCGCCGAGCAAGACAGACCCGATTGCCATCCCCAGCAATTCCATCGACAGCACCCATCCCAAAGTGCCCTGATCGACGCCCCATTCCTTGGCAATGCCCGGGGATGCGAAACTGATCGACAGGACATCAAAACCGTCCAGTGCATTGAGCGCGATGGTCATACCAACAGCCAGCCACTGCCAGGTCTGCATGCGACCTTCGTCCATGGTCTTTATCGGATCTGTGCCCGTCACAAAATTCTCCCCCCCAATATTATTCGTTATTCGTGAATTTTGCTGAGCAATTCGATCAGCAAATCCACTTCCTTTTGCTTGAACCTCGATTTCAGCCAGTTTTCATGTTCCTGGATCGCCACTTTCGCGGAAGCCAGAGCCGTCCTGCCTTCGTCGGTCAAATTCAATGTTTGCTTGCGACCATCGGTTTTCGATTTGCCGCGAACCAGATATCCGCGCTTCTGCAAACGGTTGATGATCGCCATCGTGGTTGCCCGGTCCATCCGCATCCGTTTCGCCAGGCCAGTCTGGGCAATATCGGGATGATCATCCACCAGCCAGAGCACCGAAACCTGTTTCTGGGTCAGGTCGAGATCGGAAAATGTTTCGGTAAAGTGACGATAGACAGCGCCGTGCGCCAAGCGAATGTGGAAGCCGACAATATTTTTGATTTCACCAATATCTTCATCGCCTTCGACATGCGGCGTGGTTGGCACCAATATTTCTTTCGGTCTTGTCATATCTGCCCCTTTTGTAGATAGTTAGTCTAACATACAATAATTGTCGAGAGAATCACTGATGGCCAATTTCCCTGACACGCTAAACTTCACAGGATTCAACAGTCCGTCAAGAATTGAGGCCGACATAGTCGATTTGGTTCATGAAGGCGTTATCCCCCCCGAACTCAATGGCGCTTTTTTCCGGGTTCAGCCAGACCCCCAATTTCCGCCGCGACTCGATGATGATATTTCCTTCAATGGCGACGGAATGATCACGCGTTTCCATATCCACGACGGTCAGTGCGATTTTCGTCAGCGCTGGGCGAAAACGGACAAATGGAAGATCGAGAATGAGGCCGGAAAGGCGATGTTCGGAGCCTACCGCAATCCGCTCACCGATGACGAAGAGGTGAAAGGCGAAATTCGTGGCACCGCCAACACCAATGCCTGGATTCACGGCGGAAAGCTTTATGCACTGAAGGAAGATTCCCCTGCCCTTGTCATGGACCCGGCCACGATGGAAACCGATGGCTATACCTGGTTCAATGACAAGATGACCGGCCAGACCTTTACCGCGCACCCGAAAATCGATCCGGCCACCGGCAATATGATCGCCTTTGGTTATGCGGCTTCCGGACTGTGCACCGATGATTGCACCTTTTACGAAGTGACGCCGGAAGGCGAACTGATTCGGGAAATCTGGTTCAAGGCGCCTTATTACTGCATGATGCACGACTTCGCGATCACCGAAGATTATGCGCTGTTTCATATCGTGCCGTCGATCGGCAGCTGGGACAGGCTTGAAAAAGGCCTGCCGCATTTCGGCTTTGACACGACGATGCCGGTCTATCTCGGCGTGTTGCCGCGCCGCGAAGGCGCAACAGCAGACGATATCCGCTGGTTCAAGCGTGACAATTGCTTCGCCAGCCATGTCCTCAATGCCTATCAGGAAGGCACGAAAATCCATTTCGACACGCCCGAAGCCAAGAACAATATGTTCCCCTTCTTCCCCGATGTGCATGGCGAACCGTTTAACGGCATGGAAGCGATGAGCTATCTCACCCGCTGGACGGTTGATATGGCGTCCAACGGAGATGAATTTGACAGCATCACCCGGCTAACCGACACGGCTGGCGAATTTCCGCGCATCGATGATCGCGTTGCCGGACTGAAACATCGCCACGGCTGGATGCTGGAAATGGACATGAAGCGTCCGGTGGAGCTGAAAGGTGGCAGTGCCGGTGGATTGCTGATGAACTGTCTTTTCCACAAGGATCTGGAAACCGGCGCCGAACAGCATTGGTGGTGCGGGCCGGTGTCATCCTTGCAGGAACCCTGTTTCATTCCGCGCAGCAAAAGCGCGCCCGAAGGCGACGGCTGGATCGTCATGATCTGTAACCGGCTGGAAGAACAGCGCAGCGACTTGCTGCTCTTTGATGCGCAGCAAGTGGACAAGGGCCCGATCGCGACCATCAAGCTCCCGATCCGCATGCGCTTCGGACTGCATGGCAACTGGGCCAATGCCGAAGACATCGGGCTCGCGGCTTAATCGACCCCAGCCAATGCGCGTCTGCTATGACGCCTCATTCGCCCGTTTCAGCAAATCGTCCTCATCCCGCTGGGCTCTGCGGGCAATGATCAGCATCAAAATGATGATCGGGATCCCGACGATGTTGATGCTGATCATCGACATTTGCAGATTGCCGGTCGCATCCGATATTAGGCCGACTGCATAGGGTCCGATACCCATTCCCAAAATCGTCATGACCAGCAAATAGACACTGGCGGTAATGCCGCGCATGCGCGGCAGCACCTGATCATAGATGATCGCGTATAGTGGCGGCATCCAGCCGGTCAGAACGACGCTGTACACGACAAAGCGCAGATAGAAGCTGCCCGAATCCGGCGAGGTATAGACCCAGAGAGACAGGAAGGGTGATATGCCCATCGCAAAGAGCGCGACATAGGCGCGACCAGCGCCAGGGAAAGTCTGCTGCAATTTATCCGAAAGCGGACCCCAAATCAGCGGGCCGATAATGCCCATGCCAGCAGCCACCAGACCGAATTGCCAGGCGACTTCCTTCATCGAAATAGCGTAGCTTTCAATCAGGAAGCTGGGGTTGAATGCCATCATGCCGTAATTGAGCACCGATTGCAGTGTACCAACGGCCATCGCCATGATCAGCGTCGGCGACTTGCTGATCACGTTAAACGCCTGCCGGTCGGAAAGCTTCATGCCCTGCAAAAGATTGACGATGACAAACAGGCCAAAGCCGATAACGCACCATTGCAGCGCGTGCGCACTGAGCGTCAGACCAGCCAATTCAAGCGGCGGGCGTGGCGACATCCAGTTTGACAAATAGGTGAGACCCATCATCAGGCCGATGATGATGATCAGCGCGCCAAGGTTAAATTTCCACACGCGACGACCGGCATTTTGTCTGCGCAAATTGAACCAGTTGAAGCCTGGCAATATTGCGCCAAATACCGCGGCGCTGGCGCGAAACGGATGCGGATCACGGGGTGTCTTTATTCCATCCATCACGCCGCGCTCGGGCTCCCGCAGTCGCCACATGAACAGCGCGAGAATGAAGCCGGGCAAGGACGCCACGAAAAAGGCAAATTGCCAGCCTTTCAGGGCAACGGGCGCATTGCCTGCAGCGGCAAGCTGATCCCACCAATCGGCAGCCAGCCCGCCCAGAGCCAGCGAGCCACCGATACCCAATGCTATGGCCGATGCCAGCACCGCCATAACGAAACCGCGCCGATGTTTGGGCCAATAATCATAGACCAGGCTGGTTCCCGCTGGTTGAGTGGCTGCCTCACCAATACCGACTCCCAGACGCGATACGGCGAGAAGGCCGAAGCTGTTTGCGAACCCTCCCAAAGCCGTGGCCCCTGACCAGAAGGTCAGGCAAATGGCCAGCAGCCGCGTCCTTACCCAGCCGTCGGCAAGCCGGCCAAGCGGAAGCGAGAAAACGGCATAAAATAAGGCGAATACCGTCCCGAACAACATGCCCATCTCGGCATCGCCGATATTCAGATCCGCCTTGATCGCCGGAGCAAGAATAGCCAGAATTTGACGATCGAGCAGACTGACCGCACCGGTCAGAGCGACCAGCGTCAATGCATAATGAGCGCCCTTGGGTATCTTGGTCGGGATGATGACCGGACTGCTTGCGTCCGTCTGCGCGCCTTCACTCACAATTTGAACCAGCGTTCCGCGTTGCTCTGGAAAAATTTCTTCTTCTGTGCGTGACTGATTGCCAGATCATCCATCATCCGTACCTCCTCGGCGACATATTCATAGGGATAATCCATCGCATACATCACCCTGTCCTCTCCCATCACCTCAATCATCAATTTTATTGCCGGTTCAAAGGGCAGCCCGCTGCAGGTGCCAAGAAAATTGTTCTTCATATAGTAAAACAGATCATGTTTCAGCGGCTTGATCGATTCATAGCGGTTTGAACGCACCCCTGCCTGATGCATGTAATTGGTCCGGTACAGCCAATAAGGCAAAGCTTCGCAGCCATGGCCTGCCATGACCTGCAGATCAGGATAGCGGTCAAACAGCCCCGAAGTCACCAGCCGCAGCAAATGATAGCTGGTTTCGACCGCGAAGCCGAAAATCGCACCATCCAGGCCGGCATCGACCATCCCGCCCATCATGTCATCGGGCAGCGTCGCCGGGTGGACATAGAGCGGCTGGCCGGTGTCCGAAAGCGCCCGGAATATCGGGTCGAATTGCGGTTCATCCAGATAATGGCCCTGGGTGTGGCTGTTGATCTGCACACCCTTGAAACCCAGTTCATTGGCACCGCGCCTGATTTCGGCCGCAGACCATTCGGGGTCCTGCGGGACAACCGCCGTCATCCCGATGAAGCGATCCGGATATTTCTGCACCGCATCTGCCAGATAGTCATTGGCCCGTGTCGCAATGCCCTTTGCCTCATCGACATCCAGCAGGGGCTGGACGCCCGGCGATGTCAGAGCGAGAATGGCCTTGTCGATGCCGGTCTCGTCCATATGCGCGATACGCTGCTCATCCAGATCAAGCAGGCGATCGATGATCTGCGTGGCCCGCTCGGACGGGCTCTGCGCGTAAAAGCCCCACAAGGAGACCATCCCCTTGTCAGCGGTTCCGTCGGCGACCATCCGCAGATATACGTCGATCAGCTCGCGTGTGGCAAAAGCCTCTTCGGTGGCGATGCGCAAATAACCCCTGTCGCCGCCGGTTTTCAATTCATGCGTCATCGCTTATCCTTCATGCACTGTTTTAAGGACCATACAGGCCATCAGCCCTTCGGGGCCATCCTCATGCCCGTGGCCTGACCATTTCACGCCGCCAAAAGGCGTGTCCGGTCCGCCGAGCATTGTCGTGTTGACGCAGAACATGCCGGTTTCGATTTCGCGTGCCAGTCGCTTCTGCCGAGCGGCATCCTTGGTCCAGCTATAGGCGGCCAGCCCGTAGGGCAGCCGGTTTGCTTCCGCGATCATATCGTCTTCGCTGGAGAACCGGTTGATCAGCGCGACCGGACCAAATGGCTCTTCATTCATGATTTCGGCATCGAGCGGCACATCGGAGAGGACGGTGGGGGCAAAGAAATAGCCCTGATTGCCGATCCGTTCGCCGCCGGTTCCCAGCTTCGCACCGCGGGTCACGGCATCGCCGATCATCCGCTGCATCGCATCGGGACGGCGGGGATTGGCCATCGGCCCCATTTGCACGCCTTCGTCCATGCCATTGCCGACCTTGATCGCCTTCGCCCGTTCGATAAAGCCGTCGCGGAAGCGATCAAAAACGCCATCCTGGACAATGAACCGGGTCGGCGAAACGCATACCTGTCCGGCGTTGCGATATTTGCCCGGCACCATGACATCGAGCACGCCGTCAACATCGACATCGTCAAAAACCAGAACCGGTCCGTGACCGCCGAGTTCCATGGTGGTGCGTTTCATATCTTCTGCAGCGAGCTTGGCCAGATGCTTGCCGACCACCGTCGACCCGGTGAAGCTAAGTTTGCGGATGATCGGTGATGCCAGCAAATGGCGCGACACCTCATCGGGCACGCCGAAGACCGCTTGCCCGGCTTCCTTGGGCAGACCGGCATCGAGCAGACATTGCAATATGGCGAGCGCCGACGCTGGCGCTTCTTCTGCCGCTTTCATAATCACCGAACAACCGGCAGCGACCGGCGCGCCGAGCTTGCGGCCGGGATTGCCGATCGGGAAATTCCACGGCGCAAAAGCCGCCACAGGTCCCACCGGTTCATAGGTAACCGACGAGCGCATGCCGGCAGGACGCACCAGTTGCCGGCCATATATACGCTGGGTTTCTCCGGCGTAGAAATTGAACAGGCCGACATTCATCAGCACTTCGATACGCGTTTCGGCCAGTGTCTTGCCCTGCTCCATGGTCGCGATGCGGGCGATGTCTTCCTGACGCTCCAGCATCAGCCGCGCAGCGCCTTGCAACACGGCAGCGCGTTCCTGCGCCGAACTGTTGCGCCAGATCTTGAAGCCGCGTTCCGCAACCTCAAGCGCGCGGTCCAGATCGGCTGCATCGGCCAAGGGCAGTTCGCCGATAACCTCTTCGGTCGCCGGGTTGACGACCTTGTGCACCCGCCGGTCGCCAACCGGAATTTTTTCACCGTCGATGATCATGTGCAGTTCTGGATAATTAGTCATTTCGCTGCTTTCTCCCGGTCAATATCGCCTTGCCAGCGTTCTGGTTGAATCGGTTTGCCGGTCACCGGATGCGTGTTGTGAAACGGCACGACCTTGTGCGTCGGCCAGAGCCACAGATCTTCGCGCGGCTTGATTTCATCCGGACCGGTCGGGTCTTCCGGAAAAGCGGTGTCGAGAAAGGGCACATATTGCTCGCGTGTATTCGCCCAGCCGGTTTCATAGTCGGCATGCCATTGCGGTACATAGTTCAGCACATGGATACGCCAGACGCCATCCACTTTCTTGTAGATATTCTCGTAGAGACCGCCTTCCCACCATTGGCGCGCCTGCTCCATCGGGCCCTCCCCGGCATAATCCTTGTGCCGGCCGGCCTGCATGGTACAGCGGAAACGCCCGAATGCAGTGATGCCGTCGTCCTGAATATCGACCACATCCTGATGCTGCGGATGATCGAGCAGAAAGCCGTCGATCGGACCATTATTGCCATGGGTGAAATTGGCCTGAAACCGGTCGATATAGAGACGCGCGGCGCCTGCTTTACCGCGATAGATGCCGCCGAAGAAATGCACTTCGCAATCGTCGGTGAACAGATCCACCACTTCATTATAGAGGCATTTGTCGATCATATAGCCATAAAGATGGTGCAGCTTGCGCACGGATTGCTCATCCTCGCAGATCGTCACACGCTTCATCAGTTCTGCGACCTGCGCCTGCAGCGCTGCAATTTCTCGTTCAGACATTTGGTATCTCCATTTACATATTTGATGTGATTGATGTCAGGATGTTGCTGCAACCCGTTCAAGGGCTTCCAGCCTTACGACCTCTTCACCATATGGCTTGATCGCGCGGAACATCAGGAACGTGGCCAGCGGCAGCAGCGTGCCAGCCGTGATCAACAGCGCTTGCCAGAGCTTGGCCGGATCACCGATGACATATTGGGCAACCAGTCCGATTACGAAGCTGCCCATTGCACCGAAAAAGGTGAACATGAAGAGGTAGAAAGCGGTGACCTGACCGCGCATCGCATTGGGCGCGACCCTCTGGATGGCAGCATTTTGCGGCACCGCGCCGGCGATTCCAAACATCCCGGCAAATCCGAATGCGATCATTGATCCCCAGCCGGTCGGCATCAGGACGGCGGTGATCGAACTGATGGTGGTACCGCAGAACAATATGAAAGCCGCCCTTACATTGGCGTCCTTATGACGCTTGGCCAGCCATTCGACAAAGATACCGCCAAGGAAAAGGCCGAGAAGCGAGGCGACGAGAATCGTCATGCCCAGCGCGGCGCCAATTTCCACTTCGTTCCAGCCGAAGGTCCGGATCATGAAGGGAACCCGCCAGAAGGCGAGCCCGAAAGTCTCGATCGCGCTGAGCGCCAGAGCACCAAACATCGGATAATAGACCCGGCGATTGGCATGAATGGCCTTGGCCGCATCCCAGCCCATGAAGGTGATGATATTCCGGCCGGTCGATGCATTTTCCGGTGGCAGCGGCGCGCCCTCGACTGGAGGCATGCGCTGCGGCTCCTTTATCGTGAAGAATAACAGCGCGACGAGGAAGGCGGGCAAGCCGGTCCATATCAATATCCACTGCCAGCCGAATATTGTCAGGCTACCGATATGCGATGGGCCCCAGTCAGCGGTAATGCCGATCAACAACCCGCCGACAAACGGCCCCAGAGTGGACCCGCCAATGAAACCGAACTGGAGCAAAGCGAAGGCTCGCGTAAGGATCTTTGGAGGGAAGGCATCGGCAAGCAGCGAGTAGGCCGACGGAGCATGAGCGGAACCGCCCGCTGCCAGAAATACACGGGTACCGACGAACTGGGTAAATGTCTGTGCCAGCCCTCCGAGACAAGTTACTATCCCGATGACGGTCACGCCGCCAGCCAGCACATATTTACGCGGAAATATGTCGGCCAGCCTCGCCAGAGGAATGCCGACAAACAAATAGCAGATAATGCTCGCAGGTCCGGCGAGAAATCCCAGCTGCGAATCCGACAGTCCGAAATCCGCCTTTATCCGCTCAGCCAGCATGCCGAAAACGACTGAGTCGAAAAATGTAAGAAAAGTCGCCAATACAATGACAAACAAAGCCCAGTAGGCGGCGGGCTGAGAAGGCCAAAGCTTGGATGTCGGCGCTGTTGATAGTTGTTCCATGCCGACTGTCGTCGGCGTTGATGCGCCTGCCATTCGTTAATCCCTCTTCCCAAAACTTTTAGCGGCTTTGTTTTTTTACCTAGCCTTTTTTGTATGTGTTAGATACAATATTGTTTCGACATGGTTGTCCAGTCTTTTGTAAGAAATGGAACAGAAACAACCAGTCAGATTTGAGAGAGGGAAATTCCAATATGCAGAATCTGCAAGGCAAAACTGCCTTTGTTACCGGCGGCGCGAGCGGCATAGGGCTTGGCATTGCCAAGGCACTTCTTGGCGCAGGCATGAATGTTGTCGTCGCCGACATTCGCGATGATCATCTTGCAGAAGCAAAAGAGGAACTCGGATCGCCCGACAAGATATTGGCGATCAAGCTCGACGTAACCAATCGCGACGATTTCACCAAGGCGGCCGATGCTGCAGAAGACAGGTTCGGGAAAATCCATATTCTCTGCAACAATGCCGGCGTGGCTGTGGTTGGCCCGACCGAACTGGCGACCTTTGCCGATTGGGACTGGGTGATGAACGTCAATGTCGGCGGCGCGATCAATGGTGTCACAACCTTATTGCCGCGCATTCTTTCGCATGGCGAAGGTGGCCATATCATCAACACCTGCTCGATGTCCGGCATTGTTCCGGTCGGCGGGACCACAATCTATTCGACCGGAAAAGCAGCGCTGGTCACGATGATGGAGTGTATGCGTCCGGAACTGGAAAGCCGCGGCGTGATTTGTTCCGCCTTCTGTCCGGGAGCGGTGCAATCGAATATTGCCGATGCCGGCGAGACGCGACCGGAAGAACTGTCGGAAACCGGCTATGCCGAAGCGGACAAAAGACGGCAGGACGGCGGTAATCTCTTCCACCTATATCAGACCAAGGAGGAAGTCGGCGAACGGGTGCTGCGCGGCATATTGGACGATGAGCTCTATATTCTGACGCACAGCGAATTTCTGGAAGGCGTCACCGACCGCGCCAATGCCATGATTGCCTCCGTTCCGGCTAACCTGCCGGAGAATGAGGAATATAAGAAGACATTTGCGATGCTGTTCAACAGCCCGATCTGGGCCGATGAAATTGCCCGCCAGAAGGAGTTGAAAGCATGATCGATTTTGCAGGTAGAACCGCCTTTGTCACCGGCGGTGCCAATGGTGTCGGTATCGGTATCGTCCGGGCGCTGCTCGCCCAAGGTTGCAAGGTTGCGATTGCGGACATCAGGCAGGATGCGATCGACAAGGCGCTGGCGACGCTCGACAATAATGAGGTCATGGGCGTGCAGGTCGACGTTGCCAGCCGCGAAGCCATGGCCGAAGCGGCCGACAAGGTCGAAGCCCAATTTGGTCCGGTTTCTTTGCTCTTCAACAATGCTGGCGTAAACCTGTTCCAAACCATTGAGGATTCGAGCTATTCTGACTGGGACTGGGTGATGGGCGTCAATCTGAATGGCCCTATTAACGGCGTCATGACCTTTGTCCCGCGGATGATCGAGGCGGGCAATGGTGGCTATATTGTCAATACTTCGTCAATGGCAGGATGGCAGGCCAGCGGATCGCCCGGCATCTATAATACTTCAAAATTTGCGGTCCGCGGATTGAGCGAATCCCTGCGCTGCAGCCTCGCCAAGCACCGCATCGGCGTTTCGGTTCTTTGCCCGGCACTGGTGAAATCCTATATCTATGCCAGTGACGACATTCGTCCCACGGAATTGATGGACGGTGCCAAGCCGGTGGACCATGAAAATGTCAAGCGGCTGGCGGAGTTTCATGATTTCGGAATGGAACCCGACGTGATTGGCGAGCGCGTCTTGGATGGCATGCGCGATAACCGCATGTATATTTTCTCGCATCCTGAGCACAAGGAAGAACTGGCTGCATTGTTCGATACTTATATGAGTGACTTCAAAGATTATCCGAACGACCCCGGCTATGAAAAGCGTGTCGAGTTTGAGAAATTCCGGCGCAAAAGCTATGATGATGCAAGGGAAGCTGCCAAGCACGCCATATAGAGCAAACAGGTCCTTTCTCAGGAGAATCCGACAATGCAGGTCCAGGCGCTAGATCACGTCAACATCATCACTGGCGACCTGGATCGCACGGCCGAATATTATGCAGACATGTTCGAACTTGAACGGCGCAATGCCCCGCCGCCGCTGACACCGGACAATGCGCAGTGGATGTTCGACAGTTGCGACCGCGCGATATTTCATATCAACAGCCTTGACTGTCCGCGTGCTTTTGACCGCGAAGTGACGGAAGGTCCGACAGGGTCCATCCATCATGTGGCGCTGAAATGTGAAGGATTTGATGAAATGATCGCTCGGCTGGACGAGCGCAAAACAGAATATCAGATCAATATAATAGAGGCCGTCAGCCTCAAACAGATATTCACGCAGGATCCCAACGGCATCTTGCTGGAGCTCAATTTTTTCGGAGACTAGACCGACCGGCTCAAACGCCGCTGCATCCCATCAAATATCATGTCGCCTGTTATAATCGGCGATCCATTCAACCGTCTTGTCGATTCCGCCAAAGGGATAGAAATGCAGCCGGACACGTCCATGTTCGCTACCCAATTCGGCAGAAAAGCGGTCAACCAGCTTGTCCGGTCCCGCGCTGCCCATCAATCTGGTCAATGAAATGCCATATTTCGCCAGCACGCTGGCGGAGGCACCGACGCCGCAATATTTGGCGTAACGCAATAGTCGCTTGATGCCGGCTGGTCCGGGAATACCAATGCGCACCGGAGCTTCAACGCCGCGCGAACGCAGTTCCTCCAGCCAGGCAAGAACAATATCAGGGTCAAAGCCGAACTGGGTCACGATCAGGGGTGCCATGCCCCTGCTCTCAATTGCGGCAATTTTCTTGTCGATCACCTCCCAGCATTGCTCTTTGCTCATGACCGGGTGGCCTTCGGGATGGCCGCCAATGCCAATGGCCTTGATGCCGGCGCGTTCGAACGCACCGCTTTCGATCAGCGCCGAGCTGTCGAAATACGGCCCCTCCGGCTCCGGTGGATCGCCGGCGACAAGGAAACAGCGCTGCACACCCGCATTGCGAACCACAGCCTGCAAATAATCCTCGAACTCGTCACTGGAAGATATCCGTCGCGCCGAAAAATGCGGCATCGGTTCAAAGCCAAGCGCCCGCACAGCCACCGCTGCGGCCACGCGCGCTGCCTGTTCTTCACCTGGCAGAAACGTGACCGCGACCGGTGTGTCAGCGGCAATCAGCGGAGCCGCATCGCGCAAGGAGTCAATGTCCTTTGCGGTAATCTCCAGCGAATAGCCTTCGGTGACACCGACAGGGGCGCGTTCCCAATTGGGATGGATGGGATGCTTGGACATTGATACTCCTGGAGCTCGTTTTTTGGCGACGATCAGCTGGCTTTGGTGCGCCAGCTGTCGGCATATTCCTTTCGCGCGGATTCCGAATAAGGGGTCGGACTGACGATAGCGCGAACCTCAAGCTGCTTGTGCGGCTCTACCGTCGCTTTCTTGGTTCCGCCATTGGGCTCGCCCCAGGTTACGGTGACTTCGTTGCCGATCTCGATGTCGGAATCGACGGTGGCCAGACTGAGCACCGTCCGTTCGTTGATCGTATAGCCGGTGAACATGGAGAAGCCGACATGCTGGCCATCGACCGAAACCGCGTCGTAATTGGATGACGCATAATTGGCGAGCGGCATATCGAAATATTTGTAATTTTCGGCGCTGCCATCGACAAAGCTGTTGAAGATTTTGGCAACATCCTCGCCGTTCCAGGCCAGAGTCACTTTCTTGCGATGCGGCTTGTCCTGCATCGCCTGCAAGGCTTCCTTGCCGATGAAGTCATGGTCGAAATTGATGAAATTTCCATAGCCCAGATCCCACGGGCTGAGATAATAATCCTCGATATCGTCCGAAACAAAACTGCCGCCGATCGAACCCATGGCTTCATAGCTGTCAGCGCCCAGCCATTCCCGATAGGATTTCATTTTCTCACCGGTATAAATCGCTGGCAAAGGCGATGGGATCCAGCCGGACTCCAAGGTGTTGGTGGCATAGGTGCGCGAACCGACCGGTATCAGCCCGAACTCAGCGCCCGCCTGCAATATCGCATCACGGACTTCGTCTTTCTCGGCATAGGGACCCCAGATTTCCAGCCCCGGAGCACCCGCCATCCCATGACGCAAGGTAGCCACCTTGCGGCCTGCGATATTCATATGGGACATATGGAAAAACTTCAGCTTCTCCAGCGGCCCACCATGCAGTTTCTCGATCACTTCCCAGGCATTTGGTCCCTGTATCTGGAAACGATATTCTTCCCGTGTCACCAGCTTGCCATCCGGGATGGAAGGAGACCGGTTGTCATAAGTGATTTCCACATCATAGCCGCCGGTCTCTGCCTGGAATTGAATCCAGTTCGCGGTTGGATTGCGACCAACGAAGACGACGTGATTTTCTTCGAGGTGGAACAGGATACCGTCACCGATGACATGGCCATCATGACTGACCGGCACCATTTGCTTGGCGCGGTTGACCGGAAAATTGGCAAAACTGTTGATCGACAAATCGCTCATCAGCTTTACAGCATCCGGGCCCTTGGCGTAGATGTTGACCATATGATGTGACTGATCGAACAGCACGGCGGTTTCCCGCCATGCCCGTTGCTCGGTGCGCCAGTTTGAAAATTCATAACCAACAACCGGATAGACATATGCACCAATTTTTGAGTTCCGCAGCATATCCACCGTGTTTCCTGCAGCCGCCAGAACGCTCTCGAGATTTTTATGAGCCAAATCGCCCTCCTATTTTTTTAATTTGCTGGCTGGACCATATCAATATTTGTATGTAACACAAACGAAAATTAGGGTGGGAGAGATATTCATGTCAGCAAACCGACAAATTCTAACATTGTCCTGTGCCGATCAACCGGGACTGGTCGCACGCGTTGCAAAAATATTGGCCGACAATGGCGGCAATATTGTCGACTCGCGACAGTTTAACGATAGCGAAACCAGACACTTCTTCATGCGCGTTGTCTTCGACTTGTCGGAAGGCTCCAATGTCACAGCCATTTCCGACGAGCTGGGCGTTTTCGCCACAGAAAAGCCGATGGAATGGAAGCTTCGTGGCAGCGACGAACGGCCGAAGGTCATGCTGATGGTATCCAAATTCGACCATTGTCTGGGCGATCTTCTATATCGTCACCGGATCGGAGAAATGCCGATGGATGTGGTTGGCATCATCTGCAACCATCCGCGCGACGCCCTGAAAATATCGCTGATCGGAGACGTCCCTTTCCACCATCTTCCGATCACCAAGGACACCAAGCCGCAGCAAGAAGCACAGATCAAGGCGCTGGTCACCGAAAGCGGAGCTGATCTCGTTGTCCTCGCCCGCTATATGCAGATATTGTCGGATGATCTTGCCAGCTTTCTGTCCGGCCGCTGCATCAATATCCATCACAGCTTCCTGCCCGGCTTCAAGGGCGCCAAGCCTTATCACCAGGCGCACGCGCGCGGCGTCAAGATGATCGGCGCCACCGCTCATTATGTGACCGCTGATCTGGATGAAGGTCCGATCATTCATCAGGATGTGGAAGCGATCAGCCATGCCGATACACCGGAAGCTCTGGTCAGCAAGGGACGCGACATCGAACGCCGGGTTTTAGCGCAAGCGGTACATTATCATTTGTCGGATCGTGTGTTCCTGAACGGGAACAAGACGGTTGTTTTCAAGAACTGACCTGCTCGGCGGCGGCGATCAATGCCGCCGCCAGCTCTTCCGGTCGTGACAGAAATGGCGAATGGTCTGCATCGAGCGTGACGATAGTGGCACCCGGTACCAATTTCTGCATCCTGCGCTGGCTGTCGATCGGGATGGTTCGATCTTCCGTGCATTCGACATAGGTTCTGGGCAAGGAACCAAAGCCGTCGGCGGTCAGTCTCAGCGGCTCGGATCGCGGGCCATGCGGTTCAACGACCAGTCGTTCCATGGCATTGTCGACCAGATCTTCCGGTGAAAGCTGCGCGAATATGTCTCGCCCCCCTTCCCCGTCAACCGCTGTGCCCGCTCCTTTCGCGACCGAAGTGATAATCGCATCAAAGCCCGGGTTCGGCCCTTCCAGCTTCTTGAACTGCGCTCGCGACATCCCGTCGGGCAACATCATGGCGCAAATATAGACGAGTGCGTCAATCGCATCCGGAGCGGTTTCCGCCGCCTGGCTGACAACCAGTCCGCCGCGACTATGGCCCGCCAATATCACAGGCTTTTGCGTAGCCTTCCTGCACAGTCCGGCTGCAAAATCAGCCCAGCCCTGCAGGGTGACCGCCCGCAATTCCTCTTCATCCCCGCCCATGCCGGGAAGATCAGGCGCAATCACTTCATGCCCCTGCTTTTCCAGCAAGGCCTTGATGCCATCGAAACACCAGCCGCCATGCCACGAACCGTGAATCAGGATAAAACTGGCCATCAGATATTGCTCATTGCGCGGATTGCCCGAAGGCCGATCGGATTGTCGCTATTTCGCATGACCCGTGAAGGTTCTCAATTCTGGATTGGTGTGGTCGGGCATTTCCAGTGCCGCTTTGACACCCGGGCGCGCCTCCATCCGTTCCCGCCAGTTGGCAAGACGCGGGTAATTATCGTCCACTTCCAGTTCCGGGAACATGCGATTGACCATCATGCCGCAATGGCTGTAAAAATTGATATCGGCGGTCGTGTACATGTCGCCGACCAGCCAGGGGCCATCCGCCAGTTGTTCTTCAACCTTGTCACAGGCGAAGATGATCTTGCGCGTCGATTCCGCCAGATCCGCCTCGCTGAATCCGGACCGTGCGGTCTTCCATTTCTCGCGCTGGTGCGGAAGCGGAATTTTCTCGAGCAATTTTTCAAATTCACCGCTTTCGATATTGCGCGCAATCACACCCACCATCCGGTGCCAGCCGTGCATCGACACCTGGTTGGTTACATGCTCGTCGACAAATTTATTCCAGTAACGCATCCGCGCCGCACCGACCGGATCGCGCGGACGAAGCGGGATTTCCGGAAACACATCTTCCAGATATTCGTTGATCACGGTCGTGTGGGTGATGATCGCGCCATTATGATCGAGGACCGGGACCTGCCCTTCTGGATTGATCGCAATGAACCAGTCGCTATGCTGTTCGAACTTGTGCAGATCGACATAGATGCTTTCGAATTCCAGCCCTTTTTCCTTGAGCGGAATCATCGATTTCAGCGAGTTTGCGGCGGGTTCCGCATGATAATATTTGAGCGTCATAATATACCTCAGATAGGAGTTTGGGTTCCAAGAATGCCGCCATCGACGGCTATTGATTGCGCGGTGACGTGGCTTGCAGCGTCGGACAGCAGGAAACAGACCATTTCGGCCACTTCGGCGGCCGAACCGACCCGTCCCTGCGGCACAGCCTTGCCCAGCTTGTCGCGAATAGCTTCTGCCGACGCATCGGGATCGAGCCCCATCAGCATCGGTGTTTCGATCAGGCCGGGAATGACGCAATTGACGCGAACATTGTGCGGCGCGGCTTCAATCGCTGCAGCGCGCGCTACGCCCAACACCCCGTGCTTTGATGCAACATAGGCAATATTTCCCGGCATGCCTCGCTCGCTTGCGAGGCTGCCAGTGACCACGATCGATCCGCGCCGACGCTTGATCATAGAAGGCAAAACCCGCTTGATCGCCCAGTAGACGCTGGTCAGATTTGTCCGAATGACATCATCGAAATCGTCATCCGCATAGTCCGCCAAAATCGAAAACTTGCCACCGGAACCGGCATTGGCAAATAGGCCATCCGCCGGTCCGAATTCACTTTCCGCCTTGGTGAACGCCGCCATCAAGGCGTCTTTATCGGACACATCGACCGGCACGCAAAATGTACTTCCGCCATCGCGATTGATCTTTGCTGCGGCATCGGCAAGCTTGCTTTCGGTCCGTGCGAACATGGACACAGATGCACCGCGGCGGCTCAGCATCTGGCTGGTCGCAAAACCGATGCCGGTGGATGCGCCGGTTATGATGAAATGGCGACCGGATATACCTGTCACGTCAGCCCCAGCAATTTTGCAGCATTATCTTTCATGATCCCCGGCATCACTTCGTCCTTGAAACCGACAGTCTTTGCCGCATCAATCCATTTTTGCGGATGGATGAGCGGAAAATCGGAACCGAACATCATCTTCTTGCGCAACTGTCCGTTGGCATATTGAATGATCTGCGGCTGAAAATATTTCGGGCTCCAGCCGGACAGATCGATGAAGACATTGTCCTTGTGCAAAGCCATCGAAAGGCTTTCGTCGACCCAGGGCCAACTCGGATGGGCGAGAATGATGTTCATATCCGGAAAGTCCACCGCGACATCATCGATCAGCATCGGCTGACCCCATTTCAGGCGGACACCGCCACCGCCCGGCATTCCGGTGCCCATGCCCGAATGGCCGGTGTGGAAAATCGCCGGCAATTTATATTCGGCGATCACTTCGTAAATCGGATAGGCAACGCGGTCGGCGGGATGGGCATCCTGCATGATGCCGTGGAACTTGAAGCCCTTGACCCCGTAATTTTCAATCAGGTCACGGGCTTCGCGTGCGCCCATTTTTCCCTTGTGCGGATCGATCGAGGCAAAGGCCATGCATATGTCGTCATTCTTGGCGGCATATTCGGCGATCTCGTAATTGGACACCCGCTTCGCACCTATCCCGCTTTCGCAATCGACGGTGAACAGGCAGAAGGCAATTTGCTGCTCGCGATATATCTCGATGATTTCCGGGATTTTCGGACGCTCGCGCGGGGCTTTGAAATAAGCGCTGGCGGCATCGAAAAACTTGCCCATCACCGGATCTTCAGGGTCGTGGCATGACACTTCCGCGTGAACGTGTACATCAATGGCTTTGATCTTGCTTAAATCGATCGGCATCTAAATCGTCTCCTGGTTCGGATAATGGGGGAAGCAGTCTGACCAAAGATCAGGCCCGCTTCCCCTCCCCCGATATCTGTTATCAGAGCTGGATGATAACGGACTTGAGTTCGGTATAGGCTTCGACACCCTGGCGTCCTTGCTCCCGTCCGAGGCCCGATTCCTTGTAGCCGCCAAATGGCAGGGCCGGGTCGATCACGCCGTGGCAATTGCCCCAGACCGTGCCCGCTTTCAGCTTCGCGCACATTTGATGCATGGCGGAAACGTCCTTCGTCCAGACGCTGGCGGCTAGGCCAAAGCAACTGTCATTGGCCTGCTTTGCAACTTCATCGAGATCGTCAAAACGCTGTGCACAGACGACCGGCCCGAAAATTTCCTCGCGTACAACGCTCATGTCCGGCTTCACGTCGACCAGCACCGTCGGATTGACATAATAGCCATCCGAAGTCGGACAATCGCCGCCCATGGCAACCGATGCCCCGGCTTTCTTGCCCTGGTCGATATAGTCCATGACCCGCGTATATTGTTCTTCCGAAACCAGCGGTCCCATATGGGCCGCAGGATCAAGTGAAGGACGCGGGGCCCAGAATGCTGCTGTCTCGGCAATACCCTCGACCACCTTGTCGAAGATCGAGCTGTGGGCATATAGGCGGGAACCCGCGACGCAGACCTGTCCTGCGTTGAAGAAAATCGCTCCGGCAGCACCGGGAGCAACTTGCGCCACATCCACATCCGGCAGAACGATGACGGGAGACTTCCCTCCCAGTTCCAGCGTGACGCGCTTCAGCGTGTCGGTTGCGGTGCGGTTGATGATCTTGCCCACTTCGGTCGAACCGGTGAATGCAATCTTGTCGACATCCCGGTGACGCACCAGACGATCACCCGCCGTATGACCATTGCCGGTAATGACATTGATAACACCTGCCGGAAAACCGGCCTCGGCGATCAGATCCGCAAGACGCAGTGCTGTTAGCGAAGTCTGTTCCGCCGGCTTCAAAACCACCGTACAGCCGGCCGCCATCGCTGGAGCCACCTTGAGAACGGCCATCAACAGCGGAAAATTCCATGGAACGATCAGGCCGGCGACGCCAACAGGTTCACGCCGCACATAGCTGTGGAACGCACCATTTGGCGTCGACATCGGCGATATGGAATCGGCACCAAGCTTCGTCGCCCAGCCTGCCATATAATGCAACATTCCGACCGCAGCAGGAATATCGACCGTCGAAGACATGCCGACCGGCTTGCCATTGTCGATCGATTCCAGCTCTGCCAGTTCGCCGGCATGTTTCTCGACCAGATCCGCAAGAGCATGGATCATCTGTTCCCGTGCAATGGGAGGCAGACCGGTCCAGCGACCATCATCGAAAGCGGCACGCGCCGCAGCAACCGCCTTGTCGACATCGGAGTCGGTCGCATCGACAATCCGGCTAATTTCCTTGCCGGAAGACGGATCGATAACCGCCAGATTCTTGTCCGCTGACGAACTCACCCACTCGTTGTTGATAAATAGCGAAGGCTTGCGTGATAATGCCTTTTTTGCGGCATCCGAATAATCGTGTTGCGCCAGCGATATCGTCGACATCTCATTCATAAGAGCATCCTTTCCTGCGATCATGCCTGTAATTATTATGCTGCATAGCTATCAAATATTGTTTGCCTTGCATACAATAAAAGCTTGCGATGATCTGGTTATGACAGCATTTGGGGGCCGGTCTTTGCGGCAGCAGCCTCTTCGGCGGCCCGGTCACGCGGTGTCGGAATGTCACGGCCACGCTGGACTGCTGGACGAGCACCCACGAGATCAATCCAGCGCGCCAGATGATCGAGACCTTCGATGTTTACGCCGGACCATTGATAGGAATGCACCCAGGACCAGTTGGCAATATCGGCGATCGAATAGTCGTCCGCGAGATATTCATTATTGGCCAGATGACCATCGAGCACCTCCAGCAATCGCCGGGTTTCACGCTGGTAGCGATCAATAGCCGGTTGAATCTTCTCCGGGAAATAGCGGAAGAATACATTGGCCTGACCCATCATCGGCCCAACACCGCCCATCTGAAACATCAGCCATTGCATGACCTTGGTCTTTCCCTTCAGGTCTGTCGGCA
The DNA here is from genome assembly GCF_001586275.1 of Sphingorhabdus sp. M41. Lineage (NCBI taxonomy): Bacteria > Pseudomonadati > Pseudomonadota > Alphaproteobacteria > Sphingomonadales > Sphingorhabdaceae > Sphingorhabdus > Sphingorhabdus sp. M41. Next base: position 965,230 of record NZ_CP014545.1, on the reverse strand, counting down.
TGAGCTTGCCGGTTTTTTCCGCCAGATAAGTCATGATCGCTCCCGATTCAAAAATGGGGAAGCCGTCATCAACCAGAGCCGGGATCCGGCCGTTGGGATTGATCTTTAAATACCAGTCGGATTTCTGCTCATTCTCGTCGAAGGAAATAGTCTTGAGTTCGTAGGGCAATGCCAATTCTTCAAGCGTGATAGATGCCTTCCAGCCATTTGGCGTTGCGGCGGTATATAGAGTAATTCCCATGTGCTTTTCCTGTCCTATTTATCGCCCAGAGCTTTGTCTTCGTGGGCGCGTCTGATGATATAATGCCTGATCGCTTCGGCCTGGTCTGCAGATATTACTTCCTTGAAACTGACCATGCCGTTGTCCTTGAGAATCCCGTCGAAAACGACCGCTTTCCAGCTGTCAGGGTCGTGCAATAATCCGCTGCGACGCAGGTCGGGTAGCAGCGTACTGCCGTATGCGGCATCGCCATGGCAAACACCGCAGAAGCGACCAAACAGACGCCCACCTGCAGAGATCTGATCGGCAGTACCTTTTTCAGCCGGCGGATCAATCGGGAGCCGCGACAATGGAGTCTCGGGAGGAAGCTTCGCTGTGCCACCCAATTTATAGACCAGCAACCGCGAGATATTGCGAACCGGGCCGCCAACCTCGGAGAAAATTCCAGGAGACAAAGCCCAGGAACCGCCCCAGCCTGCAAGCACCGCGACATATTGTTCGCCATTCACGCTATAGGTGACCGGCGGTGCCATGATACCGGTCTGAACCGGCGTATCCCACAGCATTTCGCCGCTTACCGCATTATAGGCCGCAAATCTCGAAGCCGAATTGCCCTGAAAGACCAGACCGCCAGCTGTCGACAAGAGGCCACCGTTCCACGGTCCCTGAAACTTCACCCGCCAGCGCTCCTTTTGTGCAACCGGATCCCAGGCGACCAAGGCCCCCTTGGTTGCCGCCAGAGAGGCTGCGCGAATATTCGCGTCAGCAGGCATGGCGCCAGCCGCAAAATCCATGCCGGTGTTGAAGCCGATGGTAGCACTTTTCCAGTTCGCTTCCGGGATATAGGGAAAGGCTGCTTCCTGTACCGGGATATAGACCAGTCCGGCTTCTGGATTATAGGCCATGGGTTGCCAATTATGCCCACCACCCGGGCCAGGCGTCACCACAAACGGCTTGCCCGTCTGGTCGATCCGCGCTTCCGGATTTTCGATTGGCCGACCGGTCTTCATATCGATGCCGGTCGCCCAGTTGGTCGCGACATAATTATTCGCCGACAGCAATTCACCGGTCGCCCGGTCGAGAACATAGAAGAAGCCGTTTTTCGGCGCCTGCATAAGTATCTTGCGGGCCTTGCCGTCGATCTCAAGATCGGCCAGCATGATATGCTGGGTCGCAGTAAAGTCCCAGGTTTCTCCCGGCGTGGTCTGATAATGCCAGACATATTCACCGGTCGATGGACGCAAGGCCACGATGGAACTGATATAGAGATTATCGCCGCCACCGGGTGAGCGATAAGACTGGTTCCACGGAGAGCCATTGCCGACACCAATATAAAGCAGATCAAGCTCGGGATCATAAGCCATGGCATCCCAGACGGTTCCGCCGCCGCCAAGCTCCCACCACCTGCCTTTCCAGGTCGCTTCGGCGGCTTTCAGATGTGCTGCTGTATTCTTGCCGGGCTGATCAGGTACAGTATAGAAGCGCCAGAGCTCTTCGCCGTCTTCCGCATCATAAGCGGTGATATAACCGCGCACGCCCATTTCCGCGCCGCCATTTCCGATAATCACCTTGCCGTCGATGATCCGCGGCGCACCGGTGATCGTATAAGGTTCTCCTGCCGGAACGGTCAGCTTCGACCAGACTTGCTTGCCGGTAGCCCGGTCCAGTGCGATAAGCCGGCCATCCAAAGTACCGAAATATAGCCGGTCACCCCAGGCCGCAAGTCCGCGATTGACGACATCGCAACAGGCATTCGCGGCCGTTTCTCCGGGCACTTCAGGATCATATTCCCATAGAGGCTTCCCGGTTACGGCATCATAAGCCTTCACTTTCGACCATGCGGTGGTGATATAAATCTTGCCGTCAATAACGATCGGCGTCGCTTCCTGTCCGCGCGCGGTGTCCATGTCGGCGAACCATGCGAGGCCCAGATCCTTGACATTGGAGGTGTTGATCCTGGCCAGCGGAGAGTGGCGTTGCTCGTCATAGGTCCGGCCGTAGCTCAACCAGTCCTGATCATTGGTCGCAGCCTGCTCAAGCTTCTCCGCAGTGATAGCAGCCGGCGCATCCAGATCCATGCCCTTCTCGCAACCGGCCAGTGCCAGCGCGGCAGATATCAACAATAATGGCGTTCGCATATGTCTCTCCCAAGATCGCGGCTCTATCCCCAGCGATTTATTTCAGGGCCGGGGGCCCAGGCTTTTTCCGGCTTATCCGTAGTCGCCAGATCGAGCGCTTTCGCGATTGATGGCCGTGCTTTCATCCTTGCCAGCCAGTCCGCTGTCCGAGGCGCGTCGACAAAGGCATCCGGCACGATATCCGCCATAGCAGCAAGCCAGGCATAGGTTTCCAGATCGGCCAGCGAAAAATCGCCGAACAGCCAGTCCCGGCCATCGAGTTGGGCTTCGCATTTCTCGACCGCCTGAGCCACCTTGACCCGCGAATCCTCAAGCTTTTCGTCCTCGAACTTGCCGCTGCGCCAATCCGCCCAGCGCGCGCGCAAGTCTTCGCTTTGGATCGCGGCCAGCACGTCATCGCTGATGTCCGGTGCCGACGCTTCATGGATACCGAGATAACCCGCAGCCGGTGCCAGCCGTTCGATCATCTGGCGGCACCACATCATTACCTGCCAGCGAGCATAAGGGTCAGTCGGGCGCAGCAACGGCCCGCTGCCGATGTCATCAAGGTAGCAGCCGACAAACACGCTGTCGGCCATTGCCTCGCCATCGACCAGCAATACCGGGCCTTCGCCTTCGATGCTCATCGCAACTTCCGTCTGTCCGGCCCAAGGCTGGGCGTGGCGTTCACCAGCCGCGAGATCAATAAATTGCAGGTCGGCATCCAAGCCTTTTTCGAACAATGCCGCCAATACGGTAAGCGACGGACCATTGGGCTGGCCGTGATATAGGGTCATGCTCATGCGATATAATCCTGCTCTAATATGTCGACACGCTTCACCATGTCGGTCTTGCCCATCGCCCAGCAGGCTTTCGTTGCCGGGCGCGCATAGATTGCGCGCAACCAGCGCATGATATTGGGCGTCAGTTCATCATTGGAAAGCTCCGGCTGCGACAGGGGCAACGCATAAGCCAGGTTGAAGCCGTTCACATCGGCGAGGCTATAATTGTCGCTGGCGAGCCATTCTCTTTTGCCCAGCTCGTCCTCAAGCATGCGAATACCCACGCCAATGCGGCGCCCTGATTCGGCCATTTCCTCATCGCTGAACAGTCCGTAGACTGCCTTGCGCCAAGCCACCTGACGCTCGGGTAGCGGAATGCGGTTGATTGCGGCTTCCAGCTCTTCTTCACCACGCTGTTCGCGCGCATTGGGCCCGACGAAAAATTTCCAGCCGAACATCGAGAAGCTGGGTGCCAGCCACTGGTCCATGAACTTCATCCACCAACGAATGCGCCATTGTTCTTTCGCGTCTTCTGGCATCAGGCGGGGGCCGTCAAAAGCCTCGTCGACATATTCCATGATCGCGGTCGATTCGGTGAGCACCAGTTTGCCATGGGTCATCGCCGGAATCGTGCCCTGCGGATTTATCGCGAGATATTTCGGATCATGCTGATCAAAATTCAGGAGGTCGAGATAGTGGCTGTCAAAGGCCACGTCTTTTTCCATCAATGCGAGCATCGGTTTTCCCGAATTGGCATTGGGTTCCCAATGGTAAAGGGTAACATCGTTCATATAGGGGCCTCTCCCAAGGCTGTTTATTTGTATGCTTTACTTACTATACTCGAGCCACCCGTCAAGGCGAAAAGCTGGATGGTGTGCCATCGAGCAATATGGTCTTGGTTTCTAGATAGCCGAGCAAGCCTTCGATCCCGCCTTCGCGGCCGATGCCCGACTGTTTGAAGCCACCAAAGGGAAGGCCAAAGTCCATCCTCATACCATTTTGTCCGACTGCACCGGTCCGGATCCGGCGCGCTATCCGGTAGGCCGTGTCCACATCATTGGTCAGCACCGACCCGTTCAATCCATAGCTGGAATCATTGGCTATGCGGATCGCATCCTCTTCATCCTCGAAGGGGATGAGGCAAAGCACCGGACCAAAAATCTCTTCCTGTGCAATCCGCGATGCGTTGTCGACATTGGCGAAAAGCGTCGGTTCGATGAAATAGCCGCGATTAAGATGGCTTGGCCGTCCGCCTCCAGTGACAAGATCGGCGGTTTTCCTGCCTTCCCCGATATACATTTCGACGCGCTCCAGCTGCCGTTTCATGGCAAGTGGGCCGAGCTGTGTTGCGGGATCGTCCGATGGACCGATCACGACCTTTTTCATTTCGCCGGCAATTGCCTCGGCCAGTTGGTCATGGCGAGCCTTTGGCACGAGCACGCGGCTGAGCATGGCGCAGACCTGGCCGCTCATCATCGTGATGGTGCCGGTCAGCATCTGCGCGGCTGCATCGATATCGAAGTCATCGGCAATGATCGCGGCAGACTTGCCGCCCAGTTCCAGCGTACAGCGCGCAATTCTCTCACCGCAGACGCTGGCGATGCGCTTGCCGGCGATGGTCGATCCGGTAAAGCTGACCTTGTCGACTCCCGGATTGCAAACCAGATGATCGCTCGCATCGCGGTGACCGCAGACGAGATTGACAACACCGGCAGGAAGGCCTGCCGCTTCGGCGGCTTCGGCGATAATATAGGCCTCCAGCGGCGTTTCCGGCGACGGCTTCATGATCAACGTGCAGCCGGCGGCAAGCGCATAGGCGACCTTGTTGAGCATGATACCATAGGGCCCGTTCCAGGGAGCGATGGCGGCAACGACTCCGACCGGTTCATGTGCAATCAAGGCGGTGTGAACAACCGGGGATGGCCGCTGCTCCACAAATTCAAATTTCTCCGCCATGGCAATGATCTGGTCGAAATTCATCGTAGAACCGCCGGTCATTGGTCCGGCGAAACTGGCGAGTCCGCCCATTTGCAAAGTCCACGCTTTCGCAATTTCCTCGGTTCGTCCGTGCAGATGTACTGCCATTTTCTTGAGCAGCGCAATGCGTTCTTGCGGCTGCATTCGGCTCCAGGGGCCTTCATCAAAAGCAAAGCGCGCCGCCGCGACCGCTGCATCCATATCCGCTTCGTCGGCCTCGGCGACGGAACCGATCACTTCTTCACTATTGGGTGACACCAGCTCGATCTCGCGTTTCGAATGAGCATGGACCCATTCGCCGCCAATCCATATTTTGTCGGTATTTTTGATAAGAACGCCTTCGGGTGTCATGCTGTCATTTCCTTCTCGTTCATGTCAAATCATCCAGGCCAATACGCATGCCCGCTTCGGCATCGCGATTGGCTTCCCGGCGCAGACGCTCGATTTCGGCACGGCCTTCGGGCACCGGTTCATCCGGCAGGGCATCAACCATCCAGCGATATATTTCGTCGAAATCCTCGCGATGATCCGGGTGGGTCAATATCAAACTGCGATTTTCTACGATTCCGCGCAACGTCTTTTCACCCACTTCCAGCGGCTCCATGCCCAGATCGAAGGCCTTGCCGAAATTCTCCAGCTCATCCCGGTCAGGAGGAGCGAAGCCGCTTTCGGCGAATCCGGCCGGCCGCTTGAGCGCACTATCCCAGGCATTGGTATTGGTAAGCCCCGGACACATTAGCGAGACGCCGATATCATAAGGCGCCAGATTGTATCGCAGGCTCTCGGTCAAGCCACGTATCGCGAATTTGCTGGCCGTATATATGCCTGCCTGCGGTCCTGCGCAAAACGCTGCCATGCTCGCGACATTGACGACATGGCCACCCTCGCCATGCGCCTTCATCCCCGGCAGCAAGGAGACCAGTCCATTGACCGTGCCGCCAAAATTGACGCCCATGATCCAGTCATAATCGGCATAGCTGGCTTCGTCGGTCGGACCGAATACGCTGACCCCCGCATTGTTCACCAATATATGAATGTCGCCAATTTCTTCGGCAACCTCGGCAAAGCGCTGGCGGTCGGTGACATCCAGCTTCACAAATCGGGGTGCTACGCGCCCCTGATCAATGAACCAGCGCTCGGCCTGCTCGCGATAATCTTCGTTGCGATAGGAGAGAACGAGCTTGATCCCGGCATTGCTGAAGGCCCGGGCAATGCCGAAGCCGATTCCCGACACCCCGCCCGTAATGAATGCGGTCTTACCTCGCCATTCCATGAAATTTCCTCTCGCTTTTGCGCTATCATTTGTTAGTGTTGCATACAAATAAAAACAAGGAGAGTCGATAATGTCTGATGTTGAAGGGCGTCTGGAGAAACTGGAAAACCGTGTTGGCGAACTGGAGGATATCAATGCGATCCGCCGGCTTCACTGGGCCTATGGCTATTATATTGACTTCAACAAGGCCGCCGATGTCGCGCAATTATTTGCTGAAGATGGCGAAGTCACCTTTCTCTCCGGCGTGTTCAAAGGGCATGAAGGTATTTTCCGGCTTTATGGCACCTGGTTCCAGAATCTTTTCCTCGAAAATGGCGGCGAAGGCCCAGTCGACGGATTTCTGCTCGACCATTTCCAGATGCAGGACATCATCACCGTTGCTCCTGACCGGCAAACCGCCAAGGGCCGTTTCCGCGGCATGCTGTTCGGCGGTAGCCACGAGTCGCGCGAATGGAAACCGGAAGGCCTGCCGCTGCAGTTCATGGAAGCCGGCATTTACGAAAATGACTATGTCCGTGAAGGGGATGTCTGGAAGATCAAACGCCTCGACTATATGATGCAATGGCAGGGCGACTATGAAGCCGGCTGGTCGAAGACCGTCAGCCATTTGCAGCCGCTGACCGAATGCTATCCCGACAATCCGATCGGTCCCGACTATCTGCTGGATGAAAAAGATATCCGCAAGACCTGGCCGAGTCGGCAGGACGTTCCGATGCATTTTGCTCACCCCAAATTCGGTGCTCTTCTGTTGGGACAGGAGCTCAAACAATGACGCTTCTACCCGACGGCAGCGAGAAAGGCCTGCGCGGCCATGCAGAAGAACGCGGCATACGCACCCGTATCGGCATGGCTCCGCCAGCCGGTGAAGTTGATCGCAATGCACCATATAAACGCATCGCCACCGAGGAAGCGTGGACCTTTCCGGATCTGGTAAAAGCACAGCTGGACTATCTGGAGAGCGGCGAAGGACCGGACGACGCTTCTCTCGGGATGGCGGGCATGTTCGCCTCCATGCCGAAACTGCAAGGTATGTTGCAGGATATAGGGGAAGGCCGGATCGCCCATATGGACGAATATGGCATTGACCGGCAATTGCTGCTGCTGACGTCGCCCGGCGTCCAAGTCGTGCGGGAGAGTGAAGGCACGGCCCTGGCTCGGCAAGCCAATGATCTGGCAGCAGAAAGCTGCAACAGATGGCCCGACAGATTTTCAGCCCTAGCCGCCTTTGATCCGCGCGATGTGAAAGGATCGGTGCAGGAACTGGAACGGGCGAATACCACGCTCGGCCTCAACGGCGCGGTGCTCAATTCCCATTTTCAGGGACGCTATCTCGACGAGCCGGCCTACGAACCGATATTGGAAGCATTGGAAGCACTCGACGCCGCGCTCTATATTCATCCTACGGCCCCTTATAATGGGCAGCATTATAAGGATCGCGGACTATTCGGAGCGCTCGGCGGCTTCCCGCACGATGTCTGGCTGCATACTATGGGTCTGATCTTTTCCGGTGCCTTTGACAAATATCCGAAACTGCGGCTGGTAATTGGTCACATGGGTGAATGCCTGCCGCTGCACCTTTACCGTTTTGACTGGATGCAAAGCAATGCAGATGGCATCCCGGGTTTTCGGGGTGGTCAGCCAGCGGTGACGCTAAAATATCCTGTCAGTCACTATTTCCGCAATAACATCTGGATCACGACGAGCGGTGTCGGGTGGGAACCGGCAATCAAATTCTGCATGGATGTTATGGGACCGGAGCGCGTTCTTTACGCGATGGACTATCCCTATCAGCAATCGTCAGATGAACTCGCAGTCTATGACAATATCGGCATATCGGCAGAACATAAGAAAATGCTGATGCAGACAAATGCTGAAAATGTTTTTCGTCTGCCGAAGAGTGTCTGATTATCGACAAAGCCGAATCATGCGCGGAAGCTGAACGGCCACATCGCGAATTGCAAATTCAGGCACGCGGCACATGCTGCAATTCGGGGGGCGATTCCCATTCGTTCAGACGGCCTTCAATTTTGCGCAATATTTTGTCGACCTGGCGAAGCTCCGACTGGTTCAGCTTACCAAAAACAAATGTTGCCACTTCCGACATTCTTTCATTCATTTTCTTGAATTTGGTGCGCCCAGCCTTGCTCAGCTGATAAGGCTTGCGGCGCCGGTTATTTTCATTGTCGGTCAGTTCAACCAGACCCAGGGCTTCGAGACTGTTCAGCGCCCTGCTGACATTCATCGGTTGCATTGCCATCAATTCGGCGAGATCTATTCCTGCTAGCGCCCCCTCTCCGCCCAATGCCAAAAGGATCCGAAGCTCTGTCACGCTGACGTCTTCCGGATCGGCGACACCATCGCGCATGGGCCGCCCGATTTTGGTTGCGACCTTCAATAAGTCGACAAGAATTTCGACCTGATCCGACGCGACCTGGGAATCATCCTTTTTTTCCATACAGATGAACTTAATCTGTTTGATACTCAAAAGCCACAGCTCACGAAAAGTTCGATAAAATTCTTCCTAACATTTGTTTGCATCTTGATGTTTGGATAATTGTATGTATTACACACAATCAAGAAGGCGAGAAACGCCTCTTTTCGGGTAAAGAAATGGGAGGATGAACTTATGTCAAAAGTAACACAGCCACGGCGCGCGCAATTCAAGACATTGTCATATGCTACAATAATCGGCGTCGCATTATCCAGTGCACCGGCGATGGCTCAGAACGCCAATGATTCTGCCGACGAAGGCAAAAACATCATTGTCGTCACAGCCCAGTTTCGGGAACAGAATCTGCAGGACATTCCGTTGGCGATTACCGCGGTTACCGGAGAAATGATCGAGGCAAAAAGTCAAACCAATTTGCAGCAAGTTGCCGACACTGCACCGAATGTCGCGATCCGTCCGCAAGGCGCTTCTTTCGGACCTTCGGTTACCGCTTCTATTCGCGGTGTTGGACAAAATGATTTCAACCCTGCTTTTGAACCTGGTGTGGGCATCTATATCGACGATGTCTATTATCCTCAGCTGACCGGCGCGATATTTGATTTGCTCGACGTCGACCGGGTAGAAATTCTGCGCGGCCCCCAGGGAACGCTTACCGGTCGAAACTCGGCCGGCGGTGCCATCAAATTTTTCTCGCGCAAGCCAACCGGCGATAATAGCGGATTTGTGGAAGCGACCTACGGATCGCGCAACCGCATTGGACTTCGCGCTGCTGCAGATTTCGGCCTGACCGACAATCTCGCAATGCGCATCTCCGGCGTGTTCAAGGAACAGGACGGTTATGTCGATCGGATCGATTATGGATGCGAAAACCCGACCAGTGGAATTCCCTCGACCAATGCCGGCGGCGGCGACTGTGTGGTCAGCAAGCTGGGCGGTATCGGCTATCAGGCACTGCGCGGCATCATGCAGTGGACTCCCAGCGATCGCGTCGAGCTGACCGTCAGCGCCGACTATGTGAAGGACGAACGCACCATTGCTGGTGAAGTCCTGCTCAACACTGGTCCGGTGCCGGCTCCCAATACAGCAAACAACGGCGTGCCGTTGAGCAATAATTTCATCTGCGGCAAGTTCTGCAACTATTCGACAACCGGTCAGCCTGGCATTGTCTGGCAGCCAGCACTTGAAGTGGCGCCGGGCGTCTTCATTGATCCTCTGGGTGCCGCCGGAACCGTTCTCTCCGCTACGTCCGGAACCGACCAGAGCAAATATACCGGCTGGGGCGTTTCTGCCAATCTGAAGATCGAACTCAATGACTGGATGCAGCTCACTTCGATCACCGGTTATCGCGAGTTTGATACCGAGTTCTTCACCGATGACGATCTGACGCCGATCCACACAAATTTCGGCCGCAACTTCCTCACCAACGAAAGCTTCAGTCAGGAACTGCGTCTGAATCTGGAACCGACGGATGGTGTCAACGTGACTCTCGGCGGCTATTATTTCGAGCAGGATTCGGTCTATGACTCTTTCCAGGACATCCGTTATGTGTCGGTCTTTCCGCTGCAATTTCGTCAGCCGGATCCGACCAGCGCAGAAGCCAAGGCAGTCTTTGCCAATGTCGGGTGGGAGGTCACCGATCTGCTGACGATAAACGTTGGCGTCCGCTACACAGATGAATCCAAGGATCAGACTTATTTCCGTCTCAATCTCGACGGGACCGTAAACCGGTTTGTTGATCCGGTTGGCGCGGCAAACGGGATCGGGTCTCCTGGCGCACTCAGCGGCAACACCGCACATTATAGCGCGGATCGACTCGATTATCGCGTGGCGGTCGACTATCGCTTCTCGGATGCATTTCTTGGCTATGCCTCGGTCTCAACCGGCTTCAAGGGCGGCGGCACGAATCCGCGGCCGTTTAATGCGGACCAGTTGATCCCGTTCAATCCGGAAAAGGTCACCGCCTATGAAGTCGGGTTCAAGAGCGATCTGCTCGACAATCGCTTACGCTTCAATGGCTCCGTATTCCTCAACGACTATACCGATCTGCAGATTCCGGTAAATGCTTGCCCTGGCGCACCTTGTGCCGCGCGGTTCAATGCTGGTGATGCAGTGGTCAAGGGCGTTGAACTGGAGTTGTCAGCGGAACCGGTAGACGGTTTGTTGATTGATGGTGCAGTGAGCTACATCGACCAGAAGCTCAAGGAAGGCAGTCTCAATCCGGCTGCTGCCATCCCACCATTTGGTACCAATCCTGGCGGCGTCGATCCAAGTGATCCGCCAACGGTTCCAAAGTGGAAGGCCAATCTCGGCATGCAATATAAGGCAGAACTGGGGGACAGCGGCAGTATCACACCGCGCCTGGATTTCACTTATCAGGCCAAGCAATATACCGGACCAGATACGTCGGTTACACCACGCGGCAGAACATTCCTGCCGAGCTTCACCACGCTCAACGGACGCCTGACCTGGAGAAATGCTGACGAAGATCTCGATATTTCACTGGAGGTTACGAATATCACCAATGAATATTATTTCCTCAGCCGGTTCAATCTGCTCGGCGCGGGTGGCGGTTTCGACAAGGCACTGCCAGCGAGACCACGCGAATGGGCTCTTACGGTCAAAAAGAAATTCTGATTTACGACATTCATTTTTGATCCAAAACAATCTGGGCGGCCTTCGGGTCGCCCTTTTTTTTGGCAGACGGAGGCCGGCTTACTCCAAATCAACATTGTGCAAACTCGAGAAACTATGCTAACAATTGTTAGAATAAGATTGGAGAGGTTTCTTGGAACTCAAACTGCCGCCGCGGGTGTCGCCCGCGCAATTTGATAATGCGCTGAAAGCCTATGCTGCCGTCGTTGGCGAGGATTGGGTGCTTTCCACGGATCAGGATCGTGACGCCTATTCCGACATTTACGCACCCGGCCCGGAAAGTGAATGGCCCGCTTCAGCTGCGGTAGCGCCGCAGACGCGCGAAGAAATTCAGGCGATCATCCGCATTGCCAATGAGTATAAGACCCCTCTCTGGCCCGTCTCTCGCGGGAAAAACCTGGGCTATGGCACAGCCGCGCCGCGCCTGCCCGGTTCGATCGTGCTGGACCTGAGCCGGATGCTGAAAATCGAAGAGCTCAACACCGAGCTAGGCTATTGCGTGATCGAGCCCGGTGTCAGTTTCTTCGATCTCTATGAGCATATCCAGCGTGAAAAGGCGCCGTTGTGGATGTCGGTTCCCGGCAATGCCTGGGGATCCGTCCTCGGCAATGCGCTTGATCACGGGATGGGCTATACGCCTTATGGCCAGCATGCGCGCAATCTCTGCGGGATCGAAGCCGTGCTACCCGATGGCGAAGTCATGCGCACCGGCATGGGAGCGATGGAAAATAATCACAGCTGGCATCTTTTCCCGCTCAGCTATGGTCCCGACTGGACCCATATGTTCACCCAGTCCAACATGGGCGTCGTGACCAAGGCAGGCGTCTGGCTGCAGCCAGCACCGGAAACGTCTCTGCAACTGACCTATGATATTCCGAACGAGGAAGATATCGGCTGGGTTGTTGACACGATTACGCCGCTCAAGACAGCCGGTGTCATCGAACAGAATGTTTTCATTCCGTCATGGCTCGGGAAAATTGTGCTCAAGGGGCAACGCAATGATTTCTGGGACAAGGAAAGCGCGATGCCGGAATGGCGTGTGCAGGAATTGCTGAAGGAGCATAAGCTCGGTTACTGGCAGGTGCAGATCCGCTTCTACGGCGACGAGACGCTCAATAAGGCCAAGGCGGACATCGTCAAAAAGGCGTTCAAGCGCCATATCGATACGCCGCCGATGGAAGTCTGGTGGAAACAGGGCGACCCGATCAATCAATATGATCCGACCATGGGCATGCCATCGGCAATTGCGCTGCAAATGGGCGACTGGGTTGGTGGCCGCGGTGCGCATATGGGCTTTTCACCGGTCGTGCCGGCGACCTCCAAACATGTGCTGGGCCAGTTGAAACGCAGCCGCAAGATCATCGCCGACCATGATGTCGATTTCTATGCCAGCTTCACCATTGGCGGGCGGTTCGCGACCAATATCAACATGCTGATGTATGATCGTGACAAGCCGGAGCAGGTCAGGAATATCCGCACGATGTTCAATGCCCTGATCCGCGACACCGCCAAAGCGGGCTATGGCGAATATCGCACCCATATCGGCTGGATGGACGAGGTCAATAAAACCTATGATTTCAACGATGGTGCCCAACGCCGTTTGAATGAAAAACTGAAAGATGCGATTGATCCCAACGGCATATTGGCACCCGGAAAACAGGGTGTATGGCCAGCGGCCTATCGAGACCATGCCGAAGGAGACAAGACATGAGACGGCTTGGTCTCGCGGCTCTTGCCCTGTTGACCGCTTGCGGTTCCGGCGCGACGGATACCCAACAGATCGCCAACGGCCAGGAAGGCGGCCCGCCGCCTCCCCCACCCTATCAGATGCGAGCAGAGCTGCCGCCGGGTGACAGGCTGACTGCCGGCAAAAGCGGTGCGGATCTGTTTTCCAATCGCTGCGGCTCCTGCCACCTTGCCGGCGGAATGGGGACCAATCTGTTGACAGTACAAAGGATGAAAGCGGGCGAGCCACCGGAAACGGGCCTGTTGACCAACCGGACCGATCTGACCGCTGATTATATAAAGGCCGTGGTTCGGGATGGCAAGATGGCGATGCCGCGAATTTCCCGGGTAGAAGCAACCGATGCCGAACTGGACGCAATCGCCAAATATCTTGCGAAGGCCGACCAATGAGCATCTCCCGGCGCAATGTCCTGAAAAGCGGGATCGCCGTCGCTGCCGTGTCGGCCGGTTCCACCACGGCGCTCGCGTCCCGGTCGGCGGACTTGATCATCTTTGACAGCCGTCACCCGGTTAGCGCAGGTTTCGCCAACGCGCGCTTTGCACACAAAATCGATATCGCCCATGAAGACGCGAACTTCTGGCGCAATTTGCGTTCCGGTACAGAAAGCAGGAAAATTGCCGGCATGACCGGCTGGAGCGACTTCGTCCTGGCGCGTGGTTTCCTCGAGGAACATGGCAAAAGGCTGACCGTCGAGACACTGCAGGACGGACTGTTTTTCTGGGAAATGCGGTAAATAGTTATAGGCGTGAATCCGCCCCAAATTAGGTTTGACCTTCGCCTCCTATATTGTATGTATTACTTACTATTTAGGAGCTGTTATGACTGCCAAGATTATTGACGGCCGCAGCCTTGCTGCCGCCATGCGCAAAGGTTTTGCCGAGCGCGTCGCCGCGTTGAAGGAACATAGCGTAACGCCGGGTCTTGCGGTGCTGCTGATCGGTGACGATCCGGCATCGGCGGTCTATGTCGGCCGCAAGGTAAAGGCTTGCGAAGCCGTTGGCATAAAATCCTTCGCCCAACATCTGCCGGAATCGATCAGCAATGCCGAACTGCTCGGCCGGATCGTCGAACTGAACGCCAATCCCGAGGTTCACGGCATATTGGTTCAGCTCCCCCTGCCCCCGCAGATCGATATGGCGCAAGTATTGGAAACCATTGCGGTGGAAAAAGATGTCGACGGCTTCCACCTTTACAATGTCGGCGGGCTGGTCACCGGCAATACTGTATTCTCGCCCTGCACTCCCTTTGGTGTCGTGAAGCTGCTCGAGCACGAGAATATCCCGATCGAGGGACAGAATGTCGTCATCGTCGGTGCCAGCAATATTGTCGGCAAGCCGATGGCGCTGATGCTGATGGCGCGCGACGCGACCGTTTCAATTTGCCATGCCAAGACCCGCGACCTGGCCCAGTTCACCATATTGGCCGACATATTGATCGTCGCTGCGGGGGTCCCCAATCTGATCGTGCCGCAGATGGTCAAACATGGCGCCGTGGTCATTGACGTCGGCATAAACCGGCTCGCCGACGGCTCGATCGCCGGCGATGTCGATTTCGAAGGTGTCTCCAAGAAAGCCTCGGCGATCACGCCGGTCCCGGGCGGCGTCGGTCCGATGACCGTGACCATGCTGCTGGAAAATACGATCAAGTCCGCCGAGCATAAAGCGATATTCGAGGGCCTGGAACTCGCCTAAAGCTCGACGCAGCCGCCATCGACAAACAGGTCAACGCCATTGATGAAACTGGCGTCATCCGATGCCAGAAATAGCGCCGCCTTGGCGATTTCATCCGCCTCGCCCATCCGTTTCATCGGCACGGCCTCGCGCATGATGGCGAGCAAGGCTTCCGCGTCTTCGGCGCTGGTATCGCGGTGAACGATCGGCGTCTCGGTTGGACCGGGCGAGACCATATTGACGCGAATTTTCCGTGGCAAAAGCTCGGTCGCAAATATCCGGGCCACTGCGCGCAGTCCCGCCTTCGCAGCGGCGTATGTCGCATTGCCGGGCAGCGCCATCACCGATCCAATGGATCCCGTGACCACGATATTGCCGCCGTCCGCTATGTGCGGCAGCGCATTTTGCAGCGCAAAAAACATGCCGCGCAGATTGACCGAATGGACGCCGTCCCAGAATTCCTCTGTGACTTCGGGGATTGTTGCAAAACCGCCGACCCCGGCATTGGCGAACAATATGTCGATGCCGCCATGTTGCGCAGCAATTGTTGCGAGCGCTGCCTTTGTATCCGCAACATTGCTAACGTCTGATTGCACCGCCAGCATGCCGGTTTCGGCGCTGACGGCGTCCAGTGTTTGCTGATTGCGCCCGGTGATCGCGACCGCTGCGCCTTCCGCCTGAAAGGCCCTGGCAGCGGCCAGCCCGATACCGCTATTGCCGCCCAGAACGACGACCGATTTGCCAGTGAAACGCATGGTCAGAATATCCCGTTTTTATGGACGGATTGTGCCGGAATTTCCTGAATTACGTCCCAATGCTCGACAATTTCGTCATTTTCGCAACGGAATATGTCAACTACCGCCAAGCCCGGATCATCGGGCCAGCGTTCTACATGGACATGGACGATGACATGATCGTCATCGGCAAAGCTCTGGTGGATCGTTTGCTTCGCGTCCGGGCTCTCCTCGCGAACTTTTGCCAGAAATTGTTTTAGCGGCTCCAGTCCGGGCGCAGCGAGCAGGCTATGCTGGATATAATGGGGAGGAAGATGATCATCGACGGCATCGGGGTTCATCGCGACAAGCACCTCCTGGTACATTGCCAGCACCCGATCGAGATTTGCCTTTTCCTGTTCGCTATACGCCATTTTGCTCCTCCTCCTGCCTTTGACTATTGTAACAATTGTTAGAATATGCAAGGTGGAATTCAGAAAATACGAGAGGATGAAAATGGACCGGAATGCGCTCTATCAGGTGCTTGATGACTATCTGCACGCGCTGGATAAAGGCGATGCCTCTGCCGTCAACTGGTCCGACCATCCGCTGACATCGGAAAATAATGTCATGCTCGAACGCGGTGACGGAGTCTGGCAAACGATCGACCGTCTGGGTGAATATCAGCTGCGCTTTGCCGATAGCCAAACCGGCGGGATCGGATATTTCGGCACCATAGTCGAGCCGATGGAGGAATCGGCATTCAGCCTGCGCCTGAAGGTCGATGATGATGGCAAGGTGTCGGAAAGCGAGATGGTCATCGTCCGCAATTCTGATAGCGGGCTGGTCCTGCCCAACCCGCAATTCTATACCAAGCCGATTCTCGAGGCGAATGCCCAAGCCCCTTCGTCCCGTGCAGAAATGGAGCGCCTTTCCAACGGCTATTTCGAAACGCTCGAACTGAATGATGGCGAAATCCACACCAGATTCCATCCCGATTGCAACCGCGTCGAAAATGGTTTCCAGAGCACAAACGCTCCGGAAAATGCCGGGATCATTCCGACCACCGGAATGGGTTGTGAAGAACAGTTCCGATTGGGCTTCTACCGCTATGATGACCGGTTGCGGGCCCGGCGGTTCCCGCTGATTGACGAGGAGCGCGGCATCGTCATGGCCCATGGCTTTATCGACCATTGCGGGGCGCTGGATCGCTACCAGCTGACCAATGGCAAATGGGTCGAGAGCTTCATCCGCCGTCCGCACAGCTTCTATCTGGCGGAGATTTTCAAAATCGACCACGGGATGATCTGCCAGATCGAAGCCAATTTCATCACCGTGCCTTACCATATGCCCAGTCCCTGGGATGCGTTATGAGGAAATTTGCCGCTGCTTTTCTGCTGCTATTGGCAAGTTGCTCGGGCCAGCCGGACGGAACCGAAACCAGCGCCGATGACTGGGTGACGACGGGAGGCGACATCGGCAAATCCCATCATTCATCGCTGACCGACATTAACCGGGAAAATGTCGAAACTCTCGGTCTCGCCTGGTCTGCGGATCTCGGCACCAATCGCGTTCTGGAAGCGACACCGGTCGTCATTGACGGGATCATGTACACATCCGGCGTGGCTGGCCGGGCCTATGCATTCAACGCGGCAACCGGGGCGGAATTGTGGCGTTTCGAACCGGAGGTGGACATGCAGGTCAACCGGACAGTTTGCTGCGACATGGCCAATAGAGGTGTCGCTGTCGCCAATGGCAAAGTCTATGTCGCCGCGCTTGATGCCCAATTGTACGCGCTTGATGCGAAGACCGGTGAAATAGTCTGGCAAGCCGACACGGTTGATGACCCCGCTCGCGGCGTCAATTCTACGGGCGCGCCAGAAGTCGCTGGCGATGTTGTGGTGATCGGCAATGGCGGCGCCGAATATGATGTGCGCGGCTATGTCAGCGCTTATGATCTGGACAGCGGCAAGCTCGTCTGGCGCTTCCACACCGTGCCGCGCGATCCCAAACTGGGGCCGCAGGACCATCCCGATCTGGAAGCGGCGGTCAAGACCTGGGATCCCGACAGCCGCTGGGATATCGGCGGCGGCGGCACCCCATGGGATGCGATCAACTATGATCCGCAAACCGGCTATGTGCTGGTCGGCACCGGCAATGGCGGCCCCTATCATAGCCAGAAACGCTCGCCCAAAGGCGGCGACCAGCTGTACCTCGCTTCCATCGTTGCGCTCGATGCGAAGACCGGTCGGGTCAAATGGTATTATCAGGAAACCCCCAATGATGACTGGGATTTCACCTCGACCCAGCCGATGATCCTGACGGACATGAAGATCGACGGCGAAGAACGGCCGGTTGTGATCCATGCGCCGAAGAACGGATTTCTCTATATAATCGACCGGCGCGACGGCAAGCTGCTGAAAGCCAATGCCATTGTCCGGCAGAACTGGAACAAGGGCATTGATCCGGAGACCGGCAAACCGATACCGAACCCCGAGGCTGCGGATTACTCCAGGGGACCGAAAATCGTGTTCCCGGCAACGCCTGGCGCGCGAAACTGGCATCCGGGTAGCTATGATCCGGAAACCGGCCTCTATTATGCCCCGGTGCAGGATATGGGCAATTTGCTGTTCATGACGCCCGGGCAGAAGCCGTTCAAGGCCAAGATGCTCAACAATGATGCAGCGCTGATCTTCACGTCCGATATCGAGGCCGCCCTGCCCACATTGCCACCGCCCGTCGCAGCTGCGGTGGCGGCGCTACCCGCTTTTGCCGAGGCAAAGCGCAAGCCATATTCATCGGAATTGCGCGCCATTGATCCGTTAACCGGCAAGACCAAATGGGCGGTGCCAATGGAAGGCTGGCAGGATCGCGGCGGCGTGCTGACGACCGCATCCGGCCTGTTGTTCCAGGGCAATCTCGCCGGACAGATGCGCGTCTTTGACAAGGCAGATGGCAAGCTTTTGAAAACCATCGAAACCGGAACCACCATCCTTGCCGCGCCGATGACCTACCGCGTCGACGGGGTGCAATATGTCGCGGTGATGGCGGCCTGGGGTGGCGGCGGCTTTCCTTATGTGCCCAGCTATGCGGCAGCCTATAAGCGCGGCAATATGGGCCGCCTATTGGTGTTCAAGCTGGGCGGCGGACCTGTCGATATTCCGGATGAATTGCCGCCGCTGGAAGTAGCGGACGCACCTCCTGCTCAGAAGCCCGGTGTGACTGCGGCGACGATCGCCAAGGGTCAGGGCCTGTTTTTCGGCAATTGCGTCTTGTGCCATTCCAACCAGCCGCGTTCGATCACCCCTGATCTGCGCCGGATGCAGCCGGCCACCCATGATGTGTTCGACAAGATTGTGCTGGAGGGACTGCTGTTACCCAATGGCATGCCGAAATGGGATGACCATCTCTCGCCTCAGGATGTCGGTGCAATCCACGCCTATCTGATCGATCTGCAGGGAAAGACACGCAAGGAAGAGCTGGCCAAAAAGAAGGCGGGCGTGCCGCTTGATGCTCCTAGCCTGGCGATATTGTCCAACTATTAGCCCAAGGCGACTCGGCCAATATTTAAAGGCGAGCAGCGGCGATATCCGCCCCTTCCCTCAGTGCCTTGAGCTTTTTCCAGCAGACCTGTGGATCAATCTTGCCATATCCGGCGAAGGTTCCGAAGCCGCAATCGGTCGATGCGATAACCCGCTCAACACCGACGATATCGATAAAATGTTCGAGCCGCTGGGCAATCAGCTCCGGATGCTCGACATAGTTGGAACAGGTGTCGATCAGGCCCGGCGCCAATATTTTGCTGTCCGGAATCGTCGCGTCTGCCCAGACCTTCCATTCATGTTCGTGGCGCGGGTTGGCGGCCTCGAACAGAACCGTGTCGGGACGTGCCTTCAGGATGAGATCGACAATGCTTTCCAGCGGAATGTCGTGATCATGCGGCCCCTCGTAATTGCCCCAGCAGATGTGCATCCGCAACTTGTCCCTGGGAATATTGGCCGTCGCTGCGTTCAACGCCTCGACATTGGCCTCGGCGATCTTGAGAAAATCTGCCTCGCTGGCATCCTGATAGCCGGTGTGACGCGACATCGCGAGATCGGGGCAATCCAGTTGCAGAAAGAATCCGGCTTCGGCAATGGCTTCATATTCGGGACGCATGGCGTCGACCAGATCAGCCAGATAGGCTTCATGCGTCGGATAAAATTGATTCGGCTGGAATGCGGTGATCAGACCGGGCGAAGCGGCATTCATAAAGCCCTCGACGGACTTGCCCTCGGTAGCCTTTTTGAACCGGCGGATATCTTCATGACAAGGCTCGAGATTGACCAGCTTGACCTCGGAGATGCAGGCCGCACGGACAAATTCCTGATCACCCATGATCGCGCCCAGCTTCTTGCGAAACTCGGGCAGCGGCGCGAGATCCAGCGCGGGTTTGCGCGGTACATCGCCGCCAAAGCCGGACAAGCGCTCGGTCATATAGGTGGAATAGCCAACCTTGCCGAGTTCGCCATCGCTGACATAGGTAACACCCGCTGCAATCTGCTGGTCTACGACAGCGGATATAGCCGCCTGAACCTTGGCATCGAATTCCGCTTCGTCATAGGGCTCGCCGTGATCGCGGGCGAGCAGGAGCGGAACCAGTTCGTCGCCCCTTGGCAGACTTCCAACATGTGTGGTTGCAATCTTCATCCCATCTCCCGATCTTTATATTTTTGTATGCCTTGCTTACAATTGCAATTGACGTTCTGGTATGCAACACATACAAACATATTGAAAGTCAAACTTGCAACCAAAATTGTTGCGCATAAAATATTCTTAGGAGCAATGGACCGATGGCAAATCAACAATCACTTGAGCAGATTCTGGAAAAAGCGGGCGACACCGTTGAGCTTTTGCGCAACCAGCAGGTTGGACCAAATGTCTATCCCGGCGTTCCGGCGGAATTTTCCAACTGGCGCGTCGAGCAGCGGGCGTGGAATGACAGCTGTGTATTGTTCAACCAATCCTATCATATGGCCGAACTGATGGTTGAAGGCCCGGATGCGTTCGAATTTCTGAATGGCATTGGCATCAACAGTTTCAAGAATTTTGTCCCGGACCGCGCCAAGCAGTTTGTGCCCGTCAGCCACGATGGCTTCGTGATCGGTGATGTCATCCTCTTCTATCTGGCCGAGAATAAATTCAACCTTGTCGGCCGAGCGCCGACGCTGAACTGGATTACCTTCCACGCGGAAACCGGTGATCATGACGTGACGCTCACCTATGACGAACGGACCGCTGCGCGGCCCGATCCGGAAAACCGGCGGCACTATCGCTATCAGGTGCAAGGTCCCAATTCCGCCAAGGTGATTGAAGATGTAACCGGCAAGCCGGCTCCGGAACTGAAATTCTTCCACATGTGCTGGATGGAAATTGGCGGCAAGAAAGTCCACGCCCTGCGGCACGGTATGGCTGGTCAGCCCGGATATGAACTCATGGGTCCCTGGGAAGAGCGCGAAGCGGTGCACAGCGCATTGGTCGAAGCCGGCAAAGCGCATGACATGAAACTGGTCGGCGGCCGTACCTATTCATCCAACACGCTCGAATCGGGCTGGATCCCCTCCCCGCTGCCAGCCATCTATACTGGCGAGGCGATGAAGCCCTATCGCGAATGGCTGACCGGCAAGGATTATGAAGCCAATGCCTCCATCGGAGGCAGCTATGTTCCCGACAGCGTCGAAGGCTATTATCTCAGCCCCTGGGATCTGGGTTACGGATTTTTTGTGAAATTCGATCATGATTTCATCGGCCGCGCGGCGCTCGAAAAAATGGCAGAGCAGCCCAAGCGCAAGAAGGTCACGCTGGCGCTCGACAATGCATCGGTGACAGATGCCATTTATACCCAGTTTGAAAAAGAGGGGCTGCGCGCGAAATTCATAGACTTCCCGAGCGCGGTCTATGCGATGCATCCGTTTGACCGGGTCGAAGTCGACGGCGAGCTGATCGGCCTGTCCACCTGGATCGGCTATACCGCCAATGAAGGCAAGATGCTGACGCTGGCGATGGTCGACGAAAAATATGCCGAGCCGGGCACCGAGGTCGACTTCATCTGGGGCGAGCCGGATGGCGGCACCAGCAAGCCGACCGTCGAGCCGCATCGGCAGGTAACGATCAAGGCGATCGTCGCACCGACTCCCTATTCGGAAGTTGCGCGCACCGCCTACGCCGAGAGCTGGCGCACTAAATCAGCAAAATAAACAAAATAAACAATAAAACGAGAGGGTTATAATATGTCTGAGATTGCAGCTCTGACGGCGCGCATTGACAAGCTGGAGCATGAACTGGGGATTGAACAGGATGTAAACCAGATCCGACGACTTCAATATACATACGGATATTTCATCGACAAATCGCAATATAACGAATGTGTCGACCTGTTCGCCGAAGATGGTGACGTGTGGTTTCTCGGCGGCATTTACAAAGGCAGGGCCGGCGTAGAGCGCCTGTACAAGGAACGGTTCCAGAATATATTCACCGCCGGCCACAATGGCCCCAAATATGGCTGGCTGCTCGATCACCCGCAGCTGCAAATGGTCATAGATGTCGCCAATGATCGCAAGACCGCCCAGGTACGCGGACGTTCGATGATGCAGGCAGGCCTGCACGAAACGGCGGAAGGCGATGCCCGCGCCTGGTGGGAAGGCGGCATTTACGAGAATGAATATGTTCGCGAAAGCGGCGTCTGGAAGATCAAGGCATTGCGCTATTTCCCGCATTGGCACGGCAGTTTCGCCGACGGCTGGCAGAAGACGCCGATCGACTTCATCCCGATGGCGACGACCTGTTTCCCGGAAGATCCGCTGGGCCCCGATGAATTGATTGACCCGGTACCGCGCCTCTGGCCGGCCACGGACATTGTCGATTTCCATTATCCTCACCCGGTAACCGGCGAACCGATTGTCGTGGACAACAGCCGCGCCCGCGAAGGGTTCAAGGACTGACGCCGATGGATGCAGTGGACCTGTTGATCGCGGAACGCGCCTGTGAGCGATTGATCATCGATTATGCGGCGCTGATTGATGCGGGTGACTGGACTGCGGTCGCCGCGCTTTATGTGGCGGACGGCCGGATGAGCAGGCCCACTGCACCCGATGATTTTGTCGAAGGACGCGATGCGATTCTGGCAGCGTTTCGCGCCCGTCCGAAACGAGCCTCGCGTCATATCTGCGCCAATATACGCGTCATGGTCTCACCCGGTGGCACAGCAACGGCTTCCAGCCAGATATTGCTCTTCACCGGCCCCGACCAGGCACCAAAAGTCGGCAGCTATCAGGATCGCCTGACGCTGACGGCTGACGGCTGGCGCTTTGTCGAGCGAAGGGGCAGCCTGGACTTTTAGGAGGATTAGAGAATGACCGCTGATAGCGACGCCGCATTGAGTCCCGCCACCGCTGAAATTGACGCAAAGATCCAGTATCTGTTGCCGACTTCGCTGATCAACCGCCGTTTCTGGGCACCCGGCGAAGAATATAATACCGGCGAATATGCGCCTTATGATGTAAAAATAAGGAACGCGCGACTGGCCGGGCCATTCACGCTCGACGAACATGGCTTTGCCATCGACCGGCACCACACCGACATAAAAGACTGGACCGCCAATTACGGACCCGACGGCGAATATGCCAAACAGGTGCAGCAAGTGGTCCAGCGCATGACCGGTGCCGATCTTGTCATTCCGATGGGCGGAATGATCCGCACATCGGGAAAAACCAGCAAGGAAATGCAGCCGCCGGCTGGCGAAGCCCATGTCGACTTCACCGAGAAGTCGGCGAACAGGCTGGCGGAGATGCTCTATCGGGCGCAGCGGCCCGACGGCAAAGGCTATGATCGCTTCATCTGCTTTTCCCTATGGCGCGTGCTATCGCCACCACCGCAGGACTGGCCCCTGGCCCTCTGCGAGGGGCCGTCTGTTAAGGACGGGGAAGGCACGCATAATACAAAAGTCGATGTCGATGTCATTCCGACCGGCGATGACCTGTTTGCCGAGATCCCGGGCGAGGAGGATATGATGGCCGCGACCATATTCCGCCATTCGCCCGATCACCGCTGGTGGTATTTTCCGGACATGACGGAAGATGAGATTATCTTCATCAAATTCTACGATTCCGACCATAGCGGCGCATGGCGCGCGCCGCATACCGCCTTTCCCGACACCAGCCGCCCGGATGCGATCGAGCGCCGCAGTTTCGAATTTCGCGGCACTGCCTATTTCACCAATGACTAGGAGCAGAAAGCCATGACCGCGCTACCCGCCACGAGTGACGATGGTGCATTTTGGGATCTGTGGCTAACGCCTTATTTTCTGCCCTGCATTACGGCGGCAGATGAAGTCGGCACATTTGCCGCGATTTCCGGTGAAGCACTGACGACAGAGGCTCTGGCCAAACGGCTGGGCGCGGAAGCCAGGGCTCTCGGCATCCATCTCGGATTGCTGGCTGCCCTCGGCATGGTCGAACGGCGGGGTGGCAAATGGCGTTCCACGGCGCTGGCCCGCACCTGGATGCATCCGGAAGCGGAAGGCTATTATGGCCCTCTGCTTGGCAGTTTTCAGGAAGCAATGCCGCTGCACAAGCAGATGGTCGAAACGCTTCAGACCGGCGAGAAAGGGTCCGAAAGCCTTTCCTACACCGAGGAATGGGAGCGTGGAGCGCTGCCTCAGGAAATGGCCGACCATATCGCGGCGTTCATGAATTCTCACAGTATTGCGGCTGCAAAAGCCGTAGCGCAACTGCCGGTAATCTCCAAAATCGAAAGACTGCTGGATGTCGGCGGCGGCTCGGCTGTTTTCTCGATCGAAATGGCGCAGGCGAATGCTGCCCTCCATGCGACAGTGCTTGAGATTGATACCATGTGCGTATCCGCGCAGCGCTATATCGAAAATGCAGGTGCTGCTGACTGGGTCGCTACTGTCGCGGTCGACATGTTCCGGCAGGACTGGCCCACAGGATATGACGCCCATTTCTTTTCCAATATATTCCATGACTGGTCGGACGAGACATGCAAATTGCTGGCCGGGAAGTCTTTCGCGGCGCTCCCGTCCGGAGGCCGGATCATGCTCCATGAAATATTGATGGATGATCATGGCACCGGGCCGCTCGTCGCGGCGGCCTTCTCCATGCTCATGCTGCTGGGAACCAGAGGCCGGCAATATTCGCTGCCGGAATTTACCGAAATTCTGGAAAGCGTCGGCTTCGTCAACGTTCAGGCAGAACGCACCGGCGGCGGATATTATTCGCTGGTCACTGCAGACAAACCGTAAAAGGGAACCGACATGCTATCGACCATGGACAAGCCGCATCTCGAATTTGCCTTTGAATGCCGGCTCAAATTCACCCGCGTGCTCAGTATCCCGGGCTTGCCGCAAGGCGGGATGCGCAGCGCCGTGCTGGTCGATGAGGGCACATTTGAAGGACCCAGATTGCGCGGCAAGGCGATCCCCAATTCCGGCGGTGACTATGCGCATTTCGGCGAGGATGATACCGCCCGCTTTGATGCCCGCTATTGCCTGGAAGAAGACGACGGGACGATCATCTATATGCAGAACCGAGGCTTTCTCTGGGGCCGTTCCCCCGACGCGATGAACCGGCTTCGCGCATGGGCTTTCGACAATGGGCCTGCGGTTGATCATGCTGACTATTATCTGCGCGGCCAGCCGACCTTCGAAGTATCCGCGGGCAAGCATGACTGGCTGACCCGCCATGTCTTTGTTGGCGTGGGCGAACGCAAGCCGGACGGCAATTTACTGCGCTATTATGCGCTGACCTGAGAAGCTTTTTTCAGGGAATCTGCTGCTTCAGAAACGCCCGGTTTTCCTCGATCATCTGGCGCACGGAACGGGCTTTCCTGCCGGTCAGTTTTTCCACGTCATCGGTACAGATATCCAGATAGCCTTCGCGGATGCTGCGCTCGAAACTGACCATGTCATCGCTGTTCCAGGGAATGCCGGCGACTGTCTGGTCATCAATCGGTTCGCGCGGGATGCCCATCGCATCGAACATGGCATACATGCCGTCATCATCCGTCTCGGCCAGCTGGACCGCGCAGCCGACAATATCGTTCAGCATGGCCACGACCTCGGCAAAATTTTCGCTGCTTGGTCCGGTGATCGGATAGGCCTTGTTCTCGTGGCCATCCTGGGTCAGCACCGCAACGGCGCTAGCCACGCAATCCTCTCGCCAGACCATCGCTTCCTTGCCGCCGGCCGTGCTCGTCTGCCAGAGGCCCGACGCGATAAAGCCGGGCCCGGCATTCAGGATCATCGCGCCGGCATAATGGGCATCGCGCATGAAGGTCCAGCTGCAGCCGCTTTGCCGGATCAGCTTTTCCGTTTCGCGGTGGTCGATGGTGACTATCGCGGGATTGTCCTCCTCGACATTGACGAAGCTGGTGTAGACAATATGCTGCACACCGTTGGCGGCCGCTGCATCAACGGCCGCTTTGTGCTGCTGTACACGTGCGCCAACCCTGGTGCCGGATATAAGCAACATCCTGTCGGCACCCGCGACTGCTTCAGCCAAAGTCTCCGGCTTGTCGAAATCGCCATATCGCACCGTGCAGCCTTGCGCGATGCGATCATCCAGCCTGGCTGGCGTCCGCGAGATCAGGATCAGATCTTCTCCACGCCCCATGGCGATTAGCTTGTCGGTGGCCGAGCGCCCGTACTGACCGGACGCGCCGGTAATGACAATTTTCGTCATGCGGCAGCGTCAAGCTTTGCCTGGCTGACCCACCAGCCATGGATTTGCGGCCGCAGCCTCTCCGGTATCGAAATTTTCGCGACCGGTCCGGCTCCAACATTGCCAGCCTCGATGATCCAGCATTGATGTTTGAAATCTTCCGGTCCGGTCTGTTCGTCAACAACTGCGACCAGCCATCCTTCATGGCCATTTTGTGTCGACGGCACATGCACAGGCTCCTCGATACAATGCGCGGGAGGCAATGGCATGGCCTGCGGTGGTCCGCCATTCAGATCGATGCGCATCAGCATATTGAACATCACGCCAACCGGCCCCCCAAAAACTGGTGGTCCCAGCATTTCGGGGTTCATCGTCAATATCCAGCCATGGTCATAATCCCTGCCCTGCCTGTCTGCCGCTATGACCGGAAAGTCGCCCGATGGACCAATGGACGTTTCGACAATTTCATTGCTGTCGCTGTTCATGTCGAGCGTCCAGCGGGCAAGCCTGCCGCCCATTTCCCATGGCGGAATGTTGAGCCCCGACACGCGCTGCACGAACGGAAATGCGTTTACATTGGAAAGGCACTGATCAAACAGGATGCGTCCGTCGGCATCTTCATGCGCGTTCATCATATGATAACAGGACACGCCCTTGGGCCCCTTGAACCATCGCATTTCGGACACATCGCCATAGCGCGGCATCACGCCGACCCAGCTTTCCAGCTCCATTTCATGACCCCAGTGATCGCCGCCCGCCTTCAGCCGGTCGAGGTCGGAAGTCGTCGGATAGATCGGGAATAGCGCATGGTTTTCGGTGATCGTGAAATCGTGCATCATCGCGCAATAGGGTGCATCAAACCATTGTTCGCGGGTCAGTTCACCATCCTTGTCGACAATGAAATAGGCCACTTTGGTCGAGGCAAGGCCATCGGCTTCATAGCCGAACATGAACATCTCGCCGGTCTCCGGGTCGATGCGCGCGTGGGCGGTCACGGTTTCGGACTTCAGCTTTCCGCCAAAGTCATGCGAGCCGATGGTTTCGAGCGTGTTCGGGTCAACCCGATAGGGCCTGCCATCTTCCTTCGCCAGCAACAGCCGTCCGGCGTGCCAGATCGGCGTGGTGTTGGCGACCGTCCGGTCCAGCCCCTTTGCCTCGGGCTTGTCGGTATAGGGATTGCGATATTTACCGAATATCGCTTCGCCAGCCGCGTCCTCGGCCTTGTGGCGTTCGGTCTGAACATAGCGCATTGAGATAGCAGCCTTGCCGTCACCCAGCCTTATGGCAGAAATCATGCCGTCGCCGGACAAGGACGCAGCGCCATCTTCGATGAACGGAGGATAGGCCGGATCCGGAACCGCGCGGAAAAACGTACCCGCCACTTCTGCCGGTATCTTTCCTTCTACTTCCAGATCCGTGTGATCATATTCCCGACCAATGGGCTTGTTGAGCCCGAAATAATCAGGCGTTCCCGGAAATTCTGCCATGCCACTCTCCCAACAATAACATTTGTTAGTTTTCTAGCGCAAATGGCTTGGCTGCGCAAGCTCGGTCAGTCGTACCAATAGGCGACGGCTCGCATCTCCACACTGGCGCGGGGATGGCAGTCTTCCGGCACCTGCGGGTGATCAAAGGCAACATGCGGCACCGGGTTTTGATATTCGGAATCGCTGGTCTTGAAGATCAGGGCTTCGTCAATCGCCATATCGGAAAACCAGTGCCAGCGATGCGCATCATCATGCGCGATGAGATAGCTTTCGAAGCCCCAGTCCGGCTTGCCCGCTTCATCGAACAGAGCGTCGGCGATCAGCAGATCATCCGCGCTGACGGACCGCGCATCACAGAGCGCAAGCGGCACGTCCTGCGGCGGACCTGAAAAAGAGCGCCAGACATTATAATGGGCATAGCGGCGAACCTTGGTGCCTTCCGGCTGGCTGGCCTGCGCAAATCCTCTGGCCGTTTCCGCACTGGTGTCGATATGGGCAAAGCGGGCCGGCATGCTGTTGTTATGCGCGCCGGCCTCGGCGCTTTTTTCGCTGAAGCGCAAGATTCCCGGACCTGAAACGATGAGCATATCTGCACCGGTTTCAGCCTTGAGCAGCGCGATGATTTCATCGGCATGGATCGCGGCAATTTGGGCCCGATCGGTAAAATCCGTCACGGCACTGGCGTGGTGCACGAGCTTGAAGCCTTCTTTGTCCAGATTCGGCGCGCAAGCCCTGGCATCGATCAAGGGCATCAAGCGGCCTTCGACCACCACCGTATCCTTGCTATGATCATTGGCATAATAGCGCTGGCGAAAATCGGTGCGCGCCGCGTAATTGATAATGGCATCGATCGTCATCAGGCAAATTCCTCGGTGTCGATGGTTTTCTGGATCATCTCACCGTAGCGTGGTCCGGCGACGCTTGCCTGATTGATCAGCGCATCGAGCCGCGCCTGCGTTTCAGCTGAAGGTTCCCAGTCCCAGCGAGCGAGATTTTCCTCGAGATGGGCGATGGCAGCGGTTCCGGGGATAGCGACAATATGTTCGCCTCTGGACAAGACCCAGGCCAGTGAAAGCTGCGCCGGGGTTACGCCTTCTTCCGCCGCGATCGCATTATACTGATCGACCAAATGCAGGTTTTTCGGCCAGTTGTCTTCGTTGAAACGGGGCATGTTGCGGCGCAGATCCTTCTCCGCCAGCGCATTCACATCGCGCACGCCATTGGCCAAAACGCCGCGCCCAACCGGAGAGAAGGCAACCAGCGTTGTGCCCAGTTCACGGCAGGCTTCGAGAACCGCAATTTCCGGATTTCGCGTCCACAACGAATATTCGGTCTGAACCGCCGCAATGGGATGCTCCGCCGCTGCTTTTCTCAAGGTTTCGGCGGACATTTCGGACAATCCGATGCTGCCGATTTTCCCTTCCTTGATAAGCTCCGCCATCGCGCCAACCGATTCCTCAATCGGCACATTAAAGTCCCGGCGGTGCATATAATAGAGATCGATATGATCGGTTTGCAGGCGGATTAAAGATTCCTCGACACATCGGCGGATCGCCGCTGGGCTGCAATCAACACCGCGTCTGTCGCCATCAATCACCAGCCCCATTTTGGTCGCGAGGAAAAACTCTTCCCGGCGACCATTCAGAGCATTGCCGATCAGCGTTTCATTATGACCAAGTCCGTAAATATTCGCCGTATCAAGATGATCATAGCCGAGATCGAGCGCACGGTGCAGCAGCTTCGATGCATCCTCTTCCGGCGGCGGCACGCCATAGGCCCAGGATAGAGACATGCAGCCGAGCCCGACCGGATTGACGCTGTGGCCGTTGATGGTGCGTTTTGAAATGCTCATAAAGGTAGCCCTACATAATTTTCCGCGATGCTTGTCTGCGCAGCAACGCTGCTTGCGATATAGTCCAGTTCCGCCATCTGCATTTGCCGTTCAAACGGTCCATCCTCGGGAAAGCGGTGCATCAGCTTGGTAAGCGACCAGCTGAAGCGTTCCGACTTCCATATTCTTGCCAAGGCTTTTGCCGAATAGCCCGCGATGGCATCATTATCGCCCTGTTTGAAAAAGCCGATCAATGCGTCGGACAGATAGGCAACATCGGATGCGGCGAGGTTCAATCCCTTGGCACCGGTCGGCGGAACAATATGCGCTGCGTCCCCGGCGAGAAACAGACGGCCATGGCGCATCGGCTCGAACACGTAGGATCGCAGCGGCGCGATGCTTTTCTCGATCGACGGCCCGCGCGTGATATTGGCCGCCGCTTCCGGGCCGAGGCGGACAGCAAGTTCATCCCAAAGGCGCTCATCAGACCAGTCCTCGACTTTCTCGGTCAGGGGAACATCGATATAATAGCGGCTGCGCGTCTTCGACCGCATCGATGCAAGCGCAAATCCGCGGTCGTGATTGGCGTAGATCAGTTCGTCATGACAGGGCGGAACGTCGGCCAACATGCCCAGCCAGCCGAACGGATAGACGCGTTCGAATTCCTTCGCCACTTTAGCAGGAATCGCCTTTCGTGACGGACCATAATAGCCATCACAACCGGCGATAAATTGCGCGTCCAAGCGCTGGCCCGCACCATCCTTTTCGAAGGTGACATAGGGAATGTCGCTATCGACATCGTGGAGCGAAACATCTGCTGCTTCGTAGATGATCTCGAGGCCGCGTTCGGCAGCCGCATCCATCAGATCGCGGGTCACTTCGGTCTGGCCATAGACCGTCACATATTTGCCGGTAAGGCCCAGCGTATCGATGCGGATCAGCCGTTCGCCATCGGCAAGCGCGAAGCCTGCTTCCTTCAGCCCCTCGGCATTCAATCGCTCGTTAATGCCCAGCCGGTCCATCAGATCCGTGGTTGTGCGTTCCAGAACGCCTGCCCTGATCCGGCCCAGCACATATTCCGGTGCCCGGCGCTCGACGATGACACAGTCGATACCCTCGGCGCGGAGCAAATGACCCAATAATAATCCAGCCGGCCCCGCACCAATTATGGCAACCCGGGTTTTCACCCGAGCTGCTGCTCCAGATCGTGAAGAACCTTGTAGCAAGGCAATACTTGCGCAACCGAACTGTTCGGTTCGCGGCCTTCGCGGATGGCAGCAATGAATTCGCGGTCCTGCAATTCGATACCGTTCATCGACACATCGACCTTGGACACGTCAATGACCTCTTCCTTGCCGTTCACCAGGTCGTCGTAGCGCGCAATATAGGTGTCGGTATCGCCGATATAGCGGAAGAAGGTCCCCAGCGGCCCGTCATTGTTGAAGCTGAGCGACAAGGTGCAGATCGCGCCGCTTTCCGCCTTCAGCTGGATCGACATGTCCATCGCAATGCCCAGTTCCGGATGGATCGGCCCCTGGATGGCATTGGCCTGGATGATCGGGCCGGCCTGATAAGCGAACAGATCGACAGTATGTGCCGCATGGTGCCAGAGCAGATGGTCGGTCCAGCTGCGTGGCTGGCCCTTGGCGTTCATATTCTGGCGGCGGAAGAAATAGGTCTGTACGTCCATTTGCTGGATATTGAACTCGCCAGCCGCAATCTTCTTGTGAACATATTGATGGGAGGGATTGAAGCGCCGGGTGTGGCCGACCATGCAGACAAGGCCGGTTTCCTTCTGCTTGTCCAGCACTGCCTCGGCATCGGCCCAGCTGTCGGCCAGCGGAATTTCCACCTCGACATGCTTGCCGGCATTCATCGCCTTGATTGCCTGGTCGGCGTGCATCTGCGTCGGTGTGGCCAATATCACCGCATCGACATCATCCCGCTCCAGCATCGCTTCATAATCGGTGGTCGCAAAACCGACCCCATATTTTTCGGCCATCGCCTGCGTCGGTTCCAGCCGCCGGCCAACCAAGGCAGTAACCTCGACACCTTCGATGTTCTTCAGGCCGTCGAGATGTTTTTCACCAAAAGCGCCGCCACCGGCGAGTGCAATTCTCATGATATATTCTCCGTCGAATTAATTGTCGGGTTCGAGCACGATATGCCCGATCGCCGTGTTGCTGCAGGGGATATGATAGTGTCGGTGCAGGCATTTCGTCTTTTTGCCCAGCGCACCGCGCATGATCAGCCACATCACCATTTCAATGCCTTCGCTGCCGGTTTCGCGCAGATATTCGATATGCGGAATATAACGCGCAGCATCGCTATCGCCGACCATCAGATCGAGAAACTTATTGTCCCATTCGCGGTTGAGCAGACCGGCGCGCGGCCCCTGCAACTGATGGCTCATGCCGCCGGTTCCCCAGATCTGTACGTTCAGATCTTCCGGAAAGCTCTCCACCGCGCGTTTGATCGCCTCGCCCAGCGCCCAGCAGCGATTGCCCGAGGGCACCGGATAAGTGACAACGTTGACCGCGAGCGGCACCACTTTCACCGGCCACTTCTCGGGCTGGCCATACATCATGCTCATCGGCACGGTCAGGCCGTGATCGACATCCATCTCGTTGATGATCGTCATGTCAAATTCGTCGAGGATCAAGCTCTGCGCTATATGCCAGGCGAGGTCGGGATGGCCTTCGACATCCGGCACGTCGCGCGGCCCCCAGCCCTCGTCCGCCGGCTTGTAGCTCTCGCTACAGCCAATGGCGAAGGTCGGAATGAATTTCATGTCAAAGGCAGAAGCATGGTCATTATAGACCAGGATTATCACATCCGGCTTCTCTTCCTTTTCCCAGTTTTTCGTCCATTCATAGCCTTTGAATATCGGGCCGAAATATTCATCTTCCGTCTTACCCTGATCGACCGCTACGCCGAGCAGCGGAACATGGCTGCTGCCGACACCGGCTGTAATACGCGCCATATCAATTCACTCCCTTGTTATTCTCGGCGGTCGCGCTGGCAAGATTGGCCTTGATCGAGCGATTGCCCTGAGCCGACCGCCCGCCTTTCATCATCATGTCCCGATATTCGGGAAAGCTCATGTCGGTCATAGTCGAGACCGCCTCGGCAAAGCTCAGCCCGTCCGTCGAAAACACCTTGGCCAGGAAATAGACGTTGCCGCCCAGATCGAGGCAACGGTTATAGTCGCGCGCCAATATGGCTTCCTTCTGCTCGTCGGTCATCGGCCAGCGATCGAGATATTTTCTCTCGTCCGCCTTCCAGGCCTCGCGATTTTCAGGTTTCATCAGGCTCATCGCAAACTGGTTCAGCCAATAGCCCTTGCGTGCCCGTGCTGCGGTGAACACGCGGGTTCCCGGAATATCCTCCAGTTCGGCGAGATATTCATGGATATCCCGATCCTGGCTCTTGCTCACAATCCTCTCTCCTTCAATTGGGCGTCCATCCGGGGGTAGACCCGCCGTGCATTGCCCTCAAAAATCGCATGACGCTCCGCATCAGAAATATCGAGCGCATCGACATAGCGTTTGGTGTCGTCGAAATATTGGCCTGTTTGCGGATCGATACCGCGAACGGCGCCGACCATTTCGCTGCCGAACAATATATTCTTGTTGTCGATCACATCGGCCAGCAAAGTGACGCCCGGCTGATGGTAGACGCAGGTGTCGAAATAGACATTGTTCATCACATGGCCGGACAGATCGGGCTGCTTGAGCATGTCGGCCAGGCCGCGATAACGCCCCCAATGATAGGGCACCGCGCCGCCGCCGTGCGGAATGATGAATCGCAGATCCGGAAAATCTCTGAACAGATCACCCTGGATGAATTGCATGAAGGCAATCGTGTCTGCGGCAATATAATAAGCGCCGGTGGCGTGCATGGCAGGATTGCAGCTGCCCGAAACATGGATCATCGCCGGCACGTCCAGTTCGACCATCTTCTCGTAGAAGGGATACCAATATTCGTCGGTCAGCGGCGGATGTTCAAACTTGCCGCCACCGGGATCGGGATTGAGATTGCAGCCGACAAAACCCATGTCGACGCAGCGCTCCAGTTCCTCGATACTGCCCTGCATATCCGCCTTCGGGCTTTGCGGCAGCATGCAGACGGGCACGAACGTCTCGGGATAAAGATCGGCGCAGCGCTTGATCAGGTCATTATTCACCTGCGCCCATTTTCTCGCCACGCTTTCATCGCCGATATGCGGCGCCATCGCCGATGCGCGAGGCGAAAATATCGTCATGTCGGCACCGCGCTCTTTCAGCAGCTTGATCTGGTTTGCCTCGAGCGTTTCGCGGATCTGGTCCTCCGAAATTTCGGGATAAGGCCCGACTGCATCGCCCGACGCAAAAGCCGCCTTCTGGGCCTCCCGCCATTCATTATGCGCGGCCGGCGCCGTGGTATAATGACCATGACAATCGATAATCAGGCTCATGCTGCCAATCCTTCCTTCTTCGCCATTTCCCGCTGGCGGGATATCGTGGCTCTTGTCATCAGCGGCTCGATCCCCAGAGCATCAAGGGTCAAGGCAGCTTCTTCCATCTCTTCGGCCCGGCGTAGTCCATGAGTTGTCATGCGCTCGATATTATACGCCGCCTTTCCAGCCCATTCCGGGCCGAGCGATTGCAGAACGTCATCGGCGACCCCAGCTTCATGAGCAGCGAGCATCATTTCTGCCGTCAGTGCCTCGATACCTTTTACCATGATCGAACGGATCATCTTGATCGATGATGCCTTGCCGACCTCTCCATCCACAACGCGAATATTGTCAAAACCGATATCTGCCAGAACAGCAGCGCCTTTGGCTGCATCGACGCCCGAAAGCAGCAGCGGTACGGACAGTTCGGCGGGGTGGACCGGTGCCATGACGGCGACATCAACATAGCGTCCATTGGCATCGCCGATAAGATCCGCAGCGGTGCGCTTGGTATCGGGTGCCACCGAATTCATATCAAAATAAAATGCACCCGGCGCGATGCTTCTTGCAGCCATTTCTGCAACAGCCCGCGCCTGGCCAGCGGTCACCAGACTGATTATCGCAGGTGAATTCTTCAAGGCCTGTGGCAACTCGGCACATCCGGTCACGCCAGCTGTTGCATATTCCGGCTGTTTGTCCTTGATATCATAAACCCGCGCACGATCACCCCAGCCGCCCGCCTTGGCAAAGGTTGATCCCGCTTCGCCGAAACCGATAAGAGAGACAGGTTGAATCATGGCTTCTTGCTATCCGGAAGCCACAGAATCTGCTAATTGGAAAGCAAGTCCAGCTATAAGCTAAAGCGAATTCAGTTATTCGAGGCTTCCTCAAGCATGGCCATGAAGTCCCGCTGCATCACGGTTGGCATCCAGCCAGCACGCGTCGTTGTGCCAATGGTCCGGTGCAGGCCTTCCGGCGGCTCGCCGATTGCCGACAGCCACCCAGCCTCCAGCTCGACAGCAACCTGATCGGGCGAAAGCAGGGTCAGGAAATCGCTTTCGAGCAATATCTGGCGAATGGTGATGACCGAACCGCATTCTATCGGGACACCCGGGCAAGCTACGCCCGCAGATTCGAACATCTGCTCCCAGCGCATTCTCAGCGGCGTACCGGGCGCGGCAATGATCCAGGGATAACTGGCGAGTTTTTCCAGATCGCTCCGCTGGTTCTTCAGCGGATGATCGTGCCGACCGATGATCACCGGATGATCTTCGAAAAGCGACTGTTGCTGCACATCATCGCCGGGAGATGGATCGCGCAGCGCTCCGATCAACAGATCCAGTTCGCCGTCGCGCAGCGGTTCGATCAGTTCGGCGTGGCTGCCCTCGACGATCCGGATTTCGCTTTCGGGATAAGCTGAATGAAATTGTGCCACTGCCTTGGGCAATAGACGGGCTCTGCACAGGGGCATGGCGCCGATTGATATCACGCCCGTTTCCCGACCCTTGAGCGCCTCCAGTTCAGACAATCCGGCCGCGAGTTCCGCACGAGCCAAACGGAAGGAGCGGGCCAGCGCACGCCCTTGCGTGGTCAGCGCCATGCCCTTGCCGCGTCGTTCCAGCAATTTGCGCTTCAGGGCAATGGCAAGATTGGCGACCGAACGGTGCAGGGACGGTTGCGCCAGCCCTGACATGGCGCTGGCGGTTGGATAGCTACCGTGCTCTGCGACTGACAGAAAAGCACGCAATTGCGCCATGGTCACACGAGTAGAACCGATATTGGCCAAAGCAGCCTCGATCCTCGGGGCAAATATGACCGCGGCGGCGGTTGGGGTCATGCCATCCGGATGACGTTCGAAAAGCGGCTGTCCCAATAATGTCTCGAGCTTCACCAACCCCTGGGTTATCGCCGGCTGGGTAAGATTTACCGCATCTGCCGCAGCGCTTATGCTGCCTTTTTCGCAGATTTCCATGGCTGCGTACAAATGGCGCAAGTTGAGGTCCCAAATTTCCATGAAACAAGGATTAGCACAATCTTATAGCCCTGCCCAAGTTCCAAATTGCGCAATCGTGCCTTGCCTGCGACATTGATATGATTGTTGGAGGATTTGAAAATGGCAAATATCGTAGTCCAGAATATTGAACGGACCGATCTGAAACTGGTCGATGCCCTTGGCAAATGCGGCGTGGCGACAGTCCACGAAGCGCAGGGTCGAACCGGCCTTATGGCCTCGCACATGACGCCAATCTATGCCGGTGCGCGCGTCGCCGGCAATGCCGTCACCATATCCGCCGCACCCGGCGATAACTGGATGGTCCATGTCGCGATCGAGCAGATGCAGGAAGGCGATATTTTAGTTCTGGAACCGACCAGTCCCTGCGAAGATGGCTATTTCGGTGATCTGCTTGCGACATCAGCACAAGCGCGCGGCGGTCGTGGGCTGATCATCAATGCCGGTGTCCGGGATGTCCGCGATCTTACCGAAATGAATTTCCCGGTCTGGTCGAAGGCGGTATTCGCTCAGGGCACGGTCAAGAATACTTTGGGATCGGTCAACGTTCCGGTCGTTTGCGCCGGTGCGCTGGTCAATCCGGGCGATGTGATCGTCGCCGAC
This sequence comes from Sphingorhabdus sp. M41, assembly GCF_001586275.1. Taxonomy (NCBI): domain Bacteria; kingdom Pseudomonadati; phylum Pseudomonadota; class Alphaproteobacteria; order Sphingomonadales; family Sphingorhabdaceae; genus Sphingorhabdus; species Sphingorhabdus sp. M41. The sequence goes on along the minus strand of NZ_CP014545.1, from coordinate 928,545 downwards.
GATGACGGCGTCTGTGTCGTTCAGCGCGAAAGGGCCGCCGAAGTACTGAAGAAAGCACAGGAGCGGGAAGCCAATGAAGAAGACAAAAGGCAGAAGCTGGAAAGCGGCATCCTCGGCCTCGATATGTATAATATGCGCGAGCGGCTGGAGAAAGAAGGCCTGAAATATGTCTGATGCTCCGATGACCTCGGCCCGTGTCATGTGGATGCGCGGCGGGACGTCAAAAGGAGGCTATTTTCTCGCAGAGGATCTACCCACCGATCGAGCGGAACGGGATGCGTTTCTGCTCCGCATCATGGGCTCGCCGGATGAGCGACAGATTGACGGCATGGGCGGCGCCGATCCGCTGACCAGCAAGGTCGCGGTCATCCGCAAATCCGATCGCAAGGGTATCGATGTCGGCTATCTGTTTCTGCAGGTCTTTGTCGATCAGGCGCTGGTAAGTGATGCGCAGAATTGCGGGAATATTCTGGCGGGCGTTGGCCCCTTTGCCATCGAGCGCGGATTGGTTGCCGCCACGGGCCAGCAGACCAGGGTCGCGATTTTCATGGAGAATACCGCGCAAACCGCAGTCGCCACGGTCGAAACCTCGGGCGGTATGCCGGTCTATTCCGGCGATGCCCGGATCGATGGCGTCCCCGGCACCGCGGCTCCGGTGCCGCTAGAGTTTCGCGATACGGCGGGATCGAGTTGCGGGGCCCTGCTGCCAACCGGCAATGCTGTCGACATTATCAACGATGTGCGCTGCACGTTGATCGACAATGGTATGCCCTGCATCGTGATGAAGGCGGAGGATGTCGGCGCCACCGGCTGTGAAAGCCGTGAGCAACTGGATGCAGCCGAAGAGGTGAAGGCCCGGATCGAAGCGATACGGCTGGCCGCTGGCGAGCGGATGAATCTCGGCGATGTTGCGGAGAAATCTGTGCCGAAGATGATGCTGGTCGCCGCACCCAGAAACGGCGGTGCGATCACCGTGCGCAGCTTCATCCCCAAGCGCGCCCATGCCAGCGTCGGCGTGCTCGCCGCCGTCACGGTTGCCACAGCCTGCCTGATCGAAGATTCTCCTGCTGCCGAGGTTGCCGATATCCCCGAAGGCAATCGCAAAACCATGTCGGTGGAACATCCCACCGGCGAGACCACCTGCGTCATGGAAGTGGATGACGGAGGCAATGTGACCAGCGCTGCGATGCTGCGGACCGCGCGCAAATTGATGGATGGAGAAATTTTCGCATGAGCGCCGATTCAGAGGGCCGGATCATCAGCTGGCATGGCAATCCGTCGAAACCGGCATTCACTCCGCCGCCGGGCGCGGTGGACGCCCACTGCCATGTCTTTGGCCCGCAGGCTTCATTCCCGTTCAGCCCGAAGGCTAAATATCTGCCAGCCGATGCAGGGCCGGACATGCTCTTTGCCTTGCGCGACCATCTTGGTTTTGAGCGCAATGTCATCGTGCAGGCGAGCTGCCACGGTACCGATAACAGCGCGACTCTGGATGCCATCGCCAGATCGAACGGCAGGGCGCGCGGCGTCGCTGTGGTTGATCCGGCGATCAGCGAGGCCGAACTTGCGGCGCTGCACGAAGGCGGCATTCGCGGTGTAAGGTTCAATTTTCTCAAGCGGCTCGTCGACAATGCCCCCAAGGACAAGTTTCTCGAGGTCGCCGGTCGCCTGCCCGCGGGATGGCATGTGGTGATCTATTTCGAAGCCGACATATTGGACGAGATGCGCGCCTTTATCGATGCGATACCGGTGCCGGTGGTGGTCGACCATATGGGCCGCCCGGATGTCAGCCAGGGCCCCGACGGACCGGAGATGAAAGCCTTCCGGACCTTGCTCGAATCCCGCCCCGATATCTGGTTCAAGGCAACCTGCCCCGACCGGCTCGATGCCAGCGGTGATCCTTGGAATGACTTTGCCACAGCGGTCCGGCCGCTGGTCGAGGATTATCAAGATCGCGTCATATGGGGCACCGACTGGCCGCATCCCAATATGCAATCGAACATTCCGGACGACGGTCACTTGGTCGATATGATCCCGAGAATTGCGGTGACCGGGGACCTCCAGCGCAAGCTGCTCGTCGACAATCCGGTGCGGCTCTACTGGCCGGAGACTCTCTGACGAGCAGCCTCACAACTGTCGCCGGACCGGTCATCGCGTGATTGGCAGTTGATCTTCCGGCCAAGTTCGTTTCAATCAATCTGAAGATGACCGCCGAACGGGCGCTGTGCAGGTAATGTGTCTTTTACCGTCACTGCCGGAAAAGCAGCACAGCTGGTCAGCCGCAGAAGATTGAAGGACAGGAATTTATGCAGGATTACAGCGATATACGCGAAGAGGTTGCCAAGCTTTGCCAGAAATTTCCCGGCGAATATTGGCGCGCTCGTGACAAGGCACGCGAATATCCGAGCGACTTTGTCGCTGCGCTCGGCGAGGCGGGATATCTTGCGGCACTGATCCCCGAAGAATTTGGCGGCGCCGGATTGCCGATTTCTGCGGCAGCGGCAATCCTCGAGGAAATTCAGGCGCAGGGCTGCAATGGCGGCGCCGTCCACGCGCAAATGTATATCATGGGCACGATGCTCCGCCACGGGTCGGACGAGCAGAAAAGCCAGTATCTGCCGAAGATCGCCACCGGCGAATTGCGCTTGCAGGCCTTTGGCGTGACCGAGCCGACCAGCGGCACCGATACTCTGGCGCTCAAGACTTTCGCCAAGCGAGACGGCGATGACTATGTCATCAATGGCCAGAAATTATGGACCAGCCGCGCCGAGCATAGCGATCTGATGCTGTTGCTCGCCCGCACCACACCACGCGATCAGGTGAGCAAGCGGACCGATGGCCTGTCGGTCTTCCTCGTCGACATGAACGCGGCATTGGGCAACGGGCTGACCATCCGGCCGATCGAGACGATGATGAACCACAGCACCACCGAATTGTTCTTCGACAATATGCGCGTGCCCGCCGCCAATCTGATCGGCGAGGAAGGTAATGGCTTTCGCTATATTCTCTCCGGCATGAATGCCGAGCGGCTGCTGATCGCGGCGGAATGTATCGGTGACGCCAAATGGTTCATCGAAAAGGCAACAGCCTATGCCAAGGAGCGAGTCCTGTTCGACCGGCCGATCGGCCAGAATCAGGGCGTCCAGTTCCCGATTGCCCGCGCCTATGCGCAGATGCGCGCGGCCGAACTGCTGGTCCACGAAGGCCTGCGCAAATATGAAGCGGGTGAAAATTGCGGCGAGGAAGCCAATATGGCCAAGATGCTCGCCGCCGAAGCCAGCTGGGCAGCGGGAGAAGCCTGTGTCCAGACCCATGGCGGCTTCGGCTTTGCCGCCGAATATGATGTCGAGCGCAAATTCCGCGAAACCCGCCTCTATCAGGTCGCCCCGATCAGCACCAATATGATCCTCTCCTATGTCGCCGAACATGTGCTGGGCCTGCCGAGGAGCTATTGATGGCCGACTGGGCAGACTGGATCGGCAAGAGCGAGACACGCCATGATGTGATTACGCCGGGTCTGCTGCAACGCTTTTGCGCGACCATCGACCGGCCGGTCACCGACGACATTCCGCAGGGGCTGCACTGGTGCCTCTGCCTGCCCGATGCACCGACTGCGCAATTGGCAGAGGACGGCCATCCGGCAAAAGGCGGCTTCCTGCCACCCATCCCCCTGCCCCGCCGCATGTGGGCGTCGAGCAGCGTTTCTTTTGACCATCCGCTGCAGCTCGGTGATACAGTGGCGCGCGTGTCGACCGTCGCCTCGATCGAGGAAAAGTCGGGCAAGTCCGGCGATCTGGTATTTGTTGCCGTCGATCATGAAATGCGCGTGGGTGAACGGGTTGCCATCAGGGAACGACAGAATATCGTCTATCGCGAACCGGCCGCCACTGCCTCACCGGCGAGTCAGACCGACAGCGTCGCCCCGGAACTTCAGGGCTGGGACTGGCAGCAGACAATCATCCCGTCCGAGCCCTTGCTGTTCCGCTATTCGGCGCTGACCTTCAACAGCCACCGCATCCATTATGACAAGCCCTATGCGATGCAGGAAGAAGGCTATCCCGGCCTTGTCGTGCACGGCCCGCTGATGGCGACATTGTTGCTAGACCTCGCAGCAAGCGAACTGGGTGCAAATCAGCTCTCCAGCTTTTCGTTTCGGGGCCAAGCGCCTGCCTTTGCCAATGCCGCAATATATCTTGTCGGCAGGCAGGAGGGCGACAATATCACGCTCGCCGTGATCAGCCATGACGGCAAAGAGATCATGAGCGCTCAGGCGACGATCTAGGCACCGCCCTTGCGAACCTTACAGCAGCGTATCGTTTTATTTTCTGTGACCTTTGCCCCGAAGGCGCAAATTCTTGCCGTTTTCTCTTCGCCGGCCTTGCGCCGAGTGTGACCTTTCGACCTGACGCAAAATCCGGTCCGGTTGCTGGCGGTCTAGCAATGCCGTTTCGATTATATCCAGAATGTCAAAGAGCCTAACGGTTGCGAGAATAAGCGATCCGGCACGGTGTAGGAAAGGCGAAATATTCAGGGGAGACCGTAATTTCAGTGAGATCCACACGAGGACGATGCCAAACTCTCCGTTCGTGTTGAGCTTGTCGAAGCATGATGGCGCGCACCCGTCCTTCGACAGGCTCAGGACGAACGGGGGAGCGGCAGGTGGATGAGAATTTGTCGCGCGAAGGCGCGAAGACGCAAAGCGTGACGCGCATCCTTTTCCCTTCGCGGCTTCGCGCCTTCGCGCGCGTTTCGGAGGATGGGATCGCTCTCGGCGGAATGGCCCAATGTTTATGAAACAAGCATAATATCCATGGATCCAAATAAGGATGGCACCACACTCTCCGTTCGTGCTGAGCCTGTCGAAGCACGGTTGCGCGCACTCGTCCTTCGACAAGCTCAGGACGAACGGGAGAGAGGGACGCGGATCTACATTCCTCGCGCGAAGGCGCGAAGACACAAAGGGTGGTGCACCAATTTGTTCCTTCGCGGCTTCGCGCCTTCGCGCGTGTTCTGCCCAATCAGGAAACTCTCGAGAGACTAGTCGCAGTAATTAAGGGAAAATCGTGATTTCAATTAGATCCGCACAAGGACGATTACGACCTCTCCGTTCGTGCTGAGCCTGTCGAAGCATGATCACGCAAAAGAAAAGCCCGGCGGCTGCGGATTGCGGCTACCGGGCTTTCTAACATTCAAACGTAACCTAGAAACGGTCGGCGTTCATCACCTTGGTCCAGGCTGCCGCAAAGTCGTCGGCAAATTTCTGGCCCGCATCATCAGAAGCGTAAACTTCCGAGACGGCGCGCAGTTCCGAATTGGATCCGAAAATCAGATCAACCGGCGTTGCAGTCCAGACCAGTTTGCCGGTGTCGCGGTCATGGCCTTCGTACAATCCTGCGTTCTTCTCCGACTTCGCCCATTTGGTCTTCATGTCGAGCAGATTGACGAAAAAGTCATTGCTCAGCTGACCCGGCTTATCCGTGAACACGCCGTTGGACGAATTGCCCGCGTTCGCATTCAGCGTCCGCAACCCGCCGAGCAGCACCGTCATTTCCGGTACCGTCAGGTTGAGCGCGTCGGCCTTGTCAACCAGTGCCGCTGCTGGAGCCAGATCGGCACCGGAGGCATAATAGTTGCGGAAACCGTCCGCCTTGGGCTCGAGATAGGCAAAGGACGCTGCATCGGTCTGCTCCTGCGTCGCATCGACGCGTCCGGGTGTGAACGGCAGACTGACCTTGTGGCCAGCCTTGCTTGCCGCCTGCTCGATCGCTGCATTGCCGCCCAGAACGATCAGGTCAGCCAGCGACACTTTCTTGCCGCCCTTGGCGCCCTTGTTGAAGTCCTTCTGGACCGCTTCAAGCTTGCCGAGCACCTTGGTCAGTTCCGCCTTGTCGTTGACCGCCCAGCCGCGTTGCGGTTCGAGCCGCAGCCGCGCACCATTGGCCCCGCCGCGCATATCGCTGCCACGGAAGGTCGAAGCCGAGGCCCAGGCGGTGCGCACCAGTTCCGAAGTCGACAGGCCGGAAGCCAGAATTTTCGACTTGAGCTGCGAAACGTCGGCATCGCTGATCATCGCATAGTCCGCTGCGGGCAACGGGTCCTGCCAGATGAAGCTCTGGCTCGGTGCGTCGGCGCCAACATAGCGAGCCGATGGTCCGAGATCGCGATGGGTCAGCTTGAACCAGGCGCGAGCGAAGGCCGCCGCGAATTCATCGGGATTCTTGTGCCAATGCTCGGCGATCTTGCGGAAACCGGGATCTTCCTTGATCGCAATGTCGGTCGTGAACATGATCGGCGCATGGGTCTTGCCCGGGATATGGGCGTCAGGAACCATGTTTGCAGCATTCGGGTCGCTCGGGATCCACTGCGTAGCACCGGCCGGGCTCTTGGCCTTGACCCATTCGAAACCGAACAGATTGTCAAGATACTGATTGGTAAAGGCGATCGGATTGGCCGACCAGGCACCTTCGAGACCGCTGGTAATCGTATCCTCGGCATTGCCCTTGCCGCATTTATTGGCCCAGCCCATGCCCTGACTTTCAATACCGGCAGCAGAAGGCTCGGCACCCATACATTCTTCGGGCTTGTGCGCGCCATGCGCCTTGCCGAACGTATGACCACCAGCAATCAGTGCCAGCGTTTCCTCATCGTTCATCGCCATATTACCGAATGCACGGCGGATATCGGCAGCAGCCGAGATCGGATCATGATTGCCGTTCGGTCCTTCCGGATTGACGTAGATCAGGCCCATTTGGGTCGCTGCGAGCGAACCTTTGAGATTGCCCTTGCCGTCGCGACGGTTGTCAGCCAGCATTTTGGCTTCCGGACCCCAGAAGACCAGATCCGGCTGGAAGGCATCAACGCGGCCACCGGCGAAACCGATGGTCTTGAAACCCATATCTTCAAGCGAGACATTGCCGGCCAGCACCATCAGATCGCCCCAGGACAATTTCCGGCCATATTTCTGCTTGATTGGCCAGACCAGACGGCGGGCCTTGTCGAGGCTGACATTGTCGGGCCAGCTGTTGAGCGGTTCAAAACGCTGTTCGCCGCCATCCGAGCCGCCGCGTCCGTCACCGACGCGATAGGTACCGGCGCTGTGCCAGGCCATGCGGATGAAGAAAGGTCCGTAATGACCATAATCGGCTGGCCACCAGTCCTGCGACGTGGTCAGAACCTTGCGGATATCCTCCTTGACCGCAGCAAGATCGAGGGTAGCGAATTCAGCCGCATAATCATAGTCGGCACCATAAGGATTGGACTGCGCCTCATGCTGGCGAAGCGCTGCAAGATCGAGGCTTTGCGGCCACCAGTCCTTGTTGGACATTGCGCCCGGTGGATCCTGGACTACCGTTTTTTGGGCTTGCGCCGGGCTTGCCATCACCAGCGGCGTCATCGACGCGGCCAGTAAGGCGAATAGCGAAACTTGTGATTTGAACATCTTTCTCTCCTGTTGTTCTTCCCGAATATCGTTACGGCCGAAACTTTAGGCTCACTCGAGCAGATGACGAAATCAGTAAATTTCCTGAGAGTGATCGAACCTGTCGATTATCTCCGCTCGAAGATTAGATAATCGCATTCCCAGAATCGCGAATGGGCGATGGGGAAGAGCGGGAGCCGGCAAACAGCCTGCAGTGCACGGAATGCGGACATGCCAAAAGAAGCTCGACGGTCGGGTCGCATAAACCGTCGAACTTCTCCTGGATACCCATAAAGGGTTTGTGCGGCACCGGGATGGAGCGGAATATGTGCTCCATCAGTTCGGTGCCGCAAGATTTTGTTAACCGAAACTTTTAACCGGCGCTGTGATGGCGATCACTGTTCCGTCGAAAAACAGCACGCGAATCATAAAAAATCGAAAATATATGGTTTACGCCCAACAGATCCAGTGGCGCCGGCTTCGAAATTCGTCGCCCTGCCGTCCGCGCGGCAGCGACCAGCGCACCGATCTTAAACCGTCCGTTTGGCCCGGTCTTTCTGGTTCTGGCCCTGAATCGCGTCTTTTGCAGCGCTCCATTCATCGTCACCCCAGCCAAGCAACTGGGAAAAATTACCGCCGCCCGCAAGATAGCTGCCGCCATCGATAGCGATGGTCTGACCAGTGAGATATTCGACACCGGGACCGAGCAGGAAAGCAGCGAGATTGGCAAGCTCGTGCATTTCGCCGGGCCGGTTCATCGGAGCGCCGCTGCGTTTGCGGTCATCGTCGCTGCCGGTCGGGTTCAGGCGCGCTGACATGCCTTCGGTCGGGAACAGGCCCGGCGCAATGGCGTTCAGGCGGATATTGTAACGCGCCCATTCAACGGCCAGGCTCTGGGTCATCACATTGATTCCGGCCTTGGACATCGCGCTGGGCACGGTGAAAGCGCTGCCATTCCAGACCCAGGTGGTGAGGATTGAAACAACATTGCCGCGAGTTCTGCCCTCGATCCAGCGCTTGCCGATATCGTGAGTCATATAGAATGTGCCGCGGAAGACGATATTGGCAATGGCATCAAAGCCGCGGATCGACAGATCCTCGGTACGGGAAATGAAATTGCCGGCCGCATTGTTGATCAGCCCGGTGAGCGGACCATGCTGCTGCCAGATGATATCATTCATCTCGCTGATCATTTCTGCGCTGCGAATGTCGCAGGGATGGGGCACGACCTTGCCGCCATGTTTTGCCACCAGTTCCTCGGCCGTCGCCTGACATACTTCGCCGCGTCGTCCGCAGATATGGACCTCCGCCCCGAGCTTGAGCAGGCCTTCCGCCATTTCCTTGCCCAGACCGGTGCCGCCGCCGGTCACCAATATGCGTTCGCCCTGCATCAGACCATCGCGGAACATGAGTTTGCTGGTATCCATATCATCCTGTCCTGTTTTTCTCGTTGTGCCGCTCATGCTGCATGAGTCGGCACATTCAAACTAGCAGTAATGACGCAACGGGGAAGGTGATATTTGGGACAGGCCTTGTCTGCGCAATCATGTCACAGCAGGGTGAAAGCCCTGATCCAAAAAAAACGGGAGCTTATCCGAAGATAAGCTCCCGCTGCGCCTCTGTTGGGACTACCTTCCTCTTGCGATTCCGGTGGCCGCTTGTTCGGCGTCCGGCTTCCGGTTCAAATCCGTTAATGGTTGGCTGTTTTCCACGTGTCCGCTTGCGCTTCTTCGCTTCGGTTTCCAACCCGAATGTGATCCAGTCACCCGATGGTCTTCGTCCGTCTGATCCGTTCGGGCTTGCGCCTTCCCTTTTCGGACTTTCTCCGATCATCGATCGAAAGATCCTTTTCCTTTTCTTGCGAAAAACAAACTGGTCATTTCGATCATCTTCCGGTTCCCGGGCTGTCCTGCGGGTCATTGCTGACTGGTCGCTGGTTCGTCCGATTGCCTTCCGATGACTTATATATGCTCCCTGATATCGAGTCGCTCCAAGTCGAAAATGGCAAGTTATCCACAGGCTATCTACTTATCGGTGGAAAACTCCTGCCGAAGCGGTGGATAAACGGTGTGTTTCAAATAGATGGGGAGTTTTTAAATTTTTGTCCGCTGGTCCGACCCTTCCGATGGGATGGATGGTGGAAGAGCCGAACCTTTGGACCAATCCCGGCGCCTCGATCAGGAGGAGGAGGAGGCTGCCGGGATTGTAACTTTTGCCTTAGACCTGAACCGTTGTGAACAGCAGGATGCTGCTAACGGAAAGGGCGGCGATAATATTGAAAAGCGTTCTCATGGATTTGTTCCTTATTCCAACGCCGATCACACATCTCTTTTCCTGCGTAACTTACAGGCTGCAGATGGTCGCATAGGAAGTAGGTTTCAATTGAGAACGCAGCTCGACGTGTTGCATGATATGCAACTGAAAATTCACTTTTCCCGGGCTAAATACGCCCTATCATTATGAGACTATTGGAAAATTTCCTTTAGCAGATTTTTGCCTTTGTCGAGCGGGTTGCGACGGAAGTTCGCTTCCTCCTTGCCGATATAGGCAAATATGCCATCCATAGCCTGTTCTGTGACGCTGTCGGTCAGGCCATCACGCGAAATATCTGCCCCGCCCAGCGAGGAAACCGATCCAAGCTTCTCAACCTGCTCGTAAGCACCCAGGTCGCCAAGGGCTTTTTCGACCAGCGGACGAACCTTGAGCGCCAGCTCTTCCCCAGAAGTACGCCGGAGATATTCGGAACCGGCCGCCTCGCCGCCGGTTACGATACCGACTCCATCTTGCAGCGTCAGACCATCAATCGCCGAGCGAAACACCGGCTTGGCTTCAAGAGCGGCCTTGCCGGCTGCATCATTGAGCGTTTTGGTGATATCCTTGGTCAGACCTGCCTTGCTGGTAAAACGCAAGATGCTGGTCGCCTTCTGCAATGGGCCAGGCAGCAATATCCGCACAGCCTTGTCAGCATAAAAGGCACCGGGTTCGGAAAGCTTGTCGAGCGCATTGTCGGATGCATCGCCCAAAATGCCCTTCACGCCAGAAGTTTGCGCAAAAGCCGGTGTCGTCATGAGCGATACAAGCGCCAGCGGAGCCGTTGTGAGGGCGATGGCGGCGATCAATCTGCTAGAGGTTTTCCGGCAAGGCATGAGCATTTCTCCTGATATGTTTCAGGAAGTCATAGCATATTTCCATGCCTTGCGTCTGAACGGCGCGAGCGATGCCGGTAAAATCGTGCAAATCGCAGCTATTGCAGAGACTATTCTCGTTCGGAAAACTCCAGCACGCCTTTGCTTTGATCGCCGGACACTTCCGTCAGTGTCAGCGAAAAGGGATCGCCTTCTTCGGTTTTTCCGGACAGATTGCTTCCGTCCCGCGCAACTTCAAAATCATTGGCCTTCAGCTGGGTTTCATACCAATCCGCCAGCTTATCAACGCCCACCGGTGCCTTGAAGCTGATCTTGACCTTGCCGCCCTGCTCACTCTTGTCCTGAATATCAAAGCTGGTCACCCGGCTCCCGGGATAGAGGTCGACATCGTTCATGTCGAAATCGTCGCTGTCGAGCGTGATCGAAGGCAAGTCGACTTCCATCGAAAAGCCATCAGCCTTGATCGAGAATTTGCTGTCTTCCCCGCCGCCACCGATTTTAATCTTTTCGGCATCGGACTTGCTGTCGTCGCTAAAGTCGATCGACATTCCGGATCCGTCATCCGAGCCATCTTCAACCTTGCTGCAAGCCGACAGGGGCAGCGGCAGCGCGGCCAGTAAAATCAGATATTTCGTGGACATGTCGATTCCTCCAGACTGTATTGCTATATTAATACAGTCTGGAGTATATTTCGTCAAGCTCGGCGATGGAATCAGGCGTCGATCGACGTTCCGGGTCCGGGTGCATTGACCACGCCGCCATCGACCGGAAGCGTCGAACCCACGACATAGTCACCAGCGGAACTGGCCAGAAATACCGCTGCAGATGCCATGTCCTCCGGCCGACCGATGCGTTTCGCCGGTATGCCCTTTTCAACCGCGTCTTCATGATCGCGAGCAGCCTTGTTCATCGACGAGGCAAAGGCGCCGGGCGCGATTCCGGTCATGATGATATCTTCCTGCACCAGCTTGGAAGCCATTTTGCGGGTCAGGTGAATGACCGCTGCCTTCGAAGCCTGATAGCTGTAGGTTTCCCAAGGATTGACTTTCAAGCCATCGATCGACGCAATGTTGATGACCTTGGCCGGACGTTCCATGCTCGCAGCCGCTTTCAATTGCGGGTGCAGCGCCTGGGTCAGGAAGAACAGGCCTTTCACATTGGTATCCATGACCTTGTCCCAGCCGGATTCGGGGAAATCGACATATTCCGCGCCCCAGGCGACACCGGCGTTGTTGACCAATATGTCGAGCTTCTCTTCGCGCGACGCGATTTCCGCAGCCAGGGCCTTACAGCCTTCATAGGTCGAAATATCGCCCTGGATATAGGTGCAATTTTCGCCAAATTCGGCAGCAGCGGCTTCGCCCTGATCTGCCTTGCGGCCGGAAATATAGACTTTGGCACCCTGTGCCAGAAATCCTTCGGTGATCATTGCGCCAATACCGCGCTGGCCACCAGTGACGAGGGCGACACGGCCTTCGAGCGAGAAAAGTTTGTTAAAATCCATCAGTAAGTCCCTTTAATAGCCGTGCATTTCCGCAACGAGATTGGTGTGATAATTCACATCACCCATGAATTCCTGCAGCGCGCGATCACGCTTCATATAGAGGCCGATATCATATTCGTCGGTCATGCCGACGCCGCCGTGCATCTGGACGCCTTCCTTGACCGACAGCGCGGTTGCCTTGCCGGCCTTGGCCTTCGCTACCGACACCATCAGTTCCGCCTTGGAAGAACCTTCGTCGAGCATTTGCTGCGCTTTCAATACCGTTGCCCGGGCGATTTCCATCTCACTGTAGAGATGGGAAATGCGATGCTGGAGCGCCTGAAACGAACCGATCAATTCGCCAAACTGCTTGCGGCCTTTGATATAGTCGACGGTGATATCCATGGAGCCAGCGCCCACGCCGAGTGTTTCGGCAGCGGCACCGGAGCGACCAGCGTTCAGCAAGCGTCGCAGAACCGTATCGCCGTCGTCAACCTCGCCGATTACCGCATCGGCATCGACCGTCACGCCGTCAAACTGCACATGGGCGGCTACAGCGCTGTCGACCAGCCGGGCACTGTCTCGCGACACGCCTGGCGCATTGGTGTCGACAGCAAAAAGAGTGAGCCCCTTCTCATCACCCGCCGACCCACTGGTCCGCGCGGCCACGATCAGCATATCGGCCGAACCACCCTGCACGACAAATTGCTTCTTGCCGTCCAGCTTGAACCCATTGCCTTCACGGGTCGCGGCCATGCTGATCTGGTCCGGACGATGTTTCGTGCCTTCGTCAATCGCCAGCGCAAGCACTGTCTCACCGGCAATGATGCCGGGGAAATATTTGTCACGCAAAGCCTTGCCGCCCGCGTTGAGCGCTTCCACGCCCGCTACCGCCGTGGTCAGAAAGGGTGAAGGCGTAAGATTGCGACCGATTTCCTCAAGCACCACGCCCGCTTCGACATGACCGAGCCCGAGGCCGCCTTCCTCTTCGCCAATCAATATGCCGGTAAAACCCATTTCCGCGAATTGCTTCCACAAGGCGTGGGAGAAACCGTCCTTGCATTGCTTGTCCCGAAATTCGCGAAGATGTGCTACGGGCGCCTCGCCCTTCATGAATTCGGCTGCACTGTCGTGGAGCATCTGCTGGTCGTCGTTCAAATAAAGCGGCATGTTCTAGTCCTTGTCTGAAATTGTGCGCGGCGGGGTCGGGCACGAGCCGGTCCCGCCATCATGGCAATGGGATATGACCTGTCAGGCGCCGGGCAGTCGCAATATCTGCTTGGATATGACGTTCAGCATCACTTCGCTGGTGCCGCCCTCGATGCTGTTCGCCTTGGTCCGCAGCCAGCTGCGGGCGGTCATCCCGCCATTGGTCGCGTCGCTTTCCCATTCCAGCACTTCGCTGCCGCCGGCCGACATGATCAGCTCGTGGCGGCGCTTGTTGATTTCGGTGCCGGCATATTTCATCATATTGGGCTGAGCGGGGTGGCAGAGGCCTGCCTTGAACGTATCGCCAAAGCGTTCCGCCATGGCACGGAAAGCCAGGACTTCAATATCCATTTCCGCCATTTGCGCGCGTAGCATTGGATCGTCAAGACGACCCATTGCATCACGTCCAACCTGGTCGGCAAATTTGGCGCCAAGCGACGTCGCGCCTTCCGAACCGCCGCCGGAAATCATGCTGCGCTCGTGGCCCAGCAGATATTTGGCAACGTCCCAGCCCTTGTTCACTTCATAGACGACCGAGGAAACGCCCTCGCCATATTCCTTTGGCACTTTGACATCATCGAAGAATGTCTCGCAGAAAGCCGACTGACCGGAAATCAGGACGATCGGCTTGGTCGTCACGCCTTCGTTAGTCATGTCGAACAGCATGAACGAAATGCCCTTGTGCTTTTCATTCTTGTCGGTCCGGGTGAGACAGAAGATCCAGTCGGCCTTGTCAGCATAGCTGGTCCAGATTTTCTGACCGTTGATGACGAAATGATCGCCCTTGTCGACGGCGCTGGTTTGCAGCGAAGCCAGATCGGAACCGGACCCCGGTTCGGAATAGCCTTGGCACCACCGGATTTCACCACGTGCGATCGGCGGCAGGAAATGCTTCTTCTGCGCTTCGGTGCCGAAATGCAGCAGCGCGGGGCCGAGCATCCAGATTCCAAAGCTCGATAATGGCGAACGGCATCTGAGCCGCGCCATTTCCTGACCGAGAATTTTTGCTTCGGCCCGTGACAGTCCACCGCCACCATATTCTTTCGGCCAGTCGGGTACTGTCCAGCCCTTGGCGGCCATGATATTCAGCCATTCTTTCTGCCCCGGCTTGAACGTCGCATTGCGTCCGCCCCAGACGGCATCGTCTTCGCCTGTCATCGGTTCACGCATCTCTGGCGGGCAATTGGCCTCGAGCCAGGCAGCGGTCTCCGCGCGGAAGGTTTCCAGATCGGACATCACGAATTTCCTTTTAATTGATTAATTAAAGTTGGACTATCATAATTGCGTCGATTGATTCAACGATTCCCTTGGCCTGAAGTCAAAAATAATCGGAGAATTGGACGCAAAATTCTACCACGACCGACCAGTCTTTCGAATTCCGTAACGGAAACGAGCTTGGCCAGCACAAGTGATTGACGCTGCAAGGTATCACCGCTTTAATGACAAGAAAAAAGGGAGCGCAAGAGGATGCGATTTAAGGGCAAGACCGCCGTCATAACCGGCGGATCATCGGGAATTGGACGCGGCAGTGTCGAGCTTTTCCTGCGCGAGGGCGCCACCGTCGTCATGGGCGATATCGACGAAGCGGAAGGCACCGCGATGCTATCCGCACTTGGTGAAAATTTTCTGTTCAAGAAATGTGATGTCACCCGGGAAGCCGAGATCAAGGCTCTGATGGACTATGCCGCGGAGCAGACCGGGGGCATCGACATTGTGTTCAACAATGCAGGTGCCGGTGGGCCGCGCGCTCCGATCGACGAGATCAGTGGTGATGACTGGGATTTTGCCATGGCCTTGCTGCTCAAATCTGTCGCCATGGGCATCCGCCACGCGGCGCCGCATCTCAAGCAACGCGGCGGCGGAGCGATCGTCAATACCGCTTCCATCTGCGCGTTTCAGGCCGGCTATGGACCGATTGCCTATTCCACCGCCAAGGCCGGCGTATTGCATCTGACCAAAGTCGCTGCTGCCGAGCTTGCCCGATATAAAATCCGGGTGAATGCGATCTGCCCGGGGTTCATCCAGACCAATATTTTCGCCGCGACCGTCGGCGCCAACAAGGAAGAGGCGCAAGCGATAAATACGGTTCTGGGTCAGGCCGCAGCCAGTGTCCAGCCGGTTGCCCGTCCAGGCGTACCCAATGACATTGCCGAGGCAGCAGCCTATCTGGCGTCGGATGCAGCAGGCTTCGTCACCGGCACCCATTTGCTGGTCGATGGGGGCATGCTCGTCGGCACCGAAGGCAGCTGGAACCCCGAAATACCGGGCATGCTGGATGCGATCCTGCCGGAGCATCTGCGTTGACGGTGACTTCGGACAAGCTGCCGCTTAAAATCAAGATATTATACGGCTTCGGCGCCTCAGCATATGGGATCAAGGATAACGGTTTTTCCGTTTTCCTGCTCTATTATTATAACCAGGTTGTCGGCATGCGCGCCGATGTCGTCAGTCTGGCGATTGCCATTGCGCTGTTCGTCGATGCGTTCATCGATCCCCTGATCGGCCAGATGACGGACCGGACCAGAACCCCGATCGGGCGTCGCCACCCGTGGCTATACGGAGCGGCCCTGCCGATCGCGATCGCATGGCTGCTATTGTGGCATCCTCCCGAAACAAGCGCCACGCTGCAATTCTTCTATCTTCTGACGATGGCAATGCTGGTCCGGATCACTTTGTCCGCTTACGAGGTTCCCTCGCTTGCGCTGCTTCCCGAACTCAGCCGGGATTATCACGACCGCACCAGCACCTTGCGCTTTCGCACCCTGTTCGGCTGGGCGAGCGGACTGGGGATCATGGTTCTCGCTTATGGCATCCTGCTTGTACCAAGCGAGGAATATCCGGTCGGACTGCTCAACGTCGATGGCTATTCCACATTCGCCATCGTCGGTGCCTGCATCATGGCTGTTTCCGTTCTGGTCTCGGCTGTCAGCACACATGGCAGGATGGTCGGTCGCTATAAAGCCGAAAACAGCCCGCCGAAAAGCGCCGAAGGCTTTTCGGAAATGCTGTCGGCATTTCGTTTCACGCCCTTTCTGTTGCTGATGTTTGCGGGCGTTTTCGCATTTACCAATCAGGGCCTGTTGTTCTCGATGACGCCTTATTTGCTCACTCACGTCTGGGAATTCGGTTCTGCGGAAATGACACTCTATTCCGCCGTCCTGTTTATCGGGGTCATAATGGCATTTCTGATAGTCACTCCGATTTCCAAGCGGACCGGGAAACCCAAAGGAGCAGCATTATTGACGCTGTTCGCCGTGATCGTGGGCACTGCGCCTTACTGGCTGCGCATGGCCGGGCTTTTTGCCGAACCCGGCTCACCCTATCTGATACCCGTCCTGTTCACCTTTCTCGTCATCGGAATTGGCGCCAGCATCTCTGCCATGATCCTGACAATGTCGATGATGGCGGATGTCACCGATGCCTATGCATTTGAAGTCGGCAAACGCACCGAAGGGCTGTTCTCTTCCGGCATGTGGTTCATGCAGAAAATGGTCGGCGGCATGGGTATCCTGCTTTCCGGGCTGATCATTTCCTTCATCCAGTTGCCCTCTCAGGCGGTGCCCGGAACTGTGGATCCGGCGATTGTCGACAATCTGGCGCTGATTTTCGTTGCGATGGTGACCGTGATTGGATTTGCCGGCGCATGGGCCTACACTTTATTTCCACTGAGTGAGCAGGACCATGGCGAGCGCATATCGAAGCTCGCCGCGGCAATGCCGAAGGTGAAATGACGGCAGCAGAATAAAAACTCTTCTGGCTAGTCGTTTTCGCGGTGGCAAAGCCAGACCGCCTCTGATAAGTTAATCGCATAGTTAAAAAAGAAAAGGACTAGGGCATGGATTTTGATCTCACTGAAAAGCAGGAATATTGGCGCAACCGGGTGCGCGACCATATCGAGACTCACCTCCGTCCCCGCATGGCTGACTTCCACGAGGAAGAATCAACCGGCGAACGCTGGAAAGTTCTGCAAGTGGTCGAGGAAGAGAAGAAGAAGGCCAAGGAAGCCGGCATCTGGAACCTGTTCATGCCGCCGTCCAATCCCAATCTGACCCATGTCGACGATGTGTTCGAATTTGAAGGCCCCGGCCTCACCAACCTCGAATATGCGCTTTGCGCCGAAGAAATGGGCCGCGTTGGCTTTTCTTCCGAAGTGTTCAACTGCTCGGCTCCCGATACCGGCAATATGGAGGTGTTCCACCGTTACGGAACATTGGAACAGAAAGAGCAATATCTGCGTCCGTTGATGAACGGTGAAATCCGCTCTGCCTTCCTGATGACCGAGCCAGCCGTTGCCTCCTCCGATGCAACCAATATCGAAACCGCAATCGTCCGCGATGGCGACGAATATGTCATTAACGGCCGCAAATGGTGGTCATCCGGCCTCGGCGATCCGCGCTGCAAAATCGCGATCGTCATGGGCAAGACCACCTTCGAGGGCAGCCGCTATACGCAGCAGTCCCAGGTTCTCATGCCCACCGACGCGCCCGGCGTTAAAGTCATCCGTCACCTGCCGGTCTTCGGCTATGACGATGCACCGCATGGCCATATGGAAGTCGAGATGAAGGACGTCCGCGTTCCTGCGGCGAACGTCATCCTTGGCGAAGGGCGTGGCTTTGAAATTGCCCAGGGTCGCCTCGGACCCGGTCGTATCCATCACTGCATGCGCACCATTGGCGTCGCTGAAGAAGCGCTCGAGAAAATGGTCAAGCGTCTGCAATCGCGTATCGCTTTCGGCAAGCGCATCTCCGAACATAGCGTCTGGGACGAGCGGGTTGCCCGTGCCCGGATCGATATCGACATGAGCCGTCTGCTCTGCCTGAAAGCGGCGGACATGATGGACAAGGTCGGCAACAAATATGCCAAGGCGGAAATCGCCATGATCAAGGTCCAGGCTCCGAATATGGCGCTGAAGATCATTGATGATGCGATCCAGGCCCATGGCGGCGGTGGCGTATCCAACGATTATGGCCTTGCCAGCGCTTATGCGCATCAACGGACCCTGCGGCTCGCCGATGGTCCGGACGAAGTCCACAATCGCACGATCGCCAAGATGGAATATGGCAAATATGCCGAAACCGCCGACGGCAGCAAGATGAAGGAAGATTTTTCATCAGGTGATCTCGCCGTCACTCGCTAGGAGCAGATAATGAAGGCAGCAGTATTGGTCGAAGCGGGCAAACCGCTCGTCATCGAAGACGTCGTCATCTCCAAACCGGGACCGCATGAAGTGCTGATCCGGACGGCAGCCTGCGGGCTTTGCCATTCGGATCTGCATTTTATCGACGGGACCTATTCGCATCCCCTGCCCGCCATTCCGGGGCATGAGGCTGCGGGCATTGTCGAGGCGATTGGCAGCGAAGTTCGCACCGTCGCCGTCGGCGATGCGGTGGTGTCCTGCCTGTCGGCCTATTGCGGGCATTGCGAATTTTGCGTGTCCGGCCGGATGTCCCTGTGCCTCGGCGCAGACACGCGGCGCGGTGAAGATGAAGCGCCGCGGATCACCCGGCCAGACGGGACGATGGTGGGACAGATGCTCAATCTCTCGGCCTTTGCCGAGCAGATGCTGATCCACGAACATGCCTGCGTGCGGATCGATCCCGAGATGCCGCTGGATCGCGCCGCCGTGATCGGCTGCGCAGTGACCACCGGAGCGGGTACGATCTTCAACGCCTGCAAGGTAACACCGGGCGAAACCGTAGCCGTCGTCGGCTGCGGCGGGGTTGGCCTCGCCACCATCAACGCAGCGAAGATCGCCGGTGCCGGACGGATCATCGCCGCCGATCCGATCAAGGAAAAGCGCGATCTGGCGATCAAGCTGGGGGCCACCGATGTGGTCGACGCGATGGCCGACGATGCAGCCGGACAGATTGTCGAAATGACCAAGGGCGGCGTCGATCATGCGATCGAAGCGGTCGGTCGTCCGGCGTCGGGCGAACTTGCGGTCGGCTCGCTGAAACGCGGCGGCACAGCAACCATTCTCGGCATGATGCCGCTCGACCACAAGGTCGGTCTCAGCGCGATGGATCTGCTCTCCGGCAAAAAATTGCAGGGCGTACTGATGGGGGCAAACCGCTTCCCGGTTGATATCCCGCGGCTGGTCGACTTTTATCTGCGCGGAATGCTCGATTTGGACAGTATTGTCGCCGAGACAATTCCGCTTGAGCAGATCAATGACGGTTTTGAGAAAATGAAAAAAGGTGACGCGGCCCGGTCCGTGATTGTCTTCAGCTAAAGGAAGAGGGACTTCCATGAATCCACAGGACGATATGACCGGCACGATGGAAGTGCCGGAAAAGGACAGACTCGACGAAGCAAGTCTGGCGCGCTGGATGGAGGCCAATGTAGAAGGCTTCACCGGGCCGCTTACCCTGACCAAGTTCAAGGGCGGACAATCCAATCCGACTTACAAGCTCGATACACCGACGACTTCCTATGTCTTGCGCAAGAAACCGAAGGGCAAGCTCCTGCCCTCGGCCCACGCGGTTGATCGCGAGTTTCGCGTGATTGCCGGCCTCTATCCTGCCGGCTTCCCGGTCGCCAAGCCCTATGGCCTGTGCGAAGACGACAGCGTGATCGGAACGATGTTCTACATCATGGGCATGGCCGACGGACGGACATTCTGGGACGGCACATTACCCGACAGCAATCCGGAAGAGCGCAAGGCCATCTATTTCGAGATGATCGACACATTGGCCCTGCTGCACAGCTATGATCCGGCCGAGCTGGGACTGGAAAAGCACGGCAAGCCCGGCAATTATTGCGAGCGCCAGATTTCCCGCTGGACGCAGCAATATCGGCTGTCCGAGCTGCAGGAAATTCCCGAGATGGACAGGCTCATCGAGTGGCTGACCAAAACCATCCCGGAACAGAAAAGCTTTGGCATCGTCCATGGCGACTACCGGCTCGACAACATGATTTTTGCCCATGACGAACCCAAGGTCATCGCGGTTCTTGACTGGGAACTCTCGACCCTCGGCGATCCTATCGCGGACTTCGCTTACTGGCTGATGGCCTATGAGATGGAGCCGGAGGGCCGCAGTGGATTGAAGGGCGTCGACCTCGCCGCACTTGGCATCCCTTCACGCGAGGAAGCCATTGCCCGCTATTGCGAAAAATCGGGCATGTCCGAGCTGCCGCCGATGGACTGGTATCTGGCCTATAATTTGTTCCGGATTGCTGCTATTCTGCAGGGCATTCAGAAGCGGGTCGCCGATGGCACCGCCAATAGCGCCGCCGCGGCCGAAATGTCGGACCGGGTGACACCCTTGGCACAAGCCGGATGGGAAGCCGCCAAACGCGCAGGAGCATAAGATGGACCTCAAAGGCAAAGTTGCGATCATCACGGGTGCCGGTAGCGGCATCGGACGGGCCTCTGCCCTGCTCTTTGCCGAACATGGCGCGAAGGTCATCGCCAGCGATGTCACCGACGCGGTCGAGGACACCGCCAAGGGCTCCGAAGGCAATATCATCGCAATCAAGGCCGATGCCGGATCGGAAGGCGATGTCGAAATGCTGGTGGAAGCCGCCGAGCAACGCTTTGGCGACCTGCACGTCTTCTTTGCCAATGCCGGAATCGGTGGCGGGTTCGAGGGAATTTTCGACAGCAGCGTCGCCGAATGGCAGGAAGTGCTCCGCGTCAATCTGATCGGGCCGTTTCTCGCCTGCAAATATGCCGGCAAAGTGATCGCCGAAAGCAAGCACGGCGGCTCCATCATCTGCACCGCCAGCGTCGCCGGCATCCGGTCTGGCGCCGGTGGACCAGCCTATTCGGCGTCCAAGGCGGGCGTGATCAATCTGGTAAAAGTCGCATCGCAGCAGTTCGCGACATCCAATGTCCGCTGCAACGCCATCTGTCCCGGTATCACCGAAACCGGCATGACCCAGTTCATCTACGACAAGGCCCGGGAAAAGGGCAAGGAAGACCGGCTCGGCTATCTCAATCCGTTGCGCCGCGGTGCTTCCCCCATGGAAATGGCGGAAGTAGCGCTGTTCTTGGCCTCTAACCGCTCATCCTATGTCAATGGCCAGGCCATTGCCGTTGACGGGGGCCTCAGCGCATCGCACCCGGTCACTCGTCAGGAATTTGGCCGGACAGCGGTTTAATCGGCCGGGTTTTAATTCGCGAAAGCGAGGTCACCATTCCCGATTTGCACGAAATCCACGCGGCCTTCTCTGGCGCCGCACAGAAATGTGCGCTGGTCGCTATTCGACAATGCGCCCTCGACTCGCCAGCCTTCGCCGTCACGGACAACTGACTCGATTGCAGATACGCGCGCATCGCGACCAGCTTGCCGTTCAGCGGCGTCGGAACAGGCATTTATCGCCGATTCCATATCACCGGTTCCCCGATCATATCTGCTGTCCTCGCGCGGGTTTGCCCGCCAATCATCATAGCGCGGGTTGTCGCTGCGATAATCGCGATCTTCGTAGCGCCGGTCACGGTTGTTTTTTGATGCTGCGCTGGCAATGGCAGCGATGCCGCCGATCACCAATATGCCAGCCAATATGTCGCCACCGTCAATCCGGTCGCGATGGCGGCGATGGCCGCGATAGCCCCGATATCCGCCCCACCCTTGCGCTTTGTCACTGGCGGCGGTCCAGCCGAGTGCGCCCGCATCGATCGGCGTTGCGATGGTGGTCCCGCTGTGCATCGGTGCAGCCATCGCTGGCGAAAATCCTGTGAAGATCAGCGCGGCAGACGCTGCAAGGGCCGAAAATCTGGTCATTCTGGTCATGTCAATTACCCCGTTTTGCGCAAATCTTATACCCTAACACCTGCCATTGGACGACAGATAGACGGTCCAGCCTGTCTCCCGGCTGAACCGTCCGTCCTTGTTCTAAATGTGGGATGCGGCTTAGCGCCGAGCATATCGGAGACCGCTAAACTGAACGTCGCTCACTCTGTTGCCTTCAATATAGCAGGTGAATTTGCCACGATCGGAATAACTGTTCCTTTGATAGCGACCACGGCCCTGCTCAACTTCAATCTGGCCCTTGACCCGGTAACCATAGCGCGTCCGGTCAATATCGCGGATGTCGGTTACCGATGCTCGGCCGCGACTGGTCGCGCCACTTTCGGCGGCTCGCACGCAGCGGTTTACCGCCTGACGCTCTCCGATCTGACGATAGCCATTGCCAAAACGGGACTCTGAATAACGGTCATTCTGGTAACGATCGCCACGATAATTATTGTTGCGATAATCATTATCGCGATATCCCCGGTCCTTGTTGCCGGAACTCGCAATCGCGGCAATCGCGCCAATGATCGCGACACCGGCGATCACCTCGCCAGCACTCGGTCCGCCGTTGCGACCATCCTTGGCCATTGCGGGGGTAGCAGAAACGGCCATTGCAGCAGCAGCAGCGGTTCCGACAAGAGCCTTGTTCAACTTGTTCATGTCCACTTTCCTTTCACACTGCCCGAAACCTTTTCCCGAGCTTGCAAAGCCCTTCTAGGTGAGTCGGCTTGAGTGAAGACTGAACTGGCCTGACAGGAAGTGTTCATATTAGGCGCCATTTTTATGAACGATATGAAGGTGAATACACGGCTACATGACCGATCCATCCTCGGGCGATATAGCCAGTTCAACGGCGATTCAGTCGCAAGACGATCACGCCGGTGACAGATTATTTTGTCAATTCAAGACCGATCGCGTGCGCCAGAAAGGCGTAAATATCGGAATATTCCTCAATCACCTTGTCGGTCGGCTTGCCGCTGCCATGGCCGGCCCGGGTCTCGATCCGGATGAGATGCGGTGCATCACCCGTATCAAGCGCCTGCAACCGCGCGGTATATTTGAAGCTATGGCCAGGAACCACCCGATCATCCGTGTCGGCGGTCGAGACAATCAGAGCAGGATAATCGACGCCGTTCTTGAGATTATGATAAGGCGAATAACCGAGCAGGCTCTTGAAATCCTGTTCCTTGTCAGGATAGCCATAATCGTCGACCCAATAGCGGCCAGCCGTGAACCGGTCGAAGCGGAGCATGTCCATCACGCCGACTGCAGCATGACCGGCGGTGAACAGATCGGGCCGCTGGTTGGTAACGGCGCCGACCAGCAATCCGCCGTTGGAACGGCCTTCGATCGCCAGTCCATTCTCGGGCGTAATGCCTTCGGCGATCAGATATTCACCAGCAGCGATAAAATCGTCGAAGACGTTCTGCTTGTTCTGCAAGCGGCCACCATCATGCCAATCCTTGCCATATTCGCCGCCGCCGCGCAGATTGGCCGAGGCGAACACGCCGCCCGCCTTGATCCAGGCCATCCAGGCCGGTTTATATTGCGGCAATACCGAGATATTGAACCCGCCATAGCCATAAAGCAGCGTCGGCGCGCCATCGGCCAGATCCTGCCCCTTCATGTGGACCAGGAACATCGGGATTTTGGTGCCGTCCTTGCTTTCGTAAAAGCGCTGGGTCACTTCGACCGCTTCGGGATCAAATGGCAAGGATGGCTCCGCCCAGATTGTTGGCGCAGATGACGGATCATAACGAAAGACCGTGGTCGGCCGGTTGAAGCTTTCAAAGGTGAAGAAACCTTCATCGCTCTTCATCGAACCGCTGAGACCGCCCACCTGCCCCGGTCCGGGAAGATCGAGAGTCCCGAGCGCCTTGCCGTCGAGATCGAAAATCGAAAGCTCGCTTTTCGCATCGACGAGATAGCTGACGACCAGCCGGTCACCGACGATCATCGTCCCGTTGACCACCGCATCGCTTTCCGCAACCAGCTCGGTAAATTCCGGCTGTTCCGCGCTCAGATCGGTTTTGACCACGCGCAGCCGCGGTGCATCCTTGTTGGTCGCGAAATAGAGCGTGTCGCCAACACCATCGATCAGTCGCCAGTCATTGTCAAAACCGCTTACCAGCTTGCGTGTTTCCAGCTTTGGTGCATCAACCTTGATCAATGTGACTTCATAACGCTCATCGGTTCCCGAAGAAGACGTGATGATGACCCATTCCTTGTCTGAGGTCAGCTGGGCAATATGATTGAGTTCGGGCTGCTCAGGTGTCGCATAGACTTTGGTATCCTGCGCCTGATCGGTGCCGATAAGGTGCAGATAAACCGCATGGTCTGCATTCAATGACTGGAATGCCTCTCCTTCGTCCGGCTCAGGGAAACGGGAATAGAGAAAGCCGTAATTTTTCGGCATCCACGCCAGATCGGTAAACTTGGCCCACTCGACCGTATCCGCTTTGACCTCGCCGGTTGTTACATCGATCACCTTCAGCGTGCGCCAGTCGGATCCGCCATCCTGAATCGCATAGACCAGCAGGCTGCCGTCACCGGACGGTTTCCAGCCGGCGAGCGCGGTAGCGCCGTCGTCCGACCATGTAGCCGGATCAAGAAGCACGCGTTCTTCCCCGTCCACGCCGTCACGGACGTAAAGCACGGCCTGATTCTGCCCCCCGCTCTTGCGTTCGTAGAAATATTTTCCACCGGCCTCTTCCGGGATGCCCAGATCATCATAATCGAACAATGCTTCCATTGATTTCGCCAGGACGTCGCGGCCTTCGAGCTTTTGGAGATAGGCATCGGTGACGGCATTTTCTGCCTTCACCCATGCGGCCACCTCGGCATCCTCGCGTACGTCATTTTCCAGCCAGCGATAGGGGTCCGAAATATATTCGCCAAATTGCTCTTCAACGACATCGACCGTCTTGGTTTCGGGGTAGGTCAGCGGGGTTTCCTTATTTTCATGATGCGCGGCCAGCGCAGGTGAAGTTGCGGCCAATCCCATGGCCAATGTCAAAAGGGTCAATCTGCGCATATTCACCTCGGCAAAAGAAAAGAGGCCGCAAGCTTATCGCTCACGGCCTCTCATATCAATTGAAACTGTATCCTGGATGAAGGACTTAGGCGTCTTCGTATTCATCCTGTACGCTCTGGTCGGGACCACTGTCCTGACCTTTCGCGTCAACGTCCCGGTCAACCAGCTCGATGATCGCCATAGGGGCAGCATCGGAACCACGGAAACCAGCGCGAACGATACGGGTGTAACCACCGCTGCGTTCGGCGTAACGGTCAGCCAGAACTTCGAAAAGTTTCTTTTCCTGGGTTTCGTCCATCAGACGTGCATGCGCGAGACGACGGTTGGACAGGCCACCTCTTTTTCCGAGCGTGATCAGCTTTTCGACGACAGGGCGCAATTCTTTCGCCTTGGGAACAGTCGTAAGAATCTGTTCGTGCTTGATCAGTGCAGCCGCGAGGTTCTTCAGCAGAGCCTGACGGTGAGCACCGGTCCGCTGCATACGGCGGCCCTTCATTCTATGACGCATAATATTTCCTTCGTTCGTTATGGGGCCGTATGAGGTACCCCGCAGCAGGTGATTTTATAGAGGCATCACCAACAGACCTCTTGTCGTCAATCCGGCCTGCGCCGGGATGACGGTAAAATTAACCGAGCAGCTCTTGTTCGAGCTTCTTGGCCATTTCTTCGATATTTTCAGGCGGCCATCCGGGGATGTCCATGCCGAGACGCAGACCCATGCTGGACAGCACTTCCTTGATTTCGTTCAAGGACTTGCGGCCAAAGTTCGGGGTACGCAGCATTTCGGCTTCGGTCTTCTGCACGAGATCGCCAATATAGATGATATTGTCGTTCTTGAGGCAGTTGGCAGAGCGGACGCTGAGTTCCAGTTCGTCGACCTTCTTGAGAAGATAGCGGTTGAGCTGGTTGGCATCGCTTTCTGCCTGGCTCTGCTGAGCGGCCATGCCGATTGGCGAAGACACCTGTTCCAGAGCTTCTTCGAAATGTACGAAAAGCTGCAGCTGGTCCTGCAAGATGCGGGCTGCATAGGCAATCGCATCTTCCGGGGTAACCGTGCCATCGGTTTCGATGGTGAGGTTCAGCTTGTCAAAGTCCAGTTCCTGACCAACGCGGGCATTGTCGACCTTGTAGGACACCTGACGGACCGGCGAATAGAGCGAGTCGATCGGGATCAAACCAATCGGCGCATCGGCCGGACGGTTGGCGATTGCAGGAACATAGCCCTTACCGACATTGACGGTCAGCTCCATGTTCAGCGAAGCGCCTTCGTCGAGATGGCAGATAACCATTTCAGGGTTCATGATTTCAATGTCGCCGGAGACGGCAATGTCGCCAGCCTTGACTTCTGCAGGACCGGTTGCGGAGAGCTGCAAGCGCTTCGCATCTTCGCTCTCCATTTTCAGAGCGATCTGCTTGATGTTCAGAACAATGTCGGTCACATCTTCACGAACGCCGGGAAGCGAGGAAAATTCATGCAGGGCATTTTCGATCTTGATCGAGGTAACTGCCGCGCCCTGAAGCGAGGACAGAAGCACGCGGCGCAGCGCGTTGCCCATCGTCAGACCAAAACCGCGTTCCAGAGGTTCAGCAACAAATGTCGCTTTGCGCTTCGGATCACCGCCGGGTTTGATGTCGAGGACGTTGGGCTTCTTCAGTTCTTGCCAGTTCTTCATATTGACAGTCATGGACTTCCCCTAGTAGTTCAAAGAGCGGGTGTGGTCGTCATACCGCTCTGAATTTTAAAAACGTGGGACCGGCCAACCGGCCCGTCCCAGAAACTCGAGCGGTTTTAGACGCGGCGCCTTTTCGATGGGCGAACACCGTTATGCGGAATCGGTGTTACGTCACGGATCGAGGTGATCGTGAAGCCAACAGCCTGAAGCGCACGAAGAGCAGATTCACGACCGGAGCCAGGACCTTTCACTTCGACTTCGAGAGTCCGCACACCATGGTCAGCCGCTTTCTTGCCAGCGTCTTCCGCTGCAACCTGAGCGGCATAAGGTGTCGACTTACGAGAGCCCTTGAAACCCATCATGCCTGCGGAGGACCAGCTTATCGCATTGCCCTGGGCATCGGTGATGGTGACCATCGTGTTGTTAAAAGTGGCGTTGACGTGCGCTACGCCTGCCGAAATGTTTTTGCGCGCGCTCTTCTTTATGCGCTGCGGTTCGCGTGCCATGTGATCAATTCCTACCTAATATCTTGAAGACACTTATCCGAAGACAAGTCTTATTTCTTTTTGCCAGCAATCGCCTTGGGCTTGCCTTTACGGGTGCGCGCATTGGTATGCGTACGCTGTCCGCGAACCGGCAGGCCTTTACGATGACGCAGGCCGCGATAGCAGGCCAGATCCATCAAACGCTTGATGTTCATTGCAACTTCACGCCGCAAATCGCCTTCAACCGTATGATCGGCATCAATGGTTTCACGAATGTGCAAAATTTCCTGATCGGTGAGATCCTGAACCCGACGGGTTGGATCGATCTTCAATTTTTCAACAATTTCAGCCGCAGCCGTGCGTCCGATACCGTGAATGTAGGTAAGCGCAATGATTACGCGCTTGTTAGTGGGGATATTTACCCCAGCAATACGTGCCAATATATTTCTCCATGCTCCACAGGCTCCGATTCGCCGGACCCTATCTCATCGCTAAGTCGTTAAAAACACACCCGAAACGCACAAAACCAGCGCGCACCACGAAGGGTGTTGCCGGTTCAAATTGGTTTCGAATGCGTTTTATTTAGTTTGTGTTGGCTGCAGTGTCAAGCGCGGAAGAATGCGGTTTGCCAACAGATTCTGAGACAAAGTCCGCAACCGATAAGCAGATTTGCGCCCCTATGCAAATCCTGTCTGCGATCGTTTGGCAGCGCCCGGATTCCGGTGATTTGGCACTATTGATAGTGGTTGCCGGGTTGAGGCTCGCCGATCAAGGGATAGAATCGCAAATTCGACCGGAGGATCGACTATGGCAAGCCGTGTGATAATATTGGGAACCGGCGGCTCCGGCCTGACTGCTGCCGTTGCAGCCCATGATGCCGGCGCCGAGGTTCGGGTTTTCGAAAAACACGACCAGATTGGCGGTACGACGGCCTGGTCTGGTGGCATGCTGTGGATTCCCAACAACCATCATGAAGACGGACTGGGCGTCGAAGACAGTCGCGAAAATGCGCTGAAATATCTGATGTCCCTGTCCCATGACATGATCCCGCAAGATCTGGCCGAGGCCTTTCTTGATGCGGGACCGGCGATGATGAAGCATCTGGAGGAAAACAGCCCGGTAATTTTCCGGCCGATACCGGAATTCCCCGACTATCATGCCGAACATCCGGGCGGCATGGTCCACGGAGGCCGCTCCGTCGACTGTCCGCTTTACCCTTTCGACGAACTGGGGGAATGGGCCGATCGGATAACCCCCTCGCCTTATTATCCCGACCCCCGCTATTCGATTTTTGATTCACCGCTTGGACAGGCCCAGCCGGAACCGTTGAGCGAGGAGGAACTGGATCGAAGGGCCAGTCGTGATGAACGCGGCAGCGGACAGGCCCTGATGGGGCGCTTGCTCAGGGCATGTCTGGACCGGGGAATCGAGCCCGAGACCGGAACCAGGGCCATCGAACTGATCCGCCAGGATGGCCGAGTGACAGGGGTGAGCGTAGAGACAGACGGCAGGAGGCGGGATGAATTCGCAGACTCCGTCATTTTGGCAACCGGCGGCTTCGAGTGGGATGAAGATTTGAAACGGGCATTCCTGCGCGGTCCGATGACCCATCCCGTCTCCATCCAGACCAATACCGGTGACGGGCTGAAAATGGCCATGCGGGTCGGCGCAAAGCTTGGCAATATGCGCGAAGCATGGTGGATGCCCGTTCACGAAGTCCCCCGCGAGATCGTATCGACAGGAGTGACTCTGGTGGCCGGGCAACGCTCGCTTCCCCGGTCGATCATGGTCAATAAAAAGGGCCAGCGGTTCGTCAATGAGGCCGCGAACTACAACGCCTTTGGCGCCGCCTTCCACGAGCAGGACGTGTCGGCCTTCGATTATGCCAACCTGCCCTGCTGGCTGATTTTCGACAAGGGCTATATCGACGCCTATGGCTTTGGCATGATGGGCGGCCTGCCCGGCGAAATGCCGCCGCAATGGGTGATGCGCGCAGAGACGCTGGCCGGGCTGGCCAAAAATCTCGACTTGCCGGAAGGCGCGCTCGAAGCGACGGTGGAAAAATGGAACCGGATGGCCGAGGATGGTTGCGACGAAGATTTCGGGCGCGGCGAAGCGGCTCATGATATTTGGTGGGGCGATCCGAGCCACCGCAACAGTCCCGCCGCCACTCTCGGACCGATCACCGAGGGGCCGTTTTTTGCCATCGAGGTCAAGAGCGGCGCGCTCGGCACCAAGGGTGGGCCGCAAACCAACCGCAATGCACAGGTGCTGGACGTTGATGGCAAGGTCATCGACGGGCTCTATGCTGCGGGCAATGTCATGGCCTCGGCAATGGGCATGACCTACGGCGGTCCTGGCGGCACCATCGCCCCCGGCATGGTGTTCGGGTTTCTCGCCGGACGGCATGCTGCCGGCACGCCATTTTTCGAGGAGTGAAGGAAGATGACTGATCTCGCCCATGAAGGAAAATCCGTAGTGGTTACCGGCGCCGCCGGCGGGATGGGCCGGGCGATTGCGCTCGCCTATGCAGCGGCGGGTGCGTCCGTCATCGCTGCGGACGTCAATGACGACGGCCTGGCCGAAACCCGCGCCTTGTACCCGGACGGGGCCGGCACGCTGGTGACCCGAAACTGCGACGTGCGAAATGAACAGGCCGTCGCCGACCTTGTCGGTCAGGCCGCGGACAAGACCGGAGCGATCGACATATTGGTCAATAATGCAGCCATGCTCGGCGAGTGGGTCCCGATTGCAGAACAGACAAGCGAAAATCTGGATCGGGTATTCGGCGTGAATGTCAAAGGCGCGATATTCGGCATGAAGCACGCCCTGCAATATATGATCCCCCGCAAATCGGGCGTAATCGTCAATATCGCCTCGGTTCAGGGTTTTCGAGTGGCCTATGCAGGCGCGGCATTTTACGCGGCATCGAAAGCGGCGCTGGTGTCGCTGACGAAATCGGCTGCCATCGAAAATGGACAATATGGCATCCGCGTTGTCGGCCTTGCTCCCGGCCCCATCGACACACCGATGT
Source organism: Sphingorhabdus sp. M41 (assembly GCF_001586275.1). Classification (NCBI taxonomy): domain Bacteria; kingdom Pseudomonadati; phylum Pseudomonadota; class Alphaproteobacteria; order Sphingomonadales; family Sphingorhabdaceae; genus Sphingorhabdus; species Sphingorhabdus sp. M41. The sequence goes on along the minus strand of NZ_CP014545.1, from coordinate 898,326 downwards.
TGCGCAGTTCCGCGGGCGAAGACTGGCCCCCGCCGATTATCAATGACGTTCCTCTGGCGAAAATCGGTCAGGTCGAGGACATCGCGCGGACCGTGCTCTGGCTCAGCAGCAATGATGCGGCCTATATCAGCGGCGCCACGCTTCCGGTGGACGGCGGCTGGCTGGCGGTCTGAGCATTGCTGGCGCCAGCCCTAACGAAATAGCAAATTTGACTGCCCTGCCTCCGGCGGCGCGGCTTAGGTATGATTTGCCTTGCGATTCACAAAACTCCCGCGCCATAGAGCCGGATAGATCGGGGGATTGAATGACCAACAGAAACAAATATGACCTGTTTGAAATAGCGGGGCAGACGATTGAACCGGGGAAGACTCGCAATATTGCCATTCCGATCAGCGATCTCTCTGCCGGCATGCAGGCCAATATGGAAGTGCGGGTATTTCACGGCAAACGCACCGGGCCGACGATTTTTGTCAGCGCCGCGATCCACGGCGACGAGATCATCGGCACCGAAATCATCCGCCGGGTGATGAAGAAACTCCACCCCTCCCGCATGGCGGGAACGGTTATCTTCGTGCCAGTGGTCAACATGTTCGGTTTCATCAACCACAGCCGCTACCTGCCCGACCGCCGCGATCTCAACCGGTCTTTTCCGGGCACCGAAAAAGGCTCGCTGGCATCGCAACTGGCGAATATTTTCTCGACCGAGGTTATCGACCGCTGCTCGCTGGGCATCGACATCCATAGCGCCGCGCAACATCGTTATAATCTGCCGCAGATCCGGATTGCTTCAGGCAATCCCGTTCTCAAGGAACTGGCGCTCGAATTCGGGCCGCCGGTTGTCATCGAGGCGGAATTGCGCCCCGGTTCGCTGCGCGCGCTGGCCCGGGAAGCCGGCGTCGACATGCTGCTCATGGAAGCCGGAGAAGCCCTGCGCTTCGACGAATTTTCAGTTCTTACCGGGGTTAACGGCATCTTGCGGGTACTCAAGAAACTGGAGATGATCGACACCAAGCGGCTAGGCAAGCGCGGCGCGCCCCCTGCCCAGACAACCCGCACGGTCTGGCTGCGCTCTACCCGGGGCGGGATTTGCCGACTGATCTCGCCATCCGGCAGCAAGGTCCACAAGGGCGACACCGTCGCCTGTATCAGCGACATATTCGGCGATGGCGAAGAAGCGATCCTCTCCCCGGTAGATGGCATTGTCATCGGCCACAGCAACCTGCCTGTCGTCAACCAGGGCGACGCGCTGCTCCATATTGCTGAAGTGAGAATATTCCATACGGTCGGAGAAAGGCTGGAACAGATCGAAGGCGAGATCACCAGCAACCAGCTGCTCGACGAGGATGAGGTTATTTAGAAGTCCAGAGGTTCAAGTTACGATAGCCTGCCGGAACCGGTTAAGGCTCCAGCAGGCTGATCGATACAGGCAGTAGGACTAACCCTTGCCCTTGGTCTTGGTATTACCGGCTTTCGCCTTTGCCTCGATAAATTCGATGATCTGGCCAGCGACATCCTTGCCGGTCGCCGCTTCAATGCCCTCGAGACCCGGTGAGCTGTTCACTTCCATGATCACTGGACCGTGATTGGCGCGCAATATGTCGACGCCCGCCACGTTCAGCCCCATGACCTTGGCCGCGCGGATAGCCGTCGACCGTTCTTCCGGTGTGATCTTGACCATTTTTGCCGAACCACCGCGATGGAGGTTGGAGCGGAAATCGCCTTCCGCGCCAGTTCGCATCATCGCCGCAACAACCTTGCCGCCGACAACGAAAATCCGGATGTCGCTCGATCCTGCTTCCTTGATGAATTCCTGCACCAGAATATTGACGTTCAGACCGCGAAACGCCTCGACCACCGACTTGGCGCTATTGTTGGTTTCTCCCAGCACCACACCAATGCCCTGCGTTCCTTCGAGAAGCTTGATCACCGCCGGAGCACCGCCGACAATCTTCAACACCTCGTCGGTCTGCTTCGGATCATGGGCAAAAGCCGTGACCGGCAGGCCCAGGCCATGTTTGGCAAAAATCTGCATCGAGCGCAGCTTGTCGCGTGAACGGCCGACAGCAACGCTTTCGTTCAGTGGCCATACGCCCATCATTTCGAACTGGCGTAGCACGGCCAGACCATAATGGGTGATCGATGCGCCGATGCGCGGGATCACGGCATCAAAACCGGTGAGCGTTTCGCCATTGTACAATATGCTGGGCCGGTGCGAGGTGATGTTCATCGTGCAGCGCAATGTGTTGAGGATTCTCAGTTCGTGGCCGCGTTCTTCCGCCGCCTCCACCAGACGCTTATGAGAGTAGAGTTTGGGATTCCGGGCAAGCATGGCAATTTTCATAAATTATCTTTCTTCGTGCCGGCCCAGCATCCAGCGCTTGGCGCTGTTGACGAGGAAGCCCCTCTTCAGCGCCCGGCGACCTATCAGGACCGGAAATATCATCGATTGCCGATTGGCAAGCGTCATATGCCCGACCCATTCCAGTGGCCCGAGCTTCATGACTGTCTCTACCACATAACGGGTTTGCATGACACCATTACTACTCTTTATTCGGCGCTGTCCGTAGACCCGCGCTTCGCAATGATAGTCAGGGGTGCCGGATCCCATCGGGATAGTGAATTGCACATATGGTTCGCCATCTTTGTCAAATGGTTTGATCCGGGTGGCATGAAGCGAGGATGTCGCCGCCCCCGTATCAACCTTGGCATGAAGATTTCTCACGCCGAATTCCGGCAAGTCGATAAGCTCGCACCATCCTATTTCGCATGGTTCCTTGAGCTTCTTGGGGAGCTGCTTGCTCTTTGGGTTATTTGCTTGCGCCATCGACCCATGATCTGGCCGATGGCACATTTTTGCGCAAGATAATTATAGCCTAGACGACACCATATGCGAGCATGGCATCGGCGACTTTCTTGAAGCCCGCGATATTGGCACCCTTCACATAGTCGACATAGCCATCGCCCTGATCGCCATATTCGACACATTTGCCATGGATGCCTTCCATCAGCTCGGTCAGCATCTCGCCGAGCCGCTCGTGGTTCCAGCTGATGCGCTCCGCATTCTGGCTCATTTCAAGACCGGAGACGGCAACGCCGCCCGCATTGGCAGCCTTGCCCGGTCCATACATGATTCTGGCATCGTGGAAGACATGGACCCCGTCCAGCGTCGTCGGCATGTTCGCGCCTTCCGAAACCGCGATCACGCCGTTGGCGACCAGTTCCCTGGCTTCTTCTTCATTCAGCTCATTCTGCGTTGCGCAGGGCAGAGCCAGATCACAGGGCACGCTCCACGGGCGCGCGCCGTCGTGATAGGATGCGCCGGTGAAATGATCGGCATATTCGCTGATCCGGCCCCGCGTGTGCGTCTTGTGGTGCTTCACCCAGTCGATCTTCTCCTGATCGATGCCATCAGGATCGTGGATGAAGCCGCCGCTGTCCGAGAGCGTCAGGACCTTGCCGCCCTGCTTGGTAATCTGCTCGGCTGCATGGGTTGCCACATTGCCGGATCCGGAAATCACCGCTGTCTTTCCAGCGATCGCGTCATTCCGGTGCTTGAGCATATTTTCCATGAAATAGACCGCGCCATATCCAGTTGCTTCGGGCCGCATCTGGGAACCGCCATATTCCATGCCCTTGCCGGTCAGCACGCCTTCCCAGCGGTTGGTGATCCGCTTATACTGGCCGAACATATAACCGATTTCACGTCCGCCCACGCCGATATCGCCGGCGGGAACATCCGTATCCGGGCCGATATGGCGATAAAGCTCGGTCATGAAAGACTGGCAGAAACGCATGACCTCGGCATCGGACTTGCCCTTGGGGTTGAAGTTCGCACCGCCCTTGCCGCCGCCCATCGGCAGTCCGGTCAGCGAGTTTTTGAACGTCTGCTCGAATGCGAGAAATTTCAGGACGCTTTCGGTGACACTCGGGTGGAAACGGATACCGCCTTTATACGGGCCGATGGCATTATTGTTCTGGACACGAAAGCCGCGCTGCACACGTACGCAATGATTATCGTCTTCCCAGCAGACACGGAAGGATACCACCCGGTCAGGCTCGGCAATCCGCCGCAGGATCTGTGCTGTGTGATAGGCTTCCTTATCTTCGATAAAATCGAAAATATCCATCGCGACTTCCTGGACGGCCTGACAGAATTCAGGTTGCCCCGGATTGCGTTTCTTGACGCCCTCCATGAATGTCGGAAAATCCACATGATCGGAAACGGCCATACTATACCCCCTCAATATTGTATATCAGCGCGACCCGATTATCGCTGTCGACCTCCTCGAGTCGACAACGGGTATGGAACCCTCATAGAACTATTCAACGGACTTGGTAAAGTGTTGAAGCTAAGCCGAAATCAGCCTTGATCGCGGCCTTCAGCCGTGTCGCCCTCATCACCATCGACTTGGTCCGGCACCTTGTCCGGCGCATCGGCAGCTGACGGTTCCGGTTCGGCAAACAACGCCGACAGGCGAGCCAATTGTTCGCCGATCACGCCATCCACAGCGGGAGCGATTTGATCGACGGGAAATTCCATATAGCCGCCCACCTTATAGGTAAAGCTGACCGCAGTGCTATCACCCTGTGGCTTGAGCAACATGGTCAACGTTCCGGTTACGGCCTCACCCTGCAGCGGGCCCAGACCGCCAGACAGCCGCAGCATTTTGTTGTTGTGCGCATAGATCACGCGCAGATGCTGAACACTGCCCTCGGAGCTTTTGATATTGTCATCCGCCGTCGTGCGGATCAGTTCACAAAAACAACCACCGGCCTGCGGCACGAGATAGAAGTTTTCGGCATTGCCGGACCAGCTGTGATCGGGGTTCCAATAGCGAGACGGCGCGATCATCGCCTTCCAGACCGCTTCATTGTCACCGGAAATCAGAGTTTGATGCTGCACGGTAAAGCCGTTGTCGGTGCTATTGGTCACTTCCGCTTGCGCGGCGGTCACGCTGCAAAGCGCTGCCATTCCCAAAATTGCGTGAAATGCCAGCTTAGCCATGACCCTATCTCCAGTGAAATTGTTCAGAGCGACAGGACGGCCTCTATCGCATCATTGACTTCTGCCATGCTGCCCATGCCATCCACCTTGTGCACGATCCCGCGCGCTTCGTAGATCGGCAGGATCGGCGCTGTCTTGGCGCGATATTCTTTCATGCGGGTGCGCACGGTTTCTTCATTGTCATCGGGACGGCGCTTGAATTCACCTTTGCCACACACATCACAGACACCTTCCGATGCAGGTTGTTTGAACGTGTCATGATAGCCTTCACCACAATTGCCGCAGGTGAACCGGCCAGTGATCCGCTCGACCAGCGCGTCTTCGTCAACGGCAAGTTCGATTACATGGGAAAGCTTGCGGTTTCTTGCCGACAATATCTCGTCGAGCGACTCAGCTTGCGCGGCTGTCCGGGGATAGCCGTCAAAGATCACGCCTTTATCGGGACCGAGTTCGTCCAGCTTGTCACCAATGATGCCCGAAACCACTTCATCGGGGACCAGCTCGCCGGCTTCCATCAGCGCCTTGGCTTTCAGTCCTACTTCGGTCCCGGCTTTAACCGCAGCCCGCAGCATATCGCCCGTCGACAATTGGACCATGCCGTGTTCATCCTCAAGACGGCCCGCCTGGGTCCCCTTCCCGGCACCTGGTGGCCCCAACAAGATGATGTCCATACGATTACCCCCGTGATGATGTAATTATTCTAATGCAAAAATTGACGCGTGTGAAAATCAGCGTTTACGCCGACCTCCCTTGAGTTTCGCTTTTTTGAGCAGATCGCCATATTGCAGCGCCAGCAAATGGCTCTGAATCTGGGTAACCGTGTCGACCGTCACATTGACGACGATCAGCAGGCTGGTACCGCCAAGGAAGAAGATCGGCAGGCTCGTCTGGGCCATGACATATTCCGGCAGAACACAGACAAAGGCAAGATAGGCCGCGCCAACCACGGTAATCCGGGTCAGCACATAGTCGAGATAATCAGCCGTATTCTTGCCCGGGCGAATGCCAGGGACGAAACCACCATTTTTCTTGAGATTTTCTGCGGTTTCTTCCGGATTGAAGACAACTGCGGTGTAGAAGAAACAGAAGAAGATTATGCCCGCTGCGTAAAGCGCCATGTAGAGTGGCTGACCATGCGCGAGATACTGGTTCAGCATGATAACAAAATCGCCGAATGCCGTTTCTCCAGATGTCGCGTTTCCGGCAAACTGGCTCACCGTCAGCGGCATCAGCAGCAGAGAGGAGGCGAAAATCGGCGGGATAACACCTGCGGTATTCACCTTCAGCGGCAAATGGCTGCGATCGGCCTGCATTACCCCATGCTGGGTGGCGCGCTTCGGATATTGGATCAGCACCCTTCTCTGGGCCCGCTCCATGAAGCTGATGAACAATATAAGTCCGGCAACCATCACAATCAGGCCAACGATCGTCAGAGCGCTGATCGAACCGCTGCGGCTGCCTTCCATAAGGTTGGCGACGAAGGTCGGCATCTGGGCGACAATACCGGCCATGATGATCAGCGAGATACCGTTACCGATACCGCGGCTGGTGATCTGCTCACCCAGCCACATCAGGAACAATGTACCGCCGACAAGGCTGATAACCGCGCCAACGCGGAACATATAGCCAGGCTCGACAACCGCTTGCAGACCCGATTGGGAGGCGAAGCTTTCAAGGCCGACGGCAATGAAATAGCCCTGGACGGCGGTCAGACCAACCGTACCATAGCGGGTATATTGATTGAGTTTCTTGCGCCCGGATTCGCCTTCTTTTTTGACCGCAGCCAGTGTCGGCGACAATGCAGCCGCCAGCTGAACCACAATCGAAGCGGTAATATAGGGCATCACGCCCAGCGCAATCAGGCTCATCCGCTCGAGCGAACCGCCTGAAAATGTGTTGAAAATATCGAGAACGCCGCCACGGGTCTGATCATAAAGATCAGCCAGTACGACTGGATCCACGCCTGGCAGCGGAACGAAGCTGAGAAGACGGAAAATGATAAGCGCGCCAAGCGTAAACCAGATACGTTTACGCAATTCGGTCGCTTCGCCAAATTTTGCCAGGCTTAGATTCGCTGCGACCTGATCGGCTCTTGATGCCATGCTTGACTTCCCTGCCCACTATTAGTTTGCAACGCGCCCCTGCGGAGGCAGAGGCCCATCTCCAACTATTGCGACTTGCTGCAATCTCCGGAGATGAATAGCTGCTTTTGCAGCTATGCAACCCGCCCCATATCGGATGTTAGTGCATCAAAAACAAGGGGCCAGAAAAAGAGGCGCTAAATCTAGCGCCTCTCGAAGATCAATCGTTCTTTTTCGCCTTGTTCAAGGCTTTTTTCTCGCGTGCAGGCTTAGAAGCTACAGCTTTTTTCTCGCCCTTGGGTCGGCGTTCGCCACCCGCTGGAAGGATTTCGACCTTGCCGCCCGCTTTTTCGACCGCTGCAACTGCAGCTTTCGAAGCACCGGCAACGGTGATCGTGATTTTGGCTTTCAATTCGCCTTTGGCAAGCAGACGGACGCCGTCCTTGCCGCCACGAGCCAGACCAGCAGCTTTCAGCGTTGCGTGATCGATCGTGCCTTTGCCATCGAGGCTTTTGCTGTCGATGAACTTCTGGATCATGCCCAGGTTGACTTCCGCATAGTCGGTGCCGAACGGGTTGTTGAAACCGCGTTTCGGGAGACGCATGTGGAGCGGCATCTGACCGCCTTCAAATCCGTTGATCGAAACACCGGAACGGGACTTCTGGCCCTTTTGGCCGCGTCCGCCGGTTTTGCCTTTGCCCGAGCCTATGCCCCGGCCAACACGCATGCGCGATTTGCGCGCGCCATCATTGTCTTTAAGTTCGTTTAATTTCATGTCGTGTACTCGCTTTCGCTTTTAGTCGCACGGAAGTCTCGGGTCTTACCCTTCAAGAACTTCCACCAGGTGATGTACTTTGCCGATCATACCGCGGACTTCAGCGGTATCTTCCAGTTCGGAAACACGGTGCATCTTGTTGAGGCCGAGACCGATCAGCGTTTTGCGCTGGGATTCCGGACGACGGATCGGAGATCCAATCTGCTTGATTTTAATTTTAGCCATCAAAAATTACTCCGTAACTGCTGCGGCATCTGCTGCCACTTCAGCAGCCGAACCGCCAGCACGTGCAAGCAGATCGGTCACTTTCTTGCCGCGTCGCTGGGACACGGATTTGGGACTCGATTGATCTGCCAGCGCAGCAAAGGTTGCGCGGATCATGTTATAAGGATTGGCTGTACCATTTGACTTGGTCACAACGTCTGAAACGCCGAGACTTTCGAAAACGGCACGCATTGGACCGCCGGCAATGATACCGGTACCAGCAGGTGCCGAACGAACGGTGACGTTACCGGCGCCAAATTGGCCAGTGCCATCATGGTGCAGCGTACGGCCTTCACGAAGCGGTACACGAACCATCGATTTCTTTGCAGCAGCAGTTGCCTTGGTAATGGCTTCCGGCACTTCGCGTGCCTTGCCCTTGCCGAAGCCCGCGCGGCCCTTGCCGTCGCCAACCACAACCAGTGCAGCAAAACCGAAGCGCTTACCGCCCTTAACAGTCTTGGAAACGCGGTTGATGTGGACCAATTTCTCGATCAGCTCTTCGCCGCCGTCATTGTTGCCACGGCCACCGCGATTGTTACGTCCGCCGCCACGATTGTCGCGACCGCCGCCACGGTTATCACGATTGCCACCGCCGCCGCCGCGGTTTCCACCACGTGCAGGACGATCAGGAGCGCCGCCCGTTTTAGCTTCAGCCGCTACAGCTGCTACCGGCTGATTGCCTTCGCCAGTGGTGCCCGGCTGTGCCGCGCCTTCTGGTGTTGTTTTGTCATCAGCCATATTAAAACTCCAATCCGCCTTCACGTGCTGCGTCGGCCAGAGCCTTCACACGTCCGTGAAACAGGAACCCGCCACGGTCAAAAATTACTTCTTTAACGCCTGCCTTCTTGGCAGCTTCAGCTACGCGCTTGCCAACGTCGGCAGCAGCATTGCTATCCGCGCCAGTCTTGACTGTAGACGCCTTGTCGATGGTCGAAGCGGAAGCCAGCGTTTTGCCCTCGGCATCGTCGATGACCTGAGCATAGATATGCCGGCTCGTACGATGGACGGACAAACGAGGCTTTGAGAGCCCGCGCTTCCGCAATTTGCTGCGTACGCGTTGCTGGCGCCGTTTGAACTGAGAAATATTCGCCATGGCTTATTTCTTCTTCCCTTCTTTGCGGAAAATATATTCGCCGCGATATTTGATACCCTTGCCTTTATACGGCTCGGGCTTGCGCCAGCGCCGGATTTCAGCAGCGACCTGGCCAACTTGCTGTTTGTCCATGCCGGTGATTTCGATCGTCGTCTGGTCCGGTGTCTTGATCTCGATACCGTCCGGGATCGCGAAGTTCACATCATGGCTGTAACCGAGTTGCAGGTTCAGGTTCTTGCCCTGAGCTGCTGCACGATAACCAACGCCGTTGATTTCCAGAACCTTGGTGAAGCCGGCGGTTACGCCGTCGACCAGGTTCTGAACCAAGGTGCGCTGCATTCCCCAGAATGCACGGGCGGTTTTCGACTTGTTTGCTGGCTTGACCAGCAATCCACCGTCGCCCAGTTCATAGGTCAGATCATCAACCATCGGGGTCGAAAGCTCGCCCTTTGGTCCTTTGACCTTGACCAGACCATCTTCCATCACGGCAGTGACGCCGTCCGGAATAGCCACTGATTTTTTGCCAATACGGGACATGATTAGAATACCTCAGCCAGTACTTCGCCGCCGACCTTCGCCTGACGCGCTTCTGCGTCAGAGAGAACACCTTGTGGCGTCGATACGATTGTTATGCCCAAGCCGTTGCGAACCCGTGGCAGATCTTCCGAACCGCTATAGACGCGACGACCAGGCTTTGAAACACGGGCCACGTGGCGAATTGCCGGCTGCCCTTCAAAATATTTCAGTTCAATCCGCAGACCGGGGTGCTTGTTGACCTCTTCTTCGCTGTAGCCACGAATATAACCTTCGCGCTGCAACACTTCGAGGACGGCACCACGCAGTTTGGACGCAGGTGTTACGACGCTGTCTTTGCGTGCCTGTTGTCCATTACGGATACGGGTGAGCATGTCACCCAAGGGATCGGTAAAAGCCATATTATCTCTCCCTTACCAGCTTGATTTCGTTACGCCAGGAATCAGACCTTTATTGGCCATGTCCCTTAGCTCGATGCGGCACAGGCGGAACTTGCGGTAATAACCGCGCGGTCGTCCTGTGGTTTCACAGCGGTTGCGCACGCGGGTTGGATTCGCGTTGCGCGGTATTTCCGCCATTTTCAGGCGCGCCATCAGACGTTCTGTCTCGTCAAGAGACTGATCCGATGCCATCGCCTTCAGTTTCGCATAACGGCCGGCGTATTTCTTCACCATCCGTTTGCGTTTTTCGTTTCTGTTAATGGAACTCAGTTTCGCCATGACTTAAGTTCTCGTCCTTCCGTATAATGAAGCGCGCTCACGCGGCTTCTTTTTCTTCCGATTGTTCCTCTTTGGGGAACGGGAAACCGAACAATGCCAGAAGCGCACGCGCTTCGTCGTCTGTTTTTGCTGTTGTCGTCACGATCACGTCCATGCCGCGGACAACGTCGATGTTGTCATAGGCGATCTCGGGGAAAATGATCTGCTCTTTCAGGCCCATGGCAAAATTGCCACGACCGTCAAAGCTTTTCGGATTCAGACCCCTGAAATCCCGGATACGTGGCATTGCGACCGTCACCAGACGATCGATAAATTCATACATGCGTTCCCGGCGCAGATTGACTTTGCAACCAATCGGCATGCCTTCACGCAACTTGAACGTCGCGATCGAGTTTTTCGCCTTGGTGATCACTGGCTTCTGACCAGCAATCAATTCCATTTCTGCAGCAGCAGTCGCGACTTTCTTCTTGTCCTGACTGCCTTCGCCCACACCCATGTTGATCGTGATCATCGAGATCCGAGGCACTTCCATGTGGTTGGAATAGTTAAATTTTTCCTGCATCGCTTTGACGATTTCCTCGTCATATTTCGTGCGCATGCGCGGAATATATTTTTTATCAGCCATCGACCTTCTCCCCGGACTTTACAGCGATACGCTGCATCTTTCCGTCTTCTGTCTTTTCAAATCGGACCCGCGTCGGCTTGCCGTCTTTCGGGTCAGCCAGAGCCACTTTGCTGATGTGCATCGCCGCTTCGCGACGTTCCAGTCCACCCTGCGGGCTTGCCTGGGTCGGCTTGCGGTGGCGAATAGCAATATTCACACCGGAAACGATGCACTTGCCATCTTTCGGCATCACTTTCGTGACTTCACCCGATTTGCCCTTGTCCTTGCCGGACAGAACAACAACGGTGTCGCCTTTTTTGATTTTTGCGTTGGCCATGATTAAATTACCTCCGGCGCAAGGCTGATGATTTTCATATGCTTTTTCGCACGCAGTTCGCGAACCACGGGGCCAAAAATACGGGTGCCAATTGGCTCCTGGTTATTATTCACCAGAACCGCTGCATTGCTGTCGAACCGAATGACCGATCCGTCCTTGCGACGAATGTCTTTCTTGGTACGAACAATCACCGCACGGTGAACGTCGCCCTTCTTGACCTTGCCGCGCGGCGCTGCTTCCTTGATCGACACGACAATGATGTCGCCGACGCCGGCAAAGCGACGCTTCGAGCCGCCCAGCACCTTGATGCACTGCACGCGTTTGGCGCCGCTATTGTCAGCGACCTCCAGGTTCGATTGCATCTGGATCATGGATCCAATTCCTTCTTCATAAACCCGGATCTACCGGGCGTTTCCTACTTCGTCATCCCGGCAGACCCGGGATATTCTAAACTATTCGGCGGCTGGCGTAGCTTCGGCTTTTTCTTCTGCCGCTGGCTTCACTGGTGCCTTGACCTTTTCGTCTTTCGGATCACTTGCCGTAATCTCGCTGACCGTTGGCGTTGCAACACCGGCTGCTGCGCCGACCCGTTCCAGAACTTTCCAGGTCTTCAGCTTGGAAATCGGACGGGTTTCTTCAATCCGTACGGTTTCGCCCAGGCTGATTTCATTCTTCTCATCATGCGCATGATATTTTTTCGAGCGCCGGATGATTTTTCCGTAAAGCGGGTGCTTAACCTTGCGTTCGACATTGACGACAACAGTCTTGTCGCCCTTGTCTGACACAACCGTGCCGGTGAGAATACGTTTTGGCATATCGGTTCCTTACGCCTTAGCTTCTGCGGGAGCGGCGCTTGCACGCTCGGCCTGCAATGTTTTGATCCGGGCGATCGTGCGACGCACTTCCCGCGTCCGGCTTGGTTTTTCGAGCTGATTGGTCGCAGCCTGGAAACGCAGGTTAAATGCCTCGCGCTTCAGTTCGCCCAGTTCGGTCTCGAGCTGATCGTCGGTTTTGGTCCGCAAATCTTCTGTTTTCATGCTCATCTAGCTTAACCTTCCAGATGTGACGTATCGCCGAGGCGGGCCACAACCTTTGTCTTGATCGGGAGCTTCATCGCTGCCCGCTCGAAAGCGATCGCTGCAATCGGTCCGGGAACGCCGTCCAGTTCGAACAAAATCCGACCTGGCTTAACCCGAGCAGCCCAATATTCTACCGAGCCCTTACCCTTACCCTGACGAACTTCGGCAGGCTTCTTGGATACTGGCACGTCCGGGAAAATCCGGATCCACAACCGGCCCTGACGCTTGATGTGACGCGTGATCGCGCGGCGAGCCGCTTCGATCTGACGCGCAGTAATACGGTCAGGCTCCATGGCTTTCAGGCCATAGCTACCGAAATTCAGGCTAGAGCCACCTGGCGCTTTGCCTTTAATCCGGCCTTTGAAAGCCTTGCGGAACTTATGTTTCTTGGGTTGCAGCATGATGCTCTACCTATTCCTCAAAAATCAACGTTGGTGCTGCGGACGGACGCCGGAAGTCTGTGCTTCCACATTCAACCGATCCTGAGCCATCGGGTCGTGACCCAATATCTCGCCTTTAAAAATCCAGACCTTGATACCAATAATGCCATAAGCGGTAAGCGCTTCATATTCGGCATAGTCGATATTGGCGCGCAGCGTATGAAGCGGCACGCGGCCTTCGCGATACCATTCCACGCGAGCAATTTCTGCTCCGCCGAGACGGCCACCGCAAACAATCTTAATTCCTTCAGCGCCCAAACGCAGAGCGGACTGAACCGCACGCTTCATGGCACGACGGAAAGCAACGCGGCGGATCAACTGATCACCAATGCCCTGCGCCACCAGCTTCGCGTCGACTTCCGGCTTGCGGATTTCGACGATGTTCAAAGATACGTCACCGGAGGACATGTCGCTCAGCTTGCGACGCAGTTTTTCGATATCCGCGCCTTTCTTGCCGATGATAACGCCCGGACGTGCAGCATAGATCGAAACGCGGCATGTCTTGGCCGGACGTTCGATCACAACCTTTGAAATCGCTGCCTGTGGCAGGTTCTCAAAGATATATTTCCGCATCTTGATGTCTTCCATCAAGAGATCGCCGTAGTTGGATCCTTCCGCATACCAGCGAGAGTCCCAGGTCCGGTTGATCTGCAGGCGAAGCCCGATAGGATTACTCTTTTGACCCATGGTTACGCCTCTTCCTCTTCATGCTCGCGCACGACAATGCGAACGCGGCTAAATGGCTTGATAATCTTGGCTGAACGACCACGAGCACGCGCTTTCCAGCGCTTCATCGTGATAGACTTGCCGACGCTCGCTTCGTGAACGATCAGTGCGTCAACATCCAGATTGTGATTATTCTCGGCATTGGCAATTGCTGAAGCGAGAACCTTGCTGACATCCTTGGCCATCGACTTTTTCGAGAAGGACAGGATGTTCAAAGCGTCTTCTGCTTTTCTGCCGCGGATCAGTTGTGCAACCAAGTTAAGCTTCTGGGCAGAACCACGAATGGAATTGCCTACAGCCAAAGCTTCATTGTCGCCAACACGGCGGGGTGATGATGCCTTACCCATTATTTCTTGCCTTTTTTGTCAGCGCCATGGCCGTAGAAGTTACGCGTAGGTGCGAACTCGCCAAGCTTGTGACCGACCATGTCTTCATTCACCGAAACCGGGATGAACTTCATGCCGTTGTAAACGCTGAAGGTCAGGCCGACGAAATCAGGCAATACGGTAGAACGACGCGACCAGGTCTTGATCGGTGTACGAACACTGTTTTCCTGCGCAGTCTGCGCTTTTTTCAGCAGGTGGAGGTCAACAAATGGACCTTTTTTGATGGAACGAGCCATGCTTACCTCTTCTTCTTCGCGTGACGCGACCGGATGATCATCTTGTCAGTCGATTTATTGCTACGGGTACGGGCACCCTTGGTTGGCTTACCCCATGGCGTAACTGGATGACGACCACCGGAAGTCCGGCCTTCACCACCACCATGCGGGTGATCCACTGGGTTTTTCGCAACACCGCGAGTAAGAGGACGACGTCCTTTCCAGCGGGTGCGGCCTGCCTTGCCGAAGTTCTGGTTCGAATTGTCCGGGTTGGAAACCGCGCCAACGGTCGCCATGCAATCGGAACGCAGGTAGCGTTGCTCGCCGCTTTTCAGGCGAACAATAACCATGCCGCGATCACGACCAACAATCTGAACATAAGCACCAGCAGAACGAGCGATCTGACCGCCCTTGCCTGGCTTCATTTCGACATTGTGAACGATCGTACCAACCGGCATCTGCGACAAAAGCATCGCATTGCCTGGCTTCACGTCCGTCTTCTGACCAGCAATCACGCTATCGCCAACGTCGAGACGCTGCGGTGCAATGATATAGGCCAGTTCGCCGTCTTCATATTTGATCAGCGCAATAAAGGCGGTGCGGTTCGGATCATATTCGAGCCGTTCAACCGTAGCAGCCATATCCCATTTACGCCGCTTGAAGTCGACGAGACGATATTTCTGCTTGTGACCGCCAGCAATGCCGCGCGATGTCACGTGGCCCTTGTTGTTCCGGCCACCGGTTTTGTTCTTGCCTTCGACAAGCTTTTTGACAGGCTTGCCTTTCCAGAGGCCGCTCTTGTCGACCAGGATAAGACCACGCCGGGCGGGGCTTGTCGGTTTATAGGATTTTAATGCCATGTGCCCTTAAACTCCCGTGGTGATGTCAATGGTCTGGCCTTCGGCCAAAGTGACAACAGCCTTCTTGATGTCATTGCGAGTGTAGGGACGACCCTTCCACTTCTTGGTCTTGCCCTTTTGCACCAACGTGTTGACGTTCTTGACTTTGACATCAAACAACGCCTCGATGGCTGCCTTGATCTGTGGTTTGGTTGCGGTGTTCGCAACCTTGAATACCACAGCATTATGCTCGCTGAGCAAGGTCGATTTCTCGGTGATGTGCGGGCCGACAATTACGTCATAATGACGAATATCGACAGCTTCTTTTTTAGCCATTGAAGCGCGCCTCCAGCTTTTCTACCGCTGCGCGCGTCAGCACCAGGGTTTCGTGGTTCAGGATGTCATAAACATTGGCACCAGCAGCTGGCATCACATTGACGCGTGGAATGTTGTTCGAAGCTTTCGAGAAAGCCTCATTCACAGCATCACCGTCCATGATCAGAGCTGATTTGCCGAAACCGAGCTTTGCGATCTGGGCCAGAAGCGCCTGTGTTTTGGCTTCCTTCAGATCGATATTTTCAAGCACGATCAAGTTTTCGTTCTTCAGCTTGTCGCTCAGCGCCATTTTCAGACCCAAAGCGCGAACTTTCTTGTTCAGCGATGGGTTGAAGTCACGCTTGCGGGCACCGTGGGCTTTACCACCACCGATGAAGATAGGAGCACGACGATCGCCATGACGAGCAGTACCGCCGCCTTTTTGATTGCCGTATTTCTTGCCGGTGCGGGCAACGTCTGAACGCTCGCGGGTCGGACGGGCCGTTCCACGTGCTTTTTCGCGCTGCCAGTTGACGACACGGTGAAGAATATCTGCACGCGCTTCGATACCGAAAACGTCATCGTTCAATTCGATGTCGCCTTTGGCTTTGGCGTCGAGGGTTATCACTTTCAATTTCATGGCTTAGCCCTCCTTCCCTGCATCATCTGCAGCATCAGATTTCTCATCTGCCGTTTTTTCTGCCGGAGCGTCGGCTGCTGCCGCTACTTCTGCATCGGTTGGACCGACTGGCGCTTCAATCGCTGCATCCGCTTCGATCATGCCAGCTGGCGCATCTTCCGTTGCCGTTTCATCCGCATTGCGGCGCATGGCACCCGGGAATGGAACGCCTTCTGGAAGAGCAACTTTCACTGCATCCTTGACCAGAAGCCAGCCACCCTTGGAACCGGGAACGCTGCCGCGTACAAAGATCAAACCGCGAGCGGCGTCTGTACGGACGATTTCCAGATTTTGCTGAGTGCGGTTTCTCGCACCCATATGGCCGGCCATTTTCTTGCCCTTGAAAACCTTGCCCGGATCCTGGTTTTGACCAGTAGAACCATGGGCACGGTGAGAGATAGAAACACCGTGAGTTGCGCGCATACCGCCGAAACCCCAACGTTTCATTGCACCGGCAAAGCCCTTACCCTGGGTAACACCCTGGATATCGACCATCTGGCCGGCAATGAAATGGTCAGCAGTTACGGTAGCACCGATGGGGAGCAAAGCATCTTCGCTATCGACCCGGAATTCGGCAACACGCGCCTTTGGCTCAACTTCTGCCTTGGCAAAAGCTTCACGCTGCGGTTTGTTTACATTTTTCGCTTTACGGGCACCTGCACCAAGTTGAACGGCAAAATAGCCATCACGTTCTTGATTGCGAGCTCCAACAACCTGACATTCCTCCAGGGAAAGAACGGTAACCGGCACATGCCGTCCGTCTTCCTGAAACAAGCGGGTCATCCCCATTTTTTTCGCGATCACGCCTGTACGCACGATCAATCTCCTTCACAGAGGCCGAACGAACCATTTCGTCCGGCTTGCCAGCCCAAATTGTCATGCGTCACCCCGTCCGGGCTGTAATTGTTCCGGAAATTCCGGAACGAGACGGAGGACGCTGCCCGGTTAAATCCGGCGGTATCCTGTCGTTCGTCCGATTTCCGCCGAAGCGGAAATCTTAAATCAGTTGGCTCAGGCCAGCTTGATCTCGACATTTACACCTGCAGCAAGGTCAAGCTTCATCAAAGCATCGACAGTCTGCGGCGTTGGCTGCACGATATCGAGCAACCTTTTATAAGTCCGCACCTCGAACTGCTCCCGAGACTTTTTGTCTACGTGCGGTCCGCGGTTTACGGTGAATTTTTCAATGTGCGTTGGCAAAGGTATCGGTCCACGGATGAGCGCGCCAGTGCGGCGTGCAGTGTCAGCGATATCGCCGGTCGCCTGATCCAGAACCCGATGATCGAATGCCTTCAAGCGAATGCGAATATTTTGCGTTTCCATGTACCTGTTACCAATGTCAAAGAGCCAAAAATAAACCGCCCCGATTTTCTAGCGAAAAGGCCGGAGCGGCGAAAAATCTGGCTGCCCGAATCACCGATCCGGGCAGCGAGGCGTTTCTATATTACTTTGTTACGTTGCTGACAACCCCTGATCCAACAGTACGGCCGCCTTCGCGAATAGCGAAGCGAAGACCTGGATCCATAGCGATTGGAGCAATCAATTTCACGCCGATGGTGACGTTATCACCAGGCATAACCATTTCGGTGCCTTCAGGAAGGATCACTTCACCGGTTACGTCGGTCGTGCGGAAGTAGAACTGCGGACGATAGTTGGCGAAGAAAGGCGTATGACGACCACCTTCGTCTTTCGACAGCACGTAAACTTCAGCCGAGAATTCGGTGTGCGGGGTGATCGAACCTGGCTTGCAGAGAACCTGACCACGTTCAACCGATTCACGGTCAACGCCACGGATCAATGCACCAATGTTGTCGCCAGCCTGACCGGAGTCGAGCAGCTTGCGGAACATTTCAACGCCGGTAACGGTGGTCTTCGTGGTATCTTTGATACCGACGATTTCACATTCGTCACCAACATTCACGATGCCGGTTTCAACACGGCCGGTTACAACCGTACCGCGACCGGAGATCGAGAACACGTCCTCGATTGGCATCAGGAATGGCTGGTCAACTGGACGTTCTGGCTGAGGAATGGCTTCGTCGACAGCTTTCATCAGTTCAAGAATCTTGTTCTTGCCGATTTCGTCGTCGCGGCCTTCGAGCGCAGCCAGGGCAGAACCGGATACGATTGGAATAGCGTCGCCATCAAAGTCATAATAAGACAGAAGCTCGCGGATTTCCATTTCAACCAGCTCAAGCAGCTCTTCGTCGTCGACCTGATCAACCTTGTTCATGAAAACAACAAGCGCAGGAACGCCAACCTGACGAGCGAGCAGGATGTGCTCACGGGTCTGTGGCATTGGGCCGTCAGCAGCGTTAACCACAAGAATAGCACCATCCATCTGAGCAGCACCGGTGATCATGTTCTTCACATAGTCAGCATGGCCTGGGCAATCGACGTGCGCATAGTGGCGGGCTTCGGTTTCATATTCAACGTGTGCCGTCGAAATGGTGATGCCGCGCTCGCGCTCTTCAGGAGCTTTATCGATGTTCGCAAAGTCAACAGCCTTACCGCCGCTGGTTTCAGCAAGCACTTTGGTGATCGCCGCGGTCAACGTCGTTTTGCCATGGTCAACGTGACCGATGGTGCCGATGTTGCAGTGCGGCTTGTTGCGCTCAAACTTCTCTTTAGCCATTTTATTTTACCTCTGATTTTCTATCATCTTGATAGTCTGCGCCGCGCTTTGGCGAGACTCTCTAATTCTGTCAACACCCTTTTGCCGGTCCGGGGGATTTCCCGTCGGACCTGCACAAAAGGAAAGCGCGTTACCTCGAAAAGGAGTGGCGGTTAAGCCATTTTCTCCTTGATCTCTTCTGCCACATTGTTCGGCACTTCCTCATAGTGAGAGAATTGCATCGAATATTGTGCGCGCCCCTGACTGAAGGAACGCAATTCGTTCACATAACCGAACATGTTGGCAAGCGGCACCATGGCGTTCACAGCCTGAGCGTTACCGCGTGTGTCAGTACCCTGGATCTGACCACGGCGAGAGTTAAGATCGCCGATCACATCACCAAGATAGTCTTCCGGTGTCACGACTTCAACTTTCATGATTGGTTCAAGCAGTTTGATGCCGGATTTCTGAGCCGCCTCGCGCATTGCTGCACGACCGGCGATTTCAAATGCCAGCGCCGAACTATCAACATCATGATAGGCACCGTCATAGACACGGATGTCAAAGTCGATGATCGGGAAGCCGATCAACGAGCCGGTTTCAGCCGTTTCGCGCATACCCTTTTCAACCGACGGGATATATTCTTTCGGAATATTACCGCCCTTGACTTCATCGCTGAAGGTAATGCCTGATCCACGCTCGCCCGGAGTGACTTCGAACTTGATACGCGCAAACTGACCGGAACCGCCGGACTGCTTTTTATGCGTGTAATCAATATCGACAGCCTTGCCGATGGATTCACGATAAGCCACCTGAGGCGCACCGACATTCGCTTCGACCTTGAATTCACGCTTCATGCGGTCAACCAGAATGTCGAGATGAAGCTCGCCCATGCCCTTGATGATCGTCTGACCCGATTCGTGGTCAGTCGTCACCCGGAAGCTTGGATCTTCAGCAGCAAGACGATTCAAGGCAACGCCCATCTTTTCCTGGTCAGCCTTGGTCTTTGGCTCAACGCTGAGCTCGATAACCGGCTCAGGAAATTCCATGCGTTCGAGAATGATCGGCTTCTCGGAATTACAGAGCGTATCGCCGGTCGTGGTGGTTTTCATCCCCGCCAGAGCAACGATGTCGCCTGCGAACGCCTCTTCAATGTCCTTACGGTCATTGGAGTGCATTTCGAGAATACGGCCGACTTTTTCTTTCTTGTCCTTGACCGAATTCAAAACCGTGCCCTTTTCCAGCTTGCCGGAATAGATACGGCAGAAGGTCAAGGTACCCACGAACGGATCGTTCATGACCTTGAAGGCCAGCGCGGAGAATGGCGCCTCATCGGAGGATGCACGTGTATCTTCGGTTTCGCCGTCGAGCAACACGCCCTTAATGGCAGGAACGTCGAGCGGGCTCGGCATATAATCGACAATAGCGTCGAGCAAAGGCTGGACACCCTTGTTCTTGAATGCAGAACCGCAAAGTACGGGTACAAAGCTCTGGTTCAGCGTGCCTTTACGGATCAGCGATTTCAAAGTCGCTGCGTCAGGCTCGTTGCCTTCGAGATATTGCTCCATGATGTCATCGTCCTGCTCGACAGCAAGCTCGATGAGCTTCTCGCGATATTCAGCCGCTTCGTCAGCCATGTCCGCAGGAATTTCGCCATAAGTATATTCAGCGCCAAGATCTTCGTTCTTCCAGGTGATCGAACGCTGATTGACGAGGTCAACCAGGCCGGTCAGGTCGGCTTCGATACCGATTGGAAGATACAATACAGCAGGCGTCGCGCCGAGACGCTCGATGATCGAATCGACACAGAATTTGAAGTTGGCGCCGGTGCGGTCGAGCTTGTTGATGAAGCACATCCGCGGCACTTTATATTTGTCAGCCTGACGCCATACGGTTTCGGACTGCGGCTCAACGCCGGCAACACCGTCGAAACAGGCTACCGCGCCATCGAGCACACGCAGCGAACGCTCGACTTCAATGGTGAAGTCAACGTGGCCTGGCGTATCAATGATGTTGATCCGGTGCTCTGGACCCTGACGGTCGTCGGCATTCCAGAAACAGGTGGTCGCAGCAGAGGTAATGGTAATACCACGCTCTTGCTCTTGCTCCATCCAGTCCATCGTCGCCGCGCCATCATGCACTTCGCCGATTTTATAGGACTTGCCCGTATAGAAAAGAATACGTTCGGTCGTCGTTGTCTTGCCAGCGTCAATATGGGCCATAATGCCGATATTGCGATATCGTTCGAGCGGATGGCTGCGTGCCATAGTCTGTACTCCAGTATGTGGGGAACCAAATTCTGGCTGCCCTATAGTGAAATGGGCTGAACAATGCCAGCCCTGTGATGGTCTATTTTAACGGTATAAAGTCCGTTCGCACTGAGCTTGTCGAAGTGCCTCGATCGAGAATATGCTTCCCTGACGAGAAGCGCCCTTCGACAGGCTCAGGACGAACGGTCTAAACTTATACTACCAGCGGTAGTGAGCAAATGCGCGGTTGGCTTCAGCCATCTTGTGCGCATCTTCCCGCTTCTTAACCGCATTGCCACGATTGTTCGACGCATCCAGGATCTCTCCCGAAAGGCGCGCGGCCATTGTGGTTTCGCTGCGACCGCGAGCGGCAGAAATCATCCAGCGAATTGCCAGAGCCTGCGCGCGTTCGGGACGCACTTCGACGGGAACCTGATAGGTCGCACCACCAACACGGCGGCTGCGAACTTCAATGCCCGGCTTGATATTGTTGAGAGCATCATGAAACAGCTGCAAGGGATCTTTTTTCGCCTTGGCTTCAACCGTGTCAAAGGCACCATATACGATGCGCTCTGCGGTGGATTTCTTACCATCCATCATCAGGTTGTTCATGAATTTCGAAAGGATCAGATCCTTGAATTTTGGATCGGGCAAAATGACCCGCTTTTCGGGACGACGACGACGTGACATATCTTATAACTCCGAAACTGAAACTATTTAGGACGCTTGGCGCCATATTTCGAGCGGCTCTGCTTACGGTCTTTGACACCCTGGGTATCAAGAACGCCGCGCAGTACGTGATAACGCACACCGGGAAGATCGCGAACACGGCCGCCGCGGATCAGGACAACACTATGTTCCTGAAGGTTATGACCTTCACCGGGAATATAGCTGATGACCTCGCGCTGGTTGGTCAGGCGAACCTTGGCAACCTTACGCAGAGCGGAGTTTGGTTTCTTTGGAGTCGTTGTATAGACACGGGTGCAAACGCCACGTTTCTGTGGGTTGGCTTCCATGGCCGGCACCTTGGACTTCGTCTTCTGGGGCACCCGCCCTTTACGGACGAGCTGGTTAATCGTTGGCATAAAGTCTTCACCTTATAGTAGAATTGTCCTGCAAAATGCAGGGGTTACTCTCACCGCCCAAAATAGCGGCAAGTGTTTTGCCTATGTAAGTTTTCTGCAGCCTCGAGCAGAGCCCGATGTAGCGGAAGCGCGGCCCTTAGACGGGATTCGGGCGGGGGTCAAGGGTGTGGTCGGAGGATTTGGGTCTTTGACAAAACAGGTCAAAGATACAATTTGCTGGCAAATAGTATCCTCAGCGCATTACAGCTTCTGGTAAGATAAGGGCGATCGCAAATGCAAGAAATATCTGAAACGAGATTCAACGCCATTGCGGGATATGCGCGCAAAGCAATGGCTCTTGCGATGGCCAACGAACTGGAGTTTTTTCAAATCGATAATGGGCGCATTGTCGGTATGCTTATTCAGGACCGCACAGACCGAGACTATTTTGGAACTGTATTCGCAGCGGATGCATTAAAACGGATGCGTTCAGTCCGTATGACAACGTTTGTCGATACTCCAGATGCGGCGCGTGATTTACTTCGGACAGAAATGGCTGTTGCAGGCCAGGCCCCACCCTCAGAATTTCATCAAGACGATGAAGACGGAGAGCCTGTAGATTTCTTAACTCCGGTAGTCTCAAAACAACCACTCAATCCTGATTTTGAAAAGTTCATCTCTCAGGAAGGCTACTCGCCAGCTCAAGACATCATATCTCTGATGATGCATTGGTATGAAGATGCAGATGGTAACTTCGTTGAACAATTCCAAACCACTGGCTTTGATCAACGTATTTGGGAACTATATCTTTTCGCAACTTTTAGAGAAATGGGCTATGATATCGATCGTTCAAATGCCGTACCAGATTTCTGCTGCGATGGATTAATGGGATCTTTTAATGTTGAAGCAGTTACCGTTGCCCCAACGAAAAATGGTAAAGAAATTATTCCGCCTCCACCGACCGATACTGCTGAGGAGCTGCGAGTCTATCTACACGATTATATGCCAATTAAATTTGGGAGCGCGCTTTATAGCAAACTGAAGAAGAAGTATTGGGAGCACGCTCACGTAGCCAACAAACCTCTGGTCCTAGCTATCCACGATTTCTCATCACCGGGGTCAATGATCCACTCTCGATCAGCTTTAGAACGTTATGTTTTTGGAGTAGAACATGGCTACGAAAAGGATGAACAAGGGAACTTGATAATTCTGCCAACTAAAATCGAAACACACGATTGGGAAGATAAGTCGATACCTTCAGGGTTTTTCAATCAACCTGACTCTGAGCATATTTCGGCAATTCTATTCAGTAATAGTGGCACTATAGCGAAGTTTAATCGAATGGGTATTTTAACTGGATTCGGATCTGGTAAGGTTGTGGCCTTACGTGAAGGTACAATGGTAAACCATGATCCCAATGCAACCAGTCCTAAGTTTTTTAAGGTAGTTGTTAATTCTGAAGGCTACGAAGAAACTTGGACGGAAGGCCTGTCTGTCATTCATAATCCAAATGCTCTCAAGCCGCTAGACCCAGCAAGCATGCCTGGCGCTGCGCATCTGTTTTTGGAAGATGATGGTCAGATTACCAGCCACACACCCGATTTTTTCCCATTTGGCTCTCGCACAATCCACTTTGCGCCTGTTGATGTAGATGAATGGCTCGATAGCTTCGGTGACAAAACTCATATGGTGTTCACACCTCGAGAAGCAGATGAAGATGAGTCTAGTCCGGGATAACATTTAGCTGGGGCTGTTATCCACTAACCGACAACCGCACCCCCATCGCTCGCAGCACCCCAAGCAAGGTCTCCAGCGTCATATTGCCATTCGGACCCAGCGCCTTGTACAGCGCCTGCCGCGTGATCTTGCTCTCCGCTGCCACCGCCGTCATACCCTTGGCGCGCGCGACATCGTTCAGCGCGGTGCGGATCAGCGCGGCGTCATTTTCTTCGAAGGCAACCTTCAAATAGGTCGCGATCATTTCCGGGCTGTCGAGATATTCGGCAGCGTCGAATTCTGTTGTCGTGGTCGCCATTTAAATATGCCTTCCCATAAACGCCCCTTATGGGGGCTTAGCCTCAAGGGCTATATGTCAACGTCTCTCTTCAATGTTTTTGCCATTGCGATATCACTTTGCTGCGTTTTCTTCGATCCCCCGCAAAGCAATATGATCAATTCGCCTCTACGCTCGACAAAATAAAGTCGGTAGCCGGGACCATAATCAATACGTGCCTCACGGACCCCGTCACCCACCGCTTTCACATCACCAAGATTGCCGAAGCGAAAACGATTGACGCGCATAATGATCCGCGCCCGCGCCTCATGATCCTTCAGCTTCTTGAGCCAATTCGCAAAGGCGTCGGTCTGCCGAATATTCATGAGTGTAAACTATAGATGACAATGGCTAGTTTGTCAACTTTAGATGACATATGGTGTTGGGCCCGCATGCGCTTCGGTAAAGACGCTCTGGATTCCGGATCAAGTCCGGAATGACGAGTTGGCCGGAACTGTCACAATGCTTCAAGCCACTAAAGCCACCCAGATAGCCACAAAGAAACTCGCCCCGCCCATCATCACAAAACTATGCCAGATGGAATAGCGAAAGGGCCGCCCCTTGCGGACATAGAATATCGTGCCGAGCGAATAAAAGGCTCCACCCGCCAACATGGCCCATAATGATAATGGCGGTAACTGCTCCATCATCTCGGGCACGCCGATAAGGCCCATCCATCCCAGACCGAGATAGGAAGCCAGCGACCAGCGCGAATCCAGGTTCTTGCCAAATATCTTGTACAGTATCGCGGGAATGGCGAGCGCCCAGACCGTCGTCAGAAGGAAGAGGCTGAACTCCGTACCCGCGAGGACAAAAATCGGGGTAAAAGTTCCCGCGATAGTCAGATAGATGGCCGCATGGTCGATCCGGCGCAGCATCAGCCGCCGGTCATGAAAAGGCGACAAATGGTAGAACATGGAAATGACATGAGAAAATGCCACGCAGGCCACATAGGTCCCGACCGCCGCGACCACGGCCAGACCGTGGCCGACAGCAGCCTGCGAGAGCAAGGCCAGACCGGCCGCCAGGATGAAAATCAATCCTATGCCATGGACGATAAAATCGGCGCGGCGTTCCTGTATATCGGGCGTGGGGTACATCAGATCACAATCTTTGGAAGGGGGGGGCATTGGAGACGGGATAAAGGTGACAGCATATTTATCGCCAACAGTCACCCACTAACCAACGGCGGCAACCTGCCCCTCGCCGACCTCGAACCGCTCGATCGCCGAACACAGACGGGCCGCCGATGCGTCCAGCAGACGGCGTACCTTGAAACTGCCTCCCGTCACCAGCCGCAGTTTGCATTACGGCATTATGGTGACAGTTTACTAAATACACTGTTCACCCACTAACCGACAACCGCACCCCCATCGCACGCAGCACGCCCAGCAAGGTCTCCAGCGTCATATTGCCATTCGGCCCCAGCGCCCAAAACCGAATAGCGCAGAGCGCCTGCCGCGTGATCCTGCTCTCCGCTGCCACCGAGGATCAGCGCGGCGTCATTTTCTTCGAAGGCAACCTTCAGATCAGTCGCGGTCATTTCCGGCCTGTCGAGATATTCGGCGGCGGCGCGGAAGGCGGAATCAAATGCGCCCTGACCGGCACGTCGAAAATTGTCATTTCCCGGCATTATTTTTCCATTTCGGGCGAAAACACGTCATGCTTTCGACGTTTTTCGCTGCAATTTGGCGCAATTTTGCCCGACCTTCCTGCCGACAACACCCACGCCAAAGACCATCACGCCCCACCGCGCGGATGCGCCTGCCAATCCGCGAGAAACGAGCTTCCAATTCTTCCAATCTGGAATTCTGATATGTTAGGATTGCGTGGAATCGCTGCCGTGGCACCGGGGGTCGATCAAGTGCGGCATGATCGACCTGACATTTCTAAATAGGAGGAGCTTCACATCTTCGCGGGATCCCAATGCGGTCCTCAGCCGAAGGCTACCGCCAGGTTATCACGTTCGGGATGACGCCCCGCTTCAATTGGTTAACCATGTTTCGAATTGTTCCAGGGTCTGAGTCTCGCCCTCAAAGTCAGTCGCGCATTGCTCGGATTTCGCCAGATAATATTCTGGCTCGGCAGCGAACCGGTTCATTCGGGAACTCAAATAGCCGGCATTGGCCTGCCCCTCGCCGCCCAGCCGACCGAAATAATATAATGCCATCGTAGCAATGGCATCCTTGTCAGAGGCGTTATCCGCTTGTTCGGTCAGCATCATGAGCGAGACGACACAATCGGCGTCCGACGCCGGATCACTCGACATTTCCGCACTGGCGGGCGTGGCGGATGCGAGTGCAAAAGAAGCGGCAATCAAGCCACTGGACAAGAAGTTTTTCATGAATAATCCCCCAAGACAATGACCCGTGACCAGAACTCCTAACATAGCGGGGCTCAAGCTGAACAGACTCAATATTTCCCGTGACGGGGGGAATGTTTTGGCTGCAATGACAGCGGATTCCGGTCGCGCGATACCGGATTTCGCTGCCTTGATATGCCCTCAACAAAAAAGCGCCGGCGTAAAATCACCGGCGCTTTCCTGTAAAATAACGGTCGCTCGCCTGAGCCCGATAGCGTCACAAGTGCCGCTACCGTCTCATAAGGCCTTTATTGTGCCAAGGACTTTTCGATATCCTCAACCGGCGAATTGATCAGCGTCTTCGCCTGTTCCAGCACAATCTTGTCACTCACTTCCTGATGCAGCAAGGGCCTGATCTCGCCCAATGTCTCCGGATCGGCAACCAGGATCAGCCGCTCAAAGGCGCCCTTGTGCGCGAGATCGTATAATTTTTCCGCGATAATTTTCGAGAAGGTCGCCTCCATGCTGTCCTGCGCCGACTGCTCGGGCGGCGATTTGCCGGACGGGCCCTGATCGGCCAGATGGCCGGGCGTCCAGTCGCCGTCATGCTCCAGTGCGCCGCTTCTGACATGAAAGGTCTTTGCCTCCCTGCCCGTCGCGACAACCACAAATGTTTCTTCCGGAAAATTAAGAGTGCCCATATTCATGTCCTTTTCTAGGTTCGGACAATTAACGCGGAAGGCCGGAAAAGGTTGCCTGCGAGTGGTTGGAGGCCAGAGCGGAAATCGTCCGTTCGTCATGCTAAACCTGTTGCAGCCGTCCTTTAAGAACGCGGACCTACGCCGGAGCCCCTGAGCCTTCGGCTACCCAAGGCCAACAAGTGCTGGATGGTGATCATGTGCCATTCGTCAGCCACCAAGCCATTGTCATATTAGCGTCTTTCTGCTTTATCCAAAATGTCATGACAATCACCTCAAGTCGTCACGACTTTGCTGCACTGCACCATCCATTCCAGTGTCGCATATAAAAAGGCTGATTCCTTCCATGACAAAATATTCCGCCAACACCCTCTCCCGCCCCTCGCTGATCGCCCTCGCTTCCGCGCTGTTCGTCGCCAGCACGGCCCCGGCCTTCGCCCAGACCAGCACCGATGATATCGCCGATGAAGGCGACGGAGACGTCATCATCGTCACCGCCCAGAAATTCGAGCAGAAATCGACCGACGTGCCGATCACCATTTCCGCCGTTTCCAGCGCGCAAATGGACCGGCTCGGCGTGTCCGATCTCGACGAACTGTCCAACTATGTCCCCGGCCTGAACATTCAGGAGCAGAGCGCCAACAATCCCGGCATCGTCATTCGCGGCATCACCTCGGACAGCGGTTCCTCGCAGCAGGCGGCGCGCGTCACGCTCTATTATAACGGCATCGATATTTCGCGCTCGCGCGGTTCTTACCAGGCGATCTACGACGTTGACCGGATCGAGGTTATCAAGGGGCCGCAGGCGACTTTGTTCGGCACCGCCTCGGCCGTCGGCGCGATCAGCATCCTCTCGGCCCGGCCGGAACCCGGATTTTCCGGCGAACTGACCGCCGGTGTCGGCAATTATGATTCACGCATCGTCGGTGGCCACCTGAACGTCGGCAATGACCTGATCGCTGCGCGCGTTGCTGGTGAATGGAAGAAACGCGACGGCTATATCGTAAATCTGTCGGACCGGCAGGGCGATCTCTATGCACAGGATCAGCTCGGGCTGCGCGGTTCGCTGCGCTTTACCCCCAGCGACGCACTGACCATCGACCTGATCGGCACCTATGACCAGCAGCGCAACAGCGGCACGCCCTTCATCTCGGGCAATTTCCCGACCTCGGCCGGCCCGGCCAACCGGTTCGGACCAGCCAATCTGTCTGGCGCGCCGGCCGGAATTTCGGCAACGGTCCTGGGCAGCGACGATCTCGGCCTGCGCCGCGAGGTCTATGACGGCAATCTGACCGCCAGCTATGATTTCGATGACGGCTGGAACTTCACCACCGTCAACGGCTACCGCAAGTTCGACAGCCAGGAAGTGTTCGACGCCGACGGCTCGGCCGCCTGGTATCTCGAGTTTACCGAGGATTCGCAGGGCTGGCAGGTCAGCCATGAATCGCGCTTCGCTTATCAGGACGACAATGTTCGGGCCTCGTTTGGCTGGAACTATTTCCACGAGGACAATTTCCAGCGGGTGCCCTTTTCCAGTGAAGAAGGAACCTTTCTGGCCTGCTCATCGGCCGCGGTCCGGGCGCAGCTCGGCATCCCGTGCATCGCAGCCGACGGAACGGTCGCTGCAGCTCAGGCAACCGCTTTGCTTACCCAAGGGCTGGCCACCGTGCTGCCCTACAGCTCCGAATTCACCAACCTCGGCATCAACGACAGCTATTCGGTGTTCGGCGACGTCCGATGGACGGTGACACCCAGTCTCGAACTGACCGCCGGCGTTCGCGGGCTGATCGAGAAGCGCAAGTCGGGCTATAATTCGGTTGCACAAGCGAGCGTCCTGACCGGCGGATCGCTCATCCCCGGCCAGACCACGACCAATGGCACCTTGTGGTCGGAAGACAGCTTCACCGCGGTCCTACCGCGCCTCAACGCGCTCTATCGCCTGTCCGACGACGTCAACCTCTATGCCACCGTCTCGAAGGGCCGCCGCTCGCCGACCGTCAATCAGACGGCGACCGCGACCAGCGTCATCCCGGAAGAAATTGTATGGAATTACGAAGGCGGCATCAAGGGCTCGTCCGGCATCATCTCGGGTTCGCTCGGCGTCTATTATCAGAAATACAGCGACTTCCAGGTCTCGCGCGTCATTTCCGATCCCAATGATCCTTCGGGCCAGCCGGTCGGATCATCCGTAACCGAAAGCGCCGGCTCGGCTAGCAATCTGGGCGTCGAGGCTGAGCTTCAGGTGCGACCGACCGAGTGGCTGACCATGTTCGGTAATGTCGGCTGGATTGATGGCGGTATCGACGACAAGCCTGAAAACGGCATTTATGCTGGAAACCGGTTCCGCCTGCAGCCCGAGTGGCAAGCAGCTGCCGGGTTCACGATCGATGCCCCGCTGGGCAACGGCATGCGCCTGTTCATGACCCCAAGCGTGACTTACCGCAGCCTAATCTTCTTCGAAACAACCAACCGTCCGGAGATCGCGCAGGGTCCGGTGACGCTGGTCAACGCAAAGGCCGGCGTCGGCTTTGGCGAAGATCGGTTCGAGCTGGCGGTTTTTGCCCGCAATCTGACCAACAAGGATTATCTGCTCGATGCCGGCAATACCGGCGGGGCTTTCGGCTACCCCACATTCATCCCGGCTGAACCGCGTTTCTATGGCATTCAGGCCAGCGCGAAATTCTAGAAGGTCTCGTATAGCGACAGCCGCTGTGTCGGCCGCTGCGGGACAACAATAAAGAAAATTCCCGGTGAAGGTTGCCGCCTTCACCGGGAAATTGGTTGTGCCCACTCGGCAGAGTATAGGCAGAAGCACGGCCGGCGCCCGTTATTTTCATGCCACGATACAGGCTATGTTATAGCGGATAAAAATCTTCCAAACTGCCCCGCGAGCGACGCCTTGCACATCTGTTGCAAACATTTGTTAACCCTATTTTTACGCCCCCCACCTAGTCTCAGCGATATATTTCAACCCGCTATCGCAGGATGCCCCATCAATATGGATTTAGCGCCGCTATTGGAAAAAAACTGGCAGACATCCTGGCAAACTCCATGGCGGTCACCAAAAATTCCAAAAGAGATTCAATCCTCGGTTGAGGAAATGCAACTGCACCGGGCGCTGACCCATGTGCCGATGATTTACCTGGTGGCCATTTGCAATCTGGTGGCGGTGATGGTCTTGTCAGCCCACGAAGGGGTTTCACCCATTTACTATGCATGGATGGGAATTTTTGCCATTGGATGCATGGTACGGATGATCATGTGGATGCGCCTTCCCAAACATCCGGATTCTGGCGTTAACCCCCAAAAAATTCTGAGAAATCTCTCCATAATTTCGGTTGCTATCATCACATTTCTGAGCATCTGGTCGGTATATGCAATCGTAACCGACCTGTTTGCCAATCAGATGTTCATTCCGATGTCGCTGGTTTTCGGATCGACCTGTATCGCCCATTGCCTGGCCTGCATAAAAAAAGCAGCGGTTACCGTATTATTTGTCGGTGTGATGCCTTCGGCCGCGGCGATGATTATCGTCGGGGACTTTGATGACATGATCATGGGATGGAGCATGATCACCATAGCGCTGCTGATGATCCGCTTCATCATCGATAGCTACAATCAGATCATTTCCGGTTTGCTCATGCGACACACCATATGGAAACAGGCCCACAGCGACCCCTTGACCGGGCTGGCCAATCGTCGCGCAATGATGAACCATCTTCAAATCGCCGAAAGGTCCTTCGCCAGTGACGGCAGCGGTTTTGCCGTTGCCTTGATCGACCTCAATCAGTTTAAACAGGTGAATGACAACCTCGGTCATGATGTGGGCGATCATTTGCTGATCGAAGTCGCCAACCGGCTAAACCAAAGCTGTACCGCCAACGAGATCGTCGGCCGTCTGGGCGGGGATGAATTTCTGATCTTCATGCCTGATGTGACTTTACATGACCAAGCCTTGGCTAGGGCGACTGACTATCTTTCCGGCTTTGCCATGCCGACAAAAATCAGCGGCCACGTGTTAACGCCGTCGGCCAGCGTCGGCGTTGCGGTGCAGGCGCTCGACGGCAATGGTACCGAGCAATTGCTCAAAGCCGCTGACAGCGCGCTTTATAAAATGAAGCGAAAAGGCAAACGAGCGACTGGAAATGCCGGCACGGTCTTGCGCAATATTGCGTGAATTAGCGAAGGCAAATCGAGGGCGAGACCGTTCAAGCCTGTCTGGCTGGATCGCGAAAGCTGCAACCAATATTGTCGTTCCAGCTTCCACCCAATGAACGTTGCCCCTGCAGGCCGGGCGTACCTGTCTGAAAACACGTACTGTGCTAAATGGTTTATACCCTTATGGTCTGGTCGAAGAACATCGGGAACCGGAATTTATGAAAGCCATCCTTCTCCTTATCGTCGCAATTGCCTTTGCCATTGCACCTTTTCTTTCGCCGGAATTTGGCGGAATAGATCCGGACAGATATCCAATACCCCAGCTAAATCCACCGGTTCAACCGGTTGGCTGGGCCTTCAGCATCTGGGGTCCGATTTACCTGTGGCTGGTCGCCCATGCCGCATGGGGCGCGTTCAAATTCAGGCAGGACGCGGAATGGGACAGAGGTCGCATTGCGCTGGCACTATCTCTGGCGGTCGGAACGATATGGCTCCCTGTCGCGCTGGTGTCGCCGATCTGGGCCACCATCCTGATATGGATCATGTTGATCGCTGCGTTGATTGCACTTTACAAAATTGAAAAGGCCACGCCCGCCTGGATCGCCCGCTGGCCTGTCGCCCTCTACGCTGGCTGGCTCTCTGCCGCCTCGTTCGTATCCATCGGCCTGCTGCTTGCCGGATATGGCTTTGTCGGGGAATTTACAGCTGCGGTGATTGCACTGTTATTGGCGACCCTTTTCGCAGGCTTCAACGCCCAGTGGCTTAAATCATGGCCTTATGCCATTGCTGTGTCCTGGGGATTTGCCGGGATCGCGGTAGCCAATATGGGTTCGGCGATAATATTGACGATCGCAGCCGTGGTTGCGGCGACCATTGTGCTGGGGCTTACGGCACTGATGAAAAAGTCGCTCGAATAGGAGGAGTAATTGAGGGATCACTCGTCACCCTGAATTCATTTCAGAATCTCTAGAGACATGGATCAAATGCCCGAGGTCCTGTGCCGCAGGTCACCGAAAGCTAAACAAGTTGAGGATGGCGGCGAGCAGGTTACCGCCGCATCTTCCCCACCGGCAACCATAGCAACAGCAAGCCGATCACCGCCGGTCTCGTCTGCACCAGCGCAATATCCGGCGATACGCGCCAGGCGCCGAAAATTCCAGCTACAGCCACAAACAGCAGGAAACCACTTGCCACCTTACGCTGCCATTCAGCATCACGGACGAACAGCGACCAGATCAAGCCAGCCGCGAGACAGAGATTATAGACGCCTTGATTAGCAGCCATTGCTGCAGTCGGTTCGAACAGGCTGGCCGGAAGGTCCGGAAATGTTGCCGGCCCCTGCGCCTGCCAGGCAAATATCCCGAACCACGCAATATAGAGACGCAGGATAGCAATCAGCGCGATCATGATCTTGGCAAATATCGACACGCAGTAACTCCCCGAGGCTTGTCGGTCTTATAAGCGGCGAATCTGCAATCTCAACACGGCCTGCTTGTCAGGGGCAAGCTAGCCGCTACTGCAAATCGCTTTCCTACATCGTCCGGCTTTGATAAATTCAATATGGGTTCTTTGACGTTTTGAGCCGCCCACCGTTTAGTAGGCTCAGGTCCCACAGTAGTTGCCGTAAGTCGCAGTTTTTTTAGTTTTCTTAACATTGTAAAGTTTGTAAAGTTCAATTCACCCCAGCGGCAATATTTTTACCGTGGCGGGTCCAGTTCCAACCCCGCTTGAAGTCGAGACAAATCTCGTCCTCGGATTCATGTCTAACAAACTCTGGACTAGCCGCGCTCGCCGAGCACTTCATTTTCGACTCTGATCCGGTGACGCAGCAGCACCGCGTTGAGAACCCAGAAGACCAAAGCCACCCATGGCAGACCGAGCATCAGCGGGACAATCGCAATTTCGAGCACGACGACCAGATAATTGGGATGGCTGACATATTTATACGGCCCGCGCCTGACCCGGTCGAAATGTGGTGCGGAGATGATTCGGGTCGTCCACCAACGACCGATGCTGGCCAGCGTCCACACGCGCAAAATCTGCGTCGCCACGAATAGCGCCAGCATCGCTGGATGGATGTTATGCTGCGGATCAGCCAGCAATGCGATGATCGCGATCCAGGCGCTGTGGAGAAAGATGAAATAATGATAATGGTCCGCGCCATGTTCCTGCCCACCTTCGCCAAGCAGCCGCCGTGTGTTGCGATTGGCGTGAACCAGTTCGCCCAGCCGCTGGACCACGATATAGACCATCACCCAGGTTACCAATGTCGGGCTGGTCGTGAAAATAGCGCCAAGCGGCTCGGTCATGCTGCACCTTGTGGATCAAGGATACCGACCGCTGCCGTAAAACCGGGCCCGAGTGCGGTGAGCAAGATCGGCTTGTCCGGCTTCTCTGCCAGCAGACGCTCGAGCACGAACAGCACCGTCGGCGAGGACATGTTGCCATGCTGACGCAGCACTTCGCGAGTTGCCGGGATACCGGCAATCGCCGGCGCAAAATATGCTTCCAGGGCTTCCACCACCCTGCCCCCGCCGGGATGGCAGGCGGGTTCGGCAAGATCGGATATCTCCACCCCCTGAGCCTCCAGAAACGCATCGCAAAAGGGTACGAAATCATTGGTTACGAAAGTCGGAATATCCCGCGCCAGCACGAGATCGAAACCGGTAGCGCCAATGTCCCAGCCCATCATATCTCGGGTGTCCGGCCAGGTTTTCTGGTCAAAGGCGCGAAAACCTGGCGCTCCGGCCTGCCCTTCCTTGGCGCTGAGCACCGCCGCGGCACAGCCATCGGCGAACAAGGCGGTGGCAATCATGTTCTTCTTGTCGAACTGACTATAGTCATAAGACAGGCTGCACAATTCCAGCGAGATCATAAGGACATTCTGGCCCTCTCCCGCCGCCGCCAGATCATTGGCCAGCCGGAGTCCGAGAACACTGCCCGCGCAGCCGTAGCCGAACACCGGTATCGTCTGTGTCGAAGGGGCGAACCCCATTGCCTCGATCATCCGACTGGGAATAGAAGGCGTCATCGTGCCGGTGGTCGAGATCAATATAATGGCATCTATGTCGGATGGCAGAAGCGCCGCCTTGCCCAGTGCGTCCCCGGCCGCCTTGTGCGCCAGCTTGGTGCCGACTTGATCATAAATCGCCGCCCGACCAGTCCAGCTGCGCGGCTCCAGATAATAATCCGCCTCGCAGGCAAGATAGCGTTGCTCGATCCCGCTATTGCCGAGGATTTGCTCCAGCCTGGCCGGAAGCGCCGCTCCCCTCGCCTTCGCCAGCACGGCAAGCACTTCTGCCTGACTGATCCGGTGATCGGGAACAGCGGTGGCGATAGATTTCAATACAGACATGGGGGACTTTCGGTAATCATCGAGCACCTGTTACAACAGATGCAGCATGGAAACACTGAAATCCGTTGCATTGCACTATCGCAACTATGGCTTATACCAGACAAGCACGGGGACCGGGAAGCCGACATGCGGAAATAACAGCTAGATTCCAGTCACTTCTACACCGGATTACACTTTATTGTGCACTGCACCATTTTTCTTGACTTCGGCGTTCGCATGCACTATTTGTGCACTGCAACATAGAAGTGAGACAACCGATGGCTGATACGAAGAACGAAACATCCACTGCTCCGGCAGAAAAAGTAACCGGCTCGCTCTCTGCAGATGCGGCTTATGCTGCAGCTGCGTCTGCTACCAGTATTTCCGACAAAGCGGCTTCAGATACCGCACCGGTCCAGAAAGCCGCAGCTGACGACGCTTCGGCACCCACCGACACCAACAAGCCGGTGGCTCCCGCTGCTAAACCGGCAACAGCGGCAAAGCCTGCTGTCAAAAAAACCGCAGCATCCAAGCCGGCGGCAAAGAAGCCTGCAGCGAAGCGTAAAGTCGCTGCAAAGCCAGCTGCCAAAACCACATTGAACAAAATGACCAAAGGAACCAAGAAAATGGCTACCACCAAAACCACCGCAACCAAACGCGTTGTCAAGAACACCAAAGCTGCCAATACCAAGGCTGCTAACACCGCCAAGAAAACTGCTGACAAGTTGGGTTCGCGCTTTGAAAAGCTGACCGCCGACGCTCAGGCTCGCGCCAAGGCAGCTGCTGACCGTGCCGTTGCACTGTCTAAGAACGCAGTTGAATTCAACCGCGAAAATGTTGAAACCCTGCTCGAAAGCGGCAAGATCGCTGCCAAGGGCGCTCAGGAAATCGGCAAGACCAACGTCGAATATACGCGCGAGAATTTTGTTGAAGCCAGCCGCGCTCTGCAGGGCCTGTTCAGCGTCGCGACGCCGAAGGACATGTTCGCAAAGCAGGCTGACTATGTACGCAGCGGTCTGGACCGGGTAATGGACCAGACTTCGAACAATGCCGATGCTGTCGTGAAGCTCGCTGGCAAGGCCTATCAGCCGATTGCCGATCGCGTCAGCGAAATCCGCAAGGAGTTGAAAGCAGCTGCCTAAGTCGCTCTTTCTTCCGATCAAAAAAGGGCCGTTCCGTTGGAGCGGCCCTTTTTATTTGTGCTGGATTGACACGGGTCACCGCAAAAGCTTTCGAAACTATCAATCCGCCACTTGCCCTCGAGGGTAAAAATACCATATCTTGAAGCTAATGATGAACCAGCAGATTCTTTCCCCCTTCCATAAATTCAATCGGCAAATCCTTGTCGGCAACCGTCCCGTCATGAGCGACGATGCGGACAAGGGCTCCGATGACGACGATGACGAGACAAATCTCGGCATCGCAACCAAGACCCGCGCCAAGACCCAGAAGCCCAGCCCCTATAAAGTGCTTATTCTCAATGACGATTATACGCCGATGGAATTTGTTGTCCTTGTGCTGAAACGGTTTTTCAATATGGACATCGATGAAGCCACGCGCGTCATGTTGCATGTTCACCAGAAAGGCGTCGGCGTCTGCGGCACGTTCAGCTATGAAGTTGCTGAAACAAAGGTCACTCAGGTGATGGATTTCGCACGCAAGAACGAACATCCACTACAATGCACGCTTGAAAAGGCCTGACACTCACCAAGGAAAATATCATGTCCGAAACGCCCGTTATCACCGTTGATATAGTTTCGGATGTCGTGTGTCCCTGGTGTATCATTGGATACAAGAAGCTTGAGAAAGCCATGGCCCAGTTTGAAGGCAAGGCGCGCTTTGAACTGGCATGGCATGCCTTTGAACTGAACCCGTCCATGCCGCCGGAAGGCCAGGACATCGCCGAACATATGGCGCAGAAATATGGCGCTACTCTCGAGCAAAGCAAGGCCAACAGGGAGCGGCTGCGCAACGCCGGAAATGAACTGGATTTTGAATTCAGCCATGGCGACAAGATGCGGATGGTGAACACTTTTGATGCGCACCGCCTGCTTCACTGGGCTGGAGAGACCGGCAAGCAAACCGCGCTGAAAATGGCTTTGTTCAAAGCGCATTTCACCGACGGCAAGGATGTCAGCGATCATGATATCTTGGTGTCTGTCGCTTCATCGGTCGGTCTGGACGAAAAGCGCGCCCGCGATCTGCTCATTACCAATCTGTTTGCGGAAGAAGTAAGGGCGACGGAAGCGGAATGGCAGGACCGGTTCATTACCGGCGTGCCAGCGTTCATCTTCAACAAGAAGTTCATGGTACCCGGCGCCCAGGAAGCCGCTGTTTTTGCCAATATTATCGAGAACAAGCTGCTCAAAGAAGCCGCTTAGGCAGATTATTTCTTTGGCGGCATCGGAAAGAAAGTGGAAGTCCGTTCAATATACTCGACATAGGCCGGCCGGTTCTGTTTCAGACTTTTCTCCAGCAAGGGTGCGCCGCTCCACTTCATCAACGTGAAACTCAGAAACAACGGGCCGATTGCGGCTAACCAGACGGGCCATCCCATCGGCGCCGCGACCAGCCAGATTCCCCACCAGGCACAGAAATCTCCAAAATAATTGGGATGGCGGGTATATTTCCACAGCCCGCTATCCAGCACTTTTCCCTTGCTGGCCGGATTGGCCTTGAAGGTCTTGAGCTGCATATCGCCAATGGTTTCAAAACCAATGCCGATAAGGGCGATCACAGCGCCGACAATTGAAACAGCAGACAGACCGTCAGGACCCGCCAGCAATATACCGAGCTGTGCCGGCAGACAGACAATAAACAGCAGCGGAATTTGTAACACCCAGGCCTTGAGCAGAGCCGCCTTGGCGAAGCTCATGCCCTGCTTCTCCATTGCGCGACCCATTATTTTTTTATAGCGAGGGTCCACCCCTTCCTTGCGCCAGCGCAGGAACAGATGGGTGCCCAGCCTGATACCCCAAAGCGCCGTCAGCGCCCAGATCGTATAAGCCAGAGATCCTGGGTTTTCAGTCTGCAGGAATGATGCGCTGGCCATGATCGCCATGCCATAGGCCCAGAATGCATCGATGAAGGACACGTCGCGGATCCGGACGGAAATCAACCACAGGACAAACATGATCGCGACCAACAACCCCAGGTTCAGCCCCAAGGCTGCAATCAAGTTCAACTCGCCTCTCCTTCTTCATGATTTCCACTGGTAGCCCCCGGCTCCGTCGAGACAATGTCGCGCATCGCCTTCTCGGGATATTTGGGTGTCACGCTATAATAAAAGTCACTGAGTTTTTGCATGTCAGCCTTGTAATTCCCCGTAGGCATGAAGGATGGCCCCAATCCCCCCGTACGTTTCGAATAGTCCATCAGGCCGATTATCAATGGCACCTTTGCCTTGAGCGCGATGTAGTAAAAACCTGTCCGCCATTCTTTCACGCTACCGCGCGTACCCTCGGGCGGAATTGTCAGCAGGAAATCATCGCGCCGGTCAAATTCTCTAACCATCGCGTCGACCATATTCTGCGATTTTGACCTGTTAACGGGAATACCGCCCAGGCGCCGCATCATGTCTCCCCAGGGTGGCTTGAATAACGTATCTTTTCCGATCCAGTAGGATTTGATCTTCAGCTTGTTGATCAGCCCGAAAAAATAGAGAAAGTCCCAGTTGCTGGTATGAGGAGCAGCTATGATGACGGCTTTTCGAGGTGGCGGATTTTCCTGAACGGCGGACCAGCCGTTTATCGTAAATATGAAGACAGAAAATCGACGAACAATTTCCGATAACCAGTTCGGTTTAATCTCGTCGTGCACGCATCCTCCCTCTCGCGGGATTGAGTGCCGCGTTTCTCATAAGACCATAAGTCTATTTTCCGGCTGCGCAACGAAAGATGTCCGTTGGTGCAATCGTTGCATTCGCCCAATGGGGTGATTGCGTGCATCAGATTTTCGGGTTCGCCAACAAACCAATCCTGATTTGGCGCATCGGCTGGTTGGAATTCTATCCCTTGGCAGCAAGCACCGGAATTCTCTTGCGAGACAGGACTGTTCGCCCAGGCCTTCAGAAACTCATCAATTTTGACCGCTACAATCCGTCTGGCATAATGCGGCTTCTTCATCTTCAAGTTCGATCTGAATGGTGATATGATGAATCGAAAACAGCCTGTTCATTTCCTTTTGAATCTCGGCCAGAAAACCTTTGCCCGGATGCCCCTCAGGTAAAACCAGATGAGCTGTCATGGCCGTCTCGCTCGTGCTCATTGGCCAAATGTGCAGATCATGCACTGCATGGACCCCGGGCAAGGATGCAAGATATGCCATTACCTCTTCGACATCGATATTGCGGGGCACACCCGCCAGCGACATGCGCACGGCTTCGGATAATAATCCCCATGTGCTCCAGAAGATCAACGCGACAATCAGCAAGCTGATCAGCGGATCAATCCAGTTAAATCCACTGAAATAGATCGCGATACCACCAGCCACGACGCCTGCCGAGACACCTGCATCAGCCATCATATGCAGAAAGGCACCGCGAATGTTGATATCTTCTTTCTGCCCGCGCACGAAAAGCATCGCGGTTCCAAAATTGAT
Source organism: Sphingorhabdus sp. M41 (assembly GCF_001586275.1). Classification (NCBI taxonomy): domain Bacteria; kingdom Pseudomonadati; phylum Pseudomonadota; class Alphaproteobacteria; order Sphingomonadales; family Sphingorhabdaceae; genus Sphingorhabdus; species Sphingorhabdus sp. M41. The sequence continues at coordinate 859,164 of NZ_CP014545.1, read as the reverse complement.
GACGATGCCGAGCGAGGCGACAATGATGACGGTGGTCGACGCAATCGGGCTGGGGGCGCTAAAACGTTCGATCGCCTCCCAGGCAATGGCGCCGCAAGCGACCAGCAGAAATAGTCCGTTGAGCAATGCAGCCAGAATCGATGAACCCCCGAGCCCGTAAGTAAATCGCTTGCTGGGTGGCCGTTTTGCCAGCTCTGCACCAGCCCAGGCAACGGCTAGTCCGAGAACATCGGACAGATTATGGCCAGCGTCCGCCAATAATGCCATCGATCCGGCCAGCAGGCCGAATGTAACCTCGACGAGGATATATATGATGTTGAGTGTAATTCCGAGCGCAAAGGCTCGACTGAAATTTGTCGGCATATGACCATGCACGCTATGACGGTCGTGATGGCTGTGGGCGACATGCCCGTGGCTGTGATGATGACCTGCGGACATCTGCGCTCCGACTATTGCAATGCGAATGTTCAAATATTCGATTACACAGATTAGTCAGAGCGGTCTATGATTTTTATACAATATTTTCCGTATGTTATATCATAATATGATGGCGAGACACTGGGTTTAATCGACAATCAAACCAATCGCCAAATAGATGATAATCGCCGAACCAAAACCAAATACCGTTGCGAGAACGAATATGATGCGCAGCAGATTGGCGTCCATCCCACTCCAGTTGGCCAGCCCAGAGCAGACGCCCATAAGCTTGCCATTGGCTTTGTCGAGTTTCAGTTTATTTTTCATGGGCTGTTTGCTTCCTTTGTTCGATGAGACCGATTTCGGCCAGCTGGTGGGAACGGATTCCGAGCTTTTGTTTTTGCTGTCCATCAGATCACCATCGACGACGCATTGTGCAACGCTGGCACGACGCTGGCACCAACAAGCAGTGCTGCTGAAACGACAGCAGCGAAAGCTGCGGAGAATGAATTTTGAAGACTATGTGACATGAGTTGTCCTTTCCTGTGTTGAAGCGGGCTTAAGCGACAACCGAAGCGGCGTTGCTGATTGCGGGGCCGACGCTGGCGCCAACAAATACTGCGGCCGTGAAAATGGCGGCTACCGCGGCGGAGAAGTTCATGGAGACATTGGAGAACATTTTGATTTCCTTTCGAATTAAAACTGTTTTTCGTATCGTTGCGAAGATGTTCGATACATTGCACGGCCTGTGCCAGTTTTAGATTATCAAAATGAATCAATGCCTTGCTCAAAACGCGCATCGCTTGTCAAATTAGGTTAGGCTGATATTTAGTGACTTTTCCCAACTATTAGCCCCTGAGGTTCCAAAGGCCGACCGCACATATGCCCTCGCCGAATTTGCTTCTCTTCACAGTTGACGAAAGCTAGTGACCGGCTCTGTCATGACCTTGTCACAGCTCACTCTGCACAACTTTCGCAACTATCCGGAATTGCGTCTGAACGCCGCGCCCGGGTTCATGGTTTTCAGCGGTGCGAACGGAGCGGGCAAGACCAATATTCTGGAAGCAGTATCAATGCTCGCTCCAGGGCGCGGCCTCCGTCGCGCTTCGCTCCGCGATATCGCTCGTCAGAATGGCCCCGGTGATTTCGCTGTCGCCGCGCAACTCGATGATGTCCATCTGGGAAGCGGTACGACCACGGAGGCACCAGAACGACGCAAAACCCGGATCAACGAAACGGCTGTACCGACCAATGATCTGGCCGAGTGGCTTTCTATATTGTGGTTGACGCCAGCGATGGATCGCCTGTTCACAGAGGGTGCGTCGGGACGACGGAATTTTCTCGACCGGCTGGTCACCGCGCTAGAGCCCGCTCATGCCGGAAACTGCGCCCGCTACGAAGCGGCGCGACGTGAACGGAATCGGCTCCTCGCCGATACACATCCAGCGGAAAAAAACTGGATGGACGGCTTGGATGTGCAATTGGCACGATACGGCTCGCTAGTCGCAGAGGCTCGCCACCGCATGGTATCCGCCCTGAATCAAGGACTGGAACAATCAGACAGCCAGATATTCGCTACGCCGGCGGTTGGTCTCGCGGATGAGCAGTTACACTCCGAGCAGCAGCTTATTCAGATGCTCCAGCAAAATCGCGCGGCAGACCGTGCAGCGGGACGAACCATTCGAGGCCCTCATCGGGCCGACCTCAAAGTCTTTCATTCCGCAAAACAGCAACCAGCCGAAAAATGCTCGACCGGTGAACAGAAAGCGTTGCTATTCTCGATCATTCTGGCGCACGCCGACCTGATCGCCGATCGACGAGACAGGCGACCGATATTGCTACTCGATGAAGTTGCCGCCCATCTCGATCCCGAACGCAGAGCGGCCCTTTTCGCCAAGCTGGCCGAGCGCGGTGGCCAGGTCTGGCTCACCGGCACGGAACCGGATTTATTCAGAGATATTCCGGACGAATCGCTGCACTTCGAAGTTTCAGACGGGACGGTAACGCAACGTTAGACTGACCTGCGGACGCAATATGGTTTACGAGTGATTCACGGTGTCCCTTAGCTTAGGCTTTCCGCCGGACCTCTATGTCCGGCTGAATGAACACACCGGCTCTAAAACAATCTGTAATATCACTTCGGAATGCAATCATTCCGGTCCTGCTGGTATTGCAGGCCATCTTGATGCCCGCGCCAGCCAAAGCCAATGACTATCTGCAATGCGTACCGTTTGCCCGGGAATTGAGCGGCATAAAAATTTACGGCGACGCCCATAGTTGGTGGGATCAGGCCGCGGAAACCTACCAGCGGGGCATAATGCCGGTAGAAGGCGCAGTTTTGTCTTTGCCCAGCCATGGCGCCATGCGGCTCGGCCATGTCGCGGTGGTCCGCAAAATTATCGACGACCGCACGATCCTGATCAGCCATGCCAACTGGTCGCCGATCAATGGTCGGCGCGGTCAGATCGAGCGCCGGGTCGCGGCAAAAGATGTTTCAGAGGCCAATGACTGGAGCCTGGTCCGTATCTGGTATGCCCCGATCGGCAAGCTTGGCACAACCGCTTTCCCGGTCAATGGCTTCATCTATCCTGCGCAGCCGTCCCAACGAACCGGCCGGCAATGGGCATCTTCCAATTCCAAGCATGGTAGTCAGAGGCCAAGTCGCACACTGTTTGACCGCAATCTGAAAGCGGAACTGGTCCAGTCCGCCGATCAGGAACGAACAATCGATCCGGAACCCAGGGATCTGATCGGAGAATTGCTGGACAGAGTGGGCAGCTGAGGTCAGATTGAAGCGATATGCTTCAAACCGATATACAGATATGATCAAGCCACCGTCATCCTGCCTCGTCATCCTGGCCGGCGGCCAGTCGATCCGCATGGGCAGCGACAAGGCAGTCATCAGCTTTGACGGACAACGGCTGGTAGACATATTGATCGGCCGATATGCCGGCAAGGCGGACCGGATATTGCTGTCGGCGCGGGAAGATTACGGGACCGGACTGGCGATCATCAGAGATGATCCGGATGCGCCAGCCGGTCCGGTCGGCGGCATCTTCTCGGTAGCAGCCGCCTTGCAGGCCATGCTGCCAGCGATCGAGGGATTTGTCACGGTCCCGGTCGACGCGCCTTTTGCCCCCGTGGACCTGATCGAACGGCTCTCGGCGAGCGGCAGCTGTACCGTGGCGCGGGATCCGCAGCGCGTGCATCCGACCTTTGCCTATTGGCGCTGCGATATCGTCAATGCCGTCCGCGCTGCCTATCAGCCCGGAGAGCGAGCACCGTCGCTGCAATGGCTGGCCAGACAATGTGACGCTAAATCAGTGACTTGGCCGGATGACCAGCCGTTCTTGAACATCAATCGTCCGGAAGACCTGGCCGCCGCAGCGGACGCAAAAAAAGCCGGCGCTTGAGGGGAAGCACCGGCTTTCTATTGCAGTGATGATCACTGCCGATCTTTAGCAAGCAAAATGCTTAGTCAAGACGACGGATTTCCGTCTTGGTCAGGCTGGTAACCAGCTTGCCATCGGTGTTCGACAGAGTCGAAGCTTCGATGCGCCGCACTTTGCCCTTGTAGATGACCAGAAGATCGCCGGCATCGGTTACCCGGTTCACTTTGGCGACGCTGGCGCCGGTTGCATCAAACAGCCGGTCGTTGCGCTCTGCTTCAGCAGCCGATGCTGGAACGGTGAAGGACAGCGCGGTTGCCGCGAGGATCAGGGAGGATAGTTTACGCATGGTTTTACTCCAGTGGTTTGTAACTTGTGGGCCGACTATGACCGACCGAAATTAAGTTGCAATATGAAATGTTGCACCTGCGAGTTGCATTTTTGCAATTGACCCTCATTTGCCGCAACCGGTGGAGCACAAGAAGCCTGTTGCTCGCTTCCCCCCATATGTGCCATCTTCGCCCCGACACTTACCCCATACCCAACGCAACATATGAGGCCCCTATGATCCGTTTCTCCCTGATTTTGGCCCTCGCGGCTGCACCGGCAACCGTCCAAGCCCAGACCACCGACACGATGTCCGAGATATCGGCGCTGGTTGATGCACGGTCCGCAGAATCGGCAAAGACGGCGCGGCAGCTGTGGGAATGGGCCGAAGTCGGCTATCAGGAACAGAAATCCAGCGATCTGCTCAAGCAATCGCTCAAGGCCAATGGCTTCACAATCAGCTCCGGCGTTGCCGACATTCCGACCGCCTTTACCGCCGAATTTGGCAAGGGCGGTCCGGTAATCGCAATATTGGCGGAATATGACGCGCTGCCGGGCATCAACCAGGACGCCGTCGCCAGCCGCAGCCCGGTCGAGGGCAAGAGCGCCGCCCATGCCTGCGGCCATAATCTGTTCGGCGCCGGTTCGGTGGAAGCCGCCATCGCGATCAGCAAATGGCTGAAACAGACCGGCACGCCGGGTCGCATCCGGCTCTATGGTACGCCGGCGGAAGAAGGCGGCAGCGGCAAGGTCTATATGGTCCGCGCCGGCCTGTTCAACGATGTCGATATCGCGCTGCACTGGCACGCCGATGATGAAAATTCGGCAGCCGCCCGCACTACGCTGGCCAACCGTTCGGCCAAATTCCGCTTTCGCGGCGTCTCCGCCCATGCCGCCGGTGCACCGGAAAAGGCCCGCTCGGCGCTGGATGGCGTCGAGGGCTTTAACATGATGGTCAACATGATGCGCGAACATGTGCCGCAGCAATCGCGGATTCATTATGTCATCACCGAGGGCGGCACCGCGCCCAATGTCGTGCCCGACTTTGCCGAAGTCTTCTACTATGTCCGCCACCCCGATCCGGCCGAGGTCGACGCGATCTGGACGCGGCTGGAAGACGCGGCGCGCGGCGCGGCGATGGGCACCGGCACCAAGGTCGACTGGGAAGTGATCCACGGCAACAATCCGCTGCTGGTCAACGAGCCGCTGGCGAAAATGATGGATGCCAAATTGCGGCAGGTCGGCGGCGTCATCTATACGCCCGAAGAACAGAAATTTGCCGAGGGCATATATGCCAGCTTTGACAAGCCGGACCTGCCGCTGGGCAGTCAGGAAGAGGTCCAGCCTTATGACGTGACGCTCGGCTATGGCTCGACCGATGTCGGCGATGTCTCCTACGCCACCCCGACCGTTGGCCTGCGCACTGCCACATGGGTGCCCGGCACTTCGGCACACAGCTGGCAGTCTTCTGCGGCGAGCGGCATGTCGATCGGCTTCAAGGGCGTGCAGGTCGCGGCCAAGACGCTGACCCTGGCGGCGATAGAATTGTACACCAACCCCGAATTGCGCGCCGAGGCCAGAGCCGAATTCGACAAGGCGCGGGGGCCGGATTACCAATATAAGTCGCTGCTCGGCGACCGCGATCCACCGCTGGATTACCGGAAATAATCGGGACGCGTGAATCGACTTCATGAAGAGAGTTTAGGTCATGGGGTCGGGTGTAGGACAGCCTGTTTTGGCAGCCGTGCGAATAATCTCGCCGTCATTTTGATCGGGTCATAAATTGGACTCGCGCGAAGACACGAAGCCGCAAAGCGATCGCGCGGCTTCTTTAAACTCTTCGCGGCTTTGTGGCTTTGTGCGAGCCTGACCATTTTTGTGGCTTGCTGCGAACTTTACACAGGCGCCTGCTTTTGTTTTCTGTGACTTTTGCCCCAAAGGCGCAGATATCCTAGCTTTGTTGGGCCGCAATCTCGCGCCTAGTGTAACCTTTGGAATCGCCGGCTAATCCAGTGCACTGAATCCATTCGGGCGCGCGACAGGGTCTTCCGCTTATCCAGATTGTCAAAGAGCCTGTCCGGCGCGCGTCAAGGGACCGGTGGGGACGATAGAAGATTGGAGCGAGTGTAGGAAAGGGGTTTTCAGCGGATGAGATTGGGCATTGTGACGACTGCCACTGCAATGTTTAGAACTCACGGATCGCATCAATGAACAAATGCGATGCTAATCCGTGTTGAAAATTAGCTTCGAAATCATGGCTTCTTCTTTGCCAATTCCCGGAAAACATAGCTCTCACAAAGAGCCTTTAGTTTCCCATGCGCTCGGGGTCGCCACAATCCAGCACATCAAGCATCACCATCGCGATCCCGAGATGATCGGCGGCGTGCGCGATCTTTAGCAGGGCGTCGGTCAGCAGGTCGCAGAAACCGGCCGATCATGGCAATATAAGCGGAGCGGGTGCTGCCGTGGCGCGGTCTGGATCGTGCGGATTTTTGGCAGCGAGGTCTCTACACCAAGGCCTTCTCCGCCCCCATCGACGCCGGCAACCATTTTTCCAGCACTCTGCCCAGATCATCCTTGATGATCGGCTTGCCCAGATGATCCTGCATGCCCGCTGTGTGACAGGCCTTGATATCCTCCTGATAGGCATGGGCGGTCACGGCGATGATCGGGAGCTCTTCGCCGGAGACACCCATCCGGCGGACATTGCGGGTCGCCTCCATGCCACCGACATTGGGCATCTGCAGGTCCATCAATACGATCGAATAGGGCTGTTTTTCGGCGATCGCCTGTTCGATCTTTGTAATGGCTATGGCGCCATCCTCGGCGATGTCGGGATGATATCCAAGCTGCTGCAACAGGGCGGTTATCAGCACCCGGTTGATATCATGATCTTCGGCAACGAGTATCCGCGCGTTGCGAGCGGCTTTGTTCGGCTCCGCTCCCCTGTCGGCGTGGTCGGAGCTGTCATCGCGGAGCGGACCGGCCTCTATCAGAGGCAAGGTGACGACAAAGCTCGTGCCCTTGCCCGGTTCGCTTTCGCAGGAAATTCCGCCGCCGAGCACCTCGAGCAGTCGCTGGCTGATCGTTAGGCCAAGGCCTGAGCCGCCAAAACGGCGGACAATCGAACTGTCGGCCTGAACGAATTCGTCAAAAATCTCTTTCTGGCGCTCGCGGGCAATGCCGATGCCGGTGTCGGTGATGGTGATCTCGATCTTTCGGGCCTCGGGCGCGCCAGTCACCGAAACCGATATGCTGACCCAGCCGCTGGACGTAAATTTGATCGCGTTGCCGACGATGTTGGTGAGGACCTGCTTGGTGCGATATTCGTCACCCAGTATATATTGCGGAACATCCTTGTCGATCTTCAGGTTCAGCGCCAGCCCCTTCTGTTCCGCCGCTACCCGCATCAACCGGGAAGAGCTGCCGATTGCTTCCTGAATGTCGAAGGGCGCGTTATCAGCTTTCAACTTGCCTGATTCTATTTTGGCAAGATCCAATATGCTGTTCAACAAAACGAGCATCGAGCTGCCGGATTCCGCGATCAGTTGAAGATGATATTTTTGCTCCTCGTTCAGATCGGAGGTGAGCAAAAGATCCGTAAAGCCGATAACGCCGTTCATCGGCGTGCGCAGTTCGTGGCTCATGTTGGCGAGAAATTCCGATTTCAGTTCTGCCATTTTCGCCTTATTGGTTGCCTGGCGCAAGCTTTCCATGACAGCGGCACGCTCGCTGATGTCGCGAATGGCGGCGACAACGGACAGATCCTCGCCTTCCGTTTCCGGGTTCAGACTGATTTCAACGGGAAATTCGCTACCGTCCTTGCGGGTTGCAAACAGCTGCAATCCGGCACCCATCTCTCGCGCCTGGGGAGCGCTCAGGAATTGCCGCAAATGGCCCGAATGCCCATTCCGGAAGCGCTTCGGCATCAGCGTTTCAATCGGTTTTCCTATGATTTCCTTGGGATCATAGCCGAATATGTCCTGCAACCGATTGCTGGCGAAGGAGATAAGACCGCTGGTTTCAACGACAATCAGCGCGTCAGGGCTTGCGGCCAATATGCCCGACAACCGGGCTTCGTTCTTGCGCAACTGCCCGGTCCGCAGCTTGATACGATCATCGAGTTCGGTATGATCATCGAGTTCGGTACCTAGGTCACCCAGATCGCTTTCCGCCTTCATCCGCCTGATAACTTCCTGATTCAGGAAAAAGGCAAGCAGGCCCAGAACAGCCAGACTCAACGAGATGCCGAGTGCCACGATAGCGACCGTAAAACGGGCTTGTCGACTGGCGGCACCGCTTGCCTGCTGAAGCAGACCGCGCTGGGCCTCGTCGATGCCGGCGACGTGATCACGCAGCTGATCCATGGTCACCTTCCCATCGTCGAGCAGTAGCTGATCGGCTGCCGTCAACGGAACCATGAATCCCTGGGCAACGATGCGGCCGCTGTTTTGCAGCTGCTCGTCCGACAATTTACTCAGCTGCTCGAACTGCCGAAAAAGGGCGGAATCACCCGACATCAACTTCCGCAGCCGGGACATATTCTGTCCGATCTGAATTCTGCCCTGGTCATAGGGCTCCAGATATTCGCGCTGTCCGGTAAGCGCATAGCCCCGCGAACCGGTCTCGACATCCTTCAAGAGAGAAACGAACCGTGTGAGCGCGAAAAGCCTTTTTTCAATCTGCTCGGATTCGTCCAGCAAAGTCCCATAGCGCTGGATGCTGGCGAAGGAATAGGTCGTCATTCCCGCAATGAGCGCCACGCTTATCACCAGCAGCGCTAGTGGTTTGATATTGCGCTGTTCCACTAGCGTCGGCATATAGGATGTCCTTCAGTCCCAAGGGAAATCGTCTTCATTTGGCACCGCCCCACTGACACCAGATATCGACAGCAAAAGCGGCTGGCAGCGGCCTTGGCAAATTTTGTCGTCCGTCCAGTCGCCCAGGCTCGCTTGGGTGATTGTCCGGTTGAAGCACGGCCTGATGTGGAAACAGTTCGCGCGGAGCCAAGTCTTGCAACATCATTCTTATTTCCCCGGAAGCCCAATGCGACAGCCTCCCGTCTTTTTTCTGATCGTGCATCATATACGTCAAACGGGCCTACCGATTAAGGTCTGACGATCCGCGTGAGCGGTGGCGCGGATGCGATTATTGAGACAAAAAAAAGGTGACCCGAATTAACGGATCACCCTGTCTCGTCGGCGGTGAGCAACGGTCTTAGCTAAAAGCCGGTTCCAACGCGCGCGACACTGTCATTCTGCCAATTATATTTGTCCGGCCAGCGCTCCTGGACGATTTGGTGCCGGACAGTTTTTCGTCAAGGAACCGGGCACGTTTCAAACGCTTTTGCCGCGTCAGGAAGGGGTTTTGCGGAGTCGGCATGGCGTCGACATTGGCCGTAAAATATCCTGCCGTGCGGGACAGGTCAGCTTTGGCCAGATAGGGCCTTGGCGCTGCTGCGACACGCCGCTGACCAAGTGTCGCGCTGCTATTGGCCTGGTCGAGCGGCGTCTCAAATGCCGGCATGCTCGCGACAAATTCGGCAAAATCCGCCTTGGTCGTCGCCCTGCTCTCAAGCGACTGCACAGCGGTCTGCTCGGCGTCGACAGTTGGCCGGGCCAGTGGCTCGACCCTATCCTGGCGCGCCTCTGACAGCGTTGCCGCGCTTAGCGAAGCAGGAAGGGGATTGGCGCCACGCTCGGCGGTTGCTGCCCGACCTTTGCTTTTGCGGCGACGGCTGGCGGCATAGGCACCGGCACCGCCGACGCCGAGCAAAGCTGCCAGTGCAGCAAGCAGGTTCCAGTCGGTATCGGTTTCACCGCGGAAAGCTTCGGTCGATGCCGCAGTCTCCGGCGTGGTTATATTATTCGGGATTGCCGCACTCGTTGCGGGTGCGCCTTCCGCCCCGAAAGCCGGGGTGGGCGTCATTCCCGCCATGGCACCAGGCTGCTGCGCCGCAATCCGGCTATCTGCGGGACTATTGGAGGCCATGCTGGCGGTATTGAAGCCGCTGCTGGCGCGCGTCGATGTCTTGACCGGCGCTCTGGCTGATGCTGCTGCAGCCTTTGCTGCTGCTGCCTTCCGTTCCTGCTGTTCTTTGTCAATTTGGGCCAACGCTTCAGGTGCTACGGTTGCGGCGTCGAAACCGCCCTTGCTTGCAAGATCATCGGCGCGCTCCTCAGTCACGGACGGCTTAGTCGCCGTCTTCACGGTAGCCGGGCTGCTTGCCGGAGGTGCGGCAATTGTCGGGGTCGTCGGTGCAGGCTGCGGCGTGATGGCCGGTGGTGCCTGTACCGGCGAAATCATAGCCGGCGCTGTCATTTCCTGAGCCTGCGCGGGCCCAGCGGCCATGCTGACCGAAATCGCCAACATGCTGATCATGGACAGATTGTCAGCGGTTTTCAGCTGCAGACCTTCACTCCGGGGCGCACTGATGCTTTTGGTCATCTTGATGCTATTGGTCATTTCATTTCTCCTAATGTGGTGAACAATCAACACATGAGGATGATCATAATATCCCGCCTGAGGGACAGTATGAGCTGAAAAAGGAGACGAACGGAGTTCCTGAACGCGCTATTCATTCGGCGTTCACCGAATTCACACGTCTGTTAAACTGGCGTTCATCCAATTACCGTGACTTTAATTGAATAATTAAAGAAGATATGTTCTTTTAGGCGGGATGTTGGCGATCATGGCCTTATGAACAGGGTGACGGTTGTGGCTGTTGCCAACCGCCCAACCTGTCACTCCCACCAATAAGCCGCGCGTTTCCTGGATCCCGTCACGACCTCGTTCATTGTCAGCGGATCGTAGAGCCGGCCGTTGAGCATCACCCGATTGATCCTGTCGCTGTTGCGGATATCGGCAGTGGGGTCGGCGTCGAGGACCAACAGATCGGCAAGCTTGCCCGCTTCGAGAGAACCGATTTCACTGGCCATGCCAAGCGACTGGGCAGAGGCGATGGTGCCGGTCGCCAGCGCTTCCACCGGGCTCATGCCGCCGCGGACGAAGGACCAGAGTTCCCAGTGACTGCCGATACCGGCTTGCTGGCCATGCGCACCGATCGAGACCTTCACCCCGGCATCGGCCAGCTTTTTGGCTTCGCGGGCATTGTCGTCATCGACAAAATTGCTTACCGGCGCTGTGGTACGGCGGACCGTATCTGCCGCCAAGATGGTTGGCGGAGTATGGACGAGCAGCGGGTTTTCCCAGACGTTGGTGGCCTGACGCCAGTAAGGATCGCCGGCCAGACCGCCATAGCTGACCACGAGGGTCGGCGTATAGTTGGTCTGCGACTGCGAGAACATCTGCACGACATCGTCGTAGAAAATCTCAAGCGGGATATTATGTTCCAGCGTCGAATTGCCGTCGGCGACCAGCGCCATGTCCATGCCGAAAAGGGAACCGCCTTCGGCCACGACCAGCATATTTTCCTGCCGCGCGGCCTCGACCACCTGCTGCCGTTGTTCGCGGCGCGGCTGGTTGTAATTCTTGACGCTGTGGCCACCCTGCGCCTTCAGCCGGCGAACATGGGCAAGCGCGTCGTCGAGATTGTTGATCTCGGCATAGACGTCGGCGGCTTTCGCGCCATAGACAATCTCGCCGGTCGAGAAAATGCGCGGACCGAGGATCATCCCGGCGCGCTGCATCTCGCCCGCGACAAATATCTCGCTGGCGCGGCTCGACGGATCGTGGATCGTGGTCGTGCCGAGCGCGAGATTTTGCAACAGCGACCAGTTTTGCTGCGGCACCAGTTCGTCGCTGCCCTGCGGGCCGTGCGCGTGCGCGTCGATCAGGCCGGGAATGATGGTCTTGCCGGTGACATCCACGGTGGTCGCCCCAGCCGGGATACTGACCGCGCCGCGCGGGCCGACAGCGGCGATGCGATTGCCCTGAATGACGATCACGCCATCATCGATGATCCCGCCATTTTCGCCCGCCATGGTGACAATCCGCGCGCCGGCGAGCGCAACCGTTCCCGAAGGCTTGTCGGCAGCAATCGTCCGTTCGAGCGAGATGCCGCTGGTTGGCGGCTGATATTTAGGCGCGTCCTTCGCGGCGGGAGCATTGGGGAACAGCGCGCTGGTCGTGGCCGAATAGACCATCGGCCCGATGCTCCAGTGCAGCTTCTGCCCATTGTCGGACCAGTTGATATAGTCGGCACCATTGGCGCTGACCCGCGTGACCGGCAGCGATGTGCTGGTCGGGCTGATCTCTACTGCCTGGGTGCCAGGCATCAGCGGCATGACATAGGCTTCATAGCTTTGCCGGAACGCGACATTCAGGCCATCGGGCGACACGATATAGTCGTTGGTCAGATCGCCCTTGGCATGGGTGCGCTTGGCTTCGCCATTCAGATCGGTGCTGATCAGGATGCGCTGGTCTTCTTCATTCTGCAGCATGAAAATCCGCTCGCTGGTCGCGCCATATTGCGGCCCGGCTGCACCCTTGACCACGCGCACGGGGGATCCGCCGCTGGCCGGCACGCGGTAGACACCATCCTCGACCGACCATTTGGGCGAGGTCATATAGCCGCCATCCTTCATCTCGAAGACGATGGTCTTGCCGTCAGGAGAAAAATGCGGGCGGGCGTAGTGGCCGGGCCGGTTGGTGACGGTGCGCGGCGAACCGCCGCTTGCTGAAACCATCTTGATCTGGCCCAGTCCGGCGTCGGTCCAGCCGACAAATACGATCGAGCGGCCATCGCGCGACCAGGAAGGAAAAAGCTCTAGTTCCGAACCACTGGTCAGCCGCTTGGCGGACCCGCCGCTCATCGGTTTGCTGTAAAGCTTGCCGAGGCTTTCGAAAACAACGGTCCGGCCGTCCGGCGACACCGCAGCGAAGCGCGGCATTTTTGTGGTAAAGCTGTCGGGTGCTACAGGGATTGTCGGATGCGGGGCATCGGCGACGCCACGACTGTCGCTGACTTGAAACGGGATGATCGACGAGGTGCCGCCGTCAGCGGCGACCCGGCGGATCTTGCCACCCGCCCAGAAGACGATCTCGCGGCTGTCGGGCGTCCAGTCCATATTCGGATAGACGCCGGTGACTGCCCAGGTTTCCTGCACATCCTGATCAAGATCGTCATAGATCTTGCGTTCGATCCCGGATTCCAGATCTTTTACATAAAGTTTGGACTGAGTCATCTCGCGGCGGACGAAGGCGATTTTCTTGCCGTCGGGGGAAGGGTTTGGACGTACGGAACCGCCTAGACCGGATACAGCAGTGATAACCTCACCCGATTCCAGATCATATTTTTCGATATTGAACAGGTCGCTGTTGCTGTCCTGCGCATAGATGAACGTGCCACCGGGCGTGATATTCTTCGTATAATAGACCGACTTGCCGTCGGGAGCGTAAATTGGTTCGCCGAGTTCCTTCTGATGCTTTTCGCTGGGTTTCTTGACCAGTTGCACCCCGCCACCGCCGGACACGTGATAAATCCAGATTTCGCCGGTGCCCAGAGAGCGCTGGGTGGTGAAATGCTTTTTCGCCACGACATAGCGGCCGTCGGGGCTCCAGCTCGGCTGGTTGAGCAAACGGAATTCTTCCTTGGTGACCTGTTTCTTGTCGCTGCCATCCCGGTTCATGATCCAGATATTGTCACCCCCGGCACGATCCGAGGTAAAGGCAATGCGCTTGCCGTCGGGGGAAAAACGCGGCTGTACTTCCCAAGCCAGGCCTTCGGCGATCCGGGTCGGCGTTCCGCCTGAAATCGGCATGGTGTAAATATCGCCGAGCAAGGCAAAGGCAATGCTCTGGCCGTCAGGGCTGACATCGACATCGATCCAGCTCCCCTCGTCAACGTTGATCGGAACCTGTTTAATCGTTGCGCCAGTAGGCGCGTTGACATCCCATTTGTCCTTTTCGGATTTTTTGGGATTGTCCTGCGCCAGCGCTGCACCTGAAAAGAGCAACGTCGCAAGAACCGTAACAAGACTATATTTCATGATATTCCCCGGAATCAACATCCACTGATTTCCATCGTCTATTCCAGTTTTTCTTCGGAAGAAACAAAGAACAGCGTCTGGAGACTATGTCTTGAAACCGAAGTGCCGGTGATAGCTCTCCACCACCTGCGCCAAAGTCGACAAGGCCAATGTCGCCGGGTCCCGGGTGGACGGGATCAGTCCAATTGGCGCAACCATTTGTGAACTCTGTTCCGCCGAAACACCGATGTCGGCCAGATATTGCAACCGTAGTGTGTGGGTTTTGCGGCTGCCCATTGCGCCGACAAAAAAGGCCGGGGAAGACAGGGCTTGCTTCATGAGATGCGCCTCCCAGTCATGATCGTGAAAATAGAAAATGCAGGCCGTCCATGGATCAGGATCGAGCAGCGTTTTCGCTTGCGGCGTTTTCAGCAGATCGGTGGTCGTCGCCAAGGCCTCAACAGCATCTATCACACCGGGGTCTGGAGACAGAACGGCACAGTCAATGCCATAGCTGTTCGACAGTCTGACCAGGCTTTCGACCGATGGCCCGTGTCCCAAAATGTTCAGCTTGGCTGCTGGGAGATGGTGCACCAAGATCTGCGAACCCGAACGCTCCACCGACGTCCGGTGCGCCGATTCTGCTTCGCAGCGGATATCAGCATTTTCGCTATCGAGAATGAGCGTCAATGGCTCACGCCGTTCAATCCGGCCAAAAATATCGGGGACAATCGTGCGATCCGCTATCGGGGTGAACAGCAGGTCGATGCCGCCGCCGCATGGCAGCCGGATATCAAGATAGGGAGAGTCGGAACCAAATCTGATCTCGCGCGGCTTCCCCGCATTGATCACGTCCAGCGCTTCGGCAACCACAGCGGCCTCCACACAACCACCGGAGAAAGAGCCCGTCGACGAGCCATCCTCTGCCACGGCCATATGCGCGCCCGGATTGCGCGTAGACGCACCCGTTACCGCGATCAGCGTGATCAAGACTGTTTTCTGGTTCGCTGCCGCTTTTACCTGCAGAAAATCGAAGATGGGCAAAATATTGTTCAAACGTGACGGTCCTGCAGCTTGTCGATATAAACCCGACGGACGGGTTCATGCCTCATACGGACAATTTCGGCAATCGCCATACTGGCTGGAGGCGAAGAAGCCGTGACGGCACCGGTTTCAACAACGGCAATGACCATGGGATCGCGCCCTATTTCCGCCAAGTTCGCAGGTTGTCCGTAGCGGCAACTGACGCTTACGCAATGTTTCTTTGCCCGCTTGCAGAAATCTTGTCTTCAAAATACATAAAAATCCATCTAGGAGCATTTTAATTACAAAAATCCTATTGAAATATGAGGACGGAATATGAGTTTCCCGCCACGGCAAGGCCTGTACGATTCAAAGAACGAACATGACGCATGTGGCGTTGGTTTTGTCGCGAATATCGAGGGTGAGAAATCACATCTCACGGTCAAACGTGGCCTCGAGATTCTGGTCAACATTGATCACCGCGGAGCTGTTGGTGCCGACCCGCTTCTGGGCGATGGCGCCGGGATTTTGTTGCAGATTCCTGACGCTCTGCTGCGGGATTGGGCGGATTCGGATAAGCTGACGCTGCCGGCGGCTGGTGACTATGCGGTTGCGATGTGCTTCCTCCCCTCGGACCCGGCAGAAGCGGAATATGCTACGGCCCATTTCGAGCGCTTCATCGCCAAAGAAGGGCAAGTGTTTATTGGCTGGCGCGACGTGCCGATCGACACGACCGGCATAGGCAAAGCCGTGCTCGACCAGATGCCCCTGATTCGCCAGGCGATCGTCGGCAAAGGCGAATCCATTGCCGATCAGGATGCATTTGAACGCAAAATTCTGGCGATCCGCAAACAGGTCCATAATCCGCTCGATGGTATCGCTGAGAAAAACGGCATGCCCGGCCTGTCCGAATTTTACATGCCGTCCTTTTCGACCCGAACGATTGTCTACAAAGGCCTGTTGCTCGCCGATCAGGTAGGGTCCTTTTACAAGGACCTGCTCGATCCGCTCACTACGTCTGCGGTGGCGATGGTCCATCAGCGCTTCTCCACCAATACATTCCCATCGTGGAAATTAGCACACCCCTATCGCTTCATCGCCCATAATGGCGAGATCAACACGGTACGCGGCAATGTCAACTGGATGAATGCCCGTCGCCGGACCATGGAGTCCGACCTTTTGGGCGCCGACCTCGACAAGATGTGGCCGCTGATCCCGCACGGTCAATCCGACACTGCCTGCCTCGACAACGCCCTGGAACTGCTGGTCGCGGGCGGCTACTCCCTGCCCCATGCGGTGATGATGCTGATTCCGGAAGCCTGGGCCGGCGATCCGACGATGGATGCGGACCGCAGAGCCTTTTACGAATATCACGCCGCCCTGATGGAACCATGGGATGGGCCGGCCGCGGTCGCCTTTACCGACGGACGCCAGGTTGGCGCGACGCTGGACCGCAACGGGCTGCGCCCTGCCCGCTTCTGTGTCACCGATGATGGCCATGTGATCATGGCATCGGAATCCGGCGTGCTTCCGGTAAAGGAAGACAATATCGTTCGCAAATGGCGGTTGCAGCCCGGCAAGATGCTGCTCATCGACATGGAACAGGGCCGGATCATCGAGGATGAAGAGATCAAGGCCGATCTCGCGAAGGCGAAGCCCTATGCGAAATGGCTGGAATCGACCCAATATAATCTGAAGGATCTCGATCTCGACGATCTCGACGATGTGGATGCTCCGAAAGCCAACGGGCTGGACAATCCTGCGGCGCTGCTCGACCGACAGCAGGCGTTCGGCTTCACCCAGGAAGATATCACCAAATTCCTCGAACCCATGGCGAGTGACGGTATCGATCCGATCGGGTCGATGGGAACCGACACACCGATTGCCGTCCTGTCCGGCAAACCGCGCCTGCTATATGACTATTTCAAACAGAATTTCGCCCAGGTGACCAACCCGCCGATCGATCCGATCCGCGAGGAACTGGTGATGTCGCTGGTCTCGATGATCGGGCCACGCCCCAATTTGCTCGGCCATGACGCAGGCACGCACAAGCGGCTCGAGGTCGACCAGCCGGTACTGACCAACGCCGATTTGCTGAAGATCCGTTCGGTTGAAGACGCACTGGATGGGGCCTT
Source organism: Sphingorhabdus sp. M41 (assembly GCF_001586275.1). Classification (NCBI taxonomy): domain Bacteria; kingdom Pseudomonadati; phylum Pseudomonadota; class Alphaproteobacteria; order Sphingomonadales; family Sphingorhabdaceae; genus Sphingorhabdus; species Sphingorhabdus sp. M41. The sequence goes on along the minus strand of NZ_CP014545.1, from coordinate 841,944 downwards.
CCGGACCGAAACCATCGACATCAGCTGGGATGCCGCAAGCGGTGCGGACGGCCTGGAGATGGCGCTCAAGGAAATGTGCTGGGCGGCGACAGAAGCCGTGCTCGCCGACCGCAATATTCTGATCCTTTCAGACCGCGCCAAGGGACCGGACCGGATCGCCATGCCGGCCTTGCTGGCAACTGCAGCCGTTCACCATCATCTGGTTCGTCAGGGCCTGCGGATGCAGACCGGCCTCGTCGTCGAAACCGGCGAAGCGCGCGAAGTGCACCATTTCTGCGTGCTCGCGGGATATGGCGCAGAGGCGGTAAATCCCTATCTGGCCTTCGAAACGCTCGAGGAAATTCGCGTGCGCCGCGAACTGCCGCTGACCACGCAACAGGTCGAGCAGAATTATATCAAGGCGATCGGCAAGGGCATTTTGAAGGTCATGTCGAAAATGGGCATCTCGACCTATCAAAGCTATTGCGGTGCGCAGATTTTCGATGCGGTTGGCCTGTCCAGTGAATTTATCGAGAAATATTTCACCGGTACGGCAACCATGATTGAAGGCGTGGGGCTGGCAGAGATCGCCGGGGAAACCGTGTTCCGGCATAGCGAAGCCTATGGCAATAATCCGATATACAAGAATATGCTCGATGTGGGTGGCATCTATGGCTATCGGATCCGCGGCGAAGAACATGCATGGACGCCCGCCAATGTCGCGAATTTGCAGCATGCCGTGCGCGGTAATGACCCCAAGAATTATGCCGAATTTGCCCAATCCATCAATGAGCAGAGCGAACGGTTGCTGACCATTCGCGGACTGATGGAACTGACCTTGGCCAATGAGCCGCTCGACATCAGCGAAGTGGAGCCAGCGACCGAAATCGTGAAACGCTTTGCCACTGGCGCGATGAGCTTCGGCTCGATCAGCCGGGAAGCGCATACGACGCTGGCGATCGCGATGAACCGGATTGGCGGAAAATCCAATACCGGTGAAGGCGGAGAAGAACCGGATCGTTTCATTCCGATGGACAATGGCGACAGCATGCGTTCGGCGATCAAGCAGGTCGCCAGTGGCCGTTTCGGCGTTACTGCGGAATATCTGGTCAATGCAGATGATATCCAGATCAAGATGGCGCAGGGTGCCAAGCCGGGCGAAGGCGGCCAGCTGCCGGGCAGCAAGGTCGACAAGAATATCGGCAAGGTTCGCCACTCGACTCCGGGCGTTGGCCTGATTTCTCCGCCACCGCATCATGACATCTACTCGATCGAGGATTTGGCGCAGCTGATCCATGATCTGAAAAATGTGAATACCGGTGCGCGCATTTCGGTGAAGCTGGTTTCCGAAGTCGGCGTCGGCACGGTTGCCGCGGGCGTTTCCAAGGCACGCGCCGATCACCTGACCATTTCCGGCTATGACGGCGGCACGGGTGCTTCGCCTCTTACCTCGCTGACTCATGCCGGTTCGCCATGGGAAATCGGCCTGGCCGAGACCCAGCAGACCCTGTTGCTCAACGGATTGCGTTCGAGAATATCTGTGCAGGTCGACGGCGGGCTGCGTACCGGTCGCGATGTTGCCATTGGCGCCCTGTTGGGTGCCGATGAATTCGGCTTTGCGACTGCGCCGCTGATTGCTGCCGGCTGCATCATGATGCGCAAATGTCATCTCAACACTTGCCCCGTGGGCGTTGCGACGCAGAACCCGGAACTGCGCAAGAAATTCACCGGCCAGCCGGAATATGTGATCAACTATTTCTTCTTCGTCGCTGAAGAGCTGCGCCAGATCATGGCCGATATGGGCTTCCGGACGATCGAGGAGATGGTCGGCCGGGTTGACCGGATCAACATGAACAAGGCGCTGCATCACTGGAAGGCGGAAGGCGTTGATCTGTCGCGCCTGCTGCATCAGGTTGAACTCGCCGAGGGTGAGCCGCTGCATCAGACGATAACGCAAGACCACGGACTCGAAGCAGCGCTGGACAAAGACCTGATTGCTGCTGCGATGCCGGCTCTTGAAAATGGCCAGACCGTCAAGATCGAACGGAAAGTGAAAAACGTCAACCGGACGGTCGGTGCCATGCTGTCGGGCGAAGTTGCGAAAAAATATGGTCATGCCGGCCTGCCGAACAACACTATTCAACTTTCGTTTGAAGGTGTTGCAGGACAAAGCTTTGGGGCTTTTCTCGCGCACGGTATCACGGCGGAACTGGTCGGCGACGCCAATGATTATGTCGGCAAGGGCCTTTCCGGTGGCCGTGTGGTGGTCAAACAGCCGGGCCATGTCGATCGCAATCCAACCGAGAATATCATTGTCGGCAACACCGTGCTCTACGGCGCGGTCGCCGGTGAAGCCTATTTCAACGGCGTTGCGGGCGAGCGCTTCGCGGTCCGGAATAGCGGCGCGGTCGCGGTTGTCGAAGGCACGGGCGATCATGGCTGTGAATATATGACCGGCGGCGTAATTGCCGTGCTGGGCAAGACGGGGCGCAATTTCGCGGCCGGCATGTCCGGTGGTGTCGCCTATGTCTATGACGAGGACGGACTGTTCCGTCAGCGCTGCAACATGGCGATGGTGGACATCGAGACGATTGATGGCGCTGGCGATGATGGCGAAGGCACCACACCACCGCAACAGCTTCCCGTCGATGTGAATGATTATGGCATGGGTGACATGCTCTATCATGATGCAGCCCGGCTAAGGATTTTGCTGGAACGTCATAAACTTTATACCGGCAGCAAGAGAGCAAGCGAACTTCTCGACAATTGGGAAGAGGCCCTTGGCCGTTTCGTGAAAGTCATGCCGCGCGATTATTCCGCGGCGCTGAAACAACTCGAAGCCGAGCGTCTCGACGCTATCGTTGCTGCAGAATAATTGAAGATATTGGAGTAGACCGTGGGTAAAGTAACAGGCTTTCTCGAGATTGATCGCAAAGAAGCGACTTATGCCGATCCCAAGGAGCGGCTGACGCATTATGAGGAATTCACGATTCCGCTGCCGGAATCTGAAATCAAGAATCAGGCCGCTCGCTGCATGGATTGCGGTATTCCTTATTGCCATAACGGCTGTCCGGTGAACAACATCATCCCGGACTGGAATAATCTGGTCTATGAAGGAGACTGGAAAACGGCACTCGAAACGCTGCAGTCGACCAATAATTTCCCCGAATTTACCGGCCGCATCTGCCCTGCTCCTTGCGAAGCCGCCTGCACATTGAACATCGATGATGTGCCAGTGAATATCAAATCCATCGAATGCGCGATTGTCGATCGCGGATGGGAAGAAGGCTGGATCACACCCCAGATCGCCGAAGAAAAAACCGGCAAATCGGTTGCGGTGGTTGGTTCTGGCCCTGCCGGCATGGCTTGCGCCCAGCAACTGGCTCGCGCCGGACATAATGTCACCCTGTTTGAAAAGAACGACCGGATGGGCGGCTTGCTTCGCTACGGTATTCCCGACTTCAAGATGGAAAAGCATCTGATCAATCGCCGCTTGGTACAGATGGAGGCGGAAGGCGTCGAATTTCGTACCAGCGCCGAAGTCGGCGTAACCGTTTCCATGGAATCGCTGCAGGAAAATTACGATGCCGTGGTCATGTCCGGTGGCGCAGAAAAGCCGCGGACGCTGGATATCCCGGGCTATGAAATGGCCGGAGTTCGCCTGGCGATGGAATTCCTGGCCCAGCAGAACAAGCGCAACGCAGGCGATGACGAAATGCGGGCCGCACCGCGCGGAACTATTACCGCTACCGGCAAGCATGTCATCGTCATTGGTGGCGGCGACACCGGGTCGGATTGTGTCGGCACCTCCAATCGCCAGGGCGCCGCTTCGGTCACCCAGATTGAAATCATGCCCAAGCCACCCGAGAAAGAAGACAAGACTTTCTCATGGCCCGATTGGCCGTTGAAACTGCGCACATCGTCCAGCCATCTGGAAGGTTGCGAACGCGACTGGTCCATTCTCGCCAAGCGCGTCGTCGGAACGAATGGAAATGTCGAAGGCCTGGAATGTGTTCGCCTGGAATGGGTGGATGGCCAGATGCAGGAAGTCGCGGGAAGCGAGTTCATCATCAAAGCCGACCTGATCCTGCTTGCCATGGGCTTTGTCGGCCCGCGCAAGATGGGGCTTGTCGATCAATCGGAGGTTGAGCTCGACGCCCGTGGCAATGTTGCCGCCAATGTCGTAAGCTACAAAACCAGCAAAAGCGGTGTTTTCGCTTGTGGCGATATGCGCCGGGGCCAGAGTCTTGTTGTCTGGGCGATCCGCGAAGGCCGGCAGTGCGCTCGCGCCGTCGACCTGGAGCTGATGGGAAAGAGTTTACTGCCGCGCTAACCGCGTCCTTGCTCTAGAAGCAGCGTCGGAGCGACTTGCAGGTTAATGCTTAACTAGTCCCGGCCATCAGCGCCGGGCCTGAGCAATTTCCCTGTCAGTCACGCCAGAGCCACGGAGCCTTCAACGCCGCAGCCACTGAGGCGGACGGGGTCGCCAATTAATAGACCTGAACGGGGGCACTATTGGCCGCGCCAAATTGGTCACCGGTCAGGTCAATTTCCAGATTGAGGCCGTGCGAGCGAGAAGTCATAGAGCGAACAATTTCGCTTAACTTCCCGCTCACCGCTGCAGCAATAATTTGGCTTGAGCGCGAATATATGAGGCAAGCCAGATTATGGGCTGACGGGATTATCGTCCCCATCCGAAACGTTCGAATCGTTCGAACCGCCCGCAGCCACCGCAACCAGACCCGCAGCAGCAAGAGCGCCTAATATTCCGCCAAGTGCGCCGCCGCCAATTCCAGCACCTGATCCGGCTCCTGCTGCACCGGTGCCGCCAGCTGAACCAGATGTACCAGCGCCTGCATTGCCGGTGCTGCCTCCCTGTGATGCCTCTGTGCCCTGACCCGGCGCCGTATTTTCCGCCCCAGCCGAATTGTTCGCCGTGTTAGAGTTCTGGTTCGATGACTGTTGGCTAGAAGCCGCACCAGCGTTTGGCGTTGTTCTTAGCATATTGTCAAAGCCGCCATATGCGCCGTTTGACAATTGGAAAGGTGCGGAAGGGGCAGCGCCCAGAAAGGGCACGAAGACCGCTATTCCCGGTTGCGTGATCGTTACGGTTTTGCCTGCTGCCGTCACGTCAATAATACCGCTTTTCTCTCCGAGCTGGGCTTTGGGCCCTGGGCCCCGGAGGACGATCAGAGAAGCAGTTTGGGGATCAACATTGCTACCCATCGCTAGGCCAGCCTGCAGTTTACCGATTGTGATAGCGTCTTCACCGACGGCCAGTTCCACCATTGTCCCTCTGACACCAATTGAGGCAGCGGGGGTGTTGATGCTGTTCCGCCCGCCGCGTGCCGACTTGCCGGATAAAAAGCGCAAGGTGCCCTTGACCACCGTAGTACCAACGGAGCTGGATTTTGTCTTTGGGTCATAAACAAAGCGATTGACGGTTAACCGGGCATTCGGACCAACGGTCAGCGATGATCTGTCCAGCAATGTGATCTGAAGCGTGCTCGCAGCCTGAGTGGTAATGACATTGCGCATCTTGACGGGCTGTCTGATCCGCGCTTTCTGGGCTGTCGCGCCTGCCGTTTGCTGAACCGCAACATTGTTCCGAATGGCAGAGTTCATCCCTACGGTTTGAGCCAATAGCGGTGAGGTGATCATCAAGGTGCCGGAGATTCACTTCGCATAAGCACAGACTGAATGGTTTTCGCTTTCCCAGCAGGCCCCGTCGATGGTGGATTTTTCGGCTGTGCCCAGATAGGTCAGATCACCATTGGCATCCCGAACGGAAAGCCCGGCTGCGGTTTTGGTATCAAGTTCCAAAACAAAGGCGGTAACGCCATCGACAAATGATTGGCCATTGGACCGCTTGACCGTGAAGCTCCCTCCCCCGTGAGGAAGAAAATCGCAGTCACCCTTATAGTGGGTGTCCCCCGGTATGGACGTGATTTTGCAATCGGCAGTTTTTAACCCGGAATCAGATTTGACCGACGAGTTCGATTGATCTGCTTTATCGCTCACCTTGCTTTGCTTGGTTTCTACAGGCGCCGTCTCTGGGCTTTTTATCGCGTCCGCCGTTTCATGGTTGCCTTCAGCGGTCGAGTCCGGCTGGGTAGCGATCCTGTCAGTCTCGCCTTCGTCTTTTGCGTCCCCGCAGGCGGACAAAGCCAACATCGCGATCAGACCGACAGTGATTTTCTTGGACATATCTCGTTATTCCCTCATTTTCCATTGGACCCGTTTAACGTGCAGACAAATTCATTCGACCGTCATCCAGCCACCTGTCCCGTCCGGTTGGACAAGCGTCAAGGAGCGTGGATCTATATCCTGGTAAGCATCCTGCGATAACTGAAACCACCAGCTATAGCCCTGGAACACCCGCCAATAAGACGAATTATCCTGATCAAGTCCAAACATGCCACAAGCGGTCCGCGGTTCGTCACTTGGAGCTTTCGCCGCCTCTTCCGGGCTGACATCAATGACCATGGCGTCGGCAGGCCATCCGTCCACTCCTGCCGGACGGACCATACATTGTTCGGCAGCGGCGGAATCATCCATCGCATCTTGAGCATAAAATAGGATATTTTGATACGGGCGACCGGGTTCGGCGCTACCAATGCGGATCAAAACCGTATCTTCCAGCGATTCATTCGCTACCGCAGACCAGGCCAGGTTGAGTTCGGCAAAATGTGCGCCGCCAGCAAATCCAAGCTCGGCTTTTTTACCATCGCAAGTCGCGGCGAGATAGAGCAGAAGTTGATCTGCTACGGCGGTTTCGTTGACCGACCAGTGGCAATTATCGGGAAGCTGCGGTGCATCGCCATCTACTATGTTGAGATAATTGGTCGCGCGGCCTTCGCAAATCCCTGTCATAGGCAGGACCGGTCCGTCGTCGGGACAGAGGGACTGCCCGCCGGCATCGCTCCTTTTCGAATCTGTGCTTGCCAGCTCCGCCATTTGGACTCGATTGCCGGGAACTTCGTCAAAAGCACGGGAGTTTTCGGAGCACCCGGAGAGGGCCGCCAAGACAATCGCACAGACTAGATATTTTTGCATAGGCTCTGCTCCACAGACCAAGGATCCTATAGCTCGACCGGCGAAACCCGTCATACCCAATATTGGGTACAAGCCACAATTAGTTGCTGTTCTTTTTGCTTTTTCTAATCGCTCTGAAGACATGGTCCCAGTGGCTATATATCAGCAGCTGTCCTGCTCCCTTGACTATTTCCAGTGTCGTACCGGGAACATTGGCCACAAAATATTTGGACTGCGATATGTCTACAATTTGATCGAGGTCGCCCTGCAGAATGTGAGAAGGCCTCTTCAGAAGCTTCGCTTCGTCGCTAAAATCCATGATCGCCAGCTGGCAATCCCGGCAAAATGGCTCGACATCCTGCTTCAGCCCTTCTTCACATCCCTTGGCCATCAGCCCGAGAATTTCGGCATTTCTCAAAGCCTGCATATCCGCGGCGCTAATCTGGCATGACGAAAGCACCAGTTTTTTTGCATGGCCCTTGTCCATAAAGGCAACCGTGGCTCGCATGATGAGCGGCAAGAGTTGCGGCATATGCTTGGCGAGGCCTAATATGAAGCGCTGACGCTTTGGCATTTGTGCCGCCCATTCTTCTCGCCATGCCGGCGCGCGTGAAATGGCGAACAGGCTGGTGACCGAGGCTGGATAGACGCGAGCAAAGCGCAAAGCGAAGACGGCTCCAATCGTCTGTCCGGCAATCTCGGCTTTCGAAATACCGAGATGATTGATCAGTTCCTGAATATCGGCCGCGACCTGGTCCAGTAGCTGTTCGTTATCAATGTCCTTCAGATTATCCGAATTGCCGAAGCCTAGCCTACTCCCGGTTGCCCATAAGGGCGCTCAATCCTGCTTCCTATACGCTTACAGGTCGAACGCAAAAAAGCCTCACTGGTGACAGCGAGGCTTGTAATGATTTGAATATATTGAGTTTGTTGGTTGCGGGAGTAGGATTTGAACCTACGACCTTCAGGTTATGAGCCTGACGAGCTACCGGACTGCTCCATCCCGCGCCAACGTTTCTGGTTTGGCTAATGTGCCGGTCCAGAGAATCAAAAAAGCGGCCGGCCCTTTGAGGGACAGGCCGCTTTTGAAAAGGTGAATGGGTTATTTCCACGTGACTATAGTCTATGCGCCTGCTGCAATGCCTGGCGACGTCCTACTCTTCCATGCCTTGAGACAAAGTACCATCGGCGCAACCTGGTTTCACGGCCGAGTTCGAGATGGGATCGGGTGGGGCACAGGCGCTATGGCCACCAAGCAATGAAGCAGGCGCATAAGCTGTAATCACGGGTCTTTTAATCGATGTGGCAAGATGATGCACGGGGTTTGATACCGTGCATGTTGACCATGGGCCGAGCTTAATTGTCCGTTCATCGACAAAATGCTTTCCAACATTGTTGTTGATGGCGGGATTCTACAAGCGCGAATTGAGTAATTAGGACTGGTTAGCTTCATGCGTTACCGCACTTCCACACCCAGCCTATCAACGTGGTGGTCTTCCACGACTCTATGATAACTTATCTCGAGGGAGGCTTCCCGCTTAGATGCTTTCAGCGGTTATCCCGTCCATACATAGCTACCCAGCTGCACGCCTGGCGGCATGACTGGTACACCAGAGGTATGTTCAACCCGGTCCTCTCGTACTAGGGTCAACTCCTCTCAATTATCGACGCCCACGGCAGATAGGGACCAAACTGTCTCGCGACGTTCTGAACCCAGCTCACGTACCACTTTAATTGGCGAACAGCCAAACCCTTGGGACCTGCTCCAGCCCCAGGATGTGATGAGCCGACATCGAGGTGCCAAACGATTCCGTCGATATGAGCTCTTGGGAATCATCAGCCTGTTATCCCCGGCGTACCTTTTATCCGTTGAGCGATGGCCCTTCCACGAGGGACCACCGGATCACTATGACCGACTTTCGTCTCTGCTCGACTTGTCAGTCTCGCAGTCAGGCTGGCTTATGCCATTGCACTCTAACAGACGGTTTCCAACCGTCCTGAGCCAACCATCGCGCGCCTCCGTTACTCTTTAGGAGGCGACCGCCCCAGTCAAACTACCCGCCACAGAGGGTCCCTGATCCGGATAACGGATCGAAGTTAGACACCAGAAAACAATAGGGTGGTATTTCACATTATGGCTCCACTCGGACTGGCGCCCAAGTTTCAAAGCCTCCCACCTATTCTACACAATTCTTTCCTAATGCCACTCTGAAGCTGCAGTAAAGGTGCACGGGGTCTTTCCGTCTAACCGCGGGTACTCCGCATCTTCACGGAGAATTCAATTTCGCTGAGCATATCCTGGAGACAGTGGGGAAGTCGTTACGCCATTCGTGCAGGTCGGAACTTACCCGACAAGGAATTTCGCTACCTTAGGACCGTTATAGTTACGGCCGCCGTTTACTCGGGCTTCAATTCAGAGCTTGCACTCCT